>NEWP02000033.1:44454-131347 GCA_002869895.2 Nitrospira sp. CG24E | reverse complement strand
TGGTGTTTTCACCGTCGAACAAACGTGCGACGGTCAAGTCCATTGAAGCGTTCAATATCGATCCTCCGCCGATAGAGGGCCATGCAGGCCAGTCAGTCGGTGTCACGCTCGACGAGCAGATCTTTGTGGAGCGAGGAGAGGTTGCCTCGCATCAGGAGCAACTTCCGCTGGTGTCGACGGCCTTACGCGCGAATGTATTCTGGTTGGGCCGGAAACCGCTGGAGCGTGGGCGGCGCTATCAGCTCAGAGTGGCGACGAAGGAAGTAGACTGTGAAGTCGCCACTATTCACAGGATCATCGACACGATGGATCTCGCTCAGCAGCAAGGCAGCAATGTGGTGAATAAGAATCAGGTCGCTGAATTGACCATTCGAACCAAAACGCCGGTCGCATTTGACCTTTCGGTGTCGTCTGAGTCGACGGGCCGGTTTGTCCTCGTGGATGAGTATGACATTGCCGGTGGCGGCATCGTGACAGAGTTGGTCCATGACGATCAGGAGTTTCTCCGCGAAGAAGCCAGGCAGCGCGATTTCGCCTGGGTGAAGGGTGAGGTTGGCGTCGAAGATCGCGCCCAGCAGTATGGTCACAGGGCCGCCATTGTGCTGGTGACAGGGGGGCGTCATACGGGGAAGTCTTTCCTCGCCAGGACTATCGAGGCCAGGCTTGTAGCGGACGGACGGCATGCGTACTTGCTCGACGGCGAGAATCTCAGACGCGGCCTCGATGCTGACCTTTCGGAAGGAGAGCGAGGCCAAGCGACGGAGATGGCTCGCCGCTATGGCGAGGTGGCGCGGCTGCTTGTCGATACAGGGTTGATCGTTGTCTCGACAACCAATCCTTTCGGCATGGCCTATGCTGAAGCGGCGCAGGCCATTCGGACGCTCGTGCATCCAGTTCCGGTTATCGCCATTCACATGAGCAAGGCGCCGGAAGAAGTTCCGCCCAACACGGATATCGTACTCTCAGGCCCGGCAGACTTCGATGCAGCGACTCGTCGAATCCTTGAAGAACTCAAACGCCGCGGCGTGCTGGCTCAGGCGATTGGGGCCAAGCCGATCTTTCAGTATTCAATCTGACAGGATGCTGAAAAAGGGGGGGTGGGGTAACCGAGCCGGTAAACGATCATGCCAAACCAGGCGATGGCTGGTTTCTAAATGGCGTCGTGCAGCTTGAGACCGATATCACGCCGAAAAGTCTCATGACCATCCTGCGTGAGATTGAGCGGGCGCTCGGCCGGGATGAAGACAATCGATCCGGCCCCAGAACGATCGATCTGGATATTTTGTTCTATGGCCAACAGGTAATCGACGAACCGGATCTCTCGGTGCCACATCCTCGCATGCACCAGCGCCGATTTGTTCTCATGCCGCTGAGCGAACTTGACCCGCTGTTCCTCCATCCATTACTCCGGCGCACAATCAATCAGTTGCTTTCCGAGGCGGGAAAACAGTCCGAGGTTCGCCTGCTGTTTCCTCAGCCCTCGACGCGCTATGGTTCACGCCCTGCTTGCAGTCCATCCCCAGGCTCATGAAGACCATCCGTACGACACGAGCCATGGCTGCATGGAGCGAACGATTGCGTCGAGAAGGTGTGACCATCGGATTCGTTCCCACGATGGGTGCGCTGCACGACGGCCATCGCTCCCTCATTCGAGCCGCCCGACTGCGCTCTGATGCGCTGGTTGTGAGTATTTTCGTCAACCCATCGCAGTTCAGCCCGACCGAAGACTTATCGACTTATCCCCGCCCGATCACCAATGATCGGGCTCTTTGCCGCGAAGAAGGAGTTGATGTCTGTTTTGAACCGACAGCCCAGGCCCTGTATCCCCAGGGCTTCCAAACGATTGTGACGGTTCCAGCTCTTGCGCGCCGATGGGAGGGAGCGGCCAGACCCCATCACTTCACCGGTGTCGCCACGGTGGTCACGAAGCTTTTCGGCATCGTGCGACCCAATCTTGCCCTGTTCGGCCAGAAAGATTACCAACAGGCGGCGCTGGTTCGGCAACTGGTGGAGGATCTCAATCTCGGCGTGGCGATTCAGGTGCGCCCGACTGTCAGGGAGCGGGATGGGCTGGCCATGAGTTCTCGCAACATCTATCTCAGCGCTGACGAACGTCGAATCGCTCCCCTGCTCTTTCAAGCGCTCCGAGCCGGTCAGGAGATGATCGAAGGTGGAATTAGCGACGTGGCGATGATCGAACAAATTATGTGTCAAACGATGGAGCAGGCACCGACCATTCATGTCGAGTACCTGGCCGTTTGCGACCCGAATAGTCTCGAACCTCTGTCCGTCGTCGCAGATCGTGCGGTACTCTTGGGCGCAGTCCGGCTTGGCTCAATTCGCTTGATCGATAATAGGCCGGTGAAAATACCGGGCAGGAAGAGTCGCACTACGCGTTGAGTGTGGTATCAAGGCCTTGACCAAGCCCTCTTGGTAGATCACGCGGATAAATGGGCTCGGATTTTGGTGGCACAGTTCTCACGAGGTCGAACGAACCTTGGACTGGCTCGGCCCTTGCTCCTCCAGAATCGGTGCAATGAGGGCCGGGGAATAGGTAGCCGGCTTGACCCACTTCCCGTCTTCGCGCTTATAGCCACCGACTTTGCTCATGTTGGATCGGTGCACTTCGCGAAAAACTGGGCCCATGTCGATGCCATAGGACACGGCAGTGCCGTAGACCACGTAGAGCAGGTCGGCCATCTCCTTAGCGATGGATGAAAGATCTTTTACCGCAAGGGCCTCTTTCAACTCATCGAATTCTTCCTGAATCAGGGCGACACGTAACTCACGCGTCCGCTCGTCGGCGACCGTTGGGACTGGGTTGACGACGATGTCAAATGTCCGGTGGAAGGTTTCTACCATCGCCTGCTCATCGGCCATCAGGTACTCCTTATTCGCTGTCAAACGGCAACGCTTTGCGAGAGACGAGTTCTACCGGGTCCAACATCGGGATGTCTTTTTCCGATGAGACCCCGAGATCCTTGAACCGTCTGGCTGCCGGTAAGATTCTCGTTTCAAGCGACCCAATTGCCTTGTTATAAGCCAGAACGCTCTTCCCAAGCGCCTGCCCGACATCGTTCAAATGCTCTGTCAACACCGCCATCCGTTCGTAAAGATCTTTGCCCAATCGCCCTGCTTCCTCTGCATGCTCGGTCAGCCGCTCCTGCCTCCATCCATAAGCAACCGCCCGTAAGAGCGCCATGAGTGTCGTTGGGGTGGCGAGAACCACGCTCCGAAGAAACCCATCCTCAATGAGTCGTGGATCATGCTCCAATGCGGCGCCAAGAAACTGTTCGCCCGGCAGGAAGAGCACGACGAATTCCGGCGCCTGCGCGAATTGATTCCAGTAGGCTTTCAGACTCAATTCATCCATGCGCGATCGGACTTGCGCTGCATGTCGGCGCATACCTTCAAGACGTTGCTCTTCAGTGGAGGCTTCATGCGCGTCCAGATAGCCTGCCAGCACGGTCTTGGCATCTACGATGATCTGTCGCCCACCGGGCAGCTGAACCACCATGTCTGGACGAAGCCGTTCGTTGTCGACCGTGATGGATTCCTGCTCGAAAAAGTCGCAATGGGCCACCATACCGGCCAGCTCCGCCACACGCTTGAGCGTGATCTCGCCCCATTGGCCGCGGATAGCCGGCGCACGTAGCGCCTGCACAAGATTGCCTGTCTCCGATTGCAGCCTCTGCTGCGACTCAGCCAGGAGTTTGAGATGTTGATCGAGACCCCCATAAGCCGCTTGCCGAGATTGCTCCAACTGCCTGAGCTGGTCGTCGTATCGGTACAGTGAATCTTGGAGGGGTTTGACCAGGCTATCGATCGCCTGTTGCCGCTGGGCAAGATCGCCCTTGGCCTCTGCTTGAAGTGTCTCGAATGAGCTCCGAGCCAGGTTCAAAAAAGCTTCGTTGTTCTGTTTGAGGGCCTCGCCGGAGAGCGCTTGGAAGGTTTCGGCCAATTCCTGCCGGGCCTGACCCAGCAGAGTCTTTTGCTCATTAAGATGGAGCGCAGCCTCTGCCGACCGAGTCTCCGCCACTGCACGGGCCCGGGAAGCCTCTGAAAGGTCCTGCCTGGTTCGGTCGAGATCGAGGCTATGTTGTTGTACCTGTCGGCGCAATTCTTCTGCCAACGATTCTGCCCGCTGCGCCCGCTCACTGCTCGCCGACAATTGCGCCTGCAAATGTGTCCGCAGGCGGAATGCCATCCAGAATCCGACGATCAGCCCGCCGAGGATACCTCCGACCAGGATCCCAGCGCCAAAGGCCATGCTATCAATCATGGGTGATCGTCCAGATCATGCCGCCGATCCCTATTCGGCCAAGTTGTTGAATGCTGCAATGAGCGCAACGGAGATCAGAAGAATACGTACCCCCCTGTGAAAGATCAAGGACGCAAGACGGCGCGCTCATCCGACAAGGCCGGTTCTCTCATCAACAGCCATCAGCGTGATCCAGCCAGAAATCTTTTCAGAATCGCCTGCTCGATCCTCGATCTTCCACGATCAGGAGCCGGGAACCGCAACGCCAAATGAATGCGCCCCTGCTCGGACAGCTGGATCGTAACGCGGGGCTCCGGCGACGGCGCCTCGAGCAGATTCGTCTGTTCCAACAACTTCATCTGACGGCCGGCCTCATCCATAAAGAGAGTACATTCTTCCTTGGCTGCGTCGAGCAGGCGCCGTTCGGCATCCTGCCAGTCATCCTCGTCCTTGAGCGGAATCAGGAGAATATAGAGCCCATACTCCTGACCGGGATTCTCTTTGATCAAGGCATTGGTAAACAGCAAGCTGTTCGGAAATATTGTGACGCGGCCCGTATAGAGGTGTGATGCCTGGCCCGGCCCGATCTCGAGGAGCTTGGTCGCAAAGATATCATGGTCCAAGACCACCCCCCGATGGCCCGCAATCTGAATACGGTCACCCACCGAATAGACCTTCCCTCCCACCCGCAATGCCGCCCCGCTCCAACAGAGAATCAACTCTTTGGTCGCCAGCACAAGCGCAGCAGCCAATGCGACCAGGGACACGGCAAGGGCCTGCAGTTCATGCGCCCAAATCACCAGCATCCCGATGAGCAATGCAAACAGGATCACATTTCTCGTCGTCACGACCCATCGTCGCTTGGCCTCCATCGACAGGGCCGAGTTTTTGGCGATCGCGCGCACCGTCAATGTCCGAGTGACGAAGAGCGTCACAAGCAGCAGAAGCGACTTGAGGCTGTCGAGAACGATCGAGCTGTCGATGTGCGGCAACCAGGCAGGCATGGTTTACGAAGTCAGAATGTTATTTCGCGTTGAGCGTATCGTGGGTTCCCGGCGCGCATTCTTCGCGCTTCCACTGTGTCAAGATCTTCTGTTCGTTGAAGGTCAGGATATAGCGGTAGCAATACAACATTTCTTTGGGTCCTTCCCCCGGTTTTCCGATCAGAGAGGTGGCCTGCGACGTGGCCCTGGCCAGAGCAGCAAAATGCAACGGGCTCAATTCCTTTTCTGCCAAGGGCACGCGATAGGTCCAGACTGAATCCCCTCCGAGAACAGGTGTCTTCGCCGTATGGGGCGGCCCGAGCGTTTCCGTCACCTCCTCTTGCGTGAGTCGATCCACACCTTTTTTGAAATAGCCGTCGCGCCAAGGGCCCCCGCAAGCGAGCAACGTCCCTGCAAGGAGGAGCATGCAGACCCTAGCCAGAGAGCAACCAGCTCCTTTCATGACTTAGGCCTATCGTGCGGTTGCTGCATGCGTTTGATCGAACAGTAGAGGGCGTAGCCTTGAGCGAGCATCCCGGTTACCAAGAGCCCCAATGCTGTCTGCAACCACCCTGTTCCTGTATTTTCCAGTCCGTACATCCCGACGACGAACCCGAGCGCAATCGCCACAATCCCCACGGATCGCGCGATCATGCCGGTCATCCGCAAATTGATCCGAGCCGGCTCGTTCAGTATGCCCATGGGGAGTACGCTACACTGGATAGCGTAGTCGGTTCAACTCCGATTCACGCGGATCTACGAAGCCTCTTCATCCTGCCCCAACTGTTCCACAATGGACTCTGCTGGATAGGTCACGATTTCTGCCAGCGTGGGGTGATAATGGGGTATGCGCAGGAGGTCTGCCGCAGTCCCGTGGTAATACATCACGGCAATCAGTTCGTGAATCAGTTCACCCGCTTCAGGACCGACGATCTGCGCGCCAAGGAGTTCGCCTGTCGGCCTCGCACAGAGGAGTTTTACGAAGCCCTGCGATGACCCGAGACAGAGAGCCTTCCCATGGTCTGCGAAGGGATAGGAAGCGGTAATATAGGAGAGCCCCTGCGAGCGACAGATCCGTTCATTCAGCCCCACAACCGCTACTTGTGGCTCTGTGAAGACCACCTCTGCATCGAGACGATGATCGATGTTTTTTGAAGGTTTTCCTGCATGGGTCGCATTGTACCCGGCAATCTCGCCCTGTTGAATGGCGAGGTGCACGATCGGACTCACATCGTTCACATCGCCCACGGCAAAGATATGCGGCTGCGATGTTCGCATCGCCTCGTCGACGACGATCCGGCCTTCCATCACATCTACCCCCGCGGCATCCAGCTGCAGCCCGGAAATATTGGGACGGCGGCCTAACGCCTGGAGAATCGCATCGGCCGTGAAAATCCGTTCCTGGCCATGGTGTTGTACCCACACCGATTTCCGGCCCTCTTGGCAGGTGACGCGGAGCACCTGGGCCTCCGTCACAACTTCGAGGCCGTCCTCTTTCAACGCAACTTCGAGCGCCAGACCGACATCCTCGTCCATCTGCGACAGGATCGTGCGCCCCCTCTGAAGAATCGTGACTTTCATGCCGAGCCTGGCAAAAAACTGGCCCAGCTCGAGCGCCACAGGCCCTGCCCCCAATACCGACAGGGAATCCGGTTGCGTGCGCAGATCCAGAATCGTATCGCTCGTGAAGAAATCGACGTCGGATAAACCGGGGATGGCGACCTCGGACGGACTGGAGCCGGTTGCAATAATAAATGTTTTCGCGGAGACCCTGGAGCCTCCGATGTCAATTTCATGGGGTGAGCAAAACTTGCCGGGAGACTCGTAGAGCACAAAGGCCGGATCGCGAAGCTGTTGAATCCGGTAATCGGCAAACTCGCGGATCAGCCGATCTTTTCTATCGACAATTGCGGACAGATCGGCCTTGCCCGAACCAGAAGAGAGTCCAAACTCCTTCGCTCTTCTGAAGAGAGCCGCCACCTCGGCGGAACGCAGGATGGCCTTGGTCGGCATGCAACCGCGAAGAATGCAGAGCCCTCCCAGCGGACCCTGATCGACAATCGCCACGTCGGCGCCTGCGTCGCGCGCGGTCCGTGCCGCCGCATAACCAGCCGACCCTCCGCCGATTACGATGACATCATGTGTCTTGCTCGTCGAAACCTGACCCTGTGATTTCATCGATCATTCCCTTTATAGTATGGAGTCGGCAAGGGAAGGATACACGATGGTGCAGCCCGGTCGCTATCGACACTATAAAGGCGAAGAATATGAGGTGCTGGGGGTGGCCCGGCATTCGGAAACAGAGGAGGAATTTGTGGTCTATCGGGCACTCTACGGTGACTACGGGCTATGGATCAGACCGAAGGCGATGTTCCTTGAGATGGTGATCGTTGATGGTCATCCCTCTCCACGGTTCCAGTTTCTTGCTCATGCCTAAGGCCTACCGGCGTCCCTAGATTTCACTTGCAATCAGCTTAATTCTCCCCTGACCATGACGAGCCGATCGACTGCCTGCTTAAGTATTTACAACAGGGACCCGATACAGGCACCGTGAGGTCGTCATGCCGATTATACGCGCGGTCAGTGGCATCGTAGAAATACATCCTTCGCCACCGGTATCTTCACGTCCACCGGCAACGCAGGCCGACGCAGACCATCGGCGAGACCGCGCGAAGGAACAAGCACATCAGGATGCCGACCGTGCAACACACCTTGCTCAGCAGGCGTACCAGCAACAGGCCAACCAGCCATCTGCATCGAAACCAGCCCTCCTTGCGCAGGACCTCATGACCTCGCCCGTCACCTCATTGCCATCCGACTCTACGTTGCTGGAGGCCTGGACGATGATGCAACACAAGGGGATCCACCATCTCCCTGTGACGTCAGTTCATGGCACGTTGATCGGAATGGTATCGAACTCCGAACTGCTGCCCTATGCGCATGGGCTGGAATCTGTTGATCCACCGGGACCCTGGACCGAGTACCAACTCACCCATGTGATGAACAGCCGGGTCTTGTCCGCTAGCCCGGCGACGGAGATACGAGAGATCGCCCATATCATGCTGAATGGACATGTGAACGCGATTCCGATTCTCGACGGCTCCCGTCACTTGGTCGGCATCCTGACGACTAGCGATATTCTCAGGGCCATCGTCCACCAAAGCCCCCTCGAACTCTGGACCTAATTGACTCTCAATATGCTAAACGTTTTTTAACGCTTCTTAGGTAACTCACCGGCTCGTGCTTACGCGAGAGCACGGCTCTCACGCGCCCCACGTTTGAGGCATACAGCGCCCCCTTCGCGAGTTATTCCCAGTACTTCATTCCCATACGACGACTTACGGGCCGCCACCACTCAGAAGTATTCCCTCGACTGTAGGGATAGGCACTTCCCCACTTCTGGCCTAGTATTCAGCTACTCATCATATTTATCGTGAAGCGACGCGACGATACAGATCTTTCCGGGTGAGGACTGCGCAGTGATGGAGCTGCTTCAATGACCGTCTTCCACGACTTCTTCGACACGCCGATCGCCTTTGGAATCTCAGGTCTGGCGCTGCTTGTGATCGGACTCCTCATCAAGCAGAAGCGGGGCCGGAGGCTGATGTTAACGATCAGTCTCTTGCTTTACGCCCGGTATATGCTGTGGCGCCTGTTGTATACAATCCCCACCGAGGATGCGGCCAGTTTGGCCCTCGGATCGGCCGTCTATCTGGCGGAACTCTACGGACTGTGCCAGTTCTGTTTCTTTACCTATCAGTCCTGGTCACCGACGGAACGGGCGCCGGCCCCCATTACCACCTACCCCACGGTGGACATCATGGTGACGGTCGTGGATGAGCCCCTCCCGATCCTTCGGCAGACCTTGATCAGTTGTATGGCACAGGAGTATCCCCGAGACCGATTTACTGTCTATGTCCTGGACGACGGACATCGCGATGAAACCCAACAGTTGGCAGCCTCGCTGGGCTGCGAGTATGTCCGGCGCCCGGATCGACCTCGTCATGCAAAAGCCGGAAATCTGAACCATGCCCTCCAGCTAAGCCAGGGAGAATTGATCGCAGTCTTCGACGTCGATCACATCCCGGCTCGAACATTTCTCAAAGACACCGTCGGATTTTTCGACGACCCGAACGTCGCGATCGTACAGACGCCCCATCACTTCTACAATCCGGATATTTTCCAACGGAACCTGCGTGTGGGCGAGGAAGTGAAGAACGAACAGGCCCTCTTCTTCCGCGCGCTGCAAGCAGGGCGCGATACTCACAACAGCGCCTTCTTCGCTGGCAGCAGCGGCCTCCTCCGTCGGAAGCCTCTCATGGAGATCGGGGGATTCCAGACCCAGACCATCACGGAAGACATCCATACCAGCATGAATCTGCATGCCAGGGGCTACCGTTCCTGTTACCTCAATAAAGTGCTGTCGGCGGGCCTGATGCCGGAAACCTTTGACGGATACTTGAAACAGCGGAAACGCTGGGCCATGGGAT
Source organism: Nitrospira sp. CG24E (assembly GCA_002869895.2). GTDB lineage: Bacteria > Nitrospirota > Nitrospiria > Nitrospirales > Nitrospiraceae > Palsa-1315. The sequence goes on along the minus strand of NEWP02000033.1, from coordinate 121,613 downwards.
GCATTCAGGTATTGCTGCAGGATAATCCCTTGACCAAGCACGGGCTGACTCTGGCCCAGCGAATCGACTACTTCGGATCGATCTTCTACTTCTTCTTCGGTCTTCCGCGCCTGATCTGTCTCGTCGCGCCGCTGGCAAGCCTGCTGTTCAGCACTTCACCGCTCACGGCCGATGTCCTATCGCTCTCGAACTATTTTTTCTCTTTTTTCCTGGCCTCCGCACTTGTGATGCGGCCGGTCAGCCGAGGATCGCGCAATCCCTTCTGGTCGGATGTCTATGAAGTCGCCATGTGTTTCGCCCTCACGGTCGTCGCCCTCAAGGCATTGGCCGCACCGCACAAAGAACGTCCATTTGAAGTGACACCGAAAGGACAGAGGGTCAAAAAAAGTTCCTCGACCGAATTGTCCTTAGTCTGGCCGCATCTCATCACGTTCGGTCTGCTTGTCATCGGGTTGACATTGGGTGGCTGGAATTGGTGGCAAGGAGCTGGTGATCCTGGTTTACAGGTCAGCCTCTTTTGGGGAAGCGTGAACCTGCTTCTCCTCACCATCGCCCTGTTTGTCGCCAGGGAGCAAGCGCAGGGTCGTCAGGGGTTCCGGCTTAAACGTGATTTTGCCGGCCAATTGTTCGTGGACGGAGAAGGAGTCCCGGCGCGCGTCCTCGATGTAAATGAACAGGGAGCGGCGGTGACCGTGGGCCAATCAATCTTTACGCTGCAGAAATCCTTCAAGTTCGCACTGACCTCATCACGGGGCGTACTGGTCACCCTTACCGCCCGCATCGTCCGACAGGATCCAAAACCGTCAGGTAGGATTGAAGTGGGCCTCCAATTCGATGAGTTGGACTTCTTCACGCGACAGATCCTAGTCGACAAAATTTATGGGGATCCAGACCCATGGGAAGACTCCTATCGTATTCAGCCGGGGATCGGCCGCAGTCTCCGGTCACTCCTCCAGGCTCTGATCGTCCCCTGGCGCCCCCTCACCTGGAACCGCCGAAACATGATTCGCCTCACGGGAGGAGCCACCTGCCAGATCACCACACCATCTTCGGTCTGGAGAGGCCAAGTCAAAGACATGTCCTTCACAGGCGTCAGCGTGCTCTTTTCTGGCCCCCTACAAGGTTCGCTGATCGACGCTCTGCTGGAACTTCCCGAGGTCACGCTCAGAGTTCGTCCTGTGGGAATGGCCCGAAAACCAAGAAAGACATTCGTGCGCTTCCAGGTTGTGAGTATCGAGTCAGGCGAAGAACAGTGGCGTAACCTGCACAAAGAGACTGCTGCCATCGCTGAGGGTCTGCCGCTGGAGGGGAAAGCCCTGGACCTGAACGAACAAAGCCTTGCGGTAGTCCTTCCCAAACCGGTCATGGCCGATTTCGATCACGTACAGATCATACTGACCGCAGATAATGGCTCCCCCGTTAATCTGACGGGACGCGTCGTCCGCCAACAGCAGAGTATGACCGGTGAGGTCGTCGTCGGAATCGAGTTGGCCGAACTATCAAGCGAAGCTACCGCTAATCTCATCGAAAAATGTCACGCTCCCTCTCCCTTCACGATGAAGGCGGGGCCGACCCAATACCCTGAGCTGACGGTCGGCCGATCTTCCATTCCCCTTACCGACCGACGGAGAATCCCACGCCTCCCAACCCACACCATTTGTGCGATTCTCAGGCAAGAGGTGAGGTGATACCTCAATGCTCGCCACGAGAAATGTCCCAATTGAGCCAAATACTTGAGGTCTCTACATAACTGCGGCATCATCAATCTGCCGCACTGAAAAGCTGAAATAGTCCAATAAAGCAACCTTGCCCATCAACAGTAGGGGCCAGAGCGGTTAGTCCGATTTCACATAGACAATAGTAAGAAGAGGGACGGGTGATGGCGCGGTTTATATTTGGCCTAACGGCAGTACTGATCCTGATCACCCAACCGGCCATGAGCCGAGCAGGCGATGTCTTCACAGGATTTCAGATCGACAATAAGAGCCAATACTTTACCTATCTCGGGGTCCGAACACCCTTCTTGAAAACCTCAGGAGGGTCTGAGTTGTTTGTACAGGCCATGACCGCAGGGCTTGGATACAGCTTTAAGACCAACGGGCAAGTCCTGGATGCCAACGTCCAGTTCATTGTTCCATCACTCGGCATCACCAAGACACTCGGTGGCTGGGCGCTCTCGGCCCTCGCCGGTCCTCAGATGCGCCGGATCGAAGAACAGCGCCTGAATGCGAGCAACACAACCACCTATCAGGCAGGATTTTATGGCCAACTTGAAGCTTTCTACTGGCAGGAGAAGTGGAATCTCCACGCGATCGGATCGTACGCCGATCTCGATAATTTCTTCTGGAGTCGCCTGAGGGGAAAGGGTCTGGTCTATAAGCCCGATGAGAGCTGTTGCGCAACCTATGCCGGCTGGGATGTGACGGGAATGGGCAACGCCGATTTTCGAGCGGTCATGACAGGGCCGGTCGCCGAAGTTCAGATCGGTAAAGTGTCCTTACTCGTCAGGGGGGGGTACCAGAACAACACAACCTTTCACAGCGGAACCTATGGAGGGCTCGATATGTATTTCCCTTTCTAACATTTGTCAGCTCAACCAAGTCCAATGCATGAATGTCGCGGCCTGCCCAACCCTCTGTCCCTCTGCATCCACCACGTTCCAGATGATGGCATTCTCGACGAGAAAGCGACGTCCTGTCGACGTCACTCTCACACCTTGATAGGTGTCGAGGTAGCCACGGGTTCTAGCCTGCTCTAACATCCATTCACGTTCAGCCCGGTTTACCGGCTCCGCTGTCAGTCGTGACGGAGTCCTTGTCAGGTCTTCCCAGGTCATCTCCCAGAGCTCCAACGCTGCCTGATTACCATAATTGATGAGAGGGTCTTCTTCCATCCCGTGAGAGACGACGATGAAGGGTGACAGAAAGAGAGCATGAGCCTGATAGGCAGGATCGCCGGCTCGTTCGAGCAGTTCACGCCCGATCCAGTGGCTATAACTGTTGAGGAGCAGTTGCGACCAGTCCACAACCGTTGGATTGGTCCATATCTGAGGTGTCACAATGAATCCTTTTGTATCGGAGAACGGATGAACACTCGCACTAGTCGATGAGTCGGTGGTATCACGTTCATACATGCAACGCAATAATTTGGATAAACGCTCTTGTACAGACCATAGGAGGACTCTGTATAATGTGCATTCTCTCGGAGGTACCCTCCGAATGGAACCGATCAACGAGGAATAGCTATGGCCGCTCAAACCCTCTTCGACAAAATCTGGGAATCTCACGTCGTGCGAGCAGAGCCGGATGGGACCACGCTGCTCTACATCGATCGTCAGCTCGTCCACGAAGTAACATCGCCGCAAGCATTTGAGGGGCTCAAGCTTTCCGGCCGCCGGCCTCGACGTCCTGTGGCCACGTTGGCTGTACCCGATCACAATGTCCCGACCACTGACCGGACCATAGGTATCGCCGACCCGCTCAGTGCGAAACAGATCCAGACGCTCGAAGAAAATTGCCGTGACTTCGACATCACACTCTTCGACATGAATGACATCCGCCAAGGAGTCGTGCATGTGATCGGACCTGAACAGGGCTTTACCCTTCCAGGGACAACCATCGTCTGCGGCGACTCCCACACCTCGACGCACGGCGCCTTCGGAGCCTTGGCTTTCGGCATCGGCACCAGCGAAGTGGAGCATGTGCTGGCCACCCAGTGTTTGGTGCAGAAACGACCCAAGACCATGGAAGTCCGCATCGAGGGAACCCTGTCGAATTTTTGTTCCGCGAAGGACATCATCCTCGCAATTATCGGTAAGATCGGCACAGCAGGAGGAACCGGCTATGTCATCGAGTACACTGGTTCGGCCATCAGAGCCCTCAGCATGGAAGGGCGCATGACGCTCTGCAACATGTCGATCGAGGGCGGCGCACGGGCAGGGATGGTCGCACCGGACGAAACCACCATCGCCTATATCAAAGGACGTCCCTTGGCGCCGAAGGGAGAGCTGTTCGAACAGGCCGTAAACGCTTGGCGGCAGCTCAAAACCGATGCGAACGCAACCTACGATATGACCGTCACGATGCGGGCTGAAGACATCGCACCGCAAGTCAGCTGGGGGACAAATCCTGGGATGGTGACCGGAATCGATCAACGAGTCCCGGACCCACGTATGATCACAGACGAGAACCAGCGCCAGGCAACGACGCGGGCATTGGAATACATGGACCTCCTGCCGAACATCCCCATGACCGATATCAAGATCGATACGGTCTTCATCGGATCCTGCACCAATTCACGCATCGAGGACCTCCGCCTTGCAGCCAGTTTGGCCAAGGGCAAGCGCGTCGCCACAGGAGTGCGGGCGATGGTAGTGCCTGGTTCCGGCCTGGTAAAACAACAGGCGGAGCAGGAGGGGCTCGACCGCCTGTTCAAAGAAGCGGGATTCGAGTGGCGCGAGGCCGGGTGCAGCATGTGTCTGGCGATGAATGCAGACGTATTGCAGCCGGGAGAACGTTGCGCCTCAACCAGCAATCGAAATTTCGAAGGGCGCCAGGGTGCCGGCGGCCGCACACATCTCGTCTCTCCTGCCATGGCGGTAGCAGCCGCCGTCGAGGGACATTTCGTCGATATCCGAACCTGGAAATAGAGGACCTATGCAAGCCTTTACTGCCATGACAGGTCTGGTCGCGCCGTTGGACCGAGTCAATGTCGATACCGATCAAATCATCCCGAAACAATTCCTCAAGACGATCAAGCGCACCGGGCTCCGCGAAGGCCTGTTCTATGATTGGCGCAAGCAGAAGGACGGTTCACAGGACCCGATGTTCTTTTTGAATCAACCGCGCTTTCAGGGCGCGACCATTCTCCTGACTCGCGATAATTTCGGGTGCGGATCGTCGCGTGAACATGCGCCATGGGCGCTCCTCGACCAGGGCTTTCGTTGTGTCATCGCATCGAGCTTCGCCGATATCTTCTACAACAACTGCTTCCAAAACGGCATACTGCCTGTCGCGTTAAAAGCCGACGAGGTCCTGGCGATGATGCACGACTGCCTGGCGACGCCCGGATACCGACTCACGGTGGACCTCGGAAATCAGATGGTGACGACCCCGGACGGTATGCGCTCTCGCTTTGAGATCGACCCCTTCCGAAAAGACTGTTTGTTTCGAGGTCTTGACGCGATCGGCTTGACACTGCAGCACGAGGCAAGCATCACCACGTACGAGATTCGGCGAAAGACAGAAGCCCCCTGGCTATTTGCAGACCTTCACTATAATCAGGGTAACGCGTGATGAAAACACTGTTCCTCGTAATCCTTCTGGCATGCTTCATTGGAGCAGGCTATCTACTCATCGCCTTCAACTATAGCTATTCCGACGGCAGTCGGGCCGGCTACATTCAGAAATTCTCCCACAAGGGCTGGATTTGCAAAACGCACGAGGGGGATCTGGCTATGACGACTGTGCCGGGCGTCGCCCCCATCCTGTGGTCCTTTTCAGTCCGGGATGGAAAAGTCGCCTCGCAGCTCTCGGAAGCTATGGGGAAACGATTGGTTCTGCACTACAAAGAATTTCGCTACCTCCCCACCACCTGCTTCGGCGAGACCGCCTATTTCGTCGATCGCGTCGAAATCACCGAATAGGCTCGCGCCTTAGTTCAATGCTGCTCCGCATTCTTGCCGCCATGGACGCACCAGACTTGAACGGCATGGGCCCAATTGATGAAGACCGATCCGCCGCCCAACCCAAAATGCACGGCCCAGGCGCCCGAGGGATTATCACCCACCCTCGTCTCCGACCAATAGACAGCCGACTGGACAGTCCGAAAGGGATGGCCGGACGAAAGAGTCGGACCTGGAGGGGGAATGGAGGGGTCCACCAGACTGCGCAACTCTGACAAGGAAGGCAGACGCCAGCCTTTCTGACCTCCCACACTTTTCTCGACACACAGACGCCGGGCCGCACTCCATCTGGCAGTCGTTGCCTGAGGGGCCGTCTCCCAGACGAGGCCCGTTTCATGATCCAACACCGCATCACCATTGAAGAGAGGCAGGATGACGAACCGCTGTTCTGCCGACAAAGCTTTACCAGAGCTCTGGACGACTCCCGACAGATCGGTCTGTGCTCCTGGCGCATCTGCTGCCACAATCAGCCAGCCAAGCAGCAGCGTACCTATCGTGACGGCGAGAAACCGTCGTCTCCTCATCGCTTCCTCCACCCATTGTCACCGAACTGTCAGATCCACCGTTTCCGTATGAAAAACCCCAGCATGGCGATCGCGATCGCTACCATCACACAGAGCACCAGCGGATAGCCCCATTCCCACTTCAACTCCGGCATATGCTCGAAGTTCATCCCGTAGATACCGACAATGAAGGTCAGCGGCATGAAAATCGTCGTAATGATCGTCAGAACTTTCATCACGGCGTTCAAACGATAGCTGATGCTCGACAGATAAATATCGAGACTGGCCGAGACCATTTCGCGAAGCGTCTCGATCGTATCCACGATCTGAACCACGTGATCGTACACATCGCGGAAGAATACCCTCGTCGCTTCACGCAGGAAGGGGGAGTCCGATCGGGAGAGACTGTTCGTCGCTTCACGCAGGGGCCACACCGCCCGACGCAGAAACAGCAGCTGCCCTTTGAGAGCATGAATCTGGCGCAGCGTCTCCGGCTTAGGGTCGCTGACCACCAGATCTTGCAGCGCTTCGATCTTTTCGCCTAAGACCTCCAGCACCGTGAAGTATTGATCCACGATCGCGTCGATCAGAGCATAGAGCAGGTAATCGGCCCCGGATTGCCGCAGACGTCCTTTACCGCCACGAAGACGGTCCCGCACCGGGGTGAAAACATCGGTCCCGTTTTCTTGAAAGGACAGCACAAAGTTCCGTCCGAAAACCAAACTCACCTGCTCGACGACGATATCCTGCCGGTCGGACACTGAGAGCATCTTCATCACGAGAAACAAGCAGGTTTCATAATCGTCGAGTTTCGGCCGCTGATCGGTATTGGCGATGTCTTCGAGGAGCAGGGGATGGAGCTGAAACTGTTTCCCGAACGATTCCAGGATTTCCATCTTGTGCACGCCCCCGACATCCACCCAGGTGACGGATTCATCGGTCGGTGGCACGAGGTCATCGAGCGACAGGTCCTGGCGTTCGTCGCAACGGGTGCCGGAATAGTCGAAGGCCCTGATCGTGACCTTGTCTGTTTTCTTTTCGCCGATATGGACAAGAGTGCCAGGGGGGAGACCTATCTTTTGGGATCGCTTCTTGATCAGCTTCATCGGTCGTAACCTCGCAGGACCCCCTGCTTGTACGCAGGTTCTCTGTGAGGGTCAAGGGGGGGGCTCCGTTGTGGCTGCTCGATAACTACCATCCGCATCATCTTCTAGAAACCAACTCTGGAACGCCTTCCAGGGCTGGGGAAAACCTGGCCCCCCCTCCTTCGTAGTACCTCTCACGGGGAATTTCGCTCTCCCGAACATACGGCTATTCTTCGTCACATGGAAATACGGGTCACCAGAGCATCATTACTCTGTCGGCCGGCTGCCTTACAGGCGAGCCCAAAGGGTTGGGCAACGCGCTCCGCATGAATCGTCGCTCTAGCAACTGGAGAGGGCTTACTCATGTCCTGGGAACATCGAACACACCGGCGGGTCTTGACTGTGGTACCAGTGCTGATTTTCGGCGAACTGTTCCACACCAAAGGCGAGATCGTCAATCTCAGTAGAAACGGATGTGTGATCGCCGTGGCACAGGCTCCGGAGAAGGGGCAAGAGCTGCATCTGCTCGTACAGATTCCTAACCGAGATACTTCGATCGAGATTCAAGTTGCCATTGTCAAGTGGAATGCTCTTGGGCTGTTTGGCGTTGAATTTGTTCGCGTCAATACCCTCCACCAGACAAGTCTACAACACTACCTATCCATGATGGACCCCTGTCCATCCCTGGGCAAACTGGCTCATCCAGATGGTTCTGCAGAAGTGGCCCAACCCCGACGGCAAGTGGTAGCCTGATTAAGACAGACCTCCATAACGAGGCTTGGATTCACGCATGGCATCCATAACCATCGTCGTGACTTATTGAGGGCCATCGTTTCCACGAAGAACTGCACTGCCTCACACCGAGGAAAAAGCTTTCCTCAAACAGGATCGTCATGGTTTCGATGAGGCGGGGGAACGCACCTGCGCCGGAGACACAGTACTTTTCATAGTTGGTGCGCCCGGAGGGACTTGAACCCCCAACCCTCGGATCCGAAGTCCGATGCTCTATCCATTGAGCTACGGGCGCAGGTGGCTATTTCAAACACTTCGAACAGCAGCCTGTCAAGGATGAGGCAACGACAGTGCCTCCTTCTTGACAGGGCTGGCATGAGAATCAAGCCTGCTCACACCAACGTGAGTAGCGTTTCAACCAGCTGATTGATCGATCGATCGTCGGTCGCAATACTATGGTCGGCTGCCGCTTGATATTTCGGTGTCCGCTCCCGCAACACGTCCTGAATTTCATCGACGAACGACTTGCTCCCTGTCAATGAGGGCCGCTGATTGTCACCGCCGATGCGTTTCACAATCGTCTCGACGGAAGCCGTCAGCCAAAATACGGTGCCGCCCTTCTTCAGCATCTCGACGTTCTGTGCGCGCAGGATCGCTCCACCGCCAGTGTCGATCACAAGCCCGTCGCGATCGGCAAGTTCCCGGCAGATAGCAGACTCCAGATCGCGAAAATATTCCCATCCCTCTTGAGCAACGATCTCCGGAATCGAACGCTGCGCACGTTTCACAATCTCTGCGTCGGTGGACAGGAGCTCTCGTCCCAATCGCGCGGCAAGCAGTCTGCCCACCGCGCTCTTGCCGGTACCCCGATAACCGATCAGGACGATATTCATGAGAAGCGGGATTCCAAGACGGAACGCATCACATCGGTAGGAGCAGCCTGATTGGTCCAAAGCTCGAACTGCGCCGCGGCTTGATGAAGGAACATTTCAAGCCCTGGAATCACACGGCAACCTGCCGCCTTGGCATCTTTCAGCAACTGGGTGTCCCGAGGGTTGTAGACAATATCCATGACCGTCAGTCCCGCATGCAGTAATGTCGCCGGCACGGAGGTCGCGTGCACTTTGGGCGACATACCCATCGGTGTGCAATGGATCAGCACATGAGCAGCCGGCAGAACCTTTTGCAACGTTGGTTCATCAAGAAACGATTCCTGCACGGTTATTCTCGTCTTCGACTCAAGGTCTCGTGCCAAGGCTGCTCGCTCCTGGTCGTCGATTCCAAGTACAGTCAAACGATCGATCTCAGCCTCCGCTCCGAGCGCGAATGCAATCGCTCGGGCAGCGCCGCCTGATCCCAGTATGACGACTTGACGCCCTTTCAAGGCAACTGCACCTTCACGAAGCGCCCGCAAGGCACCGGTCGCATCGGTGTTATACCCCGTGAGGGTTCCACCCGTAGCCACGATGGTATTGATCGCACCGATATGGCGTGCCGTCGGCTCGATCGTGTCTAGAAACGGAACGGCTGCCACTTTGTGGGGAATGGTCACGCTGGCGCCGCGAAAGTTTCCCAGAGCGCGAAGACCCTTGATCGCATCGCCGATCACCTCCACAGGGAATGCCAGATAGACAAAATTCAGCCCGAGTTTCTGGAACGCGGCATTGTGAATAGCGGGTGAGAGTGAATGTTCGACCGGACTGCCGATGACGCCGCAGAACTGAGTATGAGCGTTGATTTCCATAGATTTGAGGACTCACAACTGACGTGGACCCAGCCCACAAATGCAATCATTACCATTGCAAGGGGTATTGCCTCAGGAGATGGTCATGCCTCCATCGATCGGAAAGGTCCCGCCTGTTACCCAGGCTGCCTCGTCGGAGGCTAGATAGAGGACCATATTGGCCACCTCTTCCGGTTTCCCGGCTCGACGGATAGGATAGTGAGCGAGAATGGGGTCCAGTTGTTCGGGATTGCCCATCAGCGGAGCGGCCATTGGCGTATCGACGAGTCCTGGATTCACCACGTTGCAGCGAATGCCCTCCTTGGCATAGTCGACCGCAAGGGCTCTGGTCATCGCATCGAGCGCTCCCTTGGAAGCGGCATAGGCCGGCAATGTGGGAAGCCCAACCAGGCTCGCGATAGAGGAGATATTGATGATCGCACCCTTCCCCTGCTTCAACATCTGCGGCAGAGCGGCTCGGGTCATGCGGAACACCCCATTCAAGTTGACGTCAAGGACCTGCGCCCAGGTCCGGTCATCGATCTCGTGCAGGCGCTTCCCAAAGTCCCCCACTCCGGCATTGTTGACGAGGATGTCGAGCCGTCCGAACTGCTGCACCGCCTGACGCACCGTTTCCTGGACATGGGATTCATCTGTCACCGAACCGACAACGGCGAACACCTTTCCCTGCTCCTTCGCGATGTCGTTCACGACCCGGTACAGCTCTCCTTGTCGTCTCCCCGTGATCACGACCGATGCCCCCTCGCGCGCAAAGGCTTTCGCGATCGCTTCACCGATACCGGCGTTGCCTCCTGTGACGACCGCTACCTTTCCACTTAACCGTTTCATCGCTCGTCATCCTCCCGCTCTTCGGAAATGTCTGTGGACTCACCGACAGACCCAGCAGCCTGAGCGGCGGGCCACAAGCCGGATTCAATTTTTCTCGCCACCGTAATGAATCCTGAATGGGCGACCATCCGGTGATCCGGACGCACGCTACGACCCTGAATCGACCAGGTTCTCAACAGGGTTTCAAACGTTTCAACCATGCCGAAGACCATCGCTCGCTCAAGAGCCTCAACCGTCTGCACCACTTGAGGGACCGTAGGAACGAAACTCAAATACATGCCGCCGGAACGAAGGACCTGCGCGGCATGCGGTACCACCTGCCAAGGCTCTGGAAGATCCAGGACGAGGCGATCGAAGAGCAAACCATCGTCGAGCAAACTGATTCCCTCGTATGCGTTCCTTCGAAGCGGGATGAGATTCGGCACCGGACCCATATATCGTTCAATATTCGTCATCGCCGTTCGCGCGAAATCCTCACGGGCTTCGTAAGTCACCACTAAGCCCCGCAGCCCGACGGCGCGCAAAAGAGCCATGGTCAAGGCCCCGGAGCCGGTCCCCGCTTCGAATACCCGCGCGCCTGGATAGACATCCGCCCACATAGGAATGAGCGCAAGGTCCTTTGGATAGAGCACCTGCGCACCACGCGGCATCTTCAGCACATAGTCGCCGAACGTCGGCTTGAGCGCCAACATCGTCTTGTTACCGGAGAGCGTGACGAGGGAACCATCGGACTTTCCAATGAGATCGTCGTGAGCAATTTTGTGACCGCTCAGTTGGTACAGATCTCCGGCCTTCAGGGTCAGAGCATACTGCCGCCCTTTCTTGTCGACTAGGTGGATCCGTTCGCCTGACTGGAGATATGACATCGGGGGACCATTCTAGAAGCGCTGTACCGGGTTTTCAACAAGACAAAGGGCCGGTGATGACCTGAAAATAAATAATGTGGCAATCTCGCAGGGCGCTATATCAACCCCTCCACACCTGCAGCAATGTTGCCTCACCCCACCGCGAATTTTCTCATTAGAACGCTTTAATAGTGCTGTCTTTTCCTTGCGATCGTGATCCACCGTTCTTATGAGCAATCCAGCATAGGACTTGCTACGTAGAGAGTTAACGGGACAACACGATACGACAAAGCCTGGAATGAATCGTTTGACAGATCGTTGTCTCTCATAGATTGGTACGGAAAAACGTGAACCTCTTGAGATCGCGACCATGCGGAACAAGCCATCAGATAGCCAGAGGAGGGGCGATGACATGAAAGAACATCTATTCCCAAGCCCTGAGCCAGAAGAGTCCGTCACGATTGTAAAGGATGTCGATGCCGACGATCCTGAGGCAAGCGACCTGTTGGATGCGATCGGTCGAGATACATCCGAAGAGGAACAATCTGAGGAGCCGACGAACAGGGTCACTCGTACGGCCATGAGCAGTGGCCCCTTCATGTTGGAATCGCTCTACTTTAGTTCCTTCGGCGAACGTGCCCTCCTGACCAGAGAAGAAGAAATCGAGCTGGCGAAGAGGATCGATATCGGAACGAGCTCCATCCGGAAAGCCTTACGCCATGCCATACAAGTCTTCCGCCGGCTCAAACGTTCGGACTCCGTGCTCGTGGCGCAACGCACGCTCCAAATGGTCAGAGGCTTGAGCGGACTTTCAGCGACCGCAATCGATAAGGCGGAGCAGAGTCTCACCGAGATGATCGAACAGGGAACAGGGCAGCAGAAACTTCCGCTTACCATCGCCAAGCAACTCAAGGAAGAGTTGGCTACCCTCCGCTCCGCTCGGATCGTGCTCGAACGGGCGAAAGACGAGTTGGTGCGCTGCAATCTGCGGCTCGTCGTGGATATCGCAAAACATTACACAGGCCGGGGCCTGACGTTGCTGGATCTCGTGCAAGAAGGAAACATCGGATTGATGAAAGCGGCCGAGCGTTACCAGTACCGCAAGGGGTTCAAGTTCAGCACCTATGCTACCTGGTGGATCCGTCAAGGCATCACGCGCGCGCTGGCGGATCAATCGCGGACCATTCGCATTCCGGTTCACCAGACTGAGGCCTCGCACCGCATCCTCCGCGTGACCAGACGACTCGGACAACAGCTGGGCCGTCCGGCGCGGCTCGAAGAAGTGGCGCGGGTGCTACGAATGAGACCTGATCGACTCCACGAAACCATGCAGGCCTTTCAGGAGCCGGTTGCCCTGGAGAAATCGGTGGGAGACGGAAGCACGGAGTTTGGAGAACTGCTTCCGGACCTGCAAGCGATCCCACCCGATGCCCATGTGCACCGGACGGAACTGTCGCACCAGCTCGAACGTATTCTCGGCACGCTCACGCCCCGGGAGCAAACCGTCATCCGGTTGCGCTTCGGTATCGGTCATGATGAGGCCTGCACGCTGGAGCAGGTGGGACAGAGCCTCTCGGTCACGAGAGAACGGATTCGCCAGATCGAAGCGAAAGCGCTAAAAAAACTGAAGACCCCCCAGGTCAAAGAAATGTTTGCCGCCATCCAGTAAGACCCGGACCCATGAAACAGAACGGGGCGAGGACGATCCTCGCCCCTTTTCTATTCTGCGACTTTCACCCTGACAGCGCTTATGCGACAATGAGGCCCACTCGAGTAGACGAGGCCCCATGAGTCTCACAGATAGACCATACCCAAATCAGGCTTTCCCAGGAGAGGGAAGCAATCATCTCCCGACAGGTACCATGCAAGCGGGTATGCTCCTCCGGTTTTCTGAACCGGTCCCCTATGCTGAGGCCTGGACCATTCAGAAACAGTTACATCAAGACCGGATGACGGATAAGCGAGAAGATGTCTTATTGCTTCTTGAGCACTCGCCGACCTATACCCTAGGGCGTACCACCCAGCCAGCACATTGGAACTGCGGAGAAGAAACCCTCCGCCGGACAGGCGCCAACCTTCACTCCGTAGATCGTGGCGGCTCAATTACCTATCATGGACCTGGGCAGGTCGTGGGCTATCCCATCCTCAAGCTGTCGCGCTATTGTTCAGGGCCGAAACAGTATGTGCGGAAGTTGGAGGAGGTCTTGATCCATACACTTTTGCGATGGGGGATTGAGGGCTATCGCCTCGAAAAGAAACCCGGCGTCTGGGTGCGTTGGAAGCTGGCTGATGCAAAGATCGCCGCAATCGGAGTACGGATCGATCATGGAGTCACGATTCATGGCTTTGCGCTCAACGTCGATCTGGACCTCTCCCCTTTCTCCCATATCATGCCCTGCGGCCTGGCGCAGTGCCCCATCACCTCCATGGCCGAGGTAAAGCAATCAGCCCTGTCGCCTTCAGCCGTTGCGCAGCAGATCGCGCAGGAGTTCTCGCGAGTATTCAATATCCAATGGATGGATCTCTCCCCCGACATCATGGAGCGGGAGCAGCACTGCCATTCTCTTGCATCGACATCCTCACAGCGCACCTGACCAAAGGAACATTCACATGCATGAACTCGAGACACCGACCTTCCGATTGGCAGTTGCACAGTTCGATCAAGCGGCCGAGGCCATGGAGCTTGATCATAATTTACGTGAGCGGCTGAAGCTTCCACAGAGATCGCTGATTCTCAGCCTGCCAGTCCGGATGGATGACGGCCGCGTCGAGGTCTATACCGGTTATCGTGTGCAGCACGATTCTGCCCGCGGGCCTACAAAAGGCGGCATCCGCTACCACCAGGAGGTGAATCTTGGTGAAGTCGCCGCTCTCGCCATGTGGATGACCTGGAAATGCGCGTTAGCCGACCTGCCTTATGGCGGAGCCAAAGGCGGCATCGCGATCAACCCGAAACAGTTGTCACGACCGGAATTACAACGATTGACTCGGCGCTATGCAGCGGAGATCTTCCCCTTGATCGGGCCAGACAAAGACGTGCCGGCCCCGGATGTCGGCACAGACGCTCAGGTGATGGCCTGGATCATGGATACATACAGCCAGCAAGTCGGGTATGCAGTGCCCGGCGTCGTCACGGGCAAGCCTTTATCGATCGGAGGAAGCCTGGGGCGTGAGGAGGCCACTGGCCGCGGAGTGGTCTATGTCACTTTGGAAGCGCTTCGCCACCTCAAGCTCGACATTCGGAACACCACCGTAGCCATACAGGGGTTCGGTAACGTCGGAGCCCATACGGCCCGCATCATGCAGGAATGCGGCGCACGAGTGATCGCCGTGAGCGACGTGCATGGCGGCATCCATAATTCGAACGGTTTGGATATCCCTGAACTTCTCGCACGCTACAAAACAAAAGGGCAATCCCTCCGCGACACTAAACTGGGAGACTGGCTCTCCAATGACGAATTGCTGCAACTCGACTGCACCGTCCTGGTTCCCGCTGCACTCTCCGAGCAGATCACCGAACGCAATGCCACAAAGCTACGCTGCCGGATTCTCGCCGAAGGGGCAAACGGTCCGACGACCCTGGAGGCCGATCGCATCCTGCAGGACCAGGGAGTCTTTATCATTCCCGATATCCTGGCTAACTCCGGCGGTGTCATCGTCTCCTACTTCGAGTGGGTGCAGGATGTGCAGCGCTTTTTCTGGAAAGCGACGGATATCCAGGAGCGTTTGCAGGATATTCTAACCTCCGCCTTCCATCGAACATTACAGTTCTCCGTCGCCAAACATACCTCCATGCGTATGGCCGCCCTGATGAGCGGGATCGATAAAGTGGCTCAAGCTCACCTCCATCGTGGACTCTATCCATGAGTTTCACCTGTTACGTACGGGATTTGGTCCCTGTAAGCTTGCGACCCCGTTGCTCTCTGCGCTAGGGTAGATGGGTTGAATCTGAGTCAGGCGGGATTAAAGAGGACTTTGGGATGGATCGAAACGTTGTACTGTCTCTCTGGGAAGACCACAAAAACGACCGCTGGCCTCAGGTAGGAGGCCAACATGAGGGGCCGCTGATGACCCTGGATACCGTGATTAGCGGATGCGTCGTGTACTTTCTTGATACTCCCGAAGGGCTTGATGTTCAGCGGATTGGAATCCTTGAAGACTGTATCGCGGATCTGGATACCCTGACTGACGAGGTTGAGGAAGGATACCAGCCATATTTTCAACGACTCCGCCAGCTCGGATCCCTCCTCATCACCACTCACCGCGCCAGCTAATTTCACTCATGATGCAACGACAATTTCCGTCGTGGGCAGGGCTCCAGTTAACGAACGTAACGATGGCAATCCTCCTGGCCATCCTCTGTACCATTCCTCTGCCCGTGAACACAGCTCCCCTCTACGCCCAGCCGAGCGAAAACCGACATCCGTATGAGCACGCTCATCATGGAGCGAGCAGTAGTGGGTGGGAGGGCTCAGCCCAAGGCGTGGCCTATTCGGAGTTTAATCACCACCTTACCGGATTGTTGGTGCTCATCATCGGTCTCAGCGAGCTTCGCCAGGCGCTGGCAATACCATTCTGGGCTTGGACCAGATTTCTTCTTCCCGGAGCCTTACTCACGGCAGGATTTTATCTCTTCGTCTGGAGCGACCATGAAGCCTGGCCGATGGGTTCGCTCGGTTTCGTGCAGACGTTTTTCGGCAGTGACTTGGAGATCTTTCAGCATAAGAGTTACGCCCTCCTGTCGTTAACGGTAGGGACCGTCGAGCTGCTCCGTCGACTTGGATGGATTGGCCATGCGGTCTGGGTCCCACCCCTGCCATCGTTTGCCATCATCGGGGGGCTAATGCTGTTCGGCCACTCGCACGGTCTTCATCCTTCGGCTGATAAGATCGCTCTGGACCATATGATCATGGGCTCGATGTCCGTGACCGCCGGCTCCTGTAAACTCCTATCCGATTGGTTCCGCTCCCCATGGCTGGGTCGGTCCTCCCGATGGGAGTTACTCTGGGCTGGATTGATCCTACTCATCGGGGTCCAGCTGTTGATCTACTCAGAGTAATGAGTTCTGTACCCGATGCCTCCCGTCATAATTGACACCCTTCCAAACCCTGTGCTACGAGTACGAGCTCTGAGCAAGCGGGATGGTATCGGGTAGGGTCGGACTCCTGAGTCGCACTGCATGGAGTAATCATGGGTGGACATAGCCATTGGGCAACGGTCAAACGACATAAAGGCGCCCAGGACGTCAAACGCGGAAAGATCTTCACCCGAATCATCCGCGAGGTGGCGATTGCGGCACGCTCAGGCGCCGATCCAGACGGTAATCCGAGACTGCGTTTGGCCATCATGAAGGCGAAAGAAGCCAACATGCCTGGCGATACGCTGAAAAAAGCCATTCAGCGCGGTACGGGAGAGTTGCCCGGCCTGGTCTATGAAGAGTTCAATCTGGAAGCCTATGGGCCTGGAGGAACCGGCATATTGATGGAAATCACGAGTGACAACCGCAATCGAACCGTTGCAGAACTACGAAACCTCCTCACAAAGAATCATGGCAATATGGCGGAAGCAGGCGCCGTCTCCTGGCAGTTTCATAAAAAGGGGCTGCTCGCGATTGAGAAGACCTCCGTCGACGAAGACACGCTGATGTCTCTCGTTCTCGACGCGGGAGCCGAGGATGTGAAGGTGGGGGACAAGAGCTTTGAGGTCATCACGGATCCGCACTATTTTGAGCAGGTAAAAAAGGCCCTCGTCGACGCCAAGATCGCCACCTCGTTTGCCGAGGTGGCCTACGTTCCGCAAAATACGATCAGACTTGAGGAAAAGGCAGCGGAACAAATGCTCAAGTTGATGGAGGTCTTGGATGAGCATGACGACGTACAGAAGGTTCATGCCAACTTTGACATTTCTGACGAGGTGATGGAGAAAGTGGCCGCTGCTGGATGAGCAACAGCGGTAGCTACTCAGGTGTTCAGCCTGAAGGTGTTCAGGCTGAAGGTCGGAGCTCCGAACACTTCAGCCTTCAGCCTGAACACCTTCAGCCCATGTTGCCTCTTAGAGTATGATCGCCTCACTGACAGGCCGATTGGCCTTCAAGGCGCCGACCTATCTGGTCCTCGACGTGCACGGGGTCGGGTATGAAGTGTTTATCCCTCTCAGCACCTATTACGGGTTGTCCAATCTCAGTGAAAGCACCTCGCTGAGCGTTCACACCCATGTCCGTGAAGACGCGATTCAACTATTCGGCTTTCTGACGTCGCAGGAAAAAGATGCCTTCGTGCTGTTGACCAGTGTGTCGGGCGTCGGACCCAAACTGGCGCTCAGCGTATTGTCGGCCCTCCCGGTGTCCGACCTGGTCTCGTCGATTCAGTCGGGAGATGTCGAGAAGTTGACGACGGTTCCAGGGATCGGTAACAAGTCGGCCAGCCGCCTTGTGCTGGAACTCAAGGACAAAATCGGAAAACTCGACCCTGGCCTCGCGGCAGGAAATGACGTACCCCGGCAGGGACAAGATGGCGTCTTCGACGACGCCCTGTCGGCCCTCGTGAATTTGGGCTATCGCCCGCAAGATGCCAAAGAGGCGTTGAAACAGGTGAAGAAGGCCAACACTGAATCTATGGCGCTCAAAGACATGATTCGTGAGTCTCTGAAGGAATTGGCAAGGGGGTAATAATGATGACCAGATTGGTCCAACGAATAGTCCGGACTCAATTGCCCCTGGGGCTTGTGGTACTCCTACTGGGGCTGGGAGCAATGCCTGTGCAAGCCGAAGAATCGAATGAGCCCAAAAGCATTCGCAAAACTTGTGGGAGCTGTCCTGACGGCTATGCAACGACTGGCGTGACCGAGGCCAAAGAAATCTGCAAAGAGGGCGACCCCACACTCGTACAGTGCGTCCCACTGGGGGCCAATCTGCTGTCTGTCTGCGGATCCTGCCCCCAGGGTTACCGTGAAATCGGCAACTCGACAGTACCGGCTCGGTGTGGAAATCGTGACGGTGGACTGCTCACACAATGTCAGTTGGAAAAGATGGAGCTGAACCTTCCGGATCCGACTCAAGGCGGTAAGACCTGCCCGCCGGATTGCGGTAGTACGGCAACACCGGGGCAGGGCGCCTTGCCGCCTCCACCCAAATACCTCCCAACGCCCGAAAAGAGGTAAGACCAGAACAAGGGGGCCATCGATGATCGAGCGGGTTGTCGGTACGCAGATCACGGACGAAGAGCGCAGTATTGAAACGGTGCTGCGTCCGCAGACTTTAGAGGAATACATCGGCCAGGAGCGGATGAAAGAGTCTCTGCGGATCTGCATCGAGGCGGCAAAGCAGCGGAATGAAGCGCTTGATCATACGATCTTTTATGGCCCCCCTGGGTTGGGAAAAACGACCATTGCCCACATCATTGCTCGTGAGATGGGGGCTGCGCTCCGCTCGACCTCCGGTCTCGTGTTGGCCCATGCGGGAGATCTGGCCGCCATCCTGACAAACCTCCAAGAGCACGATGTCCTGTTCATCGACGAGATTCACCGGCTCCCTGCCTCTGTCGAGGAAGCGCTCTACCCAGCAATGGAGGACTATCAGCTCGACCTCGTGATCGGTCAGGGACCTGCCGCCAGGACAGTGAAATTAGATCTCCCCCAATTTACGCTCGTCGGGGCTACCACCAGGGCCGGTGCCCTGACCTCCCCACTACGGGACCGATTTGGCCTCGTCCACCGTCTGGAGTTTTATTCTCCAGTGGAATTGCAGACCATCGTCACGCGCTCGGCCGGAGTGCTCGGAATCCCCATCGACTCCGGGGGAGCACAAGAAATTGCCGGTCGTGCGCGAGGAACTCCTCGCATCGTCAACCGGCTTATCAAACGGGTGCGCGACTATGCGCAGGTCAAGGCAGCGGGACGCGTAACTCAAGCCGTTGCCCAGGAGGCCCTCGTCTGGTTGGGCGTGGATGAAGCGGGGTTCGATGAGATGGATCGCCAGATTCTTCTGACCATCATCGACAAGTTTGCCGGAGGGCCGGTTGGAGTGGAATCTCTGGCTGCCGCGGTCCAGGAAGACAAGGGCACCCTCGAAGATGTCCATGAGCCCTATCTGATTCAGGCCGGCTTTCTCGAGCGAACCGGTCGGGGCCGTCAAGCCACGAAGCTGGCTTTCGATCATTTCAAAAGACCGACTTCCCCCCTCTTCTCGTGAGAAACCAGGCCCCAGCTACATCCTGCTGACGGCAGATACGAACATACGGATACATCGCACAAGCTTTTGAAACCTCTAGGGTCTCCTTGCATTGCCAGGAATGGTTCCTGTATCATTTCCCACTTGGCTTGTGCCACCCCAACCGATAAATAGATGACCGCATCCTCAGGTTGGAAAGAGGGGGATCGTTGTGTCCGGAGACTTTTCCAAGTACCGGCAAGAGATCGATCGCATCGATGACGAGATTTTGCGACTGCTGAATGTGCGGTCCAAAAGCGTCATCGAGATCGGTAAGATTAAGAAACAGCAGGATGCGGACGCCAATCTCCACACATCCGCGCGGGAAGCGGCAATAATCGAGCGCCTCGTACAGCAGAACTCCGGGCCATTTCCCTCCGAGGCAATCCGGCCAGTCTATCGAGAAATCATGTCCGCCTCCCTCTCTCTCGAAGGCCCTCAGAAGGTCGCCTATCTTGGCCCCAGGGCGACGTTCACGCATATGGCTTGCATGCAGAAATTTGGATCGTCTGCCCAATATATTCCGGTCAATAGCATCAGGGAAGTATTCAGTGAGGTCGAACGGGGGCGCGCCAATTTCGGCGTGGTCCCGATCGAGAATACGACGGAAGGTGTCGTGACCCACACACTCGATATGTTCATCGATTCCGACCTCCTGATCTACGGCGAGGTTCTTCAAGAAGTCTCCCATCATTTGATGTCGAAGTCCGGCGTGATGGAAGAGGTGAAAACGATTCATTCTCATCCCCAGGCCATTGCCCAATGTCGGAATTGGCTGGAAACGAATCTGCCCGGCGTGCCTTGGTCGGAAGTGGCCAGCACCGCACGCGCGGCGGAGCTATGCGTGGAGAATCAGATGGCTGCCGCTATCGCATCGGAGCTGGCGGCCCAGATGTACGGCTTGAAGGTCATCAAGGCCCGCATCGAAGATAATATGTACAACATGACGCGCTTTCTCGTCCTCTCTCAGAAGCCGCCAGAGCGTACGGGAAAAGACAAGACCTCCTTAATGCTCTCGGTAAAAGACAAGGTCGGCGCCCTGTACGATCTTCTCAGGCCCTTTGCTTCTCATGGTCTGAGCCTGACCAAGATCGAATCGCGCCCTTCCAGACGAAAAGCCTGGGAGTACATTTTTTTCGTCGATATCGAAGGCCATATTCAGGAAGAGCGGGTCAAGAAAGCCGTCGATGAAATTGTCGGACGCTGCCTGTTCATGAAGGTCCTCGGATCCTATCCGGCCCACAGTTGATGTCATGTCATTGAAGATCCATCCAGATATTGCCTCGCTGAGTCCCTATGTTCCCGGGAAGCCGATTGAGGAACTCCAGCGAGAACTAGGACTCGCACGTGTCATTAAGCTGGCGTCCAACGAGAATCCATTAGGATCATCTCCAAGGGCGCTCGCCGCGTTGAGTGAGGGGGCTGCGACTCTGCATCGCTATCCCGACGGCGGTGCATTCCGCCTACGAGAAGCCCTGGCGGACCGTTGGAAGGTGAACCGGGATCAAATCATACTCGGAAATGGATCGGATGAAATTCTGGGCCTTCTCGCCCGTACGTTTCTAGCCCCGGGCGATGAAGCGGTCATGGCCGATCAGACCTTCGTCATCTACAAGATGGAAGTGACGGCAGCCCACGGGAAGCCCATCATCATCCCGTTGAAGCAATGGCGGCACGATCTTCCGGCGATGGCGGACGCCATCACCGACCGGACGAGGCTCCTGTTCCTCTGTAACCCTAATAATCCTACCGGAACGATGGTGTCAACCGATGAAGTCGAGCTGCTGCTCGCGCGTGTGCCGTCGCACGTCGTCGTGGTGTTCGATGAAGCCTACTTCGAGTACGTCCGGAGCCGGCAGTTTCCGGACTCCATGGCCTATGTGAAGCAGGGACGGAACGTGATCGTGCTGCGGACATTTTCAAAAATCTATGGCCTCGCGGGATTGCGAATCGGGTACGGCGTGGCCACAGCGGAGATCATCAATTTCCTGAATCGAGTCCGCCCTCCCTTCAACGCCAATAGCCTGGCGCAGCGAGCCGCACTCGCCGCCCTCGGCGACGACGAACATGTGGCTCGCAGTCGAGCGGTGAATGAAGCGGGGATGGAGCAGATAGTTAAAGGCTTGTCCATCCTCGGGTTTTCACCGATACCGAGCGAAGCAAATTTTGTCTATGTCGATGTCGGGCGAGACGGCCGTACGTTGTTCGAGGCCATGCTGAGAGAGGGCATCATCGTTCGTCACATCGAGGGGTCTATGGTTCGAGTGACCGTCGGTCTGGAAGAAGAAAACAGCGAATTCTTGGCTGTGCTCAAGCGGGTCATCCAATCGCATTGAGCGCATGGTGAGGACAACATGATCATTGTATTAAAACCAGAAGCTAGTGAACGGGAAGTC
Source organism: Nitrospira sp. CG24E (assembly GCA_002869895.2). Lineage (GTDB taxonomy): Bacteria > Nitrospirota > Nitrospiria > Nitrospirales > Nitrospiraceae > Palsa-1315. The sequence continues at coordinate 99,591 of NEWP02000033.1, read as the reverse complement.
GACCACATTATCGATCGGCTCCGCGAGCTGGGGCTGAAGTCGCAACTCTCGACCGGCCAGGAACGGACGATCATCGGCGTCGTCGGCGACGATCGCATTCTGCATAACCAACCGCTCACGGCCATGCCGGGCGTTGAAAGCGTGCTCCCGATTCTCGCGCCTTGGAAGCTTGTCAGCCGGGAGTTCAAGCGTGAAGGTACGATTATCGATGTGGGCGGCGCGAAGATCGGCGGCAACAAGCTGATCATTATGGCGGGACCCTGCGCGGTGGAGCGGCTCGAGATCACGGTCGGCATCGCTCACGAGGTCAAGGCGGCCGGGGCGAGTATTTTACGCGGCGGCGCCTACAAGCCACGGACTTCGCCCTATTCCTTTCAGGGGTTAGGACGTGAAGGATTGGACTACCTGGTCGAGGCAAAGAAACAAACCGGGTTGCCGGTGGTCAGTGAAATTCTGGATACCCGCGACATCGAACTGTTTCTCGAAAAAGCCGACATTATCCAGATCGGCGCCCGCAATATGCAGAATTTTGAACTCCTCAAGGAAGTTGGAGCCTACGACAAGCCGGTCCTGTTGAAGCGAGGACTTTCGGCGACGATCAAGGAATTCCTCCTGTCGGCGGAATACATCATGTCCCGCGGGAATCAGAACGTCATCTTGTGCGAACGGGGGATCAGAACCTTCGAAACGCAGTACCGCAATACGCTCGATCTCGCTGCCGTTCCGACATTGAAGGAACTTTCGCATTTGCCCGTCATCGTCGATCCCAGCCATGCCACCGGCAAGTGGAATCTGGTAGCACCGATGTCGAAGGCCGCAGTGGCCGCGGGAGCGGACGGCATTCTGATCGAAGTCCATTCGAACCCGGAATGTGCTCTGTGCGACGGTGAAGAATCCATTAAGCCAAGCCAGTTCAAAGAGCTGATGCGGGACATGGGGAAAATCGCAGTGGCGGTCGGTCGGGAACTGTAGTCGGAAGGACCGGGCTTGAAGGAATCAGGATTGAGGGGCGACCTCGGTCCAACGAGAAGCATGGCGCTGCATTTCACCCAAGTGACGATTATCGGAGTCGGGCTGATCGGCGGATCGCTGGGGATGATTCTACGCCGAAAGGGGTTGGCGACAAGGGTCATCGGGGTTGGGAGGCGAGTCGAAAACTTGAAAACGGCGGTCGAGCTGGGCGCGATCGACCGCTACGTCGTCGATTCCAAAGACGGTGTGAGGGATGCCGATCTGGTCGTACTGGCCACGCCGGTCGATACATACGACCGGCATCTGACCGAGTGGGCGTCTTGCTTGAAAAAAGGCGCGATTGTGACCGATGTTGGAAGCGTGAAGGGTCTGCTGGTGGAACAGGCTGAACGAGCCATGCCGGCCGGTGTCCATTTTATCGGAGCCCATCCCATTGCCGGTAAGGAAAAGACCGGTGTGGCAGCCGGATCGGATCAGCTTTTTGTCGGTGCACGCTGTATCATCACTCCGACAAAAACGACGGATCCCCAGGCGCTTGAGCAGGTCCGAACGATGTGGCAAGAGACCGGCTCGGTGGTGCTCACGATGGATGCCCACCTCCATGATAAGATCCTCGGAGCAGTCAGCCATCTGCCTCATGTGGCAGCCTTTGCCTTGATCAATGCCCTGTCTGAGATTCGCGATCGGCAAGTTCCCTCGCTCGATCTGGCAGGCCATTCAGGCGGTGGGCTGCGGGACACGACCAGGATTGCCGCGAGTTCTCCTGAAATGTGGCGCGATATTTTTCTCTGGAACCGCGACAATGTCGTCACCTTCATCGAAGCCTATGAACGCTCGTTGAGCCAATTGAAACAGCTCATTCAACTGGGCGATGCATCGGGTATTGAGAAGGAACTCGAGCGAGCCAGGCAGGAGCGAGAGAAGCTCTCCGCGCGACCCACGGTGTCCGCATAAGAGGCCGATGACATCTTTGACCATCACACCAGGCGGGCCTTTACGGGGAACGATTTCCGTTCCTGGCGATAAATCGATCACCCATCGCGCCGTGATCCTGACAGCCTTGGCGAACGGGGTCAGCACGGTTGCAGACTATTGTCGAGGCGAAGACTGCCTCAATACGATGCGGGCCTTTCAGGCTCTCGGTATACGCATCGATGAATCGGTTGAGGAACTTCGTGTGTATGGCAAGGGGCTCTGGGGTCTGACCGAGCCGAATGGACCGATTGATTGCGGGAATTCCGGGACGGGTATCCGTCTCCTGACCGGCCTGCTGGCTGGTCAGGACTTTTTTACGGTGCTGACCGGCGACGAATCGATTCGTCGCCGTCCGATGGGTCGGATCGTCAAGCCCTTGCGGGAAATGGGGGCGACGATCGCCGGACGCAAAGGCGGCGAACTGGCACCTTTAGCCGTGGTGGGAAGCCGGCTCCGCGCTATCGCCTATGCCTCGCCGGTGGCCAGCGCACAAATCAAGTCGGCGTTGTTGCTCTCAGCCCTGTTTGCCGAAGGGACGACTCGCATTACAGAACCTCGCCTCTCGCGGGACCATACAGAACGGTTGTTCCAGTTTTTCGGCATTGCGCTTCGACGGGAAGGGGCAACCTTGCTGCTCGACGGACGACCGTCCGTTGGGTGGAATGCGGCGCCAAGATTAGTTGTGCCCGGCGATTTCTCAGCCGCTGCATTCTTTATCGTGGGCGCAACGATTGTTCCCGGCTCGGATGTGACGATTCAGCAGGTCGGGATCAATCCTACAAGGACTGGGCTATTGGAAATCATGACGAGGATGGGCGCGGATATTCAATTGCTCAACCGGCGGGAAGAGGCAGGAGAACCGATCGCGGACATCCGAGTGAAGTCTTCGCGCCTGCGGGGAGTGGCCGTTGGGCCTGACTTGATCCCCAAGACGATCGATGAATTTCCCATTCTCTCTGTCGCAGCGGCAGTTGCGGAAGGCCAGACGACCATCTCCGGGGCCGAAGAATTGCGGGTCAAAGAGAGCGATCGGATAGCGACGATGTCGGCAGAGTTACGCGCAATGGGGGCTCAGATCGCAGAAAATCACGATGGGATGATTGTGCAAGGGCTTGGCACAACAGAAGATAACGGTCGATTACAGGCTACCCATGGCCGTAGCCATGGCGATCACCGGGTGGCAATGTCGTTGGCCATCGCGGGGCTGACCGCTTCGGCATCAACCGCGATTGACGAGACTGCTTGCATCGAGACATCGTTTCCGACGTTTCATCGCACACTTTTGGAATTATTGACTGAGCGCCGGTGACGGCTATAATACGGAACCACAACGTGGGACATATTGCGGAGAACAAGCAAGCGAGTCGGCTGATTGTCGCGATCGACGGTCCGGCCGGTGTCGGCAAAAGTACCGTAGCCAGGCTGTTGGCATCCCGATTGGGCTACCTGTATCTCGACACGGGAGCCCTCTACCGCGCGGTAGCCTGGGCTGTGACTGCATCCGGCAGGGACCCTGCGGATGCCGAGGCGGTTACCGCTCTATTGCCCGCTCTCTCGCTCCAAATGCAGTTCCATCACGGAACCGCAACGGTGTTGGTCAACGGCAAGAACGTGACCGGCGATCTCCGGACGCCTGAGGTGTCGGATGCGGCATCGGTGGTCTCGGCCATTCAAGCGGTCCGGGCCTGGTTGTTGCCGATTCAGCAACAAATCGGACAGGACGGAGCGGTAGTGGCTGAAGGACGGGACATGGGGACGAACGTATTCCCTGCGGCAGACGTGAAATTTTTTCTGGAAGCGGATCCGACCGTCAGGGCTCAACGCCGACATCGGGAACTCGTTGCGGCGGGACATTCCGGAGCGCTTGAAGAGACGACGGCCGATCTGGCGGGACGCGATACGCGAGACCGTTCCCGTTCGATCGCCCCGCTGGTTCCCGCTGAAAACGCCCGCTTCATCGACACCTCGATATTATCCGTCGCTGAGGTCGTGGACCAGATGATGGGTGTGATTGCGGCCAGATTGTGAGTTCGGTCCTCTACGGGATCCTGTGGATCCTTTCCAGGACCATCGGCCGAGTCTGTTTTCACTTTCGAGTCGTCGGTGAAGTTCCGAGGACCGGTGGGTTCATAGTCGCAGCGAACCATGCCAGCTACCTGGATATTCCCCTTCTGGGTTGCGGAATGCAGCGGCGGGCCTGGTACTTGGGGCGGAGTGATCTTTTTCCGGTTCCAGGGCTGAGAGCGATCTGCCAATGGCTGGGATGGATACCGTTGCGAACCGGCCGATTAGACCGTGATGCTTTCAGCAAGGCAGTCGCGCTGATCAAAGAAGGAAAGGTCGTGGTGATCTTTCCGGAAGGCAGCCGCAGCCAGGACGGCCGATTGCAGCCTCCCAAGCCCGGGATCGGTGTAATTGTCGCGCAAACCGGTTGCCCCGTAGTGCCGGCCTATTTGAAAGGAACATTCGACGTGTTACCGTCGGGAGCCAAGTGGCCGCGCTTTCGTCCCGTGACCGTTCTCTATGGAGACTCCCTGACGTTTCCCCGGAGTGGCGAGAATGGAGAGTCCAAGCAGTTTTATCAGGAGGTCAGTCGCACCGTCATGGATCGCATTGCGACCTTAGGTGCAGTAGAGTCTCCCGTACGGCAGTCCAGTGCCGACATTCGCAAGGCTGAGTGAATGTCGGTGTATAACCATCAGCACCCGACTTCTGTCGGAAGAGTAGGATTCACACATGAGTACGGTTTCGCCATCGAATGACCAGCAGTTGGACCGAGCGGCCCTAGCGGCCCTCTACGAGGAGACCTTCAAAAACCTCGAAGAGGGCACCATTACAGAGGGCCGTGTCGTCGCCGTGACCAAAGACAAGGTGATCGTCGACATCGGGTATAAGTCCGAGGGCATGATTCCGAACGATCAGTTCTCCACCGAGGAACTTCAGAACATCAAGGTGGACGATCGGTTTCAAGTCTACATCGAGGAGTGCGAAGACGCGGACGGCAATCTGGTTCTCTCCAAGGAAAAAGCCGACAAGATGAAGATTTGGGAAGAGCTGGAGAAGCTCTTCAACGACGGGAAAAGCATCGACGGCAAGATCGTGGCGAGAATCAAAGGCGGGATGATGGTGGATATCGGCGTGAAGGCGTTTCTGCCCGGTTCGCAGATCGATCTCCATCCAGTGCGGGATCTTGACGGATTGGTTGGGCGCACATTCCCGCTCAAGATCATCAAGATCAACCATCGGCGCGGCAACGTCGTCGTATCAAGGCGTGTGCTCCTGGAAGAGACGAGGGATTCGAAGCGGAAGACGACCCTCTCCACGTTGAAGGAAGGGCAATTGATCCAAGGCGTGGTGAAGAACATTACGGATTACGGTGCGTTCATCGACCTCGGCGGGATCGACGGGCTCCTCCACATCACGGACATGTCATGGGGCCGTGTCGGCCATCCATCGGAAATGTTCAATATCGGCGACAAGGTGGAAGTCAGCGTGCTCAAGTACGATCGAGAGACCGGACGCATTTCACTCGGCCTGAAACAAAAAAGCGCCGATCCCTGGACCGGTGTGGCCACGAAGTATGCGATCGGTACCCGCGTCCGAGGTCGTGTCGTAAGTCTGACCGACTACGGAGCGTTCATCGAGCTCGAGCCTGGCGTCGAAGGACTGGTGCATGTCTCCGTCATGTCATGGACGCACGAAGTGCGCCATCCGTCGCGCGTCGTCTCCATTGGAGATCAGGTTGAAGCGGCAGTGTTGAATGTCGATCCGGCCAGCAGGAAGATCTCGCTCGGCATGAAACAGACTGCGCCGAACCCCTGGGATATGGTGGAAGGGAAGTACGCCATCGGCACGCGCATCGAAGGGAAAGTCAAAAGCCTCACCGACTTTGGCGCGTTCGTCGGACTCGAAGAGGGCATCGATGGATTGATCCACATTTCCGACATGTCTTGGACCAAGCATATCAAGCATCCCTCTGAACTCTTCAAGAAGGGGCAAAAGGTCGATGCGGTAGTTTTGCGAATCGACAAGGAAAAGGAGCGGCTCTCGCTCGGGTATAAACAGCTCAAGAGCGATCCATGGGACGACGAGATTCCGAGCCGATATGCGGTCGGAGATGTGGCGGTTGGGAAGGTCAGCAAGGTCGCCGACTTCGGCATCTTCATCGAGCTGGATGGAGGAGTCGAAGGGTTGATTCACATCAGCGAAGCGAGTCTCGACCAGCAGGCTAAACTCGAAGAGAAATTCAAACTCATGGACGAAGTCACGGCCAAGATCATCAAAGTCGATCGTGAGGAGCGGAAGATCGCGCTCAGCCTTCGCGATCATGAAATGGATACCGACCGCCGGAAGGTCGACGAATTTCATGCCACGCAAGGCGCGTTGGACCAAAGCTTGGGTCGGGCGGCGAAACAGAACCGGAAACGTGGCGAGGCCGATGACGATAAATAGATCGACGCCCTAGATCTCGATGTAAGCGGGGGGCGTGCGTGCCCCCCGCTGTGAGACAACAGAACCATGAATGACGATACAGCACAGAGACCGGCCAAGCGCGGGATCTTTCGCAGAGTGCTTTGGGCACTCGGTATCGGGTTGGGTGTGCTCTTTTTGACGAACCTGTTCTTTCCCGACCTCGACGTTTCAATGGAGGATCGGATCGGATTGATTCGCATCGAAGGCGTCATTGTCGATGCGCAATCCACGATCAGCGAATTGAAGCGTTTTGCCGACAATCCTTCCGTAAAAGCCATCGTCTTGCGAATCGACAGCCCGGGAGGCGGGGTCGTGCCGTCGCAAGAAATCCATGATGCGGTCCAGCGGGTTCGAAACAAAAGCAATAAGGCAGTCATTGCCTCAATGGGTACAGTGGCAGCGTCAGGAGGCTACTATATTGCGGTCGCGACCGACCGGATCATGGCCAATTCGGGGACATTGACGGGAAGTATCGGGGTTATCATGGAAATGGCCAATGTCGAGGGGCTACTTCAGAAGATCGGGGTTGAAGGTGTCGTGATTAAAAGCGGCCGCTTCAAGGATGTGGGATCGCCGCTCAGAAAAATGAGCGATGAAGAACGCCAGCTCCTCCAATCGGTCATGGACGATGTCCATAAACAGTTCATTGAGGCGGTGGCGGAGGGGCGCGGACTCGACATCTCGGCTGTGCAAGACTTGGCGGACGGTCGTATCTTCACAGGACGTCAGGCCAAAGCCTCAAAGCTTGTAGACGAACTCGGCGATCTCCAAGCGGCCATCCAGCTTGCGGCGGATGTGGCGGGCATCGAGGGTGAGCCGAAAGTCATTGAGCCACGCCGGCGATTTTCGGTCAGAGAGCTGATCGATTCACGGTTGTCGGGGCTCTTCCCAAAGTTGGACTTTTACTCCGGGGTCAGTCTTAAGTATCTCATGGCATTCTAGCGCGATCGGATCGACAGGCAGGCGGTTTCATCACTACGAAAGGGGGTCCAATATGACGAAGGCCCAAATCATCGAGCGCGTGTCCGAACAGGTCACGACCTTGACGAAGCGACAGGCCGAAGTCGTCGTCAACACGATTTTCGACTGTGTGCGGGATTCGTTGAAGAATGGCGATAAGACCGAGATTCGAGGGTTCGGCAGTTTTCGGCTTCGGGCTCGTCGAATGAAAGAAGGGCGGAATCCCAAGACCGGCGCCACCGTGGCGGTCCCTGCCAAGAAGGTTCCGTTCTTCAAGGCCGGGAAGGAATTGAAGGAACTCCTGAACCAGTCGTAACAGGACGCTCTCATGAACGCACCAGACTCTCACGATGCAGTTGGAATCGATGTCCGTTGGACGGAGGAGGCTTCCAAGCGTTTGGAGCGGGCACCGTCATTTTTGCGCGGCATGGTTCGTCGTCTGGCGGAAAAAAAGGCCCGAGAACTTGGCTGCGCGGAGATTACGGCGGAACTTCTCGATCAATTCAAAAACCAAATGATGGGCGGTATGGGCGGAGAGTCCGGCATGGCGGAAGCGGCGGAAGCGATGGCACAAGGCCGGCTGCCATGGACTGCCGCCGCGAAGGAACGGTTGAGCGGCGTTCCAGAGTTCATGCGAGCCATGATCAAGCAGATTGCGGAGGAAGTGGCGAAGAAAGATGGACACCTGGAAGTGAATATCGATCTCTTTGAGAAGGTCGAGGCGCTGGGAGATATCCGTGAATCGGCTTCCGTTTCTCTTCCCTGGACGCAGGGGGCCTTGGCGAGATTGCAAAAAAAATTGCAACAATCACCTCCGATCGCGGCTGAGTTTGTGACCGACATGCTCAAGCGGGATACTGAAGATTTGGCGCGAGAAAAAGGGATCGCCCAAATCGACGAACAAGCACTGGTACAGTTATGGGATGAGCCTCAAGAGCGTGTGACCTGGGCGGATGAAGCATGGAAACGGTTACAGACGTCTCCGGACTTTGTGCGGAGCGGTATCCGGAAAGCGGCCGAGCGGCGAGCCCGCAAGTTGGGACTCAAGGAAATCGACTCCGACCATCTGACCACATTCCGCAATCAGGCCATGATGAAGGCCGTCAAACGGATCCGTTCATTCGGATACAAGGAATTGACGTTTGACGCCTTCGATACGGCGCTAGAACGAACCAAGCGGCTCCAAGGAAATGAGCAGGCAGAAAAACGCCTCCAGGAAATTCGCGTGCATTTTTCAGATCCTGAGACGAAGAAGCCGGAGGGTGGGACACTCGGCGCTGATTTGATGGACCGCTTTCGCAACTACCTTAAAGGAGAAGGGACGCTCTAGCCGCGACACCCCTGAGTCTGCCTACCGTTACCAATACTGCTCTTCTCCGACAGGTCTTTCTCTTCACGACTCCCATGAGCCCCTCGGATTCTTCGCACCATTCGCACCGAATCGAGAACGGTCAAACCGAAAATCGGGATGAGGGAGAGGCCGTTTAAAGCGGCCTCCGCTCTATCAGTGGGCTGCTGTCTCTTGCGGCCAGAATTTATGTCTGATTTGTGGAAGGGGCTCGCTGTCGAAATTTGGGATGTCGTAGAGACAGCGATCGATCGTCGCCACTTCATCTTCGGTCAAGTCTAAGGTGACCCTCTTTTTCCAAAATTGATCGAGGGTAAAGTAATCACCCGACTGCGGCTTCTCAGCCAAGAGTACCTTCATCTTCTCGAAACCTGCTGTGTCTACCCCAGGAACACGGCCGTTATTCCGGTCGTGACACCAATGCAGTACTTCGGCAATTCCGTACATCGACAACTCAATCTTCAATAGCTTGCTCATGGACTCCTCCTTACCAAGAGGCCATTGTACCTCAAACATTACTCCATTTACAAAGTGGTCTTCGAGTAGGCCAGGATTGGGAAGCCGCGCTTTTACGAAAATCGTCGCGCATTGAGATTGTTTGCCAGGAGAAAGCGCTGGTCTGTATACTGACCAGTCTCGTTGCGACGGGAAATCCTGATGGAGCGGGGTCTGTTCATGTGGACGAATCATCGCGCCGCTGGGCTTTCTTTCGATAGATGTCGGAAGTGTCGGCCCAGGAGCTCGGCTGACAGTCACACAGGTCTGACAGGATGCTAAAAAATTCCGGCGGCGGCGTTCTCGCTTCTCTCACATACTCAATGTACCGAAACGCACGCCTAGCCTTCTCACTTGTTGCATCCTTACTGAATAGGCTGGTTGAACATTCTGAGAAAGTCTTTGCCCTTGTGAATCTCCCTCATTCTGCTGGCGCGCGAAGTCTACTGGTCACGGCGACAAGCCTTCTCTTGCTTATGGCAAATGGCTGCACTAAGCAGGACCCCTACTCTCCACCAGATCTCTTCTACTACTTTGCCAGCTACAAAGTTGGCAAGAATCCGACGACCATCACCACCACCGACGTCAATCAGGACGGCTATACGGATCTGGTGACAACGAACATGGGCAGCAACACCCTTTCAATTCTCTTAGGCAATGGAGACGGTACCTTCGGGGATCAGATCGAACTGAATGTGTGTAAAGAGCCTCGCTCGCTCGCGCTCGGGCTGTTCAACTCAGATCCCTTCCCTGATGTGGTCTTGGCCTGTTCGGGAGCCGACGAAGTGGCTGTACTATTCGGTCGGGCCGACGGAAAATTTCAAGAGGGGACCCGCTATCCTGTGCATCGGACTCCTATCGCCATCGCCATCGACGATCTGAACGGGGATCAGGTGCTCGACCTCGTGGTTGCGCTGCGCAACGACAAGATCAAAGTATTCCTGGGGACCGGGACCGGTGAATTTACCCATGGAGCGCAGTACGAGTATGGCGATACGCCGACATCTGTGGCCCTAGCCGACTTGGATGGCGATGGGAAGATCGACTTGGCTGTGACAAACGGGGGTCCGATGTTGAACGCGGTTTCCATCTGGATGGGAAATGGCAACGGCACATTTCGCCCTCCCACCGACTATAAGACGGGAAAGCGTCCGCTGGGAGTCAGCTTTGCCGACTTCAATCATGATCGAATCCGTGATCTACTCGTCATCAACGGTGTACAGGATAGTTTTACGACCTTTCTCGGAGTAGGGAACGGGACATTCAAACCGGGGCACGATTCCGGCGCCGACGCAGGACCGAACTTTGGGCTCGCTCGCGACTTCAACGGTGACCGTCGAACCGACGTGGCGATCGTGAACCTTCAATCGAGCGATCTCTCGATTCTCTTCGGTCGTGACGACGGCACGTTCGAATATCCGCCGAGAAACTATCGGACAAAACCAGGCCCCTTCGCTCTGGCGTCATTTCGCGTCACCACGAAAGAAGACGAAGAGCCTGGACTCGTGACGGCGGACAACGGCAATGGAAGCGTTTCCATTTTTCTCCATCGAGGATTGAAAGCGGCGTCCGCTCCTGTTGCGCCCCCTCCGTGAGGCCTGCACGACGTCTGCCGCAAGGCAGACATGAGTCGATAGGCAGTCTTCTTGACAGCCTATCGCCCCTCGGCTAGAGTGGCCCAGGGGCGCTGTTTCCAGGCCTCTTGGCGCTCTGTTTGGGGACACCGGTGAGATCCTTTAGATGGTGGTTTGCTATGGGCGCCTTGCTCACCCTTTCCGTGCTGATGGTACAGGGTGGCGTGCGAGATCTGCTCGACGGCCCTCCTCTCGGGAGTGGGGCGAGTGCGTACCTCTCGTTCGGCACCACGATTATTGGCGGAGGCCTGTTAGCTGGTTGCTTGGCATTGGTGATGAATCGACTCCGGTAGGTACAGAGTCTGAAGATTAGGCGCGGCAATGCACTGTTTGAGATGCAAGGGCTTCATGATGGTCGAGCGTCACTATACGCTGGTGAACCGGAGACTCTATGCCCGTTGTTTGAATTGCGGATTCTGGATCGACCTTGCCGATCTGCTCCGTTTCTTTCACAAAGTCATTGATAGCGGGTTTCGCGGCGGGAAGGTGCGGGAATCCTATACCCTATGAGTAGGAGCCAGGGTTTTATGATGACAGCAGAATGCGAGAGATCCTATCGGTCGCCATTTCTCACTCAGATTGTTGGGACACTCCTTGGTCTCCTATTGATCGGTTTAGAGAGCCTCGCTCCTTCCATCGCTACTGCGAACAGCATGGCTACTCAACCGGCACAGGTCCGAACGGCGATTGCTTCGCGCCAGTTCCCTCCGTGGCGCGTTGCGCCGGCCCACGGCATTCTTCTCAAAGAACTCAACAGCGGGCGCGTGCTGTACGAACACGATGCCGGAAAGCGAATGTCCCCTGCCAGCCTCACCAAAATCATGTCGGCCCTGGTCATTCTGGAGAAGGGTCAGTTGGATGATCTCGTCACGATAAGTCCCAATGCCGCACGAGCTCACAAGACACACCTGCGCATGAAGGCAGGGCAAGTCTTTAGGCTGGACGATCTGCTGAAAGCCATGTTGATCATGTCCGCGAACGATGCCTGCCTTGCAGCGGTGGAACATGTCGGTGGCGATGAAGCGCAGTTCGTCGCTCTGATGAATGACAAGGCTATGGCCCTCGGTTTGGCCGATACCCATTTCAGCAATGGCTGCGGGTTCGATAATCCTGACCATTACTCGACGGCCGAGGACCTCGCCACGTTGAGTGTCATTGCCCTCGATCAGCCGGTCTTCCGGCAGTTAGTCCGCGAGGAACGTGCGCTGATCACCCCGATCAGCGGCCACCGTGCCTACGTCCTGCACAATACCAATCGACTGTTAGGCCGCATCCCGGGCGTGGAAGGAGTAAAGACCGGATTTACATCCAAAGCCGGGCGCTGCCTCATTGCCAAAGTCTCTCAGAACGGGAGCGATCTTCTCCTCGTCATCCTCAACTCCAAACGTCGTTGGAATACTGCGACAAACCTCATTACCTACGGGCTACAGGCAGCTGAAGCGCCACACTGAGTTTTTCATATTGGCGTAAGAAAGCCGAGAGAAGGGAGCAATGCGGGAACGGAAGTAATCTATAGCTGCAGGCCTATGTTGGAGCTGCAGCCCCCATGACTACCGGAGAGGAGAAAACTCCACGTTGATATCTTTCCCCAAATAGTTGATGACGAACCCCTGTTTATCGTAAGCCAGTATGGCGCCCATCACATTTTCATCCCCATAGTCTTCCTGTCCCAATTGTTTTCTCACGTCGTCGGGGCTTTCGCTGTTCAACACGTTGCGAAAGATGCCTCGAGTCTTGTAAGAGAATCGATTATTGATGAAAATCAGATCGACCTTGCCGTCCTGAATACGCACACCAGCCATGGGACCGGTTGGTTTACGTTGGTCGAGCAAGAAGATAAACAAGGCTTCCTGTTCCACTTTCACTCCAGGAATTTTTTCATTCACCAGAGAATCCAAGGCTTTGGCTTCTGAATCACCCAATTTAACTCCAAACAGGGTGATCTCCGTACTCTTCAAGGCCTTCGGGTCCATCACATCGCTCTTGCTCAGTTCATAGGGCTCACTATACCCACTAGGCACCCAAAGGCCGACTCCGGCCATCACCATGCAGGTTAGCGCAACAACTCGCAGCAGATACTTCATCGACTTATCCTTACCCATGGGTTCTGAGAGGTGTATGGTACGCAAACTTGTTGTTGAGATTGGTGGGAACCAATGCAGCTAGCGCATTTTATCGGACGACCTGGGAACTTGCAAGAAACGGCTAAACGCATGAGCGGAATCCATCCTTTCACTTGTGCCCGATCGTTAACATGTTGCTGCGAGCATCATCTCAGGAAAGACTTGGGTCCTGGGCAGCGACAAGACAACACAGCGTGGTAAGGATGAGTCGTGAATTCACCGGCCTACGGACATTGGTCCGCTCTGCGAGAACAGAACGGATGCCGAGCGTGAAACCGTAGGTTCAAAAAGAAAGATGAGAGGAATTTATCTTTAAGAACAACGGGATAGCTTGACTTGCTAATAACCTTCACGCAGACTGCTGTTCATGCAGGATCAGACGGAGCAGACGCTTCTTGCCAAACTCGCTGAGCGCGCTGGCATCGTGAATGACTACCACGATATCGCCGGCACCCTTCACCTTACATCTGACGACAGCAGGCGCGCGATCTTGACTGCCATGGGTTTTACCGTCGATTCGTCGGCATCGTTGAGTCAGGCGCTGCAAAAATGGGATGAAACGCCATGGCAACGACCCTGCGACCCGGTACTGGTCCTGCGAGTCGGTGAAACAGGACCTCCACTATCCTGCTATCTGGCGCTTGAAGAGGGAAAAGAAGAGTCCGTTACGGTGGACTGGCAGATCCACGACGAAACGAACGTTGTGGTGCAGGAAGGGCTGGCAGGGCCCAAGCTTGCCGTTCTAGAGGTTCGTTTTCTCAATGGTCATCGGCATGTGCGTATCGAACTACCTGCCCCCTCTGGTCTCTCACTTGGATATTACAGTTTGACAATACGGGCTGAGGGCCTGGTCGGGGGATTCTTGGGGAGGATGCGTGTCATTGTCGCGCCCCGTCACTGTTATGTCCCACCGTGGCTCGAAGCAAACCAACGGCTGTGGGGACTGGGCTTACAGCTCTATTCATTATCCTCCGATCGAAATTGGGGATGCGGAGATTTCACCGATCTCAGGTGTATGGTGGAGTGGGCCGGGAAGGAACTCGGCGCCGGAGTTATCGGACTTAACCCGCTGCATGCGTTGCGGAATACCGCACCCTATCATATCAGTCCCTATGCGCCGAACAGCCGGCTGTATCTCAACGAACTCTATATCGATCTTGAGCGGCTGCCGGAGTTTTATGGGTCGAAGGAAGCACAGCAACGGTTGCTTGCTCCCGAGTTTCAAGCCAAGCTTCGGACAATGCGAGAGAGCCGGCAGGTGGACTACGACGCCATTGGGACCGCTAAACGCACAATGCTCGAGTTGGCCTACAGTAGCTTCCTCACAGAAGCCTACAAGGGAGAAGAGTCGGATCTTCAACCGATAACGGCGCGCGCCAGGCACTTCGAGCAGTTTATTCAATCCGAGGGCGCGCCGCTCGAGCTCTATGCCACTTTCCAGACGTTAGAAGAAGAATGCCGACTGACTCAATCCAAGCCGGACACCTGGCATGAATGGCCTCAACAATTTCTAACGCCAGGCCAACCGGTTCGTGAATATGCGGAGCGCCACCGGAAGCGCATTCATTTCTTTCAATATATTCAGTGGGTGGCCAGCGAACAGCTCCATGAGATCCGCCGAACAGCCGAGCAACTAGGAATGCCGATCGGGCTCTATCAGGATTTAGCTCTTGGCGCCGATCGAAATGGAGCCGAGGCCTGGACCTATCAATCGGCGCTGGCGTTCGGAGCCGATTCCGGCTGCCCACCAGACGCCTTTGCGCCGGAGGGGCAGAATTGGGGCTTACCCCCGATGAACCCCCACGCGCTACGCGCCAACGGCTATGAGCTGGTGATCCAATTATTGCGCAAGAATTTCCGATCCGGCGGAGCCATCCGATTGGACCATGTCATGGCATTCTTCCGTCTCTTTTGGATTCCGCGCGGGAGGCCTGCGTCCGAAGGCACCTATGTGCAGTACCCCTTTGAAGACTTGCTGGCAATCCTGGCATTGGAGAGCGTTCGATCTAAGACTCTCGTGATCGGAGAAGACCTCGGCACGGTCCCCGATTGGGTCAGGGAGCAGTTGGCAATAGCGCGAGTGCTGTCGTACCGTGTCTTTTACTTCGAGCGCGCTCAAGACGGCGCCATGAAGTCTCCTGGCGACTATCCTGCCCAATCGCTGGCTGTGGCCACGACACATGACTTGCCGACGCTCACCGGGTTTTGGTCCGGCGAAGATTTACAAGTGCGGGCGAAGTTGAGCGCCTTTACAGATGACGCAGCGCACCATCGGGCCTGGGAAGAGCGCCAACGCGACAAGGCAGGCATCCTCACTGCACTAAAACGGGAAGGCCTTCTGCCACATGGCATGACTGAAGACTTAGCCACCGCGCCGGTCATGACGACCGATCTCTGCCGAGCCATTCATCTCTACCTGGCTCGCACGCCCTCCTGTATCGTATTGGCAAATCTTGAAGATGCCTTGGGCGAACTGTCTCAAACCAACCTGCCAGGGACAGTTGACAGTCATCCGAACTGGATCCGTAAGTATGCGGTTCCGGTAGCCGGCATTTTTCGCGATGAACGTCTTCAGCAACTTGGATCTGTCTTGCGTTCGACCCGCCCGCTAGGGTAAGACCCTCCATCAGGCCGAGGAACAAACAACAGTGGCGCCGATCCACTGATTCAACATCCGGCTGGCTCTCGGTACCCATGCTGAAGCAAAATCGCATCGTGCTGGCGATTGCGGGAACGGTGTTCCTGGCGATTGTCGTTCTCGAAATGGCCGCTCCGGCCAACATTGTCGCTGCTTACGGCCTTGTATTGCCGATTCTCTTGGTGGCGACCGTACGCAGTCGCGGCTTGATGCTTCTGACGGTTGTCGCCTGTATCGTGGCGACCTATATCGGGTTGTTACAACCGACCAAGCCGGGGCGGCTTCAAGCGGCGGTGATCAATCGCAGTGTCGTTGCGGGAGTCCTCCTAGTCGTGGCCTATATCGGCATGACGTGGGAGGAGCGTAAGGCGAGAGAGGAGGCAGCGCGTGCAGCTCTTGCCCGAGAAACGGAAAGCCTGCTGAAGGCCAATACGCAACTGGTCAATGCGAAAGACCAGCTGAATCGATCGGAACGCTTAGCCGCAGTGGGGCAATTGGTGGCATCCGTGGCCCATGAAGTCGGCACGCCGCTGCACTCGATTGCCTGGCATGTACAGGCCCTGGCTGAAGAACCGGGCGTCACGCCTGAGATGAAGAAACGGGTCACAGTGATCGATGAACAGCTCACACGGGTTGTTCGGATCATTCAAGATTTACTGTCCTCAACCAGACAGCGGCAGCCTGAACCGGCCTGGTTGCCAGCGGAACAGATCATCCGCCCGGCGACGGCGCTCATGGAGCCGGCCTTCCATGCAAAAGAAATTACCATGACGGCTGAGATTTCCAAGGATGTCCCGCTCGTCTGGGCTGATGCGGAAAAGATGCATCAAGTGTTAGTCAATATATTGGCCAATGCCCTGGCCGCCACTCAACCACATGGAACGGTGAGCGTATTCGTGGGAGCGCGTGCGGCTTCGTCCGATGAATTCGACCGTGGCCGTCGGGTGACCGATGGAATGTCACCGCTGGTGGTCACAATCGCGGTACGGGATACGGGATGTGGCATGCCGGAAGCCGATGTGCAGAAAGCCTTTGAACCATTTTTTACAACCAAGGCCGTTGGTACTGGCACAGGATTGGGGCTATTCTTGAGTCGCGAGACAGTCCTAGCCCATGGAGGCAGTCTTTCACTCGAGAGCGAAACAGGGCAGGGCACAACCGTGACCGTAACTCTACCTGGATTGAAAACCGAGCCGACGCACCTGCCGGAGAGGGACCGATGAAACCAGCGAATATTCTCGTAGCAGACGACGATGCGGTAGCGCGTGAGCTCTTGGCTGAGGCGCTAAAAAACGAAGGCTATGCCGTCGAAGCCTTTGGCAGCGGAGAAGAAATCATCGCTCGCGGACGCCAGGGGCAAGTGGATCTGGTGTTGACAGATATTCGTATGGGCGCAGTCGATGGGCTCACTGTCTTGCGTGAATTTAAACGCATGAATCCCGATACGGCGGTCGTGGTGCTGACCTCGTTCGGATCTCTTGAAGGCGCGATTGAAGCGATCAAACAAGGAGCCTACGACTATCTCGCAAAACCGTTTAAGAAAGAAGATATCACGCTCGTGGTGAAACGCAGTCTCGAGCACTGTCGACTTGTCCGAGAAAATACCCGGTTTCGTGAAGAGTTGAAAACCAAAGATGAATGGTCTCCGCTGGTGGGAAGCAGTCCGGCTATGTTGGAGGTCTATACGCTGGTCGCTCGGGTCTCCGAGAGCAAGAGCACGGTCCTCCTGCAGGGAGAAAGCGGGACCGGCAAGGAGCTGATCGCTCGGGCCATCCATACAAATGGGCCTCGTCGAGACAAGCCGTTTATTCCGGTGAATTGCGGGGCGTTGCCGGATACCCTGATGGAGTCGGAAATGTTCGGGTATGAAAAGGGCGCCTTTACCGGCGCGGTGGGGAACAAAGTCGGCCTCTTTGAATCGGCGAATGGAGGCACGTTATTTCTCGATGAAATAGGAGAGTTGGGACAAGCCGTGCAAGTCAAGCTGTTGCGGGTCATGCAAGACCACGAAGTCCGCCGCGTCGGCGGCACGACATCGACGAAGGTCGATGTCCGCATCATCGCCGCGACAAATCGAGACCTCGAGCAGCTCGTCAAGGAGGGGAAGTATCGAGACGACTTATTTTACCGGCTCAATGTCGTACGCATCACCTTGCCGTCCCTTGTGGAGCGGCGAGAGGATATTCCGATGTTGGTCCATCACTTCTTACAGAAATGCGCGGCAGGGGGAGCGCATGCGGTGCGCGGGGTCTTGCCGGAAACGATGACCTTGTTGCTGCAATACCGATGGCCTGGGAATGTACGAGAATTGGAAAACGCCATCGAGCGGGCCGTCTCGCTGAGTCACGGTCCCTTCCTCACGCCGGACGATCTTCCTGCGTCGATCCGCCGAACCGGGCTACCGTCGAAAGAAGCCGCCGGGTCGATCAGCCACAACGATGAGGGGAGTCTGTCGCTTGAAGAGATAGAAAAACGACATATCGTCCGCGTGCTGAAGGAAACCAAGGGGAATAAGGTCAAAGCTGCGAAGATTCTCGGCATTGACCGGCGCACGCTCTATCGGATGGCTGAGCGGTTTGGATTGGATCTGGGGGACGATGCCGACAGTGGAGAGTTAGAATAATCGCATATCTACAGGGGTCATTTGCCGTTATCGGCCTTCAATCGATAGACGAGATGAGTGTCCGTCTGCGAGACACCCTCGATCTCATGAATACGACTCAGGACCAACTGGGTCAGAGCGTCCTGATCCGGCACCTCGGCCACCACAATAATATCCGGCTTGCCCCAGCAGGGATCGATCGTCTTGAGCTGCTTGATTCCGGACAAAGCTCGAACCACATCGCTCGTACGTCCCGGCAGGACATTGATAAGCACGTAGGCCCGATCCGACAGGATCCTCCCACCATCGACCGGGGCGTGAATCGTACTCGGCACAGCGGAAATTTCGGCATCGGCATCAACGTGGCGAAGATCTGTCGCCTGTGTCGATGCGCGAGGACTGACGGACGCCAGGGAGGGTGCGGCGACAACGGATTTAGACTTCTTCATGGATGACCTCATTTCGGTGCGACGAGTAGATCGACGACAAATGATTTGCTCACGCTCATGAGGCTCGCTTCGAGCCCCCGAGGGTTTCCGATGCGACCTTCCGGGTCGTACATAAAGCAGAGGAGTGTCGAACAGCGACCATGGGATCGATACCGCTCTATGTCAATCTGAAGTTGGTCGCTAAGGTCTTTGACGTTGAGCCCTGGGCGTGTTTTCTTGACGATGACCGCAAATCGACCGTCGTCCAGCAAGAGCGTCGTACGCGGGGCTCCGCTTGAATAGTTCGGCGTCCATTCATCCGTGTCGACATTATCAAAATGAACCCGCAGGAGTGCATGCAGCAGGTCTTGCACATCGATCTCGTCTTCCACGTTTAATGTGGCTCGATATTCCCCGCGCAGCCGCAACTGCCGTGCGACCGAGTGGAATCGACCACAGAGCATCTTCACAAGTTCGGCTGTGTCCGATCCGGCCTGAGGAGACTGAGCGACGGGCGCCTGGTGCGAGGATGGCCCGGTCGTCATTGCGGGCCTCGACTGCAACTGCGGAGGGACGGTAGGCAATTCCTGTATCTGGTGCTCCGACCTGACGGATGGAATGGGCTGCATGATGGGCTCCTCTTCACGTCGTAATGGCTGGACTGGTTTGCCGGCATGTGCTGAAGCAGCCTGCTCGATTTGTGGAGTCTGTGGAGGCCGTTGCAGGGGTACCGGGGAGAGCGCCGACAGACTCGGGGCTACTGAAACCGGCGATGGTTCGGGCTGAGGGCCAGGCGAACTCGGAGGCTCCTGCACTTTTGGAGAAGCTGCCGGTGCGAGAGGGTGCTGCGGTGAAATCGGCGCCGCCGTAGCTGAAGACAGGTCAAGATTCGTGGTCATCGCGACGGACATGAGCACTGGCGGCGGCGTAATCGGTGCCGTTTGCATCATGGTCATCTGAACCGTCTGGTTTGTCGGCGGCACTAACGTCATCTGTGGATGCATGGGTATCGGTGCATTCGAGATCGGTGGTGGGGCCTGCGCAGGAGGCGGTCCTCCTTGAAGATCACGTTTCTTCTGCTCAAGCGTGGCGATAAAAGTTCTGATGAGTGCGATGTTCTGCTGCGTCTCCTCAGGACTGCCCATGAGGAGCTTGTGCTGCCGATGTTCTTGGAACTCGGGGGACTTCTCGCCAAACGTGCGACGAATGCACTCACGAAATTGCAACTCTGTTCTGGCCCTCGCCGCGTCAAGATAGGGGAAGCCTTCTCGACCAAGGTCTTCCACCTGCGCGAGGAATTCCTGAAGGTTTCCGACGCCGCGGGTGAGCTCTTCTATCGTGGCGGATTTGGACCGCAAGCGGGACTGTTCTGATGTTTTTGCTCGTGCCATAGAGTCTGGGAAAATACTAGCCCAGGCCCCACAACGTGGCAAGAGAACATGGGAAAGCGAGCAGGCACTTTGGAAGCCGGTCACGATAGGATGGTCTATCACGAGCCTGTAACAGAGACCGGTAGCCGGACTGATTCTGCCGCGAGGGTGAGGAAGAAGCTCGAAAGAGAGAGCGATCTTGAATTGGTGCCCCCGATACGAATTGAACGTACGACAAACGGTTTAGGAAACCGCTGCTCTATCCAACTGAGCTACGGGGGCATGACGTGAATTTAGCGCACTTACGGGAGGATTGGAAGGAGAGATTGAGGGGCTTGTGCTTGGAGATCCTCATTGTCAGAATCTCTCACATACCGAGCAGGCATGTCCATGCACTCATGAGAACATCAGTTAGGTACACTTTAAATACAGCCCCCGTTTTACCGAACGGGGCGATCTGCGGGGTGCGCTTCATCGCCCGACGGACTTGTGCGAGATCGAACCGCGCCATGCGACGCATCCACTCCACCGGGATCTCGCCCGCGCGGTAGGCCCGCTGGATCGACTTCACGCTCATGCGCAGTTCCGCCGCCAATTCTTTCACCGTGAGCAACTCCTTCTTCATGCTCCGTCCTTTCTGCCGACATAACTCAGCACGGCGCTGACCATACTGGTGTGAGATGATGATGAGAAGTACCCTACTTAGGCCTGCTTAGGACAGTTAGGGACTATTGAGGACAACGGCTTCGCCGCAGGCCGGTGGGAATGTACCCATGATGCGAACAGATAGAAATGCTTAATGATACGTAAGATGGTGCGTGGATGGTCCACGCCAACAGGTTTGCACGCAAGTGATCGGGATGGATGGTCTCAATTCCAGGGCCACTCCCCCATAAGCTGGCGCCGAGAACTTCAACTAAGGAGTTAAATTGGGGATGGAACAACTGCCGTGTGGCCATGCCGGAGCCAACGCCGTGTTCTTCCAAATTTCTATCTCTATTCTTGGGACAGACTTTGTGATTGAAAGCCATGACGTACGAGTTTATGTTTGTGAGGTAGAAGTGTTGCCTGGAAGATAGTGTGCCGAAAAACTCACTCGGGAAGGAACTGCTCTGATGAAAGATTCGGATTGGGTATTGGGAGATATGGTGTGGACCCTTATAGGGGGGGCCGTTATCCTCGGGCTAATGGTGTTGAATGAGTATTGGCAGAGAGTAACTAGAATTGACGAGGAGGAGCACCGAATAAGACTCCTGGGTTCCGATCCTCTTCATCGCCAGAAATCAGCAGCTTCTCAGAGTCCTCGACCTGACGACATCTGACGTCCTGGCTGCCTGTGGAACTCAGCGTGTCTTCCTTCCGATTCCGAACACACTTCCTTTCCTCGCATTCTGCCCACGGTTCAAAGTCTTCGCCTCCTTCGCCGGCCAACCGATACGTGAGCAACACCGCCAGGACTTGCCGCACTTGTTACACTTTGGCTTTACTGCCATCACGTTGAAAATTAATCAATTCTCGGTTTTCACCGCGCGGCGGACACCGTTGGCGCGGTAATCGGCCCGTTATTGGGCGTGGCGCTGCTGGGTCTGGCCCAGGATTGGCACTGGAACGATGTCTCAGGCCCATTCCGCTTCGTGCTGTGGCTCTCCGTCATCCCGGGCGCACTGGCGGTGCTGGCCTTTCTAATTCTTTTTAATAGAACCTGTGCCCTCAGTATCACTCCATTCCGTCCCGTTCACCTCTGCCCATATTTCATGCACGATTCGTTGCTCGAATCCAAACCATGTCGGCTTGTTGCGTAACTCCTTAAGGTATTTGATGTCGGCATCGGTCAGAGACTTCGGTCGTGGTTTGGTCGTGAGGACTTCGCTGATCGCATCGCGTTCTCTTAGAGAGGGTCGCACAACCGGCACACCTGGAAGTGGCTGCCCTGGGCGCGCGCCTTGATTCATCTGCGTCGACTGCATCTGAATGTATACAACCTCTTCAGCGCTCGACGTTGCGATTGCCGGTAGCACAGCACTCGTTGCGACCAAGAAAAGGAACCCCAAAACTGTAGATGGATTCATCTGCCCTGCCTCTCTTCCAGCAGCGATAGAGGATAACGATTCTACTTTGATCGGACAATGGAATATAACAAGGTGCGTCGAGGCCGGCAACGGGATGCGATCTACCGCGGTTAGTTATGGATGATTGGACGGTCGCGATTCAGGTGAGGTGAAGCGGGAGATTAGCCATACCATCGAACGCCTTGCTGGGCGATCGACCTCATGGTGGAGTCATCGAAAGAAAGTGGAGGCGCTGCGAGCACGGAATGGACCAGTTGCATCATGGCCTCGACAGAAAAGGGTTTCTGGAGAAACGGAACCTGATTGCTGCCGATTCTGTATGCCTTGCGCTCTTGTTCCGACAGGCTCGACATCAGGATCACACGGAAGGTCTTCTTCATGGCCAGAGTCCGTTGGATGATTTCGTGACCATGGACCCTCGGATATGGATTTCCGGTGGAGGTCATCTGAAAGTCAGGCGGGGGCAGCATCAGGTCGGTCAGCAACAGATCGATTGGCTGCTTGTAGGTAGCCAAAATCTTCAAAGATTCTGAACTGCCTTCCGCCTCAAGGACGGTGAACCCTTCGGCACGGAGTGTTTTGACACAGATCAACCTCATTGACGGGTCGTCGTCAACGACCAGAATCGTTTTCGCGAGGGAAGGCTGCATCGGTGTCTGCTCGTCCATGAAGACCTCCTGGTTCTGACAGATACCGAACCGGTGAAACCGATCGTCGTGTTTGTAGGTGTTCGATACTCTACGTCTCTATCGGTTCGGATGTCGGAAACTTAAGTGGAGAGACTCTACGGCGCTTTCTCTGACTTGGCAGTCAAGAGTTCGTTCTTCGTAGGAATCTGGGTAAGCAGGTCGGCGCGAATCTGGAATATGCCTGGTATCCGCTGCCCCATGGCGTAGGCAAGGCCGTCAGCATGGCTACCAATCGAGAGTTTTCCCGCGATCTTTCCATTCCTTCCCGTGGCAGTAAACTCGGCAGCCGGCGTCACGAGGCCGTAGGGCGCCAGTGGCCCTGCCTGTTTGATCACACGTTCTTCGGCTGGGACATTGGCGACACGGCTGACAAACAAGTCGGTGGCCTGTTGGTCCAGCTTCTCAGCCGGACGATCTTCGAGGACCCACTCGTTCTGTTGATTGATCAGCACATATTGTTCGGTCAGCGTCTTAACCGAAAGGATGGCGATGTCGGTGTAATCAATGCCGAGCAGCCGTTTGTCCTGGAATATGAATAGTTCCTTGGTCAGGTCTTTGATGACAGTGGCATTGACGCGATAGAGCGGGCCGTCGTGGCTCGTCTCCGCAATCGCTGCGCCGCCCGCCTCGCTCGGTTGGTACAGTTTGACTGTCTGATCGCCATCGGTCGTGTGAATGGCAACTTTCACTTTGGGTAGGGTGAGTGTTTTGGCCAAGGCGTCGCGTTCGGGTCCTGGATCGACAATGCCCTGTGCCCTGAGGTCTTCGAGCCTAAACAGAAGGGTTCTCACCTCCGTCTGATCGGCTTCGGCTTCGATCGGGTAGCGAAGTTTCCACTTGCTCTTGGGTTTCTCCTGCCCCTGATAGAGCACGATTTCGGTAGTGGGATAGGTGAGGCGTATCCGTTCGACGTCGCCTTGCGAGACATGCAAAATATCCTTACGCCGAAAGGTCATGACGGTCTTGTTCACGAAGTCTTTTGGAGCCAAAGTGGTAAGCAAGACCTTCCGGTCCGACTCACGTAGGACATAGAGGCTGGAAGAGAGGGGACCGCTATCCCCGATGGAGAAGGTCTCCCGCGCGGTGCCGGCTATGACGGTGATAGTCGTCACCGGATTGTCGAGTCCAAAGGGACCCAGATTGGTCGGTCGATCCTCAACGACGCGGGTCACAGTTCCGGTCACCAATGCTCGGATCAGATTTTGTACTTCCCGCTGATCGGCTTCGGTCTTGAGGGGCGCGGTCAATACCCAACCTTGCTGGGGAGTCCGAGCGAAGGCAATTTCCTGCCGGTCGGTCTTGATCGTGATCCCGGAGAGGGTGTCCTGATCGAAGAGCAACACCTTCTTGTCCGCGGTATCCTGTCGCTCGTGCGATTCTTTCTGTGGGAGTTCGATGACATAGAGATACAGGCCGAGTCCGGCCAGCACGAATACCATGAGGAGTGTGGGCCAGTAACGCATCGATCTACAATCGTCGTCGTTTGCGCCAAACGACAATTCCGGAGAACAACATGGCGGCAGGCAGAAGAATGACCTGGAGGTAAAGCAGCGCTCGTTCCTGCAAGGGGTTGGGGGTAAATGGGCGAAGCGCGGAATCTTTTGGAACGATCGCCATCATGTTCCGTTCTTCAGCCAGCCACGCAGCCGTGTGGAGGAAAAAGTCGCTGTTGCCGGGAAAATTCACAAAGGCATTGGTCGCAAATGTAGAATTGCCGATGACTACGATCGCAGGATGCGGTTTGCCTTCCTCCTGCACGGTCTTCGGTGAGAGGGCCGCGGCCATCGACAGAGGGCCTTTGATATCTTCCTTTTCGTCGAGACTCACGACGCGGCCCTTCATGTCGGTTTCTGCCCAGCTGTTCGGCGACGTTCTGGCAAGCGGTACATAGTCCCATGCGTTGCCGGCCTGTTCATCAAAGGTAATATGTCGCGCGAGAGGAAACAGCACAGCGGCAGAGAGGTCCTGTGTAATCTCATGTTCTGTGAACGTGCGGACAAGCAGAGACGTCAGATCCGCTTGGGCAAGCCGATCTTGCAAATCGACCAGCGCTCCGGGACCGACTCCCAGGCCCCATCGCTTGAGCAGAGGATTCAGGTCGGCCTGGGTATCAGGGTCGATGAGGAGCAGAAGATGGCCGCCCTTTTCGACATAGCTGTGAATCCGCTCTTGCTCCTCGGCGATTACCGGACGACGAGGCCCAGCTACGACGAGAATGGCGGTGTGATCCGGCACCGCCTCCTCTTTGAGCAAGCTGACCGTGCCGACATCGTAGCCCTGCTTGATCAAGATCTCTCGCGCGGAAAATAGTCCCGTTCGCTCTCGATCGTCGAGACTCGGTTCCCCGTGCCCTTCGAGAAACAACACCTGTTTCTTACTGTCTTGAGACACGCGGATCAGAGCCCCTGTCAGTTCCACTTCCGAGGGAGCGGTGACCCGAACCGTCTGACCGGCGCTTTGGAAAATGGCCATATCGGTTCTTGTAATGCCATAGTTTTGGGCGATTTTTGGCTGGCGCTCCGGATCCACGAACTCCACTGAGATCTTCGGGCTTGCCTGCCGATAACTGTCAAGCCGTTCTTTGTACGATTGATAACCGGGATCCTTTTCTCTGGTGAAGACGGTGATGCTCACCTCCCGCGAGAGATTCCGCAATATGCGATACGTTTGAGGAGCGAGGGAGAAGTTCTGGTTCTCCGACAGATCCCAGCGAATGGAGTGGCGGGCGGCAAGAAAATTGACGATCAGGAGAATACCGATGAACAGGACAATCATCAGCAGACTGTTTGCGCCCATGCGCGTAGAACGGCGGGAGGAGAAGGCTTTCAGGCTGATGAAATGAACGACAAAAAAAACAATGAGGCAGAGGAGCGCCGATCCTTCGAGGAGAGTGACCAGCCAGAGTTTCTCCGGGACGAGGCTGTAGCCGATCGCTCCGGCCACGGCGAGAGTCACTCCGATTATGCCAAGCGGAATCGTCTTGAGGTTCATTTCCACCGTGCCGAGTCCACCACCCGGTGGGCTAAAAAGAGCATCAAGACCACCGCGCTGAAAAAATACACGAGGTCCTTCGTGTCGACCAGCCCACGGACCAAATGATCGTAGTGCTCCATGAACGACACATACGAAACAGCCTGCCCGACTGCCGTATCCCCCAGCAGTGATCCCAATCCCGAGAGGAGCCAGAGGACCAGTAACAGGCCGATACTCACGAAGGCTGCGACAATCTGGTTTTCGGTCAAGGCCGAGGCCAGCACGCCGACGGAGAGAAAGAGGGCGCCGAGTAGGACCAATCCAAGATACCCGGTCAGTATGGGATACCAATCGAAATCGCTGAATAGGGCGAGCATGAGCGGCATAATGCTGGTCAGTCCGAGTAAGCCCAGAAACACGAGAAATACGCCCATGAACTTGCCGATTACGATTTCATTGATACGGATCGGAGAGGTCAGTAAGAATTCAAAGGTGCGGAGCTTGCGTTCTTCGGCGAATAACCGCATCGTCAGGATGGGCAGAATAATCAGAAGGATAAACCTGGTGCTGGCAAACAGATTTCGGAAGACCAGATCGTTCAGATTGAGTTGGGCGCTTCCCTGCACCTGCATCAGTTGAATGGCCTGGGCTCCGGCAAAGACCACATAGAGATAGGCGAGCAGCCCCACGACCAGGAGAAACACGGCTCCCACCGCATACACCACGGGCGAGACGAAATACGAACGCAGCTCTTTTGCAATGATCGCTTGGACTGGAGTCATGCTGGCTAACCGGCCGGTTCTACTGAGGCGACTACCGCTTCCGGCGCGAGAGCTTCCTCATGTCTGGTCAATTGAAGGAACACGTCTTCCAACGTCATGGAAATGGCTTTCAGTTCGAGCAGTCCCCATCCACTGGCAACCGCCAAGCGGGCGACTTCTTCCCGCACGTCCTTCCCAAGCTCGCACTCCAGAAGATAGGTACCGGAGTCGCCACTCGAAAAAACGTTTTGAACCCCCCGCACTGCCTTCAAACGACTGTTCGTGTCGGCGGCGGGTGATTTGAGTGTCAGCGAAATCTTCTCGGACTGGCGTAGGCGAGCCGAAAGCTGCTCCGGTGTATCTTCGGCCACGATACGCCCGCCGCTGATGATCACCACGCGCTGACAGACGGCGGTGGCTTCGGGGAGAATGTGGGTGCTCAGAATCACAGAATGGGAACCCGCCAGGTTCTTGATCAATTCTCGAATTTCGATAATCTGTTTGGGATCGAGGCCGACGGTCGGTTCATCCAGAATTAAGATCGGGGGATCGTGCAGCAGCGCTTGGGCCAACCCAACTCGTTGACGAAATCCGCGCGACAGATTCCCGATGAGCCGCTGTTGTACCGTGCCAAGACCGAGCCGCTCGACTTCACGCTGCATGGATGAGGTGAGAGTTTTCCCGCTCAGACCGCGAAGGCGGCCCACGAACGTAAGATATTCTGCGACCGTCAATTCCTGGTATACCGGAGGCGTCTCAGGTAAATAGCCAATCCGGCGCTTCACCTCCATTGGCTGGTCCGCACAATCAAATCCTGCTACCTTCGCGGTCCCCTCGGTGGATGGCATAAAACAGGTCAGGATACGCATCGTGGTGGTCTTACCGGCCCCGTTCGGACCCAGGAATGCCAACACCTCGCCCTTGGCAACGGAGAAACTGACGCGATCTAGAGCGGTATGTTGTCCATACCGCTTCGTAATCTGCTGAACTTCAATCATATGTGGTGATTGGAGCGATTGAGTTGGGGAATATTGCCCGCTGGTTGGTCAAGAGGCACCCTACCAGGCAGTGCGTCGGCATCTTACTCAGTCGGATTGGGGCAGTCAATATCGTGTTCCAATCCGTGTAACTTTACACATTTTCTCCACCCTGATAGAGTCCGCCCTCGCATGCACAGGCCTGCCGAAAGGAAATCTATCCATGTTCAGGACGGGTCAAGCGTGGATGGCATTGTTCGCTGTCGCTACGTTGATAATACTGTCCTCTATCCCATCTGACGTTGAGGCAGCCGATGGACGGACCTATCGGGTCCATGGCCAAGTCATCGCCGTGAATATCGCCCAAGCCCCCTACATGATTGTCATCAAGACACCCTTGACCCGGCACAACGATATGACGGTTGGGGCTAAGGTCACAGCACAAACCAGGATTGTACGAAAAAGGACAAGGATCGCGCTGCAAATGATCAGAGTGGGTGAGGAGGCATGGCTGACCTATGTCAAACAGCGTGATGGGGTTATTGCTCAGACCATTCAAGTTCAATAGCGCTTCTGATTCAGGCCATTGAACTGTACCGGGTGGGGTCGTTACTGGGTCCAAGGGTAATCTTCGAGGTAGATGGGCTGTTGGCAGTTTCAATCCTGGTGAATCAAACCCTCCTTGTTTGTACCGATCATGGGTTGACGGGAACAAGTACTTTCTTCTATAAATGGCCCCCTAATATCCTGGTGAAAAGTCCGTCGGCTGCTTTCTCGAAATCTGTGGAGCGCAGCACACGAGAGTTCTCTACCTGAGTCTGCCAGAGAAGACAAACGAGGAAGACGGCCTTTTCGAACAACCTGGAAACCTGTGCCCCTGTTGAGCCTGGCATGCGGACTACGGGCGTTTCACGTACCGAGATGGTTTTTCAGCTGCCAAGTAGGGTACAGGCCAATATTTATTGATGGTTCATTGTCGTACAGTTTTCTGGCAGCCTTACTCGGTCCCTTCATCCCAAGGTAGGGGGATAGGGCTACGCTCTCGGTATTGTTGAACGACCAGTTGGGCCGTACT
Organism: Nitrospira sp. CG24E; assembly: GCA_002869895.2. Classification (GTDB taxonomy): domain Bacteria; phylum Nitrospirota; class Nitrospiria; order Nitrospirales; family Nitrospiraceae; genus Palsa-1315. The sequence continues at coordinate 71,029 of NEWP02000033.1, read as the reverse complement.
GTGGGGGAACACAGGCCAGTATCCTGTGTGACAGTCGGCTTAACCAGGAACAAGAGGTGTTTGATGCTCAGTCGATTTCTCGGAGGCAGCCGGCAGCTGTTATGGGTGCTGAGTCTCAGTCTGGGGATGCTCCTGAGTGCCTGTTCATGGGTCCCCAAAGGGGCCTCTCCCTTGGACGTGGGGATTGAGGATCGCGGGGTCGCATCCTGGTATGGCCAATCGTTTCATGGCAAACAGGCGGCCAACGGTGAGCTGTTTGACATGGAAGCCTTGACCGCTGCCCATAGGACCCTCCCGCTCGGCAGCGTAGTCCGAGTTGTCAATCTCAAGAATGGAAAGCATGCCCATGTGAAAATCACCGACCGGGGTCCCTATGTCAAAAATAGGATCCTCGATCTTTCTCGCGGGGCAGCAGCTCAGTTAGGAATGACGGAAGGGGGCCTTTCCGTTGTACGGGTTCAGGTGGTTGGAGAACGACGGCCATCTGCCCTGCTCTCTTCTAAGGCCATGGAGACAGCATCGGTTGCCCTCATTCTCGGTAGTCTAATCCCATCAGGGGCCACAGAGGCCTCTTTTTCAGATTGGGAAAAGTCTGCCCCCCAACTGGCCTATCCCATTCGGCAACCGTTTGGCGATATCTGGATCCAGCAACGTGCCAGACGTTTGATAGGGCTGCAGGCGCCAGACTATACAGACCATACGGAAATTTCGACCGCCATTGTCGCCCAGTTCCCTCAGCCTCTCAGCCTGGCTGCCGGAGTTTCATTTTTTGAACGGTCGTGGGTATGGCACAACAGAACTATTGGGGCTTCCTCTTCAGACCCGGCGTCTGGCCTTACGCCATACTCAAAAAATCTTGACATTACGAAGGCTTATCAAAGTAGGCCTCGTTCATTTCTCGTCTAAATAAAGGAGCGTATGGCCTATGGGATTGCCTGCCTTCCCATAGGCCATTACATCCAATCAGTGGCTTGCCTGGCCGGTGACTCCGTCACACGCCCGGCAAGCGCCTCACGAATCGTTCGGCTCACCAGGTCTAGCTCTCCCACATCAGAGGCAGGAACGATCCAGGCATCCGGCGGTTCCAGTTCGATCCGATAGTGCCTCTTCCCCGCAGAGAACCATTCGATGTACGGATGAGGAGCGAGGTTCGGATGGGGGTCGAACGAAATCAGGTTCACATCCCCGATCTGTGGGTTTTCCATATCGCCAAGCACCTGCCCGGCAACATCTTCGTCCTCAAATCGATGGTTCCGAAACTGAATGACTTGTCCCTCGATATCGGGCTTGAAATTGCCTCGTAAATACATATCGACAGGACCGATCACCGCAAACACGATCCGTCCCACGATTGATCCATTCACGCGATTATCCAGAAACCCCTCTTGCACCCAGCGTCCATTGCCAAATTTTTGCGACATGTGACTCCCCGTAATGAGTTAAGCCGGCTGCACAGTGCCGACCGAGGGTAACGGCGGCTGCGGGCCGCTTCCATAAGCGCCCACCAACACCGCCAACAAAATCAGCCCACTCCCAACCCACCCCTGAAGGTCCAATGTTTCTCCCAGAAAGTACCAGGAGAGCCCGGCTGCATAAGCCGGTTCTGAGGCAAAAATCAACGCCACCTGCTGCGCCGGTACAATGCGCTGCACCCACATTTGAACGGCAAAGGCTCCGGTTGCCAGTCCCCCGGTCACCCCCAGTCCGACTAGCAACAGTGCCGTCGGAGCAAAGGCCTGAACCGGCGCCCGTTCAATCAGAAGGGTGGGAAGCAGCAACACGACCATCGCCGCCATTTGCCAAGCAAACAGGGAGGGCGCATCCACCTCGCGGGTAAACCGCTCGAGGCAGGCAATGTGAGCGGCAAACGCGATCGCACCGCCGAGCGTCAAGAAGTCCCCAAGATTGCCCGATGCGCTTGGCTTCACCAGCAACCAAAGCCCCACCGTAGCAATTCCCGTCGCTAACCACACACGCCAGCCGAATCGGCGCAGAATCAATGGCACGATAACGACATAGAGCGCCGTAATGAAAGCAGAATTCGAAGAGGTCGTATAGTACAGTCCGACCGTCTGGAAGACATAGCCGAGAAACAACCAGCTGGTGGCGATCGCGCTGGCACGCAAGACTGCCTGCTCACGGTGCAAACGCAATCGCCACAATAAAAACCCGCCGCCGACCAGCAACGCTCCCAGGAGAAATCGAAGAAAGAGAAATGACAGTGGGGGAAGCTGCTCCAACACCGCTTTGGTGGCGGGAAACGTCGCGCCCCAGATAAACGTGGTCAATAGGAGTGCAAATCGTGGCATGGAATCGAAGCAGTGCTGAGTGTTGAGTTATGGGTTCTGAGTATTCGGGCGAAACCGAAGCAACCGAGCTGTCCGCAACTCAGCACTTGGAACCCAGCGCTCAGAACTTCGACTGTTTAGGCTTTGCACAACGCACAACGCCGCCGTTCAGTTGTCCCTGCCTGTTCCATTGCCGCCAGGGCTCTCTCCTTATCCCTGTAATCGAACCATCCGCCTTCCCAAAAATCGGTTGAGGAGCCGATCGATGTCGACGGAACCTCGGAACAACGATCCTTATGGAGCGTGACTCGATCGATTGAGCGCGCGATGTGAATCCAATAGGCCATGGAGGACCAGTTAGGCGTGAAGCGTGAGGGGGTATGAGAACGAAGCCACCTTAATCCATCGCTCCTTACCCTTTACCCCTCACTCAGGGCAGGAGTTGCCACTCATCCTTTTCAATGAAAACCTTTACGCCCGTCTCGAGCTTCTTGATATCGTCCTTCTCAAAAAGCCTCATATACCGCTCGATTCGATCCGGATCGTCGATCCGCTCTTCCTGCATCATTCCACCGACACTCTTATACTTCCGAATCAACAGAGACATCGAAATCCTCCTCCTTGAACCACTGGAAGTCAGGCCAACAAGATGAGTACAATAAGGCAAATCTCAACAGTCGGTCAAGAGCGACCTCTTGTTGTGCTCTTTTTGAGCTCGCGTAAGGAGACGAACCATGCCGATCTACGAGTATCGTTGCGGCCAATGCGAGAAACACTTCGATGCCAACCAATCCGTTCATGCCAGAGCGGAAGACACCCTCTGCCCCCACTGTAATGCCCAGAGCGCCACGCGGTTACTGTCAACCTGCACAACTCAAGTGAAAGGAACCCGCAAAACCGGCTTCGCCGAAATGAAAGCCTATAGTATGTTAGATGAGCGGATGGATAAGTTCGCCAAACTTCCGCCCCTGATGAGCAAACGCGCCGCCCCAGCCGAGGCTCCAGCTGCCGATCCCACAACCGGCGGCACAATGGAAAACTAAGCCGAATTATAGCCTGCATGTGAATAAGCGCTGTCCTCCCCTCTCCCATCTACCCTATCCCATGGAGATGAGTATGATCGCGGGGCTCCTGTGCTCTCTAGGTCTCAGCATTCTGCTTAACTGGGACATAGCCTTTGCCGCCCCTGCAGAGATCGCAGGAAATCTTACCATCGCCGGCAATGGACCGGAGTTATCGACCATCGAATCCCTTGCCCATGCATTTGAAAGGGCCAACCCTCGGGCCTACCTCGATGTCGTCTGGGACGGTAATTCAAGGCCTGTGGAGATGGTAAAGTCCGGCCAGGCCCATATGGCCGTGACCGGAACCGAAGATCCGAGCCTCGCGGCGACGCCCATCGCGTGGGATGGAATCGGCGTCCTTGTACATCTTTCTAATTTCACGAAAGAAGTGACGAAGCAACAGGTGGCCGATATTTTCTCGGGCAAGATCGCACTGTGGTCAGAACTCGGCGGTCCTGAGACAAAAATATTGGTCATCGACCGGCCTCGGAACCAAAACCTCCGCGATGCATTTGAGTCGCAACTTGGAATAGCCGGCAAGATTACAAGCGCAGCCAGGACGATCGGCTCTGATGAGCAGGTCGTCAAAACCGTCGTAGGAACCGTGCCCCCTCTCTCTGCAGTCGCCTATCTCTCCCTGAGCCAAGGATTATCCGTCGTCTCAAACGGTGTCGCTGTCAGGCTCTTGCCCGTCGACAAAGTCGAACCGGAGGGCCCCACCGTTAAAGACGGACGTTATCCGCTCCGACGATCCGTCCTACTCTTGTCCAAGAAAGCACCGAATCCCCTGGCTGAGGCATTCACCCAGTTCGCCCTGTCTCCAGCCGGTCAATAGCTCATTGCCGAGACCTATGTTACGATCAAAGAAAAATGATCGTATGATATCTTCATTGTTTGAAGGAGGTGCCTATGCAGAAATGGCAATTGTCGAGGTCCATATTATTGGGACTCTTCCTATCCATAGCATTGCCCATCACGGTTTCCTATGGAGAGGAGCAAGGTGCGATGGTAGACGGCGCAGGGTTTACCCTCTACGGTACAGAATCGATCAAGGGGTTCGACGCTGGGAAGGTCGAACGCGATCCTATCTGCGATCGGAACAAACGCCCACGGATCGCTAGAGTCGAGCCGGACGAGGCCAAGCCTGGGGATAAAGTCGTCATCACCGGCGAGAATTTCGGCACGAAAGAGTGCTTTCATGCAGTGACCTTCAGCGCCGCCTCAAACAAGCCCGTGGACTTCAAATTCATGAGCGATTCGGTGATCGAAGCCACCGTGCCGGAGGCAAAAGCGGGGATGTCATTCGTCATCATCGTGGCTGGCGGCGGAAGCGCGCAGTCAAAACCGGTCTTGATCAAGTCTAAATAGGCTCGCCCAGGAAGACGACGCTCGTTGCAAGTCGCAGGTACGGCTTGCGCGCTTGGGCGAAGACTACCGAAACTGTATCGATATCCCGATAAAGCCAGGCCTATTTTCACCCCGCCTCCCTCGACAGGACTCCAGATCCTATGCTAGTTTACGCGCTCATTTTCGCCTGAAAACTCGTCCACAATCGCACGCGATCTGAGGGACTGGGACCGGTATGTTCAAGAAAATTCTGGTGGCCAATCGCGGCGAAATCGCCATGCGGATTATCCGCGCCTGCCGCGAATTGAACATCGCCACCGCAGCCATCTATTCCGAAGCAGACTCGACCGGCATCTACGTCAAGAAGGCCGACGAGGCCTATATGGTCGGCCCAGGACCCGTCAAAGGTTTTCTGGACAGCCAACAGATCGTGAGTCTGGCAAAACGGATCGGCGCCGATGCCATTCATCCAGGCTATGGATTTCTCTCGGAAAACTCGCAGTTTGCGCAGCTCTGCCACACCTCCGGTATTACCTTCATCGGCCCGTCACCAGAGGCCATCGATTTGATGGGGAGCAAGATCAAAGCCCGCGAGCTGGCCAAGCGGGTTGGGGTACCGATCGTCCCTGGAACCGATGGTGGAGTCACCGACGTGAAGGAAGCCCTCTCCTTCGCACATGACACCGGCTATCCCGTCATTATTAAGGCAAGCGCAGGCGGAGGAGGACGCGGTCTCCGGGTGGTGCGATCGGATACCGAGCTTCGTGAGAATATGGCGGTCGCGTCACGAGAGGCCCAGTCTGCCTTCGGAAACGGAGTGGTCTTCCTTGAAAAGTATATCGAGCGACCCCATCATATCGAATTCCAGATCCTAGCCGATCGGCACGGCAACATCATCCACTTGGGCGAACGCGATTGCTCGATCCAGCGCCGGCATCAAAAGCTTATCGAAATTGCTCCATCCTTGATTCTCACCCCACAGCTTCGTACTGAAATGGGTGAAGCGGCCATCGCCATCGCCAAGGCTGTCGATTATGACAATGCCGGCACCGTCGAGTTTCTCCTCGATCAGGACAGCCGCTATTACTTCATGGAGATGAACCCGCGCCTCCAAGTCGAACATACCGTGACTGAGCAGATCACGGCGATCGACATCGTGCGCAACCAGATCGCCATTGCAGCCGGCCTGCCTCTGGAGATCACGCAGCAGGAGGTCACGCTCCAAGGCCATGCCATCCAGTGCCGCATCAACGCGGAAGACCCGAAGAACAACTTCCGGCCTTGTACCGGCACCATCACCGCCTATCTCTCGCCAGGCGGGATCGGGGTCCGTATCGATGGAGCGGTCTACAAGGACTACACCGTACCACCCTACTATGACGCCCTCTTGGCCAAACTCACCGTGCGCGGCCGTACGTGGGAGGAAACCGTCAGCCGCATGAGACGATCGCTCGAAGAGTACGTCTTGCGCGGGGTGAAGACGACGATCCCCTTTATGATGGAGATCATGCAGGACCAGGATTTCATGGCGGGGCATTTCGACACGTCCTATCTGGAGACACATCCTGACCTGTTCAACTACCACGACTTTGAGCAGCCGGAGGATCTGGTGCTGGCGCTCTCTGCCGCTATCGCCGCCTACGAAGGGCTGTAGCTGGACAGGCTCATGACAACCCCAGCGATCCGATGATGAGATAAGGCGCAGATCAGGACATCATGGCGACACGACGACCCTCACGCACACAGGCCCCCAAGAAGCGGACAGCCGGACCAGCCGTCCGGACGTCGAAGACACGTGCCCGCAGTAGCCAAGAGCTCACGATCCAACCGGCGGCGGGCAAACCCATCCTGATCACCGATGTCGCCTTGCGCGACGGCCATCAGTCGCTCCTGGCCACGCGCATGCGGACCGAGGACATGCTACCCATCGCCCAAAAGCTCGACGCCGTCGGCTATTGGTCACTCGAGGTCTGGGGTGGCGCGACTTTCGACACCTGCCTCCGCTTCCTCAAAGAGGATCCCTGGGAACGGCTCCGCGCGCTGCGTGCCGCCATGCCCAATACCAAGCTCCAGATGCTGCTCCGAGGGCAGAACTTGGTCGGATATCGACACTATGCCGACGATGTGCTGGAACGGTTCATCGAACGGTCCGCCGCCAATGGTATCGATGTCTTTCGCATCTTCGACGCCCTGAACGATATCCGGAACGTCGAACGGGCCATGCGGGAAGTGAAAGCCTGCGGCAAACATGTCGAGGCCGCCATCAGTTATACCGTCAGTCCTGTCCACAGTGTCGATCGTTTTGTCGATATGGCGAAACAGCTTGAGGATTTGGGAACCGACACACTCTGTATCAAGGACATGGCCGGGCTCTTGGCGCCGCTCGATGCCTACCATCTCGTTCGCCGGATCAAAGCAGCGGTCAAGGTCCCGCTTCATTTGCATTCGCACTACACCTCGGGAATGGCCTCCATGACCTCTCTTATGGCAATCCTGGGAGGGTTGGACATGCTGGATACGTCCATCTCGCCCTTGGCCGGCGGCACGTCGCATCCATCGACGGAAACGCTGGTCGCCTCGTTGCGCAACACCCCGTACGATACAGGGCTGGACCTCGCATCGTTCCTCCCGATCACCGAATACTTCCGCACCGTCCGACGAAAGTATCGGCAGTTCGAAAGCGAGTTCACCGGGGTGGATGCCGAGATCCTCACCTCGCAAATTCCCGGAGGCATGCTCTCGAATCTGGCCTCCCAGCTGACTGAGCAGAATGCGCTCGACCGGATTAAAGAGGTCTTGGACGAAGTGCCGCGCGTCCGAAAGGAAATGGGCTATCCCCCGCTTGTCACCCCAACCAGCCAGATCGTGGGCACCCAAGCCACGCTCAACGTCTTGACTGGTGAACGGTACAAAGTCATCACCACGGAAACCAAGAACTACTTCCTCGGACTCTACGGGCGGGCGCCGGGGCCACTCGACCACGATATCATGGCCCGTGCAATCGGAGACGACCAGCCGATCAAGACGCGGCCTGCCGATCGCTTGGAACCTGAACTCGAATCCATCAGAAAAGATCTGCCAGCCTCAGCCACGACGGTGGAAGATCAGCTGTCCTTCGCCCTATTCCCCTCGATCGCGCGGGACTTCTTTGAGGCGCGCGAGAAGGGAGACCTGACCCTGGAGCCCCTCGAGAGTTTCTCATCCAGCGGATCGGCTGCTGCCACCGAGCTCCATTTGGCCCCAGCCGAATTCAATGTCACGGTCCACGGCGAGACCTACCACATAGCTGTGTCAGGTTCTGGGCGGAAAGTCGACGGCCGAAAACCCTATTACATCCGGGTCAACGACAAGCTCGAAGAAGTCTCGTTGGAGCCGATCCAGGAAATCCTGGCCGGAGTGCCGGAAGCCCCCGGCGCCGAGGGTGGCGCCAAACGGAAACGGCCCAGGCCTTCCAAACCGGGAGACGTGGCCCCACCCATGCCTGGTCGCGTCGTCAAGGTGCTTGTCGGGATCGATACTCTGGTTAAGGCCGGCACCCCGCTCATGATCATCGAAGCCATGAAGATGGAGAGTCAGGTTCCGGCGCCGATCGATGGAAAAGTGACCGCCATCCTGGTCGCCGAAGGCGACAACGTGAAGACGGATGAGACAGTCATCCAGTTGGAGTAGGCCAATAGACCCTTGTGTCCTCAGTCGTGTATGCGGACAACGTCTCGTGACGCTGTTCGCGTTTACTCTCCTGTGCCATATCATGACCGCCTGCTCATCCCCACCGTCCATTCCAGCACAAATTGATGCAATTGAACGCATGCCCGTCCAGACCGTTCTCGTCCACGACCAGCGAATCGCCTATCTGGACGTCGGCACAGGCCCGCCGGTCATTCTGATCCACGGATTCGGGGGATCGATCTGGCAATGGGAGTATCAGCAGCACGGACTGTCACAGCACTTTCGCGTCATCACGCTCGATCTGCCGGGCTCCGGACTGTCCGATAAACCTGAGATGGATTACAGACCGGACCAGATGTTGGACTACTTGGTCGGATTCATGGACGGCGTGAAGATCCCACAGGCCACTTTAGTCGGCAATTCTATGGGCGCCGGCTTGGCTATCGGTATGGCGCTGACACACCCCTCACGAGTCGATAAGCTCGTCCTGATCGACGGCTTGCCACAACAGGTCATGACCAAACTGACCAGCCCGTCAGTCAGGAGAGCCTTAGAAACCAGTGCGCCATCCTGGCTCGTTTCGTTCGGCAACATGCTCTTCGGCAGACTGATGATCGAGTCCGTCTTACAAGAAATCGTGCATAATCCGGCACTCCTCACACCGACGGTCATCGAACGATCCAACCGAAACCGTCAAAGGCCTGGTCTCATTAAACCCCTTCTGACCGCCAGAGAAAACCTGCCGTTATGGGAGTCGGGATTTGCCACACGCATCGGTGATATTATCCACCCGACATTGGTGATCTGGGGAGAAGAAGACCGGGTGTTCCCCATCGCCGTGGGCGAAGAACTCCACCGGACCATCAAGGGATCGCGATTCGCGCGAATACCCGCTGCAGGACACATCCCGCAGTGGGAACGACCGGATGTGGTCAACCAGGAACTCATCACGTTTATTGAGCCGTAACAGGATGCCGGTAATCCGCCAACTCGAATATTGTTATGGAGCCTGTCTCGCAGGATGACCCTGCGGGATGGTATGCTCTTGCGCTGTATACATGAAGATCGACAAGTCTCTGCAGTGCGGATCCTGCTTCTATCCCCTGCAGGACGCAGGTACGAACCAACGTGTTCTCGATCAACTGGGCATCGTCACTTCACTAAGGAGGGCATAATGAGGGCAGCACATCAGATGATCATCGGGGCCGCACTGTGCATGACGCTCGGACTCACCGGATGCGGAACGACCGGCGGCGCGAATTTTCTCTACAAGAACATCACCGTTGCCGAAGGCAGCACCGTGGCAGGGGACGGCCATACGGTCCTCTTTAAGGGAACCCCCCTCGCCCTCTCGGGAACCGGAGTTAAAGTTGGCGACCGCCTTCGGGAGGTGAACCTGACACAGGGAGACCTGTCGCCAATCTCCATCACCGAAACCAAGGGTAAAGGCAAGGTTCGGATCATCAGCGTCGTCCCCTCTCTCGATACTCCGGTCTGCGAACAGCAGACCCACTACCTGAGCGAGAAAAACAAAGGCCTCGACAAGATGGTCGAGCTGGTGACCGTGAGCCTTGACACTCCCTTTGCGCAAAAACGATTCGCGGGAGAAGCCCATATCAACAACGTGACGTTTCTCTCGGACCACCGAGGCGCTGAATTCGGGACAGCCTATGGACTCTTCCTCAAGGGACCCCACGTTCTGGCTCGTACCGTCATGGTCGTCGACGCCAACAACACCGTGCGGTATCTGCAAATCACTCCCGAACTGACTCAGCTGCCGAATCTGGATGAGGCCTTCGCAGTGGCCAAATCATTGATCACCGGAAGTTAGGCCGGAGAAAAGACTGCGGTCCAGGTTGAGGCTGAGGAGAGGGAAACGCACACTTTCCCCTAGCCTTAGCCTTAACCTCAGCCTTCCTTTAGAATGAACCGATGGCCCATTACGATCTTCTTGTCATAGGGACCGGGCCAGCTGGCCAAAAGGCTGCGGTCCAGGCCGCCAAGCTCGGGAAAAAAGTCGGCATCATCGAGCGCAAAGAAGTCGTCGGCGGGGTCAGCACCAACACCGGCACCATCCCCAGCAAAGCCCTCCGCGAAGCGGTTCTGTATCTCGCGGGGTTTCGCCAACGCACCCTGTATGGAGCTGAGTATCGCCTGAAAAAGACGATTACGATCCAAGATCTCGCCTTTCGCGCCGACCACGTCATCAAGAATGAAATTGCGATTGTGCAGAACCAGATGGCGCGCAACGGCATCGATCTGATCTATGGAGAGGCCAGCTTCATCGATCCCCACCGGCTCAATATTCAACGGGCCGGCACGACGACAGAACATCGCGCGCATGTGATCGTCATCGCCGTCGGAACTGAACCGGCCCGGCCGGCTGAGATTCCCTTCGACGAGGACACCATCATCGACACAGACGGCTTACTCACGCTCAAACACCTTCCGACATCGATGGTCATCGTCGGCGGCGGCGTGATCGGCACAGAATATGCGTCGATCTTGGCCATGATAGGCGTGCCGGTCATTCTGATCGACAAGCGGCCGCGCTTGTTGGAATTTGTCGACGGCCAGATCATCGACGCCCTGCAAAAACAGATGGCCGCGATCGGCGTCACGCTCTACCATGAAGAAAGAGTGGTTGCGATCCGGAAAGAGTCCGATGGGCAGGTGACCGTCTCGCTGGCACACAAACCACCAATCACTACCCAGACACTCATGTATGCCATCGGCCGCATCGGCGCAACGAAGCGCTTGAACATGGAAGTTGTCGGCATTACACCGGATGCGCGAGGCCGTGTGATCGTGAACGACCATTTCCAAACCTCGGTCCCCCATATCTACGCCGTCGGCGACGTCATCGGCTTTCCCGCCTTGGCCTCCACCTCCATGCAGCAAGGACGCCATGCCTCCTGCCATGCCTTTGGCCATCCCGACAGCACCGACACAGACCTCCTACCCTACGGGATCTATGCCATTCCGGAGATTTCCACAGTAGGGCGGAATGAGGAAGAACTGACCAAGGCAGAGATTCCCTATGGGGTCGGCATCGCCCATTATCGGGAAATTGCACGAGGCCAGCTCATCGGCGATGAGACCGGTATGGTGAAGCTACTCTTCCATCGCCACAGTCGCGCACTTCTGGGCGTCCATGCCATCGGAGAAGGAGCCACGGAGCTCATTCATATCGGCCAGGCCGTCATGGCTTACCAGGGAAAGATCGATTACTTCATCGACACGATCTTCAACTACCCAACCCTGGCAGAATGTTACCGAGTTGCCGCACTCGACGGCATCAATCGTTTGCCAAGGCCCTGGATGCCGCACAAGAAAAATTCGTGAAGCGTATCTCGTTATTTGGGCGGAACGCGCGAGACGTGCGAGAAGAGCGAGACTGGCGAGATAGGCACGACGCGCGAGAAACGCGCGATGAGCGAGACGAGTAATAGTCATCGCGTCTGTTGCACAGGTCTAGCTTTTCTTGCTCGTAATCCACGAACGACCCTCACCATAGAAAGAGGTCACATGTCTTTCTCAAATCATTTGAGGCAACTCGCCAAGCCGATATGGAACGAGCAGCTCACCCATCCATTCGTCGCGGCCCTGGGCAAGGGGACCTTGCCGGAACGCAAATTCAAGTACTACATCTTGCAAGACGCACGTTTTCTCGGCGACCTCGCCCGTGTCTTCTCTGCCGGAGCGATGAGAGCGCCGGATTCAGAGTCGGCTCTGCGTCTGACAAAGCTGGCCGAAGACACCATCGTAGTGGAACGCAGCCTGCACGAGGGATACGGGGCACGCTGGAAGATGAGCGCTAAAGAGATGTCGTCCGTGCCCATGGCGCCGACAAACTACGCCTACACCAGGCACTTGCTCACCGTCGCCAATACTGGTTCGGCAGCAGAGACACTCGTCGTCGCCCTCCCCTGCGCCTGGATCTACTGCGCCGTCGGGCAGCATCTCTTGAAACAGGGCCCGCCCAAAAAGAACCATCCCTATTGGGACTGGCTCATGCTCTACGCTTCGCCTGAGTTTGCCGAGGTCCAGCGCTGGATGAGAAAGAAAGTGGATCAGTGGGCCAAGACGGCAGGCAAAGAAGAGAAGCGGCGGATGGAAGAAGCGTTTGTAATCAGCTCGCGGTATGAGTGGATGTTTTGGGAGATGGCGTGGAACGAGGAAAAGTGGCCGGTGTGAGTTGGGTAGGCCAGGGCCGGGAGGCTCTCTCCGCTCGCGGCCACAGAGCGCCGTTGATCGCTCTAGGCTTCGCCTCCACTTGGCGACAAAAACTTGCCACACCACTTGCTTTGCAAAGGTGTGGCTTTGGACATTCGTCGCCACTGCCTGCGGCAGCCGTTCCGGCTCAGCAAGAGCGGTAACCCAACGACGCTCTGATCACGCTCCGAGAGCCTCCCAGCCCTGGCCCTAAAAAATGACACCGGCCGAGAGGGAGAGAGAGTGAAGAGGGCTTCGTGACCAGAAAAACACCAGCCGTTTCTCAGACAGCTATTGGTTCTGGCGAGTGGCGGAAGGGGTCCCAAAGACGACAATGAAAGCTTGGAAGTCGCACCTCTCAGAAGAGCAGATCTGGCAGGTGATCGCATTCGTACATCAGTTCTCCCATGAGGATAAACCCTCTGAACACACGGATCATAAGCCTTGAACGGGATGCTAGCCTGAACGCCCCGACAGGGCTGGCATCGACCCAGTACACACCAAGTCGTTCGTAGAATACACCACCAGACGGTCTTGTCCGTTCGACAAGATCCATAAGCAGGGACGAACGGCCCACACGAAGTGCAGCGCCTGCCTCTTCGCTTCTTCGAGTGCTGCGCACCGACGTTGGAAGAGTCCGTGGAGGAGTTGATCGAGAAAGGTGCACCACACATTACCGTGGCGACAACGATGTTCACTCCCGGCGGATCGCACTTGGAAATTGAGATCGCCGAGATCCTTGAGCAGCCCCGGACACAATATCCAGATATTGCGCTCCGCTACGCTTGGCCATGCGACTTGGATCTTGTCGCAGCCATGCTCGTGACCCAGGTCAAACAGTTTTGATAGATGCCGGGAGGACAGGGCTTACTTCGAGGCCATGGCCGGCACCGATCAGCCATTGCCTCCGCTCATCACACGCTGCTTGCCGAAACCGGCTTTGCCGGTTTTTCTGGTGAGTGATCCCCGTCTGGCGGTCCGTCCTGAACCATTTTGATCATAGACAATACGAACAGCACGTAGAGGGCGATACCGACGTAGATCAAGTAGGGCTGGACCCCTCCGGTCTCCTTCAATGTTTCATCCCGCTTGGCTGGATCCGTCCATGATCCCTCCTTGATCGCTCTGATCCGTTCACGGCAGTGCCAGTAATAAACATAGTTCGCCGTGGCTCCGGCCATGATGCTCCAGATAAGACCCACGGTAATGTCGCCGGTCAAGTAGGTCGAGATCATCGGACCGAGGGCGTAGACCAGCGCATAGACATACATCTTTCGGTAGAGAAACCAGAGGAATGAAATATAGAGAAAGGCCGGCCAATTCCATGTCAAGGCGAACTTCGGTTCTCCCCCTAGCCCAAACTTTCTAAAATGATGCAGGTAATGATCGGCGTAGGGGCCGATAAATTGGCGCCATAGCTGTTCATCGGCCTGTGTCACGGAAGCCACTGGGGCAGCGATCGGGGCTTCAGGCTCGGTGGTCAGGGTGTTGCCGCATTGATGACAGAATTTCGCGTCTTCCTGGTTCTGCTGTTGGCACTGCGAGCAGGGTTTCATGCAGCAGAGAATAGCACAATAGAGACAGCACCTGGTACTAACCCGCATTATTCATGAGCGCTGCTGTCGCAACCGCGGATTCGCTGCTGCGACAAGCCTTCGGCGGGCAGGCTCGCAACGCGACTGCGCGATTTCGCGACGAACTGTCATGAACAATGCAGGCTGAAGCACTGTGACTCTACCCACAGCTTCTACCGCCCCTATCAAGTTGCTTCCCAGAACAGTCCTATGCTACCTTCCCTTACTTTACAAAGGGATACGTCTGTTATGTCGATGGAAGAACTGCAGCAGGACGCGGCACGTTATCTGATGCAGACCTATACGCGCCAGCCGCTCTCGATAGTACGAGGGCGCGGGACGAAGGTCTACGATCTCGATGGGCGAGAGTACCTCGATTTCGTCGGCGGGATTGCGGTCAACGTCCTCGGACATGGACATCCGGATCTCGTTCAGGCAATCCAGCATCAAGCCGCTCAGCTGATCCATACGTCGAACCTCTATTACACCGAGCCACAGGTGAAGCTGGCGCAGATCCTGGTGGAACATTCCTTTGCTGACAAGGTGTTCTTCTGCAACAGCGGGGCTGAAGCGAATGAAGCCGCGATCAAACTGGCGCGGCGCTATTCCCATGACAAGTATGGGGCCGGGCGGTTCGAGATCATCACGATGAAGAACTCGTTCCATGGCCGGACGATGGCGACGTTGACGGCGACGGGCCAGGACAAGGTTCAGAAGGGCTACGATCCGTTGCTGCAAGGGTTCAGCTATGTCCCCTTCAACAATCTGGAAGCGCTTGAACGGGCCGTGACCGACAAGACCGCCGCGATCATGCTTGAGCCGATTCAGGGCGAGGGTGGTGTCCATCCCGCGGACCGAACGTACCTCAAGCAGGTGAGAGATCTGTGCTCCAAAAAGGATGTGCTGTTGATATTCGATGAAATCCAGACTGGCATGGGACGCACCGGAACCCTGTTTGCGTATGAGCAGTTCGGCATGCAGCCGGATATCATGACCTTGGCAAAAGCATTGGGAGGCGGTGTGCCTATTGGAGCCTGTCTGGCGACGGACTCTGTCGCCAAGGCCTTCTCGCCCGGTAGTCATGCCTCGACATTCGGTGGCAACCCACTCGCCTGTGCGGCCGGATTGGCGGTCTGTCATGCACTGTTGGAAGGGAAGCTCCTCGATCATGCGCGCCTGATGGGGGAGTATTTTGCAAAGGGCTTGTCCGACTGCAAGGCGCGGCATCGAGTAGTGCGAGAGGTGCGCGGCCTCGGGCTCTTGCGGGGGATGGATCTCGATATGGACGCCAAAGCCGTCGTGAGCGACTGTTTGGCCCGAGGCATTCTGATTAATGCAGCCGGCGAGCATGTGCTGCGGTTCGTGCCGTCCCTCATCATCACCGAGGCAGAAATCGATCGACTGCTCGATACCCTCGCTCAGATTTTCAGCGCGCAGGCTGCGTAAGGCAGACTCACGACGAACGGACACAGAGAGATGACGACACGAGCGACAGGCATGAGGACCGGCAAAAAAGATTTTCTGGATGTTGCGGCCATCAGCAAGGCGGAGGTGGAGAGGTTACTGGCGTCGGCAGCCCTATTGAAAGACAAGCAGCGGCGCGGGATTCTTCATCCACTTCTACCTGGGAAGACCCTGGGTCTCCTGTTTCAGAAACCGTCGACGAGGACAAGGGTGTCCTTCGAGGCGGGCATGAACCATTTGGGTGGCCATGCGCTGGTGTTACCCCTGGCCGATATCCAGCTCTCGCGCGGGGAAAGTGTCGCCGATACCGCGCGCGTGTTGTCGCGTTATCTCGATGCGATCGTCATCCGCACCTATGATCACTCCATCGTGGAGGAATGGGCGAGAGAAGCGACGATGCCGGTGATCAATGGGCTGACCGACCTGAGCCATCCTTGTCAGGCCCTCTCAGACCTCCTGACTATCCGCGAGAAGAAGGGCCGGTTGAAGGGGATTAAGCTCGCCTATATCGGCGACGGCAACAATGTGGCGAATTCTCTGATCGAGGCGGCGGCGAAGATGGGGATGATCATCACGCTCTGTTGTCCGGTGGGGTATCAGCCGGAGCAGCATGTCGTCGATAAGGCGAGGGTAGAGGCTGCAAAGACCGGAGCAGTGATCGAGATCGGACACGATCCCCACATCGCGGCAAAGGAAGCGGACGTGATCTATACCGACGTTTGGATCAGTATGGGACGGGAACGGGAGCAGGCGCGACGGCTCAAAGTCCTGGCGCCGTATCAAGTGAACAGCCGTTTGCTGCATCGCGCCAAGCCCGATGCGATCGTCATGCACTGTTTGCCCGCCCATCGGGGAGAAGAAATCAGCGCCGAGGTGCTGGATGGTCCCCGGTCAGTGATTATCGACCAGGCGGAGAATCGGTTGCATATGCAGAAAGCCATCTTAACCAATCTCTTAGGCAAGAGGAGCCAGACAAGACGATGAGTCGCGCGATCAAAAAAGTGGTGTTGGCCTATTCCGGCGGGCTCGATACTTCTGTGATCTTGAAGTGGCTGCAGGAAACGTACGACGCCGAAGTCATTGCCTTCTGTGCGGACCTCGGTCAGGGGGAGGATCTCCAGACCATCAAGGCAAAAGCGAAGGCGCTCGGCGTGAAAAAGGTTTATGTGGAAGATCTGCGTGAGACCTTCGTCAGAGACTATGTGTTCCCGATGTTGCGCGGCAACGCCATGTATGAAGGGTGCTATTTGTTGGGAACATCGATTGCCCGCCCGCTCATCGCGCGGAGGCAAGCAGAAATCGCGCTGCAAGAGGGTGCCGAGGCAGTCTCGCATGGCGCGACGGGAAAGGGAAACGATCAGGTGCGGTTCGAACTGACCTATACGGCTCTCGCACCGACGCTCAAGATCATTGCGCCTTGGCGGGAGTGGACGATGCGCTCGCGGCGGGAATTGATCGAGTATGCCGATCGGCACGGCATCCCGGTGACCGCGACCAAAGCGAAACCCTACAGCATGGATCTGAACTTGTTTCACGTCAGTTACGAGGGAGGCATTCTCGAAGACCCCTGGAAAGCGCCGCCTGATGAAATTTTTCAGATGACTCTGTCGCCGGAACAGGCGCCGGACAAGCCGCTGGAAGTCGAGATCGGGTATGAGGCCGGCAATCCGGTGGCCGTAGATGGAAAAAAAATGAGTCCGGCCACGTTGCTGGCCCATCTCAACAAGCTGGGCGGCGCCCATGGGGTCGGGCGTGTCGATCTGGTCGAGAACCGTTACGTCGGCATGAAATCGCGCGGCGTGTATGAGACACCGGGCGGAACGATGTTGCATGCCGCGCATCGCGGCCTCGAATCGTTGACCATGGATCGCGAAGTGCTCCATTTCAGAGACAGTTTGATTCCTCGTTTTGCCGACCTGATCTATAACGGCTATTGGTTCAGTCCTGAACGGGAAATGGTGCAGACGGCCATGGATGAGGCGCAGAAGGATGTGTCGGGGACCGTGCGTGTGAAGTTGTACAAGGGCAGCTGTACGGTGGTCGGACGGAAGTCCAAGAATTCACTGTACCGTCTTGATATTGCGACGTTTGAAGAAGACGACGTATACGACCAGAAAGATGCCGAAGGGTTCATCCGTCTGAATGCGTTGCGTCTGAAAATCAGAGCGCAACGGCGAAAGGGTTCGGCCTGATGGGCCGACAGAGCGGACATCAGCCAGGGCGTCCGGCAGCCGAGAAGGCGTGGGCGGGACGGTTTCGGCAGAAAACGAACCGTCTCGTCGAAGCCTTCACTGTGTCGGTGGCGGTCGATCGCCGGCTCTATGCCTATGACATTCGGGGGAGCATCGCCCATTGCAAGACGTTGGGGAAGGCTCACGTACTGACCGCTTCTGAAACCAAGACGATCGTGCGGGGCCTGGAGTCGGTGAAGAAGGAGCTGGACCGCGGACGCTTTCACTTCACACGGCGAGACGAAGACATTCATCTGGCTATCGAGCGCCGGCTGACAGAATTGATCGGTCCGCTCGGCGGCAAGCTGCACACGGGCCGGAGCCGGAACGATCAAGTTGCGCTGGACATCCGACTCTACTTGCGTGATCAACTCGGCCAGCTCGTGGCGCGTCTGGAAAATTTTCAGCGGGTCTTGGTGGCGAAAGCGAAGGCGAATCGAACGGTCGCCATGCCTGGCTATACGCATCTTCAGCGGGCTCAGCCTGTCTTGTTTGCTCATCATCTTCTGGCTTACGTGGAAATGATCGAGCGGGATAAGGGACGATTCCGCGATGCCTCAGTGCGTGTGAATGTCATGCCATTGGGGTCCGGCGCGCTCGCCGGGACAAACTACCCAATCGACCGCAGGTTCACCGCTGCGCTGTTGAACTTTCCTACCGTGACGCAAAACAGTCTCGATGCCGTATCGGATCGGGATTTCATGATCGAGGTGGCCTCGGCCCTGTCAATCGCCATGATGCACCTATCTAGGCTCAGTGAAGAATTGATTCTCTGGTCGTCCCAGGAGTTCCGATTCGTCGAGCTTCCCGATGCCTTCTGTACCGGCAGCAGCATGATGCCGCAGAAGAAAAATCCCGATGTGCCTGAATTAGTGCGGGGTAAGACCGGGCGCGTCTATGGCCATTTGATCAATCTCTTGACGACGCTCAAGGCCCTGCCCTTGAGTTATAACCGAGATCTTCAGGAGGATAAGCCTGCGCTCTTCGACGCCCTCGATACCGTAGGTGCGTCGGTGGAGATCTTGACAGAACTGATGCGTCGACTTACCGTGAATCGGGATGTGCTCACGCAGGCGGTTCAGGGTGGCGGTATGTTGGCCACGGAGGTTGCGGATTATCTTGTGACCCGAGGCGTACCGTTTCGCGAAGCGCATGCGATTACAGGCCGGCTGGTGCGTGCTTCATTGGATCAGGGCCGTGAGCTTACGGACTTCTCGCTCGCGGAGCTGCGGACATTTTCTGAGCGAATCGAAAAGGGCCTGTTCCCTCGATTGACAGTCACTGCCGCGATTGATCGAAAATCTCAAATAGGCGGAACGGCCCAAACGCGAGTGGAGCAGCGCATGAAAGAGCTCGAACGGATGCTCTCGTGAAGATGCGCCGGGCAAGTGCGATATCCATCCTGATAGGTATGATGATGGGATTGTTGGTGGGCTGCGGAGCCGTGGGATCGCCGATTCCTCCTGAAAATGTCGGTGTAAATGCAACCATCGAACGGCAGAAAACATCGGAGTCGATAGCAGAGACCAGGCGTAAAGCCACAGAGGCCGCTGAATCCACCGAGCCAGAACCGGACTCACCGCTCCAGGGACAGGATGTCAATCTTCCCCCGTTACAGCCAGTGGGAACCAGGTGATATCGCAACCGCCATCGGCTGGTGGATCTGTGAGATCGGATACAGCTATACTGAAACGCGTTGAACGTTGACGAACGACTGAAGCACACCATCACCTCAAGAAAGATTCGTGTGATGCATAGTTTCGAGTATCGACAGGGTGAACTCTATTGCGAACAGGTGCCGGTCAGCCGGATTGCGAAAGAAGTCGGCACGCCATGCTATATCTATAGCTACGAGACTCTCGTACGCCATTTTCGAGCCTACGACGGAGCCTTCAAGAGCATACCCCATGTCATTGCCTTCGCCATGAAGGCCAACTCCAATATTGCGATTCTCCGTCTCATGGCGCAGGAGGGAAGCGGCGTCGATATTGTATCGGGCGGAGAGCTTTTTCGAGCCCTCAAGGCCGGTGTTCCCCCCTCAAAGATCGTGTTCGCAGGTGTCGGCAAGACCTCAGAAGAAATTCGTGAGGCCTTGAAGGCCGACATCCTGATGTTCAACGTTGAATCTTCCGCCGAGCTGCAGGCCATTAATGAAGTCGCGATTTCTGTCGGAACCAAGGCCAGGGTCGCACTGCGCATCAATCCCGACATCGATCCAAAAACCCATCCCTATATTTCGACCGGTCTTAAGAAGAGCAAGTTCGGAATCGCCGCCGATCGAGCCCTCGAAGAATTTACACTGGCTTCCTCTCTCACCAACATCGATGTCGTCGGGGTTCATAAACACATCGGGTCGCAGTTGACGGAAGTCACCCCTTTTGTCGAGGCCGTCAAGAAGGTGGTGAAACTGGTTGACGCCCTGAAAGCCCAGGGTATCGACATCCGATACGTCAATATCGGCGGTGGTCTTGGGATTACTTACTCGGATGAAACGCCGCCGCTGCCGCAGGACCTTGCGGATGCCGTATCGCCTCTTTTGAAGAATTTGAATGTGACCCTTGTTATGGAACCAGGCCGTGTCATCGTCGGTAACGCCGGCATCCTCGTCACGAAGGTGCTGTATCGGAAGGACGGAGAAGCGAAACGGTTTCTTATCGTCGATGCGGCAATGAACGACCTCATCAGACCGAGTCTCTACGGGGCCTATCACGAAATTCGCCCCTTGTCTGAGGCGGTATTACAGCGGCCCAAGCACATCGTGGATGTGGTCGGTCCAGTCTGTGAGTCCGGCGATTTCCTGGCAAAGGACCGGTCGCTGCCGGAGGTCAACCCGGGCGACATGCTGGCGGTGATGAGCGCTGGAGCCTATGGGTTTGTGATGGCCTCCAATTACAATTCGCGGCCACGGATCCCGGAGGTTCTGATCAAAGATGGAGAAATCCACGTCATCAAGACTCGGGAAACCTACGACGATCTGGTGAAGGGCGAGACGATTCCAGCATTTCTCGGCTGAAAACTCGGCGAGGCAGACAGGGCTGCGACGGAGGGAATCACATGTTTACAGGCGCGTTGATTGCCATTGTGACCCCGTTCCGGAATGGCGCAGTCGATGAACGGGCCTTCGGCGATCTCATCGAATGGCAAATTGCCAGCGGGACGAACGGGATTGTGCCCTGCGGCACCACCGGAGAATCCGCCACCCTCACACATCACGAACATCACCGTGTGATCGAACTGACCGTCGAGGTGGTCAACCGGCGCGTCCCTGTGATTGCCGGTACCGGCTCCAACAGCACGGCGGAAGCCGTGTCGCTCACGAAACACGCCAAGCAGGCAGGCGCCGATGGGGCGCTGATCATTACTCCCTATTACAACAAGCCGACGCAAGAGGGACTGTACCGGCATTACAAAGCGATTGCCGAGTCGGTGGACATTCCACAAATTCTGTATAACATTCCTGGGCGAACCGGTGTGAATATGTTGCCGCCCACGGTAGCAAGGCTTTGTGGCATACAGAATATTGTCGGAATCAAAGAGGGGAGCGGATCGGTCCAGCAGGCCTCAGAGATTGCGAATGCCTGCGGCGACCGAATGACGGTTCTGGCGGGAGATGATGCCCTAACCTTGCCTATGATGGCGGTCGGAGGGAAGGGGGTCATCAGCGTGACATCGAACGTTGTTCCATCCGAGATGGCTCAATTAGTCCAGGCCTTCTTGAGCGGGCGCATCGACGAAGCACGCCGGGTGCATTTTGCATTGTCGCCGCTGTTCAACGCGCTCTTTTACGAGACCAACCCAATCCCGGTAAAAACTGCATTAGGCATGATGGGAAAAATCGATCCTGAGTTGCGGCTGCCGCTCTGTGCCATGGCGTCCGAAACGAAAGACCAGTTGACAAGAGTCTTAAAGGACGCAGGCCTCATCTAGCGTGAGGCGCGAGGGATAAGGGAATGGTCAAGGTCATCGTTGCAGGGGCTGCTGGTCGCATGGGCTGTCGATTGGTTGCGCTGATTAAGGACTCCTCCGTCTTGACGCTGACTGGCGCCATCGAAGGGAAGGGCCATCGCGCGCTGGGTGACGACGCAGGAGAGACAGCAGGCTGTGGCCATGCAGCTGTTCCAATTACCGACGATTTTTCGACGCTTCTTGACAGAAGCGATGTAACCATCGATTTCTCCTCTCCAGAAGCGACATTAGAGCACTTACGTGCAACGGCAAAACACCAACGAGCCATGGTAATCGGCACAACGGGATTTTCCGCTTCCCAGATTGAAGAGCTACAGTCCCTTGCATGCCAAGCTCCCTGCGTCTTCTCTCCCAACATGAGCGTGGGGATCAATCTCATCTACAAAGTCATCAGTGAGATGGCAAAAACTCTAGGGGACGAATACGATATCGAGGTGATCGAAGCGCACCATCGTCTCAAAAAAGATGCACCGAGCGGGACGGCGCTCAAGATTGCGGAAGTCTTGGCAAAAGCTGTGAGCCGCGATCTGAATCAGGTCGGCGTCTATGCCAGAAAAGGCCTGATTGGAGAACGAAAGAAGGGCGAGATCGGAATTCAAACGATCCGTGCCGGCGACATCGTCGGCGACCACACGATTCTCTTCGGCGGAATGGGTGAACGCATCGAAGTGACACATCGAGCAAGTAGCCGAGATACCTTTGCCGGAGGGGCCTTGCGTGCCGCTCAGTGGGTAGCCCGGCAACCTCCAGGCCTGTACGACATGATGGATGTGCTGGTCCTTGTGTTGTGCCGCGGGCTTCGACCGCGCCTTCCCAGTAGGTGACTTGAGTACTGCGTGTGGTAGTAAGTTCTTGTTCCGCCATGAGGGGGACGACTTCGAGTGCGAGCTGTTGTGACGGAATGGTCAGTTTCCAGCGTTGCGGATAACGCGCATGGCTGGTTGGGCTGGTCCAATCACTCGTCGGTTCCAGCGTGAAGTCTCCCAGCAATAGATGGCGCCCACTTCCATCGCGCTCAATGATGGTACCGCTCGAGGCCGGATCGGCAGATCCATCGGTCCGGCGAAGTCGATAGAGCATGATCTCCCTCTGGTCGTCGAGTTGGAGGCTGAACCAGTCCCATCCGACCATATCTTTGGCAAGGTCGGCTGAACCGAACTCATGATCCATCCAACTGGCGCCGGTTACGTCGAACGATTGGTTGTCGACCGTGAGTGTCCCGGTCGTGGCCAGTCTTGTGAAGGAGTAGTAATGGGAGGCCGCAACCGAGCCCTTACGGCTAATGCCGTCCTTGCCATGTACGACGAGCGGTTTTTCAGGCGAGACCGTCAGATGAATAGCGAGGGTGCCCTCTGCCGCCTCAAGGATCTGTGTGTCGGGCGCAGCCGACGGCGATTCGGCTTTCCAGCGATCGATCCAGACGTGGAGCCGATCACGTTCCGCGCCGGCCTTACCCAGCCCGGCCCGGCTCATTTTTTCCGCAAAGTGAAATCGACCTGTGCTGAGATCGCTTATGGCGAAATGGGCCAGATACAGTTGCGTGACGGCCCACTGTGATGGGAGGGTCTTTGTCTGCTCGCGCGGCATGCCGCGGCGGAAAAATGTCAGTTGATAGCCGAATTGCCGGCCGTTCTTCGCCGTGAGCTGGCCTGTGTAGTACCACCACTCGGTTCGAAATTTATCATGCGTTCCGTGATCGCGCGGGAAGGCGTATCGATAGCCTGCCGTGGCGACCGGA
This sequence comes from Nitrospira sp. CG24E, assembly GCA_002869895.2. GTDB lineage: Bacteria > Nitrospirota > Nitrospiria > Nitrospirales > Nitrospiraceae > Palsa-1315. The sequence continues at coordinate 47,473 of NEWP02000033.1, read as the reverse complement.
AACTCATCTGCGGTTTCGGCTGCCAGCCCTGGCACCACGGCTACCAGACTGATCAGGAAAAACAGGATAGGCCGAAGCTGACGACGGAATTTTCGCATGTCGGGTGGATGCTCCGAGGGGGACGTGAATCGCCGCCTGCGCTTATACCATGCTTCGAGAGACAGCACAAATCGCCTGTATTGATACGTGTTTTCGCTCATTTGATTGGTGATTGATGCAGGGATCGAGCCGTTTGACAACTTTGTCGACCATCAGCTATCGTGAGCCATGCAGACCGATCCTGGGCAAGAACAACAAGGCCGAAACCGGCGTGACACGGTGGCGCCGTTTCCTATTCCATCCCGGATTCCGGTGTTTCCGCTTCCGAATGTGGTGCTGTTCCCTAGGACCTATCTTCCCCTCCATATCTTTGAGCCTCGATACCGGGCCATGGTTGCCGATGCGGCAACGGATGGACAATGCATCGGCATGGCCCTGCTCAAGGACGGATGGGAAACGGACTATTACGGCCATCCACCTGTGTTCTCCACGGGTTGTGTCGGCCGCTTGGCAAGTGTGCAGCCGCTGGAAGACGGTCGATCCAACATCCTGCTGCAAGGGCTGCAACGGTTTGAGATCGAACGCGAATGGTACGACAATCCCTATCGTGAGGCCACGATTGCTATTCCTGTTCGTGGTGCGGAGGCGTCGCTGGATCCCGCAGTGCGCCGGCGCCTGTTCACCGTTCTGGAGTCCTATCTCCAGTCCCGCGACGACGTGCCGACATGGCAGGAGATTTTTCGGGAAGAAGCGAGCGACGAGATTGTCGTCAACGCCCTCTCGATGTACTTGGAATGTACGCCTTTGGAAAAGCAGTTTCTCTTGGAAGCAGATAGTCTCCATCAGCAAGCCCGCCGTCTCAGCGATCTCGTCGAGTTCATGATGCATGATCGATCCGGCGCGAAGGGTTGGGGGTGATGGATCGCGCCGTCGCCATCCAGGTGTCCGGGCTCACGAAAACCTATGATGCCCATACAGCCGTCTCCGATCTGTCGTTTCAGGTCTATGCAGGGGAGATCTTCGGTCTGTTGGGGCCGAACGGGGCGGGGAAAAGTACCACGCTTCGGACGATCATCACGCTGCTGACTCCGACATCTGGCACGGTGAGCGTGTTGGGCCACGATACGGTGCGCGAAGCAGATGCCGTCCGGAGACTCATCGGCTACGTGCCTCAAGAGCGGGCCATCGATCGTTTTCTCACCGGCCGGGAACATCTCGAACTCCTCGGCGCCTTATACCACCTCTCCAAAGCCGAAGCAGCGAAACGTATCGCTGAACTGCTGAAGCTTGTGGAATTGGAAGAGGCCGCCGACCGCCCTGCAAAGACTTACTCCGGCGGCATGAAGCGGAAGCTTGACATCGCTTGCGGTCTCTTGCCGGATCCCAAGATCCTGTTCCTCGATGAGCCGACGTTGGGGTTGGATGTGCAGAGCCGGCTCAGGATTTGGGATTATGTGCGCATGTTGAAGGCCCGCGGCATGACGATCGTGATGACGACGAATTATTTGGATGAGGCGGACCAGCTTTGCGATCGATTGGCCATCATCGACAAGGGAAAGATTATGACGCTCGGATCGCCGACCGAGCTGAAGATCGGGTTGGGCGGCGATATCGTGTCGTTAACCGTGAAGGATCAGAGCAAGATTCCCACGTTGGTGTCGGCCTTGACGAAACAACCGGCGATGCGCGCGGTCAAGGCGACGCCGACTGGTCTGGATATTCGGGTCGAAACACCTGAAAAGGCCCTGCCGGCTATCCTCGAGTGCGCCAATCGGTTGGATTGCCAACTGGAGTTTATCGAGTATCACCGGCCCAGGCTGGACGATGTGTTCATCGCCCATACGGGCCGATCGATCAAAGACGAGGTTCTTGTACAGAAGGAGGGAGTGTGATGCGGTATGTGTGATGTGAAAGACCGAAGCGGCGCGTTCTCCGCAGCTCCGGCACCACGCTTCACGCTTCACGTTTCACGGTTCACGCCATGAGCAACTATTGGCAGGAGATCAGTGCCTTGACAATGCGGTGGGTCCGGCGACTGAGCCGCGAGAAGTTCAGCATGTTGTTTACCCTCGTGCAGCCGATGCTGTTCTGGCTGATCTTCTTCGGCAATCTGTTCAAGCAGGCGGCGAATGCGCAAGTGACTCAGGCCCCGGACTACATCAGTTTCCTGACAGCCGGTGTCGTCGTCATGACGGTGTTGAACAATGGACTCGCCGGAGGCGTCGATCTGCTGTTCGACAAGGAGAACGGGTTTCTGGAGCGGTTGATGACCACGCCGATCCATCGGACTTCTGTGATCCTGAGCCGCTTCATCTTCGTGATGACCATTACGTCGCTCCAAGTTCTTGTGATCCTTGGAGTGGCTTTTCTGTTCGGTGTCCAGCCGGCGACGGGACTTCTCGGTATCGCCGTGATCTTGATGATCGGAATGCTCTTTGGGGTCGGTCTCACCGCGATTTCCATGGCGATGGCGTTTTCCGTAAAAAGTCACGGAGATTTCTTTTCGGTGCTGGGGTTCCTGTCGCTCCCGATGATTTTCTTGAGCTCGGCCTTGGTGCCTTTAGCGGGGATGCCGGCCTGGATGGGGTTCCTGGCGCGTTTCAATCCAATGACTTGGGCCATTGACGCGGTGCGGCCATTGATCCTCTCCGGTTGGACCGAGGCGCTCCCCCATGTCGGGATGGTCGTGGTGGTCATGGTGGTGTTTGACGCAGTCTGTCTCTACGGGAGCGCGAAAGTCTTTTGTCGGGCGATGGGCTGATGCGCGGGTCCTTGGGGAGTCTTTCGATGTTGGTAAACGAGAGTCAAATCCGGGCTCTTATCAGACTGTTGGCCGATGAGGACGAAAGGATCGTCCAGACCATCAGCGGTAAGCTCGTCGACATCGGTCCCTCTGCGGTTCCCCTGCTTCAGGAAGCGGAAATCGAACAGCCGGAAATGGCCGACCGTCTTATGTCAGTACTCGAGGAAATTCGCGGTG
>NEWP02000033.1:32960-44354 GCA_002869895.2 Nitrospira sp. CG24E | reverse complement strand
GTCCGGGAAGATCGCGATGCTGACGAATGAAAGTCAAATCAGGGCTCTGATCCGGCTGTTGGCCGATGAGGACGAGAAGATCGTCCGAACCATCAGCGGGAAACTTATCGACATCGGCCCTACGGCGGTTCCTCTGCTTCAAGAGGCAGAAATCGAACAGCCGGAAATGGCGGATCGCCTCGTTGCGATACTCGAGGAAATTCGAGGCGGAAACCTCGAAGAAGAACTCATACAGCTTGCGGCGATGCCGGATGCTTCGATGGATCTCGAGCAGGGCGCCTTCCTGATCGCCCGGTATGGCTATCCCTCTCTCACGGTCGCCTCCTACAGGCGGCAGCTCGATGAAATGGCGCAGGAGGTGCAGGATCGGATCGGTCCGCGGGCGTCGGGGGAGGAGACGATCAAGACCTTGAATCGATACCTCTTTACGGAGCAGGGCTTCAAAGGCAACACGAAGAATTACTATGAGTTGGAGAATAGCTACCTGAACTGTGTCATCGATCGGCGAACTGGTATTCCGATCAGCCTGTCGACGGTCTATCTACTCGTTGGGAAACGGCTGAATCTTCCGGTCCATGGGATCGGGATGCCGGGCCATTTCTTAGTGAAGTACGAGTCCGACCGCTACAAGGTGTTCGTCGACTGTTTCAATGGGGGCGCCTTGCTCACCGAGAAGAATTGTCAGAGGTTCCTCACGGAAGCGGGGTATGGATTCGACGAAAAATACTTGCAGCAGAGTCCGGTGCGCGCGATTCTTTCCCGCATGATCAAGAACCTCCTGGCCATCTATGCCAAACTCGATGACCCCCTCAAGAAGGCTCGGCTGACGAAATTCATCGAGATCTTGGGGTGCGATAATCGGGAAGGCGGACTCTGAATTGGTGCAGCGGTTTGTTTGGTTTATTTGGTTTGTCTGGTTCTTTGGTTGAACGAATTGCCAAATAAACGAAACAAACCAAATAGACCAAATAAACAGCATTCTGCTAGAGTTTGATCGCCATTAAGTCCTGCCCGAGCACAATCTTTCCTCCGAACCTTTCTCCTGCCTGTTCCCGCACATCGTATCGTTCGGTGATCGGATACAAATGCGACAGCACGAGCCGGCTGATTCCAGCCTCTGCCGCCACTTGCCCGCATTGTCCGGCATGCAGATGGACCGGGTTCGGTCGGCTTGCTGGGAACGAGCAATCCAGCACTGCGAGATCGGCATCCCCACACAGGCGCACGAGGCTGTCGCAGTATTGCGAATCGCCGGAATAGGCCAGGGCCTTCCCGCCATATTCGATGCGATATCCAAGGCAATGGAGATTCTCCGTGTGGGTCACGGTTCGGGGAATCACCGTCGTCTTTCCGATCGCAAAGGCCCGATCGGCGACTTCCTTGAAGTGGACTGCGAATGGCGCATGGGTGAAGCCTGGTAGGGTCGTGAAGAGGGCTCGGAAGAACCGCTTCGTGCCACGGGGGCCGATGACAGTGAGCGGAGGACGAGTGCCTCCCTGGTATTTCGTAAAGATCATCGCATCGAAGAAGTAGGTGATGAAGTCGGAGAAATGATCGGCGTGGTAGTGGGAGAAGAGAATGTGGGTGATCCGGTGCCGGTTCACGCCGGTCTTGAGGAGGTTCGCCAAGGTGCGTGGGCCAAAGTCCAATAACAATGTGTGGTCGGTGCGGACGAGGTAGCCCGAGGCCGCTCGTGTGGGATGGATGTTTGTGCCGGATCCGAGAATAGTTAATCGCATGGGTTCCCAGAGCTTGAGGTTGGTTGTACGGTTAATCCGAGTAGAATATCTCTTGCCACGTTGAGCCTTCAGCCTCTATCCCTTCAGCCTGAGCCCCAACCTATTGCTGGAAGCTATCCCGAAGGCGAAGGAGCAGCGAACGAGCGATATCGACATCCTTTTGACTCAGTGCCCGTTCGAAGAAGGGCTTGATGAAGGCGATATGTGCGGCAAAGGTGTCGCGGAACATCTTGTCGCCCTTGGGGGTCAATTGGATTTTGATGCAGCGGCGGTCGCCTTTTACGGAGTTTCGCCTGATGAGCCCTTTCGTGAAGAGCCGATCGAGGACACCGGTCAAGGTGCCTTTGGTGACCAACGTGCGGGCCGAGAGTTCGGAGCAGGTGAGTCCCTCCGTGTCGCCCAGCGTTGCGATTACATCGAACTGTGAGGGAGTTAAGCGCAGGGACTTGATATGACGATTATCGATTAGTTCGAATGCCAGATAGGCTTCAACAAGAGGTCGCAAGACTTTCAGATAGGGATCGTCCTTCAGGTCGGGTAATTCCATGCGGAAGAATAGTCCGTACTAGGACGAAGATTCAAGAGGGGGAGGGGATGGGGGCCGATGATCTCCTGTGCTCGCGCAACGCGCGGTCGCGGACTCCCCTCGTTAGACGCGCGCAGTAAATGGCAAGGTCAAGCAACGACCCCAGGGCCCCCTCACGCGCAGTGGGAGCCCAAACGGGCCACCCTCCCGTGAAGCGAAAAGAAAACAAACAAGCTTGGGAAAATCATTCAGATGGATGATGGTCGCTCGATGCACGCAGTAAAGGGCAGCTTGGCCACTCCCCATAGGACAAAGTGGGGGAAGTCGGAAGACCTGGCACGAAGATAGCGACGACGTAGCGGCGAGAGGGCAAAGGCTAGGTGGGATGGCAGGCGAGGAGCTGACGGAGTGTGAACGCGATAGATTCAGGAAGGGGGCCTGATTGTGGCGAGTCCCCGCATCTTGACTGGACTCGCTTTGGCAGCTAGCACTTTAGCAATAGTCACTCGAAAATCTCGGTCCTCCGGCCATCCAACAATATCGGCGTGCCTTGAGGTAGGATCTCGATCTGGAGCCACTCGCAATCTTTCCTCTATGATTGTTGAGACAGTCAGCTCGCCTCTCCCAATTACCTGACCTCTGCTAGGTTCCACCCTCTCAACAGCAAGCGCCCAAATTGCTGCTTCCGAGAGATCGTAAATCCTGAAAATGGAAACTTTTAAATTGGAGGCCGAAGGGCAGAAGGCTCCATACTTGACGGTGTTATCGCTAGGCTTTACATCGTCCCTTCTTAGGAAGCGAGATACGTTTTCTGAGGGATCGACGCTTTGACCGGGCATAGAAGCTATCGGAGAACTTTGGTGATATTGTCGAGGATCTCGGCAGGGATACCTTCATCCATGTATCGTGTCCCATAGATCCTATCAGGCCCCATGAGGCCGGAACAGGAAAGCGCCCCTTTGCCGTTGAAGCTCACTACATACAAAAGCCATTTGTTGGCATACCACTCAAGGCCTAGATAGCCGTCGGGCTCCGGGGTAACTTCGGGTAATGGAAATGTTGCGGGAAGCTTTTGCAGAAAAGTTCGCGCTTCCTGAATTGCACTTTCTGGAATCGGTGCCGCACCTTCCCCGTTCCAGTTCGCTTCTCGATAGCGCCCTGGCAATGGAAGGAGAGCCTCGATCGCATCAAGTCTCCTCTGTTGAGAGGCCGTATGAAAAGGCCGAGCCCCGACTGCTTCTCCTTCAGTAGCGTAGACCCTGGGCAGGCAAGTATTGCTGGAGAAAGTAAAAGACCCGTGTGCCGTTAGCGTGCTCATTTGTACAGCGTAACAGTTTTCTCGGTGATGCTGTCAAAGAATATCAGGTTTTTAACTTCCCGCAAGGTATCAATTACTCCCCAGGCTTCCCCCTCGTCAGCGAAAATCTTCGCTTTGAATACATCGATATCAAGAATCACGGAGCGTTCAGATGGGCCAAGTTGCATCTGCTGCGAAATGATGGCCATGCAATGTGCTGTTTCATACGGAACCACTATCTGCGAGAAAAACCCGTCCAACATTTGCGGTAGCGCCTTGGGGACAACTGGCACGTAGTGAAGATACTCATCAAGTTCAATAGGCGTAGTTGGTGGAAACTTGAGCTTATTAATATACCGAGTGGCTACTCTGATGATGTTCTCCTGTTGAACGTGGGCCGAATAAATATTCCACACTCTCTGCGCTTCCGCCCTTAACTGTGGCCAGTCCTGATAAGGAGGAAGTCTGCTGAACGTGAAACCGTTTAGACTGGCCTGGATTACTTGGGTATTATCGGCGCTGGTATATCGGAAACCGAGCTGCTTTGAGGTCTTTCCCTCTGTCTCTGGGTGGTCGAGGTCAACGTTGTAACGAAACTCAGTGATCGTCTTCTTGTCTGGGTACTGCTCCCGATACTTTTCCTCTAAAGCTGCGAGATGTTCCAACTCCCGCGTATGTTTCGGGAGCGTGACTCGAATGTCAATCAGGGCTTCTTCGATGGGCGCTTTTGAAAGGTGTTGTTGATTCGCCATATCAGGCTCGTAGTATACAGAATTTATTCAGTACGGTGCCATTAGTGTTTTGGCACGCATCTGGAACTGCTCTGTGCGCCCAGATCATGGAGCTACGACCAAGAAAAGGGGCCAGCAACTGTCTTGACTGTCAAGCACGCAGAGGCGCCCCTGCGTACTCAGAGGCACGCATGCCAATCGTGAAGGAACACCGAAGTAAGATACAAGGCTACTTAATCGGAAGCCTTCCCGCCAGTCGCGCCGCCGCCCGCATCGCCTGCATCCGACATTCTGCCGCATCGCTCCGCACCCTTTCCCCCTTGTGCCCACGGCCCGATGCAATTGCCGACGCGAATCGAGTACAGTGTGAGAATTATTTCTCTTTGTCTGATGCTTTGGAGGAGCTATGGCGGTATTTCGACGACCCGAGCTGGAAAAAGATAACCCGATCGCTCCGCAGATGTATGTCGGGCCCAGGAGGAGGCGTGCGCTGTTACGTGAAGCCTCGTTGTCGCCTGCCTCAAGGCAGGGGGACATGGCCGAGACGCTGCAGGCCTTGACGGTAGCGGCGGAACGATTTGTGGCGAGCGTGCCGCCATCGAAGAAGCTGCAAGAAGAACGGAGCGCATTGCTGGAGGCGATCATCCAGGCGCAACAGCTCTGACCAGAATTTCGGGGTCATTGCTTGATCTTCACTTTGCAATCGGACAGTTCACTGGAAAGGGGGAAGACGTTGTCAGTGAGAGAAACTTGGGTATTCTGTTCTTTGAGTTTGGAATGAAATGCATCGGCGGTAGGTGAACTCGGCCATGGACGTGTGAAGCATGAGACGGGTCAAGCGGGGAGGGCCTGGTGGATTCGCAACTGCTCGCGTCTAACGAGGCCTGAATTCAACTCTTTACCTGCACCCGCATTCAGCGAGGCGGCTGGTGTGGCCTACACTTCGCCCATTGGACGATCACTGTCTCATCGTGCGCGTTCTGCGAGCAAAAAGGGCACCCGACCACTCCCGATCTTCCCTCACTGTTTCATCGTGCGCGTTCTGCGAGCAAAAAGGGCACCTGGCCGCTCCTCCTCCCGCCTGTTATGATGCTCTCCCCATGAGCACTCGTTCTGAATCGGGCAAGACCAATCTGGTCGCTATTGCAGTCCTCGTCGGCCTGATCATTGCCGGTGTCTGGATATGGAAGCGTCTGTCGCTCGAGACCCAGGAATATGTGATCGACCAGGCTGTCCCTATGGCGTTCGGGGGCCTGGTGATTGCGGTCGGGCTGGGGCTGGTGATCCGGACGATCACTCGCCGCAGGGCGCAGCGGCGTGAACGTGCGAAGTTGTTGACGTTCTTCGATCGAGCGACGGGACAGGAGAAGAAACTGGACATCGCCTTTGCATTGATCGAAGCGAATGGGTACAGGGCCGATGGGCTGGAATCTGCGATCCCTGCCTTACGAGACATCTTCGCGACGACGTTACAACGTGAGTTGAAGGATGAGCAGTATCGGATTCGCGGGATGGCGGCCAGCTACCTGGGAGTCCTGAACGATAAGACCGTCGTTCCCCTTCTGCTCAAGGCCTTGGAAGATAGCCATGCCTACGTCCGCGCCAGCGCGGCGTTGGGATTGGGGAGGTTGCGCGCCGCCGAGGCGAGGGAAAAATTGACGGCTGTCATGGAGGGGGATTGGGATCAAACCGTCAGGAGCCGATCGAAGGAGGCGTTGGAGCGGATCAAGCAGTCATGAAACCGTTCGAACAGCCGAAGCAGGCTGTAGGCTAAAGACTGAAGTATTGGGATTTCGAATCCTGACTGTCGGCCTTCAGCTTTCAGTCTTTTGGCTGCACCTGTTCGGGGATCCATTCGATGCAGGCGATTTCCGGTGCGCAATTTAATCTCAGAGGAAGAAACGACCATCCGAGTCCACGGGTGACATAGAGTCTGCGGCCTGGTTCTCCGTGATGCCCATCGATCCTGCCATTGCATCCAGGCGGGAGCCAGAATGTCGGCACGCCGGGGATGCGCCATTGGCCTCCGTGGCTATGTCCGCAGAGGATCAGATCGACTGCGTGGTGGTCTTCCAGCTGATCGAGGATATTCGGCGCGTGGGCCAGCAAGAGGGTAAAACGATTCTGTGCGCTTGGCGGTAGACAGCTCAAGTCGGCCCGATGCAGGGAGGGATCGTCGACGCCGACAATGGCGATTTCGCCGTTGTCTATGGGAATGAAGGTGGTTTGGTTGATCAGGAACGTGATTTTGTCGCGGTCGGCGAGTTCACAATACTGATCGATCGGTACGCCGCTGTAGTGATCGTGGTTGCCTAGCGTAACGAAGACCGGCGCGATCTTCCGCAGGGCTGCGAGAAATCGAAACAGATGCGGCAGTCCCTCCGGCACATTGAGGAGGTCGCCGGTGACAAAAATCCAGTCGGGGTGAAGTCCTTCGATAGCGGCGACGATAAGATCGTGCCGTGGCTGATAACGATCGAGGTGCAGATCGCTGAGGTGAATGGCACGCCGTCCGGCCATGGCGCTATGCCGATAGGTGAGCCGGGAAATTTCGTGTGTGGAAAGTCCGATCTCCCATTGAGGAGCGAGACCAAAGAGCCGATAGAGGGGTTCGCTCAGGCAATATCCGATGAAGGAACGGGCCTGATCGGGCCAGGACCGCGGGCGTCGAGTCATCCCATCACCCGATCCAGTTCGACGCGATCCGAGGGAGTCACGCGATAGCCCCGTTCATAGAGATCGCTCATTCCTTGCATCAAGGCGTCCATGTTGCGTTTGTGATACCAATTGTCGAACCGTCCCGTGAGCGCCGCGACTTGATCCGGAGTCGGATCCCCGTCATGGTACGAGAGGGAAAGAGAGCGGAACAAGTCTTGAGTTTCGGCAGGGCTATAGATCGCGTCATCATTCCGGTCGGCGACCAAGGCAAATTCATAGAAGGTGAGGCTGACAGAGAGCAGCGCTTGTGTTCTGGCAAGATCATTCTGCGCCTCGTCGATCCCGGCTGGATAGGTGCGAAGACAGTCCCATTCAGGCTGGGATGAAGGGGTGCCTTTCCAGCTGATTCCCTGCACGGATGGAGGAGGCGGATGTTTCGTTTTATAAAACCATGAGACGCAGTGGTTCGCTTGCGCAAACGCTTGTTTGTCCTTGTGAATTTGCCGTCCGATATGCTGGGTGAACTGTTGAAACATTTCGTTCTCTCCACCCAATGAGTTTTCTGGGCGCAGAGCACAAAGCAGAACGGTCAGGAACATTCCTGCAGCTAAGAGGGTGGATGCAGCTCGTTGGACTTTTAGTGGATGCTGTTCATGACCGCATGTCCGGTACAATGCTAAGAGAAAAAACATAGGAAAAGTATACCATGCGAGTTGCCTTATCACGCTAACTGGATGCTGAAACGGTCTGCCGGCGGCAGGAGACTGTTATGTGGTTTGTTTGGTTGAACAAGACCAACCAGAAGAACAACACAAACCAGATGAACCGAATAAACCAATCACACGCGACTCTCACATGCGAATCACGAAGGGGCTGAGTGCGCCATGACCATGCCGTTTTTAACAGAATCAGTGCCGGGCATCGGTGGACAGATGCGGACAATTCCGGAAGATTTTCAGGTCGAGGAACGTCCGCTCTATCTTCCTTGCGGAGAGGGAGAGCACCTCTACATCAAGATTAAAAAACGCCTGCTCTCGACGCCGGATCTGGTCCTGCGGCTTTCCTCGGTCTTGGGAGTGAAGGCCCAAGCGATCGGCGTGGCGGGCCTCAAAGATGCCAGGGCTGTGACGACACAGATGGTCTCGCTTCTCGGCGTCACGCCTGATCGCCTGGATCGACTGAAGATAGACGAGCAGCTCCTGTCTGTGGAAGTGTTGGGCCGCCATCGCAATCGCCTGCGTCCCGGGCATCATGCAGGAAATCACTTCCGGTTGGTGATTCGAGATGTCGCGACGCATGCCCGTGAGACAGTACCCCAGGCCACGGATATGCTTGTGCGACGTGGCGTACCGAACTATTTCGGCCCCCAGCGTCAAGGGCGGAACGGACAAAATTACCAAGTCGGAGCCAAATTACTGGTCGACCCTGCTCATCGAAACAGGCTGAGCCGATCCAAGCGTATGTGGTATCTCAATGCCTATCAATCGCACTTCTTTAATGACATGTTGGCCAGACGACTGGACCGGATCGATCGTATCCTGGTTGGAGACTGGGCCATGAAAATGGAAAATGGAGCCTGTTTTCCAGTCGAGGATGCCACGAAGGAACAGCCGAGGGCCGATCGGTTCGAGATCAGTCCCACCGGCATCCTGTTCGGGTCTCGCGCATCATGGGCCAGCGGAGAACCGGGTGAGATCGAGCGGGCGGTGGTTGCTGAAAGCGGGGCCACGCCGGAGAGCCTCACTGAAGCCGCAAAGGCCTGCGGGTTTCGCGGTGAACGGCGCTCCTTCCGAACCCCTCTCGTCGATTTGGAGTGGACATTGGAGGGCAGAGTGCTCACGCTGTCCTTTTCACTTCCACCAGGCGCTTATGCGACGAATGTCCTGCGCGAATTGATGAAAACCGACTTGCAGGCTGCTGAAAATGTCCGCTAGCTTCGTTCTCAGCTCGTGAAAATCCTCAACGTAGCCGAGAGGCTACGCCTCCGGTTTTCACTCGCCTGCGGCCTTGCTAGCGGAGCATTTTGAGCAGCCTGCGGGAGGATTCTCCCAGCCATTTTGAGAGGAACTGAATGCGAGTGGCTATGGGTGAGAGGAGGCGAGTCTTGGCGCACGGTCCGATCCGGTCGGCAGCGGTTGGACCTTGATGGTAGAATCTGTGCGAGGCGACTAGTGTTGGGGATTGATCAATGATGCATGATCAAGAAACCGTCCTGCTCCAGGGCCATATCATCGATTCGTTGATCCTGGCGAAGGTGCTGGACACAATTCTGATGATGGGCGGCACGTTCGATCTCGAGGATGTGCAGATCGGTAAGACTCGTGAAGAACCGTCGCGCGCCAGGATCATCGTGCGGGCCTCGTCGCCGAAGCTGCTCAGCGAGATTCTCCATGCCATTCAACCCCACGGCGCGTCGGTCGAGAGTGAACGGGATTGCCGGCTGAGTCCTGCGCCGGCGGACGGTATTTTCCCGGACGAGTTCTACGCGACAACCCATCTGCCGACTCAGGTGCGAATACGTGACCAGTGGGTAGAGGTGGCGAGGATTGAGATGGACCTGGGCATTCTTGTGGACCCAGTGGCACAGACTGCCCGCACGATCCCAATGGGAGAAGTGGCACAGGGAGATCTGATCGTCACCAGTCGTGAGGGTGTGCGGGTGATCCCGCTGCAACGACCACGCGAGCGGGATGTGTTTAGTTTCATGGAGTCGCAGGTCTCATCCGAACGGCCTCACGGACATATTATCGGCGACGTTGCCAGGCGTCTCATGCAGTTGCGAGCGGGGTTTCGGGAGGGAAAAGCGGACAGCAAGGTGTTGCTGGCTGGAGGCCCGGCGATTGTGCATGCCGGAGGGCGCGAAGCATTGGCATGGCTCATCGAGGAAGAGTTCATCCACGTTCTGTTCTGCGGAAATGCGCTGCCCGCCCATGATATGGAGCTGGATCTCTATGGCACATCTCTCGGTTATCGGCATGCGGCAGGTCGTGTCGTGCCGCATGGGCACGAACATCATCTTCGGACGATTAATCGGATCAGGGCCATCGGCAGCATTGAGGCAGCGGTCAAGTCGGGAGTCGTGAAGACCGGAATCATGGCGGCCTGCGTCAGGCGGAGTGTCCACGTCGTCATGGCCGGTACGATCCGCGATGACGGCCCCTTGCCCGGCGTGATCACGGATTCGGTAGAGGCTCAGGCAGCCATGCGGGCGGCCATTCCCGGTATTGGAATGGCCCTGCTCGTCGCTTCGACGCTGCATGCGGTGGCGACGGGTAATTTGCTGCCTGCTACGATCCCGTCCGTCTGTGTCGATGTGAATCCAGCCGTCCCGACAAAGCTCGCGGATCGGGGAAGCTTCCAAGCTGTCGGGCTGGTCATGGACGCCGCGTCGTTTCTGCGCGATCTGGCGCGTGAGCTGGGGGCCCGACTGTGAGTGTGGTTTGTTTGGTTCATCTGGTTTCTCTGGTTTCTCTGGTTCGTTTCGTTCAACCAAATGAACGAGGCAAACCAAAGCAACCATCCAACGTTCTGGAGAAGTCATGAGTCGCCTGCTGGTCTGCCCTCCCGACTATTTCGCGATCGAGTACGAGATCAATCCCTGGATGCGCCGTTCGAATGCCGTCAATTCAGATGAGGCCGTTCGCCAGTGGCACCATCTGATACAGGTGCTCGAAGAGGACGTGGGGGCGGTCCTAGAACGGATGAAGCCTGTGCCGGGACTGCCCGATCTGGTGTTCACAGCGAACGCCGGCATTGTTGTTGGAGGCAGAGCGGTGCCGAGCCGGTTTCGCTATCTGGAGCGACAGCGCGAAGAAGCCTATTTCGAAGACTGGTTTCGCAGCCAGGGATACGAAGTCGTCACCCTGGAACCTGGCTTCTTTTTCGAGGGGGCCGGGGACCTCTTGGGATTTTCCGACATTTGGTTCGGTGGCTATCAGCAACGGTCGGAGATCCGTGTCTTTCCGATCCTCAGCGATTGGTTTCATCGGGAGATCATTCCGCTCGAACTGGTCGACAACCGGTTCTATCACCTGGATACCTGTCTGTGCCCCTTGAGCGGCGGGGAACTCCTCTATTTTCCTCCTGCCTTCGATCGCTATGCGCAAGAGGCGCTGGCCGAACGGATCGATCCAGCAAGACGCCTTGTGGTGCCGGAAGCTGAGGCACTGAAGTTCGCCTGCAATGCTGTCTGTGTCGGGAAACATGTCGTGTTACCGGCAGGTTGTCCAGATACCGAATCCCTCTTGATCTCACGCGGGTACCTTCCCCATCCAGTCCCGCTCGACGAATTCATGAAGTCGGGCGGCTCGGCCAAGTGTCTGACGCTGGCCCTCGACTAGCCGGCTGCTGAAAATGGCCTCCAACTTCGTTCTCGACTCGAAAAGATTCTCAACGTAGCCGAGAGGCTACGCCTCCGGTTTTCACTCGCTTGCGGCCTTGCTA
>NEWP02000033.1:1906-32860 GCA_002869895.2 Nitrospira sp. CG24E | reverse complement strand
GTGCTCTACATGGCCGCGCTCGTGGCGGCCCGCTTCAATCCGGTGATCCGGGCGTTCTACCAACGCCTGTGTGCGGCGGGCAAAGCTAAGAAGGTGGCCTTGACCGCCTGCATGCGGAAACTGCTGATCATCCTCAACGCGATGATGAAACACCGGACCAGCTGGCGTCAGGTGACGGACCCAGCTCTCACGGGTGCAGGGGAAAGCCAGGACGACAGAGTGATCGTGGCTCCTAGACCAATTGTGCGCGCCGTTGTTTCGAGCCTGTGCCCAACATGACCCGTTTAGGCCTTGACAGCAAAGACAGTTGCTGTCCCCGTCTGAGGGGCAACGGGACAGGCACCGCCGCCCGCCTGCAGGGCTGCGGGCAGGCAGACGGCGGAGCCAGTCCCCCAGGTTGATGTCACCCCTTCCGTCATAATCCCGCCTTAGCGATGCCGTAGCTGCCCAGGTGGATAGACTGAAGGTGGAAGGCTTTTAGATGCTAATCATGAGTGACGACACAAAGCTTCAGTCTTCAGCCTAAATACCTGAGCCTTTACCCCATGTCATCCATCCATCGCATAGGAGTGATCGGCGCCGGTGCCTGGGGTACGGCCTTGGCGAAGCATTTGGCCGAGAAGGGCCTCGAAATTCGTCTCTGGGCCTATGAACGAGAGGTTGTGGCCGCAATTAACGGGCAACATGAGAATTCGGTGTTTCTGCCGGGCGTCGCGCTCCCTCCATCCCTCGTTGCCACTGGCGCCCTAACGGATCTTACCGCGGAGTGCGAGGGGTTGCTGTTGGTCGTGCCCTCTCACGTCGCACGTCCTGTGCTGCAAGAGCTGGTCCGGTCCCTTTCGACCCCCATCCCCTTCATCAGCGCGACAAAGGGAGTTGAAGAAGACACGCTGAATTTGATGACCCAGGTCATGACCGATGTTCTGCCTCCTGCCATGCAACGGGACCTGATGGTACTGTCCGGTCCGAGCTTCGCGACCGAAGTCAGCGCAGGGAAACCGGCGGTGCTCTGTTTAGCCGGGAGTAACGAGGGACTGGTGAAGACATTCCAGGCTGCCTTGATGACACCGGCCTTTCGTGTCTACGCCGACAGCGATGTATTGGGCGTTCAGCTCGGAGGCGCGCTGAAGAACGTGATGGCCATTGCGTCCGGTGTGGTGGATGGATTGGACCTGGGGCATAATGTGCGGGCTGCGTTGATTACGAGAGGATTGGCGGAAATGGTGCGGTTAGGCGTTGCCATGGGAGCGGATCCACGAACGTTCTACGGACTGTCAGGCGTCGGTGACTTGGTCTTGACCTGTACGGGGGGCTTGAGCCGGAACCATACGGTCGGCGTTCGACTAGGAACGGGTGAGCGGCTTGAATCGATCCTCGGCACCATGCAGGCTGTGGCCGAAGGGGTACGGACGGCAAAGGCGGCGTTAGGGCTCGCGCGACGCCATCGTGTCGATATGCCGATCGTGCAGGAGATCAATGCCGTCTTGTTCGAGGGCAAGTCCTGTCGCAAGGCGGTAACCGACTTGATGGAGCGCGACGCAAAACCGGAGAAAGGACAAGCATGAATCCCGAGGCGCTTGAACGATTACTGACGAAGGTACGAGCTGGTTCTCTGTCTGTGGCGACGGCCATCGAGCAACTCCGCACCTTGCCCTATGAAGATCTTGGATTTGCCTCGGTCGATCACCATCGGTCGTTACGGCAGGGGTTTCCCGAAGTCATTTTCTGCGAGGGGAAAACACCGGCTCAGATCCGCGCCATTGCGAAGGCTCTGTTGAAACATCATCGCCCTCTGTTGGCGACCCGCGCGACTCGCCAGGTGGCTATGCTCATCAAACGGCTCGATCGTCGAGCGGTCTATCACGATGAGGCCCGTATTGTGTCGATCCGGGACCCCAAGCGGCAGCTGCAGGGGCATGTGTTGGTGATTACAGCCGGCACCGTGGATATTCCTGTTGCGGAAGAAGCGAGAGTGACGGCTGAGGTGATGGGGAGTAAGGTCGAGACGCTCTATGATGTGGGGGTAGCAGGCATTCATCGGTTGCTGGAGCGTCAGAGCCGGCTTATGAACGCCCGGGTGGTCGTCGTGGTCGCAGGGATGGATGGAGTCTTGCCGAGCGTGGTCGGCGGATTAGTGCCTTGTCCGGTCGTCGCGGTGCCGACGAGTCAAGGCTACGGCGCGAGTTTCGGTGGATTGGCCGCGCTGTTGACGATGTTGAATTCCTGCGCGGCGGGGGTCGGTGTGATGAACATCGATAACGGGTTTGGGGCCGGCTGTCTTGCGCATCGGATCAATGTGCTGGGAGCGTAGTCATTGGTCAATGGTCAATGGAAAAAGAAGACGCAACGGTTGAAGTAAATGACCGAATGACCAATGGCCAGTGACTATTGACCGACCTCACTATTTCACTTCTATCGTGCCCCGTTTCGGCCAAGCCACCATCTGTGTTCTGGGACCCTTCTCGCCGTTGGCCAGCAACTTGGCCTTCACCTCGAACTGATAGAGCCCTGCCCCGGATGGGGCTTTCTTCTGGTCCAACCCATCCCACGTCAAGAGGACAGAGACTTGTGGAGGCGCGGCGCCGTCGGTCGAGGCGGCGTGGGGTCTCAGGGCGGTACGCGTCGTCAGAAAACGGAGCGAATTTTTCGACGGCGAGGTGATGAATGAGGAGACCTCCAGCAGAGTTGCGCCATTCAGCTCCTTGGGCAGCCTGACTAAGGCAGAAAACTCCAATGAGCCGGATGAGACCGTATAGGGATTGGGGGAGACCTTCACATCCAGAATCTTGAGTTCCGGTTCCGGACGCGGAGCCCGAGGAGGTTTCGATTTTGCCGAGGCCTCAAGCGGAGTCCAGATCAGTAACAGAGCGCAGAACAGCAGCCAAGCGATCCGACCACTCCACAATCCGAAGAACTCTGAGCGAGGTGTGACCAAGGATCGGCAGATCGTCATAGGGGTATGTGCACTAGTAGGCTGAAGGTTAAGGTTTAGGCTGAAGACCGAAGGAGCGGAAGGCTGAAGGTTAAATGTCAAACTCGAACTCCGAACTTTGTCTTGGAACCTTCAGTCTTTCACCCTTCAGCCTTTAGGCTAACCTCAACCTTATTCGCTCGCCGCGGTTCGCGAGTGCAGTGGGATAACACAGCGTCAGTAGGCTGTCAATATTCCGCGCGACGGGCGGGACTGGTTGATCTAGTTTGTTTGGTTTATCTGGTTTATTTGGTTGGTTCATTGGGTTACTTTCGTTTTTCGAACCAAATCAACTAAACAAACAAGATAAACCAAATAGACGAGACAGACGACAGACCTCCTGAGTCACGGTCGTTGCCGTTCGCTTCTGCCTTGGGTAAGATGGGCGCGGTTCGAATAGGTAGGGAAAGGACAGATATGGGCGCACATCTGCATTTCGATTGTTATTCCGGCATCAGCGGCGACATGATTCTCGGAGCGCTCGTGGACGTGGGAGTTCCATTTGCCGACTTGGTGAGCGGGCTAAAACTGCTTCGGCTTACAGGGGTCACGCTCCGGAAACGGCGGGTACAACGAGGGGCGATCCATGCTACGAAAGTAGATGTCGTGATTACGTCAGGGTTGCACAAGCCCCTCTCGCTTCATCGGATCCACACGATCCTCTCTGCCAGCCGGATTTCCGATAAGATCAAGCAGCAAAGCCGATCGGTGTTCGATCGATTGGCCGAAGCGGAAGGGCACGCCCATTGTGTGGCCAAGAATCATGTCCATTTCCATGAGGTGGGGGTCCTGGATTCATTTGTCGACATTGTCGGCGGCTTGATGTGCTGCGATCTGTTGGGCGTGACTCGTGTGACGGCCTCCCCTGTGAATGTGGGAGCTGGGACGCTGCAATCGGCTCACGGAATTCTACCGGTGCCAGGCCCGGCGGTTGCCATTCTGGCGCAAGGGATTCCAATCTATAGTGCAGGCCCTGCCCGTGAACTCACCACGCCGACCGGCATGGCATTGTTGCGCACGCTGACATCGGAATTTGGCCCTATGCCGGTGATGACGCCGACTGCTATCGGCTATGGAGCGGGCGATGCCGACCCCGATGGCTGGCCGAACGCGTTGCGTGTGCTACTGGCGCAGCCCTCATCCAGCGGAATGCGCGAACAGGATACTATATTGCAGATTGAAACCAACCTCGACGATGTGAATCCGCAGATCTATGAGTATGTGATGGAACAGTTGTTGTCGCGTGGGGCGCTGGATGTCGCGCTCGCGCCGGTCATCATGAAACGTGGACGACCAGGCGTCGTCTTGACCTGCCTTGCGCCTCCGGCTCAGCAGGATCGGATTCTGGACGTCTTGTTTCAGGAAACGACCTCATTGGGAGTCCGGGTTCGTGAGGTGACGCGGCAGATTCTTCCCCGGCGTTTCGTTTCGGTGAAGGTGCGCGGGGGAGTCGTCCGGATCAAGATCGCCGATGTGAGCAAGACGGCGGCGAAAGCGGCTCCGGAATATCTCGACTGCAAGCGAATTGCCGAACGAACGGGCCGTTCCCTCAACGATGTGATGGAAGAAGCGCGCGTCGCTTATCGGCGCGCGTGACGGTCCTCCTCTACAGCTTCCTGTTTCTCGTTTCCGTCGCAGTGACGTTGGGCGCCTGCACGCTGTTTACCAACGCCATCGAATGGGTGGGCAAGCGTTTCAATCTGTCCGAAGGCGCGGTCGGCGGTGTGTTGGCTGCCATCGGCACCACACTTCCTGAAACGTCGATTCCGATCATTGCCATTTTTTTTGGGGCCAGCCAGGCTGAAGTGGAAGTGGGGTTGGGCGCGATTCTCGGCGCCCCCTTCATGCTCAGCACGTTGGTGATTCCCATCTTGGCGATCTTACTGGTGGTCTATGCCGGGCTTGGGAAGCGAACCGCCGTTTTCCACTTGAACTATCGCGATGTGAAGGGCGATCTGTCCTTCTTCGTGGTGGCCTACAGCGTAGCGCTGGCCTGTGTCTTTATTCCGTCTCGGCTGGTACATGCGATAGCCGCCGTCGGGTTGATAGGGCTCTACCTCTACTACGTCAAGGTGAAGTTCAGCCAGACGGATGAGGAGGGGGGTGAGGGTGGGCTTGACCCGTTGTTCTTTGCGAAAAAAGCCGCCGTTCCGTCGTTTGGCCTCATCGGCCTTCAAGCGGTCATTGGCTTGGCCGGTCTCGCGCTCGGCGCGCATCTCTTCGTGCTCGCAGCAGAAACGATTGCGGAAGCCCTGTCGATTTCTCCATTGATCCTGGCCCTCCTCATCGCGCCCTTGGCGACCGAGTTGCCTGAGATGTCGAACAGTTTTCTCTGGCTCTATCGAAAGAAAGATCGCTTGGCGGTCGGGAATGTCACGGGTGCGATGGTCTTTCAGGGGACCATTCCAGTTGCGATCGGGCTCCTGGGGACAGAGTGGGTACTGGCGCCGACGCCGCTCATTACCATGGTGCTCGCAGTGACAGCCTCCACCTTCTTGTTGGCACAGGCTGCGTGGGGTGGTCTCTGGCGACCCTGGTTGCTGGGCTGCAGCGCCTTCCTTTATATAGGATATGCGGTGTATTTGTATGGTTGGTGAGTAGACAAGAAGGTTTGTTTGGTTTGTTTGGTTCATTTGGTTGGTCTGGTTTCAACGGAGAGCGAATCAATGAAGTCCCTACTAAATAAACCAAATAAACCAAATAGACCAGACAAACCCCTTCTCGGAATCACCATGGGCGATCCGGCCGGGATCGGTCCGGAGGTGATTGCGAAGGCCCTGGCAGGAAAAACCTTGCATCGTCTCTGTCGCCCCCTGGTTATCGGCTCGTTTCCGGTGATGCAGCAGACGGTCAAGAGTCTGAAGCTCAAGATGAACGTCATTCGTGTGGAGGATCACGAGCCCATGCCTCCACGGCCGAACCTTCTCGCCTTGCTGGACCCGCTCGACCATCCCCTTGGGCGGTTCCCTCGTGGAGTTGCAGCGGCTGAAACCGGGGCTGCGTCCGTGCTGTTTATCAAGAAAGCGGTGGAGCTGGCGCAGCTTGGCTGCATCGACGGCATGGTCACTGCCCCGATCAACAAAGAAGCGATCAACATGGCAGGTTGTCATTTCCCCGGCCATACGGAACTGCTGGCAGACCTGACTAAGACGGAAGAATCCGGCATGATGATCATCGGCGGACCGCTCCGAATCATGTTTGTGACGACCCACGTTGCGATCAAAGACGTACCGTCGCTTCTGACCCAAGCCAAGATCGAAAAAGCTATCAGACTGGCCCATCTGGCCTTGAGGAATCTGTTTGGGGTTAAGAAACCGAGAGTCGATGTTGCCGCGTTGAACCCCCATGCAGGCGAACATGGGCTGTTTGGAGACGAAGAGGCGCAAGTCATTCTCCCGGCGGCTCGCGCATCGCAGGCCCAGGGTATTCGTGCCAGCGATCCCCTGCCGGCCGATACGCTATTCGGCAAGGCCGCGAGGGGCGAGTACGATGCGGTGGTGGCTCTCTACCACGATCAGGGGCTCATTCCCTTGAAGCTTGTCGCATTCGGCACCTGCGTGAATCTGACGGTGGGTCTGCCGATCATTCGTACCTCGGTCGATCACGGGACCGCGTTCGATATCGTAGGGAAGGGCATTGCAGATCCCGGCAGTCTGATTGAAGCGATCAAACTGGCCGCCAAATTAACTGAAAAACGGTGCTGAACAGTTTGTTTGGTTTGTCTCGTTTGTTTGGTTAGAAGAAACATCCGGCGAATGACATTGCAACCAGAGAAACAAAATGAACCAAATAAACCAAACAAACCAAATAGACCAGATGAACCAAACAAACCAAATAGACAGGAGCCTAATCGATGACCAATCAATCGGGCGCGTCGCGCGACATGGTTCAGAAGCAATTGAAGGAATTGGACCAGATTTTTCAGGACACCATAGAAACGCTCAATATCGCGTCTGGAACTGAACGAGTGATGAAGTGGAGAGCCAGAACCGTCGCGCTCATTACTGAGTCTTTGGGCCAGAAAGAGGGGCAGAAGTTTGCTGCCCTGCAACCGGGGCCTTCTTTTACCAACGACCTGGTAGAAGAATTTACCGATCTCATCGACTATTTCAGAGCCCCGCTGGCCGATCTGGTGAAACAATTGGCGCAAGCTTCTCCTCGTCCTTCCGGCGGGAATTGACCGGTGCCGATCCCCGACTTCCCTCCGCCCATCAAACGGCTCGGCCAAAATTTTCTGATCGACCCCAACATCGTGCGCAAAATCGTTGCGTTGGCAGAATTGGCCTCCAGCGATCATGTGCTGGAAATCGGTCCGGGCCGCGGCATCCTGACAGAGGCGCTGTCCCGTGCGGCCGGTCGTGTCACAGCGGTCGAGGTAGATCCGCGACTGCAGGCCTATCTCGAAACCAGGCAGGCGGAACTCCCAAATGTGGAGCTGGTCTGTGAGGACGCGCTAGCCTATCCGGTCGAGAGTCTGCTGATGGGAACGGTTGTTGTGGCCAATCTGCCCTACTACATTTCGACGCCGTTGCTCTTCAGGCTGCTTGATCAGCGTGATCGTTTTCCCCGTATGGTCCTCATGCTTCAAAATGAAGTGGCCGATCGGCTCGTGGCGAAACCCAATGGATCAGACTATGGCGTGCTCTCAGTCATGGCCCAGTATGCTGCAGAGATCACCAAGGCCTTCAGGGTGTCAGGCAACTGCTTTAGGCCGAAGCCAGAGGTTGGTTCGGCGGTCGTCCTGTTGCGGGCGAAGGAACGGCGGGAGCTGAGTCACGAGGAAGAACCGAAATTTGCCGCACTGGTCAAAGCCTCCTTCGCTCACCGGCGCAAGACGCTCGTCAACTCGCTCAAGGACGAAGGATACGATCAGAAGTCAGTGACAGAAGCGCTTCAGTCGCTCAGCCTCTCACCCACAGTTCGCGCGGAAATCCTCTCAGTCGCGCAGCTCATTGAATTGACTCGCCGGATGTCATCCTGAACATAGGGGATTAGTGGGGAATTTAGTCGTTGAGAATGGCTTGCCGAAAGGCTTCAAGGAATTCTCCAGGCGTGACGATGGGAAATGGGGCCGCGTCACGAACCACTTTTTTCTGGAAGTGTCTAGTGTTCCATGTGACGAGGTAATCTACGTCGGCGAGGAGCGCTGCGGCCAAGATCGGGGCGTCATTGTGATGGATGAGTTCTTTGGCTCGTTCGACGGATGCTCGTGGCGGGTCGGCGGCGATGCGGGGCGCGAGATGTTTGAGGAAGGCTCGATAATCCGGCAGGAGGGCAGGCAGTTTGTCTGCCAGATTACGATCCGTTTCGACGAGCACCTGGCGAGACATGACTGCCTGGACAACCTGCGCCTCACAGAGACGTAACACCTCGTGAGCTGCTCCTGTCGGTGAGAGTATGCCCGCAATCAACGCGCTGGTATCGATGAAGACCTGCCAGCGTCTACGCTCCACGGCGCTCTCTGCTTGACTGCGTTCGTTGCCGGTCAAGGTCCGCCAGCACGTCGTCAAGCGTGAGCCCGGCCTTCTTCATTTCCTTTCGAGCCTTCTTGGCCACTGAATCGATGTGCAGCACGGTTGGGGTCATGAGGATCACGTTGCCAACCTTCACGAGAGTCAGTGAAGCTTCTTCCTCGAGATGGAGATCTTTCCGGATCGCCGCAGGGATGGTGAGCTGACCTCTTCCCCAGACTTTGACGAGAGCCATGGACATCCTCCATTACAAGAATTCCGACAAATTCAGACTTGCAGAATATGACAGATCTGTCGGGTTGGTCAAGTCACGCAGAGAGGGGATCATCGCTGGAGGGGAATGAGACGGGCTACTTTTCCAGTGACTTAATATCGCATGGCTGATGCCACAAATCTGAGCTTGGGTGCTAAGAACAGTAGCTGGTCCCCATTACGTCCTTCGTACATCGGCGCAAGGCGCTTATCAACTCGCTCAAGGACGAAGGGTACGATCAGAAGTCAGTAGCAGAATCGCTGGATTCACTACCGAACCAGAATGCGGCACATCTGCGAGAGGGGATCGGGGGCGATTGTCCAGTAGGGGAGGCGAGCTCCCAACTATCACGCATGCCGCAGGTGGGTTTTGAAGATGACACGGCGGTTTTGTCGTGATCCTGACCGAGCTTGTGGGTTGGCCAGGATGGACTCTCTCATTGCTCCGTTCCTTTCCGAGCCGCTAGTAGTCTCAAGAAATCTGCCAGCCGAAGAATTTTAACCCGTTCATATTGCATCAGAGCCAGCAGCTGTCGGTCGCCTGTGACGATGAAGTCTGCCTGGGCTTTTACGGCGCACTCGAGAATACGGTTGTCAGGTTCATCGCGTACCACTCGGAGGCGAGTGCCGCCCGCAACGACAGTGGCGACATGGCTGATTGCCTGTACCAATGTCCGGGCTTTTTCCTCAGACCATTCAAATTTATTTTGGAGAACAGTGGCCGTCTCAGTAAGGATGGGCACAGAGGCGAAGAGTTCGAATCGACTGTGAATCGCGCCGAGGTAGGCGTCTTCTGCTTGATCACCTGGAATGGCGAAGGCCGACACATAGATGTTGGTATCGAAGACCACCCGCACGGTCAACGGCCCTGAAATACGAGGGCCTCAACGTCGGCTTCCGTTAAGACGCTCTTCTTTCGAGCCTGCTTGGCGCCATATCGCTGCAGCGCCAAAAACTCATTCTCCCGGCGGCGCTGTTCGTAGACAGACACCATTTCTCTGAAGAGCTGGCTCTTGTTCTTTGCCTCAGCTTTGGCAAGCTTCTCAAACTTGGTGGCCAGCTCTGAAGGGACCGACAGGGTTACGGGAACGCGCCCACGTTTCATAGATCACCTCACTGTATGACAAAATCATACAATTGACATAATGGGCTGGTCAACGCAAAGTTTGTCGCCCAGATGGATTGGTTGGTTTGATATTGAGCCTGAACTGGCAGGGGTGGAAGACGGAGTTGGGTGCCGAGTGAGAAAAACACCTTGTCCCATCGGGTGATCGCTCGCCTGATCGTTTGAATTGATCGATTCCCTGTGCTAGCATCGCGCTCATGGCTGTCACCACTTCGGCCAAGCGGGGCGAGGCCCGCGGCGCCGCGTCCCCCCCATCCCATATCAAACGAGAAGTGATCGGAGTCGTCCTGATCGCGTTGGCGCTCTTGACGCTTCTCAGTCTGCTGTCCTTTGTGTCGGGGGAACTCAAAACCGGGACCTCTGCGACGTCTCCATCCAGAAACCTCATCGGTTCGGTCGGGGCATTTTTCGCGTCTACCATTTTCTGGTCGATCGGTGCGGCAGGCTATATGTTTCCGGTCCTCCTTGGCCTCATGGGTGCCCGCTGTTTTACGCAGGACAACCTGTCGATCCGTCTGAGAAACGCCGGGGCTTCGCTGGCGGCACTGCTGTTTCTCGCGGGTTTTCTCCATCTCGAAGTCACGGGGGTGCCGACGGTTTCAAGCGGCTTGATTTATCGCGGCATGGCGGGAGGCGTCTTCGGGCGAATAATGGCCGAGAGCTTACGCATCTATTTTGCGAGTACCGGCGCCCACATTTTGATCATTGCGGGATTTCTGGTGTCGCTCCTCTTCACGACATCCCTTTCTCTGGCGGCGATCGCTCAGCGGATTCCCGGGTTGGGCAATTGGATGTTCAACAGGGCCCGTGCCTTGATGCCTGACCGACCGGTGGAAGAATCCGTTTCTGAACCCCTTCGGAAAACCAAACAGAGATCGTCGAAATCTATCCGTGCGGTCATTGAAGAGGCGCTGCCTGAGGCGGCTGGGGAGCCGGAATTGGATTGGCCGGTCATTCAGCCGTCGCGACAACCGGCTTCCGAACCGGTTGAGCCGGTCGAATCGGAACCGGAGCCGCAGATCGTTGCCGCTCAGGCCAAGGCAGGAGACTATATCTTGCCGGATCCGGCCCTGCTCTTGAGTGAACCGTCAGGTCCCCTCGGGCGTGTGACGGAAGAAGAAATCAAGGCACAATCGGATGTCCTGACCCGTGCCCTGCTCAGTTTTGGCATCGCAGGGAAGGTCACGGAGGTTCGTCCCGGACCGGTTGTGACGATGTACGAGTTCGAGCCGGCGTCGGGAACCAAGGTCGCGCGCATTGTGAACCTGGCCGACGATTTGGCCTTGGCGCTGAAGGCGATCAGCCTCCGGATTGTCGCGCCGATTCCAGGGAAATCAGTCGTAGGGATCGAGGTGCCGAACCTCTACCGCGAGACTGTGTCCATGAAAGAAGTGATGACCAGCGACGCATTTTCACGCGCCAGATCGAAGCTCAGCTTGGCCTTGGGGAAGGACATTTTCGGAGCTCCTCTGATTGCCGATCTGAAAACGATGCCGCACTTGCTGGTTGCCGGCGCCACAGGGGCAGGGAAAAGTGTCAGTCTCAATACGATGCTGCTGAGCCTGTTGTTTTCGGCTCGACCCAATGAGGTCAAGCTGCTCTTGATCGATCCGAAGATGCTCGAATTTCAAACGTACGACGGCATTCCCCATCTACTGCGTCCCGTCATTACCGATCCAAAGTCAGCGGCGCGCGGACTCAGTTGGGTCGTCGCGGAAATGGAGGCTGATACGCTGTTCGGCAAGGCGGCGAGAGGCGACTACGACGGTGTGGTGGCTCTGTACCACGACCAGGGGCTCATTCCTTTAAAGCTTGTCGCCTTCGGCGCCTGCGTCAATTTGACGGTGGGGTTGCCGATCATTCGTACCTCGGTCGATCACGGCACGGCATTCGATATTGTCGGGAAGGGTGTGGCGGATCCCGGCAGTCTCATCGAGGCGATCACGCTAGCTGCCACGTTAGCCAAAAGACGATGGTGAGAAGTTTGTTTGGTTGTCCGAAACTTCAACGAAATAAACCAAATAAACTAAACAAACCAAATAGACCATCCCACCAGGAGTCCATTGATGACCAACCAATCGGAAGCCACGCGCGACATGCTTCAGAAGCAGTTGAAGGAATTGGATCAGATTTTCCAAGAGACCATGGAGACTCTCAATACCGTTGCCGGAGCCGAACGAGTGGCAAAATGGAAAGCGCGGACGAGTGCCCTTATCGCTGAATCTGAGGCGTGGTTTGAAACCAACCACAATAGAAATATTCCTCAGGGCAACCTTGCGAGTGGTACTTGACGACGCATGAGAATTTGCTAAAAATAGCCGGCAAAAATTTCCAATGCGTGTTGTACGAACAGAAAGCCAGATTTCCGCAACCTATGTATGCGGATCAGTCTAAACATGGTTAGACAACAGGATGCGTTGTGACTCTTGAAGGACGAGAAGTGGCAATGCTTTCTTGGGGCGACGCAGACTTTCGCGGCTTCTCATGGGAGCCAGCCGAATCAGGCGCGAACCTTCGGCTCTATCTTTCTCCGGCAGATAGGCTTGGCACAGAACTCCTCTGCGAGTGGGCGTCCGATCTCAAGGCTGATCTCGACTATGGAAGGTATGTCGGCGGCTTTCCAAGCTCGGATGTCACCTTCGAAGAGCTCCCTAAGGGGGGCTGGAGAATCTCCATCGAGCTTTCACCCATAGGCACTTTCTCATTCGAGTGCAACAACCTCAGGCTTGAGCCCGGGAGTAGGTCGCTCGGGGCATAACAAGCCTCTGAAGCTGTCGCCCGCGGGTTTCAGCCACGCGGGCGTCTAGGGTCGTCACCAAAAAATGGAATCAAGTCTTGCAATCATTCATTGGGACACTCGCCGCATACGGGCTTGCAGAATGAGTCAACGGATCGTCCAGCGATCGCCGTGCTCATCAAGATGGGGGCCAGTCTTCCAACAATACGCCTAATCGCACGTTGCCGGTGATCGCTGTCCTCCCATCGAGTCGGCCGTTTGCATTCCCTCGTTTCCGTGCGCTTAGCTCCCACGTTATTATGGGCGTCGTTGATTTCATAGTTACTGCCGTCTATAGTTTGCCGGACTGTTTTTGGCACAGAAAGGCGTCGACTGAGAATGAAGAGACTCCTTGGGCATACCGCCGTTGTGCTGTTTGCTCTGTGCCTGACCGCGGTTTTTTCTCTCGCCTCGATCTCGAAGGCGGCTGAGCAGCCGGATGCCGCGCAACGTCAGTATGAGCGGGGCGCTGCGCTGCTGCGAAAAGGCGATCTTGCTGCTGCATCCGATGCTGTCAGGAAAGCCATCGAGTTGAATCCCTCGTTCGCGGAAGCGCATCACCTGCTTGGCATGATCGCGTTCAAGGAGAGGAAGGCGACCCAGGCTGTCGATGCCTTTCTCCAGGCGCTCAAGCTCAAGCCGGCCTATCCCGACGCCTTGAACGATCTGGCCGAGGTCTATTTGATCCGAGGAAAATCAGCCGAAGCGGAGCAGGCTCTCAAACGGGCGACCGAGATCGATCCAAAACATGCCGATTCATACTTCGATTTAGCCAGGTTGTACGAGCAACGTCGCGATGTCGCTGCAGCCACCAGGGCCTACCGATCATTGTTAACTGTCTATCCGGGCCACCATGGGGCCCTCTACAATCTCGCACTGCTCTACGAGGCGCAAGGAGACAGTCCCGGCGCACGAGAGACGGTGGGCCGGTTGCTCAAACTCGATCCCAAGAATGCCGATGCCTGGTATCTAGCCGGACGTATGGCGGAAAAGAACAACGATCTCGTGGAAGCAGCTCATTCCTATAGACAGGCCATCGCGGCGAAGCCCTCGTTAGTGGACGCGCACTATAACCTCGCATTCATTTATCGGAGTCAAGACCGGCCGGTAGAAGCGGAGCGGGAATTTCTAGAAGTCTTGCGGTATCGTCCTGAGTATGCCGAAGCCCATATGAACTTGGGTGTGACCTATACTGGTCTGAATAGGCTTGAAGAGGCGGAACATTCGTATGAGCGGGCCGTGGAGTTGAAGCCGGAATATGTCGAAGGACACTACAACTTGGGAGTCTTCTATGAGCTGCATCGAAAAGACCTTCCCAAAGCCCTGGTGCAATATCGCAGGTACCTCGATCTCGGCGGGCACGACGATCGTGTCGAGCGAATCGTCGGCTCCGGCGGTCGGTGACTGAAGAGCCGTTAATCGTGAATTGTTATTCGTGAATCGTCAAACGTAAGAATTCGCTCCGAGCGATTAACGAATAACGGTTCACGTTTCACGGTCTTTACGATTAACGATTAACGAATAACGGGTATGAGTCACCAATATGGCCAAGGCCGCCAGTATGGACTCCAGTACGGCCCCCAATAGGGACCTGGTCCCATATAGGGGCGGATACGGGGGGCCGCGTCTTCCGATTTGTTCCAAACACGTAGTTGTTTGATATTGATGACGGGATAGGTATAGTCGGTTTCATCCAAGGGTAACGTGGTGGAACCGGTGATTTCGCCGGTCACGGTCACTCTGGTCCCTGGCGGGAGGGTGGCGGGATCGAGGAATTCACGCTGGAAGGCGATGAAGCGGCCTTGCGATTGGGTCAGGTCGTATCCGGGCCGCATCGATCGATCGAGCGGCAGTTGCAAGATTTCGATTCTCGTTCCGTCTTTCAGCCGTCGTCCCGATAAGACGTTGCCGCCGAAGATAGCCGCTTGACCCTTCGCGGAGTCCGGCGCCGTCTTTACTTGCTGGAATGTGAGCGTCTGTACGTCCGAGTTGTCCCCCGCCTCTTGCATCGAGGCGCAGCCCCCCGTGAGCATGACGAGCAGGGCGACGATGGAGAGCAGCGTACGTGCCGACATGGCGACAGTCTAACACAAAGAGTCAGGAGTAAGTTTCCGGGACATCCGATATAATGAGCGGCAGCGTCGATCCAACAAAGGAGTGGGTATGATGAACAGACAGGGTGCGCGATGGGCCTTGGCGGTCTGTGCGGTTGTATGGAGTGTCGTCGTCGTGTGGGGCTCACCAGCCGTTGCCCTGCCCCTTGATTTGAAGGGCAAGTTCGAAGTTCTCAATGGGGAGGTGTCCACCCATACTCCTGGCAAGGTGAAGTTGATTGAGTTTGCCGATTTCTATTGCCCCCATTGTCACCGGTTCGATGGAGAAGGTCTTGTGCTGTTGCAGAAAGAGTTTGGGAACAAGCTGGAGGCCACGATGGTGGGATTCCCGGTGATACAGGGGAAGCTCCCGACCCCCTTCGATATGTATGAGCAGGCCAAGATGATGGGAAAGGGGAATGAAATGAAAGCGGTCCTCTTTCGCACCATTCATACGGATAAGATCACAGGGGTGTTGGACCGCTCGATCCGGGAAGTCCTGATCAGGGAGGTCGGACTCGATCCGAAGGCCTTTGAAGAGGGAATGGCCAGCGGGAAGCCGGCCAAAGTATTCGAAGAGGGGCGCAAGTGGGGTGAACGGATTAATGTCCAATCGACTCCAACTGTGCTCATCGATGGGAACATCAAAGCGGTGTCTATCGATCCGGAGAATCTCAAGCTGATTATCCAGAGTATTTTGGATGCAGACGCCAAGAAGTGATGAGTAACGCGCGGGGCGAGCGAGACTAGCGGGACAGGCGAGAAATGGTCGAGAACATTTGCAGAGACAGGTGTGCAATGGCCGCTCAAGCCAATGCATCGTCGATGATCCCTGCTTGCCCGGCGCGCTTCACGCTTCACGCCTCACGCTTCACGGTGTCGTGATGGCGATCGATCCGATCTGCGGGATGACGGTCGAGCCGGCTACGGCAGCAGGAAGTCACGAACATAAAGGCCAGCGCTACTATTTTTGCGGCCTCTCCTGCCTGGAACGATTCAAGGCCGATCCAGAACGGGCGTTACAGCCACAGTTGGTGAGTCCCCCGAAGCCGACCACAAGAAGACCCCTTCCGATGATGCAGCCAGCTCCCGCTTCAATGGGAGCTTCGGCGATCGATCCCGTCTGTGGCATGACGGTACAGCAAGCCACAGCAGCCGGCTCCTATGAGTATCAAGGCAAGACTTACTACTTTTGTGCGACGAGTTGCCTGGCTAAGTTTCGCGCTGAGCCACTCTACTATCTGACTCCTCCTGAACAACGAGCTCCCCGAGTGATGCCTGTTCCCTCCGGTGGAGCGGTCGAGTACATCTGTCCGATGGATCCGGAGGTGCTTGAAACCCAGCCGGGAGCTTGCCGGATTTGCGGGATGGCGTTGGAACCAAAAGTGATCTCGCTCGAAGATGAAGGAAATCCCGAGCTGGAGGATATGACCAGACGGTTTTGGGTCTGTCTTGGGCCTTCCCTCTTGGTGATGCTCCTGGCCATGGCTGACATGATTCCCGGCCTGTCCCTTCCACAAGTCCTCGGCGGTTCGACGAAGAACTGGGTGCAATGGTTACTGGCGACTCCGGTGGTGCTCTGGGGCGGCTGGCCGTTTTTCCAGCGAGGCTGGATCTCGGTGGTGAATCGGGCTCCCAACATGTTTACGCTGATTGCGATGGGAACGGGAGCGGCCTATGGCTACAGTGCCGTCGCCACCGTCGCGCCGACGCTGCTTCCCGGTTCATTCAAATTACATGACGGCTCGGTTGCGGTCTATTTCGAAGCTGCGGCCATCATTACTGTGCTGGTCATGCTTGGCCAAGTCCTGGAACTGAAGGCCCGCAGCCAGACAAGCTCCGCCATTCGTTCTTTGCTCCGCCTTGCGCCGAAGACCGCCAGGCTGATCAAGATGGGGGGACAAGAAGAAGATGTTCCGCTCGTGCACATTCAGGTAGGAGATCGACTGCGTGTCAGGCCGGGAGAGCGAGTGCCGGTCGATGGGATGGTTCAAGAAGGGACAACAGCTGTAGATGAATCCATGGTCACAGGCGAGTCTATTCCTGTCGAAAAAACCGTGGGGATGAGGGTGACCGGTGGAACCATCAATGGCACAGGCGGGATGGTGATGGTCGCGGAGCGAGTCGGGCGGGACACGATGTTGGCTCGGATTGTGCACATGGTCGGCGAGGCACAACGGAGTCGAGCCCCGATTCAGCGACTCGCCGATGTGACTGCGGCCTATTTTGTTCCGCTCGTGGTGGCCGCCTCGCTGATCACGGCAGTGGCTTGGGCGATCTGGGGGCCTGAACCGAAACTGGCCTATGCGCTGGTCAATGCCGTGGCGGTCCTGATCATTGCCTGTCCCTGCGCCTTGGGATTGGCGACGCCGATGTCGATCATGGTCGGGACCGGTCGTGGAGCGACGGTCGGTGTCTTGGTGAAGAAGGCTGAAGCGTTGGAGGTGTTCGGTAAAGTGAATACGCTCGTGATCGATAAGACCGGGACTCTGACGGAGGGCAAACCGAAACTGTTGTCGGTGCTGGTTGAGCCGCCATGGTCCGATAGCGATCTATTGCGCTTTGCCGCAAGTCTTGAACGGAGCAGTGAACATCCGTTGGCTGTCGCAGTGGTAGCGGGAGCGGAGGCGCGAGGGGTTGTCAGTGCCCCGGCTGAGAAATTCCATTCTGTGACGGGGAAGGGTGTCACAGGGACGGTCGCTGATCATCGTATTGCCATCGGGACTGCTGCATTCTTGCAAGCCGATGTCGGGGTGGCCGGCCAACGCCTCGCGCAGTTGGACGACAAAGCGGCCTCGCTTCGTCGCGAAGGGCAGACGATACTGTTTGTCGCCATCGATGAGCAGGTTGCCGGTATTCTCGGCGTGGCAGACCCGATTAAGGCCTCCACCCCTGACACGGTGAAGGCCCTTATGGCTGAAGGGATTCACGTCGTCATGGTGACGGGAGACCATCGCGATACGGCTGACGCGGTGGCCCGGCAACTTGGAATTGAGGAAGTCATGGCTGGGGTCTTGCCGGATGAAAAGGGTCAGATCGTGGCCCAGCTCAAGTCGCAAGGTCGAGTAGTGGCGATGGCAGGCGATGGGATCAACGATGCTCCAGCGCTTGCCTTGGCCGATGTCGGAATTGCCATGGGAACCGGGACGGATACGGCTATTGAGAGCGCGGGCATCACGCTGGTCAAAGGAGATCTGCGCGGGCTGCTCCGGGCGCGCAGGTTGAGCCAAGCCACGATGCGGAATATTCGGCAAAATCTGTTGTTCGCCTTTCTCTACAATGTGATCGGGGTGCCGATTGCGGCCGGCCTGCTCTATCCGTTCTGGGGGCTACTCCTGAGCCCCATGATTGCCAGCGCCGCGATGACCTTCAGCTCCGTGTCCGTCATCTCCAATGCCCTCCGGCTGCGTCATGTGGAATTGTAAGTGCGCCTCTTACGTACGCATGTTAGGCTAGCGCCTAGTTCATGGTTTGTTTCGTTTATTTGGTTGATTTGGTTTATCCGGTTAATTCCGTTCAACCAAAAAAACCAAATAGACCAAACAAACGAAAAGAACGGTCTTTTTATGCTGCATCGCCCCAGTTTCATATCGCGAATCGTGATCGCGTTCTGTCTTGGAGTCTCGATCGTCGGCGGATCGGCCCTGGCCGGAAATCACGCGATTCCTGTGGTTGGTGGAACAGAACTCCAACCGCAAATCAAAGCGACTGCGACAAAAGTCATTCCCGCTGTCGTCAGTATTGCCTCCACGGTCATGGTCCGCGATCAAGGATTCAGCGACGAAGCGCTTCCATTTGGATTGTTCAAGGATGCCCCAGCGCGGCGGCAATATGGGCAGGGTTCCGGCGTCATTGTGTCATCGGACGGATACATTTTGACGAACAACCATGTCATTGCCGATGCAGTCGATGTGGATGTGATTCTTGCCGATCGGCGGCAATATAAAGGACGAGTGGTGGCCACCGATCCGAAGACCGACGTCGCCGTGGTGAAAATTCACGCGAACAATCTGCCGGTGGTGACGTGGGGGGATTCGAGCAGCCTTGCCGTCGGCGAGTTTGTGCTCGCGATCGGGAATCCGCTTGGATTGAGCCGCAGCGTGACGTTCGGGATCGTCAGTGCCGTCGGGCGAGCCGATGTCGGTGTCGCCGACTTCGAAGATTTCATTCAAACCGATGCGCCGATCAATCCTGGAAGTTCCGGAGGGGCCTTGGTGACCCTCAATGGAGAATTGGTGGGGATCAATACCGCCATCGCCAGTCCGACAGGCGGAAGCGTCGGTGTCGGCTTTGCCATTCCGAGCAATATGGCCCGAGCTGCCATGCAGAGTTTGATCAAAACCGGACGTGTCGTCCGTGGGTTTCTCGGCGCCTCGACCCAAGATGTTACGCCCCTGTTGGGCAAGATATTTCGTCTCCCCGATGTGAAGGGCGCGATTGTGACCGATGTGCAGGTGAAGGGGTCCGCCGAGAGAGCCGGACTCAAGCGCGGAGATGTGGTCGTGCGATTCGATGGGCGTGATGTGATGGACAGCGGCCATCTTCGAAATCTCGTCGCTGCTGCTACGATCGGAAGCAAGCACAAGCTGGATCTCATGCGGGAGAGTAAGCCCTACCAGGCTGAGCTGATTGTGCAGGAGGCCCCGCGCGAACGGACCAAAAAGAGCCAGGCCTCGTCGACCTCTACCGCCACGGCCCATCCCCTTGCAGGCGTGGTCTTCGACGATGTGACTGCTCCCTTGGCCCGGCAGATGGATCTGTCCGTTTCGACCGGGGTGGTGGTGACGGATATTGAGGAAGGCAGTTTGGCTGAATCGTCCGGTCTCCAGCCAGGTGACGTCGTGATCGAACTCAATCGCCAGCCAACTCCCAACTTCGCCGTGTTTCAGCGACTAGCCGATCCAATTAGACCAACCGACCTTGCTCTCCTGCTGATCAATCGGCAGGGGAATGCGCTTTATATTCCGATTCAAAACGAATAGGGGAAGGAGTGGCCAGGTGCCCTTCTTGCTCGCAGAACGGCGGAGGGGATGGAGCCTGATGATCTTCTGTGCTCGCGCAACGCGCGGCCTCAGCAGGCCCTCGCTGAACGCGCGCAGTGGAAGATCAATCATCCCCCATCCCCGAAGAGGTAACGAGCGAGCTTGGAGGGAGCATACATATCGCTCGATGCGCGCAGTAAAGGGCAGACTCGGCCACCCCTTCTAAGAGTGGTGCGGGAAAATGAAAGTGCTCGTTGAACGCGCGCAATCCGAGACATCCCGCGCGCGCTGCCTGCGAGAGGGAGATGGCGAACGGAAAGCGCACGCTTCGAAGAATGCGAGGGGGCAGGCAACCATCCTTCTTGCTCGCAGAACGCGCACGATAAAACGGTGCTCGTTCGATGCGCGCAGTGAAGGACGGTTTGCCTGCCCATTCTAGTGAAGATTAAGAAGCAGAATTTCCTCTCATCGTCTCATTCTCAATCACTAATCGGAGAGTCAGAGGTAGGGGAAGAATCGATCAGCCCCGATCAGACCGGGTAGTTCTGCCACAACTTAGCCACTGCCGCATCAGAACAAGGGTGGGTAAAAACTCTGAAAGAGATGCCTTGACGTCATCTCGATTTTCAGGGGGAATATGCGTATCGTTAGTATGGGTTCGAAAACTAATGTTTTCTCTCTAGCAGCGGTTGACTGGATGATTCTAGAACATGACAAGCTCCCGCCCTTCGAACCCTTATTGAAGAGAACGATGGAACTTGCCCTTTCATCTGGCCTGAAGGCTTTAAGTTCGTCTGGTCTTAAGACGGAAGATATTAAGTTCGATGAACAAGCACGAAGTAGGTTTGTACGTGGCTGTCACTACGGGTATGACAAGGCTCAACAAAGGATTTCTGCAACGATCATAGAACTACATGCCCAAAGTCGGCTTGCCACGCAGAGCCTAAAACTAGCGAGACGGAACAAAGATAAAAATGAAACTAGCGCACTGATTCAGTATCTGAAAGTCATTCAAAACCAAGAGCTTGTCCTTAGGCGCTTATTGGACTCTCTTCTATACGTGCTGGTTCAAGGCAAAGTCTGGATTCTGAAAAGGATGCTTGTAGACACACATATAAGGCCTGTGGACCCTCATGTACTCGCGCGTACAACGAAAACGGCTTCGGAGCGCAATGCGACCTCTCGTTACAGATTCAGCCTGGTGACTGATTTAACCACCATTGCTCAAATTGGCGATCTCGTTGAAGTAGATCTTTCATCCAGCGCCGAGGAACGATGGAGAATCATTGAACTCAAGGAAGGGAAGGTAAATGAGATTCTCTCTGGTCTTCTTGAAGAGGTTAGAGGTGAGCTGTCAAGTCAAGAGCTGGAGAAGATAAATTCTTCTTTAGGGGAGAAAGCTGTCAAGCAGGTGAGACGAATGGTTAATCAGCAGAACCGTCTTGGTGAGTTCTGGAAAATCATCAAAACAGACCGAGGCATTGATCCGCTTATAAAAACTGAAATCCGGATGACGCCTACTGAGGTTGTCACAGAAGACTATCTCCATCTATTCCAAGCCATGCTTGATGAAACCCATAAACACGGTGTTGCTGCGCAAAGCGTGAATACGTGCCTTCACTTGTTTGCAACCACCGCATCATTGTTTGATCGAGAAGGATCAAGAGCATTGATATCCCACATATTTTACCATGCTATCAAACCAGATAGGCCCTGTAAGCTAGGACAGTCGGATGAGAATGAAGAATGGAGAGAGATACAGGGCTGTCCCCCCATCATTGATTTGGTTGAGTTCAATATCCACAGCCAATGGGGCTGTCCAATCTTTACCTGGCCAATACACCGAGACCGGATGCTGGATCTCTTAACCAATCGAATGAGACTGTTTGGGTGTTTCGATATTGAGGGGTTTTTTCGAATGGTGGAAAAACAGGGCCCAAAAACCAGCTGGATTGTTGGAGAGGCAGCTGCAAAGCTTGGAAAGTTATCCGGTCCAATTCCCGGAGGTCAAGGCGCTAGAGGTGTCAGAATTGAGCACCCAAACGGTCACGTTGACCAATACTTAAGCGGATTCTTTTCAAGAGTCTTTAGAGAGCTGGCTACTCCCAATTGTTTGCTAGGAGCAATCCTTCGTGGGCCAACGGAATGGGCACAGGCCATAAAAGGTCGTCAAGGCCTCGTTTAAAGAGAAACAAAGGACCAAAGCCAGTTGTTTTTGAATCCTTCTGGACAGACCGAGAACTCCCGTGAAAATCAAGCTCAGTACCGTCCCACCTGAAGAAGGATTTTGACCCTCCTTCTCTATTGATGTGTCCTTCCCGACCTTCTTGACGCTCGCTATTTCTGGGGGTAGGGTCAAGTCATGAAGCTATTGGCATAGCAGATCGTGTTGCCCTGGGGGTTGGTCGTCGTATTGGCTTGCGTCGGC
Organism: Nitrospira sp. CG24E; assembly: GCA_002869895.2. Classification (GTDB taxonomy): domain Bacteria; phylum Nitrospirota; class Nitrospiria; order Nitrospirales; family Nitrospiraceae; genus Palsa-1315. The sequence continues at coordinate 10,761 of NEWP02000033.1, read as the reverse complement.
AGTTCAATGGCTGCTGACCGTCTGACGATCGGGCAACTCCACAAGTATCATAAGCCCTACCAAATGCATTCTGTGACGATTGTTGGGAAGGTGGAGGAGATGCAGGCTTTCCCGCCCATGCGGGTGGCGATAAAGCGCTGCAAAACTCTGTACTGCAAGGCGAAGTTTGTCTTGACCGATGATACCGGTTCTTTGCCGGTGGAAAGTCTCGGGAGCTGTTTACCGGCTGCGATGGACTTACCTCATGGTGGTGACCAGATCGAGCTGACGGCAATGATTCAGGTCTATGTTCCCGAAGGCCAGACAATACAGGTGATGAAAGCTGTCGTGCAGGAGATCGTCGTCTTGAAGTAGGAAGGAAAAGCGGAATATTAGGGCTGAGACATTCCCGTTGTCTGATGCAACTGCCCACGGATTATAATCACGGCACCCCTTTCAGTACACCACACCAAAACACTTGCCATTGCGGTTCAGGTCTCACATCCAAAGCACTAATCTGCGGCAATGTGTGATTCTCTTCTCGCCCAGACAGACGACATGAACAAGACAGGCGCCAGGTATTTCTACATTCTGCTAGAGGGGGGAGCGGTTTGAGATTGAGCGCCCATTCGATGAGCCAGGCTGATGCAAGGGCTGCGATGATGGGGGAGCCGGTTACGAGTGCGAGCTGTCCTACCTCCACTCCCAGGTTGACACTCACCGACATTAGCCCCAGAGACCGTGATGGCCGCATGGCCAATTTCCCGATAGGCCCGTATGTTAATACCGGAGTCCGGATGGGGGCGACTCCACGCTGCCCCCATCCAGGTAACCTCAAGCCTCGTCAGTGCATGGATGCCATCGGCTTTTCGACGATGTCGCCCTTCATCGGACCGAGAGCGCCGAGCAGTTCGTTTTTCTCGCGCTCCGGGACCTTGAACTTGTTGAGTGTGGCGACCAGATCGCCGACCACTGCGTCGAAATCGTTGCTGCTCACACCCATGCCGGCGTGCGTGGCCTTCATGCTGCGGCCGGTATAGGCGCAGGGACCGCCGGAGGCCTGGCAGATCTGTTCCACCAACAGCATCTTCAATCTGGGAATGTCGGTGTTAGCGAACTTGCCGTTGACGCGATTGTCGGCTGCGACGCGACCGACGAAGTCCTCGACGACGGCGGTGATGGCTGCTTTGCCGCCTAAGCGATCGTAGAGCGGCTTGTCTGCCATAGCCGTCGGTTTGGACATCGCAGAGCCGGATGTCGGCTCCATGCTGTTACAGCCGCTGAGGCCGAGCGCAAATCCGCTAATGATGAGGCACGATACGATACTGGTCTTCATGGTTCTACCCTCCTAGTGAGTGAATGAGAAATATTGAGTGACCCGTTGCCTTGTCGGCGCCTGTGCACTATGTCTCTCACTACGAGGGGCTTGTGAATTTGGATTTGTCCGTCGCGCACAGCAGCGAAATTATTTGCGCGCGAGTGTTTCGCCGGTCTGGCTATCTACACGACGGGAGAAGATCCCTGTGAGGTGATTCAGCGAGCCTGCCTCCGGTTTGATTGGAGCGATGACGTATTGATTTGTGTCTCTCGCGATGTTACGTTTCTAAAAATCGTAACACTTGGAAGGTTGCCATGAAAAAGCTTATTCGGTTCGGCGTGTCGCTGGACCATCATCTGCTCGATGATTTCGATCTGCACATCAAGAAGCGTAAGTATACGAACCGCTCGGAGGCTCTGCGGGACCTGATTCGCGACAATCTGGTCGGGCAGGAATGGAACGACAATAAAGAGACGGTTGGGACGATTACGTTTGTGTACGACCATCATGTGCGCGACCTGACAAGAAAACTGACTCATATCCAACATGATTTTCAAGGTCACATCATGGCCGGGATGCATGTCCATCTCGACCATGACCATTGTCTTGAGGTCTTGGTGGTGAAAGGCAAGGGGACGGAGATTAAGAAGGTGGCGGATGCTTTGCTATCGGTCAAAGGCGTGAAGCATGGCAAACTCACCATGACGACAACCGGTAAGGGACTGGTGTAGGCCGTGCGTGTCTGTGTCATCGATGGGCGTGGCGGTGGACTTGGGTCTCGGCTGGTCGCAGGACTCCAGTCTGAACTCGGTCTGGCCCATAGCATCGTCGCATTGGGGACTAATACTGTGGCGGCGGCGGCGATGAAACAGGCCGGCGCGACGCAGGTGGGTGTCGGACCACGTGCGATTGCCGATACATTGCCGACGGTGGATGTGATTGTCACTTCGTTAAACTTGGTCTTGTCAGGCGCGATGCTTGGTGAGGTGACTCCTGAGATCGTCCACGCCATTCTCGGCGCACGGGCCACGAAGGTTCTGTTGCCGCTCAATCGGGCTCGCGTGGAGATTGTCGGCGCGGGGGCCGACACACTCGAGGTGTTGATTACACAGTCCTTGTCACGAGTCCGTGCTTTGGTCGGCTCGGTCCGACCCGCCTAGGCCGGTTTTCCCAGGTCATAGATGTTGCCAGGCCACGAGGGTCTGCGCCAGTCGGTGAGTCGACTGTCGAAAGATCATCGTGGACGTCTCATCCGTCCATGCATATAAATGTAAGGGGTGAGGCCATGCAACGTGTTGTGCTATTGCTGGTTGCTGTGATTGCGCTCTCGATCGTCGCTGAATCTGCGCAGGCTCATGATCCGGATCAGGATATCCTCGAAATCCCTGAAGTCAGAGTCATCGCTGAAAAACCGGTCGCTGCGTCTTCCCAGCAATTCATCCCAGATAAAGAAATTGTGCTGCAGCCTCAAGGCAGGCCGGCTCAAATTCTTCGCCTGATCCCCGGCATGCTGGCTGTCGAGCATTCCGGGGGGGCCGGGAAAGCCGATCAATATTTTCTGCGTGGCTTCGATGCGGATCACGGCACCGATGTCGCCTTGTTTGCCGACGGGATGCCGATCAATTTGCGCACCCATGCGCATGGGCAGGGCTATGCCGACCTGAATTTCATCATTCCGGAAACCATTGAGGGGTTGGATGTCAATAAAGGCGCCTATCTTCCTGAATATGGCGACTTTGCCACAGCGGGAGCGGTGAATTTCAAGTCTCGACAGGTGGTGCAAGAAGGGATCGCTCAGGCGACCGGTGGGCAGTTCGATACTCAACGCTATCTGCTCATGTTTTCCCCCACGAAAGAAAAGGTCCGCACCCTGTTTGCGGCGGAAGGCTTTTACACGAACGGTCCATATGAACATGATAACCGCTATTTTCGGGGCAATCTGTTCGGGAAATTGACCACCAATCTGAGCAGTCGCGATGAACTCAGTGTGACCGGGACGTTTCAAAGTTCGAAATGGAATGCCTCCGGCGAGATTCCCCTTCGCGCCGTCGATGCCGGCACGCTCGGTCGATTCGGTGCGATCGATCCCTCTGAGGGGGGTAACACGCTTCGCAGCACGATCCGGATGAACTATCACTACGACACTCTCTCGGGCGGCCAATTCTTCGCGAATGCGTACGGCCAATATTACCGGCTGGACCTCTTCACCAACTTTACGTATTTTCTCAACGATCCCGTCAATGGCGACGGGATTCAGCAAGCCGACCGTCGGGTCATGTATGGAGGAGATATCGGATACAAACAGCAGGGTGAAGTCTTGGGCATGCCGAGTATCGGGACAATCGGGTTTCAAACGAGAGTCGACGACATTCACTTAAGACTTGGGACCCAAACGACGCGCACGCCGACCGGAACGACCGTCGACAATGATGTGCTATCGGCGTCCTATGCGCCATATGTCAAAGCTGAGGTCCAGCCGTTGTCATGGATGAGGCTCACAGGCGGGCTGCGTGGCGAAACCTTCACCTTCGACGTGCATAACCGTTGTCCCGCCTGCGCGGAGCAAGCGGACGGCAGGAAAAGCTCTGGCATTATCCTGCCGAAAATCAACCTCATTCTCGGGCCCTGGGTCGGTACGGAATTCTTTGTCAACTATGGGGAGGGATTTCATAGCAACGATGCGCGTTCGGCCGTTACGCCTGGTTCGTCGCCCTTGGCCCGGTCCAAGAGTTATGAGGTGGGAGTCCGGTCGAGGCCCTGGGGGCCGGAGGGGGTTGAACTTATTGCCACGGCCTGGCTCTTGGATCTCCAGTCGGAACTCGTGTTTGTGGGGGACGAAGGGACGACCGAGATTCGTGGACGGAGCAGACGACAGGGGCTTGAGGGTGCCATGCGTGGTCAAGTGTGGGGCCCGATTTATGTCAACGGCAGCGTGACCTGGACGAAGGCCGAATTTCGCAACGGCGATGCGATTCCGTTAGCCCCTGAGCTGACGGCCTATGGCGCACTGTTGGTGCGGTGGCCGGAAGGCTTGACATCACAATTGCAAGCCACCTATCTCGGTGTACGACCATTGATAGAGGACCGGAGCGTCAAATCGCCCGCTTGGGTCGAAGTCGACCTCACGGAGCGCTATCAACTGCCGATCGCGCTATCCCATGGACGTTTGGAGGCGTTCTTCTTTATTCGGAATCTCCTCGACACGAAATGGGAACAGGCCATTTTTGCGTTCGAATCGAGATTGCGGAACGAGGCGGCTGGGGTCTCAGATATTCACTTCGTGCCGGGAAATCCGCGGATGTTTATGGGCGGCGTGGCCTGGTACTTTTAGCAGCGCTAACCGGCTGCTGAAAACGACCTCCAACGGCGTTCTCGTCTCGAAAGCATCCTCAACGTACCCCAGAGGGTACGCCTCCGGTGCTTTCTTCGCCTGCGGCCTTCTTGGAAGATTGTTTTGAGCAGCCTATAGTTAGCTCATATGAAAACAAAACCAAGAGTTCTTTCACCTGCCTATTTCAATCGCCCAACGGTCACGGTGACGCGGTCGCTCATCGGCAAGTACTTGACAGGACCGGCTCCGGTTTGTGCGTCGCCTGCGGCCTTGTTGGAAAACGTTTTGAGCGGTCTATAGTTAGCCCATAATGAAGAGCAAACGAAAAATTCTTTCACGTGACTACTTCAATCGTCCGACGGTTCGGGTTGCCCGTTCTTTGATCGGTAAGTATCTCGTTCGAGTAATCGATGGCCGTACCCTGGCGGGAAAGATCATTGAGGTGGAGGCCTATGTTGGGTCGGAGGATAGGGCCTGTCATGCATCGAAAGGGAGAACGAAGCGGACAGAGGTGATGTTTGGTTCGCCAGGAGTCGCTTACGTCTACCTCATTTATGGGATGTACCATTGTCTGAACGTGGTGACCGAGAGGGAGGAGTTTCCTGCAGCAGTCTTGATCAGGGCCATTGACATCGATGGGGAGCTGATCGATGGACCGGGTCGGCTCTGTCGTACGTTGCAGATCGATCGCGCCCTCAACCAGGTCGATCTCACGACCGGAGAGTTCATTTGGTTCGAGGATCGAGGGGCAGCGATGAAGAGAGGGGCTGTGGGGACTCACCACAGAATCGGTGTCGACTATGCAGGCCAATGGGCCAAGAAGCCCTGGCGATTCCGGCTACGGACGGCGACCGTTCCCACTCGGGCCAGGCACAGAATAAAAGGAGGCGTCTGATAGCTTCAGCACCTTCCTTTAGGTCATCTTGATTAACGATCAGGGATCACGTCGAATTACAGCAGGATGCTCAAAAAGGCTGTCCAGCAAGGCCGCAGCGAGTGAAGAGGCGAGGCGTACGCTTCGGTACGTTGAGCCTCTGAGCGATGCAAGAACGCCGCTGGCAGACTTTTTCAGCATCCTCGCTACTCGATCTTCCGATCTCCGGCAATCTTTGTGGCAGAGTTTACCGGAGGAGCAATCTTGATCTGTGGCCCCTGCACGGTTGGAAGCTGATTCGCTCCCTGGCCTTTGGTGATCCGTTCATTATCCGTCTTCATTAAGTTTTGCTGGGCATTCTTCACGGAGTCGGCTGACTTCATCAGGGTGCTCTCGCCGCGCGCATCTGACTGGCCGGGATCGTTGGCGGTCGGCTGGCCCGTCACGGGGCTTCCGCTGTTCTTCATCGGGTAGCCTTCATGCTTGGGGAGAAGCGATGGATTCGCCGAGGCCATCGACAGCGCAAAGAGGACACCGGAGACCGCTGCAACACCAAGGGTCGGCCTTGTCACATAGAGCGAGCCCTTGCTGGCAAGAATGCCAAGTTCGACGCCGACCACCGGACCTGAGGCATTGCCGAAACTGACCCTGCTTAAGGGGAGGAACTACAAATTGTTTACCGGTGGGCCGGTCGAACCAACCAGGCTTCTCTTGCTGTTCCGGCTCAAGGAGCCTCCATCAAACGCACGACTGGTCTTTGATGGGGTCTATGTGGGAGACACATTTGAGGTCCTGGAGCGCATCATCACACAGGCCAAACCGACCGAAACCTTCCGGGCCTTTGCCGGATTTGCCCGCTGGGCTCCAGGGCAGTTGAAATATGAAGTGCGCCAGGGGGCCTGGGCGGCTCTGCCGCCGGATTCAAAGGGTATCTTTGACGATGACCCGACCACACTCTGGGAGGACTGTATTGGACGACTAGCGGCTCCCAGGGCCATCTCCTATTGATCGGCTGTTGATAAAGCCCGCCAGCGGCGTTCTCAGCTCGCAAGAATCCTCAACGGGGACCCGGCCGCCTCACCACTCGGCGGCGCGCACAGACGTGGTGCTCCTTATTCGTCGCACCGTGCGCCCCAGAGGGTACGCCTCCGGTTCCTGCTCGCCTGCGGCCTTGCTGGACGGACTTTCTGAACAGCCTGCGACCGAACTGAAATAAAACAAGCGAGATCTAAACGTCGCTCACTCTCAACTTGATGCCCCGGTACGCGGCGGGGCAGAGGCTTACTCTGTGCGGTGTTGGCAGCCGTATCAATCGACGACATTCCATTTTTCGCAGGGGCTTAGGTGTTCGTTGGAGGTATCTCGCCAGATGAGACAGAGTTTCGTCTCATGCGGATTGCCAAAAATATCGAGGTATGATACGACGCCAAGGATCACAATAAACCAGTCTTTGCGCTCCAAATGCATACCCTGCTCATCGGTCAGGGGCGTCATCAAGGGAAGGGCCTGGCTCACAACAGATCCCGGATCAATTACACCAACATTCTCAGCCGCAGTCGTCAGTGTCGGAGGCATCTCCCAGTCAGGGAGCTGGTTCGAGGTCCATACCGTCATCACCAGACGTGTGGTGGTCGCCCGTGCAGGAGACGGCCCGGTGTTGTGAAAGAGGATGGTCGCTTTGGGGACATTATGTTGAACCAGGGGGCCAAGAATCGTCGCGTCCTGAACCTTCACCCACGCACGCTCAGCTGTCTGCTGCGCGCGCTTCTCCATGGTTGATTGAATCACGAACCCGACAGCGAACGTGCAGATGACACAAGCGACAGTTCCACTCACAACATAGACGGGGTTTTTGTACCAGCTCTTCCTGCCTGGATTAGCGCCCGTGTCACCCATATTTCCCTCGATCTAATCGTAGGCAGCAACTATCTGGATACATCGTGCTGTGTGTCCAGAGAGGGTCATGCTTGGTCGAGTGAATGGTAGGGCCGTCATGTGACGCAGCAGTGTGTCGTGGCCATGGCTCGTCTCCAGTGCTGTTGGTCTGAGTATGCCATGCTCAAGTCGAAAAGTTGAGCAGGGGATCATCGCCCATTTTTCTCGACAGACTGAGGTATCGGCCTGGTAGGATGCGTCGGCCATGAGCAACGCACCCACTGTCTCCACCCCGCGCCGGGCCGCGGTTCTCTTCATTCTCATTACCGTCATGCTCGACATGTTGTCGTTCGGCATCATCATTCCCGTGCTGCCGAAACTCGTCGAGGAGTTTTTCTCCGGGGATACGGCCCAGGCGGCTATGATGTATGGGCTGATGGGCACGGCCTGGGCGGTCATGCAGTTCTTTTGCTCGCCGATTCAGGGAGCCCTGTCAGACCGGTTCGGACGGCGGCCGATCGTGTTGCTCTCCAACCTGGGATTGGGACTCGACTATATCGTCATGGCGCTGGCGCCGACCGTCTCATGGCTGTTCCTGGGGCGCGCCATCTCCGGCCTCGCCTCATCCAGCTTCAGCACCGCCGGCGCCTACATTGCCGACGTGACGCCTGTGGAACATCGGGCGGCAGCGTTCGGCAAGATTGGCATGGCGTTCGGCATCGGGTTCATTCTTGGTCCTGCTCTGGGCGGCTGGCTCGGCGAGATCGATCCACGGCTCCCCTTTTGGGGCGCGGCGGCGCTCAGCCTGCTGAACGCCTGCTATGGGTTCTTCGTCTTGCCCGAATCCCTGGCGCATGACAAGCGGATGGCCTTCTCGTGGAAGCGGGCGAATCCGGTCGGCTCGCTGGTGCTGTTGCGCTCGCACCATGAACTCTTCGGGCTCGCGGCCGTCGCCTTCTTCGGCTATCTGGCCCATGCAGTGTTGCCGAGCGTGTCGGTGCTCTATATGGGCTACCGGTATGGATGGGGGACTGCCACAGTCGGTCTGACGCTCGCCGGCGTCGGCGTGGCAGTGATGATCGTCCAGGGGGGGCTGATCCGTCCGGTCACGGCCCGATTAGGCTTGCGCACGACATTGCTGGTGGGATTGCTCAGTGGAACGATCGGGTTTTCGGCCTATGGCCTTGCGCCTGAGGGATGGATCTTTTGTCTGGCCATTCCCATCATGGCCTTTTGGGGCCTCGCGGGTCCGGCGGGGCAGGCACTGATGAGTCGCCGCGTGAGCAGTTCCGAGCAGGGCCAACTCCAGGGAGCCATGGCGAGCCTCAACGGCCTCACCGGCCTGATCGGGCCGGCGCTCTTCACGCAAAGCTTTGCGCACTTTATCGGACCGAGCGCCGCCTGGCACCTGCCCGGCATGCCGTTCCTGTTGGCCGCTCTCATGATGCTCAGCGCCGCAGCCATCGCCTGGTGGGCCA
>NEWP02000033.1:0-1806 GCA_002869895.2 Nitrospira sp. CG24E | reverse complement strand
ACGATAACCCCTTCTCCGAGGCCCAGTTCAAGACGCTGAAGTACCGCCCGGACTTTCCGGCACGCTTCGGCAGCCTCGAGGACGCCCGCGTCTTCTGCCAGGCGTTCTTCACCTGGTACAACGGCGAGCATCGCCACTCCGGCATCGAGGGTCGGTAAAAGGGGTCGGGAGTCATTTCTCACTATGATTGGAGGCTCCCGCATCAAACAATGACTCCCGACCCCTTGTATCTTGGTTCTGTGGGTATCAATCATATGGTCGTCCGGACCCCTGGATGTGATAGGCCGCTGACCCCCTGGTCCTGTGAGACCGTAGAAAAGCATGGTCGTCACATCCATATTCTGCATAAGCCCGAACAGTTGCGTGGGCTTGTAAGCCCGCATCGCAAGGATGGGACACAGAATTGGGAAGCCGGAATCTTTGGTCCTTCAGTCGTGGCATGCGTGCCTCTGAGTACGCAGGGGTACCTTTGCGTACTTGACAGTCAAGACAGTTGCTTTTCTTCCTCCTCAGTGCGTTCGTCGAACGAGACCTCAGATGATCCCTCCAAGCCCACTCATTATTTCTCAGGGATGGGGACTGATGGATCTTCTACTGCGTGCGTCCAGCAAGGCCCTTCTGATGCTGCCGAGCAAGTGAAATAGATTGTGGTCGATGACGGAAAGACTTGTCTGCTATAATGTTCTGGCACAGAGCACTTCATCTTCGCGGAGCGCTTCGAGAGCGGAGGTGGGAACGGCAGTCACGGTGATTGTATCGCCCACAGCATTGAAAACCTCGATGGAGTACCCTTCTGTGCCATCAGCAGCGACGTGATGGTCTACCAGCTTAACAATGTCGCCGCGACGGAGACGATGCTCAGGTAGGTCCCAGGTCAGCGCCACATCAGTATAAAGTTCAAACTTCATCCTGTCCTCCGTCTGTCTGGAATAAGTGTAACGAATTTCGTGATTCCCGACAAGTGTTCTGTCATCCAGATCGTGCGAACAGCCAGCGTCGCACCATTGGGGCCTGTCAGTGACCCCCTAATTTCGTAATACCATCCAAAATTATTGGATTCGAGTTGCATAGCATCCAATGGCAAGAGTTGCGTGCGCAAGTCTTGCAACAGTTGGTTGGCATTTTCCAGTTGATAACCAGCTTGCGACAAAAAAGCTGATTTGTCGCCACGCACTTGCGGTAGAAGCAGGTAGCGCAGCAGCTTATCTATAGCTATGACCGTGTCGGCAGGCAGTCTCATAATAAATCCGACACACTTATTGCTGAATGGTCTGTTACCGCCTACCCACTGTCCTCACGGAAATCACCGCTATTAATGCCCCCACCAAGCTTGCTCCCTACGGCCCTGAAGTAGTGCGGCCTGGTCGATCCTCGATTGCGCGCGTCGAACGAGCACATTCCGATCGTGCGCGTTCCGCGAGCAGGAGGACGACCAGGCTGCCCGTTCCATCCTGTTTGATTCTGACTCAAAAGCCAGTTTGGGAGTTGTTGCCCCGCTATTCCGTGTGGCGTGAGTATGGTATGCTACGCGCATCTGGAGAGTAGAGGAGGTGGGCCATGACGACGAATCGAATCGCAATGAGCCCGAAAGTGATGATGGGTAAGCCTGTGATCCGCGGCACACGCATTCCCGTTGAGCTGATTCTTCGAAAACTTGGTGAAGGTGCGATCGAAACCGATCTGCTTGATGCCTACCCTCGGCTAACCAAGGCCGACATTCAGGCTGCCATAGGCAGGCTCCTTCTGCCGGGAGCCCTGTTCACCGCAGGCTCCTTTCTCCTTATCTGGAGCGATCATAATGCTTGG
>NEWP02000032.1:41571-68272 GCA_002869895.2 Nitrospira sp. CG24E | reverse complement strand
CAAGGTCCGCACGACCATCACGGCTCTGGTGGCGGAGAGCTCCCAATTCGAGGGAAATTGAGCCGTTCGGATCGGCACATTGTCCGTATGGCCTTGCACCGCGACCTGGCGATCGAGTTCCAGCAGCGCTTCGGCCAAGGCCTGGAGGAATGGGATGGCCTCGGCTCGGATCGCCGCTTCGCCGCTATTGAACAGGGCATCGTCGGGGAGCGAAAGCACAAGGCTGCCGTCTCTCTGCTCAACCAACTTCGCCGTTTGCATGGACGCGGTCGGCTTGAGCAGTTTAATTACCTGGCTGAGCTTCTTGACCGCCAGCTCCTTGGCCGGAATAAAATTTGGCGCAATCGCGGCCGGCTTGCTCTCACCGACTTTGAACGGGAGCGGTGAGGCGGGCGAACTGACGATGGGATTCAAGGCGGCTTTGATGGATTCGCTGACGGTGCGGAACTTGCCCTCGTTCACGGACGAGATGGAATACATCACGACAAAGAAGGCAAAGAGCAGCGTGATAAAGTCCGCATAGGATACGAGCCAGCGTTCGTGATTTTCATGCTCCTCGTGTTTCTTCTTGGCCATGGGGGGTCAGTGGATAACAGTCAATGGTCAATAGTCATGGGGCAATGGTTGGGTGGCCAAAGAGCATCCTGTTCTCACCAGTGACCATTGACTAATGACCTCTTCCTCACTTCTTGTCGTCTTTCGTCCGTTCCGATTCCGGCAGGTAGCCTTCGAGTTTTTCCTGCAAGAGGCGTGGGTTTTCACCATGCGCCAATCCCACGAGCCCCACGATGATCATCATGCGGGAGGCCGCCTCTTCCTTCAGCTTGAATTTGATTTTGCTCGCCAGCGGAAGGAAAAACAGATTGGCCGCCCCTACCCCGTAGACCGTCGCCACAAACGCGACGGCGATACCTCCGCCGAGCTTGGACGGATCGGCCAGATTCTCCATGACGTGGATCAGACCGAGCACCGCGCCGATAATGCCGACGGTCGGCGCATAGCCGCCTGGAGCCTCCCAGACCTTCGCCCCGCTGATCCCCGTCTCCTCCTGAGATTCGACGTCGATCTCCAGAATCTCGTGCACCGCTTTCGGATCCGTCCCATCCACGATGAGCTGCACGCCCTTTCTAAAAAACGGATCGTGAATATCTTTGAGCTTCCCTTCGAGGGCAAGCAACCCCTGCTTGCGGGACACATTCGCCAGCTCGATGATGGTCTTGATGGTTCCCTTGTTGTCGTGCTTCGGGCTCATGATGCCGAGCTTCAACAACGAAACCCCTTTCAATACGACTGAAAGGGGATTCTGAACGCAGATAGCGCCAATGGTTCCGCCCATCACGATGATGAAGGCGGTGAGCTGCATGATCGAGCCTGGATGGCCGCCCTCGAGAATCTGGCCACCGAGAATCGACCCGAGCGCAAGCACGATTCCGACGATCGTTGCAATATCCAATTGTGAAGCCTCGTTGGTTTGGTTTATTTGGTTTATTTAGTTTATTTCGTGCGAATGGGTGCTCTCATTTTTCGAACCAAATCAACGAAACAAACCAAACAAACCAGATCAACCAGATGAACCAGACTGCTTGAATCCGAACTCGGATAGCAGTTCGTCCGCTAACTCCTGCTTGATTGCCGTAGACTTGGACGCTTCCAGTTGCCTCAGCATTTCACCCGCCTTGCCCTGGACCTCCGGCGCGGCGCCTTCTTGTTTCAAACCAAACACGACTACCAGCTCCACGAGCTTGCGCTGGACGTCTTCGACGATGGTGACGAGTTTCTTCACCCGTTGTGCGACAAGGTCCTGGAATGACAGAGCCGTCATAATATCCATCAAATGTTTGTCGTCCTGTCCCAACTCTTGAGCGGTTTTCCCCAAACGCTCCGCAAGCGTGCGGCAATCGACCGCTTCCAATATCGAAGCCACCGAGGCAAGCTCCTTGGCGACCCGCGCATGGTTATCCTGAAGAATTTCCGTCAACCGCATCACTTCCATCGTGCCGTCTTCCGTCATCTTGTTCAAATCGAGCAAATGGGCGGTGGCTTGAGGGAGCTGCGCGCTGTTGGCGACCATCGGAGCTCCGACCTCCGCGATCTTCCGCATGGCGGATTCGAGATAGCGAGCCAACTCGCCGAGCTCGCTGTACAGTTTGACATTGCCATTCAGCACGGAAACCTCCCGCAGAAGAAGATTGTTATTTGGTTTGTTTGGTTCATCTGGTTTGTTTAGTTGATTTGGTTCGAAAAATGAGAGCTCCCATTCGCACGAAATAAACCAAACAAACCAGACAAACCAAAGCAACCAGATCAACCGCCGCACATCGTCGTCTATTTAAAAATTTTGCTCATTTTTTCCTGCAACACTTCGGCGGTAAAGGGCTTCACAATGTAATTGCTCACGCCGGCCTGAATCGCCTCAATGAGATTTTCCTTCTGCGCCTCCGCCGTCACCATCAAGACAGGGATAGCTTTCAACTTGTCGTCGGCGCGAATGGCCCGCAACAACTGGATGCCGGTCATAACCGGCATGTTCCAATCGGAAATGACGAATCCAAACGTATCCACCTTCAGTTTCTCGAGCGCTTCTTGGCCGTTCTCGGCCTCTTCGACATTCGCAAACCCGAGTTGCTTCATGATGTTTTTGACGATCCTGCGCATCGTCGACATGTCGTCCACGACGAGAATCTTCATGTTCGGATCGGCCGGCATGGTCTCAACCTCCTTCTTCTTCGAGGGGGACTGGCGCCCTTCTTTTTGACGCCTGTCCCCGTCTGAGTAGTACAGGGACAGGCACCGCCGCAGATGGCGGAGCCAGTCCCTTCCACACAGGCGATCACCTCTTACAGAGATGGGATCGTCAACCCTGCTGGGAACGGCTGTGCATCCATTCGTGGATGTCGCGACGGAGAAAGCGCCAATGCTTCCCGATCTTCGACGCCGGCAATTCGCCGACTCGGGCGAGCTTGTATACGGTAGACTTGGGCACCCGCAGAAAACGGGCCACGTCCATGACCGTCAAAATCTCGTCGTCCGTTGATGGCACACCGTTCGGTTGGAACATTGTTGTTGCAGATACTGCGTTGTTCATCGTGAATGGGTATCGGCGCTGCCGATAAGAAACTTGAGTGAGCGAACGGCGTGAAGCGTCAGAGGCGTGAAACGTGGAGCCTGAAGCGCCGGCCGAGACACGTGAAGCGTATCTCGTGAAGCGTGAAGCACAGGTCGGGGTATGGGGGTAAGCGGGATAGGGGTTTCAGGTTTTCAGAGGCTTCTCCGTCAACGCGAAACTCGCAACTTGAAACTAGAAACTTCTTCACAAGATACGCTTCACGCTTCACGTTTCCGACGGCCGCGCAACCGCTCCGCCTGTGTCTGAATGATGTGGCGGATCAGATGCTCCTGATCGTCCGGATTGAGCTGGATGAACTCCGTCGCGATGTCGTATTTGATACCGTCCTTGGCCTGGACCGATCGAATCACTCGCGCCGTCGTGTGAATCGGTGTAAAGGGCGACAGGACTATTTTGAGGCTGAGCATGTCGTCGACGGCAAACTTTCTGGGCGAGAGAAACCCAATACCACCCCCGCTCAACGTCACATCGGCGACTTGTGCGATGGCGATTCCCTCCGGCTGCATCTTGGCCAGGGCCTTCACAATGACTTCCAGCAGCCAATCCACCTTCATCATCCAGGGAAGCAGCGGCGATTCCGCCAGCTGTTCACCGCTGCGGGCCAATAGGTCGGATGTCGGCTTGGCAATGACAGCCGCGATGGCCTCCTGAGCGACCGGTGGAATGCTCGGCGTCGGTCCCTCTTCCGGATCGGTCAGCAATCGATACTCCAGCAGTACCCGATCGTCGACTCGAATCCATTCCCGTCGTTCGTCCGACAAAGTTTTAGCCATTATGGTCGATGGTAACGGTATGGTTGACTCGCCCTGGGACATGAGACGTGAAGCGTCAGGCGTGAAGCGTATTTCGCCCGGGATTCGGACCTCCCCGCCGCCCCTCCCCACGCTTCACGTTTCACGCTTCACGAAATACTGGCCTGCTGCTGCGCCACCGTGTGCCAGGCTCCGCGCATTTCCTTCAGACATCGCAGCGGGCCGTTGAGACGGCTGGCATCGTTGCGCAGATTGGCCTGCGTGAACTCCGAGAGCATGTAATCGTAAAGACGGTATAACGACTTGGCCATGTCGCCTCCCCGTTCGAAGTCGAGCACGCTGGACAGTTCGCTGACGATCCCAACGGCTCGCCCGAGAAACCGAGCCTTGTCCGGCTGGTGACGCCTGGCGATCCCGTCGCCGGCGAGTTCGACCGCCTGAATGGCGGAATCGTAGAGCAGGACGATGAGTTGAACGCCTGATGTCGTCAGCACCTCCGTTTGACGATAGCGCGATGCGGCGGCTGTATTGGGGAAAGTATTCATCATCATCCCTGTGATTGTAAGAATGTGGCCTGGCCTTTTAACCGGCTCAGAAGTCCGTCGAGCGCTGCATACTGTCTTCTAAGCGATTCCTCGTAGGCCGAAAGGGCATCTTCTTTCCTGCCGATTTCGGTCGTCAGGCTGCTGAGCTGATTGGTCAACGCGTTCTTGCGGACCGTGAGGGACCCTGCGCCGATGTCGTCGATCGCGTCGATGGCCACGTTGACCCGCTGGGCGACCCCGGCAGTCCCTGTCTGATTGATGAAGAGCGATTTGACCGCTTGGTAGTTGCTGCTCAGGACGCTATCCAACTTGGCATCGTCCACAGTGATCGTGCCATCCCGCTCCGTCTTAAACCCGATTTCCCCCACGGATGAATAGGTCGTCAGTCCGCTGACGGGAAAGGAGAGGGCCTGTCGGAGTTGCGAGAGGAACCCCTTCGCCGTCGGCTCGCCGAAAAATAGCGCGCCCTTTTTTGTGGCGACGTCATAGGTGGTGCGCTCGTTCACAAACTTGACGATGTCGTTATAGGCCGTGGCAAACTTTTTGATGCCCTCCTTTACCGCCCCGTTATCGCGCGTGACATTGACGGACACGGTGCCGGTGCCGGTTGTCCTGAGGAGTGCCAGCGTCACACCGGGAATCGCGTCTGTGAGAATATTGCTGCTGCGCTGCAGGGTCACGGGATTCAATGTCGGATCGCCGACGATGGCGATCGCGTCCTGCGCGGCTTGCAAGGTATCGACACCTCCTGCGCCGCCCCCGTTGGCAAAGTCCAAGGTCGTCCCATCGGTCACGATCGTCACCCCATTACTCGCTCCTGATGAGGTGGCCGTGAGGATCAAACGATAGGCCGGCGTGGCCTCACTGCCGGCATTCACGATCGACGCGGTCACGCCGGCGCCCAAATCGTTGATGCCGGTCTGCAAGTCTTCGAGCGTCGAGTTCGCGCTCAATGTGACGGTCTGGTCGGTTCCAGTTCCGACGCGAAAGGTAAAGGCAGCGGAGGCGGCGCTGACGATATCGGTAGTCGCACTTGAAACGGCTGTGGCCCCTTTGTTGGTAATCTGATGGGACTGCGCCAATTGCGTCACCCTAACGAGATAGGAGCCGGGCGTCGCAGTCGAGGAGGCCGAGGCGGTCAAGGCGGTCTGGTCCGATACGGTTGTGCTCGATCGATCGAATGAGGTCGGCAGCCGCAAAGCATCTCCGGCCGATTGCAGGGCCAGCAGTTTACCCCCGAGCAATCCGTAGTCTGTCAACTTGGACTGCGCCGTCGCTTTTTTCTGACTCAGTTGGTCGATGGGAAGACGTTGGACCTTGACCAGTTGATCGACCACTTGACCGAAATCCAGCCCGTTTCCCAATCCCCCGAACGATATCGTTGCCATAACTTCAAGTGTTCCTGTGTTAGCCCGCGCCATTCATGACGGTTCGTCGGCCTCCGTGAACGTTTCTAGTCTCGGGTTGCTAGTTCGCCGACAACTAGAAACCAGAAACTAGAAAGGCGAGAGAACGAGCGTCGAGTTACGCTCGTTCCGAAACCAAGAACCCTTTGGATTCATCGATAGACTTGGCCAAGTCCAGCAGTTCCTGCGCGGGAATCTGGCGAATGATCTCTCCGGACTCCCCATTGAGGATCTTGATCACAGCCCTGTGCAAATCGGGATCGATTTCGATCTCTAGCCGGGACGTGCTTCCACGAAGTACGTCCTTGACACGAGAGGCTGCTTGCTCTACCTGTTCTTTTGTCGCTGCCGTCGGTGGGGCAGGAGTCCTGAGATCGGCTTCCAGCTTCCCGTCTCCGTCGTGAAACGGTTTCGCGACGCTCGCGGGCCGGCCTTGTTGATGAATATAGACGTCTTGAGACGGTCGAATGTGTTGGATCATAGATGCCTCCGTCGGGACAACGCCTCCTCATCGTCCCCGGAGGCCCAGCGGCCGAAGCGGCGGCTGGGCCGTAACTCCGGTTGGACGAATAGCTGGATTACCGCAGCAACGCCAGTGCCTGTTGCGGAAGCGCATTGGCCTGTGTCAACACTGCGATGCCCGATTGCACGAGGATCTGGTTCTTCGTGAATTGCGCCGTCTCATAGGCGATGTCTGCGTCGCGGATCCGAGATTCCGCCGCCACGAAGTTCTCACCCGTGACTTGGAGGTTTGCTATGGCTGCCTCGAAACGGTTTTGAATCGAACCATATTCCGCTCGTGCTGTTGCAATCGAACTGATCGCGCTGTCGATATTGCTCAACGCGCTCTGAGCATTGGCCGACGTCGAGATGTTCACGGACGACAAGCCGATGCTTGCGATGTCCAAATCGTTCAGAGCGGCGGTGAGCGAGTTGCCCGATCCGCTCTTGAAGCCGATGAAGACTTCGAATGAATTGGTCGCCCCGCTCAAGAGCGCCTGACCGTTGAACTCGGTCACGGTGCTGATCCGGTCGATTTCAGACCGGAGTGCGACAAACTCTTGATCCAAATACGACCGTTCCGTGGCGCCGATCGTACCGCTGGCGGACTGCGTCGTCAGCTCGCGGAGACGGGAGAGCAGGTTACCGATTGTCGCGGCGGCGCCGTCGGCGATCTGCGTCAAGCTGATGCCGTCGTTCGCATTACGCGTTGCTTGATTGATGCTGCGAATGTGCGCGCGCAAGGTTTCGGACACGCCGAGTCCGGCGGCATCGTCCGACGCACGGGTGATCCGAAGGCCTGAAGACAACCGCTCAACCGACCGTTGCAACTGGTTCGTGTTGACGGTCAAATTGCGCTGAGCCGCGATCGAAGCCGGATTGTTATTGACGATTAAAGCCATGGATCTTCTCCTCCTTGAAAACCGATTGAATCAACCACACCTGCTTCCCGGCATCCGTTCCAGGATTCTATTGACCTAAGACCCCTCCGATAGCATGCATACCGGTGAAGGTTCCTAGTCGTGCATCCCTTATCGGTCCCTCCCGGTCCACACTTGAGAGGGGCTGATGGACAGGACGGAAAGAGCGCGCAGTGGTCGACAACCGACAGTATTCGGCACGAAGTTCGTCTGCCGACGAGAGGCACGAGGCTAGGGGCTAGAGGGAAGAATTGTGTTTTCGACCGGAAGTCTTCACCCCTAGCCTCTGGCCCCGTGCCTCTCGCCCAAACATTGGCTATTACCGCAGAAGCGTTCATGATTCATGCGGGCTCGATGCCAATTGCGGCAGGACCTCAAACTCCAGGATATCCGCCAACCGAACCGGATCTTGAATGGAACGAGCCTCCAGGAGTTCCTGAATCCAGGAAGCCACGGCCTGCAAATCGTCACTGGCTGGACTGTTCTGCGCGCTGGTCTGCAGAAGTTCCACATAGTCGGCCAACTGTCCGAACCAGCGGTCCAACGCAAGAGGAATGACCCCGGTTGCACGAAGCGGCATGAGAAATCCTTGGGCCTCGGCCTTCAAGGTTGAGGCAAATCGGGCGATCGTCGGCGCAGCATGCGCCATGATTTCAGGAATATTCTGCGAGCAGGCTTCGATCGGTCCGACCTCTTTAAGCAGTTTGTTCAATAATAAGGGCTGGAGATCGCGATCCGTGATCGAACGTCCCCCCAGCTTCAGCGACGTGACCAGGCGATGCTTCGCGTCGGCGCGATCGCTGACCTCTGACAGGGCCTCGCCGACCAGTTGATCATCGCTCACGTCCCACTGATCCTGATCGAGTGTAATTCGCATGGTTGAACTCCTTTATTTGTTTATTTGGTTTGTCTTGTTCATCTGGTTTGTTTGGTTGATCTGATTGATCCGGTCAGTCTGGTTCAACCAAATAAACAAGACAAACCAAACAAACTAAATAAACCAGATGCACCGCAGCCCACTAGGCTGCGTTCGACACCATCGGCAACGAACGCTGTCCTCTCTTGATAGGCGCCGGCGCAGCTGACAACAACTCCTGGACCCGAGCCACGCGCTGATTCCAACGGCGATAGGCCTTAACGTGCCGATCGGCCAACAGGGTCAAACCAGTCACATCATCGTTATGAATATCTCTGATCATGGCAACCGTGGCAGGACCGGTGGCCGAACAGGCCATCATACGAGGCAGAAGCTCTTCTCGCTCTTGGCGCAGCTGCGCCTGGGCCCGCTGCAATATCGACACCGGGAGCGGATGCCGCCCTATGAGCTCCACGATATGCCGTGCCTGCTGTTCCAACCGGCGCAGAGGTTGAGCTGCTGCTCTCATCCAAGCCAGCGCAGGCTCTCGGTCCGGCGCAGATTCGAAATTCTCGGCTAACAGACTCTGCTTGCCGGTGAAATCCTCATACCAAAACCTCCTCCAAAATCCTGCATACCATGCGCTGTCGGCATCGACCCCTCCCGCGCGCAGGATAAAGGAACCGAGTCCATCGGCATCGACGCTTGACTGATACAGCCGAAGACCAGGACCCAAGGAAGGACACGGGGCAAGTCCCAGCGCATGGAGACAGAGATTCGCAACCTCTTCGGGAATCAATCGGTCTTTGCAAGCATGGTGCGCGCAGATTTGATCGAACCCGCAGGGAGAGCAGGCGAGATCTGGTTGAACCACCCAATGACCCGGTCCGTAGGGTCCGGTTTCATTGTGATCGACATGGCCGACCGACAAATCAATCACGGAGGTCCCGACACCGACTGCCAGGTGCATCGGCCCTGTGTCGTTGGTGAGGAGCAGCCGGCAGCGCGAGAGCAAACCGACCAGTTGATGGAGTGTCGTCCGACCGCTGGCATCGAGGATCGGCGCAACTCCTCCGCCGGCCCGATAGGCCGCCTTGGCCAGCTCGATAGATTCCATCTCGGCGGCCGTGCCGATCAAGACAAATCCCACGCCAAGGTAACGACTCAGATGCGCCATCGTCCGACCGAAATATTCCGGGCGCCAGGCCTTCATGACATCGCTGGCTCCGACCTGTACGGCGATCCAGTGGCGGACGGACTGGGCCTGGGATCGAAGGAACGAGTCGGCCCAGTCTCTGCCATCGTCCGGCACGGTTACCGACAGGGGCGAGAAGGAACCGGGACCGCTCCCGCCCATGGCATAGAGGTCTACCAGATTGAACCGATTGAATCGTCGATGGCGGTGCAGATCCGTGAAGTAGGAGAGCCAGGGATTCTGGACAATCGGACCGCCGTCCGGCCCCGCTGTAATCCCTCTCAAGTCCGGCGCGCCGATGTACGATGCCAATAAACCGGTCTGGCGAGTGAAGGTGAGATTGACGATGCGATCGTATTGCGCAGCCGACAACGGCGCAGCCCAGGCCGTCATCTCTTGCATGAGTGCCACGAGGCTCTTGGATTGCGTGCGGCAGTCATCGAGTAGCCGGGCGAAATCGCAGCTGATGACCTGCCGGAGCCCGGTCAGGAGCGATGCCGTCGGCGCGAAACTCCGATCCACGACCAGATCGATCGCGACATCGGGCCATTCCGCGCGCAATCGTGACAGCAAGGGACCGGTCTGAATCAGGTCCCCCATGCGGGTCACATTGATAATCAGCACTTGTTTGGGCATAGAAAGTCTCAGGGGTTTAGCCTGAAAACCGTGAAGCGTGAAGCGTATTTCGCTCAGGATCCGGACGACGCTTCACGCTTCACGGTTTTTAGCCTTCAGTCTGAACCCCTACTCCATTACACCAGATCCTTCGTCTCGGACCGATACTCGTCCAACATGAGCACCATCAGATCCTCCCGTGACAAAGTGCCCATGGGGCCGCGTGAACGGATCTGCGCCGCCAGCTGCTTCAACTCCACCCGCTTGGTGGAGGGAAACGTCCGCAGAGTCGATGCGATTGACGGAAATGAATCGTCGGCGGCCAACGCGAGCGCGTCTGACTGACGGGCTCCTCGTAGGACCGCTCCAATGCGATCCGGGCTGGCGACGCCGACCTGGGACAGCAGATCGCGCATGCGGTGCACATAGGTATGTTCGGCAAGCACCCGCCTGCGGGCATTTGCCGCCATGGCAAGGCGCTGCTCCGGCTCGCGCAGCCAACGGGCGATTGCGCCGGGGAGTTCGCCGGAAGACGAGACGGTGGCGATTTCATTCGCGGCCAAGAGGTCGGGCATCAGCGACCGGCGATCGGCGAGTTGAAAGGCGCCACAGGCAGCCAGTTCGAAGGTGCGGGGGTTGACGAAATCCCCGTCAGGATCGAGACCGATCCCTGCCCAAGAATGCAGGTTCAGATTCACGGCGCTGGCGTTGAATACTTTCTGACAGGTATCGGTATCGATCCGCGCGCCGTTGCGTTGCAGCACGGAGGACAATTCAGTCGCGCCCTCCCACTCATTGCCCCAGAGCTTGAACGTCCACTCGTGATTGAGCAGTTGCGGAAAGATCGCGCGGCGGTTGGCATAGCCTGCGCCGACAAACGAGACTTCCGACCCATATTCCTCCCGCTCAACCTTGGTCAACTCTAACGGACGGTGTACGGATGGGTCGGCCGCCATGGGAAGGTAGCGCACGTCCTTCGCCCCTGCCTGTTTGAGCGCGGTCATACAAGGCTCTTGCTGAATCACGAACCAAAATCGTAGCCCGCCGCCAATTGCTGCCAATAGGTCAAATGCCGGTAATTTTCGACAAACCACATCGCCGTCAGAAACCGTTTGCGCCTGAGATGTTCCAGCATCGGGAGTATCAACGGCGCCTGCGCCAATGACAGCACTATGTCGGGCGGATCCTCCGCCAGCTGAGCCATCGTAATCCGACTCAGCATCTCGGCGTACTTACTCTGCAACGCCAACCGGTGCTGGGAGTTCTTGAGCAGCTCCAACTGATGGTAGCTGGTAGCATGAACGCTTGGATCGAGCCATCGGACATCGTGACCGAGCGATTCCAGCGCGCTGACCGCATAGCGGGTAATCGGCAGCGAGCCTCCATAGATCGGCCCGACGACTGCAATACGCAGCTGCCCGCCGGCCTGGGCCGCAACCTTCCGCTGCAGGGCCGCTTCAATGGCCCGATGAGACTCCGCATGTAACGACGCAGCCGGGACATAGGTGATGAGCCGTGTCGGGTGGCCGACAGAGGCGATCTGTTCACCGATCGCCTCTGCCGTGCCCCAAGCCCAGATCACTTGGTCCGTCCAGTCGCCCCAGGTGCGAACCGCTGCGGCATCGGCGAGAGCGCTCAAATCGGGAACGACGAGGACAACTTTCGTAGCCCGAGGCAGGCGGGCGCACAGAGCTTCGACCTGATAGAGCAGCCCGAGGCCGAACAGCACGATCGTCTCTCCATCCTGACAGCTCTGGCTCTCAGCCCAGGCCTGGGCTTCTTTGATGGGATCGTAGGCACTGTGAATCCATCGTCCGTTCGCGCGGGCCGACGGCATACCGCCGCGCGCCTGGACGATCTCCAATGTGCCTCTGCCGCTCTGCCGGAGTGCCGATGCCAGAGCGGGATTGCGCTGCGCGAGTCGGCTGAGATTGGCCTCGAAGGAATTCATTGCACCCCTTGCAGCAATAGGCGTTGTTCCGATAATTGACGCCAGATAGAGGCTCGCTGATCCTCCTGCGAATCTCCTTCGCCCACAGGGCGAAAGATGGCGCCCCATTCGTCATAGTGAGACTGCCACAAGGACCATCCCGCGACCGGTTCCGGTTGCGACACTGTGGCCGGATCTCGAATCATCCTCACACTGACTTGGATCGGCCAGGTCTCCGGCAAGGCGCGATCCGCTTGCCATACCCAATGGCCCTGGCCATAGGGCCCGGTTTCATGCACCCGGGCGCGTGAGAAATACAACCCCATCGCATGCGTGCCGACTGCGGTCGCCAGATGAAGCGGGCCTGTGTCGGCGCCGACAGCCCAGTGACATCGCTTCAAGAGGGTCGCAAGTTGCGGAAGGGTCGTGCGTCCAACCGCATCCCACAATCGTCCTGCCATGAGCGGAGAGAGCCCCTCCTGAATGGCATAGGCTATGGTCTGGTCTCCTGCGGCTCCGACCAACACAACGGAACAAGGCGACTCGTGAGTCAGCAACTGTGAGATCCATTCGATCCACACCGCAACCGGGATCGATCGATCCGCATCGCCGGCTCCCACCACCACCGCGATCCATTGCCCTGCCGATATGCCGACCTCGGCCAGATCGCTGGGAAGATCGTTCGAGGGTGGCATCAAGAGAGGCGGAACCGGGAGAGGCGTCACTCCGCAGAGCCCGCAGAACGCATCGGAGAGGTGAATGCGATTGGCGCCTCGCACCTGTGCGACGCGCCGCAAATACGACGCCCAGGGCGACAGCTCTTCATCCAACGGACCGCGCACATGAGGGCCCTGAACCTCGGTCGCCAACAGGGCGCCGGCCAGGAAGGCCCGTGGGTGCTGATTCAGCACATAGGCGATTGTATAGGGCTCGGACGTCAACTCCGTGAGATACTGCTCGACTTCGCGCAGCCATGAGGGCTGGAATTCTCCGGCAAAAGATTTGGCCCAAGCATGCCATCGTGGTCCGTTCCATTCCAGAACCTGGCCCACTCGTGGAAAGAGGCGCGCAAGGTTCGCCAGCGGCGCAGGACAGAGCAGATCGAGCGGTCGGTGCGGATACCGAGCTGCGAGCGATGCGATTACCGGCAGGCTCTGGACCAGATCGCCCAATCGGGCGAGTTGGATCAGCAGCGTACGAGCTCTGGCTTCTTCATCGTGCCGCATGATGATGTGTCAGGACGGACTCGTTCTCATCGATGGCGCCCACCAATTCGCTGAGACCGTCGAAGGCCGGGTCCAGCAGACGGATCGAATCATATTCGTGCCGAGCCTCGGCCCAACGATTGAGGCGGAGAAAAACGCCAGCCAGCGCGAAGCGAAGACTGAGGTCGCCGGGATTTCTGGAGAGGAATCGTTGCAGGCGCCCTACAAGCTTCTCCCACTGTTCCAACATCGTGCCGGCTCTCAACAGCCAATGAGCCGCTTCCGCGTCATCAGGGTCCCTGTCCAAGACTTCGGAAAAGGCGGTCCATGCCCCTTCTGATTGTCCGAGTCCTGCGGCGGCCATTCTCTGCCCCATCCGGGCCTTGCGAGGATCTCCGCCGTAATCCAGCGCCTTCTGAAAAGCAAGACTCGCTGCATCGAATTCTTGCCGCTGCATGGCAATGATACCGCGCAGGAGCCAACCTTCCCCCTGTTGAGCGTGATTGGACAACAGAATGTTCACATGAGAGTCAGCCTGCTCGACTTGTCCCTGTTCGAGTGCGAATCGAGCAAGAGCAATCCGCGCATCCTGCGACTCGTTCTGACTCAGCACCCGCCGCCAGAACCCCTCAGCCAGATTTGATTCGCCGATCCAGCGACATACCCATGCCCCCCTTTGAAGAACCCATTCGTCGGCAGGCCATTCTTCAACCCTGGCCAGAAGCTCTTTAAGGGCAGACAGGTCCTGACGCTGAGCGGCGATCTGGGCATCTGCGGCAATTTTCCACCGGCGCTTTTCCTCCGGGTCAGTGAGCGGCTCGAGACGGCCACGAATCCCTTGCTGTTTAGTTACGGTTCTGTAAGCGTAGCCATCCGGCACGTAGATCATATCCTCATCGGCCAGCCACCACTTATGACCCCATCGTGCGAGCAGCCGTTTGGAGTTTTCCCGTTCATGGGCCTTGCGTCCAGGAGTCTGGCTTTCCAAGTGGTACAAGACGCTTTTGGGCTGATACACGATCTTCCACCCTCGCTCGCCGATCTTCAGACATAGGTCCACATCCTCAAAGCCGTTGCGGTAGCCATCATCGAATCCACCGACGCTTTCGAAGACTTCTCGGCGCGCCAGCATGCAAGCGGCTGTGACGCATTGGAACTCCCTGCGGCGATTGACCACCGGTGCGTCGGCGGGAAATCCTTTATAGATGTGATAGGGAGAGAACCAAATCCGCGAAAATGCGACGCCCGCATGTTGAATGGTGCCGTCTTCGTACAGCAGCTTACTGCCGACTACCGCGACATCAGGGTGGCGTTCAACCTCATCCACTAATGCATTTAACCAACCCTCCGTCGGTATGGTGTCGTTATTCAAGAACAGGAGGAACTCTCCTCGCGCCGCTTTGGCTCCCTGGTTACAGGCTACGGCAAAGCCATAGTTTTCAGGATTCCGGATGACCTGGACGTCTCCACCCAGAGCGGCGAGAAACTCCGCTGTGCCGTCGGTTGAAGCATTGTCCACGACGATGACCTCATATTCCGGCATCGTAGTGAGAGAGGCCAGCGTGGCGAGACATTGGCTGGTCAGCTCGAGTTTATTGAAAACAGGGATGACGATCGAAGCCTTGAAACGAGGTTTCGGCGAAGCGCATGCAATGACAGACGGAATGGCCCCCACACCCTGTTCGACCGCTTCGCAGATGCCCCATGCGTAGGCGGACTGTAAGAGCGTTTGATAAACGGGATGGAGCACTCGTTGGAGATAGGTCCGGTCAAACCGTTCAGCGCCGGAGCGGATCAACGCCAACTGCTGGAGATCGGGCTTCTCCAGCTCTTGTGCCACCTGCATGACCCGTGCGACCTGAGCCTCCCCAAGTGCATGGCGGGAGTTGAGGGCATCGTCGATTTTCAGATAGGTGCGGCTCAACTCGGGGTGTTTTCGCGCCAGAACGACCGCCATATGGCCTGCCTTGCGCTGTCGTTGGACGAACCCTGCCAGGGTAATCTCATGGTGGTGGCAGGTCACAGCCATAGCGTTGTAATGCAGTTGCAGACCTTGCACACTCAAACGGTATCCCAACTCCACATCGTCATAGGCCGGATAGGTGAAGTCCTGATCGAAGAGAACCGGCTGATTGAGCAAGAGATCCCGCTTCACTGAGAGGTTGCTGGTGTAGAAGAGTCGAAAGTCGGCTTTGCCTTCACGCACCTCATGGAATGCAAACTGCTGGCCTCCTTCCGCCGAAACGATGAACTTCATGAAGGGGGTCACTGCAATCTCAGGAGACCAGTCGATAAAGCCCAGCATGGCGTCCATCTCGCTTGGATGGCGTTCGTGAAATGTCGCATGAGCTTCGAGGAACGACGGTTCTGGAATCATGTCGTCGCCCGTGATCAGGACCACGCGGCCTTGAGCGGCTCGAATGCCGAGATTGCGGGCCGCATTGGCGCCGGCATGCTCCGCCGCCAGGACACGAAGAGCGAAAGGAGCCTTGAACTGCCGGAGCATGGCGACAGTGTCGTCAGAAGATCCGTCATCCACGACAACCACTTCGAACTGCTCCGACGCAAAGGTCTGAGACATCAGGGCCAGCAACGTCTTCCGCAGGATGGCGCGCCGGTTATAGGTTGGGATGACAACCGACAAGGAACACCGCGCAAGGGAGATCACCGGAAGTGGAACGGAGGTCGCAGATGACTGTTTGCGCGGTTGCGGCAATGTCGGCGCCAGTGCGAGCACCTCTCGAAGTTGCGCAACCGGTCTGTCAAGGTGATAGGCCCACCGTAATAGCTGCTCGTAATGTTGCTGTGCCATGGCCTCTAATGGTTTGGAATGCCCGCCGACTTGACGCTTTTGTAAAATCGCGAAACCTTCTTCTAAAAACTGCTTGCCGGCCTCCATGTCGGCCCTGGTGAGGTTGGGCGTATGCATAGGAATCTGATGACCACCGTAATCTTTATATTGATGCGAGTCGATCCAACCTTCGCGTATGCCTTCCGCATGAAGGGCGGTGCCGGGATAGGGAGTGATGATCGTGACACCGATCGTGTCCGGCTTGTATCGCTGGATCAAGTCGTAGGTCGCGACGAGCGATTCGCGGGTCTCTTGCGGAAGGCCGACGATGAGGAGAAAGTGAAGCCGGATGCCAAGCAGGCAGGTCTTCTCGCGCAGATGGGCCAGCATCGGGATCGTGAGCCCCTTCTTCCCTTCTCGCAGATGCATGACCTGTTCGTCGCCCGTTTCCACTCCGACAAGGAGACCGACGCAGCCAGCTTCGCGCATTTTCTCCAACAATGAATCGCCGAGACAATCGACTCGCGTTTCGCAGACCCACTCGATCCTCCAACCGGCCGCGACAATGAGATCGCAGAGCCTGGCGACTCGCTCCTGGTTGAGGGTAAAGGTCGCATCACGAAAATAGATCTTCGTGATGCCCTGTCGTTCGACGACGTCTTTCAACTCGGCAAAGATACGCTCGGGCGTTTGCGATCGCCATTTGACCCCCTCGACCAACGGGTACGGACAATAGTACCCGCAGGGATAGGGACAGCCCCGGCTGGTTTGTAACGTCGCAACGGGAGTGCCCAGCAGCGGATAGATGTAGCGCGCGTTGGGAAGAAGATCGCGGGCGGGAAACGGGAGCTGATTGAGATCTTCGACCGGCGCTCCCTCATCGAATCGAAACGATGGTACGGTCCCTGGCGCACCGGCTTCGAGCCAGGCAGTGCCGGCTGTTCCTCGGCCATAGACAAGATCGGCGATCGTGAGGTCTGCTTCGCCATGAATCACCAGGTCGGCTGCGCTTCTCTCCAGCAGCGCCCTCAACACGCCATGGTCCCGAACCAGGGTCTTTCCAATGATTCTTGCCGCTGGGTGCCGGCGGCGAAGTTCCGCCAGGAACAGGGCGTCTTGATCCAAGGTGGGAAGCGAGACGGTCCCCACCACCACGTCCCACCAGTGGCCTTCCAATCGGGCATAGACCGCGGCTGGGTCCAAGCCGAGCGGGTCGGCATCGATCAAGTCGACCGTTTCGCCGATTTGGCGCAAGGTGGCAGCCATAATAGCCAGGTCCAGCGGGGGCAGTAACATGTCCTCGTTGCCGTCGAAGCCGAGACCGCCCGCCATGCTACGACTGACGGGACGGGCCGAAAGGGAAGGGCTGTTGATCAGTGCGATGCGCATAGAGTCTCCTGAGATTGCATGGGAAGCTGACCGAGAGCGATGAGCCGTTCTTCCGATCCACCGTCATACGCAAGCGCGATGGCCTTGGTCAGCCATTCATAATCCGTGTCCTTCATCTTGGCTTCGTTCGGTGTTCGGTTCGATCCATTGAAGGGGTCCACCATCGTCAACCCCTTTCTTTCCACTTCCTCCGCCATACCGCTGCCCGGCGTCGGAGTAAAGTAACTACTGCTGAGATGGTCCGGCTTGATCTTCCACACCATTCGCACTGTCTCCATGACTTCCGCTCGCGTCTCTGTCGGAGCGCCGAACATAATGTTGGCCCAGACCTTGATGCCATATTCCTTGCAGATCGCCGCGGCCTTCAGGTTTTCCTCAACCGTGGTTTCTTTCTCGAATAGATCGAGGATGCGTTGACTGCCGCTCTCGAACCCGATCATGGCCCATGCCAATCCGGACTCCGCCATCTGCTTGACGACGTCAGGATACCGGCACATCAGATCGGCGCGCATCTGACAGATGTAGGGCTCCGTGAAGCCAGCGGCCTTGTATTGGACGCAAAATTCACGACTCCAGCGATGATTGATAAAGAACAGATCGTCGTGCGCCATCCAACTGTTGAACTTGAATCGTTCCTTGAGATACTGCAGCTCGCCGATGACGTTCTCTTGACTCCTCATCTTGACCCGATTACCGAACACGGCCCGTTCGGCCGGTTGACAGAAATTACATTTGAACGGACAGCCTCGCCCTGCATTGGTCGTGACAAACGGTGTCGGCATACCAGGCACCATCGGGGTAGCCAGTTCGCCGCTCATATCGAAGAGATCGCGGTCTACCCAAGGGATCTCATCCAGCGCCGGGCCCTCACCGACAATGAGACGGTCCGGCTGCTTCCTCTCTGCGAGCGCGCCCAGCAATTTGACGAAGCTGATTTCGCCCTCCTGCGTAATGATGTGGTCGATGAGTCGGTTCGCCATCACCTGTGATGTCTTGATGGTGGCATGGACTCCGCCGAGAATGACGATGGCATCTTCCTTCTCTTCCTTCAGGATCCTGATTGCGCGAACGACGTCAGGATAGTGAAGACTCCAGGAGGTTAGGGCCCAGACCTTGGTGGTTCGCCGCCGAACCTCTTCACGGAAGTGGGTCCAGTCTCGTAACATGCGGAGATCGATCAGATCGACCGAATGACCGGCTGCCTTTGCCGCTGCGCTGAGCGACGCGAGACCATGGTCGATGAAATTGGCATCGATGGTCGGCTTCTTCATGAAACTGTCGAACCCCGGCAGCGCGATCCCTGGGAAAATCATGGTTACATGCATGTCATGGCTCCCGGTTGTCGGCGCAGTGCTGCCAGAAGGGCCGGCAGCCGGCCGCTGGTGTCGTACCACTGCAGGGTGGCCGCAAGTCCACGAGACAGAGGCCAGCGCGCATAGGGGCCGATCTCCGCGCGAAGCTTGCTGTTGTCATAGGCACGGTGGCAGCGTTCCTGAGACCCCATCAGAACATAGGCGAAGTCCGGCGCAATCGGATGCGATCGACTCAATGACGTTGCAGGCTCATGCATCAATTGAACGCGATCGGTCAGTTGCGCGAGACTCGCGAGTTTGGCGAGGTAGCCCTCGATCGTCACCTGCTCTTCACCTGTTATGTTGTAGGTGCCGACCAGCCGGCGATCGACGGCTCTACATAGGCCTTCGATGAGGTCGTCGATGAACAGCGGTTGGAACAGGCGATGTCGGAGCTTGGCCCAAATAGTCCGTATCGGCGTGGCCCCCAGCAAGGCCAGGAGGGAAGGATGAAGAAACCAGGCGCTTCCCGGTCCATAGATGTTGCCGATGCGAAGCACAAGCGCCCGATGGCCCGACAACGATCCCCATTCGGTCACAAGATCTTCTGCCAGAACTTTCGACTGCCCATAGTCGGACACAGGACGGCAGGCCATGTCTTCCCGAAGAGGAATCTCGGGTTCTGACCCAAGCCCCTGCGCCTCGATGCTGCTCGCATAGACGACATAGGGAATGGCCAGCGCATCCGCTAGAGCCAAGACACGGCTGGTGCCATCGACATTGGCTGCCCGGAGTGTAGGGCTGCTGACAGAGACATCTGCCGCAAAGTGGAACAGCGCATCGGCTGGGTCGAGCGTATCCGGAGATGGGACCCGATCGGCATCGGAAAAATCGCAGGCCACAACCTTGCCTCCCTCCTTGGCAAGCGCCGCTGCACGTGGCGCCGATGCATTCCGTGTAAGTATTGTGACGCGCGTCTTCTCTTTCATGAGGCGCGCACTGATCTGCGAACCGATGAAACCGGCCCCTCCTGTAATAATGACATGGCGGAAGGGTTTTGATGGATGTCGATGCATCGACTTACCCTCTCTTCAAATCAAAACACGACCCGAACTATTGGCAAACGGTTGCAAAGTCTACGCCACTCATTACGAGATCGAACGGGAAAGAAATACGATGTGGGCTGCGGCTTGCTGAGTAGCATGCAGCTGAAAGGGAGGTGCAGCCAGGCAAGAATTGCCTGGCAGGAGGCTGAAAAGTCCGTCAGAACAATACGATCGTTATTTGGTTTCTTTGGTTTGTTTAGGTTGAGCGGAACTAACCAGATAAACCGAATCAACCAAACAAACCAAAGGAACCAGATCAACCGTCGCTGCGCCTCCGTCATGGTTCTGACGGAGGCGTCAAGAATCCCCAATCGGTTTGGCGCTGGATCACGGAATACTCGATGGCCTTTTGAACGTTCCCTCCCCATCCCCGGAATTCGATGGACTCTTTCCCGGTAAAACGGAACTCGATGCCGAGTAAGAGGGCGCCGTCACATTCTGCAATATTCTTGATCGCGCCTGCGAGATGCGAGACATGTCCGATCCCGATCAGTTCGAACTCTAAATAGACCATGGCGCCCAACACCAGTTCGCCGGGCGCTCTCTTGAGTATGATTCGACAGCCGGACAGACTGAGGTCCTGGAGTAACCCGCCGATGGGAGGCGACCCATTCGGCAGGGCAACCATAGCCCCCCCCTGGGCTCCTTGCCTGAGGAGCAGCGGTTCATTGCTGGCGACGCGCGCATCCTTACGGAGGTGTATTTCCTCGGTCCTTCTGGGAAATGCGAGATACAGAAGGGGAAGCGGAGACATCTGCGTCATGCAGACTTCGCTCTGGTACGCGACAAGTTTGCCTCCCACCATCGATCGAACAAGGCAGCGGGTTCCTGTCTCGCAGGGAACCGCTTGCCCGAAATGGAACGGCCATTCACAAATCAGCCAGGCCCTCTCTCGCCAGCCTAATAAAGTGGATCCACAATTCACTGTGTCTTGACCGGACCCGATCACCAGCTGAAGCGGCAATCCGACTTTGAGAATGGACGACTGTGCGGGAGCATGCTCTGATTCCATTATGCCGCTTCCTTATCGAGGTAGGCGCGGGGATCGATCCCTACGGAAGTCGGATCGAGGATCGACGCGATCGCCCGCTCCGGTTTGGGAACCTGAACCGCGAGATCAACGTCGAGAGGAGTGGACCGCCGGTGTCCCGCTTCATCCGTAATCAGCACGACCAGGGGTCGTATGGGAGCCTCGTGATTGAATTGCTTCACGATCGCCCTCTCTCCCGTGTTGAGCGAGACACAGGAGCCGACTGGATAGACCCCCACGACCTGCACGAACTGCTGGACCAGCGCCCCATCCACATGGCCCTGCATCCCCAATTTATAGAGCATCTGAAGGGTATCGTGCGGCGTTTTCCCCTTGTGGTAACAACGATCGCTCGTCACCGCATCATAGATATCTACAATCGCCGCAATGAGGCCGAACTGACTGAGGTCTGGTTTGGCTCGTCGGTGGGGATACCCGGTCCCGTCAACGCGCTCATGATGCTCGAGCGTGGGCTTCAGAAACACATCGTTGAGGCCAGTGGTATTCGACAGGATCTCCGCACCGCGCAAGACATGTTGCTTCATGATCTCGAACTCGCCTGCCGCATAACGCCCCGGTTTGTTGAGAATTTCGAGCGGTATCAGTGTTTTACCGATGTCGTGCAACAACATGCCTGTTCCAAGCTGAAGCAGCGGCGCGCGCTCATATCCGAGATGCCTTCCGACCGACAGCGCCAGAGCGGACGTGTTGACGGAATGGAAGAACGTGTATTCATCGAACTGTTTAAGGCGTGTCAGACTGGTGAGCGCATCCTGGTTGCGCAGGATGCTGTCAGTCATACTCCCAACCACTTCACTGACCGCTTCCATATTCAGGGCGCGGCCCATCCGGACATCTTGCATGGCCTGCTGAATGATCAACTTCGCAGCCCCGTAGACCTGTCTTGCCGCAGGCAGCTCTTCGGCAAACGGAATAGCCGATGGTTCCGGCTCCGGGGACACCGATAGTGACTGAGAGATCTCAGCCGCCACCGACGTCGCCGATACGACCGGGCTGGAGCCCTGATCTGCATCGTCAACCTCGACGTCGAGTTGTCGGACACCGCTGGCCTGCAATTGTTGGATTTGGTCTGTGGACGTGATCGTAAATCGATTTCGCAAGAACGGCGTCGCCAGCCAGGACCGGTCGAGTTTCTCGATCTTCATGCCGACCTTCAACTGATCGATGGAAATTCGTTTGCGCATCATTCTCCGAAACCCGTGTGCGGAGGTAGATAGGCTGAAGGCTAAAAACCGTGAAGCGTATCTCGTGAAGCGTCGTCCGGATCAGGACCGAAATACGCTTCACGGTTTTCAGTCTGAACCCCTGAGTAGCTACCATCAGACATCAATAGGCCCTGATGGACTCTATCGGTTCCGAAGAGAGAATTCTGAAGGGGCAGGGACAGGCACCGCCCGTCGCCTGGCTAAGGGGGGGGCCTGTCAAGTTCAGCTCAATTTATCCCGATAGCACAGTGCTAGGTGCGCGAGAAAAGTGGGACGGGCGAGACTGGCGGAACGTAAAGCGTGAAGCGTGAAGCGTAAAAGGCAAGAGGCCTGAAGAGACGAGCCAAACGAGGCGAAAGTCCAAGCTGTCACCGTCGTTCGTGTTCTCTTACGTTTCACGCTTCACGTCTCAGAGCGCTTCACGCTTTTAACGTTTCACAGCGAGATTCGATGAACCACATAAAAACGGTTACGATCGACCAACTGAAGCCAGGGATGTTCATCGTTGAAATGGACCAACCCTGGTACCGAACTCCCTTCCTCATCCATAAGCGTTTCATCCGCGATACAAAAGATATCGACCTGCTCCGACAACATGGGATCAGAGAGCTGAAAATCGACTCCAGCCGAGGACTCGATGCCACGCCAATTCCGTCACGAGACGCGCCTCTGGCACCCCATACACAAAAAGAACCAGCCGACATTCCTATGTCGGACCATGCGGAATTGCCGACCTCCTCAAAACATCCTCCCCGGTCCGCTGGCGACACAGAAAGGAATTCCGCACTGCCGCAGCCGCCGCATGCGCAGAAAACAGTCTCCGTCCCCCAGCCAAGCCTGGCAGCACAGCCGGCCTCACTGGAAGAACCTCTTCCGCCCACTTCCCGCACAGAGGTGAGCGCCACACAGCCGCGGCGGCCAGAAACCCAGCAAGACATACCGAGGCAGAAAATGCGGGAACAGGCCGCAGCCGCTCAAGAGACGTACAACGAAGCCATCGGTTCGATGGAGCGGATGTTCGACGAGTTAGAGGCCGGGGTCATCCCCCAGCCTGAGACCTCGCGAATGGTCGTCGGGCAGGTCCTCTCGCGTGTGCTGGATAACCCAGCCTCCATGCTCAGTCTTCTCACCCTCCAAAAGATGAAACGGTTCGATCGCACGCTGGCGTCGCACGCACTCGATGTCTGCACCCTCTCGCTCATCGTCGCGCATGACTATGGGGTGGTAACAGAAGACCTGGAAGCGCTCGGCGCCGGCGCGTTACTGCACGATATCGGCTATACCAGACTGCCCCGAAATCTATACCGAAGAAGCCGCGATCTCACGGAGCAAGAATCCACCATGATGCAGCAACATCCTGCACTGGGACAGGCAGTCTTGCGGGATGCAAAAGAAGACCGGGATACCGTCATACGGATTGTCGTGGAACATCACGAGTACAGCAATGGAAAGGGGTTCCCGCATAAACTCACAGGGGACACCCTCTCAATTTTGGCACAGCTGGTCGGTCTCGTAGACCTCTATGACGGCATGGTCAGTCGCCGGGGAGGCCGTCCGGCGATGTTGCAACACGACGCCATCCGGCAGTTATTTCGCCTTGGAGACAGCGGCCAATATCCAAAGGATTTGATCCAAACCATGATCGGCAGTCTGGGTGTCTATCCGATCGGCAGTCTGGTGCTGCTGAACACGGGAGAACAGGCTGTGGTGGTAGGAATGAATCCCACACAACGGCTCAAGCCGGTTGTCAGCGTGATTGCCGGAGCGCAGGGAGGATGCTATATCACGCCGATTCGCGTGGATCTTGGGACTCAGGCAGCAGGGATGCCGACCAGAACCATCGCGAAGGTCTTGGACCCCCTGCTTGAACGGGTAAATGTGGCCATGTTTCTCGACGGTATTCACGAAGAGGCGGCCTGATGAAACGTATGGTGACGCATCGCGTGAAGACCTCTCGTCCGTTGCGATCGCCCATGGCCCAGAACCATCTGAACCCTGCTGCGCTGGACATGCTCCCGATCGGGGTATTGTTACTCGATCATCGACTTCGCATCCTGTCTGTGAATGCGGAAGCCGCTCGCCTCCTGAGTCACCCAGCCGACTGCTGTCTATCGAAACCGCTTCAGGACCTCCTGCTGCAGAAGCCTGGAACGTCCGACCAGGACGTCGTGACGCGCATTCACGCCTCCCTTTCCAATCGTTGCCCCGTACAAGAAGCCCAGACGACACTCCTCAGCCCTGCCGGCGAATCGCATCCGGTTGCATGGAGTTACGTGCCGCTGAATGTCGAAGAAGAGTCCGGCGGAGTACTGACGATACGCGACCTGACCCGCGAAAAAGAGTTGCAGCAAGACTGCACCCGCCTGGCGCGCGTGGCGGAAGAAAGCCCCTCCCCCATTATCGAATTGAACTCCGATGCGAATCTTGTCTATGCGAATCCCGCGATGACGCGTTTGCTGCAGCGATTCGGCTACGATGCCGCTGGATTTCCCGTCGTCTGTCCCGGCGAGCTCCCGAAACTCGTCCAATGCTGTCTGGAGTCGGGGCAAGAAATACGGGGGAAAGAGGTCTGCTTAGCCGAGGCGAGCTTCTCGTGGATTTTCTGCCCCGTTCCTTCACATCGACTGGTCCACGGCTATGCGGTCGACATGACCAGTGTCCATACCGCACAAGCAGAGCTGCGCCGGTCGGCCGAAGATCTTCGCAACAGCAATCGCCAATTGGATCAGGCGCTCCAGGAAGCGCAGAATGCCGCCCGGGTGAAGACCTCGTTCCTGGCGACCGTGAGCCACGAGTTGCGGACGCCGATGAACGGAGTCATCGGGATGACCGGCCTTTTAATGGATACGAATCCTTCAGAGGAACAACAATCCTATATCGAAACCATCCGTCAGTGCGGCGAAGCCCTGTTGAACTTGATCAACGATATTCTCGACTACGGCAAGATCGAATCCGGGAAACTCGGCATGGAATGCATCGATTTCAACCTTCGCGCGACGGTGGAAGATGTCCTCGGCCAATTCGCGGAACGGGCGCAGACCAAGGGTCTGGAAATCACCGGCCTGGTGCATGCGGCCCTGCCGACCGGCCTACGAGGCGATCCAGGGCGGCTCCGCCAGATCCTCACGAACTTCGTCGGTAATGCGATTAAATTTACCGAGCAGGGTGAAGTGACGGTGCAGGCCTTTCTTGAGCAGGACCTGGCCGATGCGGTGGTCGTCCGATTCGAAATCACCGATAGCGGCATCGGCATTTCCCCGGAGATACAGGCTCGACTGTTCCAACCCTTTACCCAGGCGGACAGCTCCACATCGCGCAAATATGGAGGGAGTGGTTTAGGACTTGCGATTTCGAAGCAACTGGTCGAGCAGATGGGCGGCAAGGTCGGCATCGTCAGTCAACCGGGCCGCGGCAGTAAATTCTGGGCCACCGCCCGTTTCCTCAAACAGACGACGTCCCCCTTGGCGATCATGCCGTCGGCCGAATTAACCGGACGTCGCGTCCTGATCGTCGACGACAATGAGTCGAACAGGATCATTCTTCATCACCTGGTCACGGGATGGGGCATGGTCGACGATCAAGCCGAGGATGCACCCTCAGCCATCGCGATGATCGAACGACAGGCAGAGAACGGCATATCCTACGACATCGCCATTGTCGATATGTTGATGCCTGGCAAGGATGGGCTGCAACTCGCCAAGGAGTTGAAGCTTCATCCGGTTGGATCTCTGGTCCGTCTTGTCGTGCTCACCTCGCTTATTCAGCGAGGTCATGCGGAACTGGCTCGCCAAGCCGGGTTCCTCGCCTATCTCACCAAACCGGTCCGCCACGATCAGCTGGCCAATTGTTTGAGGACCGTGCTCGGTGTGCCGGAGCTTATGATCAGCAATGGGGCCGTGATACCGGCGCCGATACCGGCGCCGCAACTCATTACACGGCACACTCTCGCAGAGACCAAACCGACCGCGCGTATCCTGGTGGCTGAAGACAATCTCATCAATCAAAAACTCACCGTTCGCATGTTGGAGAAACTAGGCTACCAATCGGACGTCGCAGAAAACGGTCAAGAAGCGCTAACGGCGTAGTCCAAAGGCGCCTACGCCGCAATCCTCATGGATTGCCAGATGCCGCAAATGGACGGATTTCAAGCAACGCTTGAAATCCGCAGGCGAGAGGCGAGCGGCACGGGGCCAGAGGGGACCGATTCCGGAACCCCTCGCCCCTCGCCCCTCGCCCCTCGCCACATTCCGATCATCGCAGTGACGGCCAATGCAATGGCCGGAGACCGAGAACGCTGCCTCGCGGCCGGGATGGACGACTACCTGACGAAACCCCTACGGAAAGAGGACCTCAGCGGAGCCCTCGATCGGTGGATTCCAACCTCCATTCAGTTGCGAGTCGAACAGGCCGTCGATGCAGAACACAATGCGGAAGAACAAGACAGTCGGTACCTCCCGGTGATCTTCGATACGGCTACGATGTTACGAAATATCGGAGGCGATACGGCACTCATGGAGGATCTGGTTGCGCTGTTCCTTCAGCGCTATCAAATCCTATTGGAAAGCATCCGTACAGCCTTGGCCGACGGAGATCGACGGGCCGTGGAACAGGCAGCGCATCTACTAAAGGGGACAGCCGGCAACCTCTGCGCCTCGGAGGTGGTCTTGTCCGCCGGACAATTGGAGGCGCTTGGACGGCTCGGCACACTGGTTGAAGGCCCGATCATCTATGTTCAGATTGAAAAGGCTGTCCTCCGCCTCGTTCAGCTTCTGGAGGAGCGCTGCCGGACCCACAGCGAATCTCAGAAACATGCAG
>NEWP02000032.1:0-41471 GCA_002869895.2 Nitrospira sp. CG24E | reverse complement strand
GGCCGGAATCGCCTCGGCAAGCGGGCGGACCTGGCTAGACTCGGCATACCTTGGAGCAGGAAATACTGGATATCGGGTGGGATAGTCCTCGGAAAGGACGAGCTGCTTGCAGAGTCTCGTGCGGGGGTTCATGAGGAGAGGACCGCGAAGATTAGCGGTGACAGCGGACGGATCATCGGATGGAATAGTCAGGATGACCGCAAGACTCAGCTCGTCGGTCTCGCTTCCCTCCACCTCACCACGCGCCTCCGGCGAGATCGTGACCTGATAGTGTTCGTTGAACAACGAAGGATCGATAATGACAAACGCCAGGGACGCCTCTTCCGTACAATGCAGCCATTTGAATGGCGCAGCTGTGTCATGATCCAGGATCACATAACAAGTCCATTCTGGGAAGCCGAGCAGGCCTGACGGGAAAGTCAGCAACGCTTCGTCAGGGACATTCAAGCTACCAAAGCGAGTCGATGCCACGTGCATAACGGCAGCTCCTTACGTTCAAGCAATTTTCGATCGCAACAATCGTTCAAAGACATCGAGGGGGACCGCCGGCATGCGTGCCGCAAGTTGGTTCTCTTCTTGAATCCTCACACAGACCTCATCGCGATGCACATCGATCGTCCGTGGCGCTTCGATGCCCAACCGAACCTGTCCGTTCTTGATCCCCAGCACCACGATCCGGATGTCCGGACCGATGGCTACACCTTCACCGCGTTTTCGTGTCAGGACCAGCATCCTTGCAGTCCAATATATTCTGAATCGTCCACCAGACTATCTCGGCATTTGCAGTCGAAACTTAACCTTGGAAGCCAGGCCAGGGGCGAGGGGCACGAGGCGAGAGGAAAGACATTTCTTCTGATCACCCCTAGCCACTGGCCCCGTGCCTCTCGCCTGAACATCGGCGGTTGCAGCAGAAGTGTTCATGAATCATACGGATTAAGAACGGCTGTCAGCGGAGAAACCTCAGAAGCGATAAATCAAACAGCCGTGAAAACGTTTGGCTGATCGCTTCATAGACCGTTTCCTGGCGCTTAAGCTCAGTCAGCGCCGTCGCCAGATCTGTGCCGGTTTGATCTGAGAGCACGTTCTGAATCGCCTCTGACACCACCAGCGAGATCCCGTACGCCTGGTCGAGGCGATTGGCAAGGGCGCCGATCTGCCCCTGCGCAAGGCCGATTTGACCGATCGCCTGGTCGAGCTTCCCAATGCCCACTTCAATCCCGGCCCCATTGTTCGTCTCCAGAGCAGTGAGTAGGTTGCTCAGATCGTCGAAGACATTCGTTGTGGTTCCCGTGAATACCTGATCGCCCGGAAGCACAATCTGCGTCGTTTGATTCGGACCGACGGCAATGGACTGACTTTCGCTATTGCCTTGATAGGAGACAGCGTCGCCGACACCCAACAGGAATGGAGGCGCATCGGTCTTGGTCCCGGCAAACACCGGTTGCCCGTTGACCTCCGTATTGGCGAGCTGAATCAACTGCCGATGCAGTTGACGGACCTCCTGCGCGATCGTCACCCGCCCCTGCGCAGACGTCGTGTCGCTCCGCGCCTGCACGGCGAGTTCCCGAACGCGGCTGAGCAGATTTTGAGTTTGCCCCAGGGTTTGATCGGCTACTGCGACGCGCGCGGTCCCAAATTGAATATTCCTGATCCATTGATCGTTATCCGCCAAGGCAGACTTCTCAAGGATGGCCTGCCCGAAAATAGCAGGATCATCGGAGGGTTTGGCGATACGTTGCTGGGACGAGATCTGTTCATGGACTCGGACAATCCGTTCCTTTACGCGCTGCAAGCTCCCGGCTGTCGAGCCGAACAACTGCTGGTCAGAGACTCGCATGGTCAGGCTCCTTCTTCTGGTCTGTTTAGTTCATTTGGTTTGTCTGGTTTATTTGGTTTCTTTTGTTCGCTGAAACACTTCAACCAAACAAACCACATAAACTAAATGAACCAGATAGACCAGATCATCGCTTCATAGATAAGATGGTTTGAAACAGCTCATCCGCGACGACGATCATGCGCGAGGCCGCCTCAAAACTCCGCTGATACTGCAGGAGATTGGCGAGCTCTTCATCCATCGACACGCCGGAGATGGCTCCCCGTTGAGACGTCAATTGCTCGTGAAGAATCTCTTGCGCCTTGAGATTACCGTCAACCCCTTGCAGGGTCGAACCAAAGCTCCCGGCGATCGTGCTGTAATATTCCTGAAAGGTCACGTTGCCGAAGGCAGCGACGTCTTGGTTCCTGAGACCGGCCAACGCCAGAGCATTGGCATTATTGCCTGGCACGCCTACCGCGGTCGATGACGCCGCGATCTGGCGTATATTGCTCAATGAGACGGCAATGGTGCCGGCTGTCGTTCCAGTCGTCGCAAAGAAATCTTGGTTGGTGGAGCCATCGAGGCCAAACCCCAATCGGTGTTGTTGATTGACCTGCGTGACGACTCCCGAAGCTAATGTGTCGAGGGAGGCTTGCAACCCGGAAATGGTTTGATCGCGCACATCAAGGAGCCCCTTGAGCCGTCCACCTTGAATGACAGGCGACAGATTCGTCGTAGCCCCGGCCCCTGCGTCATAGTGCACGTCGAGCAGTCCATTGTTGCTGAGATTAGGAACCCCGACCAGCCGGTAGGTCTTATCTTTATCCAGCAGAACATGTCCACGGCCGGCAAAGACGGTCAACTGGCCAGTGGTATCTTCAATCGACGACACCTCGATCGACCCGCTCAACTCGGCGAGCGCGACCGCGCGCTGATCTCGTAGGTCGTTGGCATGTTGGCCGCTGGATTCAGCCTCGGCGATTTTCGTATTCAGATCCGCAATCCGGCCGGTGAGCCGGTTCACATCCGTAACAGTTTGCCCGACTTGACGATCGATAGACTCCTGCGCGTCGGTCAAATCCGCGGCAGATCGATTAAACCGACCGGCGAGCGCCGAGGCCTTGGAGAGAAACACCGTCCTGGCAGACAAGTCGCTCGGATTGCTCGCCACATCCTGAAGCGCGCCGAAAAATTCGTTCAGCCCCGCTCCGATGCCTTGGTTATTGGCGTCTCCAAACAGTGATTCGAGTCGAGCCAGGGCCTTACTTGAAGCGGTAAATTCTCCAAGCCGTTCGCCAGACGCGAGGAGTTGCGCCTCGACAAAGGAATCGAACGAACGACGAATCGTCTCGGCATGCACGCCGGTGCCGATCTGGCCCGGGGATCCGTTCTCAGGCCTGTTCTCGGCCAGCGTAACTTCCTGCCGGGAATAGCCGGGCGTATTGACATTCGCAATATTGTGCCCCGCCACTGAAATGCCCTGCTGGGCGGTGAACAGAGCAGATTTGCCTATGTCCAGCAGTCTATTAATTGACATGTTGCACCCTACCAGGCTTCAAAGAATCGAAGCAGGCTCGGCAGAGATTCAACTGCTCGCATGTTTTAGATAACAAGACAGGACTCAGCAGGATGCTCAAAAAGACCGCCCAGCAAGGCCGCAGCGAGTGAAGGCCCGAGGCGTACCCTCTGCGGTACGTTGAGGGTCTGAACGATGCGAGAACGAAGCTGGCGGACTTTTTCAGCATCCTGCTAACCCTTCTGCCGAAACATGAGAGCACCCACGCCACATTCACGAGGCGCGCCCGATCCGGAATAGAGCCCGAGAGGAGCCGTCGCCTGGCGCACGACGTTCAACCCCTTCCCGATGAACACTTGCAGGCTGTTCAGGATACTGGCATTAATCGATATCTCGTGACGGAGCGCGCGAATCTTTCCGGCCATACCGATGTAGCGCCTTTCCAACCGCTGCGCCTCGACAGTCTCAACCCGTTCCAGAATGACGCTCAGAGATATGGACGACGGGGCGAGATTCCAACGATCGGCCACCCCCTCAACCCAGGCCGTTCGCTCCGTCTCAAGCAAAAGAAGCTTGTCCAACAGCGCGGCCCGCTGGCGGTTGACCTCCGCCATATCGGTCAATGCCAATGTCCGAAGGGCCTGTCGTTCTTGTTGGATATTGTGTGCCAGCGCATCGCACTGGGCTTCTTCACGGCGAAGGATATGATCGAGTTCCTGGAGAGCGGTCGCGATATCCTGCATAGTCCATGTTCCTCAAACCAGACGTAAAGCTTCTGCCACACCCTGTCCCTTCAACCTCGGATCGTAAGTATCGAGAGAGAGACAGGATGCTCAAAAAGACCGATCAGCAAGGCCGCAGCGAGTGAAGGCCCGAGGCGTACCCTCAGGGGTACGTTGAGGGCCTGAACGATGCGAGAACGAAGCTGGCGGGCTTTTTCAGCATCCTGCTAAAGAATTGCATCAGAGAGCGTCTGACGTATGAGCGCATCGGCAACATCTTTCCCCGACACTGAATAGGTGCCGTCGTCTACCGCTCGGCTAATCCGTTCAATCCGCGCTTCCCGTGCGGCATCCGGCTGATCGGCCAACGATTTGATTCGCTGAATTTCCTTGGCCCGATCTGAGATCTGGACCCGATCCTGGCGTCCGTCCTGAGGGGGCTTCGGCTTCGCACTGACTGCATCGGCTCCTTGAACCCCGAGTAGGAGCTTGGCAAGATGATCTGGCTTACCATGACCGGAGATTTGCATAGCGATGGCTCCTCTCTGTTTTGTCTTCCCCCAAAGTACTGAAAAAATCCGCGAGTGTTAGGGGAAGATCCCTATCCTCCCACTATCCCAGGTGTCTTGCCTGATGAAATTCCACCATACCCGATGGCCCTTGCCGGCTATAGTATCGGCTATCGGCCCTTAGAACTTGAGGGAGGGAGCATTTTTTCTGTGTACTCATGAATCATTCTTGCCAGACCAAGCCCCCCCGCTTGGGCAGACAATCGACCAATCTCCTGGTCATAAAAGGAGTAAAAATAGGCCCCTCCCTTGTTCTCGAGTGCTCCTTTCGGAACCGTTTCCCTCATAACTTTCAATAGATTAGAGATGAAGTAGGCTTCGAATTCATGGGCTGCATCGTTAAGAGCAGCCAGCTGACCAGGCCGATTCTGGGTCTGAGTCTGAATCTGAGGAGCTTGCAAGAGGCTAAACTGGGCCTCGGCTAGACTTCCAATTGAGCTGATCATTCTTCAATCGTTATTCATATTCACTTATTTACTGTTTAAAATCAATATATTACCTATATTACATCAAGACTAGCTTGAAGTGCTCCAGCTGCTTTGAGGGCCGACAAAATTGCCACCAAATCCCGTGGCGTTACCCCAACCGCGTTCAGCGCTCCCACCACATCTCCCAATGTCACAGTCTCATCCACGACGATCAATCTAGACTCCTGCTCCTTTACTTCTGTCTGAATATCGGTTGTGACTGTGGTCTGTCCGCCGGTAGACCCGATCACAGGAGCCGTAGGCTGCGACACATTTTGCGTATTCTTGACCGAGATCGTGAGATTACCGTGCGAAACGGCGCAGGTGGAGATACGAACATGCTCCCCCAGCACCACGGTACCGGTCCGTTCATTCACGACGACTTTCGCAGCCATATCGACATTGACGTCCAATCCCTCGATCGTGGAAATATACTCCACGACCCGGCCACGAAATGTCGCTGGAATCGACGCCTTGACGAGTCCGGCATTGACCGCTGTTGCGCTTCCCTTCCCGAATACCCCGTCGATCGCTTCCGACGTCCTGATCGCCGTCGTAAAGTCCGGTTGGCGCAGAAGCACCGAGACAGTCTCCCACGAATCGATCTCGATGCCCGCATCCTTTTCGATGATCGCACCGCCTGGCACAATCCCGGCTGATTGATGATTCTTGGTCACGGTCGATCCGCCCGCCCCGCCCGTTCCTCCCAGGAAGCCTCCGATCGATACAGGACCTTGCGCCACCGCATAGACCTGCTGGTTCGCCGCCTTCAGCGGGGTGAGCAGCAACGTGCCTCCCTGCAAACTCTTGGCATTGGCCATGGAGGAGACCAGCACATCCACCGTCAAGCCTGGCTTGGCGAAGGGCGGCAACTTGGCCGTCACCATCACTGAAGCAATATTGCGCGTCAGTAACTGGATCGGATCGATCACGAGGTTGATGCCCATCTTGTTGAGCATCGACATCATGGCCTGAATCGTAAACTGTCCGCCGATGACCTGGTCACCGGTTCGATCTAAGCCGACGACGAGCCCATAGCCGATCAATTGGTTATCCCGAACACCTTCGAAGGATCCCACGTCTTTGATACGAACCGCATTCGCCGGTACCGCCCAGAGGAGGCACCCCAACACCAACAGCCCGATGCTCATCCTTACGCTAATCATGCCCTGAGCCTCATGTGGGTAAAAGATGATTCAGCCCTGCGACGAAAGAGGCGGGTGAACCAACTCTGCTCGTCGACGTTGATCGTCTCTTGCCGTCATTCATCGCTTCGCGCCCTTCCCCATCACCATGGACTGATCCAATCGAGTATCCGAACGAGCCATCCAGGACGTTGGACATCGTCCAGCACACCCAGCCCCGAATACTCGATCTTGGCATCCGCAATAGCGGACGAGAGGACGGTATTCTTGGTGTTGACATCGACCCGCCGCACAATGCCGGCGATCGTCATCAATTGCTTCTCGCTATTGACCGTGACCTCCCGGCGCCCCTCGATCCGAAGGTCGCCGTTGGGCAGCACTGCTGTGACGACGACGGAAATGGTTCCCGACAGGGTTCCTTCACGATTCGTCGCGCCCTTTCCGCCGAACTTGTTCGAAGCGCTCGCATCGATGCCGAGCCCTCTCCTGGCTTCGCCGCCAAGGCGAATGCCGGGAATGCCGACGTATCCAATGGC
Organism: Nitrospira sp. CG24E; assembly: GCA_002869895.2. Lineage (GTDB taxonomy): Bacteria > Nitrospirota > Nitrospiria > Nitrospirales > Nitrospiraceae > Palsa-1315. The sequence continues at coordinate 34,700 of NEWP02000032.1, read as the reverse complement.
GCTGCCTGACAGACTGTTTTGGATTGTGGAATCTCGCTCAGCCGAGGTGTCGGCGGACTTGGACCCCTTATGAACTTCGACGATCTTGATCGTCAGAATATCTCCGACCCGCATCGCCCTCATATCTTCATAGAGGTAGGCGCGACCGTTCTCCTCTTGCCAGAGAGAACCCATCGTTTTCGGCGCCGGGAGGGAAGGAACCAACAGCTTCGCGGCGACTTTGTCCGTCGATGACGCGCAGCCAGAACTCAGTACCGCAACCATCAGCAAACTCAGCGCCATTTGGTTTCTCGCGACTCGCAATTCGCGACTCGCAACTCGCAAGACAGATGACCGCGGATCGTTCGCCGCAGCAGAACAGTCGATGTCGGGCGGATTTTTCGGTTTAGAATTCGACACGAACAACTCCTGGTCCGACAACTTTTGCACGCAGCTCTTTACCTGAGTCGACATTGGCCACCGTCACAGTCTGCCCGATTTCTCCACTCGACTTGGTCAGGCCGACCGCTTGGATCGAGAGCCCTCCATGCCTCGCTTCGATCGACACGCGGTCGCCCTTGCGCACTGCATAGGGCTTCTTCAGCATCCCGAGACGAATCGGATTATTGGTCTGCAACGGACGCGCGGCGCTCTTCCCGATGACATCCTTCACATCGGCGATGAACTGGTGGTCCAAATCCGTGAGTTTGACGCGACGAACGGCGACATCCTCCGCTTCGAGTACCGTGTCGATCTGGAGGACTCTTGTCGGCACGACCGCATCGATGGAGGCAGTGACATCGGCAATGGCATCGATCGTCTGCCACGGTTTCCCGTTCGTATCGATCTGCACATGAAATATCCGGCGCCCGAGACCCTCTTCAAGCCCTTTCGGGGAGACCCTCAGGCCGATGGCGCCGGACGGGATCTTCATCGGATCGAGCGGATCTACCATAACCGCATGGACAGCACGAACCTTCCCGGCCATTTCTTGCTCGAGTACTCGAAGAATGCTTCGTTGAATCTGCTCCGGATGCAACTGGGGAACTATCGGCCTGGACTCGTTGCGAGTTACGACTGAGCGACCTTCAAGACCGGACTCTCCGACTGATACAACCTGGGCCTGTTGTAGGGAAGCGGCTTCAGCCATCAGCGGCCAAAGGCAGACCAGCGCCCATAGGGCCGGCTGCATGAATACACGGGATACGGTCATAGAAAATCCCCTCCCAGCATTGGACTTACCGTTTCAGATTATTCGCGATCGACATCATCTCATCGGAAGCTTGAATCGTCTTCGAGTTAATTTCATAGCTCCGTTGCGCAATGATCATGTTGACCATCTCTTCGGCCAAGTTCACATTGGAACTTTCCAGAAAACCCTGTTGGATCGTTCCAAATCCGGTCGAGAAGCCACCAGTGCCTTGCAACGGAGGACCGGAGGCGAAACTGTCGAGCATGAGATTATTTCCCATCGCGACCAATCCGGACGGATTATCGAACCGCGTCAATTGGATCTGCCCGACCTGCGACGCCTGGGTGACGCCGGGAAGCAATACGGATACGGTGCCGTCTTGGCCGATGTCGAGCTTCAAGGCCCCCGACGGAATCGTAATGACGGGATTGAGCAGGTCGCCGTCTCCGGTCACCAGATTTCCGACATTGTCACGCTTGAACGACCCATTGCGGGTATACATGACCGTTCCGTCAGGCCGCGAGACCTGGAAGAACCCAGCCCCATCGATCGCGATGTCCAATTCGTTGTTCGTCTGCCGCATGTTCCCCTGCATCCATTCCTTGGCCACCGTCACGGGACGGACTCCCGCCCCGATCTGGATACCGACAGGAAACACACCGACGTTCGACGCGTTGGTGCCAGGCATCCGTTGAACCTGATAGAGCAAATCGGCGAATTCCGCGCGACTACGTTTGAACGAGTTTGTATTGACGTTCGCCAAATTGTGGGCAATCGTGTCGACGTTGATCTGTTGGGCCGTCATACCGGTCGCTGCCGTCCACATCGCTCGAATCATACTTCCCTCCGGTCAGTTGGGCCTGAGGCAAGAGGCTCGGGGCTAGAGGTCGGATTCCTGTTCTGCGCCTCTCGCCTCTCGCCTCTTGCCTCAGGCCTGTTCATCATAGCACTCGGCCGACCTCTCGAATCGCGACTTCTGCCATATGGTCCAATGTCTGAATCATCTTCTGCGCCGACTCGTAGTTTCTGGTACCCTGGATCATTTTGACCATCTCACCGATTGAATTGACGTTCGACTCTTCGATATGGCCCCCTTGAACTTGGGGATTCTTCGCCGGGTGGGCGGAATCCGACGCAAACAGCCCTTCGAGATGTTTCTCCGGCATGTGATCTGCGGGAAAATCCATTACTTTAAGCGTCGCCACCGGTTGGCCATCGACGTGAATCGCTCCTTGCGAACTCACCTGGACCGTACCGGGCGGAATCTTGATCTCTCCCTTTGTGCCCATGACCGGATACCCCAGATTCGTAACCAGCCGGCGCTGCGAGTCCAGCGTGAACATGCCGCTCCTGGTATAGCGAGTCCCCTGAGGAGTCTGGATTTCGAAAAATCCGCTTCCCTGAATCGCCGCATCGAGAGGATTCCCGGTGATTCTGATCCGGCCTGCCTCGAAGGACGTGCGGACTGCGTGGGGCGACGAGAATACCCGCTCGGATGGGCCGAACGGACGGACACCGATCTGCTGACCGAAGCCGACTGGATGAGCGAAGGCCTGCGCAGCAACCTGCGCGCGAGCCATCACAGCCTTGAACGCCTGATTGTCCTGTTTAAAGCCGGCCGTATTGACGTTCGCCATATTATTGGCGAAGACCTGCATCTGACGTTCTTGCGCCAATGCGCCGGAAAGAATGGGATAGACTGCTCGGTTCATATATCCTCTTCAAGTTGGATCGTTCGACCATGGCATCTCGCAACATACATGCCATCCCACTGCAAGTGCGGTTATGAGGATCGCGCAACCGGATTGCCGGTCCGGGAGCCTGTCCGACATTACCTTCGTGACGAGGCAACGGAGGTGCGGCCAGATGCGAGGCCACAGGCTTGAAAAAACCAGAAGCGTATTCACTGGAATACGTTGAGGATTTTTTCAGGCCGAGAACGACGCAGATGGTTGCGCATCCTTTGCCACAGTAGAACGGTCAATGCCGGACAGGCTCCTAGAGCCTGTAAACATAGCGCGATGACAAGGCCCCACAATAGGTAAGCCCCGCGACTATTGAGAGAAACCATGCGGAAGAAAAAGACAGGACTAGGAAAAGGTTGCCGGAGTAGGAAGAAAGTCCCGAGTTGTGCCGGTGAGAAGGAGCCGTACGAATTGTGATGCTTACCGAAGGAGGTTTGCGAAGGGGGAAGGCGTGGACACTGGGTCAGAGGAGGACATAACAGGAATAGGCGAAGCAAACCGAACAGCCTGCCCCTCGGACTTCGCCGTTTTCAGCGCCCGCATGGCCTGATCGATCAATCCCTCATGTTCTCTGGCGTCTTGTGGATAGAATGCGATGCCGATACGGCAGGTCAGGAACAGCTCTTGACCCTCCAGAGTGAGCGGAAGCCCCACCGTGGCCTGGAGCTTTTCCACAATGGCCGTCACTTCCTGAGGGGAGCTGAAATTATCCAGAATCATAGCGAGCTGATCCTGCGCCAAACGCGCAACCGTTTCTGTGGAGCGGAGGACACCCTTAACCCTGGCTGCCTGGACACGCACGAGCACGTTACCATTCGCTTGGCCTTGACTCTCTGCCACCATCCGGAAGTGATCCAGCTCCACCACCAGCAACGCGAGAGATCGACCGGTTCGTTCCGCGCGATCGACTGCCTGTTCGAGTAACGTCCCGAACAATCGTCCGGTCGGCAAACCCGTCACGTAGTCATAGGCAGTCGGCGGTTCGGTCGTTGCACCCGTGGATCGGTCTCGATGGGATCCCAGGCTCAATTTCCGCCCCTGCAGCCACAGTCCTCCAAGCAGCAAGAGACTGATGATACAAAGCGCTATGACCGCCACAAGAGGAGACATGACGGGGAGATTGCCCATGCAAGTGTTTCGGTTGATTTCGGAGCAGACTTGAGAAGCGCGGGACGGGCAGAAACGGGCATCAGCGGGGTAGAACGAATCAGGTGAGAGGCACGGGGCTAGAGGCTAGGGGTGCTCAGAAGCAATGTCTTTCCTCTCGCCTCTAGCCTGGCTTCTATTACGGCTCATGCCGGCACCGTGAGCTTCCCCTTCAGGTGCAGCACCGCTTTCGTATGGATCTGACAGACGCGAGACTCCGTGACCTTTAAGATTCTGCCGATTTCTTTCATCGTCAACTCTTCATAGTAGTACATGGTCAGTACGAGCCGTTCTTTCTCCGGCAATGCCTGAATCGCATCGGCCACCCGCTCACGCTCCTGATCGTTGAGGATGATGGCCAGGGGATCCGGATGATGCGTGTCGGCAAGCATGTCGAGAATTTTCGGCCCGTCCAGCTCATGCAGGTTGATGTCGTCCAAGCTGACCAGGACGGCTCCCTGGGACCGCACCAGAAAGTCGTCCAGTTCGGCCGGAGATAGGTTCATCTCTGCCGCAACTTCCTCATCTGTCGGAGGGCGGCCGAGCCTGTTCAACAGTTTGGTATGGACGCGCTGCAACAACGTAACCCGCTCGTGAACCGACCGGGGAATCCAATCCATGGAACGGATTTCATCCAACATGGCGCCTCTGATACGGAATTCCGCATAGGTTTTGAACTTGGCTTCCCGCCCAGGATCGTACTTATCCATTGCGTCCATCAATCCCATGATGCCGACCGACACCAGGTCCTCCGCATCCATATAGGCTGGGAGACGGTAGGCCAACCTATAGGCCATCGCCTTCACAACATAGGCGAACTCTTTGATGATCGTTTCACGGTGCGAGTCGGACGAGGCGCCGATCTGCCTGGTCTGTTGCATCGCTGTATTGCTCATAGTCATATCCATATCAATGGTTCCCCGCTAGGACATGGGAATCAATTGCTGCCACAGAAACTGGATGGTACTCTTCGGCAGTTGCGGATCGGGCCACCCGGCAATCTTTTTTGCCACCTGGACAAAGGCCCGGCTGGCGGGCGAACAGGGAAACCGTTCTGTCACCGCCTTCTGCTCGATGACGGCCATCGGCAAATAATCGTCGAGTGGGATGAATCCCAGATACTCAAGATGGATGTTCAGAAAGCGCTCCGCCGCGGCATCCAGCTTGCGGAATGTCTGCGCCGCTTCGCGTTGATTTTTTACCATGTTGACCAACACGTTGAAGCGGCGTTCACGGTGCTGCCGGGATAACACCTTGATCAGCGCATAGGCGTCGGTCAACGACGTCGGTTCCGGCGAAATGACGACGATCGTCTCTTGGGCCGCTGAGGCAAAATACGTGACATTGGGCGACACACCGGCCCCCGTATCGATCAACAACACATCGACTATGCCGGCGACATGCTCCAGCTCGCTCTGCAGAAGCAGCTGCTGTGTGTCGGTCAAGGACGTGAGGTGAGGCAGGCCGGAACCGGCCGGCAACACCTGGATGCCGGACGGACCTTGCAGGACGATGTCGGACAGGTGGTGCGATCCGCAGAGCACCTGTTCCAGCGTATATCGAGGCACCAATCCCAATAGCACATCGATATTGCCCAGGCCCAGATCTGCATCCAGCACCAGCACTCGTTTCCCTGCTTGCGCCAAGCCCACGGCGAGATTGACGACGACATTCGTTTTCCCCACTCCACCTTTGCCGCTGGTCACGGTAATGACATGGGTGCAGGGGTTCTCTTGAGCCATGGTCGGCATCGTTGCCTCCTGTTCACTGAACATGTTCTTCATGCGGAGCCTCCCTACTACGCTTGTTGTGGCGTCGTTCCGCCCATGGACAGAGCCGAGTCGCGTCCGATGGATGACGAGAGGCCTGATGGTGTAAACCGGGCTGAGCCCCTGTCGAGCAGGAAATCCGCCAACCGAGCTGAATCCGCCAGCTCGAAATCTTCCGGCACCCGCTGACCGTTGCTCCAATAGGACAGGGGCAAGGTCGTCTGGTAGGCCAATTCGAACAGATTCCCGTATTCCTCCGTCTCGTCCAGCTTGGTAAAGAGCAGATGAGACGGAGCGCAGGGGGCGTACTGCGCCACAGAGCGACGAAGATCCTGCATCCGCGTCGTCGCGGACAAGACCAGATGCGTGTCGAGCGATCCGCACGAATCTTTAAGGCCTCCGAGATTCATGAGCTGCGCCGCTTCATGGGGACCAAAGCCTGGTGTGTCGATCAAGATCAGGCTGGCTTGACGATGGCGGCGGATGCCGTCGACCACATCGGCCATGGTCTGAGCCGTTTCCAGAGGAACTCCCAAGACATTCGCATACATGCGGAGGTGCTCGACCGCGGCCATCCGGCAGGTATCGAGTGTAATAAGGGCGACCGACCTGTTTTCTTGAAGCCGGTAATGGGCCGCAAGCTTCACGATGGCCGTGGTCTTGCCTGCCCCGCTCGGCCCGACAAACATGGCGACTTTGTAATCGTTCGCCGCATCCAGCAAGGGTCCGCTGACTCGAATCTGCTCCGCACAGAGACGGAGCAGGGCATCCTGAATCTCGCGATCCGATCCCCGGGACTCCGGTGAAAAGTCTCGCCGAAGCATGAGACAGAGACTTTCGGCTGTTGAGGGCCGCAATCCCTGCGCAACCAGAAGACGGCAGGCCCGCGCCAAGGGCGCCGGGAAACCGGATCCTGCCGCCTGGGACTCATCGGGCAACGAAGACGTCAGGCGCTGCTGCAGGTCCAGGAGTTCGTTCTTAAGATGGCGAAGCCCCTGCGGAGTCCGTCGCAACTCTGGTTTCGCAATCGGCGGCGGCGTCCGGACGTCCGTTCCCCCGGACTCCGATGGCGCATGCTTCTTGTAGTGAAGCAAGGCGCTCAATGTGTCCTGAAACGCGGGAGCCGACTCTCGTTGATTCTCGACCGGGTGGACCTCGTCCTGCGCGGCCTGAGGAGCCGTTTGATGATCAGGAACCTCCTGATCGGCCACCGAATCGGTCGCCGCCGTCACTTCCAGTAGCGCTCGCCCGAACAGCGAGAAAGGCAAGCTCCCCCGCTTCACCCGCTTTGTGGAGAGGATCAGGGCATCCGGCCCCAACTCTTCCTTGATGGCTCGAATGGCGTCATGCATGGTGTCGGCATGAAATACTTTCATCTTCATCGTTCACCTCAGGGTAAAAGAGCTTCTCCCTCCAGCCGAACTGTATCCAGCGACTGGAGACGAACCATCGAATCGAGTTCGTTGAAACCCACCACCGGCACGGCATGCAGAATCCGATCGGTCAATCGACGGATATGGCGTCGGAGAGCCGGTGAGCAGAGCAAGACAGGCTGATGACCGCGGGCGGCAACCCGTTCCACGGTCTGTTTCATCGCCGCTAACAGGGTGTGGGAGAGACCCGGATCCAGATTCAACATGCTCCCTTGAGGAATCGCCGCAGCCTGTTCGCTCAAGGACCGATCGAGCCGAGGATCGAGTGTGATCACAGGCAACGTGCCGTCCGGCGCTTGATACTGCCGCGTAATCGTCCGTCCCAACGCCTGCCGTGCCATTTCCGTGAGGAGCTCGGAATCTTTCGTGGTGTTGGCATGGTCGGCCAGGGCTTCAACGATCGAGCGAAGATCCCGGATCGGAATGCCTTCACGCAGCAGATTGCCGAGAACACGGACAACCGTTCCAAGCGGCAGTAAGGTGGGAATCAATTCTTCGACCAGTTTCGGATGGGCTTTGGCCAACTCTTCGAGCAGCGCTTGCACCTCCTGTCTGCCCAACAACTCATGCCCGTGACGTTTGATAATTTCAGACAAATGCGTGGCGATGGCCGAACCGGCATCCACAACGGTGTAGCCGGCCAGTTGCGCCTGCTCGCGTGTGGACTCCGGCACCCAGAGCGCGGGCAATCCAAACGCCGGTTCCTTGGTGGCAACGCCATGAATGAGGCCTCGTTGAGCGTTTCCCGGATCGATGGCCAGCACGTGCGACGGCAACACATCGGCCTTCGTGAGCTCCACGCCTTTCAGCATGACCGCGTATTCGTTGGGACGCAGTTGGAGGTTGTCCCGGATATGAATAGGCGGCAAGAGAAACCCCATCGTATCCGCGAACTGTTTCCTCAGCCCCTTGATCCGATCGAGCAATGCGGTCCCATTTTTTCCTTCCACCAAGCCGATGAGTCCATACCCGACCTGTACCTCCATCAAATCGAGCGGGGCCAGTTGAGGCGTCGTGCTTTCGGCTTGCGGCGCCGCAGAAACCGGCGCCGGCTCGACCGGAGCTTTTGCCTCCTGCGACAATCGATAAGCGAGCCAGGCGGCGGCGCCGCCCAATCCGAGAAAGGCCAGATGGGGCAAACCGGGAACGGCGCCCAGAGCCAGCAGGATTCCGGCAGCCGTGCCGACGGCTTTGGGCGACAGCAACATCTGCCGCGTGATCTGGTTTCCGAGATCGGCATCCGCCGCAGCCCGGGTCACGACAATGCCGGCGGCCGTTGAGATAAACAACGCGGGAATCTGCGCAACCAGCCCCTCCCCGACCGTCAAGAGCGTATAGGTTTGCGCGGCCAATCCAGGGCTCATGCCCTGTTGCAACACTCCGATCGTGAGTCCGCCGACGATGTTGACCAGGACAATGATGATCGCCGCGATGGCATCCCCTCGGACAAACTTGCTGGCTCCGTCCATGGAACCGTAAAAATCAGCTTCTTCCGAGATCTCTCTACGCCGCCGCCTCGCCTCTGTCTCGTCGATCAGTCCGGCATTCAAATCGGCGTCGATGCTCATCTGTTTCCCGGGCATCGCATCCAAGGTGAACCGAGCCGCCACTTCTGCAACCCGGCCGGCGCCTTTGGTCACGACGACGAAGTTGATGACGACCAGGATGGAAAAGACCACAAGTCCGACCGTGTAATTTCCCCCCACGACGAAATTGCCGAAGGCCCGAATCACTTCGCCCGCTGCGCCTGCGCCTTCATTCCCGTGCAGCAGGATCAGGCGCGTCGAGGCGATGTTGAGCGACAGACGGAACAGAGTCACGATGAGGAGGATGGAAGGAAAGGCCGAGAACTCGATAGGCCGTCTGACTTGTAATCCCACGAGCAGGATAATCACCGACACGGTGATATTGAAGGCCAGGAGGAGGTCCAAGAAAAACCGGGGAAGCGGCAGGATCATCAGCATGATGACCCCCACCACGCCCAGCGAAATTAGAATATCCGGGTGCTTGACGAACGACGAGGGAGACAGTTTTGCCGTTTCGGATGCCATGATCTCCTGGTCCCCTATCGGGTGATCCGCTCAGACGAAAGCCCGCGCGCGCGAAACACAAACGCAAGAATCTCTGCCACGGCGCGGTAGAGATCGACGGGAATTTCCCTGCCGACCTCGACGAGTTTGTAGAGCGTCCGCGCCACAAATTTGTTTTCGACCACGACGATCCCGTGCTGTCTGGCCACCGAACGAATCCGCTCCGCGACATGCCCAGCCCCCTTCGCCACGACGATGGGCGCAGACATGTTCGCCGTATCGTATTTGAGCGCGACGGCAAGGTGCGTGGGATTTGTGACCACGACATCCGCTGTCGGCACGGCCGCCATCATGCGTTTTCGCATCATGTCCCGCTGAACGGTCCGCACCCGGCTCTTGATCATCGGATCGCCTTCTGCGTCGCGATGTTCTTCTTTCAGTTCTTGATGGCTCATCCGCAGGGACCGTTCCCACTCATACCGTTGATAGAAAAAATCCGCTCCCGCCACCACGGCGATCGCTCCCGCAATCGCGAGCGCCACCTTCAACGTCAGCCATCCCATCACCGTGATGAGCCCCCACATGTCGTAATGCACGAGTTCCGGAAGACGCGGAAAATCGTGCCAGAGCACCAACGAACCGATGCCGCCGATAATCATGATTTTGAGCAGCGCCTTGATCAGCTCGGAGACGGACCGGAGAGCAAAGAGTCGACCGAACCCCTTGATCGGATTCAACCGGCCGATGTCGCAGGGCAGGGATGGCTTCCACAAAAACCCCGTCTGAGCGAGGATCGCGCCGGCGCCGACCAGAGCCAGGCCTGCGAGGAAGGGCAGCATGAGCAGCAGGGTCGTGAGACCGTTCTCCATGAGCAGCGAATGAACCTGTTCGATCGTCAAGCTGGTATGGGCGATACGATCGAGCGGCATCGCGAGACCCAAACGGGTCACATCGGTCAGCTGATGCATGCCGGGACCGGCCAACAGGGCGAGAAGCCCGATGCCCGCGAGAAGGAGAGCCGCGGTCGTCACATCGCGGCTCACCGCAATATTCCCTTCCCGGCGGGCATCCGCTTTCCGTTTCTCACTCGCCGGTTCTGTCTTATTGTCGGCGCCTTCAGCCATGTCCAAGGATCCTCAATAGCCTTTCAATCGTGTCGTGCAACCCCATAAATTCCCGTTCGAACAGCGAGACGGTATAGGGTAACGCCAGACCTAACACCAGGAGCCCTCCCAAGATCGTGATGGGAAAGCTCAACACGAAGACGTTGACCTGAGCGACAGCCCGCCCCAGCATGGCCAGCAGGACATTGATCAGGAGCATCACCACGAGGATCGGCGCCGACAGCTGCAGGGCGATCACAAACATGTGCTGGGACAGCTGGAGCACCTCCTCCCCGAGCGCGGAGGAAAGCCTGGCGCCGAATGGCGGGATAGCCTCGTAGCTCGACACGATGGCTGCCACGACGACCATGTGCGCATTCAGCGAAAGAAACACCAACATGGCGATGATTCGAAAATACTCGTTGATCACCGACGAATGTTGATCGGTCATGGGATCCAACAGTTGCACCGCGCCGAATCCCATCTGAGTTCCCAACAGATCGCCGGCCACTTCCAGCGCTCCGAACACCAATCGGACGGCCAGGCCGATGACCAGGCCGATGAGCAGTTCGCTCGCAAGCCCGGCTGTCATTTCAATCGCGTCCTGAGACAGCGGCGGAAGCCGAATGAGCGGCGAGAGCGCAACCCCCAACATCAGCACAAGCGCGATCTTGATTTTGGCGGGAACCGTTCGTCCGCCTAACATCGGGAATGCCGCCACGATGCCCCCGATACGGGACACCAAGACCAGAAACGACTGGAATTCCGGCAAGACAAGATGAAGAGAGGGCACCATACTCATAGTTTTCTCGTACTCTATCCCAGGGATGCCGCGTTATTGCCCATACAGTGGAATATTCAAAAATACCTGCGTCATAAACGACGTGAGTACGCCCAGCATCCAGGGCAAAAAGAAGACAAATGCCACGAAGACGGCCACCACTTTCGGCACGAACGTGAGGGTCGCCTCATTCAACTGCGTCATGGCCTGGAACACACTGACCGCAAGCCCCACCACCAGGGCGAGCCCCAGGATGGGGGCAGACACGATCAGTGTCGTTTCGATGGCTTGGCGGCCTAACTCGGTGACCATCTCGGGTGTCATCTTGTTCTCCTCATTCCGGTCGCAATCACTGAAAGCTTTTCACTAACGACCCGACGACCAAATTCCACCCGTCGGCCAGCACGAAGAGAATCAGTTTGAACGGGAGTGAAATGACGGCCGGAGGCAACAACATCATGCCCATGGACATCAGAATGCTGGCCACCACCATGTCGACGATCAGAAACGGGATATAGATGAGAAAGCCGATCTGAAAGGCGACACGCAATTCACTCAATATATAGGCGGGAATCACGACATAGATGGGAACCTGATCGACGGTTTCAGGTTTGGGCATTTTGCTGAGATCGATAAAAAGCGCCAGATCCTTATCGCGCACCTGCTTCAGCATAAAGGCTCGAATCGGCTGGATACCCTTTGTCCAAGCTTCCTCGTACGAGATCTGTTCCGCGAGCAGAGGCTGCAGGGCTTGGCTATAGACTGTCTCCCCCACCGGCGCCATCACAAAGACGGTGATGAACAGAGCCAAGCTGATGATAATCTGATTGGGCGGCGCAGCCTGCGTCCCGATCGCCTGGCGGAGAAATGAAAGCACAATCACGATTCTGGTGAAGGAGGTCACCATGATAAAGAAGGCCGGCGCCAGGGAGAGCACCGTCAACAGGGCAATAATTTGAAAGACGACGGCGGTCTGTTTGGGACCCGTCTGGCCGAGATCGATCGTGACAGAAGGATTGGCCCCGCCGATGGCGTCCTGCGTCATGCCGAAGAACAGGCAGAACAGGGCAATTGGCAAAAGGCAGGCTCGATAGCCTTGGTGGCGCCGCGCGGAAAAGATCAGCGGCTGACCTGCGCCGGCATCAGTTTGCATGGCCACCTCTCGTTTCTGACTGCCTGCCAGGCGCGACCGGGTGACCGGTGGTCGCCGCGGACAGAAACTGCTGGACTCGTTCCCGATCCTGGATATGGCCGAGAGACACCAGTTCCGTCGGAGTCATGCCGACCGCGAAGAATTCCCCTGCAACCGATACCAGAGAAATCGTCTTGCGTGGGCCGATGTACCCGCTGCCGAGGACCTGGACGATCTGCGTGGAGACAGGCGCGCCCAACCTTGTGCCTGTAAACCGGCGAATCAATAGAACCAGCCCTCCTATGAGAGCCAACACAAGGGCCAACGCCGACGCCATCCGTAAAAAACTGTCCCAGAAATCGATCACATGGTCTCCATTCCGTCGGTCTTGTTTATTTGGTTCATCTGGTTTGTCTCGTTTGTTTGGTTGAACCAATTGAACCAAATAAACAAAATAAACCAGATGAACCAAACAAACCCTTACGCCAGTTGCTGAACCCGCTCAGCCGCGCTGATGACGTCGGTGAGGCGAATCCCGAACTTCTCGTTCACCACGACGACTTCGCCCCGCGCCACCAGCTTGTTGTTGACCAGCACCTCCATCGGTTCTCCCGCCAGTTTTTCAAGCTCGATCACCGACCCCTGTCCGAGCTGCAATAACTCTCGAATCACCATCTTGGTCGATCCGACCTGCACCGTCACTTGCATCGGAATGTCGAGAATGAACTCGATATTCTTGGGCGCAGGAACCGCTCCTCCTCCGTCGAGCGGAGGAAATGACGCCGGAGCCGCTGTTGGAGCCGGCGCAGCGGCTTGAGCGGGAGTCTTCGTTCCGGAGGTTGCTACTTCGTTGTCAGCCATAGGCGGTTCTCCTCGGACATATAACCGATTACACGATCACCTTTTCGACGCGGCAGGCATGGTTCCCTTTCGAGACGCCCGGGCTTCCCTGAAACTTCAAGTATCCTTCGACGAAACAATCGAGCGGGTCGCCTGGTCGCTGGTCCAAAAGAATGAGATCGCCGGGGGCGAAGTCCAACACGTCCCGCACCTTGACCGAGGCGGTTCCAAGCCGAACCGTCACGGCCAGCTGGCACTCTTGCAGCTTTTCATGAAACCTGTTCGCCCAGCTTCCATCCTGCTCCATCTGCTCGGAGACGATGCCCGAATAGAGTTTCTCCTTAATGGGCTCGAGCATCGAATAGGGATACACAATAAAGAAATCGCTGGTCGTCTCCCCGAATTGCACTTGGAGCGTCGTCACGAACACGATTTCCGATACGGAAACCACCATGGCGAACTGCGGATTGGATTCAGAACGGACCAACGAGGTCTTGACGGACAGCGCGGCGTGCCACGCTTTCTCCAGGTCCTCGAATGCCGACTGCACAATCTTCTTGATGATCCGTAACTGAATCGGCGTGAAGTCCCGGCCTTCAGGCTTTACATGCGTTTGCGCCTTGCCCCCGTAAAAATAGTCCACCACGAGATAGACCATGAATGCGTTCAGTACAAACAGACCGTTCCCGCGCAACGGATCCATTCGAAATACGTTCAACGAGGAGGGAATCGGAACGGTCTTCAGAAACGCGCCGAACTTCATGATCTGCGTCCCGATAATATTGAACTCGACTTTCGTATTCAGCAGGGTGCTCCAGGACAGGGACAGATGCCTGGTGAACCGGTCGGTAATCAGCTCCAGCGTCGGCATGCGCCCGCGGACGATGCGTTCCTGATTGAAGAGGTCAAACTGCCTGACCCCGCCGGCCGGCTGCTCCTCTTCCCCTGCTTGGGTTTCGACCTCACCGGAGGTGACGCCTTTCAACAGCGCGTCTATTTCATCTTGTGAGAGTATCTTTTCCATAACGCGAAGCGGTTCAGGCTATTGCACGACAAAGTCCGTAAAGTAGGCTGCCCGCACGGCGGGTTTTGGAAGCAGACTATTGACCCGCTGGGTAATTTCATCGCGCAACTGAAACTTGCCCTGAGTGGTGCGGATCGATGCCGCATCCTTACTCGTCAGAAGAACCAGTATCGTGTCGCGTAACTGTGGGACGCGGTTGGCGAGTTCGGCCGAGGCCTCCTGGTTTTCGAGCTCCAACTTTACCGTCAGTTTCAGATAGCGCACCTCCGGCGTATCGGCGAGGTTCACGATAAACGGCTCTACGTCGTAGATCGCGCCTGGGCCTCCGGCTTTGGCCTCTCCGTGCTTCGCTTCCGTCTCCCCGTGCCCCGCCTCCTTCGCGACCGTCGCCTCGGCTTTCGGATCCTCTCCCTTATGGTCTCCCGCCATGAACTTAAAGGCGGCGAACGCCCCTCCAAGGCCGAGCACGAGTGTGCCGGCAACAATAATGATGACCATTTTCAGCGGAATCCCCGCCGCAGCTGGCGCTGGCGCCGGCGGCGGCGCGGTTTCAGTCTCTGCCATAGACACCTCCTCCAATCGAACAGATCAACAACCGGGAAGTTTGCAATGGCTATGCCATCGGGATCATGCCTGTCGCAGGCGACAGCACAACCGCAATAGGCCATCTGGCGTATGAATTTGATGGATTGTGGGCAGAGAACCGTCGCACCCATTGCCAGAGCCTTGACACTGTCAATAAGATGACGCAACAGGACGGCGAGGAGAGCAGATCGCGTAGGGGGCAGGCGCCACTCTTATTGGCGCCTGCCCCCTTCCGAGGAACAACCGGGACAGGCACCGCCGAAGACGGCGGAGCCAGTCCCTTAGAACTCAGCGCTTCAGATTCACCAGCTCTTGTAGCATCTCATCGCTCGTGGTGATGGCTCGGGAATTCGCTTGAAACGCGCGTTGCGTAATGATCATATCGACAAATTCTTTGCCGAGATCCACATTGGACTGTTCGATAGTCTGGGAAATCAGCCGTCCCAATCCATTGTTCGTCGGAGCCCCTGCCAGCGGCGGGCCAGAGTCTATCGTCTCGGCAAACCCATTCTCACCGGCCCGTGCCAATCCGTTCGGGTTCGTGAATCGGCTCAACACGATCTGGGCAAGGGTTCTGGTCTGACCGTTGGAAAACTGTGCCACGACTCGTCCCACCGAATCGATGGACAAACTCTGAAACGAGCCGGACGTAAACCCATCTTGAGTTTGATTGGTCAAATTCGATGCAGTGCCAAATTGCGTCATGGCTGAGAAGTCCATGGCGACCGTGAGTGGCGTAGCCGCCCCACCGGCAATGGGCAACGAAAACGTCTGCGCGCCGCCTCCCGTCAATACCCCGCTTGAGTTAAATACCAAATTCGTCTGCGCCGTCGTTGCGCCGCCATCGACTTGAGAATGGAGATTCCAGGTGTTGGCCGTCGCGGTTTTCACATAATACAACCGCAGCTGATGCTGAGATCCAAGCGAGTCATAGACGGTAATGCCATTCGAGAAATTATAGGTCGTGGCATCGGTCACGTCGAACACGGCCGCCGGAACGGTGGATGTTGAATTCAGATTGGCCTCCACTGATGCGTTGGCGGTAAACTGCGGAGCGATCGTGGCTGTGGACAGAGTAATATTTCCGACTGTCCCCAAAATCACTCCCGTCGCTGACGCTTGATAGCCCTGTAAGAATCGACCGCTCGGGTCCACGATCTCACCGAGGTTGTTCACTTCAAATTGTCCGGCGCGAGAATAGGATGAAGTGCCCGTGGTATCGCGCAGCCCGAAAAACCCAGCCCCATCGATCGCAAGATCCAAGGTATTTCCCGTATTCGAGAGGGAACCCTGTGAAAAACTCGTCTGCACGTCGTTCAGGAACACGCCCAACCCAACCTGGCCAGTACTCGACCCGCCGCCGAGCGAAGCTGAGACTAAATCGGCAAACGACGCGCGGCTCGACTTAAACCCTGCCGTTCCGACGTTCGCGATATTATTCCCGATCACAGACATGGCATTACCGTACGTATTAAGTCCGCTGACAGCCGAGAACAGCGAGGTCAAAATTCCCATGATGCGTCTCCTTTATTCAGAACGAATGACAGTTTGCCTGCCGGTGAATAATGATCTTCCTACTAACTCGCCTTTAGCCTTACGCCTGGGTCTGAGTTTGTCGTGCCGCCGGCGCTGTCGCCGCTTCCTGGAGTGCCACACTTTGCTTCATCAAACTCACGAGCTCGGTCATCTGGTTCAGCTGACTGAACTGCGCCGTCTGTGCGATGAAGTCCTGGTTTTCGAGCGGTTTAAGCGGATCCTGATACTTCAGTTGCGTAACCAGGAGCTTCAAGAACTCATCCTGGCCGAGTTCCTTCGGCCCAGTCTCCGGTGGAGGAGTTGTCGCGGTCGAATTGGTTATTGCGGCAAAGTCGATCATGAATCTCTCCTTTCATTCAACTCACTTTGGTTCGTTTGGTCTATCTGGTTCCTTTGGTCCGGCGAACGAGACAGACCAAATAGACCAGATAGACCAAACAGACAGGTTGGATTTTTTCAGCATCTTGTTAAGCGAAAAGACTCAATGCGCGTGTGGGCCGGGGCTCGGGCCGTTCTCGATCTTGAGATTGTCGGTTCTGGTCCTGCGACGCGAACCGTTGCTCCGGGGCTTCACCGTTTCGCCGGGACTGTCGATCGGACAATGTTTCCTGCCGGCCTTCCTGGTTGACCTGCACTTGAAACTGGCCAAGTTCCATCCCAGACTTGCTCAGACTCTGCTGGAGCTGATCCTGCCGCGTGAGCAGAAACTGCCCAAGATCGTTTCGATCGGTGGTGAACTGTGTGGACACGGTCTGGTCCGTCATGGAGATTCTCACGCTGAGTGGGCCTGAATCGTGAGCCGGCAGTACCACATGGACGGTTTGGGCCATTCCAGACGCTGAAGTCATGATTGCCGTCTGGTTCCCACCGAACAGGGCCTGTGCCATTTTCAGCTGATTCGGCATTGCCATTGGAGCAGACGAGCCCGGTCCCTGTAGTGATGACTGTGGCTGCTGGGCCAGGGTGAATTGGTCGCTAAAGAGCTGGGGTTGAGTACCTCGCGCCAACGATTCCGGAATCTCACTGGCGTTAAATTGAAACAGAGCACCTTCTCTCTCACCCTGTGCCGAGGCTCCAAATGAATCTTGTCCTCCCCCTCCGCTGCCTATGATCGACGAAACCGATAGAGCTGGTCCCGGTAACGTGGTCTCTTGAGCCCCCTGCGCTTGGATGATCGCCGACAGCCCGACTCCAGCCGATAGCCGGTCGGAAAGTTGAACCGTCCGAGTCGCGCTCCCTTCTTCCTTTGCGACAGGAGATGAGCGTTGATCGGATATTGGAGAGTCCGACGGCTCTCTGTTGGGAAGAGCCATGTCACCGGACCTCTGTCCAAGAGAAACAGGAGTGGTTGCAGCGACCGAGCCATTCTGAATGGCCGGTTTACTCATGGCTCTGGAATCTTCACCAGTCGTTGAAATTTCGGACTGATCGCGGGGGAGAGCTGGTTGCAACAGTGTCTTGATGGAAGAGTCTGGGGTCCCGGCCTGTGCGGAACCAGTCGGCGCAGACGCAGCTTCAAGCGCGAGATCGTCATGCGACGCTTCCACTGTCAGCCCCTGTAGGAGCGGAGGAATCGATTCAGTCCCCTGTGGGCTATCACCCGTGGGATTCAGTAGGCGCGCAACCGCTTCGACTACGGAAGCAGACCCCTCACGCAGATCAGGCACTTGAGATAACAACGAGACCGCAATGTCGCTCAACGACTCTCCTGTCGTATGGGCATCCATTGCTGTCGGTGGAGCCGACTCCATCGAATCATTTGGATCGGACAATGGGGGAGACTGAGCCGCACGTGTATTTTTCACTGCATCTTCGAGGAGGGCAGAAAACACTCCGCTCTCAGCAGGCTGCTGACCCTGACCTGTCTCGCTCAACAGGCTCGAACTCGATTGACCGGCAGCACGGCTGGACGGAGGAATGAGAAGCTCGATATCCATAGTGGCGACAAACCCCGCTATCTGCGCAAAGAAGATCCGGCTGCCGAACCTAGCCCGCATGATTCATGACGGTTCGTCGCGAAATCGCGCAGTCGCGTTGCGAGACGGGCATGCGGAGCCACGAGAATCCGAGGCGTACTTGAATAGTACGTCGAGGGAGCGAGTGGCGAGTCTGCCCGCCGAAGGCTCGTCGCAGCAGCGAATCCGCGATTGCAGCAAAAGCGCTCATGAATCATACGGGCTAACATCTTCAAACTCTGTGCCATCCAGAAAACGACTGGATATGCTGTTCGGCGTGGAGTTAGCACTGGGAGGAAGCACTGACGGGAGGGAACAGGGAAGAAGATGCAGGGTGCGCAGGTAAAAATTTCCGTACGAGCGGAATGAAGAGGCAACAGGCTATGGGAAACTATGATAGGCCCAGTGGTAAGAGCCCGCTGCAGGATGCTCAAAAAGTCGACCTTTTCACCCGCCCAACCCCGGCGCGCCAAGACGCGCCGTTCCGCGGGCAAGACCGCAGCGAGCGACCTAAGATAGTTCTTCCAATCTCGCTCGTTTACTCTATCCTAGGGATGGCCCGGATGAGTCCTCCACTGCGCGCGTCCAACGAGGGTCTTCGGAGACCGCGCGTTGCGCGAGCACAGGGGACTCACCGGGCCATCCCTCCCCCTGCTGGCGGACTTTCTCAGCGTCCTGCTAAGGAGTGGCGAGAAGTTCTTCCGTCAACTTAGCCGCTCGATCGACTTTCACCTGTGCCAGGATGGCCCCGGCCGACTTACTCTTCAGGAGCCGGAGAATCTCCAACGCTTTCCGATCCGCCATTCGTTCGATACGCGCAGCGGCCTCTTCCGCAGGCATACTTTCATAAATCTTTGCCAGTTGCCCTAGATGCTGCTTGCGCAGGTCGGCCGCATGTTCGCGCTGGGAGGCCTGTTGCCCCACGGAGACTTTCTCCTGATCGAGACGACGCTGCTCTGCTGCCTCGATCTTATTCAGTATCTGCTCGACTTCGGCTTTGAGAATCGCCACCCGCCCCTCTGCCGTCCGAACAATATTCTCACGCCGCTCCAAGTCTTGCTTCCGCTGCTGAAACAGGGCGACCATTTCCTCCGGCACAATGAGCGCCGGTCCTTCCACCGGTTCAGCTGCCGGTTTAGGCAACTCACTGCCCGATACCCTGTTGGAATCCGTCGAGGCCGTTCGTGAGGCAACGTCTTCGGCATGAACAGACTGCGGTCCGAAAAGAATGCTCAATAAATCCGCTATCGGCATTCCCGCTTTGCTCGGAGGCTCAACGGACCGAAGCGTAGGACCAGCCTCTTTGCGTGCTGCGGGCCTGCTCAGAGAAGGATGCGTGTTGACGCGATCGAGTTGGGCTGACGCAAAGGCAGTCCTTTTTGAGCAGCCTGCGGCGCTATTCTGCTTATCTTCCTCACCTATCGTCCATCCTAGATCGAGCTGTGCCAAAATGGCCCTCCCGCACCCTGCAAGCCCCTGCTCTGCCGTGATTTGAACGAATTGAACGGCCCAAGAGAACGCAACGATGAGTCCGGCCCCGGCAACGACAGCCCCTATCCGCCCTCTCGGCCAGACAGACCGTGCCGCGCGAGGCGCCGAACATGTGGAGGAAGCGCGATCGAACATCCGAGGTTCAGGGTTCGGCATTCTGGATCCAGCGACCTGAGCCCCTGGCCTCTTCACCTGGCTCGCCTGAGTCGTTCGTCCCGCTTGACTCGTCTGCATCCTATTCATCTGCGGTCCCCACCATGCGGGAGGTTGAATTTCCAGCGTGCCACAATAGTTTCCCCAGAGCCTGCGCGAAACACTGAACGATCACATCACACTAGCCCGCATTATTCATGACGATTCGTCGCGAAATCGCTGAGCCGTGTTGCGAGACCGGCGCGCGAAGGCCTGGGGACTGGCTCCGCCGTCTGCGGCGGTGCCTGTCCCGCTTTTCAGACGGGGACAGGAGCCAAAAAGAAGGGCGCCAGTCCCCAGCAGTACGTCGAGGGAACGAGCGGCGAGCCTGCCAGCCGAAGGCTTGTCGTAGCAGCGGATCGGCGATTGCAGCAGAAGCGCTCATGAATAATGCGGGCTGGTACGGCGCGCAGCCTCATCCAGCTCCATTTGGTCGACTCGGTCTTGCACCAGACGCTGTTGTTGACGCCTACGTTCAGCCAGACGATCGAGCGTCCGACAATCCTGCATCGCGACACGCAATGCATTCTGTTTTCGATTCCAAGCCTCACGGAGCTGATTTTCCGCCTGCTTCGCCTCAGCCAACTTGGATGTCTCGGCGACAACCATCGACTGCCACACCAGAAATTCGTCCAGCGCCACTCCTCCGGCGACCTTGGCCAAGTACGCATCTGTCGTGCGGTTCATACGTTCCTCGAGCAGAAACACACGCGCCTCGACATCTTGTAGTTCCTGGCGCAAACGAAAGAAATCCATCCGTGCCACCTCTTCCAACTGTGCGCGATAGCGACGCAAGACGTTGAGCTTCATGCTGTCGCCTTCACCAGAGTCAGCAGGTCCTGGATCGAATCGCCAATCGAGACGGATTGCTCGATATCCTGCCGAAGAAAGGCATTGATGCCGTCTTGAGCCCCCACAGCCTTGTCAAGTTCGCGATTGGTGCCGGCCTTATAGGCGCCAAGCAGAATGAGATCCTCAGACTGTTGATACCGCGCCTGGAGTTCGATCATGGACCGGACCGCGGTGTAGTGGTCGCGCCCCACGATGTCTTTCATCACCCGACTGGTGCTGTTGAGCAGATCGATCGCCGGGAAATGGTTGCGCGCGGCCAACTGACGCGAGAGCACAATGTGGCCGTCAAGGATCGACCGGACTGTCTCCGCGATGGGATCGGCAAGTTCATCGCTTTCCATCAGCACTGTATAGAGCCCGGTGATGGCGCCGGAACCGGACCCGGTCCCGACTCGCTCCAGAAGTTTAGGCAACATCGTAAAGACCGAGGGGGTATACCCCTTCGTAGTCGGTGGTTCCCCGATAGCGAGCCCAACTTCACGCTGGCTATGGGCGAGACGGGTGAGCGAGTCCATCATGAGGAGGACCTGCCTGTCGCAATCGCGAAAATACTCCGCGATCGCCGTCGCAACCAATGCCCCTCGCAACCGCACCAACGGCGGCTGGTCCGATGTCGCCACGATCACCACCGAACGACTGAGCGCCTCGGGGGTCAGATCGCGCTCCAAAAATTCGTTGACTTCACGCCCTCGTTCGCCGATGAGAGCGATGACATTGACATCGGCCTTCGTATAACGGCTGATCATCCCGAGTAAGACGCTCTTCCCGACGCCGGAACTGGCAAAGATCCCGACCTTCTGACCACGGCCGCAGGTCAAACAAGCATTGATCGCACGGATGCCCAAATCGAGGGGTTCGGCGATGCGGGTTCGCTTCAGGGGATTGATCGGCGCGGCATGCAACGGGTATCGCTGTTCGGTCGTCAAGGGGCCGCGCCCGTCCAATGGCTCTCCAAGCCCGTCGAGTACGCGCCCGAGCAGTTGCGTGCCGACTGGAACCGAAGCGCAGTGGCCCTTCATGAAGAGCTTGCTGCCGGGACCGATTCCCCGCATCTCTCCAAGCGGCATCAGCAACACACGATCGCCGCGAAACCCGACCACTTCCGCCGGCACAGTTCCTTCTCCATCCTCGCGGGTGACGTCGCATAATTCCCCAACCGATGTCATAGGACCATAGCCTTCGATCACGATCCCAACCGCCTGCGCCACACGGCCCGAGACAACAAGAGGATCCGTCCGTTCGATCAGATCAACGAGATTCACGCAGGCCTCGCTTCTGTAAAGCCTCTCCGAGTCGCAGCAACTGCGTATCCAGCGAGGCATCGACCAGTCGATTCGTCGATTGAGCCACACAACTTCCCCGGGAGAGAGACGAATCGCCTTCGACATGCAGCGCAAACGACAGGGGTCGCTCTCGGCATAACTCAGCGCGAGCCGCTTCAAGGACTGGGGCATCGGACGGATGCGTTCGCACGGTCACCACCCCTGCTTCCCGAAAGGTCGCCAGAGCCGACTTGAGCAATGCAGTCACGGCATCCTGACGTTCGATCATCGTGTCGCGCAGGATGCGTGTCGCCAGGCTGAAGGCCAGGGCTGTCACATCCTCTTCAACCGACTGATGAAGCGACATCCTCGCATCATCGAAGCGCCGGACTGCGTCGGCCAATAGCTGCTGCTCCTGTTGTCTGGCTGCCGCCACTCGTGCAGCAGCCCGTCGTTCACCTTCTGCAACACCTTGGTCGTAGTCCGAGAGGCTCTGGTCTCCGGCAAACCGATGGCCCGTATCGAAATCGGTCAGCGCAAGACTTCGGAATCGAACCCCGGTAGCGCGAACCACCGCCTGCTTGAGAACCGTGTTCTCCGAACGCAAATGATACAGATCCAGGAGACGGTTTACGGTCAACTTCAGCGCCTCTATTTCAAACGGCTTCATGAGAAACTCCGCCGCTCCTGCCTTCATCGCCTGCACGGCAAGATCCACCGTGCCATACCCGGTCATCACCAAGCCCATCATGCGATGGTCCAACTCGCAGGCCTGCTGGAGCAATGCGATGCCGTCTTGGTCAGGCAATTTGACGTCAGTAATCAGGAGCGATACGGGCGATACCTTTAATGCCGCATGGGCTTCCCGCGCTGTTCCAACCGCACGCACACGATGCCCCGCCGATTGCAGCAGCTTCACCAAGAGATCCCGGACAGCCGCTTCGTCGTCGACGACCAGGATCGCACTCTCTCGCCGACCGCTCAGACTTGCGCCTGGCCGGGGCAATGTCGCCTGTCCGTTGGCAGAACGTTCCATTTACAGCATCGCCTCCCCGCCGCCCGCACCGGCGATGACAATGCGCCCTTCCTCTTCCAGTTTCCGGCAGACTTTGAGGATATTCTGTTGCGCCTTCTCGACCTCCGCCACCTTCATCGGCCCTCGCGACTCCATATCGTCTTTCAACATCTCCGCCGCCCGGCTCGACATATTCTTCAAGAACTTCTCCTTGGTTTCCGGACTGGCTCCGCGCAAAGCCACAGGGAGATCCTCTTTACTGACCTCTTTCATGAGTTCTTGCATGCCACGATCGTCCAGCTTCACCAGGTCGTCGAAGACGAACATCAGTCCTCTGATGGTATCGGCCAACTGCTGATCGCGTTCGGCGATTTTCGACATGATGCCGCCCTCTGTGGCTTTATCGAGGGTCGTAAGAATATTGGCGGCCGCTTCAGCCCCTCCAACGCTCGCCGCGCGGGTGCCGACACTCGCGACCAGTGAACTCTGCAAGGCATCGCTGAGCTCTTCGAGCACGCTCGGCTGCAGGTCCTCCATCGTGGCGAGGCGCAAAGCGACATCCGCGCGAAGGGTTTCCGGCAAGTCCCGCATGACGATGCCGGCCTGGTCTGGATCCATGTGCGCCAGAATGACGGAGATCGTCTGGGGATGCTCGATCCGGATCATTTGTGAAGCGGCCTTGGCATCAACCCACTTCATGGCGTCGAGCCCCGGATAGACTTTGCTGGTCATGGACTCAAGCATACGATTGGCCTTTTCAGGACCGAGCGCCTTGGACAGAATGGTTTTGATGTATTCTTTTCCATGAAAGGCCACGTCGCCGCTTGCGCTCGCCTTCTCAAATTCATCGATGACGGTCGATTCTTCTTCCCTTGTAATATTTGCCGTCACATTCATGGAAGCCCCCAACCGACGGATCTCTTTCGGGTCAAGACTCTTCATCACCAAGGCGGCAGCATCCTCACCGATGGTCTTCAGAAGTATGGCCGCCTTTTGTTCACCGCTGAGTGGTGCCGCCATCGCTACATGCCCCTCACGAGCTTGCCTTCAGCCATTGCTTGACCACCACAGCCGTGGCATCGGGATTACCACGCGCCATATCGACGATCTGTGAGCGGGGCTTTCCTCCCGCCAAGGATGCTTCGACCTGACTGACGGAAGCAGGAAGCCCCAGCGCGGATCCCTCGGCCGATGACCCGGATGACCCAGTCGTCCCCAACATCGCCATCAGGGGACGCACAACCATGAAGAGAATCAGCAGAAAGAGGCCTCCTCCGACTCCATACCGAATATAGGGAACCAGGGAATTCGTCGGCTCCGCCGCCGCCTCGATGCCTTGCGTCGGCGGTTCTTCAGTCGCGATATCGAATTGCACGTTCGTCACCTGGACTTGATCCTGCCGTTCTGCCGAATAGCCCATAGCTTTTTTCACGATCTCTTCGATGCGCTTCATATCTTCTTCAGGCCGTGCGATGTACTTCTTGGCCGCATCGGATGAGGCTGTTTCACCCCCGGACGCCTTCACACTTTCATAGATGCCGTCTACGAGCACCGCCACGGAAAGCTGCTTGATGCCGCCGGTGGATTCCACAACTCGGGAGACCGTCCGGCTGATTTCGTAATTCACGGTTTCATTTTTAGTCTGATTGGCGCTTGAACTCGTCTGAGCCGGCTCTTGGCTTGCCCCTTCCGGGACGTTCGACTGGACACCAGGCACACCGCCGGATACACCGTTCACCCCATTGGATTTCTCCTGGCCCCGCTGTTCGCTTCGAACGACTTGACTGTTCGGGTCGTACCGCTCTTCCGTCGTTTCGATCTTGCGGAAGTCGAGAATGCTGGACACCCGCACCACGGCTTTATTCACTCCGACGATCCGTTCCAACATCGTTTGAATGCGTGTTTCGATATCCTTTTCAAGCGTCCGCTGGTATTCCAACTGCGATCCGGTAAGGCCCGCTGCATCGTCGCTCCCAGCAGCCGACGAGAGCAGCCGCCCATGTCCATCCACCACGGCAACATCCTTAACTTGCAGGCCCTCGACGCTACTCGATACCAGATGCACGATCCCGTTTACTTGTGTCTTGGCAAGAGTCTGTCCGTTCCGCAACGAGACGACGACCGAAGCGCGCGCCCGATTCTCATCACTGGAGAACAATCGCCGTTCCGGGGTGGCCAGGTGGACGCGGGCCCGTTCGATCTCGGGCATTTGCGCAATGGTCCTTGCCAGCTCCCCCTGCAGCGCGCGGCGATAATTGAGCTTCTGCACGAAATCCGATACGCCGATCGACGAGCGATCAAAAATTTCAAAGCCGACTCCACCCCCATGGGGGAGGCCTTGAGTAGCCAATTGCAATCGCATCTCATGGACTTGCGCGCTGGGAACGAGCACCGTCGTCCCGCCGCCGGTCGTCTCATAGGGCACCTTGGTCTCTTTCAGCTTGTCCACAATCCCAGCCGCATCCTCGGGATTGAGGTTCGTGAACAGGACCTGCATATCGGGCTGTTGCGTCCAGAGCGTGATGGCGATCAGACCGGCAATGGAGCCGGCCAGCGCAACCAGAATGATCATGCGTTGATTGATGGAAAACTTAGACAGCATAAGCGACTCTACTCCTCGCTAGCAGCGATCTCACATCGCTTTAAAAAACGTGAAAGGTAAGACGTGAAAGGTGAAACGTAAGACTGCCGTGTGCTCTTTTTCCGAAACGTTTCACGTTTCACGTCCTATATCTGCATCCGTTGGATTTCTTCATAGGCCGACAACAGCTTATTCCTGATCTGCATCATCAGCTGAAACGACACGTCGGCTTCTTGTAGGGCAACCATGGTCTGATGGATGTTCTGCGTCTGGCCGGTCATCAAGGCCTCGGTCGCCTGGTTCGCTTCCAATTGGATGTTGTTGGCCTTACTGATCGCTTGTTCCAGCTGATTCATAAATCCGCCGGCGGGAACCGCGCCGGCACGATGACTGCCGCCGGCATGATCCACGGAAGACACAGACGGGATGGCGATCGCTTTGATCTGCTCCACGGCTACCTCCCGATCTCCAGCGCCTTATTCCACATGGCGCGGGTGGCGCTGATCGCTTGCACGTTGGCTTCGTATGAGCGGGATGCCCCGATTAAGTTCACCATCTCTTCCATGACATTGATGTTCGGCATTTTGACAAACCCTTTCTTGTCCGCGTCCGGATGGCGTGGATCGTAGATCACCTGCCCGGGCCTTGTATCCTCCTTCACGCGAAGCACCTTGACCCCGTCCAGGGCATGGGCCCCTGGACCAGTCGATACCTGCCGAAAGGTTCGTTGGAACGGACTGGCGACCGGCGTCGATTGAAACACCACATCCCGGCGCTTATAGGGACCGCCTCCCGGCGTATGTGTCGACTGCGCATTCGCCAGATTGCTGGAGATGACATTGAGCCGTTGACGTTGCGCATCTAAGGCGGAAACGGATACCGCCATACTGTCGGTCATTTCCATGGTCTTTCCTCCAGGCTAGAGGCGAGAGGCAAGGGGTGAGAGGATTCAGAGGATTGGTTCCCCTGGCCCCTCGCCCCGGGTCTCTCGCCATTGTTATTTATCTCCCCTCGCGGATCGCGCCCATCAGCTGCCGAAAACGGATCGCCATAATCGTCGCGGCAGCATTGTACTGGCCGGCGTTGCTGGACATTTTGGCCATTTCCAGCTCGATGTTCACCGAGTTGGCATCCAAAGGAAGATCCTCCGCCGGCACGTCACTCAGTTTTCCGACAACCTGTTGAAACCCCTCTCCGCGTGGACCGATGTGATGGCCCTGCGTCACGGCGAGTGTAACGGGACCTCTTCCTCGCTGCGCGGCCTGCAAGGAGTCCTGAAAGTTGAAGTCGGTGGCGCGATAGCCGGGTGTTTCCTCGTTCGCGATGTTCGAGGCAATCACCCGCTGCCTGGCTTGCCGTAAATCCAGGGTGCGATTGAGTAATTGCATGGTGTGGTCAAAGATCGTCATGGAGCGCCTCCTCAGGGGTTCAGGCTGAAGGCTGAAGGTGATGAATGATCTTGCAAAGCACAAACCAAGCCACTCAGTACCTTCGAAGAGCAACCCCTAACAGCCTTCAGCCTATCCACCTATATAGCTATATCTGCCCACCGGCAAACCCTGCCGGATGTTTTCTACCCATACCGTGGTAGATGAACGGATTATGCGGAGATCTGGCAACTGCTCCCCCGATATTCTCGAAGCTTGTTCCGCAAGGTGCGAATGCTGATGCCGAGTTCTTTCGCCGCATGGGTTCGGTTTTCCCTCACGCGCGCCAGAGTTTGAAAAATCAGGTCCCGTTCCATTTCCCACAATGACCCGTTGCCGGAAGGCTGTGGCAAGGACGGGGCTGGAGCAGGAGGCGCCGGTTGGCCGCCGGACTCCAGCAACAGGTGGCACGATTGGATCGATTCTTTTCCGGCTAAGAGCACGGCCCGTTCCATCACATTCTCCAGTTCGCGCACGTTCCCTTTCCATCGTCTCTCTTGAAGTGTGGCGTAGGCCTCCGACGAGACCGCCGGCAGCGGAAGACTATTGCGCGCCGCGGAGACCGCCGCGAAATGTCTCGCGAGCAACGGAATGTCGGCGGAACGTTCTCGTAACGGCGGCACCGTGATGGGAAACACATTCAACCGATAGTACAAGTCTTCCCGAAACCGCCCCTGCTCCACTTCGTAGTACAGCGATCGATTGGTCGTGGCGATGACCCGAATGTTCACGGATACCGGCTCACGCCCCCCGACTCGATCCACTTCCCGTTCCTGGATCACACGGAGCAACTTGGCCTGCAATCCCATATTCATCTCGCTGATCTCATCCAGCAGCAATGTACCGGTATGCGCCATCTCGAACTTGCCGAGTTTTTTCACGATGGCTCCGGTAAAGGCCCCCCGCTCATGGCCGAACAGTTCGCTCTCCAAGAGTCCATCCGGCAGGGCGGCACAATTGACGGCAATAAAGGGCCGGTGCGCGCGAGGGCTCCTATTATGGATAAAGCGGGCCAGCAGTTCCTTTCCTGTGCCGCTTTCACCATTGATAAGGATCGTCGCTTGGCTTGCCGCAACCCCTTCAACGGTGCTCAGGAGACGGGCCATGCCGGGATCTTGCGTCAAAATCGACCGCTGATCGATCGGCGCCGGCGATGACGCCGAGGCATCCGCGCCACGCGCCTTCAGATTGCCGATCACCCGTTCCAACAAATCGGTAGAGAACGGTTTCAATATGTAATCGCTCGCCCCGTATTTCATCGCCTCTACGGCGGTCTCCACCGTGCCGTACGCGGTCATCAGGACCATCAACGTCTGTGGCGAGCGGCTCTTGATCTCCTTGATCAAATCGAGGCCGCCCAGACGAGGCATCTTCAGATCGGTCACCACCAACCAGGGCCGGTAGAGGCTGACCCGTTCGACCGCGTCGGCGCCATCGACCGCGCCCTGCACGTCATACCCGAGACGACGGACCGACTCCATCAACGCTGTCCTCATGGATGGCTCGTCATCGACGATCAAAACTTTCTCAGTCTGCGCGGGAACATCCGTCGCAGAACCCGCTGTGTGATGGTCGCTCATGCGGAGGTCTCCTCTTCGACAAAATGGCGCTCATCGATCGTGGGGACGCTTGCCCCGTCTCCGCGATCGGAAACCGGCATGTCCGGCGCCTCAACGAAGTCCGCTTCCCGATGGCATGGAAGCGCGATCGTAAATGTGGCGCCGCGGCCTTCAACGCTCTCCACGTCGATCCGGCCACGATGCCCCTCGACGATCGCATGGACGATGGCCAGTCCTAATCCGGTGCCTTCGTCCCTCGTCGTAAAGAATGGATCGAAGATCCTCGATCGCTGAGCTGCTGGAATGCCGATGCCTGTATCCGAGACCGAGAGACGAATCGCGGGTCCTCCGGAAACTCGCCCCTCTGCGAGAGCGGCCGACAACGTCAAGGTTCCACTCCCCGGCATGGCGTGGATACCGTTCAGAATCAAGTTCAAGAGCACTTGTTTCATTTGGCCCGCGTCGCACCAGATGCGAGCCGCCTGAGGGTCGACATCAAGGCGAATGTCGATTCTGGTGTTTGCAATTGCGTGGGCTGCGAGCGTCAATGAGTCGAGCATGAGTGCTTCTGTCTCATGCCACTCGCCATGGGAGCAATCGGGCTTTGTATAGAGCAGAAGATTGGTCAACAGACGATTCATCATATGGACAGACGATGAAATATGCTCGGCGTATCCTCGCAGCGCCGGGTCGCCGTTCAAATCGCGCCGCAACATCGATGCAAAGAGTTCGATACTGCCGAGTGGGTTCCGAATTTCGTGGGCGATCCGCCCCACCATCTCCCCCATCGCCGCCAGCCGATTCCGGCGTTGCAGCCGATCTTCCAGTTCGCGCACCGCCGTAACATCCTGAATCAAGACCACGCTCCCCGCCTGGCGCCCAGCGCTGCTCTGCAAGGCGCGCTGTGAGAGTGTGACGGCCGCGCCCTGCTGCGTGGTTAAAGGATAGGCCTCTCCATCCAGCTGCGCCTCTTTGAGACAGTCGACTAACGAGCGGCCCATCATCTGTTCGCGCGTCAGCCCCAGAAGTTGTTCCCCCGCCTGATTACAGCGTGTGATCAACCCCTTCGTGTTCAACACGAGCAAGCCCGTCGAGAGGGACTCCACAATCGCCGTCAAGTGCTCCCGCAATTCTTCATTGGCTCGCAGGTTCTGTCCGAGCGCCTCGTTGCGGTCGGCAAGCTCCACGTCAAGCTGTTCCAAGCGAGAGGTCAGTGTCTGATAGGACTGTTGCAACGTCGCAGCCGCATCGTCGAAACTGCGAAACGCTTCATGTAGCAAATCACTCTCCGTCGTCGTCGAAACTGCGTCTATGCTCATCGCATTATTCTCCTTCCTTCACCCTGGACGTTTGAATCCCAATCTGCATCGCTCCCGCCGCACGGTGAAGCAGTGGATCCTGAAACCCTGCATCCTGCGCCATAGACCTCGATTGAGCCCCCCGACGATTCTTGACGACGGGGTTCAACAGAATCTGCGCCCGTGCCCATTCGGCCTCTGCCGGATCCGGCCCGGCCTGCAGAACCTGGCTGTAGAGATCCGCAGCTCGTTCCTGGCGATTCAGTTTCATCAGCAGATCGGCGTACAGGAGAATATCTTGCGGCGCTCGGAGCGCCTGGCTTCGCAGTGCGGTCTCAAATGCCTCGATAGCCTCCTCATGCTTCTGGTCTTCCGCCAGCGTCCGCGCAAGCGTTACATACATCCATCCTTGCGCCGCATCGCGCGGGTGCGACTTCATCCATCGCCGCATCATTCTGATCGCACTCCGGCGATCTCCCTGCCCAAGCATGGCTTCCGTCAATTGCCGGGACACAAGCGGCGACCGAGCGCTCTGGGGATACTGCAGACGGAAACTTTCGAATACGTTTCGGGCGGCCGCTGGGTCGAGCTGATCCAAGTAACTTTCTCCCAGACCCATGAGCGCCGCTTCGTGGAGCGGAGCCACTTTCCGACTGCGGACGAACGTTTGATAGAGATGAACCGCTTCGGTAGAGAAACCCAGACGGCGATGCCTGTCGGCTACCTCCAGTAATGTCTGCGTCCCGATGTAATACTGCTCTGGGGCCTGTCCATGGCTATGAAACAGCGTCAGCACCTGGATATCGTCTTTGCCCTTGAGCGCCGCTTCCAACTGAGGTTTTAAGATGGAGGTCAAATGAGACCCTGCTGCCGACGGCCAGGGATCATGGGGAATGGCGCCAGTTCTTCGAGTGACTTCTTGAAAGACCCGGATCCCCCGAGCAGAGTCTCCCCGCAACTCATAATGCTCCGCCAAACGGAACAGCGCCTCGCTGCCAAGCAGGTCATCCCGATGTTCCAGCGCGATGGCCTTATAGAGATCCTCGGCTTCGGCAGGCTCCAGATAGGAGGAACCGCTGCCTCGGATCATGCCTTCCACCTTTTTACGCAAGAACTCTTTTCCCGCCGACGCTGCAACTTCCTGCTCGAATTGTGACAATCGCATGAGCGCTACGGCTCCTGCCGCTGTATCTGCATACTGTGTCTGGGCAGCAGTGTAAAACATCTCAGCCGGCCTTCGAAGACCGAGTCGACTGTGGCTGTCCCCAAGACGGACGAGCGCCGTGCCGGCATGCCGGTGCGAAGGAAAGAGGTTGTACAAGAGCATGTCGATCTCGCAGGCCCTTCTCAGCTCCTGGATGTCAAAGAGGGCATCGCCATATTGTTGCAGTCCATCAGGATTATTTTTAAGGAAGTCCGGCCACCGCCTATACAGGAGATCGTATATCGGTACCGCATCTCGCTTGCGCCGCTGCACATAGAGCGCATTGGCCAGACCTAATGTGGCTTGTGTGACAAGGCGGTCGTCCGTGGCCCGTTTTCGCACCTGGTCGAAGGCCCGTTCCGCTTCTGTCCATCGACCCAACTCGCCAAATGCGCTCCCCAAAGCGAGCATGGATCGGTCCGCATCGGGGCGAGGCAGCTCCTGGGACAGGGCATATTCATAGGCGACGATCGCTTCTTGGAACCATCGTAATTGGGCATACAGATCCCCGACACGCCAGAGCGCCCGGAACGCATTGGGGTCCTTCGGATAGGAGCCGATGACCGTCCGATATTGGGCAATCGCTTCTCTCCGACCATGGTCTGTCGGCTCTTCGATCACGGTAAGCTCAGCTAAGAACGCCTTCAACGGTGGGATCAACTCACTGGAAGACTCAAGCGCGAGCAGCTTGTTGAAATCTGTGCGGGCCACGGCATATTGCCCTTGACTGAACGCCTCAACCGCCGCGTGAAACTGTAAGGCCCCAGGCCCCTCCGCCATCCGATCATAACGGGGCCCATCATCCGGCAATGCCATCCGAGACGAGATCGTCCCAGAACCGGCCTGACGGGATATCTTCTGCGCGGGTAATCCTGTAGCCGGCACTTCTCCCGGCTCAACCGCCAGTGCGGAATACACTGGAGAGCCCAGCGCAAGAGTAGCGACCATGATCCAATGGCAATAGATAATGATTTGCATAAGCACATCTGTGCATCAGCAATTCCTGTGCCTTTTTTGCCGCGTGAAATAATTGCCTGCCGTATTGGAGAAACTGCGACTCTCCGCACTCTGATTCGGCAAAACCTGTCAAATGCCCGACGTGTTGCCCATAGGGTTGTCAATCGATTGACGGGACAAGGGCAAACACAATCGTTCGCTCACATGACCGGATCAAGGAACTATCGGGAACGATATTCTGGGCAGGTCGTCCTGACAGATTTCACGCGGCACGTGCTGGGCAGAGGTCCAAGCAGGCCCTTCAGAAGCAGCGAGCGGTAGGAACGAGGGGGAGGAGGTTGGGGGCTTTCTAGGCCGTGCTAGGAGACAGAACAGCCCTGAGCTTTCGAGGCAAACCCTTTTCGTTTCATCTTTTCGACGAGGGTCGTGCGGTTCACATGAAGCAGTTGAGCCGCTTTGCTGGTAATCCCATTGGCCTGTCGAAGCGCGCCGACAATCAGGCGGTTTTCCAATTGCTCGATCTCTCGCGACAAATTCACCCCCTGATCGCTGAAGGAAATAAAATGCGCTTCCGGTTGCTCGGCGGAGACCGGACGGCGCTGAAGACGTTCGGGAAGATCGGAGACTTCGATCGTCCCCGATCGACTCAACACCACGAGACGCTCGATCATATTCTCCAATTCACGGATATTTCCCGGCCAGTGGTGCTCCATGAGGCGGGTCATTGCATCCGGTGAACAGCCGGCCGTAGAGGTCTGCTTGCCGCGAGGTATTCGCTTCAAGAAGTGATTCACCAGTTGGGGAATGTCGCTGCGCCGCTCTCTCAACGGTGGAATCGTGACAGGGATGACATTCAGGCGATAATACAGATCCTCGCGGAAACGCTTTTGCTGCACGGCCAGCTCCAAGTCCTGATTGGTAGCGGCCACGACACGGACGTCCACGTCGATCGTTCTCGTGCCCCCCACCCGTTCGAACGACCGCTCTTGCAACACCCGAAGCAGCTTCACCTGCAACGCCGGACTCAACTCCCCGATTTCATCCAGAAAAATTGTCCCGCCGTGGGCCAGCTCGAAGCGGCCCATTCGCGTCTGCGATGCGCCGGTAAAGGCTCCCTTCTCATGCCCGAACAGCTCAGATTCGAGCAGATTTTCGGGAATGGCCCCACAGTTGATCGGGATAAGGGGACGGTCTTTGCGCACACTGTTAAAATGCAACATCCGCGCGACCAACTCCTTGCCGGTCCCGCTTTCCCCTTGAATCAAGACCGTGCTGTCGCAGTCCGCCACCTGCGACACAAACTCAAGCACGCGCCGGATCGGTTCGCTGGCACCGACGAACTGCTCCAATCGATATTGCTCACGAACGGCTTTCCGCGACGACTGCTTGTGCTCGCGACAGCGATGCGCCTCCAAAGCTTTGTCGATCAAGCCGACAACGTCCTCGTTCTCGAATGGCTTCG
This sequence comes from Nitrospira sp. CG24E, assembly GCA_002869895.2. Classification (GTDB taxonomy): domain Bacteria; phylum Nitrospirota; class Nitrospiria; order Nitrospirales; family Nitrospiraceae; genus Palsa-1315. The sequence goes on along the minus strand of NEWP02000032.1, from coordinate 1,150 downwards.
CGAGAAAATCATAGGCTCCGACCTTCATGGCTTTGACTGCGCTGTCGATCGAGCCATAGCCGGTCATCACAATCCCGATCACCTGGGAGTCGATCTGGAGGATACGCTCCAAAACCGCCAGGCCATCGATATCAGGCAACTTCAGATCCGTTACCAGCACGTGAACTGGCATCTCTTGGGCCACGCGGATGGCCTCCTGCCCGCTCCCGACCACTGTGACGCGACGTCCCTCGCGAGACAAGAGTCTCTGGAGAAGGCCTCTCAGACTGGCATCATCCTCGACCACAAGAATTGACTGCATGCTCATTTGGTATTCCTCTTAAAGGGTGGCGGCACATGCATACGAATCGGTGCGAGCGCAGAAGATCTCTGCCATTGCGAACTGGCCGTAAGCCATGTCTCTTGAGATTCTCGTGCCAGGGAAAATACGCATCGCATCGATACTAAGCCTATAAGAGATTCTTGAATCGGAAAGTGCCCAATGACTCTCATGAGCATTGAATTACAGCCTTATCAATACCGTATCAATAGTCCCTGCATATAGGAGCTATTCGGCATCATTAGGCTCTATTTAGACGGACTACAAATTCTATCGGTGGCTCGAATTGGTTAGCTCCTGAGACCTGAGAGATTCACGGGAAAAGCATGAGGACCTCGCGTTTCACAGCCAGGATCGATTGCAGGGCTAGCGATCTGGCAACATGCTGGAGATCGTGAATGACGGAGGGAAGATGGTTCTCGGATGTCTACGGCATAGGAGAGGGGACAATCAGAGCGTGGTGGTTACCAAAGTTTCACTGGATCATTGCCTCCTCCCGCAATGGCAACGGATCTCATTCGATGTCTAGAAAAGGCGTCGCGGGTGAAATAGGCCGCAGCCTGCGCGCGCCTGGTCACTTTCAGTTTCTGAAAGATGAATCGGATATAGTTCTTCACCGTCTTGTCGCTCAGGTCGAGCGAGAGGCCGATTTCTTTATTCGTTTTCCCCTCGGCCACGAGAGCGAGTACCCGCTGCTGCTGAGCGGAGAGGGTCGTCCGTGAGGACTCGGGTGCCGCCTCTTTCTCCAGCCGCATCCGGGTCAACAGGGGCTGCGTAATGGCCGGATCCAGGATCGACTGCCCTGCCGCCACCGCATGAATCGCTTGGACC
>NEWP02000031.1:4867-5413 GCA_002869895.2 Nitrospira sp. CG24E | reverse complement strand
GATGAAGGAGCAGGCCAAGGAACTCATGCGGCAAGTGGAAGTGTTCAAGACCAACAGCACGAGTGATGTATCGTATGTAACGCTTGACGCGACAGACTCCGGAACGAAATATACGGCGCAAACACTGTGTCATGCGATTCCGAAACCGACGAACAAAAAACCGTTTAGCGGTGCAAAACTTGCCGACGACAAAGAGCCGGTCGACGTTGCCGCCGGCAAGGGCAAAGGCAGCCGGAGCAAAGAGGCGGAGTTTGAGGAATTCTAGCGCATGCGATGCGCGAGAAAAGCAACACAGGCGCAAGGTGAGAGAGTGACGGTCTTTGCCTTGCGTCTGTGCATAGGGAAAAGCAGTCATGAGTAGCCTTAGCATCAACGACATTATAGGCAATATAGAAACACGGATCGAAGACCATATATTCGTGAATGGAAAAATTGCAAGCCAAGTCAATATTCTTGCGCTCAACGCGACCATAGAGGCGGCAAGAGCCGGCGATGCCGGCAGGGGATTTGCTGTAGTGGCTACCGAGGTGAAACACCTCGCCGCGC
>NEWP02000031.1:0-4767 GCA_002869895.2 Nitrospira sp. CG24E | reverse complement strand
GACCACAGACGGAAGCCAGTACCTCACCTTTCAACTCGGCGGTGAGATCTACGGTGTGGATATTCTCCGCGTGCAGGAGATAAAGGGCTACACGGCTGTGACGAAGATTCCCAATCAGCCCAGCTATATCAAAGGGGTCATGAACCTGCGCGGAACGATCGTCCCCATCGTCGAATTGCGGACGAAGATCGGCATGGAGGTTGTCGAGTATACGGCCCATACCGTCATCGTGGTCGTGGTCGTGCAGGGCCGTATCATGGGCTTTGTGGTGGATTCCGTGTCGGACGTGCTCAACATCGACAAGAAAGAGATTCAGGCCCCGCCGCAGTTCGGAACCAAAGTCGATGTGAGTTTCTTGAACGGCATCGCCCAATGCGGCGATCATCTGGTCGCGCTCTTGAACATCGACCGACTGCTGACGGACGGGGATGCGCAGGCGGCGGCGTAAGGGCGTGAAGCGTGAAGCGTGAAGCGTCCGAATCCTGGGCGAAATACGCTTCACGAGATACGCTTCTTGTCTGACGCTTCACGTCTTACACAACGGAAAGGATACCGATTATGACGATCGTCAAACATGCATCCATTCACTGGGGGATTACCGCGAAACTGACGACGCTTTTTATCCTGTTCGGGTTCATCCCGATGGTAGTTGTCGGGTTGATTGCCTACAACGCCAGCCACACGATCGAGGGATCGGTCGGGACTCGATTTCAAGCCCAGGCGGAGGGGGTCGCGGACAAGATCGATCGCAACCTGTTCGAGCGCTATGGCGATGTGCAGGCCTTCGGTTTCAATCGCGTGCTCGATCAGAAATCCCACTGGTATAGCACCTCGATCGAGGACAATCCCATCGTCCAGGTCATGGACCAGTATGTGGACACCTACGACCTCTATTCCTTGACCATCCTGGTCGATCTAGAGGGGCGCGTCATCGCGGTGAATTCCAAGGATGCCGACGGAAAGCGGATCCAATCGCAAGGCCTTTACGGGAAAAATTATCGGGAGACGGCCTGGTTTCGCGCGCTGAAGGCCCAGGAGTTTACGACTAAGATGCCGTTCTCCGCGCCGGAAAATCTGGCCGCAACCGGCACCTACATTGAAGATCTCCTGATCGATTCCGACGTGAAGGCCGCCTATCCAGGAGACGACGGGCTCACCTTGGGATTTTCGGCTCCGGTCTATCGGGACGGAAAAGTCGTGGCCTACTGGAGCAATCGAGCCAAGTTTTCGATCGTAGAAGATATTCTGCGATCGGCGCAAAAGATCATGAAGAGCGCCGGCTTTCACAACTCAAGCATGGTCCTCCTCGATAAAGACGGAAAGATTCTGGTGAATTATGAGCCTGCCTATACCGGCACAGATCAGATCCGTCACGATTTTACGGCTCTGATGACCGACAATCTGGCAACTCACGGCATCACTGCCGCAGCAGAGGCAGTGATGGGAAGGTCCGGCTTCGCGACCGATCCCCATCCCCGCACCGGGGTGCCCCAGATGATCGGTTACACGCATCTCAAGGGCGCCTTAGGCTATCCAGGGATGAACTGGTCGGTCCTCCTGCTGGTCGATCACATAGATGCGATCGGCGATGCCCGAGCGATCAATCGAAACGTGCTGATTGCGGCTCTCATCTGTCTGGCGATTATCCTGATTGTCGGTATCATCATCGGGCGGGTCGGAGTCCGTGGAATCGCTCAGGTGAGCGAGGCCGTAGCGAAGATGGCCGGCGGCGCGCTGGACACTCGCGTCTCGATTACATCAAAGGATGAGGTCGGCGTTCTGGCTCAGGCTTTCAACCACATGGGGATGCAGATCCAGGAAAAGGTCACGAAGGAAGCGGAGCAATCGGTGAAGATGGAGCAGTTCATGGTGGAGGCGCAGCGGGTCTTGACGAGTCTGGCGCAGGGGAATCTGACGGACCAGATGAAGAATGTCTGTGAGGGCAATCTTGAGCAGATCAAGAGCAGCCTGAACGGAACGGTCTCCAAACTCAGGATGACCCTGACTGCCGTGCGTGAATCGGCGGAAAGCGTGGCGACGGGGGCGGACGAAATCATCAAGGGCAACGAGGATCTCTCGCAGCGGACCAGCCAGCAAGCTGCCTCGCTGGAAGAGACATCGTCCGCGATGGAGGAGATTACCTCCACGGTGAAGCAGAGCGCGGATAACGCGAAGCAGGCGAATCAGCTGGCGATGGCGGCCCGCGACGTGGCCAACAGGGGTGGCGCAGTCACGACCAAAGCCGTCGAGGCGATGGCCGAGATCAACAAGAGCAGCAAGAAGATCGCCGACATCATCACCGTGATCGACGAGATCGCCTTCCAGACGAATCTCCTGGCCTTGAATGCGGCGGTGGAGGCGGCGCGAGCTGGCGAGCATGGGCGCGGCTTTGCCGTGGTGGCCACCGAAGTGCGGAATCTGGCGCAGCGGTCGGCGCAGGCTGCCAAAGAGATCAAGGGCTTGATCCACGAGTCCATTGCGCGGGTGACCGAAGGCAGCGACCTGGTGAATCGGTCGGGTAAAACGCTGGAGGAGATCGTCGCCTCGGTGAAGCATGTCAGCGATATTATTGCCGAGATCTCGGCGGCCTCCCAGGAGCAGGCCAGCGGGATCGATCAGGTGAATATGGCCGTCATCCAGATGGACCAGACGACCCAGCAGAACGCAGCCTTGGTGGAAGAAACCACCTCGGCCAGCCAGTCGATGAAGGACCAGGCCAAGGAACTCATGCGGCAAGTGGAAGTGTTCAAGACCAACGGAACTGGTGAGGCGTCGCACGTGAAGCGTGAAGCATCCGACTCCGCATTAAAGTACGCGGCGCGAACGGCGCGTCACGCGACACCGAAGCCGATGGGCAAGAAACCGGTGGGCGGGGCCAAATCGCAGGAAGACACAGAGCCGGGCGGCGTCGCTGCCGGCAACGGCAAAGACCGCCGCCAGAAGGAAGCCGAGTTCGAGGAATTCTAGGGGGCGTGAAGCGTCAGGATGTGGAATGACATACGTCACGTGGAACGTCGCGCGATGGGTTGGTGAGAGCACAAGGTTCATATATGAGCAGTCTTAGCATCACAGACATCATCGGTAACATAGAGAAGCGGATCGAAGACCATATATTCGTGAATGGAAGAATCACAAGCCAAGTCAATATTCTTGCGCTCAACGCCACCATAGAAGCGGCGAGAGCCGGTGATGCCGGAAGGGGATTCGGTGTGGTAGCCACTGAGGTTAAACATCTTGCCGCGCAAGCCGTCAACGCGTCTAAAGATCTGGGTGCGATACGGTCTGAAACGAGTGAATTGCAGCAGCGGTTCGCAGGAAAAGAGGCTGACCGTCTTTCGGAAATGTCGCAGACCCTGGTGCAGTTTATCGTGCGCAATTTGTATGAACGCACCGCTGACGTTCGTTGGTGGGCGACGGATGATGCGCTATCTCGCTGTCTGGCGTCGCTGGATCGAGCCTCCATCGATCATGCCGTCGAACGGCTTGGTCTGATCAATCGTTTTTATTCTGTGTATCTGAATCTTGTATTGGTCGGGATTGATGGGAAAATTATCGCCTGCTCTCAGCCGACCAAATACCCGAGGGTAACCGGCGCCGATGCTTCCAAATTACCTTGGTTCCAGAAGGCCATGGCGACTACGAGCGGCGATCAGTACGTGGTCGACGAGATTGCCGGCGATCCACTCCATGACGAGAAGTTGACGGCGGTCTATGCCGCAGCCGTGCGCGCGGAGGGGAACAGAGAGGGAAAGATCGTCGGTGTGCTGGGCGTCGTCTTCGATTGGGAAGAACAGGCGAAAGCCATCGTGCGGACAGAACCGGCATTGACGGAGGATGAATGGGCGCGCAGCCGCGTGCTCTTGCTGGATAAGAGACTGCGCGTGATTGCCTCCTCCGACAACAGTGGAATTCTCTTGCCCTTCGTCCTCGAACATCAGGGCCAACGCAAAGGCCATTATCTCACTGCCGACCATGAGGTGATCGCGTTTGCGCAGACGCATGGCTACCAGGAATATGACGGACTCGGCTGGTATGCGGTGATTGTGCAGCGGGGGGATGGGACGTGAAGCGTGAAGCGAGGGGAGGGGAAATGCGTGAGGCGTCCGAATCCGGGGCGAAATACGCTTCACGCTTCACGAGATACGCTTTACGCCTGACGCTTCACGAACGACGCTTCACGTGTTTTGGTTGTACGCGTCATGCGTCATGTGAAAGGAGGGGCGATGCCGTCTATTCTCATCATTGACGACGACGATAGTCTCCGCGCCTCCTTGTGCCGGACTTTGCGAAAGGAAGAATATACGATTTTTGAAGCGAGTGAAGGCAGGCAAGGAATGAAACAGCTTGCGCATTCGCAGGTCGATCTGATCCTGCTTGACATGTTCATGCCGGATAAGGACGGGTTAGAAACCATCGTGGATCTCCGCCGTACGCATCCCGGAATCCCAATCATTGCGATGTCCGGCGGGGGGTTCAAAGGCACGGTCGATGTTCTGCATGTGGCAAAAAAGATGGGTGTTCGACGAACGCTGAGCAAGCCCTTTACCCGTGAGGAATTGATCGAGGCGGTGGCACAGGTCGTGAACGGAAGGTAGTCGTTTTGACGAGCCATGCCCAGCGGTAGGCATGGCTTCAGGGACGTATGCTTGTCACAGCGGATATTGCAGCTCTGGTGTCCTGGTGTGGTTTTCCCATGATGGAAGACCGTCCGATTACCCAAGCGGGTGGCGATGCCCAATCGGTTCCCGCAGAACTCGCGCGAACACT
>NEWP02000030.1:7758-64037 GCA_002869895.2 Nitrospira sp. CG24E | reverse complement strand
TTTGTTTTGTTTATCTGGTTGATTTGGTTCATCTGGTTAGTTTCGTTCAACCAAACAAACCTTTGCCCCTCCTATCAGAGAGCCCGGAACACTGCCAACAGATCGCTCAACGCGATGGTCTTGTTTCGCAGGATGGCGCGCTGGGCTTGCATCGGTTCCATCGCCGAGGCGCGATCGTGGCCGCCTTTTAAGATTGCAGCTCCAAGAGCCAGCACATCCTTGCATTCTTTTTCAACCTTGCTCTTGACGACAGGATTCACCGCGAGGATGTCCGCCATCGTGGCTCGCGCTGTGGAGAGATGCACCTGCAGTTCCTCGTCCGGGTATGCCTTCCTCGCTGCCTCATCGAGGCAGCGATCGAGATACTGCGTCAGGAAGACATAGAGCCGAACCAGCGTCTCCGTGATCTCGATATGAGTGTGTGACGACATGGGTAATCGTGCCTCCTGCGTTTATGGTGTAGCACACATAGCCTTCACGGCTTTGATGATGCGCTCTTTGTTCGGGATGGCGGCATCTTCCAGCGGGCGACTATAGGGCATCGGTACATCTGCGCCGGTCACGCGTTGAATGGGAGCGTCCAGATAGTCGAACGCCTCTCTGTACACACTCTCGGCAATCTGCGCGCCCAGCCCACAAAAATGCCAGCCCTCTTCGACGATCACGAGTCGTCCGGTCTTTTTGACCGAGGCCACGATGGTCGGAAGGTCCATGGGTTTGAGCGTACGGGGATCGATGACCTCGACCTCGATGCCCTCGCGACTGAGTTGATCGGCTGCCTCCAGTGCCAATAGGAGCATCTTTGAGTAGGCGACAATCGTCGCATCGTGCCCGGCGCGTTTTACTTCGGCAACACCGATGGGAATCGTATACTCACCGTCTCCGACATCCCCCTTGGTTCCGTACAGCAATTGCGCTTCGATAAAGATGACGGGATTATTGTCCCGGATCGCGCTTTTCAGCAGGCCCTTCGCATCGTGCGGCGTGGCCGGCGCGATCACTTTCAATCCCGGCACATGGCAGAACCAGGCTTCCAGACTTTGCGAATGCTGCGCGCCTAACTGGTGAGCCGCGCTGCCAGGCCCGCGAATCACAAGCGGCACCGACAGCTGGCCTCCAGACATGTAATGAATTTTGGCGGCGTTGTTGACGATCTGATCGAGTGCGACAATGCCGAAATTCATCGTCATGAGCTCGACGATCGGATGCAATCCCGCCATGGCGGCGCCGATGGCCAGACCCGTGAAGCCGGCTTCGGTGATCGGAGTATCCACCACCCGCTGCGGGCCGAATTCCTCGACGAAACCTTTGCTGACCTTAAAGGCTCCCTGGTAGTAGCCCACTTCCTCGCCGATCAAAAAAATGCGCGAGTCCCGGCGCATCTCCTCCCGCATGGCTTGATTCAGCGCTTCACGATACGACATCAACATACGACAACCTGACGGCTGCTGAAACAGGGGGCGGGGTAGCTGGGACGCTCCCTATGCTCGCGCACCGCGCATGATGAAGCAGTGCTCGGTGGGCGCGCGCAGTTGGGATCATCCCAGGCACCCCTTATTACGCGATAGTTTACTGCGGCCTTGCCTATGGTGAGGCGCGTCCCTGGGTAAAGAGGCTGTCTAGGGAGCCTCAGGGCGGGCGGGTGGGTGAGAACAGTGCGCTGTTTGAGCAGCCGGTTACTCAACCAGAACGTCATTGTAAAGCTCCGATGGTGCGGGGAATGGACTCTCATCTGCGAATTTGACGGAGGCAGCCACGACTTCGCCGATGTCCTTTTCAAGCTGTTTGAAATCTCCCTCGATCCCCAACCTCTTGCTCAAAATCGTTTCCTTTAAGATGGCAAGAGGATCCCGCTTACGCTGTTCATCGACTTCCTCTTTGGTCCGATAATGTCCATGTGCCGGATCGGACATGGAGTGGCCCATGAATCGGTAGGTCATCGCCTCAATGAAAAATGGTCCTTGCCCCGCACGCACTGGCTCGACCACCCTGCGCATCATATCGCGCACAGCCAGTACGTCCATCCCATCGACGCGCTCAGCCTCAATCCCGTAGGACCGGGCAGACTCCGCAACGTCCTGATAGAGCGCAACGGCTCGTTGAATCGGTGTCCCCATTCCATAGCGATTGTTTTCGCAGATGAAGATCACAGGAAGTTTCCATAAGGCCGCCAGATTGAATGCTTCATGGGCCTGGCCGCTGGGGACCGCCCCTTCACCGAAGAAACAAACGGTCACCAGGTCGAGCCGTTGATACTTGGTTGCGAACGCGAGTCCTGTGGCAAGGGGAATGTGGCCTCCGACAATGGCATAGCCACCCATGAATCGGCGTTGGGCATCCACCAGGTGCATGGAGCCGCCTTTGCCCTGGCACAGGCCCGTGGCTTTGCCGAACAACTCAGCCATCACCTGGCCCGGGTTGGAACCTCGCGCGAGACAATGCCCATGGTCGCGATAGGCGCTGATCGCATAGTCATCCGGTCGAAGTGCGGCGATAGCCCCGACGGCAATGGCTTCTTCGCCGATATAGAGATGGAGGAATCCGGCAATTTTAGCGAGGGCATACATCTCCGCCGATTTTTCTTCGAATCGACGGATCAGGAGCATCTGGCGATATAGGGAGAGAAGGTCAGCTCTGTCCATGCTTGGTATTATGCATGGTGGCTGAGGGCTGACTCAACCCTGATGTTTTGGGTTTAGAGGAGCGCCTTCACGTCGGTTCCTTCGACTTTCACGTGATACCGTACGACTTTTGCCGAAGGATTATTAACGCATCCGCCGGTCGCCACATCGTACTCCCATCCATGCCATGGACAGGTAACGACGTGGCCTGCCAGATCGCCTTCGCCCAGCGGGCCGCCCCGATGAACACATGTATTGTCGATGACGTGGAATGCCCCGTCTACATTAAAGATGGCGAGAGTTTTACCGTTCACTTCTGCCACGATACCACTGCCCGGTTTCATATTGGCGCTGTCCGTCACGCGTACGAACTCTCCCATCGCAGTTCCGTCCTTTCGCCTGTCGGCTATGTTTTCGAAAACGGGCTCTTGATTTTGCTCAACAGGCTTTCGATCGGTGGAACGTCTTTGGTCGCGCCGGTCACTTCCGCGATAATCTTCTGTGCAATCTCTCTGAACGCAGCGGATTGTGGAGAGGCTGGGTCGGCCATCACGATTGGGGTGCCGGAGTCGCCTCCGTCTCGAATGGCCGGATCGATCGGAATACGGCCGAGAAAGGGGATGCCCAGCTTGGCTGCGGCTCGCTCCCCGCCCCCATGCGAGAAAATTTCTGTGCGCTCACCGCAGTGGCCGCAGAGGAAATAACTCATGTTCTCGACAATGCCGAGGAGCGGCACATTGACCTTCTGGAACATCATCATGCCTTTGCGCACATCGTGCAGGGCAACTTCCTGCGGCGTGGTGACGGTGACGGCGCCGGTCAAGGGAACCAACTGGGTGAGGGTGAGCTGCGCGTCACCGGTGCCTGGCGGCAGGTCGATGAGTAAGTAATCCAGCTCGCCCCAGAGTACGTCCCGAAACAGTTGCTGGATGGCGGTATGAACCATCGGGCCCCGCCAGACGACAGCCTGATCTTCCGGTACGAAGAATCCCATGGAAATGAGTTTGACTCCATGGCTCTCGGCTGGAGCGATCTTTCCATCTATCTGTTCCGGGGGCTTGCTGACGCCCATCATCATGGGGATGTTCGGGCCATAGATATCCGCGTCGAGCAGTCCAACCTTGGCGCCGGTTAAGGCCATGGCAACTGCAAGATTCACGGAGACCGTGGATTTGCCGACGCCTCCCTTGCCGCTGCTGACAGCGATGACATATTTGACGCCAGGAATAATATTGTCTTTTCCGTGGCCGGTCTGTGGTCCAGCCGGTTGGTGATCAGTCATGAAGCACTCCTCCTCTACATCACGATCGAATGGAACTAATTCGTGAGCCAGTTGATCTATTTTAAGCCAGCGTAGAGGCGAAAGAAAATGGGCCTATTGCGCGGCTGCGTCTGGTTCAATGGGGGAATAGAACTATGATTCTTATCCGACGGTGGGATCGTTACGGCGGAGATTGCTCGCAAGTCCGATCAGCGAGAGGGTGAAAATAATCCATTTGGAGGGGTCGAAATTGTACCACTTGGGTCCGTTGCGATAATCACGCGCGTAGGCGTGATGAAAATTATGGTAACCCTCGCCGAAACTGACGAAGGAGACCAGCCAGCTATTACGGCTGCTGTCCTTCGTGCTATGGGGCTGTGTGCCGACCATGTGACAGAGCGAATTGATGGTGAAGGTGGAGTTCAAGACCATGAACATCCGGAAGAGTCCGCCCAAGAGGAAGGCTCCAATGCCCCCCGTCCAACCACCGTGCCAGAGACCCAGGAAAAATGGGAGCAGGAGTCCCGTGACTACGATGGGCCAATAATACCGATCCTGCCACATGACGACAGGGTCTCGGCGGAGCCGGATCTCATACTTCTGCGAGCGATAGGGGGTGGCGTAAAAGAGCCAGCCACAGTGGCTGTGCCAGAATCCCTTGGTGGCATTGTAGGGGTCCTCTTCTTCATCTGTCTTGGCGTGGTGGCGAATGTGATCCGCACCCCACTTGAGCGCGGAGTTTTGCATCGCCCAACCACCTGCAACGAGAATAGAGGCCTTGACCCAGTTAGGGCATTCGAAACTCTGGTGTGACACCAACCGATGATAGCCGACGGTGATGCCCATGCCAGTGACGATATACATGACGAATGACAAGACCCAGTCGAAGAGGCTGAATCCGACGTAATAGCCATAGACCGGAATGCCGACAAGCGTGGCAATGACGATCGCACAAAAGAGCGCAAAGTTTAAAGGTTCAAATACGTCTTCTGCCTGTGTCGCTTCACTCGTTGTCGCGATCATACTCTCCTTGGAGCACTCAGCCATCGCTTCACCATATTGTTTCAGGGGGAAGGCAAAGTACGTACAACAGCATACCGAAGTTGCACAGATGTTTCAACAGAATGCGCTCGTGTATACTGCCAGTGTCTCACCGTCCCACTGCAGTGAGGTTCCGATGCCGGCTCTATCTCCTCCTTCAGAATCCGCGATCAACCATATCGGCGAAGGGCTGGCTCGTCTCGCTGCCGGGAAAGCTCCGACAGTCTTCGAGGGTCGTTGGTGGTCGCACCAGGCTCTCAATTTGGCTATGCATGACAGCCACTTTAAGGCCCAGCTCTTTCGCTTTATCGATGTTCTGCCCTCCATCACAGACGATGGACAGGTGGTCTCGCTGGCTCGCGAGTACTTCGGCGATGGAGAGGCGGCTCTCTTCGGCAGTCACTGGGGGCTAAGAGCCATGTCCGCTACCAGCTTGGGGGCCAGACTCAGCGGCAAGGCGATCAGAAGCCAGATCGAACATATGGGGCGCAACTTTATTGCCGGAGCGACAGTCGAGGAAGCGGCGCCCCGGTTGAGCGATCTTTGGCGACATGGGCGAGCCTGGTCAGTCGATTTGCTGGGTGAAGCGACCATCAGCGATCGCGAGGCTGACCGGTACCGTGATCGCTGTCTCGAAGCCCTCACGTTCCTTGCGCGAGAAGCTTCGCACTGGCCTCCCCTTCCCCTGCTGGAACGGGACCATCTCGGACCGATCCCGCGCGTCCAGCTTTCCATCAAAATCTCTGCCCTCTCCCCACATCTCGACCCGATCGACCCGGAAGGAAGTTATCGCTCTGTGCTGTCGAGGCTGGGCCCCATCCTCGATCTTGCCATAAGGCTCCCCGCTTCGTTGATCTTCGATATGGAACAAGCCGAGACAAAGACTTTGCTGGTGGAGATCTTTATCAGGCTGTTTGCAGAGTCGTCCTACAAAGACTATCCCTATGCTGGTCTCGCGTTGCAGGCTTATCATCGGGAAACGTCAGAAGATATAGAGCGACTCTTGGCTTGGACCCACAGGCGTGGGGCGCCGATCACGATTCGATTGGTCAAGGGGGCCTATTGGGATTCAGACAGGGTTCGTTACAGGCAGCGGGGCTGGCCTGTCCCTCTCTTTGAACAGAAGATCGAGACAGACGTCAACTACGAAATGCTCACTCGCCTCCTGCTGTCTCAAACCTCCATCATTCGGCCGGCCTTCGGGACACACAACCTGCGTACCTTGGCCTACATCGAGGCGGTGGCGGAATCGCTCAGTCTCCCTCCGGAGACTTGGGAGTATCAGATGATCTTCGGCATGGCGGAACCATTTCAACAGGCCATGACACAGCTTGGGCGGCGATTGCGACTCTATACTCCGGTGGGTGAGCTGCTTCCAGGCATGGCCTATCTTGTGCGACGTTTGTTGGAAAACACCTCGAATGAATCGTTCTTGCGGAAGGAGTATGTGGAGTCTCAACCTCTGACGGCCTTGTTGGCTGCACCTCATCTCGAGGGGCTGAAGCAGCCGCATCTCTCTCATCACTCCGGTACGTCAGACTTTCGAAATGAACCGCCGCGGGATTTTTCGCGGGCCGATAGCCGAGCAATGATGCAGCAGGCTCTGGCAACTGTGAGATCACAATTGGGTCGGCAATGGACTCTGTCCTCTCAGGGACAAGGCCTGACAGGCCCCCCCATAGAATCCCGCAACCCAGCACGGCCGGAAGAAGTTGTGGGTATTGTTGACAGCGCGAGTGCGGATGATGTCGAGCAGGCGGTGCATCGGGCAGTTGAGGCATTGGAATCTTGGCGTAATGCCCCAACAGAGCAACGAGTAGAGATTCTTCGTACGGCCGCTTCGTTTATGAGGAGCAGACGCGATGAATTGGCATCCTGGGAGATTTTAGAATGTGGGAAGCCTTGGCGAGAGGCGGATGCTGACATTGCGGAAGCGATCGATTTTCTGGAATTTTATGCGGCAGACTGGCTCAGGCTCTCCCCTTCGAAACGCTTAGGACAGGAGCCGGGAGAGTTGAACTATCGGCTCTATAGTCCTCGCGGAGTAACAGCCGTGATGGCTCCATGGAATTTTCCGCTGGCGATTCCTGCCGGTATGGTCTCAGCGGCGCTTGTGACAGGGAATCCCGTGATCTTCAAGCCCTCAGAACGTTCACCCATGATGGGGTATTGGCTCACAGAGATCTTGCGGGAGGCCGGCGTACCTGAAGGGGTTGTCTGCTGTCTGCCTGGTGGACCAGACATCGGACGATCATTGGTATGCCACCCAGATATTGCGACGATTGCCTTTACCGGTTCAAAGGATGTGGGACTCGGTATCCTCAAGGATGCGGGTACGCTCATGCCGGGGCAACGGGTGGTCAAGCGTGTGCTGGCAGAGATGGGAGGGAAAAATGCGATTATTGTGGATGAAACTGCGGATCTCGACGACGCGATCACAGGGGTGGTCTCATCGTTCACCGGCTATGCGGGACAGAAATGCTCCGCCTGCTCGCGGGCAATTGTGCATGCTGCGATCTATGACACTTTTCTCGATCGCCTGAAGGAATCTGTCCTGAGCCTCAAGGTGGGAAATCCTGAAGAGCCCGGCACACAGGTCGGGCCGGTCATCGATCGTCGCGCGCAGTTGAAAATTCAGGAATATGTCGAGATCGGAAAAAAAGAAGCAGGTCTTCTAGTGGAGCGCGCAGTGCCGGAGCCTGGGTGTTATGTCGGGCCAACGGTTTTTGCGGATGTCGTGCCGATCCATCGAATAGCCCAAGAGGAAATCTTTGGGCCGGTCCTCGCAGTAATGAAGGCCCAGTCTTTTCATCAAGCCCTGGACCTGGCTAATTCGACGGCCTATGCACTCACGGGTGGAGTCTATTCACGAAGCCCGGCCTATCTGGAGCTGGCACAACAGAGGTTCGATGTCGGGAATCTCTATCTGAATCGTCCCATCACCGGGGCTTTAGTGGGCCGTCAGCCGTTCGGCGGCCATCGATTGTCCGGAGTGGGAGCGAAAGCCGGTGGTGAAGAGTACCTGACGCAATTTGTCGTGGCCCGCGTTATCAGCGAACAGACCCTCCGTCGGGGCTTCGTGCCCCCCGAGTGAGGCCTTAGGCGCCTTCACCTCGTACGACTCCAGTTCCTCCATAATATCCGTCACCACGCCTCGGTCTTCCAAGGGCGCGAGTTCTTGCCGCTCCACGTATTTGACCAAGCCCACGTCCTTGACGAACCAGGCGGTCATCACATCGGTCCCGAGAGCGGTCTTCTTCGCACCGGAGAGATGAATCTGCATGTACATACGCGCTTCCACCTTCACGGCATTCTTAAACGTCCCGGCCGGCACGGTGATCGATTCCTGCCCCACGACAGTGGAATCGCCTTGTGCATCGGCTTTTTCGTTAATGCCATCCCGATCCAGATCGGTGCCGAAGTCCACCCCCTTGCGGTCGAATTGCGCGAAGGAAGTCGAAAGCTTCATGGGGAAACGCACGATCTGATAGGGCACCAACTGTTTTTCAAAGGGCGTGCCGGGTTCAGAGCCGTAATAGACGATGCCAACTGTATCGCGGCGATAGAAACTATCCGACGGGCCATGGTTGCCGGGATTGGTATCATGGTACACGGTGACCGTCATGCCCTTAAGATTTTTTGTGCCGGTAATAGAAGAGACATTGGAAAAAAACTTATGTTCGATCGTTTGGAGGGGCCCTTCAGTAATCTGTCCACGATAGCGCCATTCGCTTCCGATCTGATCGGGGAAATAGTCTGCGGATTGGGCAATTGCACCGGCATCTTCTATTGCAAGGGACGCTGACCAGGTGCTTCCTAGGAGTAGCAGGACTGTTCCCAACATGAAAGCTGTTCGATAGCCCGGTGTATTGAGCGGCATGCGCAGGGTTCTCCACTGGTGAACGTTCTGGGTGACGGTACCATAGGCTTCCTGGAGGCGGCAAGAGAACGGCCTTGCGTTCGGACCATTATTTGGTTTATTTGGTTGAGTTGATCTGACTTAACCAAACAAACCATATGAACCAAACAAACCGAATTGACCGGACTCAGTCAGTCCTTGTGACCGGTGCGTCCGGAGGGATTGGTCGGGCCATCAGCTTGGCCTTTGCTGCAGAAGGCTGGCTTGTCGGGGTTCATTACCATCGAAACAAGGCAGCGGCGGAAGAGACGCTCACACGCGTGTTGTCTGTTGGTGGCGGTGGGGCGCTCTATGAAGCTGATATTCGCGAGTCTGGCGCAGTGCAGCAGATGGTGGAAGCCTCCTGCCGCCGCGCACCGTTCACCTCGGTATATGTCTGCAATGCCGGGATTGGAGGAAGCAGCCTTGTGCTGAAACAGCGAGAAGAAGATTGGGCCGAGATATTGGCCACAAATTTGACGGGAACCTTTCACTGTCTTCGTGCTATGGCCCCTCCCCTCCTTGCTCGCGGCGGCGGGTCGATCGTCGTGATTGGGTCGCATGCTGGGTTTCATGGCTCAACGGGGCAAGCAGCCTATGCTGCTTCAAAAGCCGGTCTCATCGGTCTGGTCCAGACAGCCGCTCAAGAGTGGGGAGCGGGAAACGTGCGTATAAATCTTCTCTTGCCAGGCTGGCAGTCGACGGGGCTATCTGAGGAATCCATTCCGGCGGACAATCAGTGGAATAGCCATCGGTTGGGCAGGCCACCGTCGCGAGGGGAAGTGGCCAGGACTGTGTTACATCTGGCGTTACAAAGCGATGTATCGGGGCAGGTGTGGAACTGTGACAGCCGGAATCTTTAGCAGGACGCTGAAAAAGTCTTCCAGCAGCGTTCTCGCATCGTTTAGACCCTCAACGTACCACAAGGGTACGCCTCGGGCCTGCACTCGCTGCGGCCTTGCTGGAAGAACTTTTTGAGCATCCTGCGGGAAGGCCCTCCTGTTGGGCCATACGTTCGGACCATCAAACTTTGAGCATACCAACACAATCTTTCAGCATTCTGCTAAATTCCATCGCATGCGACGAACAAAACAACCGGCTAATGCTTCCAGCTCGCGAGGGGTTTTTATCACTGCGACCGATACTGGTGTCGGCAAGACGGTTGTGACAGCTGCTCTGGCTATAGCCTTGCGCAAGCAGGGGCAGGAAGTCGGTGTGATGAAGCCGATTGAGACAGGCCTGAAATCACCCGCTGGTAGCGGGTCCGATGCAGCGCGGCTCCGCACAGCAGCAGGGAGCCGCGATTTGCTCACAGAGATCAGGCCCTATGCCTTTCGCCGTCCATTGGCTCCGCTGGATGCAGCTCGTCTTGAGAATAGAAGAGTGACGATGCCGCGTATTATGCGGACATTTCGAAAGCTTCAATTGCAGCATGAGATATTGTTGGTGGAAGGGATCGGCGGCCTGCTCACACCTATCATGCGAAAGCACGATGTGCCAGACCTCATCTATCGGATGAAGTTGCCGACCATCGTCGTTGGGCGGGTCAGCCTTGGGGGGATCAACCATGCTATGTTGACAATCGGAGCGCTTCACCGGCGAAATATACCGGTCCTTGCGCTGGTCCTCAATAGGTCGCTTCCTCGAAGGACGGCAACCGTACAGGGGCAAGAACAGTCAACGATTCGGCTTCTCAGGCATCTAGCCGTTGTGCCTGTGATCGGTCCACTTCCCTATCGAGCTGCCCTCGAACGGAACTTTCAAAGTGAAGCCGCCAAACTGGCTGGCACGGCTACAATCACGAAGTTGATGAGGTTGGTCTTAGCCCGCATGATTCGTGAAGGTTCGTCGCGAAAGCGCGCAGACGCGAAGCGCGACGGGCACTCGGAGGCCAGGGGACTGGCTCCGCCATCTGTGGCGGTGCCTGTCCCGCTTCGCAGACAGGGACAGGCGCCAAAAAGAAGGGCGCCAGTCCCCAACAGTATGTCGAAGGGCTGAACGGCGAGACTGCCCGTCACAGCCGCGTATCCGCGCTTGCAGCAGAAGCGTCATGAATCATGCGGGCTCACATCCGGGCAAGGAACGATTTTACGGCCTGGCTGATATCCGGAGCCTTGAGGATCGCTGAGATGACCGCGATCCCGTCCGCGCCGGTTCGCATCACCTCCGCTGCCTGATCGAGCTGAATTCCGCCAATGGCAAAAACCGGTAACGAGGTGAGCTTTCGTATAGCACGTAATCCATCAAGCCCTACTACCGGATCGTGGTCCTGTTTGGAAGCAGGTTTGAAAATAGGACCAAAGCCAAGATAGTCCGGGTTCCCCACAGTAGCTTTCTGAACCTGCTCTGGATTGTGTGTTGAGATCCCGATCAGCTTGTTTGGACCCATCACTTTTCTCGCCAAGCCAAGCGGCAAGTCTCCCTGCCCCAGATGAACTCCATCCGCATCGACGGCCAAGGCCAGATCGCAGCGATCGTTGACAATGAACGTCACACCGGCATCCAAGGCGATTTTCCGCAGAAGCAGCGCTTCAGCATAGGCCTCCTTCATCGAGGCGGACTTATTTCGATACTGAAAGAGTCGGGCCCCTGCTCTGGCGGCTTCCTTCAGAATGTCAGTGAGAGAGCGATCGCCACAGACCGATGGGTCGAGAATGACATACAACCCAAATAGTGCGGCGTGAGAACGCAACGTCGACATGGCGTGGCATTGTAGGCGGAACGGTGGAGAAGATTCCAGAAGGGAAGCAGTGATGGCGTATGGGCAATGTCATGCTAAACAACGCCACATATCGCGTATTGTGTTAATTATTTGTTGTGACGAATTTCACCAGCTGTTTTCCGATCTTCTTGGCACAGAGACGCCGTCGGTAGAAGCCGATGGGAGAGGTCCTCTGCATTCAGTTCCCGGTCCGAGGAATCCAGCAACCTCCTCTCAATCAATTCAGCGACCGGGATTCCTTTTTCGCCGGTATGCAATTCAGTCTCGCGTTTCAACATGATCGAGGCATCGACGGGAGTAACTGTTGGATGAACGTTCCATAGCTGATCTGCCGACAGGAATACCGACGGCAGACGAACCGTAATATGTTTCTGCGACAGGACGCGCTGTAAGTTATCGTTCATGGGGGTCTGCAGACTCAGAACTGCCGATGACTTGGGCTCGATAGTGGCAATAGAGATCACATACTTGTGGAGGCCATCTTGCGAGGTTGACTCAAGCTTGCCCGTCACTTCGAGATTCTGGGCTGCCGACACTCTTGTGGTGGCGCCATGGAGACGGCTCACGACCCCCAGACGGAGGTTTGTCAGGCCCTCGTCTGAGACATTTTCAAGGAGAACTTTGGTCAATACCGCTGCCTGCAGATCTGAGACCTTCGTATGATTTTTTACCAGCGCCGGCGGAAATTCCCAGAGTGTGCAATTGGCAACGAGGTCCTGCATCCGAGAAAGAGAAGTCTTGGTTGTGCCCTCCACTGTGGCCCCACGCTCGTATGCAAATAAGGCAACGCCGACTTGGACCTCTGGATGTGGTTGGATCCGGATGATAAGCCAGATAACTGCCGCAACGAGCAGAGTGAGCACGGCGACCAACTCTGCCGCACCTTGGAGCATCTCACCCAACGTCAATTGTCGGATGGCCTCCCCTATACTCATGCCGGCACGCTTCCGGCCCGAGAGAGTCTTGTATAAGATGGTCGGCATCACCCTACTCTAGTTAATGGAAACATCAGATGGGCGGAGGGTCGGCGCATTACGGGACAGAAGACGGTAACGAAAGGGACCCAAATCCTTCTAGCAGGCTTATAAACTACTTGAGCATGACGAAACGCAAGGCCTGGAACCCCACAGACTCATTCAGACGCCATCGCAGGCTGTTCAGAAAGGCCAGCTTCTCATCCGCCCAACCCCAGCGCGCGGCTCGACTGAGCTCGCCGAAGTCCAAGACGCGCCGTTCCGCAGGCAAGGCCGCAGCTTTGGGCCAACACACGATTTACGTTTCACGCCTCACGTTTCACGGTTGCTGGGAGCGCCGCTGGCGGACTTTATAAACAGCCTGCTAGGCGGATTTACTGCTTACCACAAGCTACTTTCCACAGAGCTTGATCGATGCTCCGTGGCATAATCGTCGCCCAGGGCTGTTCCTCAGAGGTTTTGTATACGACCCTCCCACGTCCCATATTACTTGAAAACCAGGTGTACGCGAGCATGCGTGTGCGTTCTCCGGCACAGTCGTATTCATTATGCCGCTGGATAGACAGGAGTGAGTCGCCCGCCACGGTTTGCACGGTCTTGTAGTCGTATAATTGCCACATCTTCGCCAGATTTCCCTTGCGCTGAATGGTGTCACGATCGACGTAGACCGTGAGCTTCGCTGAGTCGTCGCCGCTTGCTAACTCCCATTCCGCATACACCGGCTCAGTACTCAGCGCCAGCAACAGGATCAAAACCCAGAAGATTGGCAAGGAGGCGAGCGACTGCGTGCGGACCTGCTCGGCACAGGATGTTACGGAACTCAGCAAAGGGAAACGACGGATGGGACAAGTCGTGAAAGGCATAGGGGCCCCGCAAGATCTGACATTGTAGGAGAGCAGCGACTGAGGATGCAAGACCGACAGAGATGTCTCCTTCAGTTGACAGGCTGGCTGGTTCTTCTTACGATAAACAACGCAGTCGTCCAAGGAGGAATGCCTATGAAGACCAGCAATCCTGACGCCCAGCGTGTGGCGCATGAACCTGAGTCGATGCAGAAGTATTCGGACGAGGTAAGGGAGCGAATTGCGAAAAAAGCCTATGAGCTCTACGAACAACGGGGGCGACAGGCGGAACACGACGTAGAAGATTGGCTGAAAGCTGAGGAGCTAGTCCGTAAAGAGATGAACGATACCAGATAATGCGCCCTCCATCTTTTGGAAAGGCGATTGTGACTGGAAGAACAATTCTGCTCACCTGATCGTGTGGGAGACAACGAGGCGTCATATGCACAAGATGGTCCTGAACGTTACGGCACTCTTGCTATTCGGCCTGAGCCAGACAGCAGTCGCCGCCTCATCGACCGCAGAAGCCAATCGCGACACAAGGGGAAACAAAGGAATCACCGTGGACGACCTGGGCCGAGGGTTGAAGAGTGCCGCGAACAATGTCGAGAAAGAGATTCCTAAGATGGGCTCTGCGATCGGGAATGCATTCAAAAAGATTACGGAGAAGGGAGCTGAGAAGACATCAGCTCAAGAATCAGCCAAACAAAAGAAGTAGCTTCGATTCCGCATCAGGACACCAGCCAGTAGATCCCCTCATTCGCATCCGACAAATGTAATTCGGCGAAATTGATTCCCCTCCGTTCGGCTTGACCGCCTCGGAGCGTTAACTGGCCAAGAACCGTTCAAGGAAAGTGGTCGAGACGTGCCCCTTTTGGAAGTCAGGATCGTTGAGGATACGTTTGTGCAGCGGAATAGTCGTCTTGATGCCTTCGATCACAAATTCGTCGAGGGCGCGGCGCATGCGGGCGATGGATTCTTGCCGGTCTCGCCCATGGGTGATCACTTTGGCAATCAGGGAGTCGTAGAACGGGACGACCATCATGTTCGCTTCCAGCGCTGAGTCAACGCGCACGCCAAACCCTCCCGGTAGGCTGAACTTGGTGATCATCCCAGGACAAGGCGTAAACTTTTCAGGGTCTTCGGCATTGATGCGGCATTCGAGGCTGTGCCCGTTGAGCTTGATGTCTTGCTGTTTAAACGAAAGGGATTGCCCGTCGGCGAGCCGGATCTGCTCTTTGATGAGATCGATGCCGGTCACCATTTCGGTGATCGCATGCTCCACTTGGATGCGGGTGTTGACTTCCATGAAAAAGAAGTTGCGGTCCTTGTCGAGCAGAAACTCGACGGTGCCGACATTCCGGTAATGGACGGCTTTGACGGCTTCGACTGCAACGCGGCAAATCTCCCGACGGAGCTTCTCGTCGATGGCCGGCGAGGGAGTTTCTTCAAGCAGTTTTTGATGTCGTCGTTGGATCGAACAGTCGCGCTCACCGAAATGCACCACATGCCCACGATGGTCGGCGGCGATTTGTATTTCGATGTGGCGGGGTTCGAGGAAATATCGTTCGAGGTAGACGGCATCGTTCCCAAACGTGCTTTTTGCTTCCGCCTGCGCAGCTTGAAATGCGCGTCCAAGGTCCTCGGATTTATTGACGACGCGCATGCCGCGCCCTCCCCCACCTGCAGAGGCTTTGATAATGACAGGGTACCCAATCTTGGTAGCAGCTTCGAGGGCTCCCTGCTCGCTCTTCAATTCACCGGGACTGCCCGGTGTGACCGGTAAGCCTCGGTTGGCAACGATTTCTCGCGCTTTCGATTTGTCGCCCAGGAGAGCGATGTGTTCGGACGTAGGACCGATGAACTTAATGCCGATGGACTCGCACACTTCGGAAAAATGAGAATTTTCAGAGAGGAATCCATAGCCGGGATGGATGGCGTCCGCTCCAGTGATTTCGGCAGCGCTCAGAACATTTGGGATATTTCGATAGCTGAGAGCGGCATCAGGAGGCCCGACGCAGACTTTTTCGTCGGCGGCGCGAACATGGAGGCTAGCGGAATCGGCTTCGGAAAAAATCGCGACAGTCTTAATGCCAAGCTCTTTACAGGCGCGAATGACTCGAAGCGCGATCTCACCACGATTGGCTATCAATACTTTCTTGAACACGCAGGTACTCCGGTGTGGGCTGCGGGAAGAAGCTAGGGTGTGGCTGTCGAATCCACGAGGAAAAGCGCCTGGCCGTATTCCACCGGTTTGGTGCTTTCTGCCAGAATTTTCATGACTCGCCCACTGACCTCCGATTCGATTTCATTCATCAACTTCATCGCTTCGACGATGCACAGAACCTGCCCCTTTTTCACATAATCGCCTTCGTCAACGTAGGGCTCGGCATCGGGCGAGGGTGACCGATAGAAGGTTCCAACGATCGGGGACACGATGGTGATCATGCCTGGCGCCGCTTCGCTCTTTGTACTGGTCGTGGTAGGCGTCTGGGAGGTTGTGGCTGCTGGACCAGGCATGGTCTGGTCAGTGACGCTGGCCGTAACCATTTTGACTCCGATTTCGTTCCGCACACGGACTCTTAAGCCTTCGCATTCCAATTCCAGCTCTGTCAGGTTGTTTTTCTTGAGCAGATCGATCAGTTCTTGGATATGTCTGCTCTGTTTCCCTGACAATGGACGTGCGCCCTTCCCACTCTGAGCTGCAAGAGCGGCCTGAGATGGGATAATCGGGGCTCCACCTTTCTTCGATTTATTCGACTTTCGCATGCTCACCGAACGCGCTCCACATACTCTCTGGTACGGGTATCGATCCTAATGACGGTTCCAGTTTCTAAATAGAGCGGGACCTTGATCGTGGCGCCGGTTTCAAGGGTTGCAAGCTTGGTTCCGCCTGTGGCTGTGTCACCGCGGAAACCAGGCTCTGTATCGCTGACTTTTAGCTCGATAAAGTTGGGCAGCTCGACGTCGATCGGACGATGCTCATAGACCAAAATCTTCACCGTCATGTCTTCTTTCAAGAGATCTGCATTTTGGCCGAGCTTTCCTTTTTCGAATGTCAGCTGCTCGAAGGTTTCTGTGTCCATAAAGGTATAGGCGTCGTCCGTCGCATAGAGGAATTGCATGGTCCGTTCTTCGAGATTCGGCTCTTCGAATCGTTCTCCAGACCGGAAGGTCCGATCGAGGACATTCCCGGAAAGATAGCTTTTCAACTTGGTGCGCACAAAGGCCCCACCCTTGCCCGGTTTCACGTGCTGAAACTCAACGATATAAAAGGGTTGGTTATCGACCATGAGCCGTACGCCACCGCGAAAATCGGTTGTGGAAATCACTCGGTACTCCCTTCGGACTGTTTGCGGTCATTCGACCGGCTCCGCGATGGTTGCATTTCTTTAGCCCTCCGCCGTGCAGGCGCCGGTGTGGACATTTTCTTCTGCCGTCCAGATGCCGTGAGATGGTCGTGTAGACCACGAAGTGCGAGCAGATAGCCGGTCGGGCCTAAGCCGGCGATCTGCCCGAGAGCGACTCCTGCAATATAGGATCGATGCCGAAATTCTTCTCGCTGATGAATATTGGAGAGATGCACCTCGACTGTCGGTAGGCCGACCGCGGCAATAGCATCCCGGATTGCGACGCTGGTGTGGGTATAGGCAGCGGGGTTAATGATAATTCCGTCGTATCTCGTCTGAGCTTCTTGAATCCAGGTAACCAGTTCACCCTCGTTATTCGACTGGCACAGATTCACCTGCACACCTAACTCCTTTGCCAACTTCGTGATGGAGGAGTCAAGAGCGTCCAGAGACAATGTGCCGTAAATCGATTGCTCCCTGGTCCCGAGGAGATTGAGATTCGGACCGTGTACGACCAATATTCGTAGCATGTCAATCTGTTCACAGGCTGGAACTATGCGGACAGTTTCTCAGAACAGGGTCCAGCAGGGCCGCATTGTAGCAGTCCGTCTCAGACCGGTCAAACGTACGAAGAGTTGTCAGGATACTTTAGGCTGCGACTCGTTTGTTGCATCACGATCGAGACGGCGTGATTCGATGGCGCACAGCCAGGCTTCCAATTGGGCTACGACATCAGCATGTGGGGAAGAGGGAGGTGTGTCTACCCTGTCGACAGCTGGGAGGTTTATCTCAGGAACCGTAGGAGCTTCCTCTGTTCGATTGTCTGTGCCGGGGCCTGACAGCATCGATTCTGCTGCTTCAATAGGTGGGTTGCCGGAGTCGACCTCTGGCACAGGCGGTGTTGCGACCGATAGATCATGTCCTATACTTGCTTCTGTTGTGGGAGCTGTGAATTCAACAGGGGCAGACGGCGTAGTCGCCTGCTGGGCAGAAAGAGTCGGCGTGGCTGGAGCCGGCGACGTTTGCCTTGCCGGTTCCTTCTGTTGTTTCAGAGGTCCACCTAGAGCAGATTGGATTGAACGGGCTTCCTCATCTCGTGGATTGGCGGCCAGTATGACAGCGCAGGATTGCAGTGCCGATTCGTTGAGTCCCTGGTTCTGGTAGATCTTGATCAATGTCCGGTGCGCGCGAAGGTTTTCCGGGCTCAACTTCACGGATTCTTCTAGAATCGCCTTGGCCTTTATCACCTGACCAAGTTGGTCGTAAGCCCGTCCCAGTGCTACCATAGCCGTAATGAAACCGGGGTATAACTTGAGGCCGTCTTCGAGGACTGCCGCAGCTTCCTGCCACATGCCTGATTTTCCATACTCTTCGGCTAATGGCATGAATGCTTTGGAATGTGGATCTTTGGCTAATTGGGTAGCCAGCCGATCGAGTTCCAGAGCGTTTCCGGGAGCGAGCTGATTTTGCGCCATGGCCGTTAACGTCCTCCCGCAAGAGGGTTCGCACTCTGGATTGATCGTCTGCTGCTGCGGAGCAGTCCTTGTGCATGGCTCAGGATTGCATCGGCAAGTGTTCGTTTTGGCATCAGCGGAAGCTCTGTGATGCCCCCCTGGCGATCGATCAAGGTGGCGGCGTTCTGATCGCTGCCAAATCCTGCGCCCTCTATCGTGACATCGTTCGCGACGATGAGGTCAAGGCCTTTCGCAGCCAGCTTGTTTCTAGCATGGGCGATCATATCGTTCGTCTCAGCAGCGAAGCCGACTATGAGTTGTGTGGTTCGTTGGGCCGATAGAGAGGCCAGGATGTCGGTCGTGCGTTCGAGATCGAGCCTGTGGCCGGTTCGGTCCTGTTTTTTTATCTTTTTTGAGACTGGATGTGTGGGGCGGAAATCCGCCACAGCGGCTGCCATGATCACCACTGTGGACCATGTAAGGCGAGTCGATAGGGCCTTCATCATCTCTTCAGCCGTGGCCACCGGAATCATTTCGACGCCACTGGGAGTTGGGAGCGCTGTGGGACCGGAGACGAGAACAACCTGGGCTCCTCTTGCCTGGGCGGCTTCGGCAATAGCATAGCCCATTTTGCCGGAGGAGCGGTTCGATATGAAGCGCACCGGATCGATCGGTTCCTGCGTCGGGCCCGCCGAAACCAGAATACGATGCCCTTGCCAGTCGCGCTGTGGAGCCAGTGCCGTCTGAATCGCCTCTAAAATGGCGGCCTCCCCTGCCAAGCGTCCTTGGCCTATCCGACCGGAAGCGAGAGGGCCTTCTTCAGTGTCCAGCACGATTGTTCCCCTGGCTCGCAATGTTGCAACATGTTCTCTGACGGTCGGATGGGTCCACATCCCTCCATCCATCGCCGGGGCTAGAATCAGCGGGCACCGTGCCGTAAGCAGCATGGTCGAAAGCAAATCGTCGCCCAGCCCCAATGCCGATTTTGCGAGGCAATTGGCTGTGGCCGGAGCAATGACGATGGCATCTGCCTGTTCTGGCAAGGACAAGTGCGTCATCTCCTGATGCGCCTCGAACAAATCCGTTGAAACGGGATGGCCGGAAAGGACTTCAAACGTCAGAGGAGTGACGAATTTCATAGCCGATTGCGTCATCACGACATGCACGGTTGCTCCTTCAGAGAGCAACGTCCTGAGCAATACGACGGCCTTATAGGTAGCGATGCTGCCGGTCACGCCCAGCACAATCCGCTTCCCAGTCAACGTCGGCCCTATGGAGCCGGAAATTTCCACCAAATTACTCCTCGGTCTCAGCCACCGCTGGCGCCGGGCTGTCGTCGACGTAGACGCTCAATTCTTTCTTGATCTCTTTCACGTCATCCCCGCTCATAGAGGCAACTCGCTCCATCTCCCCTTCTCTGCTGCGTTTCGACTCCTTCATGGCGTCCCGGGCTTCCTGACCGACGAGATATTTGATTTGTGTCCGGAGGACCTCATCGAGGGCGATGGTCGTTTCTTTGGTGAAACGCGAAGGGGCATGCCGTGATCCTTGCAAGATGTGCTTCGTCCGCTGGGCCGCAACGATTGCGAGCCTGTGACGCGAGTCAAATTCGTCTGTGGTGTATTGCGGCAAAAGTCGTAACATGTCGATCATGGGTCCGGTACTCCTTCATCGGTTGGGAAGATCTTTGCGATCTCCGGTTTGCTGTTCGTCGTCAAAAATGAAATTATTCTCGAGCCACTTGATGTTGAGTCGTTGCGTCTTCAACCGTTCAGACCGGAAGATGCTTTCGAGATCGCGCAGGGACTGTCCAAGCTCATGGTTTCTGACGACGTAGGCATATTCTCGGTAGCTCCATACCTCTTCTCTCACTTGGTGTAGCCTTCGGTGTATCTCTTCCGGTGAGTCGGAGGCTCTGGTTTGCAGGCGCGACCGGAGCACGGTCATCGACGGGGGGAGAATAAAGATCGGGACCGAATCCTCGAACTGTTTCTTGACTTGCATGGCCCCTTGGACATCGATCTCGAGCAATACATCGATACCCTGATCGATTTTCTCGGTCAGCGATTTCCACGGAGTGCCGTAGAGATGTCCGTAGACCTGAGCCCACTCGACGAATTCATTTCGTACAATCATCTCCCGGAAGGGCTCTTCTTCAATGAAATAATATTCTCGGCCATGCATTTCGCCAGGACGCGGCTTCCGCGTGGTATAAGAAATTGAATGCCATAACCCTGGAAGGTTTGCCGAAAGTTGTTTGCAGAGTGTGGTTTTCCCTGTGCCAGAAGGCGCGGAAATAATAAATAAGATCCCCCGCCGATCCGTCGAGGGGCGGGGTTGGCCTGCCGCCGGCGCCGCAGAGCTTGTGGTGCTGCTTGAGCTCATTCGACGTTTTGGACCTGTTCGCGAATACGTTCCAATTCGGCCTTCATCTGAACCACATGACCGGCGATTTCCGCATCATTGGCTTTTGAGCCGATCGTGTTGACTTCCCGCCCAATTTCCTGGAGCAGGAAGTCGAGTGTTTTCCCCACGGATTCTGTGCTGTTGAGAGTCTGCTCAAACTGTATCATATGGGAATCCAATCTGACTATTTCTTCCGTAATATCAGCACGATCTGCATATACGGCTAACTCTTGATAGAGCCGTGCAGGGTCGGGTATTTCCGACTCCAGGAGCTTTTCTACTCGGGCTTTCATCCTGTTATATCCCTCTTGAGCCAACAGGGGGCTCCGTCCGGCGACAAAAACCTTGTGCCCTCGGATGGTCTGAATCCTCGTTCTCATGTCCTCTGTCAGGACTTTTCCTTCATCTGCTCGCATGGCAGCAAGATCTGTGAGGGCCTGGGTCGTCAATTGCTGAACTATTTTAGCCAGTTTTGGATCTTCTGCAGGTTGCTCCGATACCGATACGACGTCGCGAAGTCCGGCCATGAGAGCAAGGTCGATGGACCCGCTCAGTTTCAGGGATTTCTTGAGGGTACGAAGAGCCAGATAGTACTGCTTCGCGAGGGCCTGGTCAAGGTTGACGCTTCCGGCGCGGCCTTTGCCCGCTTGGACGGTCACAGTGATGTCGATGCGTCCCCTGACACAACGTTGCTGGATAGCTTTCTTGAAGGAGTCTTCTAGGTGGCTCAATGGCCGGGGAAGACGGCAGGCAATCTCTAGAAAGCGGTGGTTGACGGATCGCATTTCTACCGTGGCGGACCCATCCTGCCAGGAGGCCTGTCGACGCCCAAATCCGGTCATGCTGCGAATCATTGGGGGCCTTTCTGTTTCCATGGGCACTGCTGGTAGATTGCACAGGTCCGGCATTGGGGCTTTCTGGCAAGACAGACATAGCGGCCATGTAACAACAAGCGCTGTGAAAAGGCCGTCCATTGAGATTCCGGCATGAGTTGCTGAAGGTCTTGTTCGACACGCTCCGGATTATCGGTCCTCGTCAGGCCGAGTCGCTTTGCCACGCGTTTCACATGGGTATCGACGACAATGCTGGGCTGGCCGAAGGCGTTCCCAAGCATGACATTTGCGGTTTTTCTGCCGACGCCCGGCAAGGTAATCAGCTCCTCCATCGTATGTGGGACCTGCTCGCCGAAGCGCTCAGTCACAGCTCTGCCGCAGGCGACGAGGTGTTTTGCTTTATTCTTATAGAAACCGGTGGAACGAATGAGCTGTTCGACGTGGAGAAGATCGGCCGCGGCCATATCTGCCGGCTGGCGGTAACGTTGAAAAAGAAATGGTGTGACCTTGTTGA
Organism: Nitrospira sp. CG24E; assembly: GCA_002869895.2. Lineage (GTDB taxonomy): Bacteria > Nitrospirota > Nitrospiria > Nitrospirales > Nitrospiraceae > Palsa-1315. Next base: position 42,121 of record NEWP02000030.1, on the reverse strand, counting down.
CACGTTGGTCGGTACATTGGGCGGAGAGGATTGTTGCCACGAGTAGTTCCCAAGGGGAACGATGGTCAAGTTCCATCTTTGGCTGCGGCATCGCGCGCCCGAGTGCCTTGGCAATCTCTGGGAAGCGATCACGAGGGTGTGTTGGTCGTAGGGATTTTGTCGTCATGATCGGCGCCGGTTCATGCTGATTGTGCAACCGGTTAAGGGCGAGATGCAAGAGTAGATGTGTTGGCCGCCGATTTCTGAGAAGAGCTGTCCAATGGGACGAGTGCTGCTAACCGTTCGTCAAGATGGTTGATGAGTCGGGGTAAGGTCTCTTGGCGGAGTGATGAAATCCCGATTGCACCGTACCGACGACACAGAGCTTCCGCTTGCTCTGCCGGAAGCTGATCGCACTTGTTGAATACCAAGACCCGTGGAAGCTGATCGAGAGAGAGGCTCTGCAGCACGGTGTCGACCGATGCGATGTGAGCATCCAGATCTGTAGCCCCAGCATCGACCACATGGAGAAGCAGATCGGCATCGCGCAGTTCATCCAATGTCGTTCTGAAGGCGGCAAGGAGATCTTTGGGTAGGTCGCGAATAAACCCGACCGTATCGGTGATGATCGCTTCACGGCCCTGCGGGAAATGCAGCCTGCGGCTGGTGGTGTCAAGCGTCTCAAAGACACGTGGAGCTGTGCTCACTTGACTGTTCGTTAAGGCGTTGAGCAAGGTCGATTTACCGGCGTTCGTGTAGCCTACGATGGATAGGACCGGGAACTCCTGTCGAATGCGGCGCGATCGCCGCTGGTCCTGATGGCGGGCAAAGCCCTCGATTTCTCGCTCCAAATGGTCGATACGCTCCCTGATGCGACGGCGGTCTGTTTCGAGTTTCGTTTCTCCTGGGCCTCTGCTCCCGATACCGCCGCCTAATCTAGAGAGGCTCGTTCCCTGGCCTGAGAGCCGGGGGAGGAGATAACGAAGTTGGGCCAGCTCGACCTGTACCTTGCCTTCCCGGCTATGGGCCCGCTGCGCAAAGATGTCAAGAATCAGCTGGGTCCGGTCGATGACCGTGAGATCGGTGATTTCAGCAATGGCACGCACCTGCGCCGGAGCCAAATCTTGATCGAAGATAAGCAGGTCAGCGCCCTTTTGCATCGCCTGCACGAGCACGTCTCTGAGCTTGCCGCTCCCCAGTTGAAACCGAGCATGACCGCTTTGCGTACGTTGAATGAGGCGATCGATGACTATGAGATCTGCGGAGGATGCCAGTTCAGCCAACTCAGCGAGACGTTCTTCCTGTTCGCGCTTACTCTTGGGCGATGCGCTCACGAGGATCGCGCTCTGACTCTGAGACATCTGATGCGATCCGCTCTGGCGTTGTAGGTCCGCCTCCAATTCACGAATGAATGTCTCGAAACTCACGGGACACTGGTGCACGAGTGCCGGCTTCAGCAGGGTATACAGTTCTCCTTTGGGACTGGGTGGATTCAGATGGGCCAGAGAGAGCAACCCCGGCTCCCCTTTTGGTGTAACCGCCAACGTACCGATCATATCGAGCCTGAGCAGGCCCAGCATTGTAAGGTCTTCTTGACTGGTGACCTGCTCCTTGAGCTGGGAACGGATCAGCCTAAGACCTCTCAACGATCGAGGGCTTGCACGAAACGAAGCCAGCGTCGTTGGTGAGGGCTGGGCATCAGCACCGACCAGCACGTCTTGTACAGCCCCCCGTCGATTGAGGACTAGCCCGATCGGGCGGCGAATCTCATGCGTAAACTGCGCGAGGGTCTTCGCCGCTTCAAGAGAGAGGACTTGATCCACGGGCACACGTCGACGATACAGCCGCTCAAGCATAGAGAGTTGGCCGGCACGTAGACCAAGAATCTGTCCGTGGATGTCTGGAATGGGAGTCTTTCCTTATCGTCGTTGATTCAATCGCACTGCAAAGGATCAAGCCAGCGAGGCTTGGGCATCGATGTCTAGAGCGGCACAGAGTCCGGCACGTAACGCCTGCTTCCCTGCTGCCGCGACCATCGCAGCATTATCCGTGCAGTAAGCCAATGGAGGAAGACTTAGGCGTAGATTTTCCGAGGCGGCTCGTTGCCGAAGTAGTGTGCGTAATCGGGAATTGGCGGATACCCCTCCGACGACAGCTAGCGCCTGAGCGCCGGATGACCTGACTGCGGCAAAAGCTTTTTCAACCAACACGGTCACGATGGCCTCTTGATAACCTGCTGCGAGGTCCGCGGCTTGGGCCGCGCGAGCGAGTTCATCCATTGCTTGAAGTCTGTAGAGTAAGGCGGTCTTTAACCCGCTGAAGCTGAAATCGAGACTCCCCTTCTTCAGATAGGAACGTGGAAATGCAATGGCTTCAGGGTTTCCTCGCCGAGCTAGGCGATCGATGGCCGGTCCCCCTGGGTATTCTAACGAGAGCAGCTGTGCCCCCTTGTCAAAGGCTTCACCTGCCGCGTCGTCTCTGGTAGCACCAAGAAGTCGGCAGTGACCTATGCGTTCTTTATAATAGAGATGGGTATGACCACCAGAGACAACCAGAACGACACAAGGTATCGGAAATGTTGAGTCCTGTATCCAGGCGGAAGCGATATGTCCTTCCAGATGACTCACGCCAACCACCGGAATATTCAGAGCATAGGCCAGTGCCTTCGCATAATTGACCCCTACGAGAAGAGCGCCGGCGAGACCTGGTCCCTGGGTAACGGCAATTCCGGTGAGATCCGTCCATGAGAGTCGCGCTTGCTTCACTGCTTCAGCTGAGACACCTTCAATCGATTCAATATGGGCGCGGGAGGCCAGTTCAGGGACGACACCGCCAAAGCGCCGATGAACAGCGTGTTGTGACGCAATAATATTCGAAAGAACGGCGCCATCTACAGCCAGCACCGATGCAGCTGTTTCATCGCATGACGTTTCGATACCAAGGATGGGGCCAGGTAGCCAGGTTGAGGTGGACAGTTCAGTAGTCATCATCTTGTAGTCGTTGCTGGCCAGGTGGTAGAGGGACAAACCATACCTTAGTTGTAGAGGGCTAAACAACACGGCCCTTGTGGCCGCTAGCGCCACAAGGGCCGTGTTGTCTTAAGCCGATGCCTGCAGAGGTATAGGGCTGGGTATTACACGCCGGCCATAGCCTCTTGCTCAATGAATGCCGGAGCGCCGTCGCGCAGCACGACGCGGATCTTTCGGCATTCCTTAAATCGTCCCCTAATCATCTCTTCGGAGAGTGGATCGCCGATCGCGCGCTGAATCGTCCGGCGCATTGGCCTGGCTCCGTAGAGCGGATCGTACCCTTCTTTAAGCAACCACTGTTTCACGTCGTCTTCAACTTCAAGCTCCACCCCCTTATCGAGGAGACGAAGATTGAGTTCACCCAAGAGGATATCGAGGATATTATAGAGATGCGTTTTATCCAATTGATGAAAGACTACGACTTCGTCAATCCGGTTCAAGAATTCCGGACTGAATGAGCGACGCAATTCTCCCAATACCTCTTCTTTTTTATGACGCTCCTGATCGCCTTCCGTGCTCTGGAATCCAAGCGAGACACCCTTTTGAATCATCTTGGTCCCGATGTTGGAGGTCATAATGATGACGCAATTCTTGAAATCGACTTTGCGTCCGAGGCTGTCGGTCAATACACCGTCGTCTAATACCTGCAACAGGATATTGAACACATCAGGATGGGCCTTTTCGATCTCGTCGAATAGGACAACTGAGTAGGGCCGACGCCGAACTCGTTCAGTCAATTGGCCACCCTCTTCATATCCCACGTACCCAGGTGGCGCTCCAAACAGCCTCGAACTGGTAAATTTCTCCTGATATTCCGACATGTCGATGCGGATCAGGGAGTCCTCGCTATTGAAGAGGAACTCGGCCAAGGTTCGCGCCAACTCGGTTTTCCCGACCCCGGTAGGTCCTAAGAAGATAAACGAGCCGATGGGCTTTCGTGCTTCCTTCAGCCCGGCACGCGACCGCCGAATAGCCCGGGCTACCGCGGAGATGGCTTCATTCTGGCCGACCACACGTTTATGAAGGAACTCCTCCATACGAAGGAGTTTGTTCGATTCTTCTTCTTCGAGCTTGAAGAGCGGAATGCCGGTCATCTTGGAGACGACATAGGCTACGTCTTCTTTCCCGATCGTCGGCTTGTTTTTCTCTTGGTTCTTTTTCCACTCGCGCTTGGATTCATCAAGAAGTTTCCGCAGCCGTTCTTCTTCTTCTCGATGACGAACTGCTTCCTCGAAGTTTTGCATTGAGATGGCCAGTTCTTTCTCGCGCGAGACCTTTTTTAGCTCCTGTTCCATGGCCTTCAGGTCCGATGGAAGGGCATAGGTCTGCAATTTGGCTCGTGACCCAGTCTCATCGATTAAATCGATAGCCTTGTCCGGGAGGAAACGATCGCTAATGTAGCGATCGGACAGCTTGACTGCCTCGTGGATGGCCTCTTCTGAAATCTCGACACCATGATGTTCTTCGTACCGATCGCGAAGTCCTTGAATAATCAGAACTGTTTCATCGTTGCTTGGCGGCTGGACATGGATCGGTTGGAATCGTCGTTTCAAGGCGCCGTCTTTTTCAATATGCTTTCGGTATTCATCGAGAGTCGTGGCGCCGATACATTGGATCTCTCCTCGAGACAGTGCAGGTTTGAGCATGTTCGAAGCGTCAATCGAGCCTTCTGCCGCCCCTGCTCCTACTAAGGTGTGGAGTTCATCGATGAAGATGATGATGTTCCCGGCTTGGGTGATTTCTTTCATCACGACCTTCAGCCGTTCCTCGAATTGTCCGCGATATTTTGTCCCGGCAACGAGAGAGCCGAGGTCGAGTGCAATGACGCGCCGAGAGAGAAGATTATCCGGCACTTCCGATTGAACGATTCGTTGGGCAAGGCCTTCCACAATGGCAGTTTTCCCAACTCCGGCTTCTCCGATCAGCACGGGGTTGTTTTTGGAGCGGCGACTCAGAATCTGCAGCACTCGCTCGATTTCATCAGCTCGGCCAATGACGGGATCCAACTGTCCCGCTTGGGCAAGTTGCGTCAAATCACGACCGAACTCATCGAGTGCCGGAGTGTTACTCTTCCGATCTCGCTCACGAGGGGCGGATTTCCGGAGAAATGTCACGGTCAATTGCCTGGCGGTCAGGAGGTTAGCACCTAGACTGCGCAGGATTTTCCCGCCGATCCCCTCCTCTTCTCGGAGGAGCCCCAATAAGAGGTGTTCGCTTCCGATGTGATTATGTCCAAGGAGGCGGGCTTCTTCGACCCCGTATTCGATAACTTTTTTAACCCGGGGGCTGAAGGGAATCTCCCCGAAGGTCATAGTCGTCCCTCCGCCGGGCAAATTCCGCTCAATTTCCAAACGGATTTGTTCGGTCGAGAGACCCATCTTTTTTAAGATCATCAAGGCAATTCCGTCTGATTCACGGAGGATAGCCAAGACAAGATGTTCGGTGCCGAGGTAGTCGTTTTGATGACGCTCTGCCTCTTCCCGCGCTAGGATGATGATCTTCCGACCCTTATCCGTAAATCGCTCGAACATCCTGCCTCCTTTTAGGTGGAGCCTATAACCGGTTCCATTTGGCACAACCCTATCAAAAACCTGGCCTAATTCTAACTAGAAGGATTTGTATGTGTCAAGGCTACGCGACAATTCAACGGAAGGAGTTCCTCGTATCGGGTTCGTTGACTTCAAAAGAATCTGCCCGATACAATCCCGAAACTGCCCACCGGTTGTTGAATAGCACTACTGCAGAGTTTTGCCAATGAAAAATAAAAGTATCGGAATTCTGACAAAGCCCAAATTTCCTGAGGCCAAGGGCACGTTGCACGACGTGGTGATTTGGCTCAGGGCCAGAAATATCGACGTGATCTTGGATAGAACCTCGGCGATTCTTCTCGGTGACGAGTCGGGGGAGCAGAAAAGTCCATTGGCAAATAAAGCAGACGTGCTGCTGGTTCTGGGCGGCGATGGAACCATGCTCAATGCCGCGCGACTGGCCGGGGAGCGGGGCATTCCCATTCTCGGAGTCAACATGGGGGGACTGGGATTTTTGACCGAGGTCCGGCTGGAGCACCTCTACCCCTCGCTCGAACGTGTGTTCGCCAATGACTTTGTCCTTGATGAGCGGCTCATGTTGCGGACCGAGATTCACCGAAATGGAGAAACGGTTGCGCAAGGGGAGGTATTAAACGATGTGGTGATCAGCAAGGGCACCGTCGCCCGCATGATCCAACTGAAGATTGCCATTGGAGGACGGTTCGTGACGAACTTGCGTGGCGACGGGTTGATCGTCAGCAGTCCGACGGGATCGACCGCCTATTCCCTTTCGGCCGGAGGCCCTATTATTGATCCGGCAGTCCAATCATTGATCCTGACGCCGATCTGCCCCCATACGCTGACCCATCGGCCGTTGATCGTGCCGGGCAACGCCGAGATCGATGTGACACTCACTAGTAAAGATGATGGCTCTATGGCGACACTTGACGGACAGGTGGGAGTCGCAATCACGCAAGGCGATAGGGTCGTGATCCAGACTTCGGAACACCGGACCAAACTCATCCGATTTCCGGAAAGTAATTACTATGATGTGCTCAGAGAAAAACTTAAATGGGGGGATGGGTAAAACGAAGGGTCGGCCTGTTACGTCTTCCCGCGCTCGATCATTCCGATCATTTCCTGGTTGCTGGCGTACTTGAATTCTCCGATACAATCGGTGGCGTTCTTGTGAGCCTTCTCGGCCGCTTCGAGCGCTCGGAGACTCTGAACATCTACCGGATGGCTCTTTCGGCTCTTGAGGATCGTCTTCAACTTGTCGAGGACGACCTTCGACTGGTTGCCCGGCTGCCTGGTTGCCAAATACCGGCTTACGACTTCCGCGCACCAATCCCCGTCCCGCTTGGCAATACCGACTAACCCTTCGCTTGCTTTCCTTGCCCAGCCGGCGAGAAACACGCCGGCGAGTATCTCGCCCGTCGTTTCATCATAGGCTTGGAAGAGCGAATCGTCCGGATCGTTGCTGGTCTTAGAGGGATTTGTGACGAACATACCCCCCTTGTACGGCAGTCCGACGGTTTCATCGACTCTGTCGCCCACGGCAAAAACCACGGAGTCGCAGGGAAACTCATAATACTGTTTCAGCCCAACAGCGGCCGTGTCGGTTCCCTTAGGCTCCAGCTTATTGTCTTCCATCTCCAGCCCACGGACCCGATTGTTGCCGTCGACCAGGATGCGTTTGGGGGAAGCCAGAAACTTGAACCCCATTTTCGTCTCGCTGACCTTGGGCTCGCACTTGGTAAATTCGTCGGTCAGTCCCTTCAAGACCTCGTCTGCATTCTGGCCGACTGCTGCAAGGCGGTCCTTAATGCGCCCCACTTCTGTAGTGATGCCAGGCACATCCATATTGGCACAGACCATGCGAATTTCTTTTGGGTTATATTTTCGCTCGGCAGGACCACGCCGAACGATCGCAGTCACCCGGTCGATTTTCTTGTAGCGAATCAGCCAATGGGCGATATCGACCATCACGTCGCCTGCGCCGATGATGGCCACGTGTTTGCCCATCTCAAAGGGGCAATCGCCGAAACCGGGAAGCCGATTGAAGTGGTACACGACATCCTTCGCATGGAACACGCCCTTGGCCGAGTCCCCTTCTACGCCGATGGCTTTGGTGCCTTGGGCGCCGATAGAAAATACGACCGCGCTGGCGCCGAGGTTTCGAACCTCATCGACTGTGAGGTCTTTGCCGTTGCCGATCGAGACATTACCGAAATAGTGGACGTTCGGTCGTTCGAGCAGTTCCCAATACTGTTTCTTGAGCCCGCCACGGAGCTTCAGTTTTGCGGGAAAGATCCCATATTCAGCTAAACCGCCGAATTTGATATCTCGATTCAGAATGATGATCTCATGGCCGGCCTTTGCGAGGCTGGCAGCGACTGCCATACCGGCCGGCCCTGCGCCAACCAGAAGAATTACATGCGAGTTCATAGTGCTCATGCGTTGATTCCTAGATAAATTGAACAGAGAAGTGCCGAGAACCCCAACAGTTCCGCGGACTTTAGCACAGGGAATTTTGCGCTGTCAAAGCTCGGCTTATCCCCCCGCACTTCCCACAGGCCCGCCCGGCTCGGTCATGCGCCAGGGATCGAGTAGTTCAGTAAGGCGCTTTTCTGAGAGGACTTTCTGGTCCTTTGCCATCTCTCGAACGGTCTTGCCGGACTTGTAAGCATCCTTGGCAAGTTTCGCTGCAGCCTCGTATCCGATCTCCGGAGCCAGGGCGGTACACATGGCCAGACTTTCCTCGATCAAGCTCTTACAGCGTTCCTCATTGGCTTTGATGCCGTCGATACATTTGACGGCGAAGTTTTGCGACACAGTGGCGAGCAGTTCGATCGATTGTAATAAGTTATAGGCCATCACCGGCAACATGACGATCAGTTCGAAGTTGGCCGCCTGCCCTCCCACTGTGACAGTTACATCGTTTCCGATCACCTGAGCGCAAACCATCGTGACGGACTCGGCAATCACCGGGTTTACTTTGCCGGGCATGATCGACGAACCCGGTTGGGTTTCTGGTAGATTGATCTCTCCCAGCCCACAGCGCGGGCCGGAGCCGAGCCAGCGAATGTCGTTCGCGATTTTCATGAGGCTCACGGCGATCGTCTTCAACTCCCCGCTCGCTTCGACCAACGAGTCTTGCGCAGACTGGGCTTCAAAATGGTTTTTCGCTTCGATAAATGTACAGCCGGTCTCTTTCGAAATAATGACCAGCACCTTCGCTGAGAACTTGGGGTGACAATTGAGCCCTGTCCCGACCGCTGTGCCGCCGAGCGCGACTTCGCTGAGTGCTGCTTGTGCCCGCTTGACCCGTTGAATGCCCAATTCAATCTGCCTGGCGTACCCGCCGAATTCCTGGCCCAATCGCACCGGCGTCGCATCCTGCAAATGGGTGCGGCCGATCTTGACGATCTTGTCGAACTCTCTGGCTTTGCGCGCCAGCGCTTTCTGTAAACCTGTGAGTGCGGGGATGAGCTGCTGCTGCATCATTTCTCCGGCGGCAATGTGGATGGCTGTAGGAATCACATCGTTGCTGGATTGGCCTAGATTGACATGGTCGTTCGGGTGCACAAGCTTACTGCCCCTGGCTCCGCCTAGCAGCTCGGTGGCACGATTGGAAATGACCTCGTTGGTATTCATATTGGTCGAGGTGCCGGAGCCGGTTTGAAAAATATCCACGGGGAATTCTGCATCAAGCTGGCCCTCGACCACTTCGGTCGCGGCTTGGTTGATCGCATCAGCCGGTCTTTTATCGAGGAGTCCCAGCGACTGATTGACCGTTGCGGCAGCACGCTTGATGAGTCCCATCGCCCGGATCATTGAGCGAGGGAACCGCAAAGAACTGATTGGGAAGTTCTCAATGGCGCGGGCGGTTTGAACCCCATAGTAGGCGTCAGCCGGCACGGCCAACTCTCCCATCGTGTCCCTCTCGACTCTGGTGGTGCTTGTTGACGCGGCAGTTTTAGCAGTGTGCTTGTTCTTCATGCGCTCACTCCATGGTATGGGTTCTCACTCGTTGCGGGCGTCATGATAAACTCAGGCCACCTGATTGCACAAGGGTAGGTGTCTGTGAAGCGTGAATCGTGAAGCGTATCTCGTTATTCGAAGGAGAAATGCGAGGCTAGCGATTGCTCTGAGTCCTGAATTCTGAATTCTGAGTTTTCCGACCTTCAGCCTTCGAATGACTGACAATAATGTGTGGTGGTCAAAAGGAAGAGGCCCGCTCCCGCGGGCCTCTTTTCAGATCGAACGTGGCGCTCGTTGATTAGCCGACCTTCACTTCGATCGCTTTGGGCTTTGCCTTCTCGGACTTGGGCAGTTGAAGATTCAGCACGCCATCCTTGAATTCCGCCTTCACCTTTTCCTCATCCACAAGATCGGGCAAGGTAAAACTCCGGATGAAGCTCCCATAGGAGCGCTCTACCCGATGATACTTCTTGCCCTTCTCTTCCTTCTCCTGCTTCCGTTCACCCTGAATCGTCAGGACGCCGTCTTCGAGCGTGACCTTTACGTCCTCTTTCTTCACGTCAGGTATCTCTGCCTTGATCTGGTACTCCCCCTCGCTCTCGGTGACATCGACGGATGGCACCCAATCAGCGACAACCATCGTCTCCTTACCATTCGTCTTGGGCAGCGCCGGGCGGTTAAACATCCGATTCAACCGATCCGACATGTCTTCAAGCTCACGAAACGGATCCCATCGTACGAGTGTCATGTGAGACCTCCTTCTCAATGTTGAATGCCTTTTTTGTTTATTCAGGCGCGCGCCGAATTGCCTGCTTGAGAGGGTAGATAATTCTGGCTGCCGTAGAGTCAAGGGGGGTCACGCGCAAAGCGCGAGAGCCGGATGGTTTGTCTTGTTTGTTTGGTCTGTCTGGTCTATCTGGTTTGTTTGGTTTGTCTTGTCTACTTGGTTGGACAAGACGAACTAGATGAACGGAATAAACCAAATGAACCAAATGAACCAGTCTGTTTAGCGTTGCTCGATCGGCACATACTGCCTCCCATGTTCACCGGAATAGATCTGATCCGGGCGGAACAGTTTGTTCTCCCGGAGCTGTTCCAGCCAATGGGCAAGCCACCCTGACACGCGGGCCATCGCAAATAGGGGGGTGAACAGATCGGTCTCGATGGCCATCTTCTCGTAGACGATCCCGGAGTAGAAATCGACGTTGGGATAAATCTCCTTCCCCTTCAGGAACTCTGCTGCAACCGACTCGACCTCTAAGGCGATCTCATACAACGGCGAACTGCCACATTCCTTGAAGAGCCGCTCGCATAGACTCTGTAGAATCGTTGCACGGGGATCCTTGACTTTGTAGACCCGGTGACCGAAGCCCATCAGCTTCTTTTTTGCACGGACCTGGTCTTCGATATAGGGTCGAGCGCGCCTCGCCTCTCCGATTTCTTTCAACATCTGCACGACTTCTTCGTTGGCCCCTCCATGGAGCGGGCCTTTCAAGGCCCCAATCGAAGACGCCACGACCGTATAGGGATCTGCCAAGGTTGAAGCTGTGACCATGCCTGTGAAGGTTGAGGCATTCATCGTGTGTTCGGCATGGAGAATCAGACAGTCGTCGAAAATGTCGCCCCATAAGAGAAGCGGCTCCGTTTCGGTCAACATATAGAGAAAGTTCTCTGAAAACCCGAGATCGTCGCGTGGTGGAATGTACTCATCCCCGTGCCGCAGCCTTGCCCAAGCTGCCACAATTGTCGGAAGTTTGGCGACGAGACGGACGGTGGACCAGTAATTGTTCTCAATATCCTTCACATTGCGGCCTGGATAGAACATGCCCAAGGCGGCGACTGCTGCCTGCAAAGCGTCCATGGGATGTCCATGCTCTGGAAGACATTTCAATAGGTCGACAATCTTGAACTTGATGCGCCGGTGATGCGCGATATCTTCCTGCCACCGTATGAGCTGTGGTTGAGTGGGAAGCTGTCCAAAGAGGAGCAGATAGGCGGTTTCGAGATAAGACGATCGCTGGCAAAGCTCTTCGACGCGGATGCCGCGATATTCCAACAGGCCCCGCTCTCCATCTACGTCGCTGATCGAGGATTTGGCTGCTGGGACGCCTGCGAGCCCCGGCATGAAATCATGTGGCATGATCCGTATCCTTCACCTGTCTATTAGCATATATGTAGCGTGGTCTGCGCGTCTAGCCCGGTCTGTCGGTTGAGCTGGTTTATTCGGTTCATTTAGTTTGTTTGGTTTGTTTCGTCGACCTGGTTGGTCTGGTTCAACCAAATAACCGGACAAACCAAATAGACCAAATGAACAAAACGGGATGGCAGGATCTTGAAATGGCTCCTATCGGTTGGCATACTCAGTAACATACCGCGTGCGACAGGCGGGAAGGGTTTGTCCGGTTGATCTGGTTTGTGTGGTTCATTTCGTTCATCAGTTTGGCCTTGCTCAACCAACCAAACAAGACAAACCAAAGAAACCAGAGCAACAATTTGTTTCGCAGAGGAGGTAAGCGTTGGCGTCGCGTCTGTCCCTCCTCCTAATGCTGTTCGCCCTGCTGGCGATGGGGATAGTCTCTACGGTTCAGGCTGACGGCGAGACTCTTGCTTTTGCCGTCGTGAGCGAGACGCCAAAAGATAAAGCAAGGATAGCAGCCAAGGTCTCGGTCAATGACGCTGTGTCGGACATGAAACTCATCGCGTCGGAGACGATTCTGAATAATCTAATATGGAAAAAACTCGAAATCTGCCATGCGATGAAGCTTCATGGCTATAAAGTTGCCGACGGATTTCAGGTTGTCACGGTACACGTGATCGACGCCAGCATGTTGCCGATGTCTCTGCAGACCTTTGCCGGTGACTGTCTGATCAAAAAAGCGATTGAAGTCGCGCCGCTGGTGGACTAGCAGGCGGCGGTTGATCTGGTTTATTTGGTTTGTTTGGTTAGCTGATTCGTTTGGCTTCTTTCGTGCTTCGAACCAAATCAACTAAACAAACGCGACAAACCAAATAAACGAGCGTAACAAGCACGATAAGCGCTTGTTACGCATGCCGGCATTCCGGACACGCGGCGGGCTCCTCTGTCGCCTCACATTCTTCAGAGGTCAAGGGGAAGAGCTGTTCGCACTGTGTGCATGGGCGAATTTCGAAGTAGGCAATTCCCTTATCGTCGATATCCGTGGGCAAGAGCAGCTCCAATGGATCGTACCCGATCCCACCACCGTCCGAAAATTTGACGATGGCTAAACGATCGTTGAACACCTCGAAGGTTCCTTCTTGCCCTTTTCTGGCCAAGACATGCCCTAGTACAAAGACCGGTTGGCCCTTGCGCTTGGTGCGGAGGTCTCGTAGGGTATGCTGGGTGTCCGTGGTGCAAGAGAATTGACCCGTAGAACTGGTTCCGAAAATTGGCGTTGGCATGAGGCGCTCTTGAGTGGATGAGATGAGTTCCTCTATCACATGGGTAAAAATGGCGTCAAGGCAGGCACGCCGCCGACTGAACTATTCATGAATAACCGGGGCTAGGAGCCTGTCCGAGTAATCTTTCGTTGCGAGGCGAAGGAGATGCCGGCAGATCCTTTGCCGCAGCAGAATGGCAATACTCGGACAGGTTCCTAGAACAAAGGAGTTTGACATGGCTGAAGTAACGATTTATCAGAAACCGACCTGCAGCACCTGCCGTCAGGCTGTGCAACTGCTCAAAGAACACGGCAAGCCTTTTAAGGCTATCAACTACTATGAGACGCCTTTCACAAAGGCCCAACTCAAGAACCTTTTGAAGAAAGCCGGGCTCTCGCCGGTGGATATCGTCAGGACAAAAGAAGATGTCTATAAGGACCTCGGCTTAGCGAAAAAAAATCTTTCGGATGATGAATGGCTCGATCTGTTGATCGCCCACCCTGATCTCATTCAGCGTCCGATTGTCGAAAAGGGCGAGAAGGTGATCTTGGCAAGACCGGCGGAGTCTGTGAAAGGACTGCTCTAGCTTCAGGGTTTATAAGCGGGTCTGTCTCGTTCATTTGGTTTGTTTAGTTTGTTTGGTTCGAAGCACGAGAGAAACCAAATGAACCAAAGAAACCAAACGAACCGTCTAGGTTCCATATTCCCCACTCGCGACAATCTTTCCTGACTCGGTGTGAGATCGTCGCACGGGCACGCGTGCTCCGGCCCCGCGCTTCACGACATTTCCTCCGTTCCCCTTGGCTTCATAGAGGGCCTGATAAGCAGACTTAATTACCGAACTCAATGTTGCACTATCGCCCAGTTTTTCTGCCACGCCGATACTGAGGGTGACCGGAAGTTCCCGATCGCGTGAACCGGCTTTTTTCATCCCTCTTCTCGATTCCCACACTCGATCTCTTCCTCGAAGAAACAAGCTGTTGGCGTCGATGGTTTTCCGAACCGTCTCCAGCACACTCACGGTTTCTGTCGTCGACTTTCCAGGAAACAGCAGGGTGAGCTCCTCTCCAGTCGTGCGAAAAATCTGACCATCAGAACAAGCGGCCTGCACTCTTGGCGCAATCAGTTTCAGAATCTGTTCGCTGACACTTTTACCGTGAATATTGGCATATTGAGTCAGCTGATCGATGCCGATGATGGCAATCGCAAATCGTTTTCCAAGCTGCCCGATCGCTTCGTCATAGGCCAAACGACCGGGAAGGCCCGTCAGTTCGTCGCGGTAGGTTCGTTGATAGAACGATTGCAGCGAGGTGACGAAGAGAATGAGTCCGGCAGCCATGAAAAAATGTGTTGGATGCCAGCCATAGCTGGTTGTGTGGTAGGCCACGAATACGGCGGCCAACGCCCAGATTGCCCCTCCCTCCAGGGGGTCTCGGTGAAGGGCGAATCGTGCGAAGTGCAGTGATAACGCCGTGATAAAGGCAAGCAGCGCCGGCTGTGGAATCGGCGTCCAATCTGTGTACCGGAAGGGAAGGTACTCCCTTGTGAAGGAGGAAGCCAGGTCACTCTGGTCAGGAAGGCAGAGCCAGAGCAGCAGAAAGGGTTGGACCAAGACGAGTACGACGCGTGTCACCCCACGAATCGTGGAGAGAGAATCTTCTTTGAAAATAGAAAAGGCCAACAGATTGAGAGGGACAAGAAAAGCGCTCGCCGCGACAATGATCTGATTCGAGGACGCCTGGTCGGCTACTGCAATGGGAAACAAGGCCAGCGCTTGATCGGCAAGCGCCAGGACGAGCAAAGAGAGAATCATACGGCTGCTGGCAAAGTACCAACCGAAGATGAGCCCAAATGCGAGAACAATATAAGGCAGAGCTGCAATCGGTTGCTGCAGCCACATTGGGAACCCCTGGGGGCGCAAAAATCCAATCGCCACGAGGAAAATCAACCCTCCGGGGAAGAGAACAGCGACGATAGGTTTCGACAGCAGGCTGATCATTGTTGGTCTTGCTTGGTCTGTCTTGTCTATCTGGTTTTTCTGGTCTCTCAGGGTTAATTCGTTCGCCGGATCAGAGGAACCCAACAGACGAGAGAGACCAGATAGACCAACCGGAGTCTGTTCGGTTGGTGCCAGATCCGTACCTAGCGGGTATCTAGCTAGGAAGGGAGTCTGTAGAAGATGATACGGCAACATTACTGAAAAACCGTGGCTTTCCAGGGCGAAATTTGGCTCTTTCCGATCAGGCTGTCGGGAAGCCGTGAAGGGGGGGGTGAGACGAGGGCGTTTTTGAACAGTCTCCGGGGATTGTTGTGGGAAAGGAAATGCAGCTGGTTTGTTTAGTTTATTTGGTTTCTTCTGTGCTTCAAACCAGAGCAACTAAACAAACCAAATGAACCGAACGAACATTCTTAAGACCCGTCCCGAACCATTCGGAGGGCGCCGGAAGTTCGATCGACACTGATGGTGACCGCTCCATCTAGCACTTGTAGCATTAGATTTCCGGCCAATTGTCGTCGCCAGCCGCGGAGGATGGGCACATCGAGGGCCGCTCTATTCAGTTTGTTTTCTACGAGTGTTTGTAAATCGGCGCTGGTGGCGATCATGGTGGAGGCAATCCCTTCCTCTGCTGCCCGGGCTTTCAACACAGCCTGGAGGAGTTCCACGATACCGGTCGACTCAGGATCCGGCTTCCGCTCGCTCGGGACCTCCGGCCATGCCGAAGATGGAAGAGCCAATGCTGAGGCAATACAAACCAGAAGTTGTGCGCCATGCCGATCGATCTCTGAAGAATGGACCCCGCGTAGACCACGGAGATCATTGATCGATTTCGGCGGATGGCGTGCGAGTTGGAGCAGCACCTCGTCGCGCATGACGCGCCCGCGAGGCACATTCCGGCGTCGAGCTTCGGTCTCTCTCCAGGCAGCCAATTCGCGAAGCACGGCAGCCCCTTTGGGCTTCAGGGTTTCCCAGCCGCGAATTCTTTGGTAGCGCTCCTGCGGCTCTCGACTTTTTTCTCCCACAGCTGCTTCAAGTCGTGCAAATTCCTCACTGACCCATTCCGAGCGGCCGAGTCTGTTCAGGCGATCGTGCAAATGTGTATGGATTGACAGGAGGAATTCGACATCTTCCAAGGCATAGGCAATTTGATCATCCGAGAGGGGGCGCGCACTCCAGTTCGTAAAGGTATGGGCTTTCGCCAGCTTCGTGCCGTGGAGTCGCTGGACCAAGTTCGCATAGGCGACTTGCGCCCCATACCCGACCATGGCGGCAGCGATCTGGGTATCGAAAAATGGTTTTGGGATTTGCCCTGCATGAGTGGAAAAAAGGTCGAGATCCTGCCGTCCGGCATGGACAACTTTTTCAATCTTGGCATCGCAGATCAACTCCCAGAACACGTCGAGCGATCCGCCGGCTTGTACGGCTGGAAAATCAATGACGGCGGCAGTGTCGGCCGTAGCGACTTGGATCAGTTCGAGTCGTGGAACAAAGGTGTCTTCTCCCACAAATTCTGTATCCAGCGCCAATCGTGGACTCTGTCGCAACGTGCGGCACAGAGATTCAAGCGCAGAACGATCGGTGACATAGTGGATCGGTGGTTTGGATGTCACGTCTGTCTCATTCAGTGGGACGGTAGGCGGCGTCCGGCGCCCGGGGAGGTTCAACATTGCTAAGGCTCAAGTATTCCTTGAGGAATTGATAGGCCTCCAGCATGCGGCGCAATTCCGGCTCGGCGCTACGGTCGCCGTTATTCGAATCAGGGTGCAATTGCTTGGCCTTCTGACGAAATGCGGCGGTGACGTCCGCGAGAGAGCTGCCGAACTCCACGCCCATCGCCGCATAGGCATCCATGGCGTTATTGATATTGCTCGATCCTTGTGAGAGGTCGCCGCCTCCCCCACCGGCGGCTTTCAACATATCGGCTAGGCTGACCTTCCTGCGTTTGCGCCGGGGACGCTCTCGAATCTCACTGTCGAAATCGTCCCAGCGATCTTCGACAAACTCCAGACGGGATTCCAGTCGCATGGCGCCAGAGAGATCGCGAATCTCACACAGTTCATCTTCGATCTGGAGCAGTGATTTCAGGATTTCTTCCAACCCTTCTTCAATACGGAAGAAACTATCGACCCGTTCCTGCATCATTGTATCGACAGCGATCTCCAAACTCTCTTCGGTTTTCTGGCGCAACGATTCGATCCGTCGCCTCATCCCGTCCTGAAACTTGATGAATTTGCGTTGTGAAAAGGGCATGGCTCTTAATCAGAAGGTTGAGGTTGAGGTTAAGGTTGAGTGAAGACCCGAATTTCCTGATTTCAGTCGCGTCATCATCTTGACGCTTCCCCACTTAACCTCAACCTTAACCTTCTCCTGCTCGGCGGGCATTGTAGCATAGCTCAGTCCCATGCCAGAAGGGTTGAAAACAGGGCTGGATATCGGTGAATTGACGGTTAGGCTGACGGGCTGTCGTCGCCTGGCCTACTCCGGCGACGAGCTACGCCTGTTTCTCGCGCAGCGGCTGCCACAGCCTTGGCCACGCGTGGCACGACGGTCTTGTCGAATACGCTCGGTATGATGTAGTCCTCGCTGAGCGCCGCAGGGGGGATGGTCTCCGCCACGGCCTTTGCCGCAGCCAGTTTCATCGCTTCATTGATGTCGCGCGCCTGGACGTCGAGTGCGCCGCGAAAGATGCCAGGGAACGCGAGCGCATTATTGATTTGATTCGGATAGTCCGAGCGTCCAGTGGCAAAGATCCGGCAGTGCGAGGCAGCCAATTCAGGAGAGACTTCAGGATCTGGATTGGCCATGGCAAAGACAATGCGGTCAGCCGCCATCAGATCCAGATCTTCGGCAGTCAGAATGTGGCCGACGGATAACCCGATGAAGACGTCCGCCCCCTTGAGCGCATCCCGCAGGGTGCCCAAGGGAAGATCTTTGGTCATGCAAGCGGTGAGATCCGTTCGGCAGGCTCGCAGCTGTTGGCCATCCCCTCGCAAGACGATTCCCCGGGGCTCACATCCGATAAGGTGGGAGAGTCCGGCGGCCAAGAGCATCCGACAGCAGGCGGTCCCGGCCGCACCGAGACCGTTGACCACCACACGGATGTCTGCCATCCGTTTCCCGACGACAGTGAGCGCATTGGTCAAGGCAGCGAGAATGACGACGGCTGTGCCGTGCTGATCGTCATGCATGACTGGAATGTCCAGGGCGCTTTTTAACCGGCGCTCGATTTCGAAACAGCGCGGCGAGCTGATATCTTCCAAATTGATACCGCCAAACCCGGGGGCAATCGCCTGAACTGTGCGAACGATCTCATCCGTATCCTGCGTGTTGAGACAGATCGGCCAGGCGTCGATTCCCGCAAATTCTTTAAACAGCATGGCCTTGCCTTCCATCACAGGTAACGCAGCTTCGGGGCCGAGATTGCCCAGACCCAGCACGGCAGATCCGTCGGTCACCACAGCAACCGTATTGCCTTTACTGGTAAAGGCATAGGCTTTGGTTTTGTCCTTGGCGATGGCCTGCGACACGCGGCCGACTCCCGGTGTATAGACCATCGACAACAGGTTTCTTGTGGAGATCGGAAACTTGCTTTGGACGCGAATCTTCCCGCCGAGATGCAGGAGAAAAATCCGGTCGGAGGCGGAGAGGACCTTCACATCCGGCAAGGCCCCGATCCGCGCGAGCACCTTTTCCCCATGGGCTTCGCTCTGGACGTCGAAGGTCAGGTCCCGCACCATGCTGGTAGCAGTTGCAGAGACAATATCCACGGCTCCGACATTCGCGCCTTCTTCAGCCAGGACTGCGACGACCCTTGCGAACATGCCAGGTTTGTTTGCGAGTTCGAGGCGAACGGTCAGACGGTAGTTGGAATAGGGGCCGTTGTCGTTCATCGGTGATTCCGTGGTTTGTTTAGTTCATTTCGTTTGTTTTGTTTATTTGGTGCGGTTAGTTCGAAGAACAGAATAAACCAAACAAACCAAAGCAACCAAATAGACTTCCTAGATTAGCACAAGACAGGTCAAGATCTGGAGCATGCCGGTGACAGTGGGTCATTTTTTCGCTGGCGTACGATCTGGCCACTCCACTGCAGGGCACACATCATATAATACTCAGATCTACAAAGGAGGGATCGCATGATGAATACCATGTTGATGGCAATGATGGCAGTCGCAGTGGCAGTGACATTCAGCGCACCTGCATTCGCTGGTGAAGAAGACAACCATAAGAAAGACGAGAAGAAGGACGACCAGAAGGGCGGCTACTAGGGACTGGCTCCGCCACACCGGCGGTGCCTGTCCCTGTCCCCAGACAAAACCGGGACACCCCGGATAAAACCGGGACAGGCACTGCCGAAGACGGCAGAGCCAGTCCCTAACATTGACCCTTCTCTGACCACGATGCTACGGTAGCGCCATGTCTACTTCGCCAGAGGCAACGCGGTCCAACCGCCTCATTCACGAAACCAGTCCCTATCTCCTCCAACATGCTGCGAATCCAGTCGACTGGTATCCCTGGGGGCCTGAAGCCTTGCAGGCGTCGAAGTCGCAGAACCGTCCCATTCTGCTGTCTATCGGATATTCCGCCTGTCATTGGTGTCACGTCATGGAGCGGGAATCGTTTGAGAACGACGCGATCGCCACACTGATGAATGAGCATTTTGTCTGTATCAAAGTCGATCGGGAAGAACGCCCCGATCTCGATGAAATTTATATGCAGGCCACGGTGACTCTCAACCATGGGCAGGGCGGATGGCCCATGACGGTGTTCCTCACGCCGGACCAACAACCATTTTTTGCCGGGACCTATTTCCCTCCTGACGATCGATGGGGCCGTCCCGGGTTTCCCAGCCTGCTGAAGAAGATTGCAGAAGCCTGGGCAACGGATCCCGCAGGCCTCACGAGTCAAGCGCTTCAGTTGACTGAACGGTTGAAACACGAGCTCATGGCGGTCTCCCCCGTCTCGGTCAGTGCTTCCTTGCTCGATGAGGCAGTTCCCCAATTCAGGGAGGATTTCGATGAGCGCCACGGCGGATTCGGCAGCGCGCCCAAGTTCCCCCCGTCGGCAGGACTGTCGTTGCTCCTCCGTTGTTACCGGCGAACAGGAGAGAGCCGAACCCTCCAGATGGTGACCAGCACGCTCGATGCCATGGCGGCTGGGGGGATCTACGATCATATCGGTGGCGGATTCGCACGGTACTCCACCGATGAGCGTTGGCTGGTTCCACATTTCGAGAAGATGCTGTACGACAATGCCCTCCTGGCTCGAACCTATGTGGAGGGCTATCAAGTCGCAAAACGGGCATCCTATCGCCAAGTCGCAACGGACGTGCTCGACTATGTTCTCCGGGAAATGACCGATCCTGCAGGCGGGTTTTATTCCGCGACGGATGCGGACTCGGAAGGGGTCGAAGGAAAGTTTTTTGTCTGGACCCCTGCGGAGATCCAGGCCGTATTACAGAATGAAGAAGATACCCGCCGATTCTGTGCCTGCTACGATATTACCGAACAAGGGAATTGGGAACATCGGAGTATCCCCAATCGGCTGCGGCCAATGGAAGCAGTCGCCAAGGAATTGAACCTGACCGTCGATGAACTGAACGAGACGATCCACCGCGTCCGTCCCCTCCTCTATCGCGCCCGCCAAAAGCGAGTGCCGCCCGGACTCGACGACAAGATCATTACGGCGTGGAACGGCATGATGATTTCGGCAATGGCCGAGGCAGGCCGGGTATTCGGGACCAAGCATTTTATCGATGGAGCGATGAAGGCAGCCGACTTTCTCCTATCGGTTCATCGGACTTCCGAGGGGATGCTCCTCCGTACGTCCAGGAAAGGCCGAGCCCATCTCAATGGGGTATTGGAAGACTATGCCTATCTGGCAGAAGGATTGATCGATCTCTATGAGGCCGGTGGGCAAGAACGGTATCTCGCTGCCGCGCTGCAATTGGGCGAGCGGATGGTCGCCTCGTTTCGAGATGAGGAACAGGGGGGCTTCTACACCACCGCGAAGACGCATGAGACATTGATTATCCGCGCGCGTGAAGGGGCTGACGGGGCGACGCCCAGTGGAAACGCCGTGGCCATCTCAGCTCTCGCCAGACTTTCGTTTCATTATGACCGTCCCGATTTGCGTGAAGCGGCGATCGGCGGGCTTCGCGCCTATGGCCGCCAGATGGCCCGGTATCCGAGAGCCTTTGCCAAGAGTCTTGCCGTGGTGGATTTGCTAGCGGAAGGCCCGGTCGAGTTGGCATTTGTCGGACCAGCGGGCGATCCTGGACTGGAGGCGTTGCAACTTGCCGTGCGCGAGATATTCTTGCCTCATCGTGTGATCGCTTTTTCCGATGGAACCGGCACGCAAACCAATCATCCCCTGCTGGCCGGCAAGGGGGTGGTGGACGGGAAAGCCGCACTCTACATCTGCCGGAACTTTTCTTGCCGGCGTCCCATGACAAATCCGCAAGAAGTCACTGAAGCGCTGTCAGTCTTGCCGCCAAGGGATCAGCCGACCCAACAAATCCTGTTGCAAGGAGTGCTGCTCCCCGGGTCTGCGACTCCCGAGGGGACCGCCGGATATGCCGCGCGTATCCTGAATCAGCCACGCAAGAACAGCCACATGGAACAGGGGTATAGCCGGTTTGGCAAGAGCGCCTTGACGACCTCCCGGCTGGGGTTCGGCACCTATCGGGTCGATACAAGGGATGCCGAGCATCGGGATGCGTTCACGAAGGCCTTGCGAGAGGGCGTCAATTTGATCGATACCTCCACGAATTATATGGACGGCGACAGTGAGCGCCTCGTTGGATCTGTCTTGCGCGAGTTGATCAAGAACCGTGAACTGACTCGTGAAGAAATCATCGTCGTCTCGAAGATCGGATATGTGCAGGGTGAGAATTTGAAACAGGCGGAGAAGCGAGAAAAATCCGGCCGGCCCTACCCCGACATGGTCAAGTATGGAGAGGGTATCTGGCATTGCATCCACCCTGAGTATCTGGCCGATCAGCTCACACTGTCGCTGGATCGGTTGGGACTGGCCACCCTCGACGTCTGTTTATTGCATAACCCGGAATACTTTCTGTCCGAAGCAACCCATCATGCCGGTGGAGATCTCTCGCAGGTGCGGAATACCTACTATCGCCGGATTGAACAGGCCTTCACATTTTTTGAAGCCCAGGTGGCGGCAGGGCGGATCCGTTATTACGGAGTATCCTCGAATACCCTGACGGCAAGTCCATCCGATGCGGAAGCGACATCGCTTTCTCGCTTGTTAGACGCAGCGCAGGCTGCCGCTGCGGCCCAGGGGATGACGCAGCGCCACTTCGCAGCCGTGCAATGTCCCATGAATCTCTATGAGGCAGGTGCGCTGGTGACCTCTAATTGCGGTGCGGACCAGCGGGAGACTGTATTGGAACTGGCGGAACGGGAAGGAATCGCGCTGCTTGTCAATCGTCCGCTCAATGCCATGCCGTCAAAAAAAAGCGGCGTGCGTCGATTGGCGGATTTTCCGCTCTATGGCGATCCGGTGGATTTCGATCGGCAATGCCGGATCATCGAAGAACTTGAAGACGAATATCGCAAGACCATAGCTCCGGCTGTTCAACTGTCTGCTCAAGGCATGGCCCCCTCTGATTTCTTCACCTGGGCTGTTGAGTTAGCGCGCGTGAGGACGCAAATCCAGGGGTTGGAACATTGGGAGCAGGTCGAACAGCAGATGATCGCCCCGCATGTGAACCAAGTGATCCAGGCCTTGTCACGGCACCTGACCGGAGCTGCTGCTGAACAGTGGGAGGCGTGGCGTGACCGTTATGTGCCGCAGCTGCTCACCCTGTTGCGTGGGCTCCGCAGAGAAGCGACCGAACGTAGTCGTGTGAAAACCGCTTCGGTATCGGCGACCCTCAATCCTCTGCTGCCAGAAGCAAGACGCGGAGAATCCATCTCACGCAAAGCCCTGTGGGTTTTAGCGAGCACGCCGGGCGTCACCTGCGTATTGAACGGAATGAGATCCCCCGCCTATGTCGAGGATTCTCTTGCAGTACTGGGATGGGAGCCTCTTAAGGGCGTCGCGCAGGTGTTCGAAGCAATGGGGTAGAAGATGTTTGTTTGGTTTATTTGGTTTATTTAGTTGAACAAGGCTAAACAGGTTGAACGAAACTAACCAGACCAACCAAACAAACCAAATGAACCAGATCAACCAAATGAACCAAACAAACCAAACAAACCAGACCAACAGCAGCCAGCTAGTCCCGCGCGCCTATAAGGCGCGCGATGGCGCTGCCTAGCCAGGAGCGGTTGTTTTCTTCGCCGCGTTTCCCGTTGCCGTTGCCATTGGCTGAATGTTTATGTTTTGAGGAAAGCTCCTTGGCCCGATAGGCGGCATCTTTATACCGTGGATTGGTTTGAGCGATCAGGCGGTAGAGGGGGGCTGCTTCCGATTTCTGCCCTGCCGATTCAAGTGTCCGCGCAAGAAAATATTGGACATCCATCACTTCCTGTGGAGAGGCCGACTGATCGTTCAACGCTGCACGGAAGGCTTGAATGGCGCCCTGATAGTTTCCCGTCGATCTGTGACAGAGTCCGATCTGTGCCTGGGCTCTCAACCCGAGGGAGGGGCTTTTCCCCGATTGCTCGAGCATATCGGCCATCTCGAGCATCTCGATGGCCTCTCTGAATCGCCCTTCCCGTCTCATGGCAATTCCCTTCTCATAGAAGGGTTCGGGCGCGCCGACCGGCTCGGTTCCTGCAAAATCCTGGGATGGATGCGCATGCCTCGCTTGCGGTGAGTTGGGCTGCGGCGGAGCGCTATCGATTTCAGTGGCATCTTCAGGAGCGCTGGCCAAGACGCTGAGGTTCTCGATTGTCGCCAGCGGGAGGATCCCGCCTTTCGTACGATCGAACGCCGCTTGAGCGACGAGCTTCGACGTAATGATCCTCGCTTGTTCAGCATATCCATAGGTCAACGTCACATCGCAGACCTGATTGATGAGACGGGGATTGCCTCGCGTCAGACGATGCACCAAGGCACAGGCTTTGTTCGTAAACAAGGAGTGATGCCCGCCGGCGACCTGCAACCGGTGACGAATGCACAGCGCGGTCTCTTCTTCCGAAAGAGCTTCCAGCTGGTAGTCCACGACGATCCGTTGGGCAAACTGAGTCATGTCGATCCGCCGCAATAACGCGTGGAGATCTGGTTGGCCGGAAAGAATGATTTGCAGCTTCAACGATTTTCCGTCGTTCAAGTTCGACAGCAGCCGCAATTCTTCAAGCAGCTCGGTTCCCAGACTCTGGGCTTCATCGATGATCAGAATAACCCGCCGGTGCTGTTGAGATTCATGAGTCAGAAACTCTGAGAAGACGTGATAGGCCTCGACCGGATCAAGTTTCTGCTTGCTCAATCCGAGGGAAAGGAGAATCCAGGGCAGCAGGTGCTCGACGTCATAGCGCGCATTCGTGACAAAACCGATCGAATGTTTCGCGCCATGCTCTGCAATGAGTTTCTGCAAGAGAGATGTCTTGCCCATTCCCGGATCGCCGGTGAACACCATAAACGGCGCCTCGTGGATAAGACCGTACTCCAGGAGGCTGTAGGCCGTGCGATGCGTCGAGCCGGGATACAGGAAGTCGTGATCCGGCAAGAGCGCGAATGGTTTGGTCCGAAGACCGTAGAATGATTCGTACATATGGATAGTTCAGAGCTCTAACGTATACCCCTCTCCAACGGCCCTTACACCCGCGTTTTTAACCTTGATCGTAGCCGATCGGAAGGTTGAGGTTCAGGTTGAGGTTGAGCGAAGATTTAAACTTCTTCATTTCAGCCTCAGCGTTTCTTGTCGGCTCGCCTTCTCTACTCAACCTTAGCCTGAACCTCAACCTCTCCTCAGAGCCTCCTTGCTCAACCTCAGCCTGAGCCTCAACCTTGCCCCTTCACTGTTCCAACAGTTTCCTCATGCTCTTAGGCGTGGCAGTCAATTGACCGGCCTTGTTCAGCACGGTTCCCAACAGGGGATGGGATTTCGTGACCAGCGCGAGAGCTTGTTGCACCTCTTCCGCCGTGGTCTTCCCCTCCTCCACGACCAGCAGCAGCGCGTCCGTGTAGGGGGCAAACGCCAGCACATCCGCCGTGTGGAGCAGCGGGGGAAGATCGAAAATCACGATGCGCGACTGGTAGCGATGTTTGAGCTCCTCGACCAGCGACACCATTCTTGGCGACGTCAGGAGCTCGGTGGAATTGGAAACCGGCGCCCCTCCCGGTAGTATGAGAAGGCGTTCGATTCCTGGATTGATTAAGAGATCCTCAAGCGGCTCGTTATCCAGCAGATAGTCTGTAAGGCCTGGGCAATCGTCGAGGCCAAAGGCCTCATGGACGCTGGGGTGAACAAGGTTGCCATCGACCAGGAGAACGGTCTGGGTCGTTTCCATCGCAAGACTGGCCGCCAAATTCACCGCAGTTAAGGTCTTGCCTTCACCCTGGACTGGGCTGGTGACACCCACCACATTCCAGTTATTTTCTCGAAGGCGATGCATGACCTGTGTCCGTAAAATCTTAAAGGCATCGACAAACGGCCCCTGGTCATAGGCAGTCATGATGCGCCGTTCACGAAGCACAGAGAGTGGGATCTCCAACGACCGCGTCCTGGTATAGTCGATGGGGTCAGGCAAGGCTTGAGCAGCAGCAACCTTTCGTGCCTGTGGCTTGCTCTCAGAACGAGCCTGTTGGTTCTTATGGAACTGCAGTACAGTCCGAAAACGGTCCATTCCGATTACT
Organism: Nitrospira sp. CG24E; assembly: GCA_002869895.2. Lineage (GTDB taxonomy): Bacteria > Nitrospirota > Nitrospiria > Nitrospirales > Nitrospiraceae > Palsa-1315. Next base: position 16,445 of record NEWP02000030.1, on the reverse strand, counting down.
CCAGAGTCGGAAGGTTGAGGCTAAGGTTGAGGTTGAGCGAGGATATGAATATCCTCAGCTCAGACTCATCCTCTCTTCTCAGTTTCCCTTCCTCACTCAACCTTAACCTCAATCTCAACCTCTCTTCAAGTTCCTAGTCAATTCCGAATCGCCGCAATGCGGCAAACCACAATACATCCAACGGCATCACAAACACATGCAGCAATACGAATATCGCCATGAACGCGCCGACTCCAGCTCCTTTAAGAAGAAGACGACGTCTCACGGCCCGTGAGAGATCCTGCTCGTTCGGCATGAAGGGGATCACGGCCAGAGGGGGCAACTGAGTCAGTCGTACGATCTGTTCCGGTGACCGGATCGAACGATCGAGCGTTTCCGCTGCGGCACCGGCGCCGACTCCTCCGGCGAGAGCCAGAATAAAGCCGATAAGCATTATGGCCGGCCGGTTAGGCTTGTCCGGCTTCCCCGGCAAGCCTGGCGGATCGATGAGGGAAAATTTCTCGCCCTTTCGCTGGACTTCCAATCCTTCCGACACCTTGGCCTCCAGCAGCCGGGACCGGATATCCTGATACTTCTGTCCGGAGGTATCTCGATCGCGGGTCAGGGAAAGATAGTCAGGCTCGATCTCCGGAGTCCGTTCTAGACGGGTTGTATAATCCTGGAGCCGCTCTTTGACCGATTTGCGACTTGTCTTCAGGGAATCCAGGGAAGCAGTAGTGGAGTTGAGCTGAGCCTGGATATTGATGTAAGAGGGGTTTTCAGGCCTCAGCGTCGGCTTTCGGAGTGCCGTGGGGCCCAGCTGTTTGACTTCCAGTTCCAATGCTTGAATCGTCCGGCGGGATTTCACGACGTCCGGGTGATCGCTGCCCAAACGCTTCGAGGCAGTGGCCAGTTCAGCCTTGGCTTTGGTGAGCTGTTTGACCGCTTCCTCGACCTCGGGACTCTGTCCTGTTTCCTTCTCCAAGCCCTTGATCTCCTGCTTCATCTTCACAATGTCCGGATGTTCGGGAGCCAGATTGGCTGAAGCTCCGGCATATTCCGCGCGCAGGGAGCGTAAACGTTCGTGTGAATCCAGGATGCGTTCTCCTGTTACGGACAGGATCGGAGTATGCGGTTTGATCGTGGCCAGTTCGCCCTCAAGGTAGGTCTTTCGTTCTTCGAGGGATCGGATCTGCTGATCGATGTCCATCAGTTCCCGATCGGTCTGATTCAAAAGGGATAAATTCAAGGACATCAGTTCAGGCAAGGCGCGGTTCGCCTTCTGCTTGAAGGCGGCAATCTTGTCGTCCACTTCTTGGATATGCTGGGAAAGGCTATCCGCCTCCTGTTGGAGAAACGTCGTCGCTTCCTGCGCCTGCCTCTCCCGACTCTTCAGATTCTGGCCCAAAAAGAGGCTGGTGAGCTCATTCGCGACCTTTTGAGCCAACTCGGGCGAGGTACTCTGGTATGCCACTGTGAATGCGATGGTGGCCTTCATCTGGGTGTTGGTGCGCTTGTTTACCACATCGGCGCTGATGACCGAGACGTCGATGTCGCCGGCGAACCGTTTCACAACTTCTTCTACGGGATTCTTTTCCCGCAGGTCCGGGTAGAGATTATATTGCTCCACGACCTTCCAGAGCGTCGTCCGGCTCATAACCTGTTGTTTGATCGTTTCGATTCGCTGATCGGCATAACTGGTAATCGTCGAGCGCACAAGATCGGTCGGAACCTCTTGCTCTTCAATCAGAATGGTTGCCATGGACTTGTAGGTTGCAGGCCAGAGGAATGCCGCAGCAAGGCTCAGGATCAAAAGACAACCCCCGGCCAAGAGTATCAATGTTCGGCGGCGGCGAAATATCGCCAGATAGTCCTGAAGCCCCTGAGCCGGCTCAGAATCGCGTGATGGGCGTAGTGTAGTCATGGGCAACTTGTCGAATTCGAGAGAGTACGCAATGGAGATCGTTTAGAATACCCGATCATACAGTCATACGACAGCTATAAATACGAACCCTCCAACGCCGTCACCAATAGTTATACGAGAGCGTGAACATCGTGCCATTGGACATGACCGGTTCTGAGAAACCGTCTACGTCGCGAATCCGATAGGAATAGGACAGCTCGAGCTTCCACCACTCAGCAAACTTCCAAGCGATCGCAGGTGTAACAGAGGCGAAGCGGCTCTCCGGAAAAGTAGCGCCTAATTGAGACGGTGTGAGACTTGACGTCTTAAAAACAGATCCGTTGAGAGACGCGGACAGGGCATCAGATAGGTTATGGGAAATCGTCACCCCTGCCCGGTCCGTTTGGACCAGCCCGCCGAATCCGCTCGGTTGAATACTCCGTGCCACATTTACTTGGATCGATGTGTATTCAAACTTCTTGGCGAGACTGCCGCCGAACCGCCAGATAAGACGCTCAGACTTGATGCTGCCACCGACTGTCTGGATACTTGAACTGACAAAGCTTGGCCCGCCGAATACCGTTCCCGTCAAAGTTTCTGTAAAGGCATGGGTCAGACTCAGGTCGACCCCTGGAAAGCTAGCGCGAAACGACAAGGGCGCATTGGTCGTATGATAATCACTGTACGATCCCGATAAGCGGATCTCGTCCTGCTCAGTTAAATGATAGAGCAACCCTCCTGATCCACCGAACAGTTGAAAGTTCCGCAGACCCAGTCGCAAGCCATCCTCATAGGTCGTGTCGGACAGTTGTAACCCCGATTGAAACGACAGGTTTTCAGTGATTTTTCTGACCCAGGTGGGATTGGCCGTCCATTGATTCCTCTGGGTGAAACCCAAAACCAAGCCTGTATCCAGGAGTTCGCCTGCCAGGGTGTGGTCGCGAACGAATCCGCCGGTAAAGCCCAGCATATCCTTCTCTGTCTGATAGCGAATAGAGAACGGCAGATGAAGATTGAAAAAGTTGAACTGCCTTTCTCCATAGTACGAAGCAAAGATACCTTTGACTTGGCTGCTCACATTCAATCGCTCCGTCTTCCCCGAGAACTCGACTGCCGGAGTGACTAAGAGCCCATAGGTTTCATGGTGCGGTAACGGTGTCAGAAATAGGTTATCGTTGTACAAGCCAGTGACTCCAATCGACGGTAACGCTGTCCACTCAGCCGCCCAAGCTCCTGAAAGCGGCATTCCACAGCAGAACGCAACAAGCAAAAGCTTGCGAAGCAGGTTGAGGTGGGAGGCGTTGGAGGTTGGAGGTTGGAGGCTGAACAAGTTGGAGGCTTGAGGCCTGAGGCTCTGATTTCTCGGACCATCTCCAACCTCCAACCTCATACCTCCATCACTCTTCCGACCCCCTCCAACCCTCATCCCCGCTCAACACGCTTCACGTCTGTTCCGAACTACGGGACCATCACCACATCGCCGCGCTGCAACAGGATGTTCTTCTCCAGATCCTGTCCCTTTCGCACATCGCTATATCTGAAGGGAAATACCTGTTGCTGGCCTTTGACACGCCGGATGATCTTGATGTCATTTTCCGCAGCGAAGGGTGTCACCCCTCCGGCTAGACTCAAGGCCTGGAGCACGTCTGTATAGTGCCCGATCAGGTATTCTCCCGGCTTGTTGACTCGTCCGATGACATAGATCTTGTAACTCAACACCTTCATGACCGCCACTGACACATTGGGATTGGGAATGTATTTGTTCAGTCTCTTGACGAGTTCGACACGAATCTCCTCGACCGTGCGATCTTCCACCTGCACATCTCCGACCAGGGGAAACGACACCATCCCGTCCGGACGCACGACGACTTCCTTCGTAAGCTGCTCGTCCTTCCACACGGAAATCAGCATGATATCTTCCGCTCCCAACCGATAGCCCACATCCACAGCCGGAGCAGTAGCGGTGCCTCCCAATGCATTGGAACCACCGCATCCGGCAAGCAGGGCGAAAAGCAAAAGGGGAGTGGTAAGTGGTAAGTGGTAAGTGGCAAGTCGCAACCTTTTAATTACTGATTCCAACCTCTACCCTCCCTATTCTATTCGCCACTGACCACGAGCTACTGGCTAAATCCCACTCACTACTTACCACTTACCACTTACTAGCCCCTGATCTGAGCCAAAATCTTTGCTGCTTCCTCACGTCCTTCAAATTTCTCAGCACTCTTCAGGGCTTTGGTGAGATGGGTCTTGGCCTCCGCAGTCTTTCCAGACTGATACAAGGCCATGCCGAGATGATAATTCAGCGTGGGGGCTTCTGGCAATTTAGACACGGCAACCTTCATGAGACGTAGCGCTTCGTCCTGTTGTCCCATCTTGAGCTGTACCCATCCAAGCGTGTCCAGAAAGAGCGGATGAGGCGCTTCCTTCTCGAAGTCGCGGCTGAGTGTAAATGCCTTCTGTAGACTCTGGGGATCTCCTTTGTGATCGACCAGCAGGGCGGCCAGATTGTTCGCTACGATCACGTTACGAGGATTCAGTCGCAAGGCTCCGTCATAGGCTGTGATGGCGTTATCGATCTGGCCCTGAGCGGAATAGACAGACGCCAGGAGCATCTGTAATTCCTCGCTGTCCGGGTTTGCCTTGAGCCCTGCCTGGATGACTTGCAATGCCTGCTCCGGCCGTTTCTGTTTGATCCATAATTCGCCCCAATCGAGCCAGGGCGTGAGCCATTTTGGGTTCACGCTGGTCGCCTCTCGAAACTGGACATCCGCTTCCTGGGGATGACCGGTGAGGGCCAGCACCTCGCCCAGTAGGCCGTGGCCGAACGGATGGCCCGGCATAGTTGTAAGTAGTGAGTCGAGGCGGGCCTTTGCGCGATCTGTATGGCCTTGGACGACGTCCAGTTTCACCAGGGTCACTAACGGCTCAGGATCGTTCGGGGCTGCAGTTGCCGCGCGATCATAGGCTGCGATTGCCTTCTCGATTTGTCCCTGCGCCTGGCGCAGCCGTCCTTCCGCCATGATGGAGACAAGGCCATCTTTCGATGCGGAGCGGAGGCGATCGAGGGTATGTTCCGCCTCAGCCCAATTTTTCGTGATGAGATCGACCCTCATCAACATCTCGATCGCTGCCACATCATCCGGCCGCTGCTTCAACAGATCGTCTAGTCTGGCACGGGCCTTCTGATACTGACCGCTCTGGCTTTCCAATGCCACAAGCGCGCGTCTGGCATCGATCTGCCCTGGATAGAGCGCCACGGCCCGTTCGAAGCTTTCCTTCGCCAGACTATTCTCTCCGGTCAGGACATAGGCCTGACCAAGTAAGAAATGTACGGTTGCCAACTCCGGCTGATCGTGCAGCACGGTGCGGAAGGCCTGTACCGCCTCCTTCCCGTTCCTTCTCGCGAGGGCCATCCGGCCTGAGAGGACCAGCCCGTCGGACGAACGGGGATTTTCCTTCAAGACCTCTTGGACCTGCCGTTCCGCCTCCGCCTGTTGACCTGCAAAAAGATCCATCTCCGCTAACTTCACCTTGGCTTCAAGACCCGGCGGCTTTTCTTTATGGTCCCTGACCATTGCCGCATAGAGGTCACGGGCCTTGGCATCCTGGCCGTTCTTGAGGTACAGAGTGGCAAGTGCGAATTGGATCTTCGTCGAATGGGATAATTTATTCGCTGCTTCCATAAGAGCCTGTTCAGCTGCTTGATGGTCTTTCCTGGTACTGAGGAAATCAGCCAGCAGGAGGCGGCGTTCCTCGCTATTCGGATCGAGTGCGATGGCTTCACGGAGAACTGCCTCCGCCTTCTCGTGGGCCCCCTGCTCATTGAAGAAGCGGGCGAGCCTGAGCCGGTGATCGAACAGGGTCGGTTCCACCTCGATCATGCGGCGAGCCACCCGCTCGGCGCCGGCCATATCTTTGTCTTGGATCAGAATCTGGCTTAGGTTGTTCAGGAGATCCATGTCCTTCGGATGGGCCTCCAGCGCCTGCTGCAACGTCGCCTCCGCGTCACGATAGCGCTGTTCCTGGCTGTAGAGTGTCGCCAGTAAGATCGCCACGTCCGGCTCAGTTGGAAATTTCGACTGGAGAGTCTCGGCTTTGGTCATCGCGTCGGAGAGTTGTCCGTCTACAGCCAGTACCGCAATTTTGAGAGCCTGCGCTTGAGGCTGCTGTGGATCTTTCGCCAGCACCTTATCTGCCGCTGACACCACATGTTCGGTCAGACGAGCTTCGAGATAATATTTTGCCAACATGATTTGGGCCGCGGCATGATCAGGGTTGATCGCTACCACTTCCTGATAGAGAGCGACAGCATTGCGCCAATTTTTTTCCTTCTCTTCGACTTGAGCGAACAGAAAATGCGCATCTGCATCCTTCGGATCGATTTTGAGGACATTACGTAAGGCCACCCGGGCTTTTGGATAATTGCCTGCCTCAATAAACTCATGTGCCCGCTCACGATACTTGGCCTTCCGCTCCTCAGGCCCCCCACAAGCAGCGAGTGCAATAGCCAGAGCCAAAAGTACGATGATGCTTTGATATTTCATGCGGTTACACTAACAGTCTGTTAAAAATCATGCCAGCTAATTTGAAGTTTGGAAGTTGTCAGTGGTGAGTTGTAAGTAGAAAGTGGGAAGTGGTCAATAGTGAGTTAGGTAACAAAAACTCAGAACCTTTCCCATCCACCTTGCGACCTGGCTCTTGCCACTTGCGACTTACCACTTACCCTCTTGCCACTAACCACTCACCACTTACTACTTACCAGTCACAGCCATCCCCTAACCGCCAACCCTAGCAGGATCCAGAGGGATACCAGCCCGAGCTGCTTTATGCGATTTGCAAACTCCTGCATCAGCAGCTCAAACGAGAGGAACAATACGATCAGCTTGGCGGCAAAGAGGCCGAGCGACGAAATGTCCGTGCTTACTTCGGGAAGAAAGGGGAAGAGCACGGCCAGACAGACCATCAGATAGTCCAGCGGCGTCGTCTGAAACCGATTCTGACGATCGAATCTCATACAGAGTAGAACCATAAGTGCCAGTGCGCCAAACAAGACATGGTAGGTCATGGGGATTGGAGCCATGGCCTGCATCCATGTTGCATCGCTGGCATACAATAAAAACGTACTCCCGATGTACAGTCCTCCACGCACGAAATAAGGGGCCAGCCGCGGCAGGATCGTGAGGCCGAACAGCACGGCGCCGAACAGAGCAATAGAAATATAGCTCACATCATCCGATACATAGGAAGGAAGAAAGACCGAACCAATGAGAAACAACGGGACCACCACCGCCAAAAACCGAATAGGCACATCGCACAACAATGGGCCGTTGAGAATGGTTGAAAGCCACTCGTTCGAACGAATCAGCACAGCGCGCGGGGCTGGATGGGCAATTAATCCCTGCCCTGCAGCGATAAAGAGGGCCAGGACGGTGCAGGCCAGGATGAGGTAGATCGACAGCACCAGAAGGTCGGACCTCCATTGAAGCAGGAAGGCCAACCCCACCATCCCTCCCTGAATCAGGTAAATCACTGTCACCGCTTCATAGTGGGTCAACCCGGCGGTAATCAGTTTGTGGTGAAAATGTTTGCGGTCCCCGGTAAAGGGAGAATGGCCTTCGGCCAGTCTCTGTCCTGCGACACCGAGCGTATCCAGAAATGGCAGTCCTAAGAGAAAGAGGGAGAGGGCCGGGCTATAGGGCCCTCTGGTCGAATCGGTCAGGAGGATGACCAGAATGCCCATGGTCAAGCCAAGCAACTGGCTGCCGCTGTCTCCCATGAAAATCCTGGCCGGATAAGTATTATAGCGCAAGAATCCCAACAGACCGCCCAGGAACGGGATCGTCAATAAGAGGACAGTCTGATTGTCGGAGAGATAGGCTAGATAGCCGATCCCGCAGAGGGTCAGGAAGGACAGCCCGCCTGCCAGTCCGTCGAGGCCATCAGAGAGGTTTATCGCATTCGAGGCTGCAACAAGGAAGAACACCGTGACAGGAACTCCGATCCACATCGGTAGGTCAGCAGTCGTCAGGAAGGGAATACTTTCAAATCTGATTCCTCCAACGGTAGTGACTGCGAAGGCTGCCAGTATCTGCCCTAGTAACTTGATCCGGTAGTTGAGATTCACACGATCGTCCCATAGGCCGAATCCCAGGATGATCGCTCCGCCAAGAAGCAGCGCTATCGTGCTTTCGTCTTTGGGCGCCCACCAGAGTATGCTGGCAAAAGCTGCAACCCCGAAGGCAATCCCACCGACTTTTGGAATAGGAGACTGGTGGACTTTCCGCTCCCCCGGTTGGTCCATCATAATCTGGAAGCGACCAGCCAACAGGCGCAAGGGCTGAATCAACGCCATGCACAGGAGCAGCGAGGTCATGAATATGAAAAAAATCGCGCTAGTCATCTCAGCACAAGCAAGGGGTCAGGCACCATTTGCGCGCAGCGCCCTACGGGTCGTTCCGACAAATGGTGCCTGACCCCCTCCCGGGCCGCTCTGCTAATGCGCGTCTTTGGCACAGCGAAAGCCAGCCCCGCTGGGGCGGCTATCCATCGGGCCCCAGTCCCGGTCGCTGGTGCGGAGGCTGATGGCAGGCTTGAGCCAAGACCCGCCGCGCATCGCTTTGATGGCACCGCGAGCCGGTCCCGAAGGGTCTGAGAGAGGGGCCTCTTTGTAGTAGTTCGGGTTATACCAATCCTGCACCCATTCAGCGACGTTGCCTGCCATATCGTAGAGACCATAGGGACTGACCGACTCAGGAAAGCTTCCAACCGGCATCGTGAGCACTTCTCCTTTGATGCCCTTCTCTTT
>NEWP02000030.1:0-7658 GCA_002869895.2 Nitrospira sp. CG24E | reverse complement strand
GGAGAGGGTGCGAACCGGCACCCTCTCCGATCGGACAGAAAAAGAATGTGAATCCAAATAGGAAGATCGCTCGTAGGGTGTGCTGAAGTCAGTGTTCATTCAACCGGTTCAAACAATAAGGAGGTCGTCATGCAGATGATGAAACGTATCGGATTTATGGGGCTAGGCATCGCGTTGGTGGGCGGGCTCAGCGGAGCACCGGTCTTCGCAGCAGATAACCCGGTCGAGGACGGGTCGAAGATCATGATCACGTCTCCCAAAAATGGGGACAAGGTCAACGACAGCTTCGACCTGAAGTATGAGTTGACCAAGGGCTCCCAGGCTGCCCATGCCCACGTGTTCGTGGACAATCAGTATCAGAAGGATTTTACCGGGTCGTTTAAGGGTCTGGCCAAGGGGATGCACCAGATTACTGTGACCGGCGCCACGAAGGACCATGCACTGGTCGCGGCCAGCCAGACCATCACGATCGACGTGCAGTAGCGCTACAACCAGTCAGCATGAATACCGCCAGGGTCTCTTGCACAAGAGGCCCTGGCGCGCCCAATTCCACAAATCGCTTCCATCCATTCACGAATAATCGCCACGTTCCATAAAACATGAGACACCTCCCTGCTGAGAAATAGTCGCGGGAAGGGAGCGCGGTCTTACAGCAGGGATGCGAGAGGGTAGGCAACCATCCTTCTTGCTCGCAGAGCCCCCACGATAAAGCAGTGGTCGCTCGATGCGCGCAGTGAAGGACGGTTTGCCTACCCCCTGGAGAACGTGAAAAATCAGAAGAACCTCAGCCGACAACCGCACTTTAGAACAACACGCCTGGTCTTCCGGAGCAGACAGCAAGCGATCTCAGGCGCCAGCACTCTTCTGAGTGAGCGGTGAGAAAGTCGTGTGCGGTTGGGGATCGACGGGACTGCCTTTCAATAAGTACAATGTCCTCGGTTCTTAGTCATCGGCTTTCACCTAGTACACCAAGTCTCCAGTGAACTGCACACGCTTCTTTCAAAGGTTCGTCGCACTCACACCACGTATGACCAGTACAGTGAGTCTTTGTCTTGCCCTTGGCTTGATGTATGGGTGTACACAGACCAGTCAGTATACGAGCAAGGACTTAACGATCCTGCCGTGCGAACAGAAGGCGAATGAGTTCTTCTATCCCCTAGAGTTTGACGAGGCTGGGAACTATGTTTATGAAGACCAAGCGCCTGCTATAGAAAAGGCGCTTCTGCAGACCCAGCGCGTTTTTGTATTTGTCCATGGGTGGGATAAGTCTCCTAAGCTAGCTGAAGGAGACTATCAAGACCTCATCTGTCGGTTCTACACACACAGCAAACATGACTCGGACAATGCCAAGAAGTCGATAATTATTGGAGTGTTCTGGCCGTCAGCAGACTTTCCTCCGCTGCTTAATTTTTGGAGAATGAAAAATAGAGCTGATGGCCTTGCAGTAACTGGATTCCAGAATCTCATGAACATTCTCGCCAACCCGGCAATTGAGCCAGGAGGTGACCAGGACCTTGTCTTGATTGGCCATAGTTTTGGTGGCCGCATAATTCTGAGTGGGCTTACTCATTACATCGCTCAACTTACCCCAGAGCGGTATCGTTTCCTACACAACCTGAACCAACTACAGCTCATACTACTTACCACTGCTATGGGGGAATACCGACTCATGCCACTTCAGGGGTTTGCCGAAAACCCTCTGGCATTAGAACGGGAATGGGACTCTGAAGCTTTCCTCAAAGAGATGGTCAAGCAGTATGGCCGCCAATTCACTCACAATGAATGGCTTGTTGACGTTCCGCAAATACGGCTCCAATGGCATCCCACGCTTGTGCAGTTAAGTGGGCTAACAGACCTCAGGATATTCAACATATTTTCGACTCATGATGGCGCCAATAGATTTCTGTACCCACTTGGCTCATTTGCAGAACACGGAGGATCAACGTGTGCGATTGGAGCCTGCGGAGTCTCCCAGTGGCCCAAGCTAGTCTCTGTAACTTCAGCGGGGAGTTTAGAAACAGCATTGGATCTCGCGCAATCAAGCGTATGGAATGTTGATGCCAGTAAGGTCATTTTCGCCCATACTGATATCTACAAAGGACGCATCGCAAATCTTGTGTGGGAACTGATTTCGCTTCCTCGCCCACAGTACGCGGAGATCGAATTACCTAAAGACTTCTTACTATCATCGGGCAAGTCCAACTACTACTTGGGGGACGGCGACTGGTATAAATATTTGGCGTATGAGAATCTGCGAGCAATGAAGGAAATCAACAGGTTCAGACAGATGGGCGATGCGGGGCTAAAACTTGTCAACGAGTTACGCTTGCTGGCTTTCAGTGCCGATGAAGAACTAAAGAAGGGAGATTGGGCCGCAGCAGAACAAAAGCTCAGGGAAATTTCAAAGCTGCCTTATTTCTATCCCGGCTGGTCCGCACAGTTTAGTATTGGCCTTGTACACAAAGGCATTTTCGTTAATTCCACTGGTGTCCACACTGAATGGCAGCCTCTAACTCAAAACTCCATTCACAAACTGCTGATGCAAGTACTAGTCAAACAAAACAAATGTGATGAAGCGATTCAGGAGAGAGAGTGGCTAAGAAACTCGTCACCTTCGTTGTTTCAATACGATGAACAGGAATTTCATAAAGCCTTAGGATCTGACAAAGTTAGGTCGATAAATTGTCGCGAGGAGTAGTTCATCAATTAGAGGAATAAACGGGAACATTCCCCGTTTCGCGGCGCGTCGTGGTTCCGATCTTGTCAGTTATCTTTCCCGTTGACTGGCGCCTCATGGCTTTGGGAACATGGCGCGGTGCATTTCGAGTGGCTCGGCCCATTCACGCAGATTGAGACGTTGGCGGTTGAGCCTCAGATCCGTGAGATTGCGCGTCTTCGGAAGTTGTATGGTCATGGTCGGCGGCATAAGCGGAGGGTCTATCTTGCTCTTCCCGATACCACCGCCCTCAAGCACGGCCAGGTCTGCGTCATTGATGAATCTGGCGAAGACTACCTCTACCCGAAGAGCCTCTTCTTACCCATCACTGTTCCCGCATCTCTTCGCAAGGCCATTCTACAAGCGGCATAGCGAAGAAGTAGCCGCACGAGTCCCCGTTTCTCAGCGGGCGGCTCCCCGTTCAGGGCATTCATTGAAGGGATATTCGATGGCACAAGAAGATAATTCTCAACGAACCATGACGATCTTTAAAAGCGCTGCTGCGTTTGGACTGTGGGGCGCCGTTGCCGGCACTTTGATTGGTGCGCTTGTTGGCGCGGTCGGTGGTACAGCCTATGAATTCATCACCGGCACAGCGGGTATGAATAGTCGGTCGTTGTTTCTCTATACCGCGCCTATCGGCGTCCTTCTCGGAATCGGCTATGGAATTTGGAAAGAACTGTAGGAGCTTTGAACCTCCATCGGGCCTCCCACCGTCTGCTAGACTTAACAATGTCCTAGTGGCGTCTTACGGATAAGCCTCGTTTCACACAAACGTGAGGTGGCATTATGGTCGATGGGCTGGCGGCTACGTCCATCGTATTCGGTCTGCTCGGCCTCCTGTTTACGTTGGCAGCCCTGGCATCGGTTCGTCGGAGACGGTTCGCTCGCCTGTCCCTACACACGGCCATGGCCCTGGCCTGCCTGGCATCCGGCGCCTTGTTTCTTACGCTTCAGCTCTCATTGCAAGGTTATCGAGCTCTTACGCGCGAGGATGTGGCAGCAACCATTCATACGGAACCGGTTGGGCCGTCGCAGTTTCAGGTCACGGTTCATCTGGCGGACGGGCGAACGGAGAGCTACAGGCTGGCAGGCGATGAAGTCTACATCGATGCGCACATCTTGAAGTGGAAACCCTGGGCGAACCTGCTCGGTTTGCACACGGCTTTTGAGTTGGATCGTATTGCGGGACGTTACCACCAGATCGAGGATGAGCGCTCAAAACCTCGCACGGTCTACCCCTTGACCACCGATCGATTGATCGACCTGTTTACACTTCGACGTCAGTACGTCTGGTTGGAGCCAGTGGTCGATGCTGAGTATGGATCGGCGGCGTTTTATCCAGCACACGATCCTGTGGTAATCGAACTCCGTGTCTCCACCACTGGATTGCTCTTCCGCCCACTGACGAAGACATCCTGATCCTGCGCCAACTCCCTTCGCACCTATCAGTACGAAGTCATGCCGCACATCGTTTCAACCTATCTGAATTTCCGGGATGGATTCCGCAATCGAAATGCTGAAACCGTGGAGCTTACAGTACGAGTGACCGCGCGAGAATTATCTGTGAGATTTGACCATCGTCAACTATTGCTGACGATGGATGACCGACTGGCCCAACCGAGCCCTCCTTAAGCCCAGGCGTTCCGAGCGGCCGTTGATCCATTTCATCAATGGGCAGGAATACCAGGACCGATCTTCTCGAGAATGACCTCTTTGATCTGCGTGACAAACCGCTTGGAGACTTCCACATTTTCCAGGACATGGCCGGTTTCAGACACGGTGGAAGTGACGGGCGGGACCTCGGAAGTAATCGTCGCTTCGAATACGACGGCAACCATCTTGCCAGGCTTGCCGGTCTTGGGCTGCAGCACATACACATCCTTGATCGAGACCTTGGGAACGACTTCGACGTCGGCAATGGAGAATCCGGCGCGGAGGTCCCCTTTATCAGACGAACCACGATTTTCCTCGATGAGTTTGATGATGGGGTCGGCATTGAACTCGCTCCGAATCTGCTGCTCCACCGCGCCTTTCGATTTCTCCGCCTGCCGCATCTTGTCGTCCAGAACCAGTGGGGCAAGGTTCACATAGATTGGAGCGTTCGATTTCCGTTTCGGGGCCCGACTAGAGATATCGAGTTGCTCCGCCTTTTTAGCCTTCAGCTGCTCTGCCATCTCCTGAGCCGACTGTTGGCGTTTTGCCTTCGAGTCTTGTGCGCTTTGATTCGTCGATTGTCCATCCTGGTCTGCCTCGTGCTGGACAACCTTGCTGCCCTGCCCATCGGCCCGATTGACCTTCAACGTGGAGCTCCCCCCTGTACAGGCGGTTAATGCGAGGCAGACCATGACAAGGGAACCGGAGATCAGCAAGTATTTCGGTCGATTCGATGTCACAGACATTGCACAGATTCCTCCTGATGGGATGAGCGGTGGGAGGCAAATACCCCCCTGGGCTAGTCAGACGCATGGCTAAGTTTAGCAGCCACCTCAACCCTGTCGAAGGCTGTGATAATCCAATGGTTTTGCGGTGCTGCTTCGGCAAAATTGGATCAAAATGACAGTCGTGTCGCTGACGGGAAAAGAGCCGAGGAGCTGCCGGGAAGGAGCGTGATGCGCAGAGGGAAGATCGGGACCGGATGGGTCAAATGAGAGGATCGATGAAAGACATCAGGGTTATTTATCTGTCAGTAGATAATCAAGCTGTTCAACTTTCACGATCGGCATAATCACGCCGAGGCCCTCTTGGTCATGCGAGAAGTCGTATAGCACCGACTCCTCAGGAATGAGCCGTCCCGTCATGGCCACCGTGATAGCGATCGACTCACCTCGCGCGATTCGTCGTTCGAGCTGGCCTCGTAGGGCTGTTGAAACCTTCGCCACAAGGTTGCCCGAAAAGTCCTCATATTTAAAACGTACGACACCCCACCTCGTCGGTGTGAATTTAGGCCCGATCACGACGCGAAATCCACCAGCTTCTGCATCGTACCGAGACAATTCACCATCCCAGACAAAGGTAATGCGCTGTGCCAGGGCGGGATTCCCGACACGCTTCGCATCCCGCTCCCGATTCAAGGTAAAGAGTCGCTCGTCACGTGCCGAGTCATGATGGCCGTGACCGTAGACCAGCCCCCAGTCCGGAGGGGTCTTATCCAGCGCATCAAGAAACTGTTCAAGAGCGCGTGGCTCAATCAAGATATGGGAACCGGGCGGCAGGATGGTATGGAGATCCTTTGGCGCCATCGCCAGAAGCGGTCTCACGCCGAGCGACTCTTGAGCCAATCCCTCTCCAACCGATCCGATGGTCAGGAGTAGAACGGGCATACACCAGAGAACCGACATGGGATGGCGATCACTCCGTTGCGGCTGCGACAGCCCGCTCAAAACTTGCGCGGAGATCGGTGACCGCTTGCTGTTCAGCCGTCAACACTCCACATTCAATCATGATGGCCACACGAGGATTGGGATCGATACGTCGCAAGGCTTGGTTGGTAAATCCACCTGACTCGATGATTTTTCGATAGGTGCCGACCCACGAATCGGTCACGGCACGCAGCCCGGCATCGGTGGGTTTCATTCGTCCGAGCTTTACCTGCTCCAATAATTTGGTGAGGGGGTCGGACTGGGAGATCGTGACAATTGCACGCCGCAACGCCTCTTCGTCGGACTCCATGGTCAATTGGTCGCGCAAGAACCGGGGCCGCGCGGATCGCCGCAGCTGCCGCAGGCGCCGCCACCGTTACCGGGAAGCACCCAGCCATCTGTCCCGCCGACCCCGAACGAAGAGATCTGTTTCTCCAATTTCGTCGCGTTGCACTTTGGACAGGCCGCATTCGTTGAGCCATAGACCAACAGCTCGAACCGATGATTGCATTCCCTGCAGACATATTCGAAGATAGGCATGGGTTGTACTCCTTATTCTGACCGGTATTATAAGGTCGGGCTTGCCACTTCGCAATCTGCCAGGAGCTCTATGTACCAAGAAGAAAAAACCTTTACCTTTCGATTCAGCCTGGAGGCCTCGTTCCCTGACGAGTATGAGGGCGATGAGGAAAACCAGGCCTGGCTGCGCGAGTGGGAAGCCCTGATCAAACCGGATCTGCTCAAGGTGCTCTTCGAATCGTTACGCCAACACCGGTCTTGGCAGGCGCACGTGCGCAATCGCGGGAAATCCCCTGCCGATGAAATTGAAATCGTCCTTGCGCGGGACTTTTCCAAACCCCCAGGATTCAACCTATCGCCATGACGCCCCCTCCCCTTGGCTTATATATACATATCCCTTTTTGCCGGCAGCGTTGTGACTTCTGCGCCTTCTACCTTGAGATCCATCGCGAAGGATATGCAGAAACGTTTGTCCGATCGCTCGTTCATGAAATCCGACTGTCTGCGCAACAACATCTGTCCGCAGGCCGTCCCATCCAGTCCGTCTATTTGGGGGGTGGCACACCGACTGCGCTGGCCGCCACTCAGCTTCTCGCAATCCTGTCGGAGATTCGCCGGCATTTCACCCTTGCTTCAGACTGTGAAATCACCGTAGAAGGGCACCCTTCCACAATCTCCGAGCAGGATCTTGGACAACTGCTTCAGGCCGGCGTCACTCGAATGAGTTTCGGCGCAGAATCGATGGATAGTAGCGACCTGACTCGGATCGGACGGCCCGGCACCGTTCACCAGACCATGAGAGCGGTCGATCAGGCCAGAGCCGCCGGGTTTACCAATATCAATCTCGATTTAATGTATGGGCTCCCAGGCCAAAGCCTGGAGAGCTGGCATCGGTCACTGGCCCACTGTCTCGCCCTGGCGCCGACACATCTGTCCTGCTACGCCCTCACGGTCGAAGAAGGTACGAAGCTGGCTTCCGACATCCAACGAGGACGAAGTCCAGCCCCGGATGAAGGTCTTCAGATCGACATGGACGAAGCAACGCAACAGATACTCAGTGA
>NEWP02000003.1:73651-87176 GCA_002869895.2 Nitrospira sp. CG24E | reverse complement strand
CTTACCGTCCAAGAACTCCATGTGCCTGCTGCCTACCGTGCGATCGTTCAAACCCTGTTGTCCCAACACCTGCCCCACGTTGAAGTCTGGGCCTATGGGAGCCGAGTGACGGGCACAGGACACGCCGCCAGCGATCTGGATTTAGTCGTTCGCAACCCGACACAGCTTGATAAAGAAACCAGCGGCCTCGGTAGGCTCATGGAGGCCTTCAGTGAAAGCAATCTGCCGATTCGAGTCGATCTCACAGACTGGGCACGCATCCCCGAACACTTCCGCCAAGAAATCGAGCGCACACACGTCGTCGTGCAGGCCGGCAAGCCAGAGTAAATCCCCTGGCGTCATGCCACGCAAGCTTGGTCCATCTGCTCTCTCTGGTAAGCAGGCTGTTGACAAAATCCGCCAGCAGGGGAAGGGAGCCGCCAGACCATCCTTCTTGCTCGCAGAGCCCCCACGATGAAACAGTGGTCGCTCGATGCGCGCAGTAAAGAACTGTCTAGCGGCTCCATTGATAAGACGGGAAGATCACAGGTCATGGATAAGGATATCGGAAGACGCGCTGAGGTAGGATCATCCCATCCACCGCAAGAACCGGCAATATCTTCCTTTAGGTGTGTGGATAAGGATCGGACATTGCAGTAGACTCGATCCTCAGCAGGTTGCTGCTGATAGCTTTTGTACGCCGTGTTGGCCTCCAGCTGAACTCTTGCAAGGTAGGTATTCTGCAATGTACGAGCAATGCTACTTGGCTTACTTCGATTTACTCGGCACGAAGGAGCTAATAAGAATTGGTGGGTTTGAAACCGTACACGAGATATACGTGAATGCCGAGAAGGAGTTTCGGAGGAATTGCGAGCATGATTACATAAACCTGGTTTCTACGCTCTGCTTTTCCGACACGTTCATTCTTTTTTCAAATGGCTCATCGCCAGAGGCATTTGCACAGATAGAACACGTAAGCCGTCTTTTCTTTGTGCGTCTCCTTCAAAACAGGATACCTGTGAGAGGCGCGATTGCACATGGTGCATTTTTTGCACATCGAGAAAAGTCAATGTACTTTGGCCCTGCATTAGTTGAGGCCCATGAATACAGCGAAGGGCAACAGTGGCTGAACTTTGTCTTGACAGATTCTCTGGTTAAGAAGCTTGAAGAATTCGGTCTCTCGATGCCCAGGTTAAACTACTCGCTGTTTCGAGTCCCGTACAAGAATAAGAGGGCTATTAATCTTCGAATGCAAGCGGAGATCAGCGAAAGAGGTCTATATGCATTCAACTACCACGGCCTTTCATTTATAAAAGCTGTGATTAAAGCAATGGAACCTGCCGCTGGTTGTGTGAAGTATAGGAACACATTGGAAAAGGTGTTCGGGTGAACCGCAAAATGCTTTCTGGGGTGGCTATGGGTGACCAGCCATTCTGCTAGGTCTGCCCTGTTTGCGCTCGAATATGAATAACGAGTCCCCAAAAGGAAAAGGCAATAGCCTTTCTGAAGAGCTAATTAGATCCTGGCATCTTCTGAGAAACGGAGCGTTCTCACCGTCGAAGATTTCTCGTATGAGCAGCAGGAAGGTCTGGTGGAAATGCGATAAAGGGCATGAGTGGCAGGCGGTTATCGCCAATAGATCATGGGCAAAACAAGACAGGTTGCCCATTTTGTGCAGGCAAGAAGGCAACAGAAGGCAATAATCTCGCACAGCTATTCCCTCACCTTCTTTCTGAGTGGCATTTTGAAAGAAACCAGACGGACCATCCTGAAGATGTATTGCCCTATAGTCATAGGAAAGTCTGGTGGAAGTGCGAAAAGGGCCATGAATGAAAAACTGGCATCGCATATCGGACTAAACAGGGATCAGGGTGCCCCTATTGTTCAGGGAGATCAGTTGGTTCTGATAATTCATTAGCGGCGCTTTATCCCTTGCTTGCAAAGGAATGGCACCCAGAGAAAAATGGGGCCTTGTCCTCAAAAGACATTCCTCCAGGTACCGACAAGAAGGTATGGTGGCTATGTGAAAAAGGGCATTGTTGGAGGGCTGTCGTATGTCATCGAACACACAGTTCAAAGGCAACTGGCTGTCCGTATTGTTCGGGGCGAAGTGCTACAAAAGAGAATAACCTAGCTGTGGTTTGTCCTGGACTCATTAATGAGTGGCATGTCGAGAAAAATAGTCCGCTCAAACCGGAAACGCTTAAGCCTGGTAGCAATAGGAAAGTGTGGTGGAAGTGCAATAAAGGACATGAATGGAGAACCTCCCCAAACAAGAGGACGGGGGTTGATAAGACTGGATGCCCTTTCTGTAACTCTCAGACATCTCGCTTGGAGATACGTATTCTATGTGAACTCAGGCATCTTTTTCGGAATGTCCGATGGAGAGACAAGATAGGTGGTATTGAAACGGATATTCATGTTCCCGAGTATGCCTTTGCCGTTGAGGTGGATGGTTATCGCTGGCACATTGGCAAAGAAACGAAGGATAAGATTAAGGGTAAGCAGTTAGGAAGGATGGGGATCAAACTGCTTCGGTTGAGAGACAAGCGGCTAAGTCATTTAGAGGACACCGATACGTATTGTAATGAAAATGAAGACGACATAGTCATCATCCAACGCTTGTTACGGAATATCATTAAACATGTTCCGTTGAACGACGATGCCCTAAGCCGTATACAAACTTATTTGCAAGGCATGACACCTCAAAATAGTCTGGAATATGAGAGAGTTCTATCGTATTTACCGTCCCCACCTCCTGAGTACTCTTTGGCAGGGTTATATAAGAACCTGATTCCAGAGTGGCATTATCAAAAAAATGCTCCATTGATTCCTGAGAATTTCACTCCAAGCGCCAGGGCAAATGTGTGGTGGAAATGTTCGAACGGACATGAATACAAATCGTTCCTTTACAACAGGATCAAGGGCGTCGGCTGTCCTTATTGTGCTGGGCAAAAGGTTTCCCCCGACAATAACTTAGCTGTGAAAGTGCCAAGGTTGGCTGGAGAATGGAACTGGGCGAGGAATGGTCCCATAAAGCCTAATGAGGTGTATTATCGGTCAACGAAAAAAGTATGGTGGGTATGCAAGAAAGGACATGAATGGGAGGCCAAGCCACAAAAGCGAGTCTTAGGTAATGGTTGTCCATACTGCGCAGGCAGAAGAAAAGCAGATGCGCAGATCCTCGGGGTCAGTTCTTGACTTCGCACCTGACTATGAACAGTTCTCGGAAAAGCAGGTGAGGAGGTGCCAAGTCAAGCAATGACCCTCATGAGCGATTCTCATAAGAGGCCGTGCGAAATGGTCCAACGGGCGAAATTAATGAAATGACAATTCCGATTATGCCGTATTGTTCAGAAAACTCGATGGTGTGTTACACGGGCAGGAACGCGTAGATCCGGCTATTAGGCGGATCCGCCTAAACATTGTTAGACGCACCAGATATGGATGGAAGATACAGAATCGGAACGGAGCAGATTAGATTGCAAGCGGTGACTTGCCATGCGTTGGATACCGGATTTGACAAGTTGTTCAATGCCGAGACGATCTGTGAGAAATCACCCTCGCTCTCCGACTCTTACGACAAGCTCTTCGCGACAAACGTGCTCAGTCTCGCCGTGTCAATACGTGTATCCCTGAACCAGGATCCGGAGTACCGGTCAGTGAGCAGTGGGGTTAGTGCATGCGGACTTTTCGACGCTGGCGCTCCGCACAGGGACGGAAGCTTTGCTGTCAAGGACGTCTGCGACAAAATCATCCATGCCGACGACATTTTCAAGCCGATTGAACCCGGTGTTCGTGGAGCAGGTTGTAGGCTCCGCGGGACCTACCGGGGCAAGCCTTGGGAGTTCGGACTCGGCGTGAGCATATTCTGTGAGTATGTCTTGGAATGGTTGGACAGAATCGACTCCGCCGCCCGAGGTAAGACTGAGTAACGCTGTAAGTCAATCGTCTAAGGGATGGGGTCATTGCTTGACTTTGCACCTCTATCCGCCTGCGTTCACCCGGAGATCGAATCAGCTCCTTGTACATGGAGCAGCAACAAGACATGGCTCAGTCAAAGTCAAGCAATGACCCCATCTCTTCCACCATCTCTTCCGCACGATTGCGGACTCATCAGGACATTGCCTCACATGCGCCGAGCGCAGCTCTCACGATGCAGGTCTCAGTCTCAGCCGGCAGCGGCACGACGATCAGCGTCTACGAATCCATTGAACTCGTTGCCACCACGCCGAACGGCCACACCTATCTTGACGGGATCTTTTCGTGGGAACCTCTGGGGTGCAGCTAAGAGAAGGCTGAAGGCGGAAAGGGACAGCATCACGAGACTTGGTAGAGAGCCTGCGCGATTTCTGAGGTGTTGAAGAGCATGGAGTTGAGGCGTGTGTAGGCAGCGTGGCGGTAAAGGAAGGCTCCCTTGACGGTGCCACCCTGCCTTGTTAAGGTTGCTCAAGACTTTGAAGGAGTTTGGATGCCAAAGGTAGCCCATCCACATGTATCTAGTGACCCAGCAATCTGTGGCGGGGACGCCGTGATTCACGGCACCCGCTTCCCGGTTCGCTCCGTTGTGATCTACGTGCTCCAGCACGGTTGTACTCCGGAGGAGCTTGTCGCGAAGTTTCCTCACCTCACCCTTGCTCAAGTCCACGACGCGCTCGCGTACTACTATGACAATCGATCGGAAATCGATGGGGAGATTATGGAGAATCGTGAAGAGCGCGTACGAAAGTAGCGCCCATCTTGATCGCTAGCCGTTGCTAGTCCAACCAGTGGCCATCAAACTCTATCTCGATGAGGATGTCGATCCGCTCCTAGCCCACGTGCTGAGAGAACGCGGGATTGACTGCCTCTCGGCGAAGGACGCTCAAAACCTCAGTCGCTCAGACGTCCAACAACTGATGTTTGCCACAAGCCAGGGGCGCGTCATATTGACCTTCAACGTGAAAGATTTTGTTCGGCTTGCCAAAGAGTCAGCTCATTCTGGACAGCGCCACTCCGGAATCATCGTGTCTGACCACCTTCCTTTTCGTGAACTGCTCCGCCGCATTCTTGCGCTGTTCCAACGTCATGCGCAGAACGATCTTGCCGATTCTCTTCTGTGGCTACATGATTTCAAAGATGTGAAGATAAGTTGAGGTTAGGAGGAGACTACGCGACAGAGAGGTTCCGGAGGATCTCCGTCGTATTAAAGAGCATGGAACACGGATGTAATACGGATGGGGTCATTGCTTGACTTTGCACTACGCCAGCACTGCTGCCGACCCTCCTGCTCAGCCGTGTCAAGAAATCCGTCCGGTCTGTCTCATCATAAAAGATCGTCTGCCGGTCGTTGCCGCGAGCGGTGAGGCGTGAAAGGGTGCCCGGATATACCACACGAAGTTGCGACCCATGAACGCGGAACCCAGAGGGAGAGAGGTGCAAGGTCAAGCAATGACCCCATCTCTTCATGGTTGATCCCCGAGTGCGCGCGTCGAACGATATAACTGCTCCCTCCAAGCTCGCTCGTTTTCTCTCGGGGATGGGGGCTGATGGATCTTCTACTGCGCGCGTCCAACGAGGGGAGTCCTCGACCGCGCGTTGCGCGAGCAAAGAAGATCATCAGGCTCCATCCCTTTCCTTTTATCGTGCGCGTTCTGCGAGCAAGAAGGGCATCTGGCCGCTCCCGCTATACCCCCTATTCTCTTGAGCAATCTCGTGTTAGCCTGTAATCGATAGTTTCAACCAGGGGGAAGCCCATGAGCGAACACGCAAGTTGCCGCCCTGACTCTTCTCGAAAGGCAACAGGGCTGTGGCCGAAACTCCTTATCGGAATGATCGGGATAGGGCTGTTGTTGGCCGGACTACCGGCCCATGCGAGTGAATCCCAGACACCTTGGGAATGTTCGAATTACACCGGCGACGCCCATACCCGCTGCTTGGCCGCCTTCGTCGAAACGCAACGTGATCAGATCGCAACACTCCAAGGAAAGATGCAAGCCCAACAGGAAACCGTCAATTATCTCAAAGGCCAGCTCGACCGCCAGGCTTCTTCGAATGCCGATCTACAACGCCGACTGGCACAACCGCCGGCCGTTGTACAAACAGCCCCTCTCTTTTACAGCTATCCCTCCGTGGGGCTTGGCCTCTCCTTTGGAAGCCCCTGGATTCATGGGCCGTCATATTTTTACTCCCCGTTCTTCTATGGCCCGCGCTACTATGGACTGGGCTACTGGGGCCATCGGTGGTAACAACTGGTTTGTTTCGTTTATTTAGTTGATTTAGTTCATCTGGTAGTTTCGTCAACCAAACAAACAAGACAAACCAAATAAACCAAACAACAGCCTTCATAGGCTGGCGGACATTTTCAGCATCCTGCTAATAATAATTGTCTTGAGCCCATCCACAACATCGCATACTCTATAGCCAACCTGGACTTGTGATATCAGGTCCGTCGCAGCACATATAAAGAAAGGACCGTTCATGCGCTTTATTATCCTCAGTTTAGTGGCCCTGCTCAGCCTTGGGACCGCGACGGCATTCGCTACGGCCCCGGAACCCACAACCGATGAGCAAAAAACTCTCTATGCCCTGGGATTAGCCATTAGCCAATCGCTTGGGACCTTCAGCCTGAACGAATCGGAACTCGAACTTGTAAAGTCCGGCATCAACGATGGGGTCTTCAAAAAGACCCCCAAAGTGGATCTCCAGACGTTTGGACCGAAGATTCAACAACTCCAGCAGGCCCGCGCCACGGTCGTTGCCCAAGCTGAGAGCAAAGTGGGAGACGCGTTCCTCGCGAAAGCCGCCGCAGAGTCCGGCGCCAAGAAAACCGAGTCCGGCGCCATCCTCGTAACCATGAAGGAAGGGAAAGGCGCATCCCCGAAAGTGACAGATACCGTGAAGGTGCACTACCACGGGACCCTGATCGACGGGACCGTGTTCGATAGTTCCGTCAAGCGAGGCGAACCGGCCACCTTCGGATTGAATCAAGTGATCAAGTGTTGGACGGAAGGGGTGCAGCAGATCAAAGTCGGCGGCAAGAGCAAGTTGGTCTGCCCGGCGAGTCTCGCCTATGGCGATAGAGGCGCCCCCCCCACGATCAAGCCCGGCGCCACGTTAGTGTTCGAGGTCGAACTCCTGGAGATCGTAGCCAAGCAACCCTTGCCACAGTAACCCTCAGAAGGTCGAGCGGGCAAATATCCCGCTCGACCTCGCCTGACACCCAGTCAACCAAATATTTCTCAAGTGCTTGAGCGCGCGCAATGGAGGGCCACTCCCCTGTAACAGGCATCCCTGTCGTCGCATGTATCTCCTAGGCTCCATCGCGGCACCACATACTCGACACCCTTCTAGGACTTGTGGTATCAGATCGGGGTCAGTTTCACATAAAGAAAGGACCGCTCATGCGCTTCATTGTATTGTGTTTAGCGACCCTGCTCAGCCTTGGAACCACGACGGCATTCGCTGCGGCCCAGGAACCGACAACCGATGAGCAAAAAACCCTCTATGCCTTGGGATTAGCCATCAGCCAATCGCTCGACGTCTACACGTTGAACGACGCTGAATTCGAGCTTGTGAAATCCGGCATCACCGATGGGTACTCGAAAAAGCCCGCCAAAGTGGACCTTCAAGCCTATGGCCCGAAGATTCAACAACTGCAACAGACCCGCGCCTCGGTCATTGCTGAAGGCGAGAAGAAGTTAGGAGCGGCGTTCCTCACGAAAGTCTCCGCAGAATCAGGCGCCAAGAAGACCGAGTCAGGCGCCATCTTCGTGACCATCAAGGAAGGAACCGGCGCGAGCCCGAAAGTTTCGGACATGGTGAAGGTGAGTTATGTCGGGACTCTGATCGATGGCAGGGTCTTCGACGATACGGCCAAGCAGGGTAGTCCGGTTACACTCGGCATGAATGAAATGAGCAAATGCTGGAAAGAAGGGATGCAGCAGATGAAAGTCGGCGGCAAGGGTAAACTGGTCTGCCCCTCGAGCCTGGCCTATCGAGACAAAGGCCTGCCCCCCCTGATCAAGCCCGGCGCCACGTTGGTATTCGATATCGAACTCCTGGAAATCATCGCTGCCAAGTAGCTCGCACTGTGGTCTCCACACCGTCGAGCGGGACATTCTCCCGCTCGACCTGCCTGGTCTGTCTGGTCTCGGTCAAAACCACATGCGTACGCCTGCCACGAAGCGAATCTGACCAGGGTTGCCGCCTTCTTCGCGCACGAGTGCAGCCGTCTCGCCAAAACTCCTATCAAGAGAGATACCGACGTAGGGAGCAAACTCACGTCGGATTTCATAACGCAGCCGAAATCCCAATTCGAGGTTATTGAGGCCGGACCCGGTTGTGAATCTCTCCACTCGTTGTACGGCGGCGTTGGTCTCGAAGCGGGTCTGGACGATCAATCGTTGCGTCAGCAACATATCCTTGTTAAACGAGAGGCGGGCGGATACCGCGCCGTTCTGATCAATGAACAAGGAGGCCTCGAATTCATAGTTGTACGGGACAAGTCCTTCGATTCCGATTACTCCCAGACTTCGCGTCACATTGCTGCCCTTGAAGGTCTGAGTTTCGACGCGACCGCCCATTTGCAGATCGTAGTATTTCTGGATGAAGCGCCCATACAGAAGCTGGAAATCAATGTCGTAGTCTGCTTTAAAAGCCGTATCCCTCTGTCCTTCGCTTTTGAACCAGAGTCGGTTGTAGTCCCCGCCGTACCAGCCCTCGACGTCCCACCGGTAGTCGTCGTTCCCTTGGCTCCCACCAAGTTTCGGGCGATATTCAAGAACGTCGACGAGAGTGAAGAGACGATGTGCCTGATCGTGGACGGGAGGAGGCCAGACGCCCGGCGAGGCAAACTGAGGCAAAGTGCCGGCTGCAGCCTTTCCGTCTTCCACCTTCTCAGTCCCTGTTGACGCGATTGGAGCCTTAAGGGACCCACTCGAAGGTTGACCAGCAATGACCGTCCTTGCCATGCCTTCGCCTGACAAGAGGGTCAGAGTCATTGCGAGGAGGCTTACGGAAAATCTGAACGATGAGCCCGTGCCGTTCATTGTTCCGACACTTCAACGACCCGAAACATTCCGGCCTCCATATGAAGGAGTAGATGGCAATGAAACGCCCAGTGCCCTGGCGCGTCTGCCGTGACGGCGACAGACAGCCGCTCTGCCGGCTTGACGATGACCGTGTGTTTACGGGGAAGGTACGCCCCCGTCCCGTTTTCCAGGTGCATCCACATGCCGTGCAAGTGGAGGGGGTGCTCCATCATGGTATCGTTCACAAAAGTCAATCGCACCCGTTCGCCATAGCGGAAATGGATCGGCTCTTTGGCTTCCGAGTACTTCTTCCCGTCGAACGACCACATGTAGCGCTCCATGTGACCTGTAAGATGGATCTCAATCTCACGCTCCGGCTCCCGCTGATCGGGATAGGGCGCAAGACTTTTCAAGTCGGTATAGAGCAGGACCCGCCGCTCACTGGACTCCAAGCCTCTTCCTGGTTCTCCCATTCGATTCTGCGAAAACTCAGCGACCATTTGATTGCCCGACCCATGATCGTCTGGGCCATGCTTGACCGGCTCAGCGCCAGGAATCGGTGAGCTGTGCGGATCCACCGCCATCATCTCCGGCATCTCATGCATCCCTTGCATGGATGGCGTACCCGAGCCCTGTTCCCCATGCTCCGCATGTTGGATTTTCCGATTGGCGGCCTCCTCCTTCGCCTTCGTGATATCGTCGGACTGTTCTATGCCAGGCATGGTCATACCGCCATGGGAACCTTCCATGTTTCCCATGCTCATACTCATGCCCATGTCCTCCATCGTACGGAGCGGTCTGGGCCGACGCTCAGGAATCGCCGCAGCCATGCCCGTTCGCGGCGCAAGGGTCCCGCGCGCATAGCCGCTGCGATCCATCGTTTCGGCAAAAACGGTGTAGGCTCGGTCCTCGACCGGTTCGACGATTACGTCGTAGGTCTCGGCCACTCCCATGCGCAGCTCATCTACCACGACCGGTTGGACATTCTGCCCATCGGCCTGCACCACCGTCATCTTGAGACCGGGGATGCGCACGTCGAAGAAGGTCATGCTGGCTGCGTTGATCAAGCGCAAACGCACCCGTTCACCTGGACGAAACAGCCCGGTCCAGTTGCCCGAAGGCGACAAGCCGTTCATTAGATAGGTGAAGGTGACCCCGGTAACGTCCGCAAAGTCGGTCGGGTCCATTCGCATCTGGTCCCACATCAAGTAATTCTGTATCGCCGGCCATAAACCCATGCGCCTTAGGTCAGTGAGGAACTCACCAGCCGTACGCTTCTGGAAATTGTAATAGCCCCCTCGCTTTTTAAGATTGGAAAGCAGGGTTTCCGGCGACTCGAAGCTCCAATCCGAGAGCATCACCACATACTCGCGCTCATAACGAAACGGCTCCGGTTCGGTAGGATCGATAATCATCGGCGCATACATCCCCTGCATCTCCTGACCGCCGGAGTGACTATGAAACCAATAGGTGCCGCTCTGGCGCACAGGAAACTTATAGGTAAAGGTGTCGCCAGGCTCGATACCGGCGAAGCTGACACCGGGCACACCGTCCACAGCTGGCGGCAGGAGCAATCCGTGCCAGTGAATCGACGTACTTTCCTTCAAGCGATTCGTGACGCGCAGCGTCGCTAATTGACCTTCTTTCAGTCTGATCACGGGCCCCGGTATCGTCCCGTTGATCGCGACCGCAATCCCTGCTCGACCATCAACATTGAACAACTGCTCGCCGATCGTCAGATCGATGATCTCCCCGCTCAGTATCGTCTGTGAGCCTGCATTGACGCTGTTCGTCACGGCATAGGCTGGTACAAGTCGGGCCATCGCTACAAATACGCCCAATACCGCGGCACGCTTCAGCAGGAGACGTCGAGAAATCCGATCGGGGTTCATGATGTCTGATCCTTTCTGCATTGCGTGCGATAAAGAAAATAGACATCGCCCGCTCAGCCTAACCAGCCAAACGTCAAGCGCAGAAACTGAATGTATGGAATCAGATTCGAAGGACCGAGGAGGAACTTATGGAGAGAGGGACAAGGAAGAAGTCGCTGCTCCAAGTCCACTTCGGCTCGGCTGACGGATTTGTGAGAAGTCCCAGAACGCTTGGCACCGCTGACGGCTGATCAGCATCCGCGACCGCGCCATTTTTCACCTGGCGTTCAGGCGATGATGTCGCCGACGGTGGGCACATGGTGGTCCCATCCATTGGACAGGCCATTTCCTCTTCCACGAACAGCGTCGCCCCTTCTGCCACCGAAAGATCGGGCAGCGCACACGGAAGCGTAGCCTCTGGGCTACGTTGAGGATGCTTTCGAGATGAGAACGCTGCTGGCGAGCGTTTTCAGCATCCTGTTATCGGATGGTCGCCTCCAAGGTCACTCTCGACTTCATAGAATTTGAAATCAGACAGTTCGCCTCGGCTTTCTCGATCAGCTCCTTGGCTTTGGCCGCATCACTGCTCATCGTGAGCGTAATGGTCGGCTTCAACGTAATGGCCGTGAATTGAAACTTTCCATCGACCACCTCCAGCCTCCCTTCGGCCACACTCTCGTATGAGGTAAAGGCCAGACCTGCCCGGTCTGCCACAGACAGAAACGTCGTCATCAAACAGATGTTGGCGGAGGCGACGAATAGATCCTCCGGCGACCAGATACCTTCGTGTCCCTTGAACTCCGGCGGCGTGGCAACCTGGACATCCGGTTTCCCGGTACAGGAGATGACTCCCTTACGTTGCTCCGTCCATTTGACCGATGTGTGATAGGTGTAGACCTTGCTGCGAACGTCCATCTTCCTCTCCTTTCTATTCTATTCTATTCCATTCCCCTCACGCCTCACGGTTTTATATAGGCCCAACCCTGTTCCTGCAATTCCATCAGACGGACCATGGCCGGCATCGTGCGATCCACCTGATCGATCAAGTCAGCCCGCGTGAGGCCTTGAGCCTTCATCGTATTGGAGCAGGCAGTGTACGAGACTCGGTATAAGGCCTTGAGCTTTTCCAACTCATCAGCCAGCTGCGAATCCCGAGTGATAAACAGTGACAATCCGGCTCCATGCGCGACGAGTTCAACGTTCACCCGTTCGGCCCCCATCGCGTCATAGAGATTCCTGATGTTGTTGAGCATGCCCC
This sequence comes from Nitrospira sp. CG24E, assembly GCA_002869895.2. Lineage (GTDB taxonomy): Bacteria > Nitrospirota > Nitrospiria > Nitrospirales > Nitrospiraceae > Palsa-1315. The sequence continues at coordinate 75,057 of NEWP02000003.1, read as the reverse complement.
TCTGCACCTTCTCCTCCCCGGAATTCAGATGCATGACTACGCGATGGACCCTGCCGCTTGGCTCAAGCCCCTCTGCGCTCTGCAGTTGCGCTGACATCTTCGCCGACGAAAGAGCCGCAACCGGCTGATTAAAGATCTTCTCTCCTCCGCCCATTCCGGCTGGCCCGTGGCAACCCATCGATGACATGGCAACACCAACACATAGGAGCATAAAAATCAGGGGCATCTTCATCGTCATCCTCCCATATCGGTCTGTTGTTCGAGCATGTGATTCCATCATATGATTCCACGCAGTGGAAACGCCGGGCTGATTGTTCCGTCTAACGAAGTAGGATCATATTTTCACAGGGAGGACGCCATGACTCGATCACGAAGCCCGTATTTCCTCTTATGCCGAGTCGTTCAGATCTCGCTTTCCGTCGCCCTATTCCTGATACTGGGACTTGCATGGTTGTACCCAGTTGCCCTCGCTGCTGATAGAAGCAGCCCACAGATTAACCCTCAGCTCCAAATCCCGCAGGACATTCCGCTGGAACGACTGGAGCGCCCATTACGAACCCCTCCCGCCCCCGTGAAACCGGTGAACCTGAACACGTCATCGATCGAGCAACTCGTGACCTTACCCGGCATCAGCGCAACCGTGGCCCAACAGATCGTCGAGGGCCGGCCCTATCATGCAAAGACAGACCTGATAGAGAAACATATTCTATCCGGCACTGCGTATGACCGGATTACAAACCTCATCACTATCGAATGAAGCTTTCCACAGTAAGCTACGGGGTATTCGGAGAAGTTCTCGAAACCTCCGCCGCCGAAGCATCATCCTGAATCAAGTCGGTACTATCAAGTGGAATTTCTCTCTGACCTAATAGAGTAATTTGCCCGCCGCGATGTCAGTCGATTTCAACAAGACTTTCTCCGAAGCCAGTTAGGTCTGTTGCGGCCACACAAACCCCCGTGGGACTGGTTCACGAAAGGTCCCTCCACTCACCGGCGGCACCAACTACAACGATCAGAACGGCAGCGTGGCAATCACCATCAACGCAAAGGCGATCAGCTACACGATCGGCAACGCCAGCCACGCATTCGGCAGCACCGCGAACCTGGCGACCGATCTGAGCACGACGTTCCTCACCGGCGTCAACGGCGAGAATTTTGGCATCACCTACAGCAACTAAGGACGGCGATAAGATCACCTACTGATCGCGATTCCTGATCGCCCCTTCGGGCAGGGTCGAGCATATTAGACTCAGAAGAGGAGAGAAGGGCCTTCCGATTCTCCATGTATCTATGAAGGGAGTAGCCAAGGCTGCCCTTCACTGCGCGCATCAAGCGATATAACTGTTCCCTCCAAGCTTGCTCGTTTGCCCTCGTCTGGAACGGTACCCGTGTCAGGCCTGACTGCG
>NEWP02000003.1:59479-73551 GCA_002869895.2 Nitrospira sp. CG24E | reverse complement strand
GTAGATAAGCGAGTACCTGAACTGCCGAAGCAAACGCTTCCGGATGCCCGGTCGAATCTCCTCAGCCGATTCAGGAAACTGGATGATGAGGCTCTCGGCCCGAAGGACCTCGGCGAAGAAGCGCCGGCCCAGCCCTTTCGCTCGAAGTTCGAGGTAGCCGATCTCGTTCAACAACTCGACCTCGGCCCCCTCGTGGTACTTGATTGGCGTCACAGGAAAATTCGTTCCGCCTTCGCGTGGACCTCATCCGCCTGAACCGCTTGAGCACGACCTGCGCGATACTCCTCCAACCGTCTTTGTGCCTCCTCCGTCCACAGGCGATTCGCTTCCTCTTCAGTGAGCTCCTCCAGACTGGCTAGAAGTTTTTCCGCTAAGGCCGCACGATCACGAACCTCTAGACTCAATGCATCTCCAAGAACTTCGGCTAGGTTTGCCATCTTGACCCTCCTATCTAAACTCCTCATAACGCATGGACCAGTGGCCTACCTCACGAATAAGTCCACTGCGGCCTGTCGTGGCAGCATTGAAAGGCAGTGCCTTTATTGGCTGAACTGCTTCGCAGTTCTCCACGACAGCCACTCATACGGCAAAAGTATACCCTCGCCCTAATGGATTGTCACGGAGAGCAGCGGGGGGATAGGTGCTGGCACGGATTCAAAAAGACACAAGCCCAAACAGCACCAGCTCGCGTCAATAGACCACATGCCGGTAAAAGACCTTCTTCGCCACCTCAGCCGCAACGACATACCCGGCGACAATGCAGAGCAACGCGACCAGGAACGGCGGCGGCAAGGGCACGAATCCCAGCAGCCCACTCAGCATCGTATAGGGCAACAGCAGCGTCAGTCCTACGACCCCGAGCGTCGCAATCAGCAAACCACGGCTCGGCCGGCTGTGGATGAACGGACGACGAGTCCGAACGACCAGGACGATGACCGAGGCGGAGATCACCGACTCCACAAACCACCCGGTTCTGAATTCCTCGACGCCTGCTTCCAGAAATAAGAGCAGCACGCCAAAAGTCAGATAATCGAAAACAGAACTCACTAAGCCGAATGTGAGCATAAACTTCCTGATAAAGGCGATGTTCCACCGCCTAGGCCGGTCAATCAGCTCCTCATCTACGCGATCACCGGCAATGGTCATTTCCGGAACGTCAGTCAGGAGATTGGTCAATAAGATCTGTTTGGGCAGCAGGGGCAGGAAGGATAGAAACAGCGACGCCCCAGCCATACTGAACATGTTGCCGAAATTCGCGCTGGTCGCCATAAAGACATACTTCAACGTGTTGGCAAATGTCCGCCGCCCTTCCTGAACTCCCTCGACGAGGATGCCGAGATCCTTCTCCAGCAACACGATATCCGCCGCTTCTTTCGCCACGTCCACCGCGCTCTCGACGGACACTCCGACATCCGCTGCATGCAATGCCGAGGCATCGTTGATGCCGTCGCCTCCATAGCCGACGACATGGCCCGCCTTTTTCAACGCCAGAATGATCCGTTCCTTCTGATTCGGCTCGACCTCGGCAAAGACATGGACGTCATTCACGCGCGATACCAGCGCTTCGTCGCTCATCCGCCGCAGATCCTCTCCGGTCAAGAGATTTTCATTCGACAGGCCTATCGCCTGTCCGACGTGAGCTGCGACGAGGCGATTGTCTCCGGTCACAATTTTCAAGGCGACGCCCAGGCTCTTGAGGCGGCCAATCGTCTCCACGACATCCGCCTTGACGGGATCTTCGAACAGCAGAAATCCCAAGAACGTCATATCCTCCTCATCATCCTTAGTAATGCCCTCTCGAACACCCAGGTCACGAGACGCAATGCCAAGCACCCGCCATCCCTGACCGGCCCATTGCGCCATCTGCAATTCGATGGCCTCCCGCACGGCAGCCAACTCAACCACAGCGCCATCCACAGTTTCGGCGGTCGAACAGACGGCCAACACATTCGCCAGGGCTCCCTTGGTAACCAAGAGATGCGCAGCCGAGGTCGCGACTAACACGGACAACCGTTTGCGGACGAAATCGTAGGGCTCCTCATCCAGCTTCCGATAAGAAGAGAGATCGAATGAACGAACGGTGCGGATGGCTTGGTCGATCGGGTTATGAAACCCGGTTTCAAAACTCGCATTGAGAGAACCGTGCAAGAGCACCCGTTCGCTCGGACTCCCTGCAATATCGCAAGCGGCCTTCAACCGGACGAGTCCTTCGGTCAATGTTCCCGTCTTGTCCGAGCAGAAGACGGTCATGCTCCCGAAGTTTTCAATCGAGGCTAATCGCTTCACAATCACTTTCCGCTGGGCCATGCGCTTGGCCCCGTGGGCTAAATTGATGCTGATGATAGCCGGCAGCAATTGCGGAGTGAGACCCACCGCCAGGGCGAGTGAAAACAGGAAGGCTTCGAGCACTGGCCTGGCCAGATACACGTTGACCGCAAAGATGGCCACGACCAACACAACGGTCACCTCCAAGAGCAGATACCCGAATTGTCTGATGCCCCGCTCGAACTCCGTCTCGGGCGGCCGGAGTTGCAACCGGCCCGAGATCTTTCCGAATTCCGTATCCGACCCGATGTGCACCACGACCGCCCTGCTGTTTCCGCTGACGACATGGGTCCCGAGAAAGAGGCTGTTCGTCCGTCGAGCCAAGGAAACATCGTCCGGCAGGACGCCCCAGACCTTCTCGACCGGATAGGTTTCGCCGGTGAGGGTTGCCTCGTCGACGAACAGATCCTTGGATTCAAGCAGGAGGCAATCGCCTGGAACTGTATCGCCCGCCCTGAGCAGGACGACATCGCCCGGCACAATCTCCTCAACCGGCACAGGGACCGGGCTTCCATCGCGCCACACATCGGCTTTGACCTGTACGATCGCGAGCAAGCCTGCCACCGCTCGATTCGCGCTCCGCTCCTGCCAGAATCCGAGCAGACCGCTGGCAAGCACAATCAGGAGAATGATCGCCGTGTCGGTTCGATCCGCCAGAAAGAAGGCTAGCCCAGCGGCCACCAGAAGAATGAGGATGATCGGGCTGGTGAATTGCCGAAACAGCAGCTCGTAAGTAGACAGCCGGCTCTTCGGTTTCAGGAGGAGATGCGCATCGCGCCGATGACGCCGTCGCGCCTCCTCACCGGAGAGTCCATGAGAATTGGTCTCGAGCCGCTCAAGAATCTCAGCCGATGGGCTGCTCCAAAAATGCCACTGGCTGGACGACTCCCGCCGCGTCAACACATGATCCCTCTCCGTTGCAGACTTCGGATACGTTATGACTTACGAGCCGAAGCGTCGGCTGCGCCGACGAGTTGAGGGAGATCGTACCGGAGGAGATCGCCAATGCGGTCGATGCTCACGTCCGCCGGCGGGTAGGTTTTGAGCAGATGCGGATCGAGAGCATAGTGTCCCTGCCGCGGAAACACCGTCGTCACCCGAGCGCCCCAGATGTTCTTGATCGCCGTGAGGATTCTGAGCTTGTCGTCGATGACCACATAGTGATCGGACGGATACCGCCGCTCGACATCTTGCAATTCCAGCTCTTTATGAATATAGATCAGCACATGGCCCTCCACCGCTTCGAAAAGACCGGACCGTTCGATTTTCCTCGGTTGGAACACGACGTCCCCGTCCGACAAGATGACCGCTGGTCCCCATTGCTTCACATGCTCCACCGCATCGAGCGCATTCGGAAACAGTCGATTCGCAAACGGATAGTTCACCAGAAAATGCGAGACCGTCAAGACTTGTGGGTCGCGTGGGTACTCGACCCGATAGCGCTGGAGCGCCCCCAAATAGTCGGCGTAGCCGAGGTCCGTTCGTAACCGCTCGAAGATCGCCCAGTAGTGTTCCTGCCGTTCGCGCCCCATCTGCTGTTCGAGATGGCGTTTGAGGTCGGCGGTCACCCGATCGTTATCGAGGAGGGTGTTGTCGACATCGAAGAGAAACACGACGGTCGGCACTATCATGTGAACCTCCGAAATCGTCTTGCGCCCCATTTCCAATTTCGAATATCAGGACGATCATCCCCGTACTTGGCAATATAGGCCTTATGCTCCACTCGTTTGTCCTGCATCGCTTGCCTGGTATGGGCGGCCAGAGGCCCCAGTTTCGGGACACGGTCGATGACGTCCATCACCAAATGGAACCGATCGAGGTCGTTCAAGACCGCCATGTCGAACGGCGTGGTGGTCGTGCCTTCCTCTTTATACCCACGGACATGCAGGTTCCTGTGATTGGTCCGGCGGTAGGTCAACCGATGAATCAGCCAGGGATAGCCATGAAAGGCGAAGATGATCGGTTTGTCCGTCGTGAACAGGGCATCGAAATCCTTGTCCGGCAATCCGTTCGGATGCTCATTGGGCGGTTGTAGCTTCATGAGATCCACGACATTGACCACGCGCACCCTGATATCCGGCAGATGGGCGCGCAGCAGCGTCACGGCCGCCAGCGTTTCCATCGTGGGGACGTCGCCGCAGCAAGCCATCACGACGTCCGGCTCACCACCCCGGTCGTTGCTGGCCCAAGGCCAGATCCCGATGCCGGCGGTGCAATGGGTGATCGCATCGTCTATGTCGAGCCACTGAGGCGCTGGTTGTTTACCTGCGACGATGACGTTCACATGGTTACGGCTCCGCAGACAGTGGTCGGTGACGGACAAGAGCGTATTGGCGTCGGGCGGCAGATAGACCCGGATCACTTCGGCCTTCTTATTGACGACGTGGTCGATGAAGCCGGGATCTTGATGGCTGAATCCATTATGATCTTGCCGCCAGACGTGGGAGGACAAAAGATAATTCAGCGAGGCGATCGGCCGTCGCCAGGGAATGTGGCCGCAGACCTTCAGCCACTTGGCATGTTGATTGAACATCGAATCGATGATGTGGATGAAGGCCTCGTAGCAGGAAAAGAACCCGTGCCGTCCGGTCAAGAGATACCCTTCCAGCCATCCCTGACACTGGTGCTCGCTCAGCATCTCCATCACCCGGCCGTCCGACGCCAGGTGGTCGTCGTAGGGATAGCGCTCCGCCATCCATGTACGGTTGGTGACCTCCAACAGATCCTGCCAGCGGTTTGAGTTGTTCTCGTCCGGGCTGAAGAGGCGGAAGTTCCGGCTCTCCATGTTCAGCTTCATCGTGTCTCGCAGGAATGTCCCCATGAGACGGGTGGATTCGACGTCAAGAGCGCCTGGTTTCCTGACCTTGACTGCATAGTCGCGAAAGTCCGGCAGGAGCAGGTCCCTCAGAAGGAGGCCGCCGTTGGCGTGGGGATTCGCACTCATGCGACGCGCTCCCTCCGGCGCCAAGGCGGCCAATGCAGGCTTAAATCCTCCGGTCTTGGTAAAGAGCTCCTCGGGCTTATAGCTCTTCATCCACCGTTCGAGAATTTTGACATGCCCCGGTTTATCCATGTCGCCCATCGGCACCTGATGCGAACGCCAGTAATCCTCGGTCTTCTTGCCGTCGATCTGCTTCGGACAGGTCCAGCCTTTGGGTGTGCGGAGCACGATCATAGGCCAGAGCGGCCGCTTCTTGGCTCCGTCTCGGCGCGCGGTGGTTTTGATACGTTGAATATCCTGAATGACCGTATCGAGCGTCGAAGCCATGAGCCGATGTATCTTCTGAGGGTCGCTGCCTTCGACGAAATAGGGGCTATAGCCATAGCCGTGAAAAAGCTGGTCCAACTCGTCGTGGCTGATACGGGCCAGAACCGTGGGATTCGCGATCTTGTAGCCGTTCAGATGGAGAATGGGCAGGACGACGCCGTCGGTGAGCGGATTGAGAAATTTATTGGAATGCCAACTCGTCGCGAGCGGGCCGGTCTCTGCTTCACCATCGCCGACCACGCAGGCCGCAATCAGGTCTGGATTGTCGAACACCGCTCCAAATGCGTGCGAGAGCGAGTACCCCAACTCGCCGCCCTCATGAATAGAGCCCGGTGTCTCCGGTGAGACGTGACTCGGAATGCCGCCCGGAAAAGAGAACTGTTTAAACAGGCGCTTCAGACCTTCTTCATCCTGCGAGACATTCGGATAGACCTCGCTGTAGGTCCCTTCCAGATAGGCGTTCGCCACAAGCCCTGGCCCGCCATGGCCTGGCCCGGCGATATAGATCATGTTGAGGCCCTGCTCCTTGATGATGCGGTTCAGATGCGCATAGATGAAATTCAAACCGGGGGTGGTACCCCAATGGCCAAGCAGGCGTGGCTTGATGTGCGCGCGCGTGAGCGGCTTCTTTAGCAAGGGATTGTCGTAGAGATAAATTTGACCGACGGACAGGTAATTGGCTGCGCGCCAATAGGCATCGATCAGCGTCAGTTCTTTCTTGGTTACTGTGGATTTCATGGTTGTCTCTCCATAGCTAGCTCACCGACTGTGTGGTCGTACCAGTGAAGCGTATCTCGCTATTCGCGCGGGACTCGCGGGACATGCGAGAAAAGCGTGACTGGTCGGAAGTTTCATCTTCGCGAGTCGCGCCTGTCGCGCACGTCCCGCTTGTCTCGCATTCAATTCACGAACTACGAGGACGACTTTTTCAAGACACAGTCGCGCGTGGCGCGAGCGATTTCAACCTCTTCATCGACACCCGCCACATAGCAAGCGAGCGGCGCGCCATCTTCGCTGATCTTCATCGCATCACCGAAAGCGAGGTCCACGGCCGCCTCATTGCGCAGGGGGTCGAGCCGTAGCCCGCACCAGTCCATTCCGTTACAGATCCGAGAGCGAATGACCGAAGACCGCTCGCCGATGCCGCCGCCGAAGACGATCGCATCAGCGCCCCCCAGCACAGCCAGGTATGCGCCGATGTACTTGCGCACGCGATAACAAAACATGTCCACCGCCAGCGCAGCACGTGAATCCGGTTTGCCTTCGGCTGCATTCAGCAACTCGCGCATGTCGCGCGACAGACCCGACACCCCCAGCAGACCCGAACGCTCGTTGAAGAGACGCTCGACCTCGTCGACGGTGAGACCTTCATGCCGCATGAGATGCCCGGCCAACGCAGGGTCCAGATCGCCCGACCTGGTCCCCATCACCAGACCTTCCAGAGGCGTAAACCCCATCGAAGTATCTACCGAACGGCCCCGATCGATCGCTGTCGCAGAACATCCGTTGCCGAGATGCAGGGTAATGAGGCGTAGACTGGCAAGCGGACGGCTGGCCGCTACGGCACAGATACCGGCTAACGACGCATGGGCAATTCCATGAAATCCGTAGCGATGGATACCGTACTTGCGGGCCAGGTCAAGATCGATCGCATAGGTGGCAGCATAAGCCGGGATCGAACGATGAAAGGCCGTATCAAACACGGCGACCATCGGGATGTCAGATCCCATCCCGACGCGCGCGCCCTTGATCCCGTCGATGCACCCGGGATTATGCAGCGGCGCGAGTTCGGCCAGGCGATCGATCGCGGCTAAGACTTCCTCGTCGATTCTGACCGGCACTCGAAATTGCTCGCCTCCATGCACCACTCGATGTCCGACGGCTTCGATGCCAAGAGCCTGGCCTTCCTGCCGGCTCGACTTCTCTAACATCTGCATCATGCACTGAACTGCTTCGACATGGGTGGCGACTGCACACCGGTTCTGCGCGATTGTCGCCCCAGCCCGGCGAAATAGCAGTCTGCCGGCAGACCCAATCTCTTCGACCGATCCTTCATAGCGGACTGTCGCGTTCAGCCGGTCAGCCTTGTCCGCAGATTCGCCGAGCGCGACGACCTTGAACTTCAGGGAGGAGCTTCCGCTATTGATCGCCAATACGTTCATCATCGTCGCAGCAACTTGAATGCTTCCATAATAAGAAAGGGCAGAATGCCCATGGCTCCCATCAACGCCCAGTCTTCGATCGGCAGCGGGACAACCTTGAAGATCGTCGCGACCGCTGGGACGGTGAGCACGACAACTTGAACCCCAAGAGAGAGTGAAAAAGCCAAGAGGAGCGGACGATTGGTCCACAGACCAACCTGGAACAGAGACCATCGTTCACTTCGACAACTGAACGCATGCACCAATTGCGCGATGACCATCACGGTAAATGCAACGGCCCTCGCCTGCTCGACCTCTTGATGGAGACCATACAGACTATAGGCGAATGCCCCCAACGAAATCGCGCTCAACATAACCCCTTGCGCCCCGATAGCCAAGAGTGTGCCGCCGTCCAACAACCGAGCTTCCGGCCGGCGGGGCGGCTGCTTCATCAAATCGGGCGACTTGGGATCTACTGCCAGCGCCAGAGCCGGAAATCCGTCCGTCACGAGATTCATCCATAAAATCTGAATCGGCAACAGGGGCAATGGAAGACCGATCAACGTCGCAAACAACATGACCAGCACCTCGCTGACGTTGCACGACAGGAGAAAATAGATGGTCTTGCGGATATTGTCGAAGATGCCGCGTCCTTCTTCCACAGCCGCCGCGATCGAGGCGAAGTTATCGTCCGTCACCACCATGTCGGCGGCCTCTTTCGTCACATCGGTTCCGGTCACCCCCATGGCCACGCCGATGTCCGCCGCCTTGACTGCTGGCGCGTCGTTCACTCCATCGCCTGTCATGGCCACGATGGCGCCCCTCGCCTGCCAGGCTTTGACGATACGCAACTTATGCTCCGCTGTAACCCTCGCATAGACTGCCACCTGGTCCACAGTCCGCGCCAACTCATCGTCGGACAGTCGATCGAGTTCCATCCCGGACAACGACCGTATCGGTTCCTTTACTCCTCTGAGTTCTTCTGCAATTGCCACCGCTGTATCCTTGTGATCTCCCGTAATCATGACCGTCTGAATGCCGGCATCGTGACAGGCCTGAACAGCGGCTTTCGCCTCAGGCCGCAGCGGGTCTTTCATGGCCGCAAGCCCAAGAAAAACCAGCCGATCCTCCAGCTCTTGCGCCCGGTAGGCCTCGGGCTCCCCATCCAGCCGCCGTTGGGCCATCGCCAGCACACGCAACGCCTGATGCGCGAACGAGGCATTCGCATCGAGGATGGCGGCGCGCATCGATTCCGTGATCGGTTCAACCGTGCCGTCCATGGCTAACCGATGCGTGCAGTGCCGCAACAATACATCCGGCGCGCCTTTGACGTAGGCGACCGGGCCGTCTGCTGTCTGCCGCACGATCGTCATCATCTTGCGCTCCGGATCGAACGGCACCTCTCCGAGAAAGCGATAGGCTTGATCGAATTTTTCGTTAGTCAGCGTTGCCTTCGCCGCCACAACCAGCAAGGCCCCTTCCGTTGGATCGCCAATTATCTGCCACGTTCCATTCTCCTGTCGTAACGTCGCACCGTTGCACAACACAGCGGCAGTCAGCAACTCACGCAAAGCCGGTGGCAGACGTGAGGGATATTCAGAAATCCCCGCTTCCTCATTGACCATTGACCATTGGCCATTGGCTTCACGTATCTCTCCCACTGGGGTGTACCCTTCGCCAGTGACCTCGAACACCCGGTCTCCGGCGAACAACCTGGTCACTGTCATCTCGTTTTTCGTCAACGTGCCGGTCTTGTCGGAACAGATGACCGTGGCGGATCCGAGAGTTTCGACCGCAGGCAGCTTACGGACCAAGGCATGGCGCCTCACCATGCGGGTGACGCCCAAGGCCAGCGTAATGGTTACAACCGCGGGGAGCCCTTCCGGAACAGCGGCCACCGCGAGACTCACCGCCGTCAACAGCATCAAGACCGGCGGCTCGCCTCGCAGATAGCCCAAGGCAAACACGACTGCGACGACCGCCAACGCCAGACACAACAGCTGGTAGCCGAATTGTTCGAGCCGGCGCTGCAAGGGGGTCTCTGTCCGTTCAGCCTCCGTGGCTTTTTGGATCATCGCGGCGACTCGGCCCAACTCGGTGCGCAAGGCAGTTCCCACGACAACAGCTCGCGCTTTGCCGGAGACAGCCACGGTGCCCATAAAGGCCATGTTCGTCCGCTCAGCCAGCGGCACATCGGTTCCGGCAATGATACCCGCGTGCTTCTGAACCGGCGTCGATTCACCGGTCAGCGAGGCCTCCTGCGTTTGAAAGTTCGTCGTATAGATCAGCCGGGCATCGGCAGGGATACGGTCGCCCGCTTCGAGTAGGATCAGATCGCCGGATACTAATTCTCGCGCGGGAATGGACCGGAGGACGCTGTCACGGAATACCCTGGCCGTCGCCACGGACATTTTTCGCAGCGCGGCCAAGGATCGCTCGGCTCGGAACTCCTGCACGAATCCAAGAATTCCGTTGAGCAGCACGATGGCCAGAATGGCCGCCGCATCGAGCCAGTCTTCCAAGAGACCGGAGATGACCGCCGCCCCGATCAACACCCAGACAATGACGCTCGTGAACTGAGAAAAGAACAGTTTCACCAGCGACGGCGGGGGAGCTTCGGGCAGTTCGTTGGGACCGAGTTCGGAGCGACGACGTTCGACTTCCTGGCCGGTGAGTCCCCGCTCGGAATCGGTCTCAAGGAAGATCGCGAGTTTGTCCGGTGTGAACTGCCAGATGTTGGTCGTCGGATCCTCTCGCAACTGAGTCATGGCAGACACCTTTTCATTGAAACAGCAACCAGAGTCCCAGGCAGTAGCCTAGGATGATCAGGAAGCTGTCCGGTTCGATCAGCATGTATCGTTTTTCGACGCGATACATGATGCCCATCAGCGCCACGCTCATGAGGAGAATGCTCCACAAGGCTGTCATGGCATGGGCATCGGACACCGCGTTAAAGAGAGGCCCGCTGCGATAGGCTATGTCGACGAAAAAGAAGGCCGCCATATTGAACGCGTTGCTCCCGAAGAGATTCCCGACCGCAAGGTCGAAGGCGCCGAGTCGCACCGCCGCAATGGCTGTGACCAATTCGGGCAACGATGTGGTGATGCCCACGAGCGAGGTGCCAATGAACGTACTGGAGACCCCTGACTGTTCGGCAATCTCGCTCGCCGAGCCCGCCAAGAACGGCGCAGCCAGCAGCAGCGCGAGCGTCGCCACGGCAAATCCGACGGAGGCCCGCCGGAGCGCTTCGCGCTTACTCGGTTGTTTCGATTCCGCGGTCGTCTGTCCCTCCACGATTAGCTCTTGTTCCCGTTGACGCCGCTTCATGGTCTCTTGCCGGAACACGACGCGCATGCCGAATAGATAACGGAGCAGCAACAGCATGCTCCCCAGCCCGATTCCGCCATGCTTGACGTCCAATCCCAACAGCACGAAGAACGCGGCGAACCCGGTGAGGAACAACGCCAAGCCGGCGATCAATGCATGTTCGAACCCTGCCTGTTGCCAGACCCGCTTTTGCCGGTGCATCAGGTCGATAATGCCCAGAATGAGCATATTCGCCATGTTGCTGCCGAATAGATCGCCTGCGGCAAGATCCGGCGCGTTCATCAGGGCCGCGCTGACATCGGTGAAGATTTCCGGGAGCGAGGTCGCCGCCGCCATCAGGACGACGCCGACCCACAGCCCACCCAGACCGGTGAGGTTGGCGATCTGATCGCCGTAACGGGACAGCTTCGTCCCGGCATAGACGATCACCGCCGCGCTCAGCAGAAAGATCGCCCATGGCGCCAGCCCTTCACTCCAGACCATCAGCCCTCTCCTTTAACGACACGTCCGCCTGACGACCAACACCTCATCCGCGGCTGATCAGGACCGAGCACGGCGCCAAAATGTGCAGGCCATCGCGCGACTGACAGTGCCCGCTCGTGTTACCCATACCCTCGCCCTGCTGCAGAAATACACGCGCTGCGCACGGACTGTCGCACAGGGCTTCGTTCGGTTGAGCAACTAGAACCTGGAGGAAGGATCTATCAGGCAGAGACTGCTAGAACTCCCCCGCCTGACGGAACAGCCGAATGTCACCGCGAGGCTATCTCACGACGAGAACCGAACAGGAACTGTGCTGCACCACCCTTGTCGATACGCTCCCGAGGAGGAAACGGGCAATGGCGCCCAGCCCTTGGGCCCCCATCACGATCAGATCGGCACGGTGTTTGGAGGCCACCTTCATGATCGCTTCAGCCGGCTTCCCAAGCTGACAGACAGCCTCGGCCATAAACCCAGCCTTGGTTAGCTTCTGCACGCTCTGTTCGACCAACCTGAGGCCTATCTCCTTCAGCTCCGGGTATTTGATGAATGGCATCACATGAATTACGGTTACCTGAATCGGCATGCGCCCGCCTTTGCTTGTCGAACGATCCGGCTGAAACTTGGCCAGCACAAACGCCAGGGCTTTGGCTGATGCGTCCGATCCATCGATCGCCAAGGTGATCCGCCGCAAGGATACCGCCTCGTCCTTGACGACAAACACAGGACAGGTCGCTTGCTGGATGAGATCCGTCGACACGCTGCCGAGCATGAAACGGTCGAGGGCGTCGAGACCTTTACTGCCCACCACCAGAAGCCCGTCCCGTTTCGGCGCCCGTTTCAAGATCGTCGGTGCGACCGCCCCATGCTCCTTGCGAGCCGTCCCCTTGAGCTTCAGCGATGCAAACTGTTGTCTGGCTTCCTTGAGAGCTTTGGCCGAGCGCGCTTCCATGCACTGGATTTCTTCCTGGCGGTACCGCTCGCCTTCGACCTGCGATAGAATCGGCCCGCGGAGCGCGCGGAGCCCCCGGAGATCCAGCACATACAGCGCCGTCACCCGAGGCGGTTCGACGAACGGTAGCATGGCCACCCAGTCCAGCCCCCATCGCCCATACTTCGATCCATCCGTCGCGACGAGCACGTTCATGTGGCCATTCCCTTTGTTTGAGTTCCCCTTACCTTCGAACCGAGAGCCTGGAACCGCCTGCGAAATGCCTCCCGCGCTATCACGCCCAACCGTTTTCTACCGATTCTGACGACTGCCCGGTTCGCTCAGGGCTTGTGCTGCTGTTTGCGTTCCTGCTTCTGCGCACGCTTCATGTCTTTCTCCGGCTTCTCTTCCTCCACCTCGATCACGGCTCCCGACTCCGCATCGATGTGAATCTCCATGACCTTGTTTTCCGGCGTGACGACCTCAACTTCCCACACAAGCTTGTCGTGCTTCTTCTCCAATTCGGCCTCTACGACCTTGCCCGCCACTTTTTCCGAAGCCGTCTTGATTGCCTGGTCGATCGTCACCTTGGCCGTCGCGGCCATTTCAACCGTCTCTTTCACTTCATCTTTCTTCCCCTTGCCTTTCTGATCGCTCCAGGCTGGGCCATTCAGCACCAACATGACGCCGATCGCCAGGGCCAATACTCCTAATAGCTGCTTCATATGAACCTCCTTATATAGTGTTGTTGTGTGCGACGCTCGCTCGGGATGACCAAGGGGTCGCACGAGTTGCCCGCTTCAGAACTGCAAGACGTAGGCCTCTTGAAATCTTCCTGTGAGCAGGTCTGAAAGCCAATTCTGGCCCGTCGCGCAACAGAGCGAGCAACTACCATGGGGACATTTGCCCCAGATGACAGCAGGCCTGTATTGCGGTTCGAGCGACAAAGCTGGCGGACTTTTTCAGCTTCCTGCTAACCCAACGTTGACTGAATCCAGTCGCCCACATAATGCGTGATTGCAATCACGCTGATGCCGATGACGACATGCTCCACGATGACTTTCCAGGCCGGAATCTGCTGAGCCCGAGCCAAGAGATAACTCAGCACCGCGAGTAGTGTGAGGCCCCACCCAACGCTCACGATCATGGCATTCTCCAACGGCAACAGCAGCACCGGCGCGACAAAGGTCATCGCGATCATGAATTTGGCCGCAAAGGTCGCAATAGTCGATTCCCAGATTTCCGATACGAGCCCATGATTCTTAGACTCTTCCGCAATGTGCATACCCAAGGCATCCGACATGGCATCGGCGATCGCAATCGTCAGAATACCGCCGATCACAACGGTCCGTGAGTGGGTGCCTGAATGGAGCCCTACCATCAACCCCAACGTCGTAATCACCCCCGACGTGAGACCGAAACTCAGACCGGTTTTGAACGATGTCTTCATCATCAATCTTCATTACCGACGTGAGCTGCGCCCCAGACGCCTGACGGAAAAATAATGTGGCAGAGAGGAAACTCAATGGTTCGCAGATCTAGAACCTCAGAACAACCTCGCGCAGGATGCTCAAAATGGCCGTCCAGCAAGGCCGCAGGC
>NEWP02000003.1:25027-59379 GCA_002869895.2 Nitrospira sp. CG24E | reverse complement strand
ATCGCCGCCCGCCGTTATTAGTTGAATGGTTGCGGCGGTTTCCCGCCGATGCGAGACTGTTGGATCTTGGCTGTGGAGGGGGCAGGGATGCGGGCGATCTTGCTCAGCGCGGGTATCGCGTGGTGGGAGTGGATCGAACGAGGGCCCTGCTCTCGGCGGGACGGCGTCGGTATCGTTCATTGCCGCTAGTCCGCGCAGATCTCCGTGACCTTCCCTTTCAAGCAATGTCCTTCGATGGCCTCTGGGCTGCCGCCTCTCTGATGCATCTTCCAAAACCAGACGCACGTCGCATCCTGGGCGATCTATGCAGGCTTGTCCGTCCAGGCGGCCTATTCGCCGCGACTGTGACCTATGGTATGAAGAGCTGCCTTCTGACAGATGGATGGCTCCCTGGACGTTATGTTGCTCGTTGGAAAAAAGACGAACTCGCCCGCGCGGTTCGTCGAGCCGGATGGACTATTCTTGAGTTGAGGGTGGTGACGAACCAGGAACGTAAGGGACGGTGGTTGAATCTCCTCGCGCAGAAACAGGGCTGAGTCGGTCTGTAGGCTATTTCGATACAGGCGGCTCCGAGGCCGTGCGACGATCGAGCGTGAGATAGATTTTGTCGTCGAAGGTATAGTAGCCGCCCTGGTCCATGTCGTTCATGATACAGATCGGTGAAAAGATTACCAGGCAGCCGAAAATGTCTCCGAGGACCCACCAGGACCAGGTGCGATCGATCTTGAGAGTGGTCGGTTCGAAGCCGTCCCTCTTTACCTGCGCAAGATGGTTCTCTTTACGGCTTAATGTGACAGTACCAGGGGCCGTGAGGTGCAGGTAGTCGTCGATGACGACCGCTGCCTCAGGCGGGGTGGTGAAAATGGTGACCGACTGTTTGTCGGAATGCATCCAGGTTCCGCAGCCTGATAGCCCTCCAGCCAGAGCGCAGAGCACGAACGCTCCGTGCCACATCTTGCGATTTTTCATCTTCCACTCCATCTAGAAGGCCACGGGAAAACTCGGTTATACATAAAACATCATTTGAATTTTATCGAACGATACCGGCTTCATAATGGCCGCAGGATGCTCAAAAAGGCTGTCCAGCAAGGCCGCAGCGAGTGAAGGCCCGAGGCGTACCCTTGTGGTACGTTGAGGGCCTGAACGATGCGAGAACGAAGCTGGCGGCATTTTTCAGCATCCTGATTAGAACTTGTCCATGATGGCCCTAAGATCACTCCCGCTAATCACCTCTCGCTCGAGCAGAACTTTTGCGCCTTCTATGAGTGCGGGCTTCCTTTCAGCTAAGAGCCGTTTCACGCGTTCGTACTGCTCGTCGATGATCCGGCGCACTTCACAGTCGATCTCACGGGCGGTCTCCTCCGAATAATCGCCTTTCTCCTGAGGCGCCTGGATTTGCATCATGAGAGGCTGTCGTGCACGATCGAGTGCGATCGTCCCCAGCTTGTCGCTCATCCCATAAGACTTGACCATGCTCTTGGCCAGGTCCGTGGCCTTGACCAGATCGTTCTGCGCTCCCGTGGAGGCCTCACCGAAAATCAATTCTTCCGCAACCCTTCCGCCGAACAAGACGGCGATCTTGTTTTCTAACTCGCTCTTCGCCATCAGAAAGCGATCCTCGGTCGGGAGCTGAAGGGTATAGCCCAAGGCGGCAATCCCGCGAGGGATGATCGAGATCTTCTGGATCGGGTCTGACCCTGGAAACGACAGCGCGACCAATGCGTGACCCACTTCATGGTGAGCGACCCGCTCTTTTTCCATCTTGTTGAGCACCCGGTTCTTCTTCTCCAACCCTGCGACGACCCGCTCCACCGCCTCCTGCAACTCGGGAAGGCCCACCTTTTCCTTATTTCGGCGCACGGACAAGAGTGTCGCTTCGTTGATGATATTGGCGAGATCGGCGCCGGAGAAACCGGGGGTCATCCCGGCAATCACTTCAAGGTCTGCATCGGAGCCCAGAGCGACCTTCTTCGCATGGACACGCAAGATGGCCAAGCGGCCGATCTTATCCGGTCGGTCGACCAAGACTTGCCTGTCGAACCGGCCGGCCCGCAAGAGTGCCGGATCCAAAATTTCAGGCCGATTCGTCGCCGCCATCAGAATAACGCCGACCCGGGGGTCGAAGCCATCCATCTCGACCAGCAACTGATTCAGGGTCTGCTCACGCTCCTCATGGGCCATGGGCCCCATCCCGCGGGCTTTCCCCAGCGCATCCAGTTCGTCGATGAAGATGATACAGGGCGCTTTGCCCTTCGCCTGCTCGAACAGATCCCGCACGCGAGCTGCCCCAACCCCAACGAACATTTCCACGAATTCAGACCCGCTGATGCTGAAAAAGGTCACCCCTGCCTCTCCTGCCACGGCACGAGCCAGGAGTGTCTTGCCGGTCCCGGGCGGGCCGACAAGTAAGATCCCTTTCGGAATCTTTCCTCCGAGACGTGTGAACTTTTCCGGCGTCTGCAGAAACTCGATCACTTCGCGCAGTTCTTCCTTCGCTTCATCCACGCCTGCCACATCCGCAAACGTGACCTTGATGTCCTGCTCGACGAAGATCTTCGCTTTCGACTTCCCCACCGTCATGAACCCCCCCTGTTGGCCCTGACCGAATCGCTTGATGGCAAAAATCCAAATGCCGACGAAGACGAGCGCAGGAACGACCCAGGAGAGGAGATCGCGCAAGAAGGTCGTTTCGATCACGCCGGTAACCGTGACATTGCGCGCGCTGAGCTCCTTGATGAGATCCGGATCTTCAACCCGAACGGTCGTAAACAGCTTCTGCTCTTTGGCTCCGTCTTCCAACTTCAGCTTCCCGATCAATCGCTGATGAGTAACTGCGACTTCGGCCACTTTGCCGGCCGCCACGAGTGTCCTGAATTCGCTGTAGGGAATTTCTTCGGGCTTCTGGGTAGCCACGATGAAATCGTGTGTGAGGACGATCAAAAAAATTGCAAGAAAGACATACAGGATCGAAAAGGACATTTTCTTATTCACCGGCATCGCAATGACCTCCTCTCGATGTCACAGTTCGTTCGTGCAAGATGCGAGGATCAACTTGTTTCTCCTGTTTATTTGGTCTGTTTGGTTGATTTAGCCTAACCAGATAAACAAAACAAACCAGATGAACCAAATAAACCCGTCTCGTCTGCCATGCCTGCAGGCTGCGATTGCAAAGGAGAGACCCCGGCATGGAACCTTCAGACAGGATTTTTTCGCAGATGTATTGAGGACTTCAAGCGAAATTTTTGGGATGAGGGTGGGATTTTGGGGAATCCCGCGACAGTGGCAACTAATGCCACTGTCGCGTAAAGCAACAGATCAAGCGGTCAGTGAGATCCCGATAATGGCCAGCGCAAGAATGAGCGGCCGGACAGGCGCCTATACGGGAAACTCACGACTCAAAATCTCCCGTTCTGCATCCACCCAATCTTGCAGCCCACAGCCGTCTCGATAACCCCGCTCGACATACAACTCATAGGCCCGCGCCGTGATGCGAGCATGGAGATCGTCGAATGAGGGTTGCGCCTGACGCGCGGACTTGGCGGGCGCTGAGACTTCTGCGTCCTGCTTCGATAGCTGGTTGTGCGACTTCTTTTCAACTGTCGGTTTTGCGGTCTGTGTTTTCATGACGATCTCTTTCCTTTCATAGGGTTGTGGTGTCTGAGCTGGCTCTTCCAACGAGCGAATGATTCAGCCGAGGGTTTGCCGCTGCGCTTCCTGCAATGATTTGTTCGAGAGGTGAACCGTATAGAGCCCTCGCCCCTTGAGCGTCAGCTTGAGCGACCCCTCTCGACTGAGGCGGTCGATCGCGATAAAGACCTGGTTCCATGTGAGATCCGGACATTCGAGCACGATGTCATCCAGCGCAGTCCCCGGCGATCGAACGACGACCTCCATCACTCGGAGGTCGGCACTCTGTTGAACCTGCATCTGTTCCCCCTTTTGATGAGATGCGGTGCATGGCCCAGCCACAATGCAGCTTCAATGCCAACTTGCAGACTGAGGAAAATACTTAGACTAAACAACAAGGCAATCGCCAGGCGCTCACGTGGGACTGATGCTAATTGCCGCAGCCATGTATGGCGTCGCAAACATGTAACAATCCGTCCGCTGCTTACACATCAAGGAAAGAATGTTCCAGCGCAAACTTTTCAGAACGTTCCTGGGAACAGGGACCAATCCACATATGGGAGGGGACATGAACGACACCACAAGATTGTGGAGGGTTGCCTTAGAATAAAAACCGGAGTACGTATAGCCCAGATCGCGAAGACCTGCGTAGCCCTAACTCTCTGAGGTTTTGTCGTCCTACCGGACCCGAAGACCAAATGCATAACAACCCAGAACAGCCGATTCATTCGCTTGGGGCCATCCCACTGTCGCTTTCCGCCGACGAAAGCCTCTACTGTGCGCTCCTCGAAACAGCGCCGGACGCCATCGTGGTTGTCGCCCAAGATGGCTCGATCCTCCTGGCGAACGCTCAGACAGAGCAGCTGTTCGGCTATACGAGAACCGAGCTTGTAGGGCGGCCAATTGAAATACTGATTCCTCGGAGCGCGCATTTGAGTCATCGAGACCATCGGGCTGGTTACTTTGCCAAACCATCCACCCGCCCGATGGGATCAGGACTGAGTTTGCAGGCTCTACGGAAAGACGGCACAGTCTTTCCCGTCGAAGTCAGCCTGAGTCCCGTCGAGACCCCAAACGGACGCCTCGTCTCAGCCGCCATTCGCGACATCACAGCCCGCAAAGCGATGGAAGACACAATCCGTACGTCCAATAGCCAACTCGAAGCGGTTCTGAATGCCTCGACCCATGCAGCGATTATTGCCACCGGGCTCGATGGGACCATTACAGTATTCAACACGGGGGCCGAACGGATGCTGGGTTATTCGGCAGACGAGATGATCGGACGAGCCACGCCCCTGGCCTTTCACCTCCCGTCCGAAGTCACGGAGCGCGCGATACAGTTGTCGGTGCAACTTACGAGGAAGATTGAAGGTTTCGCTACGTTGATCGAATCAGCCCGCCAGGGCAATGCCGAAGAGCGAGAGTGGACCTATGTACGGAAAGATGGTTCACACCTGACCGTGCTCCTAGTCGTCACAGCCTTGCGTGATGTGACAGGGCAGATCTTCGGATATCTCGGAGTCGCCCGGGATATTACGGAACGTAAACAGGCGGAGCAATCGTTGCGTCGTGCCCATAACGAGCTCGAAGTGCGGGTGCGGGAACGGACCGCAGATCTCTTGGCAGCCCAAGCCATGATGCATCTCGGCAGTTGGGAATGGGACATCCGCACCGGCGCCGAACAGTGGTCAGACGAACAGTTCCGCATCTTTGGCTATGAGCCCCACAGTATCACGCCAAGCCACGACACCTTTGTCAAAGCGCTCCATCCTGATGATAGGGAGCGGGTGATGGCCGCCATCAATTTCAGATTGAATCTGTACGCGCCCTACAATTTCGAATGCCGTATCCGCCGCCCCACTGGTGAGATTCGTGATCTCCACTGCCGTGGTGAAGTGACGTGGGACGAGACCGGTCGCCCGATCCGTATGGTCGGCACCATGCTAGACATCACGGAGCGGAAACGTTTGGAGCAGGCGCGCGCCCATCTGGCCGCCATCGTCGCCTCGTCGGATGACGCCATTGTGGGGGAAAGCCTGGAAGGTATCATCGTCAGCTGGAACCCTGCAGCGGAGCGGATCTCCGGCTACTCGGCTCAGGACGTGCTGGGGCTGCCCCTCTTGACATGGATCCCGCCGGAATCTCATGAGCTCGAACGGACGATTCTCGCGCGAGTCGGTCGAGGCGAATCGATCGCTCCGCACGAAACCCTGCGGGTCAGAAAGGACGGAACGCCCATTTATGTCTCCGTGACCGTCTTCCCGATCAAAGACAGCACGGGAGAGATCATCGGCCTCTCACGGTTCGTCAGGGATATCACCGAACGAAAGCGGAACGAGGAGCAGCTGCGTAAAACCGAGCGATTGGCGGAATTAGGAACCTTGGCTTCCGGCTTGGCCCATGAAATCGGGACTCCGATGAACGTCATCCAGGGCCGAGCCGAATATATGATGGAACGGACGTCCGATGAACCGACCAAGAAAGGGCTGCAGACGATTGTCACTCAAGTGGAGCGTATTACCAAGCTGATGACACAACTGATGGCCTTTGCCAGACGCGGCCCATCCAAACGCCGAATGCTCCATCTGCGAGACACAATCCATGAAGCTTTGGAGTTCTTCCAAGAACGCTTCACCCAGCATCGAACGATCGTGGAGCTGGCCTGCGATGAGAACTGTCCCCCGGTGCTGGCCGATCCAAACCAGATGAGTCAGGTGCTCATCAATCTGATCGTCAATGCGATCCATGCCATGCCGGACGGAGGCACCCTCCGCCTCGGCTTGACTCCCACGGACGGGAAAGCCGTACTCGCCGTTACCGATACAGGAAAGGGCATTGCCAAGGACCATGTGTCAAAAATATTTGACGCATTCTTTACAACAAAAGAAGCTGGGAAAGGGACCGGGCTGGGGCTCAGCGTGGTGAAGGGGATTATCGAGGAGCATGGAGGCTCCATCGCCGTCGAGAGCGAGCCGGGCCGTGGCACCACCTTTACAATCTGCCTTCCTTTTTTCGCCGAATCATAATCACAGCACTTTCCACGCTCTCTTCCGCAGCTGAGAGAAATTTCGTCTCGACCAGGTCGCAGAGCCGACTCATCGCATCTCCTGGAGGAATGGTACTGCGCCCGATTCTCCTCACCTATGCTCTTGCAAGAAGTCCACAATCCGGTTCTCTGCCCAGTAGGGGTCTTCTCCGTTAGGAGCCCAGTGAAAGAATCCGCAATGGCCCCCATGGCGAGGCGCGATCATTCGAATCTTCGAATGGTGCTGAATGGCGGGGATTGTAAACATGAAGTAGGGAATGAAGGGATCGTCTTGGGCCGTAACGATGAGGGTGGGAACGGCGATGCTATCGAGCACATGGTGGGCTCCTGCACAATTGTAGTAGTCGTCTCCGCTGGCGTACCCTGCATCGGGAGCAGTGTAGCGGGCGTCGAAGTCCCTCAGCCTAGCGATCTCTGCGAGGCCCGTGAGATCCCACTTGCCAGGGAAGAGCGCGGCTTTTCGCCGAATTCGTGTCTTCAATTTTACGAGAAAACGTCGGTGGTACATCCTGTTGCGTGGCTGCTCCAAAGCCTCGACGCATTTCGGAGGGTCGATCGTCGGGCAGACCGCGATTGCGCCGGCCAAGGCGGCGTCCGATGTGCCGGCTTCCCCGGCGGCTTTCAGGACAAGGTTCCCTCCCATCGAGTAGCCGACCAGCCAGATGCGGTCGAGTCCGTCCACGCGCGCCAATTCCTGGACGACGGTGCGATAGTCCTGACTCAGGCCGCTGTTGTAGAGCGTCGGCGTCAGATGCTCGGTTCTGCCACAGGTCCGTTGATTCAGCCGGATGACATTGCATCCCGCCCGATAGGCCTTCGCGGCGATGCCGCGCATATAGTGCGACTCGCTGGAACCTTCCAGGCCGTGAACAAGCACCACGGTCGGGCAGGCGGCGCGGTGGAGCTGCCAGTGGCAGAAGCCGAGAAGTTGGGTGTGCGGTTCGGTGGTGAAGAGCCGCGACTCGGTCGGGATTCCGGCAAGGAGCGCTTGCCGGGGCCAACAGAGTGGGAGCACCGTCATAAAATGGGGATTGCGGAGCAAGGTTGCCGGTGTAAACTCCCGCCGATCAAGTAACATAGAGGTCATCATACCCAAACGCTCCGCAGGCTAGTCTGCGTTCGCAGAGTAAATTCACAAGGCCATCCGAGTCAACAGGGGCGAGACCCTCAGCTTCATGGAATGGACTGAGCGGAGCGAGAAAGGATTCTCAGGATGAGCGTTTGTGAAACCCTTCGCAAGTGACTGCAGGACCTCTCGTTCTCGAGAGGTAAGGCTTTCAATAAACCCCGCCCGGTTGAGAGTATTGCTTCTGGCCGAAGGCCTATAGCTGGTCAGGCCGCCGCACAGGGATTCAATGGCGGCAAGCAGTACGACTGCAGGTTGGATGGTGAACACGACTCCTTCGGCGCCCGCTGCTAAGGCCTCACGTGTCAACCTTTCATCGTCCAATCCACTCAACGCCAAGATGCGCAAGTTGGCGGCCACGGTGCGCAACGCTCTGATGAGCGCTGGCGTGTCTGCATCGGCCAGTTTCAGATCGACGACGACGATCTGCGGCTTTTCACGGGCGATGATCTCCACTGCCTGAGAGCTCACGGCGACTTCAGTAATTTCTGCAACGAGCGAAAACTCCTTCAAGATCACGTGGAATCCACTGCGCATGACGTGATTGTTACTAATTAGCGCGATTCTGAGCGCGCAAGCGCTCGAATCTTGGATGGCCATTTGCTTCCCTTTGCGTCTCATATGCCCCTGGTAAAACTGGCGAGGTCAGTTCTTTTGGTTAGTCTCGTTCAACCAAAGAAACCACACGAACTAAATAAACAAGAGAAACGAGCTGGCTCACGCATCCTGCATGCCATAGGTACGGAGCTTATTATAGAGGCTGGCCCGGCTGATCTTGAGGAGCTTGGCCGTCTTTGCACGATTGCCCGCCATTTGCTGGAGCGCGTGAAAAATCCGAGCACGTTCTGCTTGGTGGGTGGCCCTGCGCGAAACGGCGCGGAGGTCATGACCCGCCGGAGGGGATCCCATCTCCATAATATCCTTGCAACTGAGTTCGGGGCCGGTGGTGGTGACGACCGCTCGCTCAAGGTAATGTTGAAGCTCCCGCACATTGCCCGGCCATGGGGCCTGGGTGAGCGCCTGCATCACATCCGGCGATACCTGTCGGACCGGCTGTCGGTGACGCTTGCAGGATGATACAACGAAATGCTGCGCGAGAAGAGGGATGTCTTCCCTCCGCTCACGGAGCGGAGGAAGAGAAAAGGGTAGTACCGCAAGTCGGTAATACAGATCCTGCCGAAAGGTCTTGGCCTTGATGAGTTCGACCAGATCCCTGTTCGTCGCGGAAATGACTCGCACATCGATCTTAATCGTTTGGTTACCCCCGACTCGTTTGATCTCCCCCTCCTGAAGCACCCGCAGCAGCTTGGCCTGAAACATCGCAGACGTGTCGGCAATCTCGTCTAGAAAAATCGTCCCCCCGTCCGCCTCTTCGAAGAGTCCACGTTTGGAGGCATGAGCCCCCGTAAAGGCCCCCTTCACATGGCCGAACAACTCACTTTCCAACAGCGTTTCCGGGAGCGAACCGCAATCGACAACGATAAACGGCTTATCCCGCCGATAACTGGTGCGGTGAATCGTGTTGGCCACCAGTTCCTTGCCTGTGCCGCTCTCTCCCTGAATCAAGACGGTTGCGGAACTGTCCGCCACAAGGCGAATCATATCGAGAACTTCCCGCATCGGCGCGCTTGTTCCGATCAACCCACCCAGTTTCGATGCCTGCTTCATCTCAGCACGCTCACCACTCTTTTGCTTCGCAGCCTTCGGCGGCTGCTTGAACAACACCAACAGAGACTCGACCCTTCCGCTGGTCGAGAGCAATGGAAAGGCCTGATGCATCCCACAGGCTGCACCATCCCCTCCCGAGGAACAGGCCACGGATCGAACATCTGGGGACTCATACATTTTCGTCGCAGGGCAGGCGCCGCAGGGATCGCTCCGGTGAGCAAAGGCCTCATAGCACTTCGCCCGGTGGCCGGACAATCGGGATGCCTCCCCGGGCCAAGCCGATTCATTTGCGTAGACCACGTTAAAATCGCGATCCAACACGGCCACTCGATCCGAGACCCCGCCGGCCAACTGTTTGATGGCCTCCAGCCTGGCTGCGAGGATGGGGTCCGTATGGGGATAGACTATGGAAAGGGGCTCTTGAGATCCGGCCATCTCACACCTCACGCGATTAGGTCGAACGTTTATCGAATAGTGTCTGAGCTGATTTTCCCATCTAATGCCGAGCCTAAGAGACGTCGTATGGCGCTTCTGAGTTCACTGAGTCGAAACGGCTTATCGAAATAAGCCTCGACGCCGATGGCCGACGCACCGGCTTTCGTCTGCTGATCTCCAAACGAGGTGATCAGCACCATCGGCACACCAGGAGCAAAGGTTCTGAGCCTGGCGACATAATCCAACCCCCCGGCCGGCATCCGAAGGTCCGTGAGGATCAGTGAAGGGCGAGACTCAAGTACCAGCCGTAAGGCCTCGTCTCCATCAGCCGCCTCTTGGATAGAGACCCCCAGATCGTACAGCTCATCGCAGAGGAGACTCCGCATCTCCCGATCATCTTCAGCGACAAGCACCACGGCTCGCTTTCTTTGCTGTGCCATCGATCTCCTCGTTCTCCGACCCTCATCTGTTTCTTGTAGTGGAAGATCATGCACAACCCGTGCAAGACCGTTTGCTCCACAGATGCGAGCAACAGCTTTCAGAACCGGGCAACTTGCTTGAGTTTTCTTGTGATGGGCTGGGTAGCGGACAAAAATCCCCCAAGGCCTGATGAAAATTGCGACAGCTCCCACGTCGGTTCTGTCGCAGATCGCGACAGAGGCGCATCAACCCACATTATCGGAAGGTTAGAGCTGAGGTGTTGGACAACTGGCCGGACAGATGAAGGTTGATCTGGTCTATCTCGTCTGTCTTATCTGTGAGGTCCTCAAGTTTCTGCACTCAGCACTCGCCTCATCCCTCACGCCTCACGTTTTCAACGAGGCTTTGTCAAGAGGGAATCGGAGCCAAAACGTCGTGCCCTTGCCGACAACACTCTCTACAGAAATGGTCCCACCATGTTCCTCGATGATACCCTTCACGACCGTGAGGCCAAGACCGGTCCCTTTGCCAAAATCTTTCGTCGTGAAAAATGGCTCGAATACTTTCGAACGGATCTCTTCCGGTATCCCATGGCCTGTATCGGACAGGCGGAGGCAGACGTGGCTGCCCTCACAAGTAAGGCTCAAGCTGAGCTGTCCCCCTTCCGGCATCGCATGGATACTATTCATCACAAGATTGATGAGCACTTGGATCAGTTGGTCCCGATCGGCGAGCACGGGAGGTAATGACGGCTCAATCGTCTTATCGACTGTGATCCGACTTTGAGCGATCCGTTCCTCGAACATCTCCAGGCTCTCGTCCACGATCTCGCCGAGATCGACGGCCCGCCGCTCCGGTGTCTTTCGCCTGGCAAAAGCCAGGAGCTGGTTCATCACCTTAGTGATTCGTTCAACCTGCGTGACGATCGTGGCAAGCCCCCTCTTCATCCCTTCATCGACCGTGCGTTGAAGGAGATATTCCGCGCGCCCGAGGATCACGTTCATCGGCGTCCCGATTTCGTGCGCCATGCCGGAGGCGAGTGTCCCAAGCTCCGCAACCCGCTCCGTCCACCGGAGCTGTTCCTGCATGCGTTTGAAGTCAGTAATGTCGAGCCCGGCTTTGACAATATATTCGACGGTGCCGCTGGAATCCCTCAGCACCGTATGCGACCAGGAGATTCGTCTCAGGGCCTCACCCTTTCCTTTCCAGTAATTTTCATAATCGCAGCGCGATTCGCCGCCCCGGACCCGCTCGAACACTGCCTTCACTCCATCGACTTCATCGGGAATCAAGAACAGGTCCCAGATATGTCGGCCCATCACCTCTTCAGAGGAGTAGCCGGTCGTCTGTTCGCAGGCGCGATTGAATTGTTGAATCCGCCCCTCCCGATCCAGCACCACCACAAGCGTCCCGGCTGTCTCCAGTACGGCGTCGCTGAAGTCCCGCTCCTTCTGAAGCATCCGTTCTACCCGTTTTCTCTCACCGATATCCACGACAGAAGCCAGCACTCTCTTGCCATTCGGGGTTTGGATCGGGTTGAGGCCGATCTCCAAAGGAAACTCCTGTCCGTCTTTTCGCACACCATAGAGGTCCCGCCCTTTTCCCATGGCACGAAGGTCCGAATGGGCAACGTATTCGCCCCGGTCCTCGGCGTGAGCAGATCGAACGCGCTGAGGCACGAGCACTTCAACGGATTGCCCAATCAGTTCCGTACGATCATAGCCGAACTGCTGCTCAATCTGCCGATTCACCATGAGGATGGCGCCTTTCTCATTCACCATCAGCATCCCGTTCGGAGCAGATTCGACCAATAGGTGAAACAATTCGTTCGCCTTCTTGCGCTCAGCAAGGTTGCGTACGATCGCCGCAAGACCGATCGGCGCCCCATCATCCCCCTTGACTGCAAATACGTTGATAGACACGGGGACCTGAGAGCCGTCTTTCCGGAGGTAGTCGATTTCGTATTCAACCGGTTTGCCGGTCTGGAGGACTTGAGCCACGAGGCGGTCCCGCTTCTCTTTCTGTTGATCGGGAATCAAGTCCCGCGCATTCATCCTAAGCAACTCTTCCCTCGAGAACCCAGTCAGTTCGGTAAATGCACGATTGACGAGGAGGATGGCCTCATCGAGCGCGGCGTAGCCGATCGCGTCCGCTGATGCTTCGAAAATGTTTTCAATTTGTTTCTGCACAAGTGAGCCTTTCCTGCGCTGGTTTATAGTGGATCGCTCTCAGCCCTCATTATGCATGAACGCGTCAGCTGCACTCACCGATGCTTGACTCAAGTGAGACGGGCAAGGCTGGCGGGAAAAGCGCGACGGATGAATCAGGCGAAGGCTGAAGCGTTCTGCTATCTGATCCTTGATCTTCAGCCTGTCCCCCGTCAGCCTTCCGGTCACGTTTGTCGCGCCCAGCCAGCCATTGCATCACGAACCGTCAAGAATGATACAGCCAGACGACCGGACAGAGGCGGTCATTCTTCAGGGTGAGGCTTGCCTTCGATTTCGGCGAGCTTCCGATAGAGCGTCTTGCGATCGATTCCGAGCGTATGAGCCGCCTGGTACTTATTGCCGCCGGTCTTCTCGAGGATCTTGAGAATATATTCTTTTTCCACTTCATCCAGCCGTAGGGTCCGCTCAGCCGCATCGTCGAGCACCCGCCGATCGCCGCGAGCCCCTTGAATCGTTGACGGCAGATCGTCGGGAACGATCTGCTCGCTTCGGCTGAGTGTGGCGGCCCGCTCGATCACATTTTCCAATTCCCGCACGTTGCCAGGCCAGGCATAATCCACCAACATGGCCAGCGCAGATTCGCTCACACCCTGTACCTGTTTCCCGCGAGACTCCGCACACTTCTTCATGAAGACGTTCACGAGCAGCGGAATGTCCTCCCGACGCTCACGCAGGGGAGGGAGGGATAGCTCGATGACATTGAGGCGATAATACAAGTCTTCCCGAAAACGCTTTGTCTTGACCTCTTCCGTCAGGTTGAGATTCGTCGCCGCAATGATGCGCACATCGACGGAGATCGGTTTGTTGGCTCCCACACGACGAATCTCTTTCTCCTGGATCGCCCGCAAGATCTTAGCCTGCAACAGCAACGGCAGTTCACTGATCTCATCGAGAAATAGCGTGCCCTTCTGCGCCTCTTCAAAGAGGCCCCGCTTATCCACCTTCGCATCCGTAAAGGCGCCTCGCATATGACCGAACAGCTCGCTTTCGAGCAGCTGTTCCGGAATGGCCGCACAGTTGACAGGGACAAACGGCGCATCCCGGCGATCGCTATTGTAATGGATGGCCTTGGCCACCAACTCCTTGCCGGTCCCGCTCTCTCCGGTGATCAACAGATTCGTCGGGCTGTCGGCCACGCGCCGGATCAAGTCGAATATCTCCTGCATCGGTTTGCTCTTGCCGATGATTTGATGAAAACTGTATTCCTTATGGATCTCGCGCCGGAGCCTGTTCACCTCACGTCGTAGCGATGCTTCACGGATGCACCGTTCCACCACGCGAACCAACTCATCGTTTTTCACAGGCTTGGTCAAGTAGTCGCTCGCGCCTCGCTTCATAGCCTCGACTGCCGTATCCACCGACCCAAAGGCGGTCATGAGGATGACCCCGATGTCCGGATACAGACGCCTGATCTCCGCGAGCAGTTCCGTCCCCAACATCCCCTTCATTCGTAAATCGGTCAACACGACGGCATGGTCCTGCTCGGTCAACAGCGTCAAGGCCTCTTGTCCGCTCCCCGCCGTCGTGACCTGATGCCCGCGGTCCTTGAGGACATCATGCACTAGCTCCCGCATCTCCCCATCGTCATCGACGACGAGAATTGCACCCCATTCTTCGGTCATGCTGCACTCCTTTTCCGATCTCGTTTATTCAGGTTGTTTGGTTTGGCTTGTTCATTTGGTTGAAGCAGACTAACTGGGTCATCCGGATGAACGAAATCAACCAAATGCACCAAACAAACCAGATCAACCAGACAAACCACAGACGAGAGGCTAGCCCTTTACCCTAGAAGGGGTCAAGGGTGTTCTGACGCGAAAAGCCACAGCCGCGCTCGCTTCTTGGGGAGAAATACCCCAATATTCGCTTCATTATTGAGATTTTTGCCGACTACCAAGCAAGGATTTGCAAAGGCGGGACCACTGCACATGCCTTACCCAGGCAAGGCCGCAGCACCGTGAGTCGTGAAGCGCATCTCGTTATTCGGGCGGGACTTGCGAGATGAGCGACTGTTCTGAGTTCTGAGTCTTGAGTTCTGGGTTTTCTGACCTTCGGCCTTCGAACTCTGCCCATCGAACCTCGAACTGTCGCGCACGTCTAGCTTGTCTCGCTCACCCTTCTCGAACAACGAGATACGCTTCACGGCGTTGATCAGTGTCATGCTTACGTAGTCTGTCAACACCCTGCTAGGCATCCCATGCCGATTATGCTACAAACCTGCGGAATGATTGTCGGGCCGCTCGACGGTGCTCTATATGACAAGGGGACAACGTTTAACATCCTCCACAGGATTGACCCTGGCGGGAGTCTTCTGCAGCCTGGCCCTGACCGGCTGTCTTTCTCCCATCACCTTAACTCGCGCCGTCACGAGCTATGATGAGGCGATCACGGATGCCATCGCCAAACAACTGCTCATCAACATCGCCCGCGCCCATCAACATCAACCCATTCACTTCACGGGCGTCTCGAATATCGCCGCGACCTTCGATTTTCGTATCAGCGCCGGAGCCACTCCGGCGCTCACGGGAGAAGCCAGTAGGGCCCTCATGCCGATCTTCGGCGGCACTGTCGCGGAGAACCCCACCATCAGCATCGTGCCGATCGAAGGGGAAGAGTTTACCAAGCGGCTCCTGACTCCCTACCAGGAAAGCAAATTCCTCCTTCTCCTCCGGCAGCGATACGACATCGATCTGTTGCTCAGGCTGATGGCGCAAGAACTTCGAATCAAGGAGCATGGTCAGGAGGTTGCTTACCGCAATCAGCCGGCGGAACGGACAGAATATGAGATGTTCCGTCGCGTGGTCACACACCTTTCGGCCATCCAAGATCAGAACCAGCTCTATACCGAACCGCTCGTCTACAATCGAACCTGGACGATTCCCGCCAACTCGGTCACAGCCGAAGGCTTTCAGATGTTACAGAAAGAGTATCTGGTGACCTATAGCCAGAAAGACAACACCTATACCCTTCGCAAACAAATTCTGGGGCGAACCCTCATCACCAACTATGACCCGGCCACCCTCTCACCTGATGAACGGGCTCGGTTGATCGACGAATCGGAGGAGGGGCACCCCAACGATGTCTACTTCGACATTCGTCCCGGACATGTTGGAGGGGAATACCCTCTCAAGGGAGATTTCCGGTTGCGGAGCTTTAATCGAATGCTCCAATTTCTGGGCCGATCGCTTGGGGACGACCCCGAATACCATGTCGACAAGGATCCGCGAACCCCGATGGTCCACGAAAACCCCGTCCATACCATGGAACTTATGCTGGCGGATCACAGTCCCTCGGGAGTCGACCTGTCGATTCAGTCCCACGGAAAATACTACGCCGTAAACACCACTGGACCACTCGCACGCTGGAACCGCGAGGCCTTTCAAATGCTGTATCTCTTGTTCCAAATGACCGTCACCGATGTGCCTCGTGTCGGAGTCCCCAGCATCACGATTGCGAAGTGACTCGGCTCAGAAGAATCCCCACTCCTACAGATCATGGCTCAATGTCTTGAGGCGGCTTCTTGAGTGCCTCAGAGTAAGTGCAGGCCCAGAATTTCCCGTTCTGCATCTAACCAATCGTCCAACGCATGGTCTTCACGCCAACCCCATTGGGCATACAACTCATAAGCCCGTAGGGCAATCCGCTCATGCAGATCCTCGTTTGAAGATCGCAATTGACGCGCAGCTTCACCAACGACGGGGCTGTGGCACGCTGGGTTGCCGCTGAAACATGCGGCTGCTTCTCTACTCTCTGAGATGAGGTCTTCTGTGGCTTCATAATGTTTTCTCCTTTCACATGTTTGTACGTCTGAGTCTCCTGCAACGACAGGAAAATCGACAGCAGGGTTTGGCGATGGCTTCCTGTAGCGCCTAATTCGAGAGACGAATCCTGTAGCACCTCGCCCCTGGGCAGCAGCTTGAAGCCCGCTTTTCGACTTACGAGTTTCCACCAGTTGAGACGTTAGACGAATGTTCTCTGCTCATCCCCCCTACGCCTTCTTTGCCTCCCCCCTACGCGGTCGCGCTCGCGTTCGTAACCGACAGCGGCATAGTACAAGGCGCGATCGAAGAACTGGCCGAGCAGGAACAGTAGCTCCAGCTCCCCGTGCAGTTCCATGGCGGTATCGGACAGACCTTCGCGCTGGACGAAGGCGCGCATGTGTTCCTTGGTGGAGGTAATGGCCCAGAGAAAGTGGCTATAGGCCACACCCTGCTCGGCGCGGCGCGCGCCAAGCTCGGTGTAACGCCGCTCCAGTTCGGCCTCGGTCTTGTCCAGCAGCCAGTCACTCAGGTTGCGGTAGATCTCGTGAGTGCGGGCTTCGAGTTCGTTCGACGGGACTTTGTGCAGATCGCTGCACCGAGGAGAGTTCCACACCTTCTCGGTGAGTTCGCAGGAAAGCTGTTTGGAGTGCTTCTCGATGAGCTTCACCAATCGGATGGCCAGCATGGCACGCCTCCATCTTTGGTTAAGAAAATTGTACGCTGACTTCCCCCAGTTGTTAAGTCACTCCTTGAGTGAGTGACATCTCAAATACACAGCGCGCAGTTAAACAACACACAAACAACAGTTGGAATTGCCTTAGAGCAAAATGGGCACACTCCTGTGCGGGATGGCACGAGATATGATCCGCAATACCTAAACGTAGTCATGTCCTTTTGAATGTCTCGGTCTGCCATCTCCTCTGGCCTCTGAAATCGATTCCTGCGTAGCGAGTTCATTGAGGCACCTCTCTAGGGGCCATCAACAGAAAAATGAGTGAAGATGCGCATCCTCATGCGAAGGCAATAGCATTCTCCGTAGCTTTCACGCGATAGGCCAGATTGTGATCCGAGAGGCATCGGAACTGTTCTATTCCGACGAGGACACAGGTGTGTCCCGCTTCGATGGCACGATCCTGGAACGTGTGCAAATATTCCATGGTGGTTTGGTCCACGATCTTTCCGGCCAGAATGAGCATATAGTTGGCTTTGCGTCCCCAACATCAGCATGCCGGCCGACAGGACCGGCGTCAGCAAGAGCTCCGCCGTCCAATGCGCTTGTTCCTCCGTAGGCCCAGGTACCCTTCCTCAACTCCAGTCCTAGGGTCTCGTTCCCTTCAACCTTTCAACCGCATCTACTATACGCTGAATCGTAGCGGCTGTTAGGTCACGGATCGTGATGTGTGCCTCGTCATCGCCATTGAAGGTACAAAGCGCGATGGTGAAACAGTTGGCCCCGCCACGGATGATCTTCAACGCGATATTGGATTGGTGGCAATGGACACCGACGAAGAGACAGACATCGATCTTGTTCTGCCAGATGGTCAGATTCGGATGGTTCGGGTTGATTTCCTTCTCCGGTTCAATCTTCGGGTACTTCGGACGGTAATCCGGCATTGGAATGAGCTTGGCCGGGATCGCCTGGGCCAATGCCTTGATGACTTTAGCCTCTTGCTTGGCCTGTTCATTCCAGGCCCACAGCACCAACGGTCCTGGAAAAATTGTGGGATTCTTGGCGTTGAGAAGCCGCCGCGCGGCCTCGTCAATCGCCTGTTGCTCAGGGACGATCTTCCCCAAGACAAGGCCTTCCCCCTTCGACGGCAGTACGACCCCCCGTGATGAAACGGGAGTGGCCAAATACCCTTCCGGACCAACGGTCATTTCATACTCACTCATCCTGGACTCCTTTCGATTGGTTGTCGTCTGTTGCTCCAAGGTTTTCCCTCATAAACAAGTCCATCGGCGTCAGGGTCGTCCCCTTATCCGGCATGACCACAGAGAGTCGAAATGAGCAGGCCCCCTCGATGCGATCCGCATGCTCCCTCGTCTGACCGGACTCCACCACCACCACGCGTTTTACGCTACCAGCGAAGAACTCCAACTGCGCCACCGGCAACGGTACAATCTGCTTGGGATACAAAGCGGCTACGCTCATGCCGAGATTCCGGCAAAGCGTCAGTGCGTCACGAACTACACCTTGGGTCGCCCCCCAGGCGATAAATCCGACCTCCGCGTCGTCCTCCCCCTCACGCTCGGCCCGCATGGTCGCGGTCCCATCTTCTGCTGCTCCGTCGATTCCATCTGCGGCATCCGCTTTTTTCCCGCTCCTGGCCGCTGCCAATGCTCCGACCCAGACACTTTCGAGACGTGCCGTGAGGGCTTCTTCGACCACGACTCCCACCACCCCGGCCCGGTTCGCCTCGATCAATCGATGCCCGACGACCAACAGTCGCAATGCGTCGACCGCATCAGCCGCGACAAGGATTCTCGGATTGGAACAGCTATTCAGCGAGGCCAAGATCGAGGCATCATCTCCACGAAACAGCGCGAAGACTTTCCCCTGCGGGCCTCGATAGGCCTGGACGTCTGGAAACTGCTCGCTGTGCAGCACCGAGACCATCTTGTCAGCCATAGCGAGGTGTCTGGCTATCCACTGTGTCGGTGATCGTTCCAGCTCGCCGGCGCAGTCCGTTCCAGACTCGCAGTGACTCGCGGCAAACCCGAGCTTCACAGCGTTCTCCGGACTCAGTACGACCCGCGCATCCCCGCGCGTGGCGAGTGGAAGGGAATAGATGTCATGCTTGACGAGCGAGCGGGACGCGAACTGATATCCGCTGTCGAACAAACGGGGTGCTGGGAGGGACTTCAGACAGACCCGCCGGGCCTCCTCGGAAAAGCCAAGCAGCTGGGCCAGCACTCCCATTGCCACAAACCCTTTTCCCCATGTTTCCTGGCTGTACTGCGCGTTCAGTTCCCGGAGAGGAACCGAGTAGGCAATGATCCCGTCAGGCAGGAGAGGGTGAAGACGCAACTGTTCAGACGGCTCCCAGACAAGCACGCTGCCCGGCTGCAGACCGAATCGCCAGAATTCAGGAGGGTCCTGATCCAGATATACGACCACATCGCATCCATGCCCCATCGAATAGAAGGGGCGAGACGCGATTCTGAGACGCAGCACCAAGTGCCCTGTACCACCATTCAGCCTGCCGGTCTGAACCATCACCTGGCAACCGTGAAGGATCAAGGCTTGGACGATGGGCGCAAGTTCATCGATGAGACCCGATGCGCTTCTCCCGACGAACTTCACCGCCAGATCGAAATCCTGATTGGGATGCGCAGGAAGCCATGCTGAAAACGGGGCCATATCGACCTGTTTCGTACTAGACACGATACCTAGTTTCCACCTCTAGGACTGCTGTCACTTTCATCCACTGGACGGCATACCCGTTGAGAAACAGATGGTCGTACACCGCAGCCAAAAAGGCATGCCCATCGTGGGGCGAGATCAGACTCCCCTCCCAACTCTGAACTCCTCGTCGAAGCGTGGCGCGCAGACCCGCATGACTCGTCGTGATCGACCCTGCGTCCGGATCGAACCAAACGATCGCCGTACAGCCTCTCGGGTACTGCACGACCAGGACATCGGTCTCTCTCTTCAAGAGCATGACGGTGGTTCCAGGATTACTTTTTCTTCTTTTCCCGCGCTGCGGTGGTCTTCTTGGATGTCTTCCCTGTCGGCTTAGATTTCTTCGCTGCCGCCTTACGCTTGGCTGCCATGAATTCCTCCTCTGTTGTGTTAATGATGATCCCCACCCCGCCTACTCGCGAAGCCTGACTACGTGGCCCTCCACTCTGGTACTGTGCAGCAACTGGTTGAAACTGTCGTTCAGCACGTCGTTGACCAACTGCTGCGCATCTTCCGGTTCGAACCACCATAGTTTCCCCACTGTCATAGTCCTTGGTCCTTTTCGCTCATCGGACGTAACTGATTGGCATCGGTGGGCATCACCCTTCACCAACTCCCATCACCGGATCTTTTTGAAATATGATGACCTCGATCCTTTCGGCTTCCAGACATCCGGTATGCTCCGCAAGAGTCACCACCACGAAATCGCCTCGATGAATTTGATCGAGGTTCACCCGCTCAAAGCCTTTCAAAATCCTGGCACCCACTCCCACGTTGCACTGCGTATGGCGAATCCCCAATGATATCCTCGTGTTCAGGATCAGGATCGGAAGAGTTTCCGATCGGTTCACGACCAACTCGACATGGCCCCAGATTACCGACATGCTGATCCCTCTTTACACGCTACTGACGAATGGTGAGACTCAACCGCCCGTGCCCGGGCTAGCTCACGACGGTCTGCTCCGGTCGAACGTAGATCGTGACGGCATCCAGTATTCCCTCCCTACCATGCCGATAGGACACTTCCACAAACTCGCCCTCCCGTAGACCCGACACATCAACCGACTCGGTTCCTCTGGCGATGAGAGTCTCTGCCCCAATGTTCGCGCGGACCCGTATGACGATTCCGCCAGGTAATGATGTTTTCACCTTGATATGCGGCGAACGCGCAAACAATTCGTCTACTTTCTCGAGCTGGCCCCAGATCGTGGGCATGGTCCCTCTCACAGAGCGGACTGCAGAGGTCGCCCGGTTCGTTGCCGGCATCGAGCAACCCCTTCTCGAGCCTTCAGACTGTTGGGATCGCAGGCCACGACCGCGTTCCAATGACACAGGGCCTCTTCCGGTTGTCCCAGTTGTTCCAACAATGTCGCCAGTTCACTTCTCGCAGAGATATCCGCTGGACAAACCGCCAAGGCATCTTGAAGCCGGCCGATTCGTGCGATCCATTCCTCGCTCGGCGTATGGTACCTGTGTGTTGGTGGTTCCACCGAGCGTTCAGCGTTCGCCGCCATGATCGTGTTCCTGTTCTGTTTGATGTTCCTTCCCAAGCCGGACTCGCAGCCTTTAAGCCGGCTGTGGATTCATTCGCTCGACCCCGTGGTTCGCGCGAACCTGTGTCCCGGTCAGCCGGACATTTTTCCCGTCTTTCGGCATCTCGATGCCCAGTTCCTTCCGGACGGTTCGAAAAATGTCGATGACATGGTCCATCTTCTTCACATCGAGATCCTGCACGCTGAGCATCGCGTCTTCATGAATGTCATGGCAGTAGGCAACCGTGAGACAGTTCGTTCCGGCCCGTACCATCCGCAACGCCAGGTTGGCGTAATGGCAGTGAATGCCGATGAACAGGGCCACTTCGATTTTGTTTCCCCAAATTGTCAGGTTCGGATGATTCGGGTTGATGACCTCTTCCGGATCGATCTTGGGATACTTGGGCCGATAGTCCGGCATCGGAATGATCATGACCCCCGGGATCTCCGCAGCAAGTTTTAACAGCGCTTGCCCTTTCGCCATCCATTCCGGATGCCAGGCCCATAGATACAACGGCCCAGGGAAAATCGTGGGATTTTTCCGGGTAAACAGTTGCTTTGCGGACTCAGCGATGACCTCATCCTCCGGGGCGTGGTCCCCGTACAGCAGCCCGAATCCGGAATCGGGATGAGTGACACCAAGCTGCATCGCACAGGGCGGATGGAACCCTGCCGGGCCGACGTCGATCA
Organism: Nitrospira sp. CG24E; assembly: GCA_002869895.2. Lineage (GTDB taxonomy): Bacteria > Nitrospirota > Nitrospiria > Nitrospirales > Nitrospiraceae > Palsa-1315. The sequence continues at coordinate 37,446 of NEWP02000003.1, read as the reverse complement.
GTCGTTCACGCTTTGCGCTATCCAATGGGTTCATGAGTCGTTCCTTTCTGCATTGTGTGCTGTTGGTGAATACTCCCGCACGGCGGAGTCCTGGGTCAGTCCAGCCAAGTCCTGCTGGCTGCTATCTGCTGAGTTGGGTGCTGTGACCGGCCTCCTCATGATGCCCTCTCGCAGGATGCTGAAAATGGCCACCAGTCTCCCACGCGCACGCCGGGGAAGAGGTCGAGGTTTTCGGAACTTCGAACCCCGAACATCGGATCATGCCATTCTCCATGTCTCACGCTTCACGGTCTGCCTCCTGATTCAGTATCACGCTGTTAGGCCGGCTTGACGAAGCGATCCGAGGCCAGCACACTATGCAGCAATTGTGTGACCGCGCGGCGATAGGGTGTCTTCTGGCGTAGCATGATGACGATCTCTTCATCGTCGATGAGAACAGACAAGTCGCCCTCGGTCACGAGCTGCCGATCCGGCGCTCCAATATTCATGCGATATTGCGTCTTCCCATCCGGATTCCGGTTGGGCCCGCTGACGATCTCGGTGAGCCCATCGATGAATCCGACATGCCCTTCATGCCGGTGTTTCACTTTCGTGCCATCAGGAATGCGGACCCAGGCCAAGGCTGTTCGTGGCGGTACGGTCTTCATGGTCTCCCCCTGTAATCCGATATGGCGTGAAGAATCACTCCCGGTCTTCCATCACTCACCCGGCGGAGTCCTGGGTCTGCCCAGCCCTCTTGGATATGACGTCCTCCATCTCCGATCGAATGGTCACGGCTCGAACAGGAAGAATGCATGGAAGATGCCGCAGGACGAATGCCCATCTCGACGGACTTGTGGCGATGAAAATCGAGGACTTACGACATCGACCTGAAGAGCAAGGCAGATTGTATGGCAGCGGCTGAAGATCCCTCTGCATTATTTGCAGATCTATACTCTTCGCAGGCGTGTAGCCTCTGCTTCTATGCAAAAACGAGGTGTGGTCGAGCGCCTGACGGGCAATCAGACACTCTGACATGGGCAAGATTTGAAAATGAACTTCAGAAAGAATCGGAAAGAAGCACAGGGAGGTGACGGAGCATTCGGGGCACGCGCCGTGGACGTGCCCGCATTGCGCGAAGGCCCGGTCGTGGTTCACGCTACTGTTCGAGCGCTTGGTCCTCGATCGGCGGCGTCAATACGACGTAGGTGGCGCGTTGATACACCAGGAACTGAAAGTTGGGCGGGCGTGAGCCATGAAGTAGGCGCTGCGCCGTCTGGGGTACTAGGTCTACCCCACAGCTGGCAGGACGTTCTGGAAGCGGTGAGATTTCTGGGCGACACATAGCCGGCTGGCGCCCATGCGTAAGGCCGCAGAAACGATTCGTCGGCACATTGAGAACATCCTGACCGACTACCAACATCCGGTCACCAACGCGATGAGCGAGGGTCTCAACAGCCAGATTCAGAAGATCAAGAACACGGCGTACGGCGTCCAAAGCCTTGAGTACTTCAAGACGGCCATCTACTTCCACTGCGGAGGGCTCGATCTCTACCCATGCTAAGCCAGAAAGCGCCGGAATTACAGGCTTACGGTGTTTCTGAAGTGGGGAGTAGATCCTGCTCTCTGACAGATCCTCACTGCTGCAAAAATTGCAGATCGCGGGTCCTCCCGGCCAAGCAGACACAGGGCTTCGGCATACTCAACAATCATCCGTGCCGATGAGCGCAGGGGGGAGTGCGCAGACGAAAAAGGTGAGAATCGGGCAGAGCAACGGGTCACACGAGGGAGGGTCAAATTGAGCGGCTGAATAGAGCGTGTGCTTAGTCCCGGATACCGTATTCTTTGATCTTATATTGGAGGGCTCGGAGACTGATACCCAGTAGCTTTGCAGCCTTCTCTCGATGGTTCGTGATTTCTGTTAACGTCCGCTGAATCACCTCTCGCTCAAGTTGATCCAGAGATGTCCCCAGAGTCACCACCATCGTACGCGCGTCCTCCTTGCTGGCCTGGATTTCCTCCGGCAAGTGTTCCGGCTGAATCATCGTATCTTTCACCGTGACCACCAACCGCTCCATGAGGTTCCTGAGCTGGCGAATGTTTCCAGGCCACCCATACAACCGCAAGAGCCGCATCGCCTCCCGTGACACATCTTTCGGCTCACGGTGATGCTGCGCAGAACAATCCACAAGAAACCGGGCTACCAGCAGGGGAATATCGTCCGCTCGATCACGGAGCGGCGGGAGGCGAATCGGCACGACATTGAGCCGGTAGTAGAGGTCTTCCCGGAAGTCTCCCTGCTTGACTGCTTCTTCAAGATTACGATTGGTGGCGGCGATGATCCTGGTATTCACCTTGAGCAGCTTCGTTCCGCCCAAGCGACTGAATTCCTTCGTCTCCAATACACGCAGAAAATCAACTTGTGGCTTGAGGGAGAGCTCACCTACCTCATCCAGCAACAGCGTGCCGCCGTCGGCAAGTTCGAACCGCCCCATCTTGGTCGCCATGGCGCCGGTAAACGCGCCTTTTTCATAGCCAAACAACTCGCTTTCGAAGAGATTGTCCGGCAGGGCGCCACAATTCATCGTGATGAACGGGCCGTCGGCTCTGAGGCTCTTATGGTGGATCGCCCGGGAGATGAGTTCCTTGCCGGTCCCGCTTTCTCCCATGAGTAACACCGTGACGTCGCTGTCCGCCACCATCTCTACCAGACTGTAGACCCGCTGCATGAGCTCGGTCTCGCCGACCATGTGATCGAAGCGCGTCCTGGTCTCGAGGCGATCTCGGAGCTGCTTGTTCTCGGTCGTTAATGCGTGCCGCTCCAGCGCCTTGTCGATCACGATGGGAAACCGCTCGCGATCGATGGGCTTCGTAAGATAGTCATAGGCTCCACAGCGCATCGCCTCGACTGCCGTATCAATGGACCCGTAGGCAGTCATCACCACGACTTCCGTATCCGGCCAGGTGGCTTTGAGGCACCGCAGAAACTCCATACCGCTAATTCCCGGCATCCGAAGGTCGGTGATCACCAACTCGGCGGGGATTCCTTCCAGTTGCGTCAGCCCCTCTTCTGCCGTGGCCACTCCGCGCACTTGGTGTCCCTTCTTCTCAAGCATCGTGACCAACGCTCCACGGATATTGATCTCGTCATCCACGACGAGAATATTCGCGCGTGGTTTCATGAGATCATCGCCAAGGACTGCGCCTTCTCGACTGCAACAGGAAACGTCAGCATCGTGGTGGTACCAATCCCCGGCGTGCTGGATACCTGGATGGTGCCACCATGATCTTCCATGATGCGATAGGCGATGGCGAGACCCAGGCCGGTTCCACTGGACTTCGTCGTATAGAACGGTTCAAACACCCGCGCGAGCTCTTCTTTTTTGATACCGATTCCCGTGTCCTTCACCGACACCACGAGCCAGCGCGTGCCGTTGGCGTGACGGGCCTCGGCCGCGACGCGGCAGAGGCCGCCGTTCGGCATGGCATGAAACGCATTGACGACAATGTTCACCAGAACCTGACTGATGGCCGTCTCGTCGCCCAGAACGGACGGCAACGGTTCCTCCATCGTCTGTTCAAGCCGGATCTTCCGCTCCTCTGCCTCGAATTGCATCAGCGCCATGATGTGCTCGATCAGGGCGGAGATGTTCACTTCATGTAGACCGACCGACCCAGGGCGGGCAAACTTCATAAAGTTGTCGAGAATGACTGAGAGACGGCGGCATTCCGCGTTCAAGACATGGAGATAACGCGCTCCCTGCACCGGCAGGGAGGCGCGCTCCCCGAGTTCCTCTTCCAAGAGGTGGAGATTCAAGTCCATGGCACTCAGGGGATTCCGCAACTCATGGGCCACTCCCGCCGACAACGTGTGTAATGCGGCCAGCTTATCCGCGATGCGGACTCGTTGCTCGAGCGCAAGCCAGTCGGTGACATCCTGAGCCTGCAGGATGACACCGTCCGGTTCCGCATCGTCCCCTGTGAGCTCGGCCGTGCTCACTCGGATGGTGTGCGGGGTCCGGTCCTGGCTCTCATAGGGCAAATCTTTCTGACTGACATACTGGTGATGCCTGAGTGCCCCTTCAAGCACCGCCCGGATGGTCTCTCCCTCGGCAAATACGGATTCGTAAGAATTCCCGAGCAAATCAGCCGCCGATCGTTTGAGGACTGTCTCCGCCGTCGGATTGACCGCCGTGATCAATCCGCTAGGAGTTATCGTGAGCACGCCGGTCGGAACGCTCTGTAGGATGTTTCGCGCCAGCCCTTTCACTTCTTCGAGGGTCCGTTTGGTGCTGTCGTAGTGGAGGAAGGTGATGATCGCCGCGATTCCGATTGCACTCACCAAAAATACGAGGAGCGTCACAACGATCAGGTCGCTGCGGGACTGCCAGAGAGCCGGGAATAGCTCCGTGGGAGCCGTCTTGCCTTGAGCGAAATCCTGCAGGAGGAATTTTTCCCGTTCCAGACTAAAGAACAAAATAACGCAGATAACTAATGCCAGAATCACAAGGACGGATGCAATGAGCCGATAGGGGATTCTTCGGAAGAAGGTGGATTCTGGATTAGGTCTAAACATCCCGGCATCACGTCAGAAGTATAACGACCCAATATCCTAACACGCAGAGTCAAGGCTGTATACCGAGCACTCTGAACCACCCGGCGGAATCGCCCGGCCGATCAACATCATCCTATCGTGACGCGACAATCGACCTATTCACCGGGGTAGGAAAGTCCGTGACGGATGCCGCAGCAGGGGTTCATCTTTCGAGCAGAGACTCCGAAGGAAATTCTCTCACAGACCCGGGTCCAGGCTATGCCAAGTTCCGCCGGAAGATCCGTAACGGTCGGCGGCCCCTCTCACACCTTCAAGTCCACTCGACGGGGAGCCATGTCACGCTTGCGTTTCAACCGCTCGCAGCACTCCTGACAAAGTTCCTGCAACGTGAGGTCGTCATAGAAGAGTGCTATGGAGCGGCAGGCGCACCGGTCGCAATATTTCATCGCTCTTGCCCGGTTATCGTTTGACCAACAGGGAGAATGTTTCATGCGTGACGCCTCCTGTATTTGTCTGTGAATCAGACCAGTATCTCGTTGCGAAAGTTCGCGCACATCAACGCGTTCATCCGGCTCAACAACAAGAGCCCCAAACCCTTTGTGTGGACCAAAACCGCCGACGTGATTCTAGGGAAAGTCCGTCACCGTAAAGCCGTTATTGAGACACTACACTAGTTCGTTCCTGGTCCATCCTTCTTTAGACGCAAGGCACCTTTTCGATGGCAGACCACTGTTCAATGGCTCCATCGAGATTACCGCAGCGGATCTGAAGCGTCGCCAACCGATGCCGAAACATACGTTCATATCGTCTGAACCGTTCCACTGGGGTTCGAATGCGACTGTGCACGACATGCGCCTTGATCTGTTCTACCGATTCGACCCCCTTTGGCGCAGTGAATAGGCGAAGGCCCATGGCGCATGCGGCGAGACCTTTCTCCGCTGTTGCGATGGCCTGTTCGGCGTTTAGGGAGTACGGATAGATGGTGGCGAGCAACAGATACCCTCTCAACCAATATGAATTGCTGTTCACCACTTCTTCGAGGATCGTGACAGCTTGCGTCATCGCCTGCCGCCCAACTGCCCCCAACACTATGTTGATCACCTCATCAACGACCTTGGTAGGCGGATCAGGAACGATACAGTCAAGGACTCTGTGCATCGCCCGCAATCGAGTCGCCAGGTCGATGCTCAGCTCATCCTCTAACATGCACATCCGCACCTCCTCTGCTCCATAAAGCAACACCGGTGTCGGAGCACACGCTCATTGCCGCCCGTGTGTATCTCATTGAATATATGAAAAAGGTGAATACGAGGAAGCTTTCGTATTGTGATCTAGCCCGACCTTGAGTACGCGCTTCTTATCCGATCCTGCAAAGATTGCAGACTCTGGTAAACAGCCCCTTCTTCCCTGTCCTTTCTCTTGCCACCCACGTGCCTATGTCACAACGTACCCTGCAATCTTGCGACGAATCGTCATGAGTAGTGCAGGCTTGCTGGGTGGTGAGAAATGCACAATTTTCACCCGCCAGTCCTGAGTCTGCTAAACAACCTCCTCGGCCAGGAACACGCTTTGTCCCATACAAAGCCGCAGCTCGGCAGCTGACCCTCGGTTCACATCTTACGCTTTACGTTTTACGTCCTTTCGCAACCAGACCAGTACACACCACCACGCTGACATGCGATAGAATGATCCAGGCTATGGCTACATCACGCGCAGAACACTCGACCCTCCTCCTTCCTCGACTGCTGTTGGCGACGCTGGCCTGGCTCTTCTGGCCATGTTTCACACAGGCTGCCGACTATGGCAACGAGGTCACCGTCAAGATTGAATCGGGCCGAGCCATCGCCAGCAGTTTACTGAGCGGCCGTCGGGAGATTCCCCTCGACGTGCAAGAAACTGTGAGCAGCTCTGACGCCAGTGGCATCAATGCAATTGTCGTGACCTCGCGCCGGCTGCTGGGTTTTTCCAGCCGCACCCTTGCCTGGAGCAAAAGGGACCGTGAGCTCTATGAAAGGGTCCTCGACCGGCTGGTGTTGCCCACGTTCTGTGTGGTGAGAACGGATAAGCATCTGTACGGGTTTCGCGGAACAAACGGAATCTGGCTCGATGAACCCCTCGGCATACAAGAAACGATCGCGGTGGCCCGATCGACCGATTATGGGGCGGTGTTCGTCACCAACGAACGGCTCGTGGGGTTTACCTCTCTGCTCGGCGACTTCTCTTCAAAGACACTCGGCATCCACGAGCAGGTCACGCGGTTGGATATTGAGCAGGGCCTCATCCTCGTCACCACCAACAAACGCATACTCGTGTTCGGCAGCCGCTTAAGCGGATGGGAAGAATTCGACTGATACTGCTTCGGCTGGGTCAGCGAAGGTATGGACAGACGAGAGAAACGGAACGTCTCGCACGAGAGGTTTGACAGAGACGCAGGAGATCAGAGGGTTCGTCTGAGGTTACCGAGTGGGCGGTTCAAATAGAAAACGAGTGCCTACCAGATACATCTTGACGCGGGCGCTGACTGGAATGGACTGGGTCCAACAGACTTCCACAAGTTTGGTACGTTCTTTTTTCTTCGCCTTCGAAGGCACCTGAACCTCAAACACCTGACGTTTGCCCACCTTCTGGGGAAGCAAGAGCAGCATGCCCCCACCGCTCACATTGATCGAGTACCCCTGCCCTCTCGAAAGCTTCACCTTGTCGCTGCCCTCGGGATTCGTCAGCTCGTATGGGCATGCCTGCATGCTGGGCATACGATCACTATCCCTTCGTTCTTGCTGGGTTGGCATAATCGATTACACGTAGTGGGGAGCAAAAAGCCCGACTAATTCACGTGTACAATAATAGCCTGCAGATAATAAAATCAAGTACCCCCTCTTATTTCTTACTTATTTTTTAATCAATTCCGGGGATCCTCCCCCACAAAGTTTCTTGCCACCTGCCCCCACTATCCCGCCATCTTCCGGCAGAGGGGGTACGACATTTTACCCTGCCTCCCCCTAAAGCAGGCCGGACAAAATGTGCAATTCATTCCACCGAATATCTCTCACTTCTTCGAGCCTCCGGAGGCCCATCGGCCGGTTCTTTTTCGACCAGCAACACAGGATGACTTGGACAGAGCCTTCGTCCATTACGAATTGACACCCTCGCCCCCGCGTCTCTAGAATGCCGACATGATCAACGACCGCTTTCTCAGGGCCTGCCGGCGTGAGCCAGTCGACTGTACGCCGGTCTGGTTTATGCGTCAGGCTGGTCGCTACATGGCCGAGTACCGGTCGCTCCGCGCCAAACATTCGATGCTCGAGTTGTGCAAGACCCCGGAGTTGGCAGCCCAAGTTACTCTCCAGCCGATCGACCGTTTTCCCCTCGACGCCGCCATCATTTTTGCCGACATCCTCTTACCGCTTGAACCGATGGGCCTCAGCCTGGAGTTTGCAGAAGGCGAGGGACCGGTTATCCATAATCCGGTGCGAAACCAGGCGGACGTGGACCGGCTCAAGATCATCGATGGGGGCGAACTTGAGTATGTGGCGGAGGCGATCAGGCAGGCTCGACTGGCCTTGAACGGGCGGGTGCCGCTGATCGGATTTGCCGGGGCGCCGTTCACCCTTGCCAGTTACGCGATCGAGGGTGGAAGCTCGCGAAATTATCTGCTCACCAAACAGATGATGTATGGCGAGCCGAAGACCTGGCATCAGCTCATGGATAAATTTGCGCGGGTGATCACCGGCTATCTACGCCGGCAAATCAAAGCCGGCGCGCAGGCGATTCAACTGTTCGATAGTTGGGTGGGATGCCTTTCGATCGGCGACTACATCGAATATGTGATGCCGCATGTCCAGTTGATTTTTGAAGGGCTGAAGCGGGAAGGGGTGCCAATGATTCATTTCGGCACAGGCACCTCGGCCATGCTCCGCCAGATGCGAGAGGCAGGCGGGGATGTCATCGGAATCGACTGGCGCATCCATCTGGACGAGGCCTGGTCCACCGTAGGACACGATGTCGCAGTGCAGGGGAATCTCGACCCTTTAGCCCTGTATGCGCCGTTGCATGAGATCGAACGGCGCGTTGCAGATATTCTGCGCCGGGCCGGCGGCCGCCCTGGACATATCTTTAATTTGGGCCATGGGATCTTGCCGACGACGCCCATCGACCATGTGGCCGCGACCATTGAGATGGTCCATACCCTCAGTCAACGCTCGGGAACGTGATGCGTCTCTCTTCTAGAGACATCCCCATCTTGTGAACAATCTTCGTACAGTCGCCGTGATCGGTGGAGGGATATCGGGTCTTTCGACTGCCTATGCCCTTTACGAACAGGCAGCTGCTGCCGGCATCCCCATCCGCTGTACGGTCATCGACGCCGCTTCGACCTGGGGTGGCAAGATCGTCACCCATCGAGTCGGCGATCTCGTCACGGAAGCGGGACCAGATTCCTTCCTCTCTCAGAAGCCGGCCGGCCTCGAACTCTGCCACAAGCTGGGACTAACCGATCAGCTCATCAATACCAACGAGACGGGCAAAAGAGCCTCTGTCTATTCCCAGGGCCGGCTGCATGAACTGCCGGAGGGATTAGTCGTCATTGTTCCCAGCCAGTTGGGGCCCTTTCTCCGAAGCGGACTCTTGAGTTGGACAGGGCTCGCACGAATGGGGCTGGATTTAGCCGTCCCTGCGAAGCATTCATCGGAAGATGAATCGCTGGCGGCCTTCTTCCGTCGGCGTGTCGGCCGGCAGGCCTTCGAGCGGATGCTCGAACCCTTGATGGCCGGTATCTATGCGGGAGATGCGGAGCAGATGAGCATACAGGCGACGTTCCCGCGTTTTGTCGAGCTGGAACAGCAGTACGGGAGTGTGATTCGCGGGATGATGGCGACCAGGAAAGCCGGTTCCGCTGCCAGACACTCAGGCCCAAAACGTACAATGTTCATCAGTCTGAAGAACGGTCTATCGGATCTGGTCTCCGCCCTCGTCCGCCGATTGACGGATCAAGGAGTCATCCTCAGGGAAAACTGTGCCGTCGACGCACTGCGCGTGCGATCCCATCAGCCAGGTCGTTGGATGTATGACCTCATCCTCAACGATGGTTCGGCTTTGTCCGCGGACAGTCTCGTGCTCGCCACCCCGGCCTATGTGTCGGCTGAACTAGTTCGCCCCCTCACGCCGATCGCCGGCGGGTTGCTGGAGATGATTCCCTATTCCTCCACAGCAACGATCGCCATGGCCTATCCACGCGCGGCTGTATCCGGCGCCGCAGCGGAAGGTTTCGGCTTTGTCGTCCCTCGTGCAGAGGGCCGCGACCTCATTGCGGCAACCTGGACATCGCTCAAGTGGCCGCACCGCGCTCCACCGGACCAGCTACTCGTACGTTGCTACGTCGGCGGAGTCGGGCGGGAGGCTATTTTACAGTTGGATAACCAAGCCTTGGTCGCGCGGGTCAGAGCAGAACTGGCCAGTATGTGCGGCGTAACTGCGGAGCCTGGGTATGTGGAAGTCACTCGCTGGATGAGAGCCATGCCGCAGTATACGCTGGGACATCTCGAACGGCTGAACCAGATCGAGGCGGCACTCAGTCGCTATGGGGGACTCTTCCTCACTGGCGCCGGCTATCGAGGCGTCGGGATTCCGGACTGTATTCGTGACGGAGCGATCGTGGCTGAGCGTGTGGTGCGCTATCTGTCGGGAGAACGATCCTAGCAGGATGTTGAAAAAGTCCGCCAACAGAAGAAGACCGTTATTTGGTTTATTTGGTTTGTCTTGTTTGTTTGGTTAAACCAGACAGATCAGAGGAACCAGATAAACAAAACAAGCCAGATTGAGCATCCTGCAGTTATGTTGGCATGGTATCGCTATACAAGAATCAAACGGTGTTCGCCTATAAACTGAGTTTTCTGCAGCCGACTGGAGATTGCCATGGATGCCCGAATGAAGATTACGGATGTGACCGGTCCCTACCGCGAACCTCGCGAGTTGGTGTTTTCTTATGACTATTCGATCCAACGGGCCTCCTGGCCGACGGCCCAGGCAGTGCGCGTGAAGGTCGCGATTCCAGAGGAACTGGACGTGCTTCGTAGTAGGATCTTGGGGACTATCACTGGAACACCGGGTCAGCAGCTCATGATTTCCAAATTCCTGTCGCGACATATCGCAGATGAAAAGATGAGGATCGCCGAAACGGACGGCATGTTGTCAGAGCGCCGCGACAAAGTCGTGGCTCCCTTCACCGGACCGCTGGCTCATTTGTTCTCACGACTCGACGCCTGGGCAGTTGAGCAGCGGGACTCATTACGGGCAGAAATTAAAACGCTGGTGGGACTGTAGTCAGGCAGTCTGGTTTGTCTTATTCATTTGGTTTATTTGGTTTGTTTGGTTGAACGAAATGACCCAGATGAATGCAGAAGAGGTGGGGCCACCTCAACCTGACCTCTTTCTCCCGCCTTTCTCCCGGAAGACACCATTCCGAAATCGGGAAAGGGTGGGAATTGCTGTCGAAGGCACAATGTCGTGAACTGCGCCACGATGTAAAGTCATGCTTGACAAGTAGGCCGATGGCGCGCAGGATGGCTGGGTGATTGAACGCGTCAGCCACAAGGGGCTGGCGAGATTCTTTGAGGACGATGATCGGCGGAAGGTGCCCGCAGCACAAGCTGACAAAATTGCCCGTATCCTGGCTCGACTGAACGAGGCCGTGACCGTCCAAGACATAGGGCTGCCAGGCTATCGACTCCACCCCTTGAAGGGGGAATTGGCCGGGTTCTGGGCCGTAAGTGTGTCCGGCAACTGGCGAATCATTTTCCGATTCGAAAACGGCGGTGCCTACGATGTCGATCTGATTGACTATCACTGAGGAGATCAACCATGCGTATGAAGAACCCGCCCCATCCGGGATTGTCGGTGCGGCACGATTGCTTGGAACCGCTGGGGTTGTCCGTTGCGGAAGGGGCGAAGGTACTCGACATCACCCGTCAGACCTTGAGTAACGTAGTGAGCGGCAAGGCGGGGATTTCCGCCGAAATGGCGATCAGACTGGAAAAGGCGTTTGGCGGCGGCGCCGAAACCTGGCTGCGGATGCAGGCGGCCTACGATCTGGCGCAGATGGAAAAACGCGTGGGAAAGATCAAGGTTCGTCGCGTGAAGGATGCGCTGACGCCAGCCTGACCACACAAGCCAATTCAGCGCGCATGCCTCGACATTCCGATGACAGGCGGGAAATGTTTGATTGCAAGACCTGACCCTCATCAGCTCGTACTGCTCAGTCAAATCCTGACCATCTCAGCCTGACCACGAATTTCTTGCTCTTCTATTATTGTCCACTGAACAATCGAGGGAGGAAAGGGGGACATTCTGAATTTCCCGGCGCGTGGCGGGCCGATTTGATTGCGCCTCTCTCATCCTCACTTCGATTCCCTCACTCCGCATAGACCCAGCCAATCTGAAAAAGTAGAATGTCCCTGCTTTCCCTCACGAGTGGCAACAACGGCTCGCTGCCACGCTGGGACTTGAATCCACGTTGCGCCGACGCGGGCGCCCACCGAACATAAAGTAGCTGTCCCCTTTTCTTTTTCCTACCGGACAGGCGGACGGGACACCTAATCATAGGTGATTGCGGAGAAGCAATTGATCTTTAGCGCAGACGCGTGTAGGCTTCAATCATCTCGAAGTTGAGAAGCAATGACCAAAGTCCATGAACAGACTCTGTTAGAGAAGCTCCGGGGTCTCCCTCCGGAACGGCTGGCTGAGGTCGAAGATTTCGTCGACTTTCTAGCACACCGGCAGGCTGGCGAGCGAGGTTTGACCCAGGCCGCTAGCCAACTTGCTACCGCCGCCTTCACACGTGTCTGGGACAACCCTGCCGACGCCGACTATGACCGGCTATGAGTTCGGGGAT
>NEWP02000003.1:0-24927 GCA_002869895.2 Nitrospira sp. CG24E | reverse complement strand
CCTTCGAAACCCGCCTGGCGCACGTGGGTTATACTCTGTGGCACCGGTACTTCAGCGTCAGGTGACTTGCACACCCACAGCGGCATGGCGCCAAGGCGCGAGAGCACCGTCAGGCCATGGACGAACGACTCAGCCTCCGCTGTAATAATGGGAACAGGATCGGCGGCCAGCGGGTTGCTATCCATCGCCGTCACGAAGATGGCAGCCGGGCGGGTGGTCGGGTCGGCGATCTTGCTATAGGGACGCGTGCGTAAGGTCATCCACAGACCCGATGCCAAAAGATTGTCCACCACCTGCGCTTCAGTCAAGCTGGTTAGTTGGTCGACAGAGTAGGCCGCAAATGTCTCCTCGTCCTCGGTTTCGTCGAGCCGGATGACAACTGACTGGAGCAGGCGTTGCGCTCCACGATGGATGGCACTCACCTTGCCGGCGCCCGGGGCCGTGATGCGTACGCCAGGTAGCTTTTTGTGCTCGAACAGCGCTTGGCCGAGCTTCACCTTGTCCCCTTCGGCAACCAGCATAGCGGGCTTGAGATCTATATGGTCCACGCCGAGCACGCCAACGTGGCGGACAGGTTTGGCCACATGGACACGCTGCTCCGGCTTCCCGCTGATCGGCAAATCCAGTCCTTTTTTAATTCTGATCATCATGGGAGTTGCGATGACAGTCACGCTGTCGTGATGGGTCAACTCGCTATCATTGAGAGGTGATGTATTGTTTACGCTGCTGGATGAACGTTTCCTTTTCGTCGATCATGAGCGCCGCTCATGATAAAGCAGCAGTAAACCATAGGGTCAAATTTCCGTAGTACAACTGTTTGGACATCTTGCTGTCAAGCCTCATTCTTGGGTAAGAATTTCAGATGGCTTGCCAGGAGGTTGCCCCTTAATCAGAAAGGACATACTGTCATCGTGCAGATGAACAAGTGGCGAAATACGAGAAGGCCATGGTACACAGAACCATGCCTCGACGCACCTTGGAAACGCTTACCTTTGACAATTCCTATGCGCGACTTCCGGGCGCCTTTTACGCTAAGCTGAACCCGGCTCCGTTTGCTACGCCTCCCTATCTCGTCAGTTTCAATCCCGCGGCGGCCGAACTGATCGACCTTGATCCGGAACAAGCGAAGCGACCGGAATTTGCCGGCCTGTTCAGCGGGAGCATGCTCGTCCCGGGGATGGAGCCGTTGGCGATGCTCTATTCGGGCCATCAGTTCGGGGTGTATGTGCCGCAGCTGGGAGACGGACGCGCGATTCTCCTTGGCGAAGTACGGAACGATCGGGGCGAGAAGTGGGATTTGCATCTCAAGGGGGCGGGACTCACGCCGTTCTCGCGCGAGGGAGATGGCCGTGCGGTGTTGCGTTCGACCATTCGGGAATATCTTTGCAGCGAAGCCATGCATGGCCTGGGGATTCCGACGACTCGAGCCCTCTGTCTCGTCGGAAGCGACGACAAGGTCTACCGCGAGCAAATCGAAACCGGCGCGATGCTCGTGCGGATGGCGCCGTCTCATGTGCGTTTCGGCTCGTTTGAAATCCTGTACTATCGAAAACAGCATGAGCAGCTCAGAGTCCTGGCAGACTATGTCATCGCCCACCACTTTCCCCACCTGGTCGAAAGTCTGGATAAATACGCTCGATTTTTCTCTGAGGTCGTCGAGCGCACAGCAAAACTGATCGCACAATGGCAGGCAGTCGGCTGGGCGCATGGAGTCATGAATACGGACAACATGTCGATCCACGGCATCACGCTCGACTACGGCCCCTTCGGCTTCATCGACGACTATGATCCGGGTTTCATCTGTAACCACTCCGACCACAATGGCCGCTATGCCTTCAACCAGCAGCCCTATATCGGGCTCTGGAATCTCAGCTGTCTGGCGCAGGCCCTGCTCCCGTTGGCCCAAAAGGAAGAGCTGAAGGCCGCGCTCGACCGCTATGCCTCCCTCTGCGAAGGTCGTTACATGGAGTTGATGAGGGCCAAGTTCGGACTCATCGAGACGAAAGAGGAAGATGCGTCGTTGATCCAGGATTTCTTGGCGCTCATGCAGCTGCACAAAGTCGACTACACGAACCTCTTTCGCGCATTGGGTCGGTTTGAGACCGGGTCCGTAACTCCGAACGAACTGCTTCGCGAATTCTTTTTGGATCGTGAGTCGTTCGACAAGTGGGCTCGCCGCTACGAGAGCCGGCTTCGCGAAGAGGGAAGCCGAGACGAGGACCGTCTGGTACGCATGAACCGCGTCAATCCCAAGTACGTACTCCGCAACTATCTGGCGCAGACAGCCATCGAGAAGGCTCAACAAAAGGATTTCTCGGAGATCGATCGGTTGCTCACCCTGCTGCAAAATCCCTACAGCGACCAGCCTGGTATGGACGCCTACGCGGCACCTCCTCCCAACTGGGGCAAGCATGTATCGGTCAGTTGCTCATCCTAGGTGATCCCGCTCGCCCGGCATTCTTTATGCTCTTTTGAGCAGCAGCGTTCTATTCGGGAGGTCGCTCGACTCACTGTCACGGTGGGTTCATTTGGGCGACCTCCCATTTCAACGGACAGACTTATGATTTTTGCATCACGTAGCCTGATCTTCCGGTCCCTCGCCCTTGCAGGGCTGGCGCTCATCTTCAGCGCCTGCACCGACAGCGGCTCGGGAGGGGGAGGGACGACGCCCACGGCCCAGACTAGCGTCTCGATCAGCGGGACTGTGTCCGGCACCCGCATCGTTGCGGTGGATGGGAATGACCAAATTCTCACCGAGGACGATACAGCCGGCGGCACTGCGAATGCCCAGGGTCAATTTACCTGGTCGCTCGCCAATCTGCCTGTCGGGAACAACCTCCGCTTGTTTTTCATCACGGGTGGCAATATCTATCCGCTGTATTTCGGGACCCCGAGCAGCAACGTATTTGCCGTCAATGCGCCTGGCTCTATCGATCTTGGACATGTCGCGACCGCGGGCAATCAGGCCACTCCGCAGATTCCGCCGGTTGGCGTCAATTCCGGTCCGCCAAACGCGACTGTGCCGCCGAGCATCACGCCGATCCTGACGATCGGCAGTCCGGCGAATAATGCGACTCTTCCCAATGGATCGGTCACGGTGACATTCGCCATACAGAATTTTACGATCGGTACCGTAAACCAGCCTCATCTGCATTTCTACCTCGACAGCGATCCTGTCCCCTACCACTTCTACAGCGGTGCTCCTGGGCAGATTATCTATCAAGGGGTTGCTGCAGCCAATGCACAATGGCAGAGCGATACGCAGACCCAATTCACGGCCTTGCCTGTCGGAACACATCAAGTGCGATTGGTGCTGGCAAACGTTTCCGATGTGGAGCTGACGAATTCCGAAGCGACCAAGACAATCGCCTTCTCGGTCGCCGTTCAATCGGGCAACCCTCCGACCGTTGTCATTTCGAGCCCGGCGCAAAATGCGGCGGTTCCGGTCGGGCCGGTCACGGTATCCTTCACGACGCAGTTCTTTACAATCGGCGCGCCGGGACAACATCATCTGCATTTCTATCTCGACGCCGATACGATCCCATACAATTTCTACAGCGGGACCGGCATCAATAGTGACAACGGAGTTCGCTACAACGGGGTCCATACGCATTTCGTCCATTGGAAATCGGCGACATCGTTCGATATCTTTGGGCTTCCGTCCGGTCCCCACACAGTCCGGTTGGTTCTGACCGATCAAAACCACAATGAGCTGGCGAACAGCGAAGCGACAGAGACGCTCAACTTCTCCGTCAGCCAGCCGCCGACCGGGGATTTGCAGCTACAATCACCTCCTGTCATCTCAGGGCTGAATTTTCCGGTTGGGATGGCTCTGGCCTCGGATGGTCGGGTGTTCTTCAACGAGCGGCTGACGGGAAAGATTCGGATCATCAATCCACAGTGGCAGCTGGTTCCGACAGAGTTTTGCCAGATTTCAGTCTCGACGAACGGAGAGCAGGGATTACTGGGCCTCACCCTGGACTCAGCCTTTGCCCAGAACCATTTCGTCTATGTGTACTACACAGCTCCTGGGGCGACGAAGAACCGGGTGGTCCGATACACGGAGTCCAGCGGCTCCTGCACAAATGAGACGCCGATCCTCGACGACCTGCCGGTAAGCGCCAATCACAATGGCGGTATCATTCAATTCGGACCGGACGGAAAACTCTATGTCATCATCGGGGATGTCCAGAATACGGCAAACTCGCAGAGCCTCGCGTCCCTCGCCGGGAAAATCTTGAGGGTGAATCCAGATGGCAGCGCTCCGTCTGACAATCCCTTCATCGCGAACGCGAACCAGAATGCGAAAAAGGTCTTTAGTCTTGGCCACCGAAACAGCTACGGATTTACATTCCATCAGCACACAGGACACCTGTGGGAGACCGAAAACGGCCCCGGCGATAACGACGAGATCAACCGCGCAATCGCAGGAGGAAATTATGGCTGGCCGACTGTCGGAGGTATCGCCGGCAATCCGAACTTTCGCGACCCGATCCTGGCCTACACGCCGACGATTGCTCCGACCGGCATCATCTCGATTCCTGAAAATTCCACTGTCTATCCTGTCGCGTATCGCAACAATCTGCTCTTCGTGGATTTCAACGGAGGCAAGATTCGTCGAGTGGTCTTGAGCGGGGCGGATCTTACCCAGCTGGGCTCATCCAGCGTCGCCTATAATGGCGGGAACGGTTTCCTCTTGAGTCTTATGCTCGGCGCCGACGGCTTGGCTCAGGCCATGGCCATGAGCGGGGGGCGAGGAGGCTTTTCCGGCATGCAGATGATGGGCATGGGGGCGATGCCTATGGGTGGAGGCATGCCCGACATGAACGCCATGATGGCTCAGGCCATGGCCATGAGCGGGGGGCGAGGAGGCTTTTCCGGCATGCAGATGCAACAGGCTCCGAAAGAAGAGGGCGTCATCTATCTGTGCGTGACCGATGTGCAGATTACCGATCGCAAGATGGGCAAACCGCTGGGTATGCCGGGGACAGTCGCCGATCGGAAGGGCGACAGCCCCCTACCGAAAGTGCAGCAAATGCGGATGGTGGGTCACGTCCGCCAAAAAGATCTGGATATTCCCGAAGCCACCCCGATCATTCAGGAAAAGATCTCAACTGGCATTGCAGGACTGTTCTAGTAAATCTCGCTCGCAGCCTATCCTTTCTGATCCTCTCCGATATTCCTCATAATCCTGTTATACTACCCGCGTTTGAAACTCGCTCACTCCTCACAAAGGCGGTCATACGATGAGCGCTCCTGAGCGGGACGAACTCGCCGAACTTGCGCTGAAGCGCGTGATGGCTTCGGGCGCTGAGTACGGTGATATCCGCCTCCTCGACAGCACGACCCAGACCATTCGCGGCGAGGATCGCCGTATCGCGTCCATTCTCGACAGGCAGGACAGAGGGTTTGGGATCCGTGTCCTCTATCATGGGGCTTGGGGCTTTGCGGCCAGTTCGGTCCTGTCGCTGGAAGAAGTTCCGAGGGTAGCCGATTTAGCGATCGAGATCGCCAAAGGCTCTGCGTCCCTCGCGAGCGAAAAGGTCAAACTCGCGGATGAGCCGGTCTACCGGGACTCGGTCGTGACGGCGCGGCGGATCGACCCATTTGCCGTTTCGCTTGAAACCAAGACGGCGCTATTGTTGGAGACGATGGAGTATGTCCATCGTCAGCCAGGGATCGTGCGGAGCAGCGCGAACCTCTGGGCCTGTCGGGACCGAAAACTTTTTGTGTCGACCGAGGGGTCGCGCCTGGAATTCGATCTCCTGGCCCTGAGCGGCGATTTCGATGCTACGGCGGTTCATGACGGACGATTCGCCTCGCGGAGTTTCAACACCCCGCATCTTCGGATGGGCTACGAATTGATCGAGGAGGCCAATTTTCTGGCCGAGGCTCCTCGTATCGCGTCCCAGGCAGTTGAAAAAGTGCAGGCGCCTACCACAGATCCCGGTTTGTACGATCTCGTCCTCGATCCTGAACATCTGTCGCTCACCATGCATGAATCCTGCGGCCATCCGAGCGAGCTCGATCGCGCGCTTGGGTATGAGGCCAACTATGCAGGCACCAGTTTTCTCACGACAGAAAAACGAGGAACCTTTCGGTACGGCTCTCCGCACGTGAATCTTGTGGCAGACAATACGGAGCCGGAAACGCTTGCCGCGACCGGCTACGATGACGATGGCGTGGCCTGCCAGCAATGGGACATCGTGCGCGACGGGATCTTCGTCGGCTATTGCACGAACCGCGAGGTCGCGACGAAGATCGGCGAATTTCGCTCGCGCGGTTCCAATCGGGCGGACAGCTGGGGCAGCGTCCCAATCGTGCGCATCGCCAATATCGGGCTTGAGCCTGGCCGCGCCACCCTCGACGACCTGTTCGCTGAGGTGAAACGCGGTATCTACATCGAAGGCCACGGATCCTTCAGCATCGATCAGCGACGGTATAACTTTCAGTTCGGCGGCGACGCATTCTGGCTGATCGAGAACGGGAAACGGACACACATGGTTCGTGATGTCGTCTACCATGGCATCACGCCTGAATTTTGGAATAGCTGCGACGCGGTCGCGGATCGGTCGCACCGCAGACGGTATGGGTTTGTCACGTGTGGGAAGGGCCAGCCTGGCCAGTCCGGCTGGATGACCCACGCTGCGTCGCATGCAAGGTTCCGCAATGTGAACGTCATCGGAGGGCGGTCCGGATCATGACGACGACAGGCCACAAGCCCTGGCCGAAGCTGACGAGCCGGGAGGAGTTCCGGTTTATCTCGGAACAGATGTTGAAACGTTCGACGGGCGACCATACGATGGTTACGTTGCACGATCGGCATAGCGGGACGACACGGTTTGCGAACAGTCAGATTGTTCAGAATGTCGACACGCGGTGCGGATCGTTGACGGTGACGGTGACATTCGGGCAGCGTCACGGGACCGCCAGCACGACGGACTTTACCGCCGGGGCGGTGCAGGAGACTGTGACCAAAGCGACAGAGATTGCGCGCCTGTCGCCGGAGGATCCGGAATATCTTCCGCCGGTTGAGCCACAGTCCTATTTGACGCCTCCTGCGGCGCGGGTCGAAACTACGTTGGCAGGGCCGGCCCGTCGACTGGAGTATACGAACGAGGCTATCGGGCAGTGCCGGATGGAAAATCTTGGCGCAGCCGGGATTGTGTCCTCGTCGGTTGCGACGGTCGGCGTGGCTGCGAGTACGGGACTCTTTGCCTATGAAGAACGGACCGATGCGCGATTCAGCCTGACGGCTCAGGCCGGTGAGGCCACCGGCTGGGGTGCTGCGGCCCATCGGTCCATCGACCACTTGAAGGTCCAGGAAAGGACACTTACCGCGATCGCCAAGGCCAAGCGGGGCCTGGAAGTATGCGAGCTGCCGCCGGGGCGCTATACCGTGATTCTCGAGCCGGCTGCCGTTGCGGGTCTGTGGTCTTCGATGCTCTGGATGCTCGACGCGAAGTCCTACGAGAAGGGCACGAGCGCATTTTCAGGCAAACTGGGCCGGTCGGTCGTGGACAAACGGCTGACGCTTTGCAATCTGCCGGCGCATGAGGATCTCTTGGGCGTCGGGTTCACGGCTGAGGGGTTACCGACCCTAGCCTCCGACTGGATTACAGATGGGGTGCTGAATCAGCTGACATACGATCGGTTCACTGCGAAGGCGCGAGGGATCGACAGGATCCCCACGCTCGATGCTCCCTGCCTCGCAGGAAGGGGAGCGTCCCTGCCGACGCTACAAGACATGATCAAGCATGTAGAGCGCGCCATCCTCGTGACGAACTTCTGGTATATCCGAACGGTCAATCCGACCGATCTGACCCTGACCGGTATGACCAGAGACGGCACCTTTCTCGTCGAGAATGGAGCGATCGTGTCGGCGGTAAAAAACTTTCGATTTCACGAGAGCCCTTTGCGAGCCTTCAACCGGATCGAGGCCTTTACCAATCCGGCGGAGGCCATTACGTCAGAAACCGGCAAGTTCCTCGTGCCGGCGATGACCCTCAGTGACTTCAACTTTTCCAGCGTCACCAGATTCTGACATTCGTTTGCCATGATGGGATGACCGATGATGGTTTGTCGACCAGGCGGGAGAGCAGGGGTAGGCAAGAGAGGGGGAACGAATCGATGCGTATGACTATCTGGTGCCTGGTGAGCCTGCTGGGTGCGAGCCTGCTGGGCGCCGGCTGCAATATCGTGGGAATGTCGAAGCAAGAGGATCTTGGACGGGGGATTGTGCGGGGCACGTTGGGAGCCCAGCCGGTCGGGGATGCGCCGCCGGCTATTCCGTCTTATGCTTTTTCTTTGATAGGGCAGGTGACGGCAATCGAGGGTGGGGCCTATGTGCTGCAAGATTCCAGTGGCATCGAACGTCGGGTGGCACATGACGAAAATACTCGAATCGATCGACCGGCCCATGTCGGGGACCGGATCGAAGCCTTCGTGGACGACAGAGGCCGCGCCGTCCTTATCCGGAACATCGATTGAGATGAACGCTGTTTCACCAACCATGGGCGAGGAAGGTATGTCACAGCGGCGAATCTGCGATTGCAGCGGAACAGTCATGGATCATGCGGTGAGGGGAGGAAGGATGGTCGCGAGATTCTTGGTAGTCGGCATAGCCTGTTGGCTGGCGATGTTCTCGCCGGCAGAAGCCGGAACTGCCGACCGGACAGAAGAGGCACAGCTTTACGACAATCTTGGTTCCCTCCATCATCCGATCACCACCACATCGGAACTGGCCCAACAGTATTGCAATCAGGGGCTCAGACTGGTCTATGCCTTCAACCACGAAGAAGCGGTCCGATCGTTCGAAGCTGCGGCCCGCCAGGATCCGCAGGCTGCGATGCCCTATTGGGGAATTGCGCTGGCCCTCGGTCCCAACATCAACAGTGCGATGGAACAGAAGGACGAACAACGTGCGATCGCGATGGTTCAGAAGGCGAGACGGCTGGCTACCAACGCGATTCCACGAGAGCAAGCGTACATCGAAGCGCTGGCCGCACGGTACGTGGGCCGGAAGGGAGTGAAGCGCAAGGGCCTCGATGAAGCCTATGCGAAGGCTATGAGATCGGTAGCGCAGCAGTTCTCGGAAGACGCCGATGCCGCGACGCTATTTGCGGAAGCGTTGATGAATTTACGGCCCTGGGATTTATGGAAACCGGATGGTCGACCCCAGCCTGGTACCGACGAGATCCTCACGACGCTTGAGTCGGTGCTTCAACAGAATCCCGATCACCCGGGCGCGTGCCACTACTACCTGCATGCGGTCGAGGCGTCACCGCAACCGGAACGGGCCTTGTCCTGCGCGGAACGGCTGCCAGGTCTGATGCCGGGAGCCGGTCATCTCGTTCATATGCCGGCCCACATCTATATGAAGCTTGGGAAGTACCACGAAGCGGTGGAGCGGAATCAGGAGGCGGCCCATGTCGATCAACTATATCTGGCCGGCCGGAACCAGGGAAGCGAATATGCAGAGGGGTATTACACCCACAATCTCCATTTTCTTTGGGCCTCCTTGATGATGGAGGGGCGCAACGAAGAGGCGTTGAAAGCGGCGCGCGACGTATCGGCAACGATCGCACTGGAGGAGGTTCGAAAGGATCGCGGGAAGGAACTCTACCTTTCAGCGCCGATCTTTTCGATGATCCGGTTTTCCCGGTGGGAGGAGTTACTCAGGGAACCAGCGCCTCCCAAGGGATTGCGGTTGCTGGATGGAATGTGGCGGCTTGGTCGAGGACTTGCCCTCATTGCGACTGGTCGGCTCCCTGGGGCTGAGGGTGAACATGTGGTCTTGGCCGGTCTCACGAAGCAGATCCGCCGTGATCGTACGGCAGAAGAAAAAACCGAGCGGGCGCTGCTCAAGATTGCCGAGCGGGTTCTGGCAGGAGAACTTGCTGCGCGTCGTCAACTATACGACGACGCGATCCGGATACTTGGGGAGGCGATTAAAATGGAAGAAGCCCTCCAATATTCTGAGCCGCCGCTCTGGCCCCTGCCAGTGCGGCACTATCTGGGGGCCGTGCTCTTGTTGGCCGATCGTCCGTCCGAAGCAGAAGCGGTCTATCGCGCAGATCTGCTGCACCATCCGGACAACGGCTGGGCCTTGACCGGACTGATCCAGAGCCTCCGGGCTCAGCAGAAGGACGACCAGGCGGCTGAGGCAGAGGAGCGGTTCAAGAAGGCCTGGACCCACGCCGACTTCGTTCCAGCGTCTCGAATGTGAGGGACTGGCTCCGTCGTCCTCGACGGTTGCTGTCCCGGTTCTGAAAGGCACCACGAGCAGACGCGGGGAAGGGTGTCAGTCCCCCGGCTCCGCATGCCCGTCTCGCGCCCCCTCCTTCACCCTCCCCCATGCTATGGGTGAGGGAAGGGAGGGGGACCGCGACGAACCGCAAGAATAATGCGGGCTAGGGAGAAGGCAAGTCAGAGAGCTGGCCCTTTTCGAGGAGGACGCCGGAGCTGTCAAAGGGCAGGCGTCCGTCTTTGAGATGGAGCAGGCCCGTGATGTCGTAGGAGAGATCCTGGTTTCGGGAGAAGCCCAGTAGTTGGCGCACCACATCGAAGGTGGAAGTACTGGTCTCAACTGAGACGACGGCATCGCCAAGTCGGGGGACGGTAAGGTCTTTATTGCTCAACCCGCGGGCTAGACGTTTTCCGTTGAAGTTGAGCGTAAAGTCTATGCCCGTGACGAGCAGGTCGAAGTCGTTCGGGTTGCGGATACGGAGGTCTACCTGCAATCGCTGCTCAAGCGCGGTGGCATCCAGGGGCATCACATTGATTACTAACACCTCAGGGGGTTCGCCTTTCATGAACCAGGAGGCGCATCCGGCCATGGCGACAAAGACTATGCATGTGAGATAACGGACAAAGATCCCCATAGGGCTCGATCATACAGGAAGATCCGAATCGAAGCCATGACCGTAGAGAAGTGTAAGGGTTCACAGTCCTGTTCGACTGAGTCAGTGAGGAGGCCAATCTATGAAACAACGAATCGCCCTATCGATCCTTGCCGTCGTCATGGTTCTCACCGGATCGTGGACCCTGGGACTATGGACCATGCCGTCAGCCAGCCGGGCTGCTGCAGACGCGACTCTCGGCAAGGCCTACTTCGCAGGGGGTTGTTTCTGGTGTATGGAAGAAGCCTTCGAAAAGGTTGAAGGAGTCTTGTCTGCGACCTCGGGATACATGGGGGGTACGGTCGCCAATCCGAGCTATGAAGCAGTGTCCGCTGGACGGACGGGCCATGCGGAATCGGTCGAAGTCGTCTACGATCCAGCCAAGGTCAGTTACCAGAAGTTGCTGGATGCATTTTGGCGCAACGTCGATCCGATTACACCGAACGCACAATTCTGCGACCACGGCAACCAGTATCGTTCCGCCGTTTTCTTTCAGACAGAGGAAGAGAAACGCGCATCGATCAACTCCAAACAGGCGATCGAACAGTCGAAACGGTTTAATGAGCCGATCGTGACGGAGATTGTCATGGCTTCGCAGTTCTACCAGGCCGAGGACTATCACCAGGATTACTACAAAAAGAACCCGGTCCGTTACAAATTCTACAAATACAATTGCGGGAGAGCCCAGCGCTTGGAATCATTGTGGGGAAACCACTAATCGGCATGATCGAAGAACGTTTCTGCTATTGCGCTCTTGGGGGCAGGCGTCGTTCTTCTTGGCGCCTGTACCTGTCCTAGAAGCGGGACAGACACCGCCGCAACGTCGGAGTCAGTCCCTCCGCGACAAGTCCTTCTCCCTCGGTGTATATTTCCAACCCAGCAACCTGTGTCGATAGTCTTGCCCAGGGAGGTGGGTCCGTGAAACGTCCGATCCGACAATCGACGAGAAAACCAGTGATAGGTGTGATGGGGCCAGCCAAGGCCGGCAATCGAGAATTGGTCGACGCCAAGATCTTGGCCGCAGGCAGAAGACTCCATTGAAGCTCTTTGCGACGTACAAGGGCTGGTCGTCTGATGTTCCGGTGTTGCGTCGATCCTGCAATAATTGAACAGAGAGCTGAGCAGGGTGATTGATAGGCTTAGATAAGGATGGGAGTAGGGGACCGAACGAATCAGAGTTTATCGACCCACCTCCTCAAACTCCCGCTCGCTTGCGGGGTCGAGAGACGTGGCTCTTCGCTTGGCGATCGCCGCACAGAGACGGGCATAAATTTCTTGGGCAGAGCCCGTCCAATCAGGGTTGGGGGGATACCCGCGAAAGGCAGCTTCAGCTGCTTTATGCTCGTCGTACGTGAGCGGTTTCGCTATCATACATGGCGCCGGTTAATGTCTTGCGGTAATAGGCCGAGGCTCCTGATCCGCAGATTTTCTTCGACCACAATTCAAACAAGCAAATACTGTGATCGCAAGTCCTGCGTTCAGATCCACTGCCCGCTCCGGTAACATCGCCCCTCGGCATTTATCACAAATCATCATGACGGCAATCTACCATAAATAGAAAAAGGAAGCATATCCACCTGAAGTACTGGGTCGCCTTCAGAGGTAGGCCCATCCGCTCATATCTACTAGGCCATTTGGTAGAGGGGACGAATGAAAATTCGTTAGCTAATTAGCCTGAATAGACTATGGAGTCCTTGACAGCGATGATGCTGTCCCATAGGATTGTGGTATCAGGAAGAGCCTACCACTATGTATAGAATTCTTCTCGCTCTTGGGCTACTTGCCGTACTGTACTTTCTCATTCGGCGGGCCGTCCAGAAGATCAAGGAACGAAACGAACCTGAGCGTCTTGCCCCAGGTAAAAATCACATGGTCCAGGATCCTGTCTGCCTGGTGTTTGTTCCAAGAGGAACGGCCATAACAGAAGAAATTGGGGGGCAAACCTATTATTTCTGCAGCCAATCCTGCGCGCACAAATTCCAGGAAAGACTCGCCGGTTAACAACCGGAATAGCTAGAGTCGGAGAGCTTTTCTTCTTTGTCGAATTTGAGCGTGATCTGACACTGATTGGGGGAGAAATTAAAGAGGGGTGGTCCTGATTTGCCGCCGGCAATACGATAGTAGGTCCAGGTCTCTCCGCCAAAAAATCTTGAGGCCTTGCCGCTCGGCGTTCCCCAGTTCTTTTCAAACCAGGCCTTGTCCTTGCCTTGAAGCTCAGCCGGTTTGAGCGATTGCTCAAGATAGGGATTACTACTGCCGCATCCGGCCAGAGTCAGACTGAATAGGAGCGCCCAAGCAAATCGTTGCATCTTGCACTCTCCTCGGTCGTATAGATATACGCAGAAACCAACCGATGATGAACAGACGGATTCTAACCGCCGGTCCGAGGCCTGTCAAACCGACATATGCCGGGAGAAGATTGCAGTCGGGTTGAGTTCTTCATAGAATGACCGATAACGAATCGAGCACGAGGATTTTTCATCACGATATGAAAGGATAAGATCATGAAATTCTTTCTTGATACCGCCAACGTCAAAGAAATTCAGGAAGCAGCCAGCCTCGGTCTGCTTGACGGAGTAACAACGAATCCGTCGCTCGTCGCCAAGGAAGGGCGCAGCTTTAAAGAAATGCTCGTCGAGATCTGCAACATCGTGGATGGACCGATCAGCGCGGAGGTCGTCAGCCTCGAAGCGGATGCCATGGTCAAGGAAGGGAAGGAGCTTGCGAAGATCCATAAGAACATCGTCGTAAAGGTGCCGTTGATTGCAGAGGGATTGAAGGCTACCAAGAGGTTGGCGGCCGAAGGGATCAAGGTAAATGTCACCTTGTGCTTTTCTCCAACCCAAGCGCTCCTTGCAGCAAAAGCCGGCGCCTGGTGCGTCTCACCCTTTATCGGCCGGCTTGACGACATCAGTTCGAACGGGATGGAACTGATTCGCCAGATTCTGACCATTTATAAGAACTATGATTATAAGACCCTCGTCTTGGTTGCGAGCGTTCGCCATCCTCAGCACGTAGTGGAAGCTGCGCTAGCCGGCGGGCATATCTGTACGATGCCCTTCACGATATTTCAGATGATGGTGAAACACCCGCTGACGGATAGCGGGCTGAAAAAGTTCCTGGCGGACTGGGAGGCTCAAACTAAGAAGTAGGGAGTGGACGGCAACCTGGTTGCGGCCTATTCAAGCAGATGGGGAGTTCTGATCGGACGCGCGCAGTCGAACCAGCACAGGCGCCGTGTGCGGCACGTATTGCCAGCCCAACCAACCACTCGGAACCATACAGCGGGTCAGTTCAAATCCTGCCCTGGTAGCGACCGTATGAACCATGTGGATGACCATAACCGCTTCGGAGCTGCGCTACACAGCAAGGGTGACCTTGATGGAGCGATTGCCGAATACCGCGCCGATCTGCACCTCAACCCCACTCACGTGTGTGCCCATTACAACCTAGGCACAGCACTGCAGGACAAGGGTGACCTTAAGGGGGCAATAGCCCAATACCGCACGGTCCTACGCCTCAACCCCACCCATGTGAGCGCCCATTACAATCTTGGTACTGCACTGCAGAAGAAGGACAACTTTGAGGAAGCGATTGCCGAATTCCGCATGGCACTGCATCTCAACCCCAACCACGTGGGCGCCCATTGCAACCTCGGGATTGAGTTGCGGAAGAAGGGCGACCTTGAGGGGGCGATTGCCGAATACCGCACCGCTCTGCGTCTAAATTCCAACGGCGTGCACGCCC
Source organism: Nitrospira sp. CG24E (assembly GCA_002869895.2). Classification (GTDB taxonomy): domain Bacteria; phylum Nitrospirota; class Nitrospiria; order Nitrospirales; family Nitrospiraceae; genus Palsa-1315. The sequence continues at coordinate 10,279 of NEWP02000003.1, read as the reverse complement.
GCCACCATCTTGCGATCGCACTAAGGGCGAACGGCGATCTGGTGTCGGCGCGGAAGGAATATAAGAAAGCTCTCAAGCTGATACCAAAAACGTCTGAGAATGACTCTTGGATCGAATCCATTAAGTCAGCCTTGAGGGAACTCGCCGGAGCGATGCGATAAAGCATCCCACACAATGCGGTGTTTCTGAGTCAGTGGGTTTGCTCGCAACCTTTAGATGATAATCCGTGTCTACTTTGGCGAGAATCCAGGCCGCAGCTAGCCTACCACTTTCAATGTTCTTCGATGGCCTTTCTGGCCATGTGAAATATCGAATGAAACATCGGTCTGGTCAGTTTGCCGGTGAAGGTATTTTGCTGGCTTGGATGGTAGGAGCCGATCAGTGTCGTGTTCCATGGCAGGGCCCGGACAATTCCATGGGAGAATTTCGGGAGGGGGGAGGGAAGTTGTCGCCCCTCATCTCGGCAGGCTTTCAGATAATGATCGAACGCGATTTTGCCCAGCGCCACCACCACTCGAGCCTTCTTTAACAACCGGATCTCTTCACGTAGGTAGGGACGGCAGGCAGTGAATTCTTCAGGGGCCGGTTTGTTGTCGGGCGGCGCGCAACGGACCGTGGCGCCGATGTAACAATCCGATAGTTTGAGCCCGTCATCCCGGTGGTGAGAGCCTGGTTGGTTGGCAAAGCCAAATCGATGTAAGGCGTCATACAACCAGTCTCCGCTCCGATCTCCTGTAAACACACGCCCGGTTCGATTGCCGCCATGAGCGGCTGGCGCCAGCCCGAGCACGTAGAGTCGGGCCTGGGCATCCCCGAATCCAGGGACCGGACGGCCCCAATAGGTCCAGGTTTCAAACTGCTTCCTTTTCTCTGTTGCGATCGCCTCCCGATAGGTAACGAGCCGCTGGCAGGCAGTGCAATGGATGATGCGATCGTTGAGAAGGGTCAGCGCGCTCATAGTTGGGGCAGTCTAGCACGAATGCAAAAATCGATCATGCTTGCCGGTCCCTTGCCGGGCTGTTAGCATATGCGGTCGACTCCAGACCGTTCATTGCAAGTAGGAGGCAGGATTGGCATGACAACGTGGCTTCGGCGAATACTGGTGCTCAGTGGGTTGTGGGCAATGGTCTCGCTCCCGATTGCGGCAAGAGCACAGCCTCCATTGGAACATTCAGAGGCAAGAGAGAGTGCGCCTCGATCCGGAGCCAATGGAGCCTCGGAGCGAGAGGCCAACCTACTCGATCCCCTTGAGATCTCCGACGAGCCGGAAGGTCGCCTCGTCATTCTTCCGGAAATCAAACGGGAGGGCGAGCGCTATTTCCTCAGTTCATTCAAGCTGCCGGACAAGCTGACCTTTGCCGGTCAACCAGTTCCGCTCGATAATTGGCAGGTACGTGAGCGTATCGAGTATGAGTTCTATCAGTTCTTAGAAGATCAAGGTGAGAGTATCATCCTGGCCAAGCGAACAGGACGCTGTTTCCCACCCGCCGAAAAACAACTGGCCGATGCCGGGTTGCCGGATGACCTCAAGTACATGCTGCTGGTGGAAAGCAAATGCGTGGCCGCTGCCTATTCAAAGGCAAAAGCATCGGGACCCTGGCAGTTCATTCCTTCCACCGGGCGACGGTATAGCCTCAAGAGCGATGCCGTACGGGACGAACGACGCAACTTGGAGATGTCCACCGAAGCGGCAGTGAAGTACCTCAAATATCTCAAAGACCTCAAAGAGAACGATTGGTTTATGGCCATGGCGTCCTACAATGCCGGTGAAGAGCGAGTGCGCAAGCTGCTCAAGGAGCAGAAGATCACTGACTATTGGAAGATGCACGGGCCACGGGAAACGATGCGTTATGTCCCGAGAATCATCGCCGCCAAGGAAATCTACTCGCAGCCGGAGAAGTACTTGGGCCTCAGCAGAAAAGACCTGTATATGCCGATGGAAACCGAGACGGTCACCGTCAACGTGAAAGATACCCAGCGGGCCCTTACCTCGATCGCCGAGGAATTTGGGACCTATTTCTTGGAGCTCAAGATGCTGAATCCTGAGTTCAAGAAGGACACGCTCCCGCGCGGGACCTATCAGATGAGAGTCCCGAGGCAGACTTGTCCAAACCGCTGCTTCGTTCAAGACAAGACTCCCTAGCAGGATGCTGAAAAAATCCTCCAGCTTCGTTCTCGCCGCGCTTAGAGGCTCAACGTACCGAAGCGTACGCCTCGCCTCTTCGCTCACTGCGGCCTTGCTGGCGGACTTTTTAAGCATCCTGCGTGGCGCACGCCTATTGTCTCAGACGTACGGGCCAGTGAAGTTCTGGCGTATGATAATTGTTTTTCCGAAGCCTGCTAGTCCATCGCCAGCGTGATGCAGATTCCTTCCTCTCCCATCAGGCCACTTCTAAAGAAATTTATCGTTCGAGGACTGGCTGCAGTCGATGCCTATACGGCGGTCGGTCGCGCTATCTCAAGAAATGGCGAAGAATTGATCGTCGGCCGTCGCCGGTACGATCTGCAACGCTATGAGCATGTCATCGTGGTCGGGGCTGGTAAAGCGACGGCCTCCATGGCCCGAGCCGTCGAACAGAAGCTGGGACCTCGGCTGCATGGCGGCTTCGTCGTAGTAAAGTACGGCCATAATCTGCCGACGAAACGGATTGCCGTGGCGGAAGCAGGCCACCCGGTTCCTGATCGATCCGGCCAGCAGGCGGCTGCCAGACTCCATGCCATGGCTGCAGAACTTGGACGACACGACCTCTTGATCGTGCTCCTGTCAGGCGGTGCATCCAGTTTGCTTCCTGCGCCTGTTGCAGGAATCACGTTAGCCGACAAGCAGCGAACGACACGAGAACTGTTGCGATGCGGAGCGAGTATCCGAGAAATCAATACCGTCCGAAAACACCTCTCACGCATCAAGGGCGGACGTCTCGCCGAGTTGACCGAAGCCACCGTCGTCACGCTGATTCTGTCGGATGTAGTGGACGACGACCTCAGCGCCATCGCCTCAGGGCCGACAACCCCAGATCCGACGACCTATCGCGACGCGGTCGAGGTTCTGAAACGCTATCGGATCTGGCGATCGATCCCACAGCGAGTGCGTCAACATCTCGACCGTGGATGTCAGGGATTCGTGAGCGAGACTCCCAAGTCCGGCTCCCCGCTCTTTCGCCGAGTCCAACATCATATCGTCGGAAACAACGCAACGGCCATCGCAGCCGTGACCTGTGCAGCCAAGGAAGCAGGGCTTCAAACGCTTACACAAACGCCTGCCATAATCGGAGAGGCCCATGAAGCGGGAAAGCGGTTTGGCGCCTTGGCGAAACAAATTGCCCTCTGTGGCAAGCCGCTCCGGAGACCCTGCTGTGTGGTGGCCGGCGGGGAAACCACTGTGACCGTCATGGGAAAAGGAACCGGCGGGCGGGCGCAAGAATTCGCTGCAGCCGCCGCTTTGGAAATTGCCGGTCTGGCCAGGGTGTGGGTCTGTGCCATCGGCACCGATGGCACAGACGGTCCGACTGACGCAGCCGGCGCTGTCGTCGATGGTCATACCCTGGCGCGCGCCCAGCACCGCTCGGTCGATCTCAAGGGCGCATTGAAGCGCCACGATACCTATCCCGCTCTGAAGAAACTCCAACATCTCATTACCACCGGTCCCACCGGCACGAACGTCAATGATCTTTACCTGATCTTGGTGCTCTAGGTAGTATCCACTTCCATGAATCGCCCGCTCCTTCTTCCCTTAGCCGCCTGCACTGAACCATTGCTTGTTGGAGGGAAAGCTCTGGGCCTGGCACGCCTACTCGCAGGAGAATTCCCTGTTCCCTCCGGATTCTGCGTGACAACAGAGGCCTATGACCGCACGCTTCGCGCGCTCGGTCTTTCTCCAACGGAACAGTGGCAGGCAGCCCTGCATTCCTCGGGGGCCGAACGCCAACGTATACTTTCTCACTGTTGCGCTGTCATTCGAGCTTGCGACATCGATGAACTCACGGCTCCGATCATCGATCAGGCGCGACAGCTGAATCTGCCGTTGCATGGGTTGTGGGCTGTGAGATCATCAGCCACGAACGAGGATGGGTCTCATGCGAGCTTTGCCGGAGTCTATCGTACGCGCCTCGGTATCCCGCTGGAAGAGATGGCTCTGGCGGTCAAGGATCTGTGGCTATCGATCTGGGATGAGCGGGTCCTGAATTATCATGCGACATTGGGATCGAGCGGTACACCTCCCGCCATGGCCGTCGTGATCCAACCGCTCCTAGATGCGCGCATCGCCGGAGTAGCCTATTCCATCCATCCCCTTACTGGACGAACGACTCATGTAGTCATCAACGCCGTAACGGGGCTCGCGGCAGTCCTGGTCGATGGGCGCATCACACCGGACCACTATGTGGTGGAAATGGCCCGTAACAGTCAACCCTACCGGATCTGCGAACGGACAGTCTCCGGGCAGACTCAGGCGTTACAGGTAACCGGCCAAGGTCTTTGCGAAGTGCCATTGCCGGACAATGCAATTGGGCGCGCAACGTTGTCGGACGACCAACTGTTTGAACTGGCCCGCAAAGCCAAGCAGGTCGAAAAAGCGTTCGACCATCCAGTGGATCTCGAATGGCTTTACGATGATCGTGGCCTGTGGCTGCTTCAGGCGCGACCAATCTCGGGTCAGATCCGATCCACCCAGCTCACGAACGACGATTGCGAATGGTCGCGTGCCAACTTCAAGGAAACGATGCCGGAACTGCCGAGCCCGCTCGGACTGTCCTTTCTTGAGCTGTTTATGGAACGTTACATTCTTGAGCCCTATCGGCGTCTGGGCTGTCAAATTCCCGAAGGGGTCACATCGGTTCGCACGTTTCAGGGACGACCCTATATCAATATGACCCTGTTTTATTCTCTCATTACACAACTGCGGGGAGATCCTTCACCCTTCACGGAGCAGATGGGAGGGGAAACCCTTGCCAGGGTACCGGAAGCTCACCCGCTCGGGTGGTTTACAATCGCCCGTGCTGCTATCGTGATGATGGCTGAAATGAGGAAGGTGGTGCGGCAGGGACCGACTTGGTTCGCGGAGATGAAAGAGATGGCGGTCAGAAACCGCGCCGATCTGCTTCGGACTATCTCAGGGAAGGACATCGCCCTGCGCCTTGATGCCATCGGGCAACGGCTTGATGAACAGGAACTGACTTTCGGCATTGCGGGAGGGGTCGCTCAATGTTTACAAACATTAGGCCGCTTGTTGCCTCGCTGGTTAGGAGAAGACTGGCGGGCACTGCTGAACGGAGCGCTGCAGGGTCAGTCGGCTGTCATTAGTGCGCAGCAGATCGTTCGGTTGGCTGAAATTGCAGACATGGTTCGTCGTGACCCTCACGCGACTTCGTGGTTTACGGCAGAGACGTGGGACCCGGTTGAGGTTCATCAGCAGCTTAAGGGGACTGACGTTCTTCGTGCATTTAATCGGTATCTCGACGAGTATGGCCACCGCGCGGTCGGTGAGTCGGACCCCATGTCGCCTCGGTTCGCAGATCGACCGGAACTGCTGCTAGCGGTTCTGAGGACACAGATTCTGGCTCCAATCAGCACGACCCCTGCAGATATTCTTGAACGCCAAGCAGCGGTACGGGAGCGGGCGCTGTCAGAGATTCGCGCAAGGTTCGGATGGCGATTCCATCGGTGGGTCATCTTTTCCTGGTGGTATCGACGGCTGTGCCAGTTCTTCGCCTTGCGGGAGGCGAACCGGCACCACCTGATGTACTACTCTGCCGCTGCGCGTAGTCTGCTGCTGCGCCTGGGCGAATGGCTGGTCGAGCAGGGACGACTCTCATCGCAGGAGGATATTTTTTATCTCACGATTGAAGGACGCGTGGACTTGTTAGCTGGAGGATCGCGCGATTGGCGAGAGGTCATTCAGGCCCGCCGAGCCGAACGAGACCGTTACGCCACGGTCTCCGTTCCAGACACGATTCAGGATTGGCATGCTGTAATTCGTAGCGCAGACAGATCTTCTACCACGGCCTCGGAGGGAATCTTCCACGGTATTCCCATCAGTCCTGGGCAGGTTGAGGGGCCTGCTCGTTTCATTCGATCGATGGAGGATTGGAGTCGCGTGTGCCGCGGAGATATTCTTGTGGTGTCGGTCATCGATCCCGGCATGGCGCCGTTGTTTGGTGTGGCAGCGGGGCTCATCGCCGAGATGGGTGGGACTCTGTCACACGGAGCGATCATTGCTCGCGAGTACGGATTGCCAGCAGTGGCCAATGTGCCTGGCATTACCACCAGACTGAAAGAAGGCGATCGCGTCAACCTGGATGCGGGGCGAGGAGAAATCGCCATTCAAGATTAGCCGTTTTACGTTCGAATTGACAGACCATATGAGTCGTGCAACGCTATTTACCTAGCGAAGAATTCGAGATGTGGCTCCGAACCTACTGTTCTGTCTCTAATGAGGAGGTGTGTCATGCATAGGTTGATTATTGTCATGTTTGTCGCATTGTGCCTGATGGGAACCAGTTCGCTCGCACTGGCCGGTGATGTCGTGAAGATCAAGAGGGGTCATACGAAAGATGAAACGAAAGCTGGGAAAGATGCGGTGGAGGCTGAAGAGAACGCGATGGAGAGCGATATGGGGGCGAAGAGAGGAGGGAAGAAAGGCCCAATCATGCAGTATAGGGAAAAGATGAAGGCTAAGCGCCATGAAATGATGGATAAAATGAAGGCCCACAAAGACGATGCAATGGCTAATCCTCCTGCTTCTGCTCCTGTTCCTGTTCCCGCCTCTCCTCCCCCTACCGCCCCTGCCACCGCTCCATAAATTGTGTAGGTGCGTCGGTAGATTCTCTGGCCCTTGGGAGGTCTTTTCTCCTGAGGGCTAGGAGCCCCCTCGAATCATGACCGAAATCGCTCCTCTATTGAACAGCTCTCTCGCCTTGTTCCCCCTTGGGCCTTTTGCTAGGATGCGTCGGCTCAACCATTGATGGGGCTTTGAATGAAAATCGCCACCTTCAACGTCAACTCGCTTAGAAAACGGTTACCGATCGTGCTTGGCTGGCTTGCCCAGCAGAAACCCGATGTGCTCTGTCTTCAAGAAACCAAAGTTCAAGACAGCGAGTTTCCTCTGTTGGCATTGGCGGAATCCGGGTACGAGATCACCTACCGTGGGATGAAGTCATACAACGGTGTCGCGATACTGAGCCTGAAGAAACCTGAGTCGGTGGCCTACGGGTTCGATGATGGAGGCGAATCGGAGGATGCGCGGCTCTTACGCGTGGTGATCGAGGGGATTCCCATCGTCAATACCTACGTGCCGCAGGGGTTCGAGATCGACTCACCGAAGTATCAATACAAGCTTGGCTGGTACGAGCGACTTCGCACTTACTTCGAGAAGCATGTGCCACCGAATAAACCGGCTATCTGGTGCGGTGACATGAACGTCGCTCCTCGACCGATGGACGTACACAGCCCCGAGAAACATCTCAAGCATGTCTGCTATCACGAGGATGCGCGGCGGGCCTATGAACGCACATTGGCGTGGGGATTTCAGGACGTGTTTGTGAAACTCTATCCGGACCGACAGCAGTATACATTTTGGGATTACAGGGCTTCTGGCTCGCTGGAAGCGAATAGAGGATGGCGCATCGACCATATTCTGGCGACGGCTCCGTTGGCAGACAAATGTAAAAGGGTAGACGTGGACATCGAGCCGCGGCGAACGAAAGACCCCTCTGATCACACATTCTTATGGGCGGAGTTTTCGGTCTAACCACGAACGCCACGTCCACACCTGCCCAATTCGATTGGTTCGGCAAGTCGCCCGTAGCGACCGGACTGGCTCACGAGATTGAACGAACCATCAAGCTGCCTTCAGGACCCGTTGCTTCACACCTAACGAGATCACACGATTCTGCGCAATCAACGGATCGAGGACCAACCCGCAATTGATACAGCGGAGCACTGCGGCTTCCTGGGAAAACTCAGGCCGCCATTCTGTCACCATCAGTCCTTTGCATTTTTGACAGGTCATCGTGCCCACCTCCTGCTCTGATGTGTTTCAGCGCCGACAAGTCGGCCTTGCATGGGAGGGACTGTAACATTGCAAGATTAATAGGATGTTAACTGGTAGTTAAAACTCTCTAATGTCTAAAGAGAACGACATATATGACGTTGCGGTAATCGGCGGGGGCGCCGCTGGGCTGGCCGCCTCGATTTTCGCAGTGGAAATGGCCCTAAAGAACGATCGGCCGCAAAGGATCGCACTTCTAGACAGTGCCAAGGCCATCGGAGCCAAGATCCTCGTCTCCGGCGGCGGTCGCTGTAATGTCACGCATGATGTTGTGACAGCCGGCGACTATTTCGGCAATCGCCACATCATCAAAAATGTCCTGGCGGCATTCTCTGTCGAACAAACAGTCGGCTGGTTTGCCTCGTTGGGTGTGGATCTCAAACGGGAAGAGACCGGTAAGCTCTTTCCTGTCACCGACAAAGCCCGGACCATCCTCAACGCGCTTATCACGCGCTGTCTCGACCTCGATGTCCGCATCCTGCCGGATCATCGCGTGACAGGCATCGAATCGTCTGCCGAATCTGGATTTGTCCTGCAGCATAGCCATGGGACCCTACACGCTAAGTTCGTCGTCATGGCGACTGGCGGCCGGTCAATTCCAAAATCGGGAAGTGATGGATTCGGTTTTACCCTCGCACGCCACCTCGGCCACTCTCTAACTGCTACAGCACCAGCGCTCGTGCCGCTGGTGCTCGCCGACACGATGTTTCACAAGACACTCTCCGGGCTCTCGCATGACGTGGAGTTGACCACCGTCGTGGAAGGTCACAAGATTGACTGCCGGACTGGGAGCTTGCTCTGGACCCACTTTGGCATCAGTGGGCCAGCGGTCATGGACGTAAGCCGCTTCTGGACGCTGGCGCAGGAAACCGGTCAAAGTGCGGACCTCTATGGCAATTTTCTTCCGGGCAAGACGCGAGAGCAGGCGAAACAGTGGTTCATAGAACAAGCAACCGATACTCCTCGGCGGTCCCTCACAAAGACCCTCGCACAACTAGTTTCAGAGAGGTTTGCCGAGGCGCTCTGCCTGCATATCGAATGCGATCCACAGAAAGCCATCGCACAACTGCCCCGGAAAGATCGTGACCGTCTGATCGAGGCACTCTTGAGGTTCCGGTTTCCGGTCGAAAGAGATCGCGGTTGGAACTACGCAGAAGTGACGGCGGGAGGGGTCCCTCTCGACCAGATCAATTATCGTACGATGGAATCCAAGCTGGTACCAGGACTCTATCTGATCGGAGAGATCCTGGACTGCGACGGCCGGATCGGCGGCTTCAATTTCCAATGGGCCTGGGCGACAGGGTGGCTCGCGGGGTCTGCCGTCGCTACGGGCGTCCGTCCAGACAGCCAGACTCGACGATGAATATCCAATTTGCTCACCAAGCCTCCGCACAGAACATTCGATTTCTTGACAGAGCAGAAAAGATCATCTATCCGTGGACAAGAGATGACTGGTATGTCCGCCAATCCAAACAGGGCGACCAAAAGGGATCGATGATATGGGCCGTATCCTGAATTGCCCGCAATGCCAGAAGGACGGTCTCTTGCGGTCTCACCCTCAATCGCCGCGCGAACACCTGGCCTCCTTCATATTTGTGGCGCCATTCCGCTGTCTATCGTGCAGTCATCGCTTTCTGGCGTCTCGTCTTGGACTGCATCATCCCTCACATCCAATCGATCGCCGCGAACATCTTAGAATACCCGTTCGACTCTATCTTTCGTTCTCCGGTGGCAAGGTCTGCGGTGAAGGAACGGTGCGCGATCTCTCGATTGGCGGTTGTATCATCAATAGCGAAACCCATGTGCATCCGGACGACATCTTCTATCTGAAATTGTCGCTCGGTGAAGCAGAACCGCCTCTTGAAGTGGCCGCGATGGTCAGTTCTGTGAACGCTCGTGGCATCGCCTTCAAGTTTCTTCGAGCCGCCCAAGAAAACAAGCGCTTGCTTGCTTTCGTCCAAGCCCAGACTGAGAATCAGCCTGATAAATCCTTGCTCAAGGCCGGTGTCGCCGCTTGAGCGAGCAGGCGACACCTCTCACCCCATCCCACCACCTCAACACAACAGGGTTCGACGCGATTAGCAGGTTAGGCTTTCGATGGTCCGTTGTGTAGTACAACGGGAATACCGTCCCGCAGGATGCTCAAAAAGTTCGTCCAGCAAGGCCGCAGCGAGTGAAGGCCCGAGGCGTACCCTCTGGGGCGCACGGTGCGACGAATAAGGAGCACCAAGTCTG
>NEWP02000029.1:72815-106154 GCA_002869895.2 Nitrospira sp. CG24E | reverse complement strand
TGCAGCAGAATCGCTCATGAATAATGCGGGCTAGGAGCCTGGAACGGAGCGGCTCAGATTCCCATCTCCTCCGACAGTCGAACTTCCGATTCGTCGTCGATTTCCTCAAGGCAACTGAAGCACGTAAACGGAAACCGGTCGATGGGGATCGCGCAGACCTCGCCGACGGGCGACTCATCGAGCGCCGGACCGCCGCATTCTTTGTGAATGAGTGTGAGCATGATGGGGCCTCAGGGTTGTCCTACGACCAGTTGATGAAACCGTTCCATGTTTTCAGAAGTGCCCAATCGATGGTCACCTGTGATCAGATTGAGCTCGACAGGAAATGACGCATCCTTGGCCAAGAGCTGTTCGACGAACTGCCTGCTGCCGCCCGGAAGGATCACGCTATCTTGCAATCCGTGTAAGACCGTCGTGCTCACATGCCTGAGACGGTCGAAGCTGGTCTTCCAATAGGCTTCGCTCTCCTCGACCCATTTCCACGAGAGAGGCCAGTCCCTGTGAGCCGGCTCATCGTCCCAGGGCATCCAGCCATTGCCTTGCCAGGTCTGTCTCCTTTCAGGATCAATCGACTTCGCCCGCAGTCCCATCATGTTGAAGGCTGGAGCGATAAGGACAAGCCGCTCAATCTGCTCGAGCTCCTGCGCCATCAGCCAGGCGATCCAGCCTCCAAGTGAATTGCCGACAAGGGTCAGCGGCGGACCGGTGTCGAGAGTGCGGAGCACCGTTCGCGCATCCGCGATCCAATCTGACAGGGTGTAGTCGGTGAAGTTTCCATCCGATTCTCCAAACCCCCGCACATCATAACAACAGAAACCCCAGCCCTTCTCCTCACACCACTGAACCAACGCCTTGCTCTTGTTGCCCCAGCGTTTTGAAAGAAAACCAGTGATGAACAATATCTGGCGATCCTTGCCGATTGACCGGTCTCCACGAATCAGCTTGCCATCTGTGGCTGCAAGTTCAAACGAATGGAGGCTACTCATGTTTGGCAACCGCCTTGGCGATAAAGGGCCCCAGCCGCTGCAGAACCGCTCTTGGAATCTCGTGGCCGCCGCGGAAGCTGTGCCATTCGACTGTGAGTCCTCCCTGACTAAGCGTGTCTCGTAACCGTTCCGCTCCCACATAGGGCAGGATCTCGTCCTGCATCCCATGGCTTTGAAAGACCGGCAGCCCTTTGCGTTTTTGGAGCAACGGAGCCCATTCCTGTGTGGCGAGGAGCGTACCGGAAAGTTGGATCAACCCGGCATAGGGTTCTGTCGTCCTGAGCATCACATCACAAGAAAGCATGGCGCCCTGGGAAAAGCCCCCGAGGATAGTTCTGCGCGGGGCCGTGTTGAGATGTTGCTCGACCTCCTTGAGGAAGGCCAACATTGTCGTGCGCGCCGGAGCCAGGCCTTTGGGAATATCCTGCGAGAGATCACGGATCCGGCCTGCCGCTTGATCTGCGGCAATGCGCGCCATATCGATCAGCCACCAGGCTCGCGCATCTCTCGGCCCAAAGCTTAACGAAAGCGGGCCTTCGGGAAAGACAAACCTTGTACCGGTGGGCACATCCAACGCATCTGCCAGCGACACGAGATCATTCCCTGGCGCCCCAAAGCCGTGCAGGAGCAGAACGAGGGGACCCTTGCCCCCACCCTTGCCATCGATGCCACCTACGATCCGCGTCCGCAGCCCGCCTATCTGTGCTTCGCGCATGAACGACCCTTTACTTCAAATAGAGATATTGCAGCAGGGCCACGAGGCCGTAGAGCGAAGACTCAACGACCGGCTGCTGATAGAAAGGAACGAAGGCGCCCTTCTGGTTGGCCTCAACCTCGCCGATGATGTACTGGACCTGCTTTGCGCGGACTTCGTGGTCCTTGCCGAGCCCGAGCGCTTGGATCATTTGCTTGCTCAGCCCGGCCAAAACCGACTGCTTCGCGCGGTCGGCGGAGCGATAGAGCAACATCGCCCCGCCCAGCGCCAGAACGACGTTCAAGGCCCAGGCCAGCAGCAGCAAGACCGGATAGTTCCAAATATCGAAGTAGTCGTTGCGGGCAGCGATCATAATCAGCAGGGCGATGAAGGGGTACCGGATGAGGCGATTGACCGCTTCCGTCCGCCGGCTGATCAGGTCGATGCCGGCCAAATATTTGAGCTTGTCAAACTCTGCCTGATGGCTCTGGCTCAATCCATACTCGCGCAAGTATTTCTGTTGCACCTGATCGGACCAGCCCCCGCTCGTGCTGTTCACCCAACCGACCCACCGACGGCACAACATGACCTCGTCGAATACCGCCAGATTGAGCAGCACCACGCAGCTCATGCTGACCAGCGTCATGATCGAATCCACTCGACAGCTTAGCCAGCCCCGACAGGGTTGGATCATCTCTTCGTCAAGGACCCAATGGTCCAGAGACATCATCATCGCGCCATACAGGAGAAACAGGACCAGCAGGCGCGCCGCCCTCTGCAGCGGGGCGGCGCCGTTGAGATACCAGGACCAGGCTTGATCAACCGTGGTGGCGGCTCTGGTGGCAGCCGGATGATAGATCCGTTGCACATTGGTCCACCAAATCCTCAGGGTAAATCGGGAGCGGGGGCTCTGATCCATGCGGAATGAGAAATCGTCGGTGAGGCGGTCGCTGTTCTTCGTCAGATCGCGAGCCCCCTTGACCAGGAAGACAAGGCACATAAGCACCACGAGAAACCGGAGCCACTCGCCGGGCCAAATGCTTACACCGGCAGTCCAGGAGAAGGGTTCGCCTTCATCGTGCTGGGCCATAAGGGCTGTGCCGCCGCCCAGAGTCAAAAAGATCGCAGTCCCGGCGAGTAGCAACAGACCAGCCAGTGCGAACAGACCCCAGGACCGAGAAACCCGGAGCCAGACTCGCTCATTCTTCCAGGCAAGCGCCGTCACAATGAACAGCCCGATCCCGACCAGCGCCATCACCGTTGCGCTGCTGGGGCCGATACCCTGTTTCAGCTGACCATAACTGTCCGTATGATCGAGATCCGCGCGCAGGGGATGGATCGTTCTCACCCCTTCGACATCCACGACGCTGAGGTCCACGGCGCCCTCGCGCCCCACTTCGAAGATGCGAGGATGTTCAGCCGAATCGTAGACCCGGTCTTCGGGGGTCAGCGGCACGTGATACCCTGCCTGACAGGGCCCCGCCGACGGCTGCCGATCCCCCCCTGCTCGACAGGTCACGTGATTCACCGCCCGCAGCACGGCAAAGTATGTGGCAGTTTGATAGCTGCTCCGGAACGGCGGAACGTCGCGCTGGAGACTCCCGTCCAACTGCAGGCCGAACGGCGAGGCGACGACCATGTTCCTGGTCCACTTGTACTCGCCGGCGTGAAGATGGCGCGCATCGAGATCGACGGTGAAGAAAACAGCGTAGGGGAAGGCCGGCCGGAGCGCTTTCAGAATGAGCAAAGCATCGTAGGGATCCCTGCCCAGAATACCGATCGCTTTTGCTCCCTCTCCTTCGTCTTGGATCCTTGTCGTCAAGGCCCGCACATAATCGAGCTGGCTCGTTCCCTCCGGACGTTCCCGCAACCCACCGGCCAGCAGATCCTTCGCCGTCACATTGGCCTTGGAGCTCTCTCCACGTCCGGCGTTCACCGCATCGTCGCCCGGCACTTCGCCATCGAGACCGCTCAGATAGCTATAGCGGAAGACGTTCAAGGTCAGGGACTCATAGTCAGCCGGGCGCTGAATCTGCAAATCGACCGCGCGCGGAACAGTCGGACACCAGGATTTGATCGTCGCCGGCACCTGAATCTGCTTGAGCTCTAGCTCCGTGAACGTTGCCACCTTCGCGCAGGCCGCCGCGCGAAACTCGATGGGCAATGCTCGGCCATAGAAGGAATCCCATTCCCCGATCAGGATCACCGCATCCCAGCCGAGCCGTACCTGACGCCGTTCTAATTCTTCGATCAGCGTGGTGAAAAGCCGATCGTCGGTTCCGACCTCGTAGACGAGCCTCACATTTGCAGCGGCCAGCCGATGGGAAAACTCCTCCTCGCAGGCTTCATAAGCCTGGCAGGCAGATCCCTTCCCCCGCTCCTTCTTCAGCCCATAGGCCATGAGCCCCTTCATCGCGCTGGCCCAAGGCGAATAGAGCTCGATGGTCCCATCTGCGTTCGGCCAGGCCCCGATTCCTTCATGGGGCTCGGTATACAAGCCTCCGGCTTCATCCAGGAGTTGACGCAGGGCTGAGGAGCTGCGGGGCCCCACAATCTTGAACGTGACGGACTGTTGCAACCTCGGATTCAGCCGGACCAGCCTGCGCCGGTCATCGGTAAAGAGACATTCGCTTTTCTCTGTCGACTCTTGGCACACCAGGGCTTGCGACAACGAGGTCAAGGTGGCCAGGAACCCTCGGCTGAGTGCGTCATCGGAGACCCAGACCACGAGGGTATTTTGAGCCCGGTCCTGTCCCTCGCCACAAACCTTGGTCTTCCGGAGCCGATACCATTCGTAGGGCAAGAAACCAGTGCCCTGAGTATTGCCCTCGATGAACGAGAGATGCCCCTCATCTTCCGGGACATAGCAGGCGACACCCAACGCAGTGCCGACCGCATAACGATCCCGGATGCGGGACTCAGCACTCTCCGCATAGGGATCACCGCTCATCGTCACCAAGAGGACGGTGATCCGCTCATCCTTCTTGACCCGGTCGGCAATCGCATGCCTCAGCGGTCTCAGGCGCTGTACGAGAAACGAGTCGGCCGACCGGCTGGACGAAGACTTGGACAACCCGCTTGCTGCCGGCGGCGCCTCTCCCATCCCCCGCTGCACCGCTGCCAGAGGATCTTCCCACAGCCTCGCGCGAACCGATTGTTCACTGGTGGTCTGTTTCACTTCCAACCCGGTCCCTACCGGGCGAGAACTCCGCAGAGGCTCCTTCACCAACAGCACGCCGGCGAGCGCGACCGCGAGGGTAACCACACCCACCAGGGCGATCTTCGACTCTCCACTTCCTTTTGCCATCGAGGTGTCCGAGTTCTCTAATTCAGAGGCCGATCAATGGGAATCCCTCACGCGCCCCACAGAAGGCTTGGGTGAGTCACCCTTCACATACCCAAAAAGGGTGGCCTGGTTGGTCCTCCACTGCGCGCAACTTTCTCACCCGCCCACCCACTGGCACGCCGAGACGTGCCATTAGCCCGAGCGAGGGCATTCCGCAACCGCGCGTTGCGCGAGCACAGAAGATCATCAGCCCTCATCCTCCGCCTCATCCCGCGCTGAGGGGATGCCGTAGCGTTTGCACTTTTCCCAGAGGGCTTTACGCGAGAGGCCGAGGATTTTCGAGGCGGTAGTTCGGCTGCCTTCTACCTTCCCGAGGACCGACAGAATATACTCCCGCTCGAACTGTTCCCGCGCCGTCGCCAGCGAGGTCAGTGGACGCTCTTCACGCTTCTGTCCCGTCAACCCTTCGCTACAGAATCCACAAGACTCTTGCGCGGCACCTCCGGTAAAGGGGCAGGACTGGTACCCGCACAGATCCGGCGGTTGAATCGCTTCACGATCGCGTCCCAACGCCACTGCACGCTCGACCATGTTCTCTAACTCCCGCACGTTCCCAGGGAAGGAATAGCGCAAGAGCAGCTCCCGCGACTGTGAGGAAAATCCCTTCAGTTGTTTGTTCATCTTGGTGGAGCAGGTCTTGAGCACGTGGTCGCCGATCACCATGATGTCCTCTTGCCGCTGACGCAACGGAGGAATCACGACCTGGACGACATTGAGCCGATAGAATAAATCTTCGCGGAACCGCCCCTGCGCGACTTCCTTTCGTAAGTCCTTCTGGGTCGCACAGACCAGGCGGACATCCACATCGATCCTGTCGTTCCCTCCGACTCGCTCAAACTGCCGTTCCTGAAGCACCCGCAAAAGTTTCACCTGGATGACCGGCGAGATTTCACCGATCTCGTCCAGGAACAGGGTGCCTCGGTGCGCCAATTCAAATCGCCCCCGCCGTTGACGAAGCGCGCCAGTGAAGGCGCCTTTCTCGTGGCCGAACAGCTCTGCTTCGAGCAACGATTCCGGCAAGGCAGCGCAACTGACCTTGATCAGCGGGTGGGGGCTGCGCGGACTGTTTTGGTGAATCGCGTTCGCCACCAGCTCTTTTCCGGTTCCGCTTTCTCCAAGGATCAAAATCGTGGAGTCCGTCCCAGCCACCATCTTGATCTTGTCCAGCACCGCTCGCATTTGGTTGTTCGATCCCAGAATGCCGTTGAAGCAGAATTTATCTTCAAGCGTATCTTTGAGATCCTGATTCTCGCGGCGTAAGGCCACAACGTGGCCCACTCGCTCGACGATCAACAGTAACTCGTCCATCTGAAAGGGTTTCGTGACGTAGTCGAAGGCGCCGAGCTTCATCGCGCCGACTGCCGTTTCCACCGATCCGTGGGCGGTAATCACGATGACCTCTGTGTCGGGCGACTGCTCTTTGGTCGCCTTGAGCACCATAAGCCCGTCCGCTCCCGGCAACCGCAGATCGGTGATGACCAGATCGAAGGGCCGCTGACGGATGGCTTCGATGCCTTCCGTCCCGGATGCAGCCGCTTCGACGTCATGGCCGATCGTTTCCAACGCATCGACCATCGACAGCCGCATCAACGGCTCGTCATCCACGAGCAGAGTTCTGAGCCCCTTCATGACACCCTCTCCACCAACGAACGTTCACGGGACACAGGAAGACAGAGTGTAAAGGTTGTTCCCTTCCCGACTTCGCTATCCACCAAAATCTTTCCTCCGTGGCGCTCAACGATGCCCAGACTGACCGACAGGCCGAGTCCGGTTCCTTCGCCTTCGCGGTTGGTCGTAAAGAAGGGATCGAAGATCCTCGGTAGGACCGCCGGTGGAATGCCGGACCCAGTGTCGCACACTTCGACCACGCAGATCCCTTCGACCACGGAAGTTCGGATCGTCAGAGTTCCTCCCTCTGTCATCGCATGCACCGCATTCAAGACCAGATTCATCAGGACCTGCTCAATCATGTGCCGATCAACCATGATATTCGGCAACCCCTGCCCGAATCCCGTTTCCAGCACAATTCGCTTCGGGGAAAAGAGATGCGTCGTCAGGACCAGGACCCGATCGACGACGTGATTGATATCCGTCAGCGCAAACTCCGGCACATGCTGCTGGGAGAAATCGAGCAGCTGCCGAACGATCTTCTGCACACGCCGCACACCGTCTTCCATCGAGACCCGATATTCCTCTTGCCTTGTCGGCGACAACGTTCCCTTTCGCAAGTTGTAGAGGCAGTTGAGGATGCCCCCAAGGGGATTGTTGATTTCGTGGGCGACTCCTGCCGCAAGCCGTCCGACCGAGGCCAGCTTCTCAGAGTTCCTGATCTGCTGCTCCAGTTTCTTGGTCTCGGTCATGTCGCGGGCAATGCCCATCAGGCCCAGAAATCCTCCCTCGGCATCATGCAGTGGAGACACACTGATCATCACAGCCCGCGGCTCTCCCATGCGAGTGACCACTTCGACCTCATAAACCTGCTTCACCTCGATATCCAATGTGCTCTTGAGACGTTTCCCCCGGTGACGCTTGGAGAGAAGAGCAAGGTACGGACGCCCGAGCAGATCCTCTTTCCTGTAGCCCCATGCTTCGATCTTGCTGTTGACATAGGTGAATCGCTGCTCGGTATCGAGTGTGTAAATGACATCGTTCGCGTTCTCGAGCAGACTTTCAAGATATTGCTTGGTCTCTTCGATCTCCCTCGTGCGCTCGCGCACCTTGTCCTCCAACTCTTCCCGATAGGCGTCCAGCTGCCGTTCAAGCCGTTTCCGGTCGGTAATGTCGCGCAACTGCACCATCACCGACAGTTGGTCTGCCACTCCGACCCGGATCAAATCCATTTCGACCGGAGTCTCCAATCCGTCGGCATGGAGCACCACGATCTCCTGGGTAGGGATTTTCCTCTGGCCCGAAATGGTATCGCTGAGCCACCCACGCAATGCATCGTGATAGCTTGCGAGGACCACTTCGAGCAGGCTACGGCCGACCACCTTCGCCTCTGCGTATCCCAACGCTTGCTCCTCACGTTTGTTGACCGCGACGATCATGCCGTTCGCATTCACCATGAAGACAGAGTCGACGACTAAATCGAACAGGGCCTTGTACCGCGCCTGGGAGGCGACAAGCTGTTGCGTTCGTTCCGACACAGCCTCTTCAAGCTCTGTCGTGTATTCCTGCACCCGTTGCTCAAGCTGGCGCCGATCGGTCACGTCGCGCACAAATGCTCGCGAGTGAACCAGCCCGCCCCGTTCTTGATCGATCAACGCCGTGGCGTGAATCTCCACGTCGATCGAGTGACCGCCTTTGGTGAGAAACACGGTCTCCATCGAACTGCGTCCTTGCGCCACCAATCGCTCCAAATATTGTAAGACGAGCGGAAGCACCGGATGCGTAGCCTCTGGGCTACGTTGAGGATGCTTTCGAGGGGAGAATGCAGCTGACAGCCTTTTTGAGCATCCTGCTAATCCGCCATTTGTCCTTCTTGAAATAGCTGGTTCAGTATCGCGTTTCTCTTCTCGGGATCTTTGTAGTACTTGAGGGCTTTTGTAAAATTATCCAGAGCGCTCTCTCGTTTCCCCTTTTGAGAATAGTATTCGGCGATGCCGTGGTAGGCCCGAGGATCTTGGTCGTTCGACTTGAGAGCCCGGTTGAAGGCTTCGTAGGCGGCCTGCAGGTGTTGTCTACCCAACGCCAGCCAGCCGATCGCTGAGTGCGCCGGGCCGAAGTTCGGATCGGCGATGAGCGCCGCGTTGTACTCCTTCTCTGCCAGATCCAGACGGCCTCTCGTTTCGTAGAGACCTCCCAGCGAAAAATGCACCTCTGCGTCATTGGGATTCAGGCGCAAAGCCTCTTTGTACGACTGCAAAGCCGGTTCAAATTTGCCCTGCTCGGCGAGCGAGCAGGCGAGGTTTGCGTGGGCTATCGGATCATGGGGACATAATTTGATGACTTCGCGATATTGAGGAATCGCCATCTCCAACCGTCCCTGCTCTTGATAGGCCACACCCAAGTTGGTCCGCGCCGGCGCATAGGAAGGATCCAGTCGCACCGCTTCACGGTATTCCTTGATCGCCATTTCGAGATGGTTGGCCCGCTCGTGAATCTGCGCGAGAAAATAATGGGGGTACGCGGACTGCGGTGCGAGCTTGGACGCTTCCTTATAGGACACGATCGACTGTTCAGATTGTCCCGACTGCGCCAGGAATAACCCCATCACGAGATGGGCGTTGGCCTGCTGAGACTGTTGCGCGACGAATCTTTCGACCCATTCTTTGACCAGGGCAATATCTTCGGATTCTTGGAGACATCTCTGGTGAGTCGTCCAGGCTTCGGCGAACTCCCCATGGAGCAACTGAATCACGTTCAGGGCGAAATGGGGTCGAGGGTTCCGGTCCATGCCGGTGGCAGGATGGCAAGCCCAGGCCAGCGCTGTCTGCTGCGCCTGATCCCATCGGCCTTCCAACAGCGCGGTTTCACACTGGGCTTGGTAGTCGGTCATTCGGATCGGTATCGTGGCTATCTTGTGAGGGTATCCTCAATGTCCGGCGAGGTCGCCTGGATGCGATCCCCGAGTGAAGGATAGCGCGCAGCAATTTTTTCTTTCATCAGCCAGGCCACGGTCCGATACGACCAGTGGCCCTTCACGCCGGAACGGAGTCTGGCGATGTACTCGGCTTCCGCGTAGTCCATCTTGAAGAGGCATCGGACTTTGAATCCAAACGGCGTCGCGTAGAGCGATCCCTCCGCGCTCGTTTTCTTGAGCTGCTCGATATCCGATCGGACCGCGTCCATCGCCTGCCGATACTCATGATCCAATCCAGCCTGTACGAGCGGCGGCGGCACTTCATAGCCGTGCAGCGTCGTAAAGTTCTGTTGAATCTGCTGGCAACGCCGGTGCCGATGCATGTCGCGCCAGCCTCCGATGTCCATCAGCACATCGAATGTGAAAGCATAGCCGCTGCGGAATTCTTTGATGAGTTCGTCGTAGGGTCCCCGTGCGCTCGTCGCCACGTCGACAGCCTCCTGTTTTTGCTTCTCTGTCCAGGTGCGGACGACCGCAAGGAGGCTCCGATAGGGCGCGTGCGAGACGCGGTACAGCAAAGTGGTCACGATCTCGTCCAATGGATCATGAGATTCGATGAGCGTTACCGGCTCCGGCTCGCCCCAGGCTGTCGGTTGATCTAATCCGGTTCCCCGAAGCGCGTCCTTCGCGTATGTGGCGAGGGCCTGATAGACCGAGGCCTGATAGTCGTTCGGCTTCGCATGGCGGGCTAACGTCGGGGCGAGGGGTTCATGCGCTCCGACCGGTTGACCGCAGAGTTCACCCCAGAGGTTGACGGGCGACCGCTGGCAGGCATCCTTCAGTTCATCTCCGATTGCACGAAGCTCCGGCAGCTGGGATGACAAGAGTCTCGTGATCTGTTTCTCCAGCGTCCTGATACTGACCACCTGCCCGACGTTGGTCTTGGCTGCGAGGGGCAAGAGATACCGCGTCACATCGAATGCGCGTGCGGCAATCGTTCGTTGGTAATCGGCCGGTTTCATCGACTCGGGTCGCGGTTCACGTTCCGAAATAAATTGGGTTAAGGGTTCGTGTAGGAGCCTATAGATCTCGGCAAGGCTGCGGAGAATGCCGAAATAGGTGCCTTCTGTTTCCGACCCCCGAATGGAATCGGGCACGAACCACCCGCCGGACGCAAAGTTTTGATACCGGCTGGATTTTGCCTGGCCATCCCACAGAGGCTCGTCCTCAAGCCGAATCGCGGCGAGCTCGGAGATGTCCTCGAAGCAGATGATGACATGGCCCAAATCGGCAATCGAGGCATGGCCGTAGTCGAAATAGAACTGATCCCAGAACTTTTCAGAAGAATGGCCATGTCCCCAGCGGAGGCTGCTCTCGATAGAGTCGGGCGATCTGCTATAGCGGGCCAGGGCATAGGCGGACTTCTCGGGCGGCATCGGTGCGAGCGCGATGACGCGGCGGTTCGGTTGATCTACACTCATGACGCTTCCTTCAGTGACAGATAGAGATAGGCCGCGAACTATACCCCCGCGCACCGATTGGCGCAAGAAGGCACGGCGACTCTCGCCCTGCGTCGTTCATGAACCTTAGAATCGCCGAACAGGTGTTCTCGTAAACTAATCAAGCAGGACGCTCAAAAAGACCGCCCAGCAAGGCCGCAGCGAGTGAAGACTGCAGGCGTACCCTCTGGGGCGCACGGTGCGACGAATAAGGAGCACGAAGTTTGTGCGCGCCGCTGAGTTAGTGAGGCGGCCGGGTCCCCGTTGAGGATCTGAATGATGCGAGAACGATGCATGGGAAAAGGCGCGTCTCGGCACGCCGGGGTTGGGCGGGTGAGAACGGAGACCTTTTCAGCGTCCTGCCAGGTCCGCGTTGACATGCCTGTAGCCCGCGGCTATAGTCCCGATTTTTCGCAACGGCCTCTCAGTATGGATTCGATCAAAGCCATCAAGGGCGTCAAGGATATCCTTCCCGAAGAAACGCCTCGGTGGCGTCTCATTGAAGATACGGCGAGGCGCTGGGCGCTCTGTTACGGATATCAGGAAATCCGCATTCCCCTATTCGAACTGACTGCGCTCTTTGCCAGGAGTATCGGCTCTGCGACGGACATCGTCGAAAAGGAGATGTACACCTTTCCTGATCGGGATGGGACATCGCTCACGTTGCGTCCGGAGGGCACGGCTGGTACAGTTCGCGCCTTCATCGAGCACAATCGGGCGGCTGATCCTCTCCCACAGAAGTATTTCTACATCGGCCCCATGTTCCGCCACGAGCGGCCCCAAGCAGGACGCCTCCGGCAGTTTCATCAATTCGGTGTCGAATCCTTTGGCACGTCGGACCCCCGTGCGGACATCGAGGTTATTGCGCTGCTGTGGCGCCTGCTGTCGGACCTGGCTCTGCCAGACCTGACACTTGAGATCAATAGTCTGGGAAGCTCCGGTGATCGCGTGACGTACAAGCCTCTCTTGCGCTCGTTCCTCTCACAGCAAGAATCCAGTTTCTGTGAAAACTGCCGACGCCGTATGGACACAAATCCTTTGCGGGTGTTGGATTGCAAGGTGCCTGAATGTCGCGCTGCGACTGAGTCGGCACCCAGGCTGATGGACCACCTTTCTCCTGAAGCCCGTGCGCATTTTGACCAGGTCCTCTCCGGTCTACTGGCTCTTGGTGTCCCCTATCAACTGAATCCTCGGTTAGTTCGAGGACTCGATTACTATTGTTTGACCAGTTTTGAGATTACCTCCTCTCATTTAGGAGCTCAGAACGCAGTGGGTGCCGGTGGTCGCTACGATGGCCTGGTGGAAACTCTCGGGGGACCCTCTGTTCCTGCCGTAGGATTCGCGGTAGGGCTTGAGCGTGTATCCTTGATGCTCCAGAAGACATCCATTTCTCTACGAGATGAATGTCTCTATTACGTCGCGGCTTTTGGAGAAGCAGGAGTGAAGTGTGGTTTGGTCTTGCTCGATGAACTCCGAAGAGCTGGACTTTCTGCCCAATGTGACTACCGTTCCACTTCTCTCAAATCTCATCTTCGCCAAGCTGACCGATCCAAATGCCGCTATGCCATTCTCCTGGGCGATGACGAAGTCGCTCGTGGCACTGTCATCCTCCGCAATCTCGAATCCAAGGCGCAAGAAGTTCTCCCCCTCTCAGGACTCGGGTCCCTTCTAAGAGCTCGTACTTTCTCCACATAAGCAACTCATTTTTGGTATTGACTTTAGATACAAAACCTCGTAGTCTCGCCCACGATATATTTCATAAGTAATTGATTGTATTGAGTTGTTCTATTCGTAACTATGGCGGACCGTAGGTTGGGTCTATTGTTATCCACATCCCCTTCGCACCCGAGTGTTGAGACGGTCGTCCAGTTGGCACTGGCAGCTTTACGACAAGGTGTTGAAGTTTATATCTATCTGATCGATGAGGGAGTGAAGGTAGCTACAGATCCTCGCTACCTTGGTTTAATGAATACGGGAGCGAAGATGTCTGTCTGTGCCTACGGCTGTCAGCAGCACGGTGTTCCGACTGTTTCGATCGATTCGAGAGCCTCCTTATCTGGGCTTGTCGTACTGTCTGGGATTATCGATGGCTGCGACCGCTTTCTCGCTTTTACATGACCGAATTATTGTCACTGCGGCTGATTGTCTATGTCTAAACGCATCGCAGTGGTGATTTCCGGCGATCCGACTGTCACAGGTCGCCCTGTTGAAGCGCTTCGAATCGCACTGGGTCTTTGCGCTGGAGATCATGAAACAACCGTCGTCCTCTTAGACCATGCTCCTTCCCTCTTGATGGAGAATACAGAAGAGATAGTCGATGTTGATATTCTTGAAAAATATCTTCCTTCCTTTCAACACTTAGCCATTCCTTTTGTCGTCGAGCCGGGAACGAGGATAGATACATTGTCTGACGATTTCTCCGTGAACATTCTTCCAGCAGATGAAATACGCCGGTTAATCAGGTCAGTTGATAGAAGTCTCGTTTTTTAAGATATCGATCAGTTTTTTTATGAGCGCGACTCTCTACATTCTTCGACAACCGACAAACCATATTTCTCCCTCTCTCTTTAGAGTGAGCGATAGGGATATGGATGTCGTCCGGATGGAAGATTCAGCTTCAATCACCTTCTCTTCTATAAAGGGAGTTGTTCAAATTAGCGGAGAAGAGGCGATTGACGATTCCCGTCAGGTATTGACCTATGACGACCTTGTTGAAAAAATTTTCGAAGCGGATCGCATCATTGTCCTCTAAATTTATCAGAGAGTTCTTCTCTTAGTTAATTGTGCAATAAAGAAAGATCGTCGTAGGAGTAAGAGTAGGAGTAGGTTGAGTGGATAGTGTGTATAGAAAGTAAATCGTTGAATATCATAGCTTCTTATTACGCTGTCTTTGTGGAGAAGATTGGGGGTTGACTCTGGGCAACCACTGCATGCAGAGTCCATAATCTGTGGTGATTGAGGTAAGGGATAGTCCCATGACCGATGAAAGATCTGAAAATAGTCGAGGATGAAGGCGAAAGGCCTCAGTAAAAACCAGGTTATCAACAGGTGTGAATAAGTCTGTGTATGAAGAGTAATGTAGGAATTATGACTATCCCAAGCGAATGGCAGAGCGCCTTGGCCTATATCCAAGGGAAAGTTCCAAAGCAAGTCTATGATACCTGGTTTACGCCTATTCATCTTGAAAGGATCGAGGGGTCTACAGCTCAACTTGGCGTGCCAAATAAATTTTTTGGCGACTGGTTAAGCCAACATTACGGTTCGCTTCTGGCAGAGGCTGTTTCTGCTACTCGAGGCGGAGAAGAGACCACTATCATGTTCGTTATTTCTCAGAAGCAGGCAAGGCAGTCTGAAAATAGCGGGGGCACTGCGACAACCAGTCGCCAAAGTACAGGGGTCAAGCCGAAGCGAGGCATACTACTGAACCCAAAGTATTCGTTCAAGAATTTTGTCGTCGGCGCAGGAAATCAATTTGCCCACGCCGCCTGCATGGCGGTCGCTGAACAGCCGGCAAAAGCCTATAACCCGCTATTTATTTATGGTGAGACCGGACTCGGAAAAACACATCTCTTGAATGCCATCGGGAATTATGTGGCTGAACGGACCGATCTCCGGATTGCATATTTGACGACGGAGCAGTTTACCAATGAGGTCATCAACTCCATTCGATACGACAAGATGATGGATCTGCGGAAGCGGTATCGTCATATCGATATGCTGATGATCGACGACATTCAATTTTTGGCGGGTAAAGAGCGGACGCAGGAGGAATTCTTTCACACATTCAACGCGCTCTATGAAGCGCATAAACAGCTTGTTCTGTCGAGCGATCGTTTTCCGAAAGACATGCCCGACATTGAGGAGCGGTTGAGATCGCGGTTCGAATGGGGCTTGATTGCCGATCTCCAGCCGCCGGACGTTGAAACACGAATCGCCATCTTGCGGAAAAAGTCCGAGGACGAAGGCGTCACGCTGCCGGAAGACGTCATCCAGTTTCTTGCGACGACGATGAAAAGCAATATCCGCGAGCTTGAGGGGTCGCTGGTGCGTCTTGGCGCCTATGCTTCGCTCACAGGCCAAACTATCACGCTGGAGATGGCGAAGAACGTGCTCCGGGATTTGATCGGCAGCAAGAAAAAGATCGTGTCGATGGACGATATTCAAGAAACGGTGGGTGCGCGGTTCCACGTGAAGATCGCCGATCTGAAATCTCGCCGTCGAAGCAAGATGCTGGTGCATCCGAGACAGATCGCCATGTATCTCTGTCGGGAGCTCACGGATTCGTCTTATCCCGAAATCGGACGTCAGTTCGGCGGCAAGGACCACACGACCATCATTCATGCCTGCAAGCAGGTCACGAAAGCGAAAGACAGCGACAGTGCATTGAGTGCCACCTTGGACAGCTTGAGAGAGCAAATCCTGCGCGCCTGAGCGTCGTGGCTGGAGGGGAAGAGATGATGAAACTGCGTATGGGACGAGTTGAGCTCTTGACGGGTCTCCAGCGGGTTCAAGGTGTCGTAGAGAAGCGCAATACGATGCCGATCCTTTCCAATATTTTGATCGAGGCAAAACAGGAGGGGGTCGAAATTGTCGCCACCGATCTCGAAATCGGCATGCGGGGGCACTACAAGGCTACGGTGGAGAAGGCTGGGGGAATCACGGTCTCGGCCCGGAAGCTCTACGAGATTATCAAAGAGCTGGCGGTCGGTGAGATCGAGATCACCTCGGGTGATAATAATTGGACGACGATTCAAGCCGGTAAGAGCCAATTCAAGATCGTCGGACTTCCCAGCACCGACTACCCCGCGCTGCCGGCGATCGAACGGGAAGGGCTCATTCCCCTTGCCGGGGCCGGTTTTCTGGAGCTGATTCGGAAAACCCTCTTTGCCGCAGGAGACAACGACGCGCGCTACATTCTCAACGGTCTTTTAGTGACGCTTATCTCGACGGAAAAGAAAACGATCTTGCGGCTGGTCGGCACCGATGGACATCGATTGGCCATTGCCGAGCAGGAGGTCGGGAAGGCCGGGGCCAAGGGTGCTCCGCAAGAGATCAAGGCGATCATTCCGAAGAAAGCGGCGCATGAGATGCAACGTCTGTTGGAAGAGGGCGGCGAGGGAGAACCCTTGATCGGGTTTACGAAAAATCTCATGATTTTTCGGAAGAGCGGGCTGCTGTTGACCTCGCGGCTCATGGAGGGGAACTACCCGAATTATCAGCAAGTCATTCCAAAAGAGAGCGACAGGAAAATCGGGGTCAATCGTAGCGAGCTTGAAAGTGCGTTGCGGCGCGTCTCCGTGCTGTCCCGCGATAAGGCAAGCGCGGTAAAGGTCTCCTTTGCCGCCGGGCAGATGACGCTGTTTTCCAGCAATCCCGATTTCGGGGAAGCGACCGAAGAGCTTGCCGCACGGTATGAGGGGGAGGCTCTGAATACGGGGTTCAATGCCCGCTATTTGCTGGATGTGCTCGGGGTGATGGATGGAGAAACGATCTCTCTTCAAATGGACAATCCGCTGAGCCCCTGTTTGATTCAGGAATCAGACAGTCCAGGGTTCAAGTGCGTGGTCATGCCGATTAAAGTTTGAGACACGGGGCGAGGGGCACGAGGCTAGAGGAGAAAACGTCTCCCAACCCCTTGCCGCTCGCCCCTGGCCTCGCGCCCGTGAAATAGGAGACCGATGGCCAGTAACGACAGCGAAACCACGTCGAAATCCGAGAGTTACGGCGCGGATCAAATCAAAGTATTGGAAGGCTTGGACGCCGTGCGGAAGAGGCCGGCGATGTATATCGGCAGCACCGGCGTGGACGGCCTCCATCATCTCGTCTACGAAGTCGTCGACAACAGTGTCGACGAACATATGGCGGGATTCGGTGAGACGATTGAGGTGGCGATCCATATCGACGGCAGCGTCACGGTCGTGGATAACGGCCGCGGCATTCCGACCGGGATGCATTCTACGCAAAAGAAGTCCGCAGCCGAGGTGGCCCTGACGGTCTTGCACGCGGGGGGCAAATTCGAGCAGGGCGCCTACACCGTGTCCGGCGGGCTCCATGGTGTCGGAATCTCAGTGGTCAACGCCCTCTCCGAATGGCTCGAGCTGGAAATATGGCAGGACGGCCAGGTATTCGAGCAGCGCTACGAGCGAGGCAAGCCGACCGCCTCGCTCAAGATGACGGGTAAGACCAAGCGCCGTGGCACAATGGTCACGTTCAAGTCTGACGCGCAGATCTTTGAGACACTCGACTTCAGCTTCGACGTGCTGGCGCAGCGACTGCGCGAGCTCGCCTTTTTGAACAAGGGACTCGAGATTACACTCAAGGATGAGCGGAAAGAACCGGTCAAAGAGCAAGTATTCAAATACAAGGGCGGGATCGTCTCGTTCGTCGAGCATCTGAACGAAGCCAAGGTGCCGCTGCACAAGCCTATTTACGTGCAGGTTGAAAAACCTGAGATGGTGTTGGAAGTCGCGCTTCAGTACAACGACAGTTACGCCGAGAATCTGTTTTCTTTTGCGAACAACATCAATACCAAGGAAGGCGGCACCCACTTGGTGGGCTTCAAGGCGGCGCTGACACGCACGATTAACACCTATGCCAATGCCAACGATTTGCTCAAGAAAGATACAGAATCGCTCACCGGCGATGACGTCCGTGAAGGACTCACCGCCGTCGTCAGCGTCAAGGTCCGGAATCCCCAGTTCGAAGGACAGACGAAAGCCAAGCTCGGTAATAGTGAGGTAAAAGGCATCGTCGAATCTGCGGTCAACGACGCACTCGGAACCTATTTCGAAGAGAACCCGACGGTGGCCAGAAAGGTCATCGGGAAAGCGATCGACGCAGCCCGTGCGCGTGAAGCGGCGAGAAAAGCAAAAGAACTTATCAGACGTAAGAGCGCACTCGACGGAGGCTCGCTTCCCGGCAAGCTGGCCGACTGTGCGGAAAAAGATCCGGCCTTGAGCGAGTTGTATATCGTCGAGGGTGATTCGGCCGGCGGTTCCGCCAAGCAGGGGCGCGACCGCAAGTTTCAGGCGATTCTGCCGCTGAAGGGCAAGATCCTCAACGTCGAAAAGGCGCGTTTCGACAAAATGCTCTCGAGCGACGAGATCCGGACATTGATCATGGCCCTCGGCACGGGCATCGGCCGCAAGCGGGAAGAAAGCGAAAAGGCGGACAAGGACTCGTTCGATATCAGCAAGGCCCGGTACCATAAGATTATCCTCATGACGGACGCCGATGTAGACGGCAGCCATATCCGGACCCTGCTCCTCACGTTCTTTTTCCGGCAAATGCCCGAATTGCTCGAGCGAGGCTACATCTATATCGCCCAGCCGCCGCTCTTCAAAGTGAAGAAGGGTAAGACGGAACGGTATCTCAAAGATGAATTGGCATTGAACGAGCACTTGGCCGATATCGCCGTTGAGGATGTGGAAGTGTATATGGAGGGGGTTCACGGATATGTGACGGGACGGCGGCTTTTGCCCATTCTCAAGAAGCTGATCGCGTTTGAGACGCTGCTCGGCCGTCTCAACAAGAAACCGCACGAGGCTAATATGGTGCGGGCGTTCGTGGATGAGCCGGGATTCGATCGCGAACACCTCAAGGACCCAGCGGCCCTCAAGAAGGTCGTGGCCAACGTGAAGAAAACTCTCGCGGTGGTCTATCCGAAGCTCACGCCGACATTGGAGATTGCCGAAGACGAAGAACATCAGTCCAACAAAGTCACCTGCCGGCTGCATACCAACGGGGCTACTCATAGTGTTGCGGTGACGCACGAGCTGGTCGGTTCCGCCGAATTCCGAGAGCTGCAGAAGCTCTCACCGTCGGCGATCGGCTTGGGCCGGGCGCCGTACAAGATCAAAACCGATAATCAGGAACAACTTCAGCCCGCGACAGTTGAGCTGGTGAAGGCGATTCTCGAGAAGGGTAAACAGGGGCTCAGCATCCAGCGCTACAAAGGTCTCGGCGAAATGAACCCGAATCAGCTCTGGGAGACGACGATGAATCCAGAGGTCCGGACGCTGCTGAAAGTGAAATTAGAAGACGTACCAGGGGTTGACGAGATCTTTACGATCTTGATGGGTGACGAAGTCGAACCACGACGCAACTTCATCCAAGCCCACGCACTCGAGGTCAGAAACTTAGACGTGTAACGAAGAGCGTATAGCTCATGGCGTATGGCCGGAGGCTCGTGCTATTTGCTATAAGCCATTAGCTCCCGGTCAAAGGAGAGTCGATGCCCCCTGATGAGAGACTAGGACAGATCGCCATCGAAGATGAGATGCGCTCGTCGTACCTGAGCTACGCGATGAGCGTCATCGTCGGTCGGGCGCTCCCCGATGTGCGTGACGGCCTCAAGCCGGTTCATCGCCGAATTCTCCACGGCATGAATGAAATGGGCTTGGCGTCGAACCGGGCCTACCGGAAGTCCGCCAAGATTGTCGGCGAGATCATGGGGAACTATCACCCCCACGGAGACAGCGCGATCTACGACACGCTTGTTCGGATGGCGCAACCATTCAACATGCGTTATATGCTGGTGGACGGCCAAGGTAATTATGGATCGGTGGACGGCGATCCGCCTGCCGCTATGCGCTACACCGAAGCGCGCCTGACCAAAGTCGCCGAGGATATGCTCGCCGATATCGACAAGGAAACGGTCGATTTTGGCCCCAATTACGACGAGTCTCTGGTCGAACCGCTGGTCCTCCCTTCTAAAATTCCGAATCTTCTTGTCAACGGCGCAGGCGGCATCGCGGTGGGCTATGCCACCAACATTCCGACTCACAATGTCGGCGAAGTGATCGACGGGCTCCTCCTCTTCCTCGAGAATCCGGAGATTACACTGGCGCAGTTGATGAAAAAAATCCCAGGCCCGGATTTTCCGACCGCTGGATTCATCTATGGAACGGCCGGTATCAAGTCCGCCTATGAAAGTGGACGGGGACTCCTGACCCTGCGCGCAAAGGTGAAGATTGAGTCAGACGAACGCACGGATCGGGAACGGTTGATCGTCACGGAGCTCCCCTATCAGGTCAATAAGTCCAAGCTGATTGAAAAGATTGCGGAGTTGATCCGGGACGAACGGATCAAAGGGATTTCCGATCTGCGCGACGAATCCGATCGGGACGGGATCCGCGTCGTCATTGAGCTCAAGCGCGGAGAAATTCCGCTTATTACGTTGAACAACCTGTATAAGCTCACGCAACTCCAGACGACCTTCGGAGTTATCATGCTTGCGCTGGTGAACAACAGGCCGGAGGTGCTGACCCTCAAGCAGATCCTGCATCATTTTATCGAACACCGGCGCGAGGTCATTGTCCGTCGGACCGCCTTCGAGCTGCGCAAAGCAGAAGAAAGGGCCCATATACTCGAGGGTCTCAAGATCGCGCTCGATAACCTGGATGCGGTGATTGCCTTGATTCGGCGTGCGCAATCGCCTGATGAAGCGCGAACCGGACTGATGCGGCAATTTGCACTGAGTGAAATCCAGGCGAATGCGATTTTAGAGATGCGGCTCCAGCGGCTTACGCAATTGGAGCGGAACAAACTGATCGAGGAATATAAAGATGTTTTGAAGCAGATCGAACGTCTCAAGTCGATCCTGGGCAGCGACGCCCTGGTTCGCACGATCGTCAAAGATGAGCTGATCGAAGTGCGCGAGGCCTATCGGGACGACCGCCGCACGCAGATTGTGAAAGAGGAAGCGGAGATCACCCTGGAAGACATGATCGCAAACGAAGAGGTGGTCGTTACGATCTCGCACGCAGGCTATATCAAGCGCAACCCGGTGACCCTGTATCGGGCACAGCGGCGCGGCGGCAAGGGCAAGATCGGGATGGGAGTGAAGGAAGAAGATTTTGTCGTGACCCTCTTCACCGCATCTACCCATGAGTCCCTCCTGTTCTTCACCGACGCAGGGAAGGTCTATTGGCTGAAAGTCCATGAGATTCCGGACGCAGGACGGGCCGCCAAGGGCAAAGCGCTGGTGAATCTGCTGGCGTTGTCCGGAGAAGAGAAAGTCACCGCGACCGTGCCGGTCAAAGAGTTTCGGGAAGACCGGTTCGTCGTGATGGCGACGGCGCAAGGCATCATCAAGAAGACCGAGCTCTCGGCTTACGGCAATCCCCGCCAGGGTGGCATCATCGCGCTGTCGTTGGACAAGGGGGACCGGCTTATCGGTGTGCATGTGACCGACGGCCAGCGGGAAATCCTCTTGGGCACGAAGAAGGGCATCACGATCCGCTTCAAGGAAGACGACGTGCGCCCGATGGGACGCACGGCGCACGGAGTGCGAGGCATTACGCTTGAAGAAGGCAACGATGTCATCGGTATGGAAACGATCACGCCCGATTCCACCACCCAAATCCTCACGGTCACGGAGGGCGGCTACGGAAAGCGCACGCCGGTGAATGAGTATCGCGTCCAAGGACGCGGAGGGAAGGGCATCATCAGCGTCAAGACCAATGAGCGTAATGGGCTCGCGGTCGGGTTTCTTCAAGTCCGAGACGGCGATGAGATCATGCTGATGGCCGCTCATGGCAAGGTGCTTCGGTGCAAGGTGGACGAATTTCGTGAGATCGGCCGTAACACCCAGGGGGTTCGCATCCTCGACCTGGATGGTGCGGGCGATCGGGTCGTCGCCGTTGCGCGTTTGGCTGAGAGCGCCGAGGTGCTCACCGAGGAAGGCGGAAGCTAACGGATATTCGCGACGTCATACGTCTTGTTCGTTGAGCGCAGGCCTCCCATGCAGGAGCAGGAACTACCTTCAACATTCCCTACCAGGTCCAAGCCCAAGAAGCCCATGGATATGGTCGTCAAGTTAGGGCTTGGCGTGCTTGTCGGGTGCTTTGCCCTGATCTGGGGCGGGATGTTTCTGACCCGCCCCGATCGATCGATCCCTCCCTATAGTGTCGGAGCGCAAGAAGAGACAGTCGTCGCGATCCATGTTCCCGACGACACGAGTGATGAGGACATCGAAAAGCTGATCGAGCGTTTTCGCATAGTCGGTCACGAGGGAAGAAAGTTCGAGCCGATGAAGATCAATCCGACCACGCCCGACCATCCGGGTGACCACTATCGCCGCATGACCATCTACATCTTTTCCGACAATACCTGGACGGAGCCTGTGACACTGCACAAGTATTTGACCGGGGAGGACCGTGGAGGATTTCAAAGATCCTTGCGGGGCTTGTATCAGCTGACTGAGTCGGAAGAAGAAGGACGGATCGGTCCGCTTCCGGATGGATCGGAGACGACGGCAATGCAAGCGGATGTCCGTCAACTTTTCAAGGGGCCGCTCAGCCAGCCTTCGGCGCCCCCGGTTGGGTCAATACCTGCGCCATGAGCAGCGTGAGACGAACACGGAGAAGCGGATCCTGAATGCCGGTCACGTGCGCCGATATTTCATCGAGCAATGTCGCACTCGGTGGTGAAACGGTCTCACGAAGGATTGCTGGCGAGGCGAGCAGGTAGCCGGCATCCGGCAACTCTCCAACCCGCAGCACGAGGTCGGTTATGAGTTCCCCACCGGCCACCCTGTTGAGTTTCTGGAGGAGGGCCGGTTTGAGGAAGGTGAGCTGGTGTAGCCAGACACTGTTGCGGACCAGGAGATAGAGTTTCTTAAAACGAATCTGGTCCGGCCGGGTGTTTGAGGCGATGGGTTCTCCGACGACCGCAACCCAGTCTCGCCGCAATCGGTTTTCGAGCAACGCAGTTTCGAGACCCAAACGACGGGCCAACCCCTCGAGGACATGGGAGACAGAATCGATGCGACCAGGTCCGCGCATGGGGAGATCATAGCAAAAACTGCTGCGGCAATCAGCAGCCGGCTTTCGGTCACATTCGGACGGCTGAGAGTGACCGATCGTTGGAAGTGAAAGTCTGACGTCTGATGGGGAAAATCAAGGACAGTTTCGAAAAAGCAGTGGTCACGAATCGAAAGGCCTATCACGACTATTTCATAGAAGAGAAATTCGAGGCTGGTATCATGCTCCAGGGAACCGAGGTGAAATCCATCCGAGAAGGGCGGGTGAATCTACAGGACAGTTACGCCAGTGTGAAGGGCGCCGAGGTTTTTCTCCACCATTGCCATATCAGTCCCTACAGCCATGGCAATCTCATGAATCATGAGCCCCTCCGGACGCGGAAACTGCTCCTCCACCGCAAGGAGATTCATAAACTGCTTGGGAAGACGCAACAGCAGGGGCTCACACTGATTCCGCTCCGGCTCTATTTTTCCAAGCGGGGACTTGCCAAGGTGGAACTCGGGTTGGCCAAGGGCAAGAAGCAGCATGACCGCCGGGAATCCATCAAGACACGCGAGGCCAGCCGCGAAGTGGAACGGGCGATGAAGGAAAGAAAGTGAAACCGGCGCTATGCACCGGCTGAGGAGAATCAGGCTGCCTAAGCAGGAAATGGATGCAGGAGCGTCGCGATCCCTATGCAGTTTGGTGAGTCGGCATCTGCATCACGCTGAAGTCTTTCTGCGCAAGGAGATGCCCTTCCATGCAAAGCCGAAACTCGTAGCGTCCAGGAGCGGGAAAGACAAGTGAGGGGATATTGATTCCGAAATCTGAAATTTGAAGACGGTCGCCGATCGCAATATTCGGCAGGGTGGCTCGGCAGACCAATTGTTCGTTATTGAGGTAAATTAAATCGATATCGAAGTGATAGGTCCCCTCAGCATCGGTAAGGCAGAAATACAACCCCATCTGTGAATGTTGGAAGGGAAAGCTCACGGCCTGCAAGTGCGTGAAGAGACCGATCAGGCTTTTCTTTTTGGTAACGCTGTCTTCGATGACCTGGTCACAGACCAAGAAGGCTTGCACGCTCGGTTTCACGACATCCGACATACCGCCATTGTACGGGAGTCCGATGCCTTGTCAAAAAATGATGTGTTTTTCACCAGGAAGCCGAGGGGTAGCCGGTCGCTGTTCTCTTGATGTAGGGAAGGGAACGTCGGGATAGAGACCGGGGTCTATCGTGTAAGCCGATTATCCGATGGCTCCCGCATTGCCCCGGCTTTCCGCGACATTGCCAAACAGGGTGAGACCGGTGCCGATGCGGCAGTAGTGCGGGCTGACCGTAACCAATTCGCCTTTATGGGTAAAGAAGTTTCCCGCGGTTATGCGAATTTTTCTTCGTTGCATGAGACAGGCCTCGAACACCGTGTTTCCCGTTGTTCGGTCCGCGACGGTGACTGAAGGAGGTTCATCTTGAGTTGCCTCGTCGCCGGTCTTTACGTCGATGGTGAAACGGCCCGCACTATGCGCCGAGAGCGCATTCCGTCGTATATGACCGACACGGGTTCCCTGCTCATCGTAGAGGTCCATTGTCAGGATCAACACCAAGGGATCTGGTTGCGTTTCCAACACCAACTGCTCCTTACCTTGAAGCTTGACGACGCCGTTGGTGTTTCGAAACACATTTGATCCGACATGTAGCTCAAGACCCTGTTCGGGCTTTTCAATCTCGACGAGTTCAGGAGAGTCTGGGCTGCCGTTAGCTTTGATTTGGAGTGGGTTGTTCATGTTCCACCATGAGCCTGCCGACGGAAAGAAGAGGCCGACGTATTTTCCGCAAGGTAGGCTATACGATCGTCTCTGTCAAGTCGTGTGTGAATCAACAGCGCAGGGCCTGAGCACGACCTGAGAATCGTGAGGAATTGAAAAGTGAAAAGTGCTTGTGCTACTGTGCTAAATCGATCCCATGTCATTGAAAGCTGGTCCCATCGTCTAGCCTGGCCTAGGACGGAGCCCTCTCAAGGCTTAAACACGGGTTCAAATCCCGTTGGGACCACCATACCACATTGGTTCTTGCCGCTGGAGCTTGGCCCGCGATCGCGTGCGAAGAAAATATCTACGTAGGATATTTTCTCATACATAGACTCGCTGGTCGTAGGAGCCAGCATTGAGTGTGAGCGCTTCCGCCATAGAGGGTGTGTAGGACCATGGCGATTCCTCTCCGCTGTTTTCTTCTCGCAAATTTTATGGTGGCACGATGAGCAGGCGAAGTTATATCGCTCCAACTTCGTTGACGCCTCTATTGTCGGTTGTGTATAAAGAATGCTCCGTTTTCCTTTCACTTGATGGTAGGTAGACTCTTCTATGGGTACACGTGAATTTCACGATGGAGCGCAGGACGGCCTCGAAGCGCTCGAGCCTCTCGACCCGGAACAGATTGAGTCTTTCGATGGCCTGCTGACTGCAATGCGCAAGACAGCCTTTGGGGGCCGCAGACTGGGTGAGGCTTACGAAGTGCTGTGGACGATGATCGAAGACCCTGACTGCTCCGTTGTGTTGACGCTGTCAGGGGCGATGACCATTGCTAAGATGGGCAAGATCGTCAGCGCGATGATCGATCATGGGATGGTGCAATGCGTCGTCTCGACCGGAGCATTGATCGCCCATGGATTGAGTGAGTCGGTTGGTAAAACCCACTATCGGCACCATACGTCCATGTCCGACCAAGAGTTGTTCGAGAAGGGCTACAATCGGGTCTACGACACGCTGGAGATGGAGTCCAATCTCAACTATGTTGAGCAGGTCGTTGCCCGAACAATCAAGCGGATGGATCAGGACCAGACTCTTTCCTCAGAAATCCTCACCCGTGAATTGGGCAAGACGCTCGCGGAAGAATATGACGGAACGGGTATCCTCAAAAGCGCCTATCTGAAAAATGTTCCGGTCTTCATTCCTGCCTTTACCGATTCCGAGATGGGGCTGGATCTTGGAACCTGGGCCATGAGTCGAGATCTCGATCGGGCTCGTGCGCAGGCAACGGGAAGTAATGATCTTGAGGTGCTGCGTGCGATTCAACGTTCGTGTCCATCGTTCAATCCCTACCTCGATCTCAACAGTTATGCGAGTCATGTCGTCTCGGCCAAGCGGCGTGGGATCTTTACGATCGGGGGGGGAGTTCCGCGCAATTGGGCGCAACAAGTCGGCCCCTACATCGAGATCTGCAATACTAGGCTCGGGCTCGATGTGGAGCCGCCTCGATTCCAATACGGGGTGCGAATCTGTCCGGATCCGGATCATTTGGGTGGATTGAGCGGCTGTACCTATCAAGAGGGCCTTTCCTGGGGAAAGTTTGTTCCGCCTGAAGCAGGAGGGCGCTTTGCCGAGATAATGAGCGATGCCACGGTCGTCTGGCCTCTTCTGATGGTCGGATTGCTGGAGCGCATGAAAGCCAAGCGGACCTCACGTACATGATGAGTCCACGGTGGTTCTACACGGTTATCGGTGCATTGCTGCTGGCCCTCGCTCAACTGGCCCAGGCCGGCGGAGGAGTGGTGACAGAGGATGGACGAACCAGAGGACGAGCCGACGCTCCGATTACTCTGCTCGAGTATTCTGACTTTACCTGCGGGTACTGTGCGAAATTCTTTCTGGAGACCTGGCCTCGCTTGCAGGCAAAATATATTGATACAGGCAAAGTGCGGTTTGTTTACCGGGACTATCCTCGAGCGGATCAGGGGGTCGGGGTTGATGCGGCAGTTGCGGCGCGCTGCGCTGGAGCCCAGGGTCGATATTGGCCAATGCACGACCGGCTCTTCAGTGAACGGGGCCGCTTGAATTCGGGACTGTTCAAAGGTTACGCAAAGACGATGGGCCTGGATGAGGCGGCGTTTGCCAAGTGTTTCGACGAACGAGAATATCTCGAATCCATTTTCCGAGATCGCCAGGAAGCGAACCGGTGGGGATTTCATGGCACCCCCGGTTTTATTCTGACGCGAACGGCTGGTGGACCCACTGAGAAAGAGCCGGCGGTTGCGATCCCAGGCGCAGTCCCATTCGAGGATTTTGCCGAGGAGATCGACCGCATGTTGGCCACCGCCCCGCGTTCACAGGGAGAGCCTACAGAACCTCATGGGTCGACTGCGGTGGCACAGAACAGTCAGTTCATCATTCACTAAGGATTACCTATGTCTGCCACACAATCGTTTTGGTCTGTTCCGCTCCGTGAGGGAGAACCCCCCTACTGGGTCTGCATGTCATGCTTGTCAGAAGTCTTCTACTGCAAAGTGCCGATGCCGGATTGTCCGACGTGCCAAGGTGTCTCAACGTATGAGGCCTTCACGCTTGAGGCGATCCATGATTGGGGTACGGAAGATTTGATCGCGAAGGCCGCTGTCGCCCAGCAAGCAGCCAGCCACGAGCCGGCTTCTGCAGCATCGGTGAAGTCCACCGACTAAATCTTCACCAGAAGCGGAGCTACTTCGTGCAGGAACCACGTCCATTTTTAATTGGAGGTTTGTGGCGGCACGGAGAGACCGTTGTGCCTGTGAACAATCCATTCACGGGACGTCTACTCGCCGAGGTATCGACCGCTAGTTCCGCCGATGCCGAGGACGCGGTCCAATCGACGGTCGATGCCGCTGTTGCAATGGGAGCGTTGCCGTCCCACGCTCGCTATCATGCGTTGCAGAAGATCGCGGGCGGGCTCTATGACCGCCGCGAGGAATTTGCCCGCTTGATGACGGCTGAGGCAGGCAAACCGATTACCGACGCGAAACGTGAAGTGAATCGCGCCGTTCAGACATTTACCGTTGCGGCTGAAGAGGCGAGGCGGATCCCTGGCGAAGTAGTCCCCCTTGACTGGACACCGGGAACGGATTCCCATCTCGGCATCCTCCGTCGGGTTCCGATCGGCCCGGTGCTGGGGATTACCCCCTTCAACTTTCCCCTCAATCTTGTGGCTCACAAGGTCGCGCCGGCCCTGGCTGCCGGCAATTCCATCCTGATCAAGCCGGCGCCACAAACGCCTTTGACCTCCTTACTTTTGGGAGAGGTTATTCTGGGGGCTGGACTTCCGCCTGGCGCAGTGAATATCCTGCCCTGCGACAATGCTATGGCGGAACAGCTTGTTGCCGATTCCCGCTTCAAACTCCTGAGCTTTACCGGCAGCGCCGCCGTGGGATGGATGTTGAAGGCCAAGTGCGGGAAGAAGAAGGTGGTGTTGGAGCTTGGTGGAAACGCGGGCGTCATCGTGGAGCCCGATGCCGATATCGAGCTTGCTGCACAGCGTTGCGCAGCCGGTGGGTTCGGGTATGCCGGTCAGACCTGCATATCCGTTCAACGAATCTTCGTCCACCATTCCATCGTGGATCTCTTCACCACCAAGTTTCTGTTTCAAGTCGCACGGCTGAAGGCCGGCGACCCAAGCGACGATACAACAGTGGTTGGACCGTTGATCGACCCAGCCGCCTCCCATCGTCTTGAAACATGGGTTGGGGAAGCTGTGTCGCAAGGGGCCCGTGTGCTTCTGGGCGGCAAGAGAATGGGGTCGGTGATGGAGGCGACCGTGCTCTCGCACGTCACGCCAACCATGAAAGTTTCCTGTCAGGAAGTGTTCGGGCCGGTGGTGACCGTAACACCCTACCGCCACTTCGGCGAAGCGATCACAGCGCTTAACCAATCTGACTTTGGGCTTCAAGCCGGAGTATTCACCCAGGATGTGAACAAAGTCTTTCATGCCTTCCGGCATCTTGAAGTTGGGGCTGTGCTGGCAAACGAGATTCCGACGTTTCGTGCCGACCACATGCCATATGGCGGTGTGAAGGACTCCGGAATCGGTCGCGAAGGAGTGCGGGCTGCGATCGAGGACATGACAGAGCCTCGCCTGCTGGTGTTGAACCTCAAACCGCCTGCGGGGATCTAGCAGGTGGCGGGAATGTCTTCAGGGTCTGCATGTGTGGCACAACTGAGAAAACGCTCCCGCAGGATGCTCAAAATGGCCGTCCAGCAAGGCCGCAGCGAGTGAAGATCCGAAGCGTACCCTCGGGGTACGTTGAGGGTCTAAACGATGCGAGAACGAAGCTGGCGGACTTTTTCAGCATCCTGTCAGAAAAAATGCCGCAGGATATTGCGAAGCGTTGCCAATCTTGGTACAACAGCGACCCTGTGCTTTTATGAAGTTGACTCAAAGCGCGCAGTTCAACTAACACAAAACGTCCGTCACCCGGTCGGTCGAACGAAGTAAGGAGAAGAACGATGGTACCAACGCAGATGTTTTTGACGCGAGGCGTCGGAGTCCACAAGGAAAAGCTGGCCTCATTCGAGCAAGCCTTGCGCAGTGCCGGCGTCGCCTATTGTAATCTCGTCACGGTGTCGTCGATTCTTCCACCTAATTGTAAAATTATTCCACGTGCACGCGGCGAGAAGTTATTGAATCCCGGTGAAATCACATTCTGTGTGATGGCTCGGTCGGAAACGAATGAACGGAATCGCCTGGCCTCCGCGTCGATCGGATTGGCGGTCCCGACCGACCGTCGAACCTATGGGTATCTGTCCGAGCACCATGCGCATGGTGAAACCGATGAAGAGACGGGTGAGTATACCGAAGACCTGGCGGCGCAGATGTTGGCCACGACCCTCGGTGTCGAGTTCGATCCGAACATCGCATGGAAAGAACGTGAACAAGTATTCAAGATGGCCGGCAAGATCGTTCGGACCCAAAACATCACTCAATCAGCCGTTGGGAAACCCAATCGATGGACGACGGTGATTGCATTGGCCGTGTTTATTCCTGAAGAAAATCTGACAAAACGGCGTCGGTAGATCTGCCCACGTGAGCGTACGCCCATGACACTTCCCGCCGGATGGGAAGGCATCGACCAGAACTTCCTCGGGCTCGAGGAGGCTTGGTGCCATCCTGATCGGGCGGGGGTCTATGTCCTGCCTGCGCCCTACGAACATACCTCCAGTTATGTACGGGGCTCCGATCGAGGTCCTTCCGCCATCATTGAGGCCTCTCAACAGGTTGAGTTATACGACGAAACACTTCGGTGTGAACCCTATCGAGAGTGGGGCGGGGTCGCCACTGCTCGCTCGCTCGCTCTTGACGGCAAAGTCGATCAGCAAGCGGTTGATGCGATTGAGGCATTTGTCGCTCCCTCAGTCGGAACGGGGCGCTTTGTTGTTACCTTGACGGGGGAACATACCGGCGCGCTCGGGGCTATCAGAGCCCATGCCAGACGGTATCCAGACCTTTGCGTGGTTCAAATCGATGCGCATGGAGACTTGCGGAAAGCCTATGGGGGGAACCCCTATAGCCATGCCAGTGTAATGGCCCGAGTTGTCGATGACGGGTTGCCCTTGGTTCAAGTCGGTATTCGCTCCATTTCTCCCGAGGAGATCGATCGCATTCAGAGCTCCGATCGAATTGATACCTTCTTTGCCGCCGAGATTCTTGACCCCTCAGGCCCCTACGAAGGCAAGGCCTCCCGCTGGGTTTCCGATGTCGTAAAGGCCTGTCGTGGGCCGGTCTACCTGACTTTCGACTGTGATGGGCTTGATGCTTCGTTGGTTCCCGCGCTCGGCACTCCTGAGCCAGGTGGGTTGGGGTGGTACGATACGCTGAATCTCGTGACAGCCTTGGCCAATGGGCCGGGTATCCTCGGGATGGATATCAGCGAGATTGCTCCAATCGAAGGGTTCGTCGCCCCACAGTTTTGTATCGCCCGCTTGATCTATCGGATGTTGGGACGGATCAACGCGGGTCGTCGCGTTCACTGAAACGGCATACCTCGCCTGTGATCGATACGCTTCGCATCAATAAATTTTTTACCCAGCACGGCATCTGTTCGCGACGAGAGGCCGACCGTCTGATCGAATCCGGTCGCGTGACCATCAATCAGCGGGTGGCCTGTTTGGGAGACCAGGTCGGCCCCGACGACGTCATCGCGCGAGACGGACAGGTGATTCCCTGGGGGACGGCCCCGCTCTATATCAAGTATTACAAGCCGGTAGGTGTGACGACGACCAGCGAGTCGCACGTGCCCCGTAACATCATCGCGGAAATTGGCTACCCGGAACGGATCTTTCCGATCGGTCGGCTCGATAAGGACTCTTCCGGCCTCATTCTTCTCACGAACGACGGAGATATTGTGAATGAGATTCTCCGGACAGAGCACGGGCATGAGCGGGAGTACGAGGTGTCAGTCGATCGTCCCTATGATCAAATATTTCTCGACCGTATGGCTCAAGGAGTGATCATTCTCGATCACCCAACCAAACCCTGTAGAGTTGAACGACTCAGTCCCACAGGGTTCCGCATTATCCTGACGGAAGGGCGCAATCGGCAGATTCGGCGAATGTGTCAAGTGTTAGGGTATCGGGTACTTGCCTTGCACCGTGTTCGGATCATGCATATTACGCTTGCTGGACTAATACCCGGAAAGTGGAAACCGCTCACCGGAGAGGAACGTGTGCAGCTCTTTCAGGCTGTCGGACGAAGGAATGGTCAGGGGGATGCGCGATAGGGGAGGGTTAGGAGCAGCCTGAAGCTCAGACGACTTCATAACGGGTATTGTTCCTCTCTCGCCTCGCCGACGGTCCCATCCATTGACAACCGCAACCTCGGAATTCACACTAGCGCGCACATTGTCTACGGAGAAGGATTCCCTGTATGGTCACTACATGGTGGGGGCCCCAACTCAATGCCCTGTTTGGCGGCTTTGTTGTGGCGGCAGGCGCCTGGTTGGCGTGGGACTCATTTTCGCCTTGGGGAGCTTTTCTCGTCGCAGGAGGCGTCGCGGGGTTTCTCATCTGGAGGGGGCGAACGATTGGACTGGTTTGGGCCTGGGCCACTCTCTTGCTCGGTGTGGAGAGCCTTGCCTGGCCCATCGTCACCATGGTTCAGGTCCGTTCGATTACGATGGAGCCGACCGAAGAACAAATGGGGACAATCCTCTCCGCTGCTCTGATGGGACTCGTTTCAGCGGTCTTTTGGATCACATTTTCCTATGGATTCTTCAAACGTGCCGGGCAGCCCATCGTCGCCCAATCAACCGATGCAACCGACAGCTCTCCACCAATGGTTCAATCGGGACGCTCCCGAAGAAACAAGTAGCATCTACCACATTTCGACTGGATCGACGTCGATATCGAACTTGATGGCTCGGCGCTGATACGTCCGTTCCATGTCCTTGACCGTGACCCGCACCGCTTCGAGGCCCGGACCCTTCTCCAGCGATTTCATGAGAATCTGTTGCCGATAGCGCCCCCGGAGTCTGGATACCAGAGAGGGAACCGGTCCCAAAACCGTGAGACGGTCTGGGCGAACAATCGCTGGAGTGGTCGAGGGAGCCTGTCCCGAAACTGCTTGTTCAGCCACGGACGCTGAAGCGTATGCGGTGAGTCGAGCGACCCAGGCAGTGGCAGCGTCGCGAACCATTTTCTCATCGGTCCCCGATACAAGGAGGGCAATCAGATACATGGCAGGGGGGTAGCCCAAGGCAGTTCGATGGGACAGCTCTTCCGACAAAAATATGGTTTCGTCGTGTTGAGCCACTGCTTGAATTGTATGATGAGATGACAAGTGGGTCTGTAGGATCACCTGACCGCCGGCTCTTGCCGGACCGGCGAGACTGACCGCATCAAGGAGTGTATGGTAGGTCCGTTCGGCGGACCGAAAATCCGGCAGGCTGAGCCCTGCGTCTGCTTGCACAATTCCAACGAGACCAACCGTTGGGAACGGCCCATGCCGTAGCAACAGTTGTGTCCCGATGACGATATCCCACTCGCCTTGCTCAACCCTCCGCCAGAGGGCCTCGGCCTGCGGTGGCCGTCTCATGGTATCTCCATCAAGCCGAATTACTGCCGCGCCTGGAAACAACCGTTTCGCCTCTTCTTCTACTCGCTCTGTTCCCTCTCCGATCAACTGCATGCGAGGACCGGAACAGGCCACGCAAATCTCGGGGATGGGTGCTCTCTCCCCGCAGTACGAACAGAGCAGGTGATTTGCTTGCCGAGAGTATATCAGCGCCACGCGACAGGCAGAACAACGGGGAACCTGGCCGCAGTCACGACAGACGAGTGCACTGGCATAGCCCTTCCGGTTGAGAAACAAGAGGACGCGGGCTTGGCGACCGATGGTCTGTTCGATGGCTCGAACGAGCGGTTGGCTCAGCACTGCACCTCGGCTATGAGCGCGCAGGTCAATGATCTGTATACCGGGCCGCTCTTCGGTCGGCATGGATTTAGATACGACGACGCCCTGTTGTTCCACAGCCGCTCTGGTCTCAAGGGAGGGATGGGACGAGCCCAGGACCAACACCGCCGGTTCATGCTGTGCCCTCAACCATGCGATCTCCCGTGCATGGTAGCGAGGTTCTTGTGCCTCTTTCAGCGCGGTATCTTCTTCCCCCTCGACCCAAATCATTCCAATCGCAGTCAACGGGAGAAAGATCGTCGACCTGGTTCCTACGACCACTCGAACGACCTGCTTATGTATCTGATCCCAGATATCGGCTTTCACCTGGTCCGAGAGACCGCTATGGAAACAGATAG
>NEWP02000029.1:18206-72715 GCA_002869895.2 Nitrospira sp. CG24E | reverse complement strand
AGGGATCAAGAGCCTGTGGGTGTTAGCCCCGCGCTCCGGATGCCGAAGCGCGGGTCTGGCAAAACGGCTAGCTGATAATAAGGGGATCTTCGGCGTCCTACACGCCATCCAGATCTCCTGCGGGCCTACTGAGCGATGAGCTCGAACGGGCAAGACTCTCAGAGGTGAGAAGGAGGGTAGCGTGGACAAGATGATCGTGTGTGCTGTAGCACTGGTGGCAATAGGCTGGTGGGTGACTGTCGCGCCAGGGAGAAGGGCTGTCGCGGTACAGCGGCAGACTGGAATCGGTCGGTCTCGGATGAAGTATGGAGTACTCCGTTGACCCTTGTGATCGCTATCGAGGACTCCAGTGGAATCGAATGGCCAAGATCAGAACGGCCATGGGGGTGGAGCACAGCCAGATGACTGACTACTTGTTGTCCCGTGAGGTGGCCTTGGAATGGGTAATACCTTGCAGATTGTTCTGACCGGCGGAACAGGATTCATCGGACGGCCCTTATGTGCCTCGCTCTGTCAGGGGGGGCATCGGATCACCCTCCTGACGCGCAGGAAAGAAGAAACGCAACGGTTGTGTGGCCCATCTGTCACGGCCGTCGAGTGGAATGGCCG
The DNA here is from genome assembly GCA_002869895.2 of Nitrospira sp. CG24E. Classification (GTDB taxonomy): domain Bacteria; phylum Nitrospirota; class Nitrospiria; order Nitrospirales; family Nitrospiraceae; genus Palsa-1315. The sequence continues at coordinate 72,106 of NEWP02000029.1, read as the reverse complement.
AGAAGCTGGAGCCTGGGAGCGATGTCTCGAAAGTGCCGATGCTGTCGTCAATCTTGCCGGTGCGCCGATTGCCGATGGCCACTGGACCGATGCCCGCAAACGAGTCCTTGCCGAAAGCCGGGTCCTCACCACTCGTCTGCTGGCAGGAGCCATGTCGCGCCGTACTTCGAAACCCTGCACGCTGATCAGCGCCTCCGGTATCGGCTACTACGGGGCCAGCGACGATTGCGTATTGGATGAGGGCGCCACGCGCGGCGAAGGCTTTCTGGCCGATCTCTGCCTCGCGTGGGAAGCGGAAGCGCTTCGAACTGCAGAGTTCGGTGTGCGAGTCGTTCTCTTGCGGACCGGGATGGTGATCGAGCTCGACGGCGGCGCCTTACCAAAGATGCTGCTGCCGTTCCAGCTCTTCATGGGCGGCCCGATCATGCCGGGAACTCAGTGGGTCTCATGGATCCATCGACGTGATCACATCGGTCTGATCCGGTGGATACTCACAACACCAAGCGTTTCCGGTCCCGTCAATGCGGTGGCGCCCGAGGCTGTAACGATGAACCGGTTCTGCGAGGTGCTCGGACGAATCATCCACCGGCCGTCATGGCTTCCCGTGCCGGGCTTCGCGTTGCAAGCGGCACTGGGTGAGCTGGGGACACTCATGACCACAGGCCAACGGGTCACTCCGGCGAAAGCACTCTCCGAGGGATACGTTTTTCACTATCCGATGTTGGAACCGGCCCTGCGGGCGATCATGGCGAAGGAATGACAGAAAAGACCTATGAGCAGGTGATACAGACGCTGCGTGGAGTAGCAGAGGCTCCGGTGACGCTGGGAATCAAGGACGGGGGCGGCGTCCGTAAACTGTCCATCACCCGCGTCGGAGGCGAGCCGCTCTACAAGAACCAAAAGAGCAAGACGGGATCACATGGCAATCCAGCACGGTAGAAGACGGTTATGAAACAGACAGGAATTGGTCGAGGCATTCAGCTCCTGGGCGGATTATTCCTGATCGTAGGGACGGTAGATCTGATTGTCATCGCGCTGTTTCCCGCCTACGCGCTCAAACTATTCTGGACTGCGGTGGCGGGACCGGCCTCGTTTCTCGTGAAACTCCACACACCCGCCGTCCATCTGTTGATCGGCTATGGATCTCTCTGGTTGCGACCTTGGGCATGGGGACTCGCCTTGGCCTATGCGGGATTCGGCCTAGTCAGTGACGGCATGAACCAACTGACGTTCGGATTTAACTATATTCAGTCCGGTTTCATGGTGACGACGTCCTTCTTTTCCTCCTATCTCATCTGGCGGCGCGCTGTCTTCATCGATGAGCCCATGTCCGGGAACAGGCCAAAGCCGGCACCACAGGAGTTACGCTGATGCGCGGGATCGTCTGGTTCAGGCGGGATCTACGGCTCAACGACCAGCCTGCGTTAACGGCAGCGTGCGAAGCCTGCAGCGAAGTAATTCCGCTCTTTGTGTTCGATGAGCCTCTGCTCCAATCTCATGTTTTCGGATCCGCCTGTGTGAGCTTCATGCTCGGCTGCCTTGACGATGTCGCTGGGTCCTTGGCTCGCCGAGGCGTCACGCTTCAGTGGCGTCGCGGCGAGCCGGTAGAAGAAATCGTTCAAGTCGCGCGAGCATGGAAAGCCGATGTAGTCTATTGGAATCGTGACTATGAGCCAGGAGCCATCGAACGAGACCATGCCGTCCAACAACGACTGGGGCAAATCGGCGTTGTCGTGCGGACATTCAGAGACCATGTCGTCTTCGAGACCGAAGAAATTCGAAGCGCCACCGGAGGGCCGATGCAGCGATACAGCGCCTATCGCGCACGCTGGTGGGCGAAGTGGCAGGAAATGAAACCGATCGCCCTTCCAGTTCCTCGGTTGTTGACGGCAAAAGAGGCTGCCTCATTACCCCTTCCTCCTCCGTTACCCTCGGCAGGCGACTTAGGATATGAGCCAGTGACTCTGTCGATCGAACCAGGAGAGCGAAGCGCTCAGAAACAATTGCGTCGGTTCGTCGCGGGCCCCATTCATACCTACATCACGGGAAGAAATCTTCCCGCCGTCGACGGCAGTTCGATCCTCTCCCCCCACTTTCGATTCGGGGCTCTATCGGCCCGTGTAGCAGTGCATGAAGCCCTTGCGTCGCTCGCACAGGGCAGGCACGTCTCTCGGCCCGACGTGTTCACCTGGATCGACGAATTGGTCTGGCGTGATTTTTTTCAGCAGATTCTGGCGGCTTTTCCCCATGTCGTCGACAGGCCATTTCGTCAGCTTCCGACACCGGCTCCACGTGCGCCTGGCGCCGAACGCGATCGATTGTACCAGGCCTGGTGCACGGGCAAGACCGGCTTTCCGATTGTAGACGCGGGTATGCGCCAGTTGAATCAAACCGGGTGGATGCACAACCGTGTGCGGATGATTGTTGCCTCCTTTCTCGTCAAGGATCTTCGGATTGACTGGCAGAGCGGAGAGCGGTATTTCATGCAGCGCCTCATCGATGCCGACGTCGCAGCAAACAATGGGAACTGGCAATGGTGCGCCTCGACCGGGACGGACTCCATGCCGGGGTACAGAGTGTTCAATCCCCTGCTGCAGAGCAGGAAGTTTGATCCGGAAGGCGCATACATTCGGCAGTACGTTCCAGAGCTTGCAACTGTTCAAACCGACCACATTCATGCGCCACATCTGATGACTCACGAAGAACAGGTCCTGGTCGAATGCCATATTGGTGTAAACTATCCTTCGCCCATCGTAGACCACCGGCAAGCCCGCGAGGAATATTTGGCCCTCGTCAAACAACGGGGATTGAGATGAAAACTTCCCCGCTCCGTCTTGGTATCAGCCGTTGTCTCCTTGGAGACGAAGTCCGGTACGATGGGGGACATAAACGAGACAATTTTTTAACCGATGTCTTGGGAAGTTCTGTAAAGTGGGTTTCCGTCTGTCCCGAGGGTGAAGCAGGACTGGGTACCCCTCGCGAGGCGATGCGGCTGGTCGGCAACCCGCTGAATCCCCGACTCGTTACGATCAAGAGCGGGACGGATCACACGCGCGCACTGGCGACGCTGACCAAAGATCGTATCGAGGAACTCAAGAAGCTGGATTTATCCGGGTACGTCTTTAAGAAGGGTTCGCCGAGCTGTGGAATCGAGAGAGTGCAAGTCTACAGTAAAGATGGGATACCCAATCGGAACGGGGTCGGGCTGTTTGCGCGGGCCTTTATAGAGCAGTTTCCGCTGATTCCGGTCGAGGAGGAAGGGCGGCTCTGCGACTCCACCCTGAGGGAGAATTTTATCGAACGGGTCTTTTGTTACCGCCGCTGGCAGGACTTTGTGCAGAACGGAGCCACGAGGCAAAGCCTGGTGCAGTTCCACACGATCCACAAATATTTACTCCTGGCCCATCACCCGCAACAATACCAGGTACTCGGTCGGCTGGTTGGGCAGGCGGAGCGACATCCTCAAAAGGAACTCACGCTCCGATATGGCAATCTGTTCATGAAGGCCCTGGCGGTGAAGGCGACGGTACGCAAGCACGTGAACGTCCTCCAGCACATCCTGGGACATTTCAAAGAACGGCTTGGCGCGCAGGAAAAAGTTGAGCTATTGAGCGTGATCGGAGATTATCATCATGGGTTCACACCCTTGATCGTCCCTCTGACACTGATCAAGCACTATGTCCAGATCTTTGATGTGAGCTACATTCGGGATCAGGTCTATCTCAATCCGCATCCGAAAGAACTGATGTTGCGCAATCATGTGTAAATCTTCACATCTCAGGAAAGGGGTGCGCCAATGGCAGCTGTTGTACGGGGAGTGATTCTTGTGGGGCACGGCGGCATTCCAAAGGGGTGCCCGGGAGAATTGGTCACGAAGCTGAAACGGTTGGAAGGGCAGCGGCGCGCAGCCGGCACGCCGATGTCGACAGAGGAACAAGAACTGGACACAAAAATTCGCCAGTGGCCGAGGACGCCGGAGACGGACCCCTATCAATCGGGACTTGAGGCGGTGGCTGCTCAGTTGCGAGCCAATCTGGGTGATGTACTCTTTGCCGTGGCCTACAACGAGTTCTGCGCGCCGACGTTGGAAGAATCGGTGGAGGCATTGATCAAGAACGGGGCAACACACATTACCGTCGCCACGACGATGTTCACTCCGGGCGGTTCTCACTCGGAGGTTGAGATTCCCGAAATCCTCGATCATCTGCGGCCGCAGTATCCGGGGGTCGAACTCCATTACGCCTGGCCCTTCGATCTGAAGCTTGTTGCGAACACCTTGACGGAACAGGTGAAGCGCTTTTCCTGAACAGGATCGTGGTGAAGCAGCGAGGGCCAAGGCGCGCAGGTTTATGATGGGTTGACCGGTGGCTAAACAGAAAGGCGTAGCAGCATGGGAGTGAGGCAGAAGGAGCAAGCGGGGGTGGGCATTCTCGGTTTGCTAATGGCCCTCACGTTCGTCGCTTGGGTCTCAAGCCCGGCGCAGGCGCAGCAGGAGAACACCGGTAAAGATGGGGCGCCGATGGTGCTCGTCCCGGCGGGGGAGTTTACGATGGGGAACAACGAGGGTAGTGACGATGAAAAGCCCTCACATCGAATCTCTCTCGATGCCTATTACCTCGATAAGTATGAAGTGACGGTCGGGCAGTATGCGAAGTTTCTGAAGGCCAGGGGCGTGAACGCGCCGCCGATGTGGACAACCATGGACCAACCCCTCCATCTGAAACGTCCAGTCGTGAATGTCGACTGGGCGGATGCGAGCAACTATTGCGAGTGGGCCGGCAAGCGGCTCCCGACGGAAGCGGAATGGGAGAAGGCGGCTCGGGGAACGAATGGGCGAATGTACCCGTGGGGCAATGATCCACCCAATACGCTCCGGGCGAACTATGGGCAGGAGAAGTGGAATAACCATACCGCGCTGCTGCCGGTGGGGCAATTGAAAGACGGCAGGAGCCCCTATGGGATCTATGATTTGGCGGGAAATGTCTGGGAATGGGTAAGCGACTGGTATGACCCGGACTATTACGCGGCCAGCCCGCCGCAGAACCCAAAGGGGCCGGAAAAGGGTAAATACAGAGTGTTGCGGGGCGGCTCGTGGGACATCGCTCCGGAACAGCTGCGATCCACGCGCCGGGACTTCAACCTGCCGTTATCCCCCAGCTATGAGTCACCGTCGTACCGGAACTTCAACAGCGGGTTCCACTGTGCGAAGAATCCTGTCCTGACTCCTTCAGGAGGGATGGCTGACTCTGGGAAACTAATGCCATTGCTTCCAGTTCCGGCAGATTATGCCAACAAACAAATCGCCGAACCACATGTGCGCGTTTTCATGCGCCACCACGTCGGCCACACGCTCCAGTTCTCCGTGCGTAGCGGTTTGCCGATCGACCAGCAGGGCCGTTTCACGGTAGGTAATGGCGCCCAGGTTTTCCATGGCTCCTGAGGCAAAATCAGGGATCGCGAGTAAGTCCAGCTTGTCGCCTGGATAGGGAATGCCGTAGTAGCCTTCGAAAAACGTCAGTGAAGCCACGGCGATCTCGTGGCCAAACGGGGTGAGCGGTTGCTTGCCCGGAACGGTCCAGAGCCGGAGAGGCGTCTTCCCGACGAATATCGGTGCGGTGGCTTCGATTTGCCCGACGATGAACGCCACGAGATAGGTCGACATCTTGATGCTGTCGGCAAAGCGCAGGACTCTCTTGCCTGCCTCCTTGGACTCCGATGCGATCGACGTATTCGAGACAGCGGTCAGGCCTGGATCGATCACCAAGGTTGTGGCAAACACCGCTTTGAAATCCGGTTCATCCCAACAGGGAAAGGCTCGACGCGCATCGGTGGCTTCAAATTGCGTCGCAGCCATCGTGTGCGTGACGCCTGCATGATCCTTATAGGTGCTGCGGTAGAACCCGCGCAGGTGGTCGTTCAATTTCCCCTGAAAGGTCAGATGCAGTCTCCATTCACCAGGTGCAACGGACTGAGAAAACGTCAGGTGACAACGCTGTGTTGAGTCTTCTAGCTTAACTGTGGCCTCCAGTCTCGTACTTGATGCCCCTTCCAGAGTGACGGATGAGATCGCCAGATCGACAGCATTCAGAATGATGACGCTCGTTGCCTCTGTGATCGTAAGGACGATGGTCTCCCTGCCTGAAAAGCTTGCGGCAGCGAGATCTGGTTCGAGCCGGAGGTCGTACCGATGAGGAATAATGTGCCTGGGCAGTCGATAGGGGTTGAGGCTTCCTGGAGTATCGTCAAGATTCATCTCTTCACCTTTCGGTCGTGCAATTGTGGTTGCGGCGTGAGCTATCGCGAGTGCTGAGAGAACAGTCTGTGCGATTGGAAGAACCAGCAGGAAGCGGGCCTGTTTGCCGGCGAGCCTGAAAACCTGGCGTCTGCTGACTGGCTCACTCATGTCCTCTGTGCATGTTCGGTTTGGACACCCTGTGGAGTCCCGACGATTAAGATGTCCGTTCGGTTGACGAAGAGGCCGGTTTCGACGATCCCGGGAATATGGTTCAACGAAATTTCCAGATCCCGCGGTTGGTCGATACGGTCGATGTGGACATCCACAATCATGTTGCCTGCCTCGGTTTTAAATGGGGCGCCGTTTCGCTCCCGGAGTACGACACGACTCTTAGTGAGTGCTTCGATTTCGCGCGCCGTACTTCCCCAGCCGAAAGGGATCACTTCGATGGGGAGCGGGAATGACCCCCCCAGTACGGGGACTCGCTTCGTATGGTCAACCATGACGATGAACTGTTTGGCCGAGGCCGCGACAATCTTTTCCTTCAGCAGCGCGCCGCCGCCGCCCTTGATGAGATTGAAGCTGGGATCAACCTGATCGGCCCCGTCGATTGCGACATCGATAATCCAGGCGTTGTCCTGGTCGATGAGTGGGATACCCTGTTGCTTGGCCAGCTCGGCAGTCTGGTGGGAAGTCGGAATGCCCTTGATCCTCAATCCAGTTTTTACCAATTCTCCGAGCGCCAGCACCACATAGCGGGCCGTTGAGCCGGTGCCAAGCCCAACGACATAACCATCCTTCACATATTCAACGGCAGCTCTCGCTGCCAGCTCTTTGAGCGCCTCAAGATTTTTCACGTGATCGTTTCCTTATCGGCTCGTTCGGATTTCGCGCGGAGGCTTGCCGACTGTGAGTAACCGTACGCTCGGAGCCTGATGAAGCGCAGGGAGTAGGTTACTTCATCGAACTTTGCTCAGACGTTCAGCCATGCGTGTTTGCCAACCTGGGCCCGTAGCTTTCCACTTTTCGATTACGTTGGCGGGTAGACGTAGCGAGATCAGCTTGCGAGGGCTCCGTGAAAAGGGTCGTCCTCCCTTGTTGACTTTCGCGCGGGCGAGCATCTCGTCGGTGAGTTCAGGAAGTTCCTCGTACTCCTTCGGCTGCACCACATGGGCATTAACGCGAGGGAGGTCAGACTTCAAGGAGCGGCGCGATGCGAGCTTGTTCGCGTTCATTGGCTTTCCTCATACTAAAGACGTGGCGATCCGCACCACGCGGTGTGTAACCCAACACAACGATCCGCCCTTCCAGCAGACCGTAGCAGATGATGCGTGTCTCACCGTAGTTTCTTCGCGTGTCTTCGACTTCAACGGTGACACCCGCGAAGATCAAGGCAGCATCAGCAAAGTCTAGACCACGTTCAGCCAAAGTTTTCTCGCGTTTGGCTTCGTCGAACATGACTCGCATAGGTTATTGTAGATACATTAACCTGGCAAGGCAAGGCGCAATTTTCGCGAGGCAGGCCGAGTTCTTATAGAACAACCTTCACGAAGCGTTGCATTATCTCATGGGAGAGAGGGAGGTGGAGGTTTTTCTATAGCCTCAACGCTCCCAGTAGCCGGCGCGCGCACCCGAACCGATACACGGCGCGGCATTTCTGCGCGCGTCCGCATTGATTGGGCGGTTAGAGTTCACTTACATATGCCCGAGTAGACGCCCGGGTAGTAAAGAGTGGTCGTGCCAACGAACGGCTTTTCGGCATCCGACACAAACTCCTGAATCTCGATAAGTGACGTGTGCGTTTTTTGTGTCGACCGCGAGAATGCCTGGAAGGACATTTCGGAAGTTCCACGGTCAACCACTTCAATCTTCAAGTTCGCGTTGTCAAGTGGCCCACCCATGATGCGCCCGGTGACGCGGTCGACAGTGAATTTGGCGCCCACCATCGGTTTAATGGTCCAATGCGGCAAGAGAGTTCCCTGGTCAGTGAGTTTCATCGCCGAAACCACTGTGCACTCGTAATGAGTGTCGCTCGCGTTGACGCGCCCCGAGACACCGGAGAGGCAAAGGACAGCGATCGTTGCGATCTGGGCTGCGTTCATGTAAACCCTAACTGTTAAGTAAGCTGGTCATCCTATCTCGACTGACGATTTTCTTGCCGGGCCATATTCTAGATTTCTTTCTGGCAGGTAGCAAGAAACTGTCAGGGAGTCTGGGAAGAGCAAACATCGCACGCTTTGCAGCCTATTCCGGCTGTTGCTCATACCTCTCAGGTGCCACTCCAGAGTGGTCTATCTGGTTTCTCTGGTTGGCTGGTTCGTGTGGTTTCTCTCGTACTTGGAACCAAATCAACCAAACAAACAAAACCAACAAAATAAACGAGATAGACCAGACAGACCGAACAGACCAAATGGAGAACAAACAGGCTGTGAGACTACTGACTGCTATGACGATGCGGGGTTCTGGGCGAGGGCTGCGGCGACGGAGGCGGCGCCGAGTAGGGGGGCCTGCTGATTCATGACCACTTTAACCGGGATCGAACTCATGAAGCGTGCGTAGCGGCCTTTGTTAGTGAAGCCCTTCATGAAGGTGCCATCTTTCAGTTTGGCCAGCAACTTCGGGGCGATGCCGCCACCCAGATACACGCCATTGAGGGTCATGGCCTTCAGGGCAAGATTGCCCGCTTCGGCTCCATAGATGGAGGCGAACAGGTCGAGCGCCTGTTTGGCGATATCTGCCTGCCCCTTGAGCCCCGCTTCTGCAATGACCGCTGCTGGATCGCCCGCCTTAATCTGTTCCGAGAGCCACGTCGGTTCATTCTTCTTGCTGTCTCGGACGTAGTCGTAGATGGCATGCAGGCCGGGGCCGGACAACACCCGTTCGTAACTCACGTGCAGGTAATTACTGCGCAGGTGGCGGAGCAGTTCAATTTCGTTGTCATTGTTCGGCGCGAAGTCGGAATGACCGCCTTCTGACGGCATGGGCTGATAGCGCGAGCCGTTCCAGAACAGGATGGATTCGCCCAGTCCGGTTCCCGCTGCGATCAGAGCAATCGCCTGGTTGTACGGTGGTGGATTCCCGGCGTTGAGGATATGGACTTCGTCCGGTCGGAGCAGCAGAATCCCGTGGGCCATGGCTTCGAGGTCGTTGAGCAGCTTCACCTGCGGTATGTCGAAACGCTTCGCGAGCGTGGCGCCATCGACCACCCAGGGAAGGTTGGTCGTCTGACAACGGTTCTGGATGACAGGGCCGGCGATGCCGAAGCAGGCCGCATCGATCTTCAGCGGTTCTTCCGCCGGGCGCGCCGGTTCCGGTTCAGCGTCGTCGCTCTTCTCGGTTGCTGATTCGTCAATGGGCGTCGGAGGCTTCGGTGGGACGAGGAATTCAGTGAGCATGTCCTCCAACGAGGTGTAATCGGCACTATGGAATGACTCCAACCGGACGGGATCGACGCGATCCTTGGTCCAGTCGAACAGGGCCAAGTGAGTTTTCGTGCCCCCGATATCTCCGGCAACAATCATCCTGCCCTCATGCGCTTGTCCCCTATTTATGTATGGGAAGCCCGGCTGCCGCGGCTCGGTCAAGGAGCCAGATGAGGCGGCCTTTCTCTGGTGCAACTAACGATGCAGGGAGTTGTCGCTCTGCATCCGTCTTTGGATCGAGGATGGCTCGTACGATTTCTGCTTTGCCGACTCCCATGACGAGAAACAGTATCACAGTCGCCCGGTTGATCGCACCAAAAGTCATGGTCAGTCTGGTCGGGGGATCTTTCGGAGATTGGGTCACGGCGATCAGCCTCTTGTTGTCCCGAAGGGCTGGTGACCCAGGAAACAAAGAGGCGGTGTGCCCGTCTTCGCCTAGCCCTAGGAGGACAAGGTCGAGGATGGGACTGTTGGATGGTGAGGTGTTCGTTGCGTGACGTAACTGCTGTTCATAGTCATGGGCCGCCGCCTGTGGGTCACGGGATTCCCCTGCCATACGATAGACCTGCGAGGGCGCAATCTTCAGAGGCGTGAACAGAGTTTTGTTGGCCAAGGCATAGTTGCTCCGAGGATCATCCGGAGGCACGGCTCGTTCGTCGCTAAAGAAAAATGTGGTCCGTGACCAATCGAAGCGATCAGCGAAGGCTAGTGAGGTCAGGGCTCGGTAGAGGTTTTCAGGCGTGGCGCCGCCGGAGAGGGCGATGAGGAATCGACTGTCCGCGCGAATTGCCTCTCGGCCTAGCGCGTGCACGAGTTCCGCTGCTGCGGCGGCCCATGTGTGACTGTCGTGAGCGATACGGATCTCAGGGGGACGGGCCATCTTATTTCTTACTGGTACGCCTGCCTTTGGTGGGCCGTTTGGGCGAACGACGGACCGGTGCACGAGGGGCAAGGGTCTTGGTCAGGGCGTGAATCGTCGCGATGGGATTCTTGCCCAACGGCAAGAGGATGGCCTGTTGCTGATGAGATTTGAGCGCCTGTATGTCACCGGCTGCTTGGGCCTGCGCGAGCGTGCGAAAGCTGAAGGATTTCCCGGGAATGCTCAGATCAAGGCTCATTGGGTCGACGAGTTGTAGAAATATCCCAATCGCGGGACCCCCCTTATGAAGTTGGCCTGTCGAATGGAGATAGCGGGGGCCATAGCCGGCTGTTGTCGTCACATGGTGATGGGAGACCAGCGCTTTTCGGAGCGAGTTGATGGCCCGTTCCATCTTGAGAGAAGGTGTCGTGTAGGCTAAGATTGCAACGTAGGAACCGGGGCGACATTGTCGCTTGAGCTGTGCCGCTGCTTGTATCGCGGTCGCAGTGGTTTGTTTCGGCAACTTGCCGCTAGACCGGATAGTTTCCAGTACGCGGGCGGTGTTGTCTTTGCTTTCTTGGACGTTCGGTTGGTCGAACGGGTGGATCCCCAGGAGGTGGCCTGCCAATGCTGTGGCAACTTCCCACCTGAAAAACTCCGCCGCGAGATCGTACCGATCTTGGAGCGCCAACGTCAGGACTGGATGGCCCTGTCGGGCAAGCCCTGCAACCTGTCTGTCGAGTTGTCTATTCTCATCCCCCTTTAACCTCAGATAGACAAACAGCCGGTCTGTGCCATAGGCAGTCGGTGAAACGAGCGGTTCGCTTGCGACAGGGATGAGGCCTGTCCCTTCCTTGCCCGTACTTTCCGCCAGAAGCTGTTCTGCCCATAGCCCAAATGTCGCGATCTGCGGCGAGGCGATGAGGGTGACTTTGTTACGTCCTGCCTGGGCCAATGAGGCCATGGTTGCGCCAAGATCGGCACCGGGGTTTTCTCCAAGAGGCGGCATGATTCGACAGGCCTGGGCCATGTCTGTGGCATGAGCGAGCAATCGTGCCACATCGATTCCCATCAGAGCGGCAGGGACTAATCCAAAATAGGAAAGAACTGAGTACCGGCCACCGATATCCGGTTGGTTCGTAAAGATGCGCCAGAACTGGTGCTCTGCCGCCAGTTTTTCCAATCCGGTTCCGGGATCGGTAATGGCGAGGAACTGCGCACCGCCCTGATTGCCAGGAGTCTGGTGAACCAGTTCCCAAAAGTGAGCAAAGAGGGACATGACTTCGATGGTTCCGCCGGATTTGCTTGCGAGAATGAATAGGCTTCGAGCCGGATCGATTGCCTTGGTGACCTGTCGAACCCAGCCTGGAACAGTAGAGTCGAGAACCCACAAACGTGGAAACCCACGGAATGGTCCAAATGATGCGCGCAGCACTTCCGGTCCCAAGCTGCTGCCACCCATTCCGAGCAACACCACGTCGCTGATGCCGCGCTTTTTGGCAGCCGAAGCGAAGGTCCGCAATTCCTCGGCCCGACTTTTCATGGACTCGATGACGGTCAGCCAGCCGAGGCGGTTGGTGATGTCGGTGGGATCGTCTTTCCAGAGTCGGTGGTCGTTGGCCCACAGTCGTTCGACCGCATGGGATGCGGCGAGTCGTGCATTCGCCGCAACGACCAACGATTGAAGTTCCGAGGGAAATGATCGATGAGTTTCGAGTTCCATGGTAAGCCCCTTTCCTATTGTAAATATCGGTTCAGAGAAACACAAACATGAGGCTCCATCTCTATCGCAGGGTCCGGTAGATGGAGAAAGCGCCTGCTTTCTATGGATATCCAGGCCAGGGCGGTCAAAGGTTCAAGAGAAAGCGGGGGCCTCGTGAAAGAGGATGAGGGATATTATTCTTATGAAATGGGTGGCACGTCGTTTGACAGGGTGCCGGCCCGTCCCTATAATGGCCCGTTATTCGTGAGTCTTTTTAGGTTAGGAGCGATCTTATGTCGTTTACATCACAGCAGCCATCGAACCTCAAGAAAAAACGTGAGCATGGATTTCGTAAGCGGATGAGCACGAAGAATGGACGGAAAGTCTTGGCTCGTCGTCGTGCGAAGGGGCGGGCTCGCTTGACCGTATAGGTCGAGCCACCCTGGCTAGGGCTTCACGAAGGAATCTTCCCCCTCCGTTACGTCCCCCAGACTCGGTAGTTCCCAACACAGGATAACGGTGTGTGGTCATAACTGAGTCCGGAGATCGGGCCTCGAAGGGGAGTCCTGACGAGCTGGCCCATTCCCAGGATGAGAGCGATGTCGCAGGGTGGAGGTGACAGGGATCTGTTCCTGAAACGCAGCCGCGACATTGAACATGCCAAGAAGCACGGTCGTCGGATTTCAACTGCCCTGTTTAACATGGTGATTTGCCGGATTGGCGAGGGTGAGAGTCGGGTTGGTATTGTAGTGGGGAAGCGATTCGGGGGAGCGGTCAGCAGAAATCGGGTAAAACGGTTGTTTCGAGAACTCACACGGCAGTTGCAGGGTCAATTGCTCGCAGGACATGCCCTTGTGGTTTTTCCGAAGCGGGATTCCATCGTACAACCATTTGCCGTCTTGAAAGAGCTATGGCTGTCGTCGCTCCAGCGTCAGCAACTGCTTCGTGTCCGTGAGAGCTAGATGAAACTCAGTCAATTAACAGGTTCCCCGTCGGTTATACCGGGCTAGCGGCTCTATTTATGGATAAACGCGTTATCGTATTTCTCGTACTGTCGCTAGGGGTCATTCTTGGATTTGACCTGTTCATCAAGCAGATGGGCTGGTTGCCTGAACCACCTCCTGCCGAGACTCCCGTCTCCACGGACTCTTCTACTCCAGCGCAAGAGTCATCTTCCACCCGCGTGGAAGGCCAGAGCAGTGGTCCAACCGTTTTGAACGCTCCAACCCAGTCTGGCCTCAAGACCAGCGTTCCTCCGCCGACTCATTCGTCATCCCTATTAGAACAGACGGTCACGGTTGAAACCGATCTGGTCAAGGTCGGACTGTCGAATCGTGGGGGCGTGATTCAAAGCTTGGAGATGAAGCGTTACCATACGTCACCTCCCGACGTGAAGCCAGTGCAACTCGTCTATCAGGGGGGAAAGTTCAGAGGGCCTCTGTCCATTAAGGTCGCAAACGCCGACATCGATAAGACCTTTCGAGAGGGCCTCTATAGCATTGAGAAGGATTTCACAATTCTTGATGCCGCTCATCCGGTCGGGCATCTCACGATGCAGTTCCAAGACCCAGTCACCCATCTCGGTGTGTCGAAGCGGCTGACGTTTCATCACGACAGTTACGTGGTGGATATATCGATCGACTTGGAGGGAGTGACTGAGCCCTATGAAATAGGGTTGGGGACGAACTTCGGTATCGTGGAATGGGGCGATGGATTCATCGGTCTGATCGGATCTGCCACGAAGGTCGATGACAAGATAGATAAGGACACACCGGAAAAGGAATTGGAACTCAAGGGGGCGGTTCAGTGGGTCGCCTTGCAGGATAAGTACTTCCTCTCTGTATTAATGCCAAAGCAGGGCGAGGCTGCCCTTATCAAGTTAGAGAACTCGAAGGTTGTGACAGCCGGCGTGCGGATTCCTGCGTCGGCAGCCTCATCCTCGGTTGCCCTTCAGCTCTTTGCAGGTCCGAAGGAATATGACACGCTCCGTTCGTTGAACGTGGGCCTGGAGGACATGATCGATTTCGGATGGTTCATCTATGGCAGTTGGGCTATTGTGAAGTCGATCGCGAAACCGATCTTTTATGTGCTGCGCTTCATCTATGAGTATGTTCCTAACTATGGAGTCACCATCATCCTGCTGACCTGTGCCATCAAGTTGGTGTTTGTGCCGTTACAGTACAAGAGCTACAAGTCGATGAAGATGATGAAGGCGATCCAGCCCAAGATTGCCGCCGTCCAGGAGAAATACAAAGGCGATCGCGATCGACTGAACAAAGAGCTGATGAAACTGTATCGGGATCAGAAGGTGAATCCTCTGGGAAGTATTCTCCCGATGTTCTTGCAGATGCCGGTCTTTATAGCCCTGTTCAATGTCCTGTACATGTCGATTGATTTGCGCCAAGCCCCGTTCATGTTATGGGTGACCGATTTATCGATCCAGGATCCCTTCTATGTGTTTCCTATTCTCATGGGGGTGACGATGTTCATCCAGCAGAAAATCACCCCCAACACGATGGATCCGACACAGGCAAAGATCATGTTAGTCCTTCCGATAGGCATGACATTCCTGTTCATCAATTTCCCTGCGGGCCTGGTCTTGTATTGGATGACGAATAATATCCTGACTATCACCCAGCAATTAGTCACGGATCGATTTCTCCTGCACGATAAAGCGCTCATCTCGGCAAGGGCCGAGCAGAGCAGCGGCACAAACGCTTAGACCCTCTTGGTTCAATAGTCTGCCAGGGGCCGCGCTGATCCAGCCTGTCTCGCTTGCTTATCGGAGCAGAGCCCTAGCGATGCCGTGCGGTGAATTTCGTCTGTAGCCTTTACTCTGAGGCTGCGAGGGAAGAGGCATTATGCAAGGAGGACTCGACGACACGATCTGCGCGATCGCTACCCCCATAGGGGAAGGAGGCATTGGGATCGTTCGCCTGAGCGGCTCTCACTCGCTCATCGTAGCTTCCAACGTCGTTCGATTGCGGTCTGGTAATCCCCTTTCCTCGGTAGCCTCACATACACTGCATCTTGCGGATCTTGTCATTCCTCCTCCGAAAAAGCAGGAAGATGGCGGAGCCGTTCATCAAGGCTTATTTCAATCGGATCTGCTCGACGAAGCTCTTGTGGTCTACATGAAAGCTCCGCGGTCGTTTACGGCTGAGGATGTGGTGGAGATTCAGTCGCACGGGGGGGCCTTGGTTCTTGGGATGGTCTGTAGGGTTTGCATAGAATCCGGCGCCCGGATGGCGGAGCCAGGCGAGTTTACGAAACGTGCTTTCCTCAATGGACGACTCGATCTGTCCCAGGCAGAAGCAGTTCTGGATACAATCAGGGCAACATCATCTGCCGGACTACTCGTTGCTCAACGTCAGCTACGAGGCGATCTCGCTCGCGAGATCGAGCAGGCCCGGACTGCTCTCCTGACAGTATTGGCCCATGTGGAAGCAGGGATCGATTTTGTCGGCGAAGACATTTCCTTTCTGCAACGCGATGAACTGATGCGGATTGTCACAGAGGCCTGGGCGGTGGTTCAGAAACTGGAAGCGACGGCGCAGGAAGGGCGAATCTTACGGGAAGGGGCTCGCATCGTTATCCTTGGCCGTCCGAACGTCGGCAAATCCAGCCTATTGAACTGTTTCCTCAAAGAAGAACGGGCGATTGTGACCGCAATCCCTGGAACGACAAGGGATGTGATCGAGGAGTCCATCGATCTTGATGGGGTGATGATCCGTTTGATCGACACGGCAGGAATGAGAGACACAGACGATCTCGTCGAGCAGGAGGGGATCAAACGGGCACGAGCCGCACAAGGAGAGGCGGATCTCCTGTTAGTGGTACTGGATGGGACGGTGCCCATCACGTACGATGACCGGTTGCTCTTGTCCGTTGTCAGGGATCGCAAACACATGGTACTGCTGAATAAAGCAGACCTTGCCGACACTCTGCCCAGAGATTCTACGCTTGCGGGCTATCCGACCTATGCGGTTTCGGCAAAGACGGGGCTGGGCATTGAAGCAGTGAAAGCTGCTCTTCGCGCTCAGCTGGTTTCCGGCTGTTTTGATGCAGCCGCGAGTGTTATGGTAACCAACGTACGGCATCGTGATGCGTTGCGCCGAGCCGCAGAATCATTGGGTCAGGCTCTTGAGTCTGTGCAATCTGGGATGGCCGGAGAACTCATCTCGATCGATGTGCGCGCCGCAGCCGACGCACTTGGAGAAATTACAGGCGCCATTACGACCGACGAGATTCTAGGTCAGATCTTTTCGGAATTCTGTATCGGCAAGTAAGAACAGGGTGGACATGGGGCAGGTCGTCGACGTCATTGTAGTGGGAGGAGGCCATGCAGGCTGTGAGGCCGCTTTGGCTGCATCGCGCATGGGAGCCCGTACCTTGCTGCTCACGATGGATCGTGATCGCATCGCGCAGATGTCCTGCAATCCTGCGGTCGGTGGAATCGCGAAGGGCCATCTGGTTAAAGAAATCGATGCGCTGGGCGGGGAAATGGCACGGAACACCGATCAATCCGGCATTCAGTTCCGCTTTATCAATACGAGTAAAGGCCCGGCGGTTCGAGCCCTCCGCGTCCAATGCGATAAGAAACTGTACCGAGAGGCCATGCAACGCACGCTGAGCGGGCAGTCGGGCCTCACGGTCGTCGAGGGGACGGTCGATCGCATACTCACGCAGTGCGGCGCAGTGACAGGCGTGGTGACTGGTAGCGGCGATCACATTCGGGCGAAGGCTGTTATCCTGACATCGGGTACATTCCTTAAGGGACTTATCCATATAGGTTTGAATCATTTTCCTGCGGGACGGGCCGGAGAGGCGTCCGCCGAACACCTATCCGATTGTATGCGCGACCTGGGGTTCGAACTGGGCCGGCTCAAAACCGGCACACCTCCTCGTCTGGATGGAACGACCATCGATTTTTCTGTCATGATTCCGCAGCCAGGCGACGATCCACCGCCGCCATTTTCATATCGAACCGACCGGATTGAGAATCGACAGCTCCCCTGTCATTTGACTCACACCAATCGCGAGACACATGAGTTAATTCAGCGGAATCTGGATCGGTCTCCGCTCTACAGCGGCATCATAGAGTCAGTGGGACCGAGGTACTGTCCGTCGATAGAAGATAAAGTCGTACGTTTCTCGGAAAGGGAACGCCACCAGATCTTTATTGAGCCGGAGGGGTTGGATAGTCGCGAGTTTTATCCGAATGGAATTTCCACCAGCCTACCGGTCGATGTGCAGGCAGCGATCTTGAAAACAATTCCAGGATTAGCGCAAGCCACCATGCTCAAGCCTGGATATGCGATTGAGTACGATTACTTCCCCCCACGGCAATTGCATCAAACATTGGAAACAAAAATTCTGGCCGGTCTGTACCATGCAGGACAGATCAATGGGACCTCAGGATATGAGGAAGCAGCAGCTCAGGGTCTGATGGCTGGGATAAATGCAGTTTTAAAAATTCGAGGTGAATTGCCGTTGGTGTTGGACAGATCTCAGGCCTATATTGGAGTGTTAATAGATGATCTCATTACAAAAGATGCTCGTGAACCCTACCGCATGTTTACATCACGTGCAGAATACCGCCTATTGTTGCGCCATGGGAATGCCGATCTTCGCTTAACTGATACTGGACGGCAAGTTGGTCTGATCTCCGACGAGATCTACCTAAGGTTTCAAAGAAAACAAAAAACCATCGAGTCTGAAATGGTGCGCCTCGAAGAGCTTCGACCAAGAATAACCGATGCTGTTCGTCAGCGTTTGGCAAAGATTCAGATTGAGGAAATCTCCGGCCCACACACCGTGGCTCAGCTTTTACGACGGCAAGGGACGAGCTATAACACGTTACTGGAAGCCCTTGAAGTGAGTGCGGTTCAAGATATTGAAACTGCTGATGAGATAGAATTGCAAGTTAAGTATTCAGGCTATATCAAGCGCCAACTCCAACAGATAAAGCGATTCAAAAGACTTGAGACTAAACCCATTCCTGTAACATTCAATTATGATGAGACTCCTGGTTTTTCACGCGAGGCCCTAGAAAAATTAAAAATGGTTCGACCTGAATCTATTGGTCAGGCGTCAAGAATTTCAGGAGTCACACCAGCAGCTATTTCTCTGCTCCTTATAGCACTGGAAAAAAATAGAGGCGAATCAGGTCGAGATAGCATTCTGCAAGCATTGCCTTAAGCTAGCTACAGAATATTTTCGCTATTCATCTCGGAATGTCTTGACCTCATATTCTGATTCACGTAATTGTTCCACGTGGAACATAATATAGAATTACGAAAATTCGCGGTTAGTTCTATAAGTGAGCTCGGGCTTGTAATAGAAGAGGCACAGACAGAGCAGTTTCTCCGATATCTCAACCACCTCATTGAATGGAATAAGACGGTTAATCTGACGTCGATCACCGATCCTCATGAAATTATTATCAAACACTTCGTCGATTCTCTCCTCGCACTTGTCACGACAAATTTTCCTAAAAATTGCTCGGTGCTCGATGTCGGCTCAGGTGGAGGATTTCCTGGCATTCCACTGAAAATCATGAAGCCTGATATAAATATGATCCTGGCAGAGCCGGTTCAGAAGAAATGCTCTTTCCTCAACTCAGTGATAGGGCTGTTGAAGCTTTGCGATATCTCAACATTTAATGGCACTATCGAGCAATATGCCAAATGGCCTGACCGGCACTCTATTGATACAGTTGTGGTAAGAGCATTGAAATATAGACAAATACATGGACATATTCAATTACTTCTGACGTCAAAAGGCCAAGTTGTTTTGTATAGAACCGAGCCTATTAATAAAGAAGAGATCGGGGAAGACTTTCATCTTGTCAATGAAATATCTCACAGTCTCCCGCAAGGATTTGGCAAGAGAGTCGTAACAGTCATTGAGAAAAATTCCTAGTTTCTAAACAATGATGTAATTGAATGTTCCACGTGGAACATCCTCAATAGATTGTAAAGAAGAGTAATGGCAAAGATTGTAGCAATTGCAAATCAGAAGGGTGGTGTAGGGAAAACTACAACCGCCGTAAATCTTGCCGCTGGTGTCGCACTCCTTGGCAAGCGGGTTTTACTTGTGGATATGGATCCACAAGGAAATGCCACGAGCGGGTTAGGCATCGATCCACGATCCTTACAGACAACAGTTTATAACTGTTTGATTAATTATGTTAAATTTCATGACGCTGTGCGAACAACAGAAGTGAACGGTTTGTCGCTTTTGCCGGCAAATGCTGACTTGTCTGGGGCAGAGATAGAGCTAGTGAATGTGGAAGAGCGAGAAAAGCTGCTTCGGAATTTTCTGCGAGATGTCGATCAGTTATTCGATGTCATTTTCCTCGACTGTCCTCCTACCTTAGGGATTCTCACTGTGAATGCACTTGTTGCATCTCGTAGTATTTTGGTCCCGGTTCAATGTGAATACTACGCGATGGAAGGGTTAAGCCGCTTGGTTGGAAACATCGATAGAGTTCGTCAATCCTTCAATCAGGAACTCCAGTTGGAAGGGATCGTCTTGACAATGTTTGACGCGAGGAATACGTTAGCGCGTCAAGTGTCTGCGCAAGTTCGTGAATATTTCAAAGACATTGTCTACAGTACCGTGATCCCTCGTAATGTGACACTCGCCGAAGCCCCAAGTTATGGACGTCCGGCTATGTTATACAATGTCGCATCGGCAGGATCTCAAGCCTACTTATCGCTAGCGAAGGAGTTTGTGAGCCATGGAGAAAAAAGCGCTCGGTAGAGGGCTCGATGCCTTACTCCCTTCGGTCAGGCCTGTATCTATGCCTGAATTGCCTGAAGTTCAACATCTATTGGTCGATTCGATTGTCCCGAGTCGATATCAACCGAGACAGACGTTTTCCCCTGAAGAACTGGCAGAGCTCACTGCTTCTTTAAAGCAAAGTGGATTATTGCAACCAATCTTGGTGCGACGCAAAGGTGATGGCATCTACGAACTCATTTCTGGTGAACGCCGGTGGCGGGCTGCAAAACAAGCAGGACTGGAAACGATTCAAGCCGTCATCCGCAATTGTGGAGATGAAGAATCTGTCGTTCTGGCTTTGGTAGAAAATCTTCAGCGAGCAGACCTGAATCCCATGGAAATGGCTAGGTCCTATCATCGAATGATGAACGAATTTGGACTGACTCAGGACATAATTGCGCAGCGAGTTGGTTGTGAACGATCATCGATCGCCAATGTCGTGCGTCTTATTAATTTTCCTTTAGAGGTTCAGCAGCTGATTGAAACAAATCAGCTCTCCATGGGGCACGCGAAAGTTATTCTCGGTCTTTCTGGGCAGAGCGAGCAGCTGAGAATCGCCCAACTCGTCGTTTCAAAATCTTTGTCTGTAAGAGAAACGGAGAAAATCATAGAATCCTCGCCAGTCGCAAAGAAGCGAGGGACAAAGGAGTTACGACAAACGCCTTGGTCGGACGTTGAGGAGCGATTGCAAAAACGATTAGGCACTAAAGTGATCATTCAAAAAGGGAGGCGTGGCGGAAAAATTGTCATTCACTACTTTTCTCCTCCTGAGCTCGACGGAATTCTCGAGACACTTCTGAATTAAACCCTCGTCCATTTCGATCTCGAAAAAGTCGTAATAGCTAGAGGCATAATTGTTGCTTCTACGTATTCGAGACTATGCCCATTCTGATCGACTACTTCTCCTAAGTAACACCACAACTGTGCCGACATTGCGGAGTCACTAATTCGAGGAGACGCGTTCATGTGGGGACAAGACAAAAAAGAAGAGAATAGCTCTAGCGAGCAGAAAGGCGAAGAGGTCATTATGGTTACCGCCAACTCAACGATTGCCGAAGGGGCTGGGGATATTAGTGCCTTTGTAGGAAAGGGAGTCGAATTCAAAGGCACGATTTCCTACAGTGGCACGGTGAGAATTGATGGATTTCTCGACGGGGAAATTCATACAGACGGCGTCCTACTAATTGGTGAGGAGGCTGTCATCCAGGCAAAAATTACTGCAGGAACCGTCGTGTGTAAAGGAAAGATCACCGGGGATGTCATTGCAAAGGAGTGTGTAAAGCTCCGAGCCCCGGCCGTGTTGAATGGGAGCGTGAAGACGCCGGTCCTTTCAATGGAAGATGGAGTGCTATTTAACGGCGCGCTTGAAATGGCTCATGGCGTGCGCGAACTTCCGAGGGAGGTCTCTCTCCATCCCGTCGGAATGATCATGCCCCCGGGCCTGAAGCGAGTCAATGGCTAGGGAGATATTAATATGTAGGTATTTATATTAGTCATTCATTGTATGGTCATGGCTATACATGTGGGGAGAGGAACCTTAGGAGGCAATCATGGCAATCATGTGGGGAACAAAAGAACGGGGCCAGCAAGTTGAGCAGAACGGTGAGCATTTTACCCTTCTCGGCAAAGGCGCAGAGTTCAGAGGTATCGTCAGTCTTGACGGCACCCTTCGAGTTGATGGACGCGTCGAGGGCGAGATCCATACAACCGGAACATTAATCGTCGGAGAGCATGCGGTCATCGAGGGCATCGTCTCCGCTGGAATCGTCATGAATAGCGGCAAAATAAATGGCACCGTCACTGCCCTTGAAAAGATACACATACTAAAGCCCGGTGTCCTCGTAGGCGATATCCGGACCCCGGTCATTGCGATCGAAGAAGGTTCGCATTTCCATGGCATGTGCGACATGGGACCACATCACTGGAGCAACGAACGTTCGCTCACGCTCGATGTTTCTCCCGGGCTCGTTGCGTCTGCCCATTAGCCTTACGTAACAGTCTACTAGTCCCTTTCCTATCTCCACTGCCCGGCAGCACTGTATGGTTCAGCCTGCGGTCTTGCTAGGCATCGGTGGTGATATGGAGAGCTCTATCACCGCAACCCATTCAACCCTCTAGCCCTTTCTCTCTCTCCTTCAGTACAATAGCGACTGTATGACTCGTCCTACGGTTCTTCTCGGTATGAGCGGTGGAGTGGATAGCTCTGTCGCAGCAGCGCTTCTGGTTCGCCAGGGCTACGACGTTCATGGCGTGACCCTTCAGGTATGGGAGCACGAAGACGAAACGGTCGCGCCTTCGAAGCGTTGGGAAGAGCGTGGGTGCTGCAAGGTCGGCATTGCACGGTATGTCGCGCAGACCCTCAAGATCCCGCATGAGGTAGTCGACACCAGAGAAACCTTCCGCGCCGGGGTCATCGACGACTTCATTGCCGGCTATCTCGAAGGCACAACGCCCAATCCCTGCGTCCGGTGCAATGAACGAGTCAAACTGCGTGGCCTCATCGAACTTGCGGACACTCGCGGGATCGATTTCGTCGCCACAGGCCACTATGTTCGCCTCGGGAAATCCCAAGGGTTACCGACCCTTCATCGAGCGGCCGATTCCAAGAAAGATCAAAGCTACTTCCTCTATCGTCTACGCCAATCATGGCTGGCTCGTCTTCTCTTTCCTGTAGGGGACATGCAGAAGACGGAAGTGTGGAAAGAAGCGGAAGCCCTGGGACTTCCACCAGACGAATTGAAGGAAAGCCAAGAAATCTGCTTCGTGAGCCACGGCGATTATCGAACCTTCATCGAGAGGGAAGCGCCCGCTGCCAAAAAACCAGGGGCATTCGTGGACCCTGAAGGCCGATATTTAGGCGACCATGAGGGAATCGCTTTTTATACCCCGGGCCAACGACGAGGTCTCGGTATCGCGACTGGCCGCAGACTCTATGTACAGCAAGTACAACCGACCACCAATAGGGTCGTCCTTGGCGCAGAGGAATCACTACGTCGCAGTGAGTGTGGCCTCTCAGATCTGAATCTCTTCGACTCCTCACTGCTCGCTGCCTCAACAGAGGTCATGGTCAAGGTCCGTTACGCCACACCCGCCATGCCTGCAACCCTCCAACCTCTTTCAGAGTGCGCCCTTCGCATTTTCTTCCACGAGCCACAACGCGCCTTGAGTCCAGGACAGTCCGCGGTCCTCTATAGAGACGATCGCGTCCTCGGCGGCGGCATTATCCAATCCTTCTAAGCCCTCGCGATGCCTGCCGTCGTATTGACAGTTCTCCTCTGCCAATGCTAGCTTATCGCGCCGCTTTTCGTGCGAGCCACGAAGGCTTACCCCATTATCTAAAAAGAACGAACGGACCGCTATAGTGATCAAGACAGCAGTGGCGCGACGTTACGCACAGGCGTTGTTTGAGCTACTCGATACATCCACAATCGAATCAGCCCGCACAGCCTTAACTAGGTTGGGGCAATTAATCAAAGACTCCACGGAGTTGCGCCACGTCGTGGCCTCGCCAGTGTATGGCGCCGAAGACAAAATAGCTGTCCTTGCAGAGCTCGGTTCGCTCTTGGGTAGTCCTCCAGCTGGAAAAGCCTTTCTCGGACAGTTAGTGAAAAAAAATCGCGTCGGCTTTCTTCCTGAAATTGCCGAGGCCTTTGCGAAACTTGTCGATGCGGCAAAAGGTACTCAGCCGGTCATCGTCTTCTCAGCAACGGCTATACCCCCAGGCGAGCAAGATCAAATCAGCAATCGCTTGCGCAACGTGCTCAAGCGCCAAGTCGAAGTTACTTTTCACACGGATGCCCGCTATATCGCCGGCCTCCAGATCCGTCTCGGCAGCACTGTAGTCGATAGTACCGTACTGGGCCGGTTACAAGCCATGCAGAGTTTGTTGACGAAGGAGTAGACATGCAGATCAAGGCAGACGAAATTAGTTCGATCATCAAGGAAAAAATCAAAGGCTTCGACAAACAGGTCGACGTCAAGGAAACCGGGTCGGTCATCCAGGTCGGAGACGGGATTGCCAAGGTCTATGGCCTCGACGGTGCCATGGCCGGCGAAATGCTGGAGTTCCCCGGTGGGCTCTATGGGATCGCGCTGAATCTTGAGGAAGATAACGTCGGCGCCGTCCTTATGGGCGATGACGTTGGAGTCAAGGAAGGCGATCCGGTCAAACGCACGGGACGTATTGCAGAAATTCCGGTCGGCGAAGCCTTGATCGGTCGTGTGGTGAACGCGATCGGCCAGCCTATCGATGGAAAGGGTCCGATCAAATCGTCGCTCTCTTCCCGTATTGAAGTCGTGGCGCCAGGCGTGAATACCCGCCAGTCGGTGCGCGAGCCATTGCAAACCGGCATCAAGGCCATCGACGCGATGATCCCCATCGGTCGCGGCCAGCGTGAGTTGATCATCGGAGACCGGCAGACCGGTAAGACAGCCATTGCCGTCGATACGATTATCAATCAAAAGGGTCTCGGCGTCTTTTGTATCTACGTCGCCATCGGCCAGAAACGGTCAACCGTGGCACGCGTCGTCAAGACGCTTGAGGAGAGCCACGCGATGGATTACAGCATCGTGGTCGCGGCCAGCGCGAGCGATGCGGCGCCCATGCAGTATCTCGCGCCCTTTGCCGGCGCCGCCATCGGCGAATACTTCCGAGATAACGGGAAACATGCGTTGATCGTCTACGACGATCTCTCCAAGCACGCCGTGGCCTACCGCCAGTTGTCTCTCTTGCTTCGTCGTCCTCCGGGTCGCGAGGCCTATCCGGGAGACGTGTTCTATCTGCACTCCCGATTATTGGAACGTGCGGCCAAGCTAAGCGACAAGCTGGGCGGGGGAAGCCTCACCGCGCTGCCGATCATCGAAACGCAAGCCGGCGACGTATCCGCCTATATTCCGACCAACGTCATTTCAATTACAGACGGACAGATCTATCTCGGTAGCGACCTATTCTACTCCGGTATTCGTCCAGCCATTAACGTCGGTCTGTCGGTCTCCCGCGTCGGAGGCTCAGCCCAGATCAAGACCATGAAGCAGGTAGCTGGCACCCTTCGGCTCGACCTCGCACAATATCGGGAAATGGCGGCATTCGCACAATTCGGCAGCGAGCTCGACAAAGCGACGCAGATGCAGCTTGCGCGCGGCGTTCGAATGGTCGAGTTGCTTAAGCAGGGTCAATACAAGCCTATGCCGGTCGCCGATCAAGTGTTGTCCATTTATGCCGGGGTCAATGGATACCTAGACGATGTTCCGGTCGATAAGGTGCAACAGTTTGAAGCCGACCTCCTGCACTATGTGCAACAGAACCATCCAGACCTGAAGAAGGAAATTGCGAGCATCGGAAAAATCGATGAGAAGGTTGCCAGTAGACTGAAAGAGATGATTACGACTTTTAAACAAAAGATGGGGTACGGAGTGAAGTAACCGTCGTTGAAGAGCTGATGGCTGAAGCCGTATAACTAATAGCCAAGAAATCCAAAAGATGCCGAGCTTACAGAGTCTACGCCGTAAAATTTCGGCGTTTAAAAATACACAAAAGATCACCAAGGCCATGAAGATGGTGGCAGCGGCCAAACTCAAACGGTCGCAGGACCGTATTCTGGCGGCACGTCCCTACGCCCTCAAGATGCGGGATGTCCTCAGCAATCTGAGTCGGCGCGTGAACCGTTCCTTGCATCCCCTGCTGCAGAAACGTGAGGGAAAGAAGGTCGAAGTGCTCGTCGTCACGAGTGATCGCGGGCTGTGCGGCGGCTTTAACGGCAATATCGTGCGGAAGACCTCGGAATTCGTACGGGAATGCGAGGCACGTGGATTACAGGTAAATTTGAGCATCGTAGGGCGCAAAGGCCGAGACTATTTTCGTCGCCGCACCTGGCCGATCAGACAAGAATGGACCGGCATCTTCGACAAGCTCACATTTGAACATGCCATCGATATCGGCGGCGATCTGACCGATAACTTCGCCAAGGGCACCTTTGATGAACTCTACATCGTGTATAACGAGTTCAAGTCTGCCATACAACAGCGTGTCATTGTGGAAAAACTGTTCCCCGTCGACGCCGCAGCCGAGTTTGGGACGGCGCAGGCCAAAGGTACGACCGGTGGCAGCTACCTCTATGAACCGGACGAAGCCGCTCTTTTGAACGTCTTCATTCCGAAACATTTCCAGACTCAGACCTTCCGCATTCTGTTGGAATCAGCCGCAGCAGAACATGGCGCACGGATGGCGGCAATGGACGGCGCGACGAGGAACGCAGGACAACTGATCAAGAAAGTGACCTTGCATTACAACAAGACCCGCCAAACCGCCATCACCAAAGAGCTGATGGATATTGTCGGCGGCGCCGAAGCGCTGAAATGAGAAAACGGCGCTGAGCACAGGACTCAGGATTCAACACCGAGCACTCAGTACTCTAGACAAAGGAGCATCCCGTGGCGACTGCAACAGGCAAAGTCATTCAGGTCATCGGACCGGTAGTCGATGTGGAGTTTCCTCCCGGACAACTGCCGAATATTTACAACGCCCTCAAAGTGATTCAAGAAGAGAACAAGGCCGCCGGTACGCCGGCGATCCGCATCACCCTTGAAGTGGCACTGCACCTTGGTGAAAATCGCGTCCGCAGCATCGCGATGTCCACGACCGACGGTCTGACACGCGGGATGGACGTGCATGATACGGCGGCGCCGATCTCTGTGCCGGTCGGCCGAGAGACGTTGGGACGGTTGATCAATGTGTTGGGCGAACCGGTCGACGAAATGGGTCCCATCAATACGACAAAAGCCTACGCCATTCACCGTCCTGCGCCGAGGCTTGAAGATCAGGATACGAAGACCGAAGTCCTCGAAACCGGCATCAAGGTCGTCGATCTTCTCGAGCCCTACAGCAAGGGCGGCAAAGTCGGCCTCTTCGGCGGCGCCGGAGTCGGCAAGACCGTCATCATCATGGAGCTCATCAACAACATCGCCTTGCACCACGGTGGTTTCTCGGTGTTCGCCGGCGTCGGGGAGCGGACTCGTGAAGGCAACGACCTCTGGCATGAAATGCAGGAATCGAAGGTCATCGACCCCAAAGACTTCACCAAGTCGAAAGTCGCGCTGGTCTATGGCCAGATGAACGAGCCGCCTGGCGCCCGTCTGCGCGTCGCCTTGACCGGGCTGGCCGTGGCCGAATATTTCCGCGACGAAGAAAACCAGGATGTGCTGCTCTTCGTAGATAATATCTTCCGATTTACCCAGGCAGGGTCGGAAGTGTCCGCCTTGCTCGGCCGTATGCCGTCCGCCGTCGGCTATCAACCCACCCTCTCGACCGAAATGGGACAATTACAGGAACGCATCACCTCCACCAAGCGAGGATCGATCACCTCGGTGCAAGCGATCTATGTGCCGGCTGACGACTTGACAGACCCGGCGCCGGCGACGGCGTTCGCCCACTTGGACGCGACCACCGTATTGTCTCGTCAGTTGGCTGAGTTGGGTATCTATCCAGCCGTTGATCCGCTCGACTCCACATCACGCATTCTCGATCCGCAGGTCATTGGAGAGGACCATTACAAAGTAGCCCGGGGAGTCCAGTCTGTGTTGCAACGGTATAAAGATCTTCAAGATATTATCGCCATTCTCGGTATGGATGAATTGTCGGAAGACGACAAGATGGCGGTTGCCAGAGCGCGGAAGATCCAGCGCTTCCTGTCGCAGCCGTTCCACGTCGCCGAAGCGTTCACTGGATCGCCAGGGAAGTATGTGAAGCTCAAAGACACAGTGCGAAGCTTCAAGGAAATTCTCGACGGCAAATACGACCACCTCCCGGAACAGGCCTTCTACATGGTCGGCCCGATCGAGGAAGTGATTGCGAAGGCGGAAAAGATGGGGGTGACGGTCTAAGTCGGCGGGTTGCTCAGACTTGCGCGCGTCCACGAGGGCCTTCTGAGGCCGCGCGTTGCGCGAGCAAAAGAGCACCCGCCGACTTAGTTAGACCGTCTGGTGCACGTAAGGAAGTAGGAAGAATATGGCGGGAAAGATATTGCTCGAGGTTGTGACACCGGAAAAGCTGCTCTTGAGCCAGCAGGTGGATGAGGTGATCGCCCCTGGCTCAGAGGGTGAGTTCGGTGTGTTGCCGGGACATTGTCATTTCCTAACCACGTTGCGCATCGGTGAGCTTCGTTATCGCATCGAGGGTGTAACCAACCACATGGCGATCCTCTGGGGATACGCAGAAGTCACCCCGACAAAAGTCACGGTCATGGCTGAGGTCGCCGAGAAAGCCGAAGATATCGATGTCGGTCGGGCACAAGCTGCGGTGGAGAAGGCCGAACAGCGCCTGAAAGCCGGGGGCTTGCCGTCAGAAGTCAAAGAAGCCGAGATCAGTCTCGAAAAAGCTCGCCTCCGCAAGAAGATCGCTGAACGCGCCAGCAAGACCAGCCACTGACATCTCTCTCGGATCATTCATAAAACCAAGAAACCCGGTCCACGATTGCAGAATCATCCGGGCAGCCGGACTACCCAATCCTGTTTGCCCTACGAACAGTTTGAGAAGGGTAGGAAGGAGTGACTAGCCATCCTTTGGACACCGAGCAGGCTTCTCCCGATTGCAATGGAGCCTCGCACTACAGTAGCGTGGATCCAACCTGCCGATGAAAGTAATCCATCTATGGTGACTGAGTTTGTTGTAACGGCCGGCGAGCTTCCGAAACGACTGGATGTCTTCCTGGTCAATCGTGAGCCCAAGTTATCGCGGTCGGCCTTGCAACGGTTGATTGAGCAGGGGCGTGTGCGGATCAATGGTCAGGCGGTCAAGCCGAGCTACAAGATCAGGCCTGGCGATACAATTGCTTTTGACATTCCAAAAGCGGAACCGCTGGAACTCAGAGGCGAGTCGATCCCACTCGAGATACTCTTCGAAGACGATGTATTACTGCTCTTAAACAAACCGGCTGGCCTGGTGGTCCATCCTGCGCCAGGCCATTGGGCCGGCACATTGGTGAATGCTCTCCTCCATCATTTTCAGACCTCCGGCGGTACGATGTCGACCATTGGGGGGAAAGAACGTCCGGGACTGGTTCATCGCTTGGACAAGGATACATCCGGCGTGATGGTGATCGCCAAGACAGACGAGGCTCATCGCGCTCTGTCGTCTCAGTTCAAACATCATACGATCACACGGGTCTATGAGGCCCTGATCTTGGGCGTGCCAAAAAAGGGACATGGGTTGATCGAGCTGGCGATTGGCCGCGACAGGAAGGAACGAAAAATGTTCTCTGCCCACACGGCGCGACCCAAGGAATCTGTCACCGAATACAAGGTCGACCATCGTTTCGGCAAACTGGCCGCCCATGTGTTGTTGTACCCACGCACAGGCCGGACTCACCAGCTTCGCGTCCACCTGACATCGCTGGGCCATCCGATACTTGGAGATCAGACCTATGGAGGAAAGAAGGTCTGCGCGGTAGAGGGTGTCGAGATCCCACGCGTGATGTTGCATGCGAGGACTCTAGGATTTCACCATCCCTCCAATGGTGAGTTTCGGGAATATACGAAGCCTTTTCCGTCCGATATGGAACAGATCGTTCAGTCTCTTGCTGGACTCACGCCTCCTCGCATTGCCAGTACGTCTTAATACATCTCTCAACGTGGCTGAGGCCATGCCGCCTCGAAGGATGAGTTCATGCAGACGGCAGACGTTCTGGACGCGATGGGTGGATTGGTTGCGCAGCTGAAGAACTATGCGGCCAAATTGCCGCCCATCGTGCATTTGTCGGTGATGCCCACCGGTGTGAAACCAACACTTGAGGCGGTCGAGGAGTACGAGCAGATTGTCTCGCGGTTCCGGAGTCAGAGTGCTGTCACTCTCTATAAAACACTGAATGAATTATTCGTGGAATCCCTGGAAGCCTTCGAGGTTGGCCGATTACTCGGCTCCGTCCATCCGCTCCTTTCGGTGCTCGACCATCTGGAACGGATGCAGCGAGATAAAGAAATCGACGTCGGTCGGATTGATGAAAAACGCACGGCCGAGTATCGATCCGTACTGAATAGGATTCTACCTGGCAACAAGCCGGAGCTGGATGGCGCAGGGCGGGGACTCTAACCGGAAAATGTTGAATGGCGAATGCTAAATTTTGAATGAAGCAAAAGGCATCAATTCATCATTGAACATTCATCACTCAACATGTCCAGTTCAGTGTCCCATCTTTGGGCCGGACGAATTTTCACCTTGAGATACGAGCTTGAAACGAACTGTCGATCCGCATCGAGGGCATCGTCCACGGATGGTTTCACTGTCCAACTGTTCGTACTGCTCTTCCTTCAGCCACATCAGTTGCTTGCACATAGGGCAGGTTCGTACTTGCGTTGCCATGTTGTTCCTCGTACACTCACGTGATCGTAGTTGCTGCAACTAGGAGATAATCTAGTACAAGATGCCCCCAACCCTCAAGCCCGCCATTACCTTTGCCGAAAAGAATGACCTCGACCCAGCCAAGCTCGTCCGCCTCTACCAGCAAG
This sequence comes from Nitrospira sp. CG24E, assembly GCA_002869895.2. Taxonomy (GTDB): domain Bacteria; phylum Nitrospirota; class Nitrospiria; order Nitrospirales; family Nitrospiraceae; genus Palsa-1315. The sequence goes on along the minus strand of NEWP02000029.1, from coordinate 41,603 downwards.
CGCCTTGGGCTAAAGGAAGGACGCTTGAAGATGCACGTGAAATGTTGCGCCATACCGACGTAGCCATCACGGCCTGGGATAGTGACCTGCTGATCGGATTTGGACGGGTTTTAACGGACTATGTCTACCGGGCGACTATCTGGGACGTCATCGTCGAAAAGTCCTACCAGGGACAGGGGATCGGAACCCATATCGTCCACCGCATCTTGACCCACCCTCGTCTCAAGAAAGTTGAACTATTCTGGCTCTGTACCCGCATGCCTGGCTTTTACGAAAAGCTGGGTTTTAGCTCTAAAGAACAGACCGGGATGGTCTGGGACCGATCGAAACAGGGCCGGAAGGAATAGCATATTTTCTTGGAGTCGAAGATTTTTTGTTCCTGCCATCTCGTAAAGACTCTTTCTACTAATGGCCTCGTGTGATGGAGTCTTTTCAACAGGCGTGAAAGAGAGAACAGGGTCTATGAACTACCGCTTCTTATATGTAGCACACCCAGAGCGGAACAAGCAGGACTCAGCCGCTTGCACAGGTAATCTATCATGACAATACAAGACGATCTCGTGCGCGCATTTCATGACACACAGTCGTTCAGATGTGATCCGATCAACAAATTCACGTTGGCGTCTGGTCAAACAAGTCCCTACTATGTCGATTGCCGATCACTTATGGCCTATCCTGGGTCTCGCCGGCTCGTGGGCCAGCTCGCATATACAAGATTGGCCGGTATCACAATCGATTGTCTTGGAGGACTCGAGATCGGGGCAATCTCTATTGCCACGACCATCTCGGACTATTGCTACGGAGCGACTCCTCGCCTGGACTGGAGGACCTTTGTCGTGCGGAAGCAAGCGAAGGACCATGGACTGGGAAAGTTAATTGAGGGAACAATATGCCCGGGAGATCGTGCGTTGATCGTAGACGATGTGTTGACCAGCGGTGGGTCCCTGCTGAAAGCGATTGCCGCAGCTCGACAAGCCGGCCTTGTCGTGAATCAGGCGCTCGTGATCGTGGATCGAAAAGAACAAGACGGGCGCACACGCATCGAGCAGGAGGGGGTATCGCTCATCAGTCTTCTGACGATCGACGATCTTCTACGACAACAGGCTTGAAGCCTTAGGACTTGGACCCCTCAGCGCTCATTTACATTGAAACTGAATGCCCCACCGCCGCTCCTGTACAATTTCCTGGGCACCTTCAACACCGGCAAGACGCGCCCTTCCCTTTGCCTCCCCTTCCCGCACGATCGTATAGGAGCCTCCACATTTCTCCTTCAAGAAGGCAAGTGCCTCTTGCCGGAAGGATGAGAGCATCCAGCCCTGCTCACCCTTGAATGGATAGGTCACAACCCCTCCGTCACCTGTATCCTGCACGAGCTTCACGCCCTCCCCGCAGCCAGCCAGGAGGAAAGCCAGCGCACAGACGAGGCTTGACCAAGTCTTCATTGAGCTCCTATCATACTGACCAAGATCGTTCTCTACCGAGCATCTGTCCCATGGCTGTGACCGGGAGGCCTCTATGAATACACGTCTCACAATTTTCCTTGCCGGGCTGTTTGTTATTCTCACCGCGACAGTGACCGCCGTATCGGCCCATCACTCCTATCTATTGACCGTTCAACAACTGCGAACTGGATTGACCAAAGTCTCTTCGCCTACCCAGAAGGGTTTTATGTTGATCGATGTGCGATCCCCTGAAGAACATATGCAAGGCTTCATTCCTGGGACCGACTTCAACATCGATTTCCGTGAAATGAAAACGCGCCACCGTGAGCTCAGCGCACAATTTGAGGACCACATCGTCGTCTACTGCCAGTCCGGCCATCGCAGCAACATTGCCGCAGAAACGCTGGCCGATTTGGGCTACCGTCACGTCTACAACGTCACCGGCAGCATGAACGCCTGGCTTGCGGCAGGCCTTCCTGTTGAATCGGGACGTCCTTAGCCTATATCTAGCGAACTCCTTTGGGGCCGGTCTTAGTACTATCCTGCTCCCGACGAGGGCTGATCCCAATTACAGCGGGAAGTCCTATGTGGGTTATCGAGCTACTGTCCAGGAGAGGTAGCCATGTGTGTAGCACAGCCATTTTAGAGGTGGCATGTCTGAGCGAGGAGCTGACAGCGACGTCGGAAGAGGATCCTCCGTCCATAGCCATGACCTGACGTAGGGACGGAAACGCCTCACGCAGACATTCTCCTATGGCATAGAGCGACACCGCTTCCGTAGTCTTTAGGACGAGGAGGTGCCCATCGCTTTTTTCTGCGACGAGAGTCTGATGTGCGCGCTTCCCTGTCTGACGCACACGGATTTTTCCTGTCCGGTCCAGCAGCATGAGGGATTGTGCAACCTCGCGATAGGGAGGCTGCGCTTCATCAAAGCTGTCAAAGGTCAAGTCCAAGACCCGTGCGCGGCGTGAACGATCCGCCCCCGGTTCTGCCACAAATAGTCCCAGCCAAGTGGGGTGCCGCTTGCTCCCCAGCGAGCGCCCGTTTCCATAAAGCAACCCCAGATAGGCGTAATTCTCACGAAAGAGCCCCGCATTGAAAACCAGATCGTGACCGGTTCGTTCTTGCCATTGACGGATATCCAGCGGATCTGAAAAACCATCTTCCTGGTAATAGTGCACGCTAAAGCGATAGCGATCGGGATCGATCTCGATAGCGACCAAGGGAGCGACGCCGGGACATTGGGTGTGAGGACCCCAAAGGGAAATGGATAGACCCTGTCCGAGTTGATCCTCCGTAAGCGCCTGCGCTGTCGCCGCCGAAGCTTCGCAGAATATGACGAACATGATGCCCAGAATAAACCGGGCTCCAAGGGGGAGAGAAAGAGACCGGTGGAAACTAGTGTCATGTGCCATCATGTCTCGGGATCAAGTATAGAGATCGTCCGTACGGAGCGTCAAACTATTCGAGAAAGAGAAGCACCGGCTGCGAGGGAAACCTCGCAGATCAGAGTGGAGTTGTTGACGGTATCGACGAAGAGGCGCCGGTCCCGCCTGTTGGCAGACTTGTATCGAGCAGGTTACGGACGGCGTGGGCAAGCACCTCGGGGGTAAATGGCTTTTGCAAGAAACTGCTCATCCCCTCTTCTTGTCCCGCCATCATGCCGATATCGTCCATATAGCCTGATATGAACAGGATTCGTAGATCCGGTTTGATGACAGAGAGATGTTGTGCCAGTTCCCGTCCACCCATGCCAGGCATGACGACATCGGTGAGGAGAAGCTGTAACGATCCTGCTTGTTGCGTCGCCAGCAAACAGGCTTCGACTCCGTTCTTAGCTTCTACGACCCGGTAACCCAGCTTCCGAAGCTCGTCTCGCATGAGCGTACGGACGCTCGGTTCATCTTCGACCAACAAAATCGCTTCCGTACCTCTCTGAGGCTGGACCAACGTCTGAGCTGGAGTGGTGACGTGTACACCGGCTTCGACACTCGGAAAGTACAGATCGAACCGTGTGCCATGACCCACTCTGCTGGTGACGTCTAGCGCACCACCGCATTGAGTGACGATCCCAAACACGGTCGAGAGGCCGAGGCCGGTGCCTTTTCCCTCTCCCTTCGTGGTGAAGAACGGTTCAAATATATGGGCTTGTGTCTTTCGGTCCATGCCGCAGCCGGTGTCGCTGACAGACAACCGGACATAGGGGCCCGGGAGCAACGGGGCGAGATGATAGACGGGGCTGCGGGTCAATTCTACCTGGGCCGTTTCGATCGTGAGCGTTCCACCCTTGGGCATGGCATCCCGCGCATTAACAACGAGGTTGGCCAAGACCTGTTCAAGCTGAGATTGGTCGGCTCGCAGCCGTCCGTTCGTCGGATCCAGTTTACTGATGAAGTGGATATCCTCGCCGATGAGACGGCGCAGCAGGCTTTCAAGGCTTGTGACAGCCGTATTGAGCGATAAAATTTTCGGGGCCAGCGATTGTTTTCTGCTGAATGCGAGCAGTTGACGGATCAGCGTCGCAGCCCTGTCGCTGGCCTTCAGTGTTTCTTCGATCTTTCCGCACAGAGGGTGCTCCGGGCCAAGTTCGGCCAAGAGGACTTGACTGTAGCCCATGATCACGGTCAGGAGATTATTGAAATCGTGCGCAATCCCTCCGGCCAAGCGGCCGACCGCTTCCATCTTCTGGGACTGCCGAAACTGTTCTTCGCTTTGCCGGAGAGCCTCTTCCGCCCTCCTTCGCTCGGCGCGATCATTGAGCTCGCGCAGTGCACGCTGCACTGAGGGAACCAACCGTCCGAGCCTCTGCTTGAGCACATAATCCGTCGCGCCGTGATGCATGGCGTCGATGGCCAGCTCCTCTCCGATAGTGGCAGATACGAAGAGAAATGGCACATCGGGACAATGCTGACGGGCCAAGGTCAGGGCCGTCATACCGTCAAAGCCAGGAATCGAATAGTCCGCCAGGATGAGATCCATCCGGCGTTCCTTGAGAGCTGTTACAAACGCCTGTCGCGTGTCGACGAGTTGGGACTGGCAATCGATTCCACCCTCGATCAAGGTGGTGACAATGAGTTCTCCGTCGAGCGGATCGTCCTCGAGGTGAAGTAGGTGGAGCGGGAGTTTCACAGGTCCTTTGTTCGTAGACAACTTGAACGGCTAGGAGCCTTCTGGCGGCGGTTCGTTGATCACCCCCCAAAACACACCGAGTTCTTTGACGGCCGTAATGAATTGGTGAAACTCGACCGGCTTCACCACATAGGCATTGGCCCCCAATGCATAACTTTGGGCCAAATCGCTTTCCTCACGCGAGGACGTGAGCATGACAACAGGAATCGGCTTCAGGTTCACATCGCTCTTGATCGTTCGTAAGACCTCGAGTCCGTTGATTTTTGGCATCTTGAGGTCGAGGAATACGACCACGGGATTCCCCTCCTGCCTGGTGGAAAAGATACCACGGCAGTAGAGATAGTCGAGTACTTCAGCTCCGTCACGGCATACCACCACTTTGTCGGCGATGTGATGTTCTTCCATGGCGGCCAGCGCAAGCTCGGCATCACGCGGATTATCTTCTGCGAGCAGAATGGGTTTGACGGTGGTCATCGGAGAGTCCTCGCGAGTGGGAGAGAAAAGCAAAATGTGGCCCCTTGGTCCGGCGCCCCTTCAGCCCATGTCCGCCCCCCATGCCGATGGATGATGCGACGTACGTTTGCGAGACCGATGCCGGTTCCTTCAAACTCATCGTTCCGATGGAGGCGCTGAAAGACACCGAACAATTTGTTGACATACTGCATATCGAATCCTACGCCGTTATCACGTATGAAGATCTGAACTTCGCTGGAGCTTCCATTGGTGGAGCCGACCGTGATCTCCGCTTCCGGCCTGGTCGCTGTAAATTTAACGGCGTTGGCAATCAAATTCACGAAGACTTGCCGCAGCATCGCCGGATCGCCTAACACAGGAGGTAGCGGCTGTATTGTCCAGGAGATTGTCCGCCCTTGCAAGTCAAGTCGTAAATCATGAAGGACGGTCTTGACGAGTTGATCCAGGTTCACGGTGGTTCGCAGCATGTCCTGGCGTCCCATACGGGAAAAGACCAGCAGATCGTCTATCAGTTGCCCCATCTGTTTCGCGGAGTCAGAAATTGTCTGCAGATAACGGCGCGCTTTGTCGTTCAGCGCCTCGCCGGCCGATTTGGACAGCAACGCCGCATAGCCATCGATATGGCGGAGCGGGGCGCGCAGGTCATGCGACACAGAATAGCTGAATGCTTCCAATTCCTTGTTCGCAGCCTCGAGCAACTCGCCACGTGTCTGTAATTCCGTGGCGACGCGGCGACGCTCGGTGACGTCGTGATGGATCAGAAAGTAGACGGAAGCCAAGAGGAGCAATTGCATCAGGGCGCCAAGCCCAAGCAAGGCGATCGTATTTTTCGTGCTTCCAGCGGATTGCGCAACTCGCAGCACAAGCGCTCGTTGTTCGGCCGAGTCGAGTTCCGTCATCAGGCGCTGAATTTGTTCAAGCTCGTTTTTTGCCGCGCCTGAGAGTGCAAGATGACGCACGGCTTGGTAACCATGATTCTCACGTTGGGTAATGGCGTCTGCCTCTGCTTTCAACTGGCGGGCAATGAGCCGTTCGAGTGTCTCTACCCGGCTCTGTTGATCTGCTTCCTCATTCGTCAACCCCCTAAGATACCGAAGGTATTCAGGCATTTGTTCGACGAGGGTCCGGTAGGATCTGAGATACGATTCGTCGCCTGTGACAAGGTAGCGCCTGTGCCCACTTTCAGCGGCGCTCAGAGCTTCTCCGACTGAACCGAGCAACTGTAGCAACTCATGACTCTTGGTATCGAGCCGGCTGTTCTCGATCAAGACGGCGGTATTACTATAGGAAATAGCACTGATGACCACAATGCCTGCAAAGACGAGCCCAAACCCAGCAAGAACGCGCCGCTCGATCGACCAATGGGTCAACCATTCCATGAGCCTACCGGTCTTGGGAGTCGGTGCTGGACTGTCGTGACCCGCCTCGGACTGAGCGAGTGCAGGCGCGACCGGATGTTCCTGCGTAACGGATTCCATAGGCTAAAGCGAGCATACACGTGGGAGTGAAATTCACTATCGTGAAACTGTACCCTCCTCCGAAGCACCCTGCAAGGAAATCCTGCAGAATGCTCCCTGGCACAGCCGGAACAGTCCAAACTGGAATTAGCCCCCGAAGGGGACGACGGCAGGGGGAACTGGAAGGGAGGCGGTCGGATCGGCCAACTGTGAAAACATCATGATGGCAGAGACCACCCAGTCGGTGACTGGTTGCGGATAGATACCGATCGCCAGCGTGCCGGCAAGACAGACGTAGACCACTGCTTTAATCGAGCCCGAGACCTTCAGGGGTGATCGGTCATGGGGCTCGGTGACATACATCTTCTTCACGACAATGAGGTAGTAGTACATGGAAATGACGACATTGATGAGTCCCACGGTGATGAGTAGGTAGAGTCCTTCTTTCACCGCCGCAACAAAGATATATAATTTTCCGATAAACCCGGCCAGCGGGGGAACCCCGGCCAGCGATAAGAGAAAGATCAACATAGAAAAGGCGAGAAATGGCGACCGGCGTCCCAAACCACTATAGTCGTTGATTTCGTCACTGCCGATAGCTTCGCTGACAGCAATCACAACGGCGAAGGCGCCGAGATTGGCGAAGAGATAGGTCAGGAGATAGAACAGCATGGCGTCGCTGCCCATCTTCGTCCCGGTCGCGAGACCGATCAATACGTTGCCAATCTGGGCGATACCGGAATAGGCCAAGAGCCGTTTCATATTCTTTTGGGCGATGGCCACAATATTGCCGTAGGTCATGGAGAGGATTGAGGTCGCCACAAGCAGCAGGATCCAGACCGGCTTAAACGTCGCTAAGGAGACGAAGAACATTCTCAGGAGGATGGCAAACGCGGCTCCTTTTGGTGCGATCGAGAGAAATGCCGTCACCGGAGTGGGCGACCCATGGTAGGTATCGGGAATCCACGAATGGAAGGGCACCGCGCCGATCTTGAATCCTAGCGCGGCAAAAATCAGGAGGAAACCAATGGCCAATCCTGGTGTGGCCTGTGCCGACGTCATATCGGAAAATACCAGCTTGCCTGTTTCTCCGTAGACCAAGCTAATGCCATAGGCGAGGAGAGCGGCGGCGAAGATCCCTAGGATAAAAAACTTCACGCCTGCTTCGTTCGATGCCATGTCTTCACGAAGGTACGACACGAGGACATAGAGGCCGAGGGTGGAAAATTCCAGGGCGACGAAAACCGACAACAGATCGTTCGCGGAAGCCATGAACATCATCCCAAGAGCCGACATCACGACCAGGAAGTAAAATTCTCCTCGGAAGAACTTAAATCGGTGGATAAAATCGATGGAAGAAAGGACGACGAGAATCGTCGATCCGACGATGAACATCTTAAAAAATAGGGCCATCCCGTCGAGCACAAACATGTTTCCAAAGAGAGACCCGGTAATGTCGGCGATATCGAACCACGCCAGGCAGCCGAGAGTGGCGGCGAGTCCTGCGATGCTGAAAAAGGCCAATTGTTCGTTCCGTAGCCGAGGAAACGAAAAATCGATGATCAGGATGAGACACAACCAGAGCGTGAGCAGGATTTCCGGTAACAGCAGCAGAAGATCGGAGGGAGATATTGTCAGCGCAAAGGTCATTCTTTGCCTCGTGAAGCGTGAAGCGTATCGCGTGAAGCGTGATCGAAAACGTCCTGCGGTTGGTTCGGCACACCGCTGGTTTGCGCTTCACGCTTCACGCTTAACGTTTCACGATCTTGAGAGGCCACCGGCACGACACGGATGATCTTTGCGATCAGGGGGTCGACACCGGACCGCACCACGTTATAGAGATGCATCGGGAAGAAAAAGAAACCGACGCTGACGGTGATCATGATCAGGAGCGGAAGACGATCCGTTACGGCAACTGCATCGTGCGCGTGACTGTACTTCTGGTCCATGGGTCCGTAGAACAGTCCGCGCATCATCTTGAACAGGTAGGCCAAGGTCAAGACGATGCCGACCACGGCCACGATGACTTGAAGCGGATACTTGTTCCAACTACCGACGATGATCATGACCTCGGCGATGAAGTTCACGGTGCCAGGCACGCCGATCGAAGCCATACAAGCAATCACAAAACAACCTGATATGAACGGCATGCGATTCGAAAGTCCGCCGAGCGAAGGGATGTCGCGGGTATGGGTTTGATCGTAGACCCAGCCGGCCATGGCAAAGAGCATCCCCGTGGCCATAGCATGGGCGAACATATACATAACTGCGCCGGTCAAGCTGATATAGTCCAAGGCAGCCATGCCCAAAAAGACATAGCCCATGTGACTTGAACTGGAATACCCGATGACGTACTTCGTATCTTTGGCGAAGAACGCCACGAACCCTCCATAAACGATGCTGAACATACAGAGCACAGCCGCGATAGGCATGAGCTCCCTGGTCGTCTCCGGCAATATCTCAAATGCCACCCGGATGATCGAAAAATGGCCGAGCTTCATCAACACACCGGCGTGCAACATACTCGTAGCAGCCGGCGCAGCCGCATGGCCGACTGGAGACCAGGAGTGCAGCGGCCAGAGTGGCGCGATCGAGGCAAAGCCGAAAAAGATCAATATCCAAATGATCTTGTCCAGCGTGGTGCCCAAAACCGGAATGTTCATCAACTTGGCCTGTTCGCGCAGGACCAGAATGTCGAAGGTGCTCAGTCCCGCGAACTTGTAGATCAGCAAGATCCCCATCAGCGCCGCAACGGCAAAGGCCGAGAGAAAGAGCACCAGTTTCATCGCGGCGTATTCTTTGCTGTTGGCCCCGAAGTTGAAGATGAATCCGACCGAGTCCCGCTGTTTGAGGCCCGCAGGATCCGTCATCTCGTTATACTTTTTCGTGTGGCTTCCCCACATGCCCAACAGGAGATACATGGGGATTACCGACATTTCATAGAAGAAGAAGAGAAAGAACAGGTCCAACGACATGAAGACGCCGATCGTGGCGGCGGCGAGGATGAGCAGCCAGATATAGAATTCCTTTGTTCGATCCTTGATGTGCCAGGAGACGAAAATTCCTGCGAACAACAAGATGCCAGACGCCAATACGAGCGGAGTCCCGATCCCATCCACACCGAGATGGAGTGAAATGCCCAGTTGGTGAGACCATTCGAATTTCTGGACAAACTGGAATCCCCCCTTCACATGATCGTAGGCGTAGAACAGATAGAGCGAGGCGATAAGCGAGACAAAGGCGGATCCAGCGGCGATGCCCCGCACAAGCATGGCTTGCCGATTGGAGACGAAGATCAGCGCGATAGCTCCCACGAAGGGGGCAAACAGGATATACAGAAGTGTGTAGTCAGTCATTCGAATTAATCCACCGTGATCAACGGCTTGGAGTCAATCGACGCAATGGTCCCCCGTTCCAGTCGATCCACCAATGCCTGCACAGATCCGTTTATCATCCTCAAGAAGGGAGAGGGATAGAGGCCGATCCAGAGAATCATCACGGACAAAGCCGACGCGATGAGAACTTCACGGAAGTGTAAATCGCTGATCGTGTTCTTGACAGTCTTGCCGAGCGGTCCCAGCATCGATCGTTCGTAATACCAGAGAAAATATGCCGCGCTGAAAATCACTCCCGTGACTGCAATCCCCCCATACAGCCAATTGGCCTTGAAGGTTCCCAAGAGAATGAGGAATTCACCAACGAATCCATTGGTGCCGGGCAACCCAATCGACGCCAGCCCGATGAATAAGAAAAAACTTGCCAACAAGGGGGTCTGCTTGGCCATACCGCCAAAGGAGCCCAATTGGGTGCTCTGTTGCCGGGAATGGAGAAAGCCTGCGATGAAAAACAAACCTGCCGTGCTGAATCCCAGGTTGATCATGGTGAGCAGGCCGCCCTGAAGCCCCTGATAGTTCAGGGCGAATAGGCCGACCACCACGAATCCAAGGTGGCTGATGCTGCTGAACGCGAGGAGTCGTCGAAAATCTTGCTGGATCAACGCCATGATGGCCCCATAGAGAATCGCCGCCAATCCCAGCGCCATAGTCACCGCGACAACGGTTTGACTTTTTGATGCGTCAGGAAGCAAGGGAATGCTAAAGCGGATGAAGCCGAACGTCCCGAGCTTCAGTCCAGCCAGCACCACCGCCATACCAATGGGGCCTTCGAGGAGAGCGTCTGCAAGCCATGTGTGAAAGGGGAACACCGGGGCCTTGAATGCAAAGCCGAGGAATAAGAGCCAAAAAATGAGGATCTGCTGGCTGAGCGGGATCGGAACGGAGAGCAATTCCAACAGATCAAACGAATAGGTCCGCTCCATATGGCGCAAAGTCGCCCACTGATGAAAATTGATGTCCAGGAGAGCGATCCCCACCAACATGAAGACGCTGCCGAGCAAGGTATAAAGCACGAACTTCAGCGCTGCATAATGCCGCTCCGCCCCTCCGCCCCAAAGTTTGATCAGAAAGTAGCTGGGGATCAGCATGAGTTCCCAAAAGACAAAGAAAAGGATCAAGTCGATGGAAAGAAAGACACCCATCGTGGTGGTTTCGAGGGCGAGGAGCGCCATCATATAGAGTTTCAGTTGATGTCGAACGGTATCCCAAGAATAAATGACGATCAGGACCGTCAGGAATGCGGTGAGCCCAACGAAGAGCACACTGATTCCATCGACCGCGAGGTGGTAACTGATTCCGAGGGCCGGAATCCACGGCACATGTTCGGAGAACTGCATGGCAGCCGAGTCCGGAATGAATCGTAAGAGTACGAATACGGAAAGGGCCAATTCCAAGAGTGCGATCGTCAGGGCGGATGTCTTGATCATGTCCTCATCATCAAACAACCACAGGACGGCTGCCCCGATGATGGGAAGAAAAAGAATACACGTGAGGATTGGAAAAGCCGACGCCAGTTCTTCTAACATACCCAGGCTTTAGAGTTGCATGAAGAGTTGAATAATGACTGCTAGTAGAAACAGTCCCGCCACAATGATGGCGGCATAATGATGCACCATCCCACTCTGCAGTTGCCGCCATTGCCGGGCGGCAAGATGGTTACCGTATCCGATCACGTTCAAGCCACTGTAGATCACATATTTCTCCAGCCAGGTCGATCCTGCCGCGGCCAAATCAGCTAGCTGTGCGACAGCACGCACGAGACCATCGATGACGTTTCGGTCAAACCAATCGAGCAAATATCCTAGCTTCTTGAGTGGCTCCACCCAAATGAGATCGTACAGCTCATCGACGTAGTACTTGTTGAGCAGGGTCGCGTAGGCTGCCTGAAACTGTGCGGCCAGGCGATCCGGCATCGAACTGTTCACACTATAAAAATAATGCGCAAGTCCCCAGCCCAACAACGCAATCCCCGTGGCAATCATCATGAGCGTAAGCACGAGTCCGGTGCTCGCGTCATGCCCCTCTCCAACACCAGCGACCGGCGCAAGAAATTCATGGATCCACCCATGTTCAGGGGGAAATCCCATAAACCCGCCAAGAATGGACAGAACGCCTAAGGCCATTAACGGTCCGACCATCACCGTCGAGGACTCATGGACATGCTCCTCCGCATGATGGTCCATCCGAGATGCCCCATAAAATGTCAGATAGATCAAGCGGAACATATAGAAAGAGGTCAAGAACGCGCCGATGGCGGCCATGCCATAAAGCAGGTAGTGGTCATGCGTGAAGGCATGGGCCAGGATTTCATCTTTACTCCAAAAGCCGGCCAGCGGTGGAATACCTGCTATGGCGATCGTGCCCACCAGAAACAGTCGGTAGGTCCATGGAATTTTTGAACTGAGGCCGCCCATCTTTCGAATGTCCTGCTCCCCCGAGAGCGCATGGATCACCGAGCCTGCCGAGAGGAATAAGAGGGCCTTGAAGAAGGCATGGGTCATGAGGTGGAATATCGCAGCTGTATAGGCTCCGATCCCGCACCCAAGAATCATGTACCCGAGTTGGCTGACCGTCGAATAGGCCAAGACGCGCTTGATGTCAGTTTGCACCAGACCGATGGTGGCGGCAAACAGGGCCGTGAGTCCGCCTATGATGCCGACGACGGTCATGGCCGTCGTCGATAAATCGAAAATGGCATGGTTCCGGACGATCATATAGACCCCGGCCGTTACCATTGTCGCCGCATGGATGAGCGCGCTGACCGGTGTCGGACCCTCCATCGCGTCCGGGAGCCACGTGTAGAGGGGTAGCTGAGCCGACTTGCCGACTGCTCCGACGAGCAGACAAAGCGCAATCGCTGTGGCCATCTCAGGGGAGAGTTCGCTGACTTGGGCAAAGACCTTCGTATAGTCGAGCGTCTTAAAATTGATGAAGATGAGGAATATAGCCAGAAGAAAGCCCGCATCGCCGATACGGTTCACCACAAAGGCTTTTGAGGCGGCCTTCGCGGCGGAGACCTTGTCGTAGTAGTAGCCGATCAGGAGATAGGAACAGAGCCCGACTCCTTCCCAGCCGATGAAGAGTACGACATAGTTATTCCCCATGACGAGGAGCAACATGGAGACCATGAAGAGGTTCATGTAAGTGAAGAATCGCGTGAACCCCTCCTCCCCATGCATATAGCCGACAGAGTAGACGTGAATCAGGAACCCGACTCCCGTGACTACGAGCAGCATGATGCAGGTGAGGGGGTCGACGAGATAGGCTAGGTTGATGGTGAGGTCACCCCCGAAGATCCATTGATAGGCAATGACTTCATGAGGGGTGCCGGTCCGCAGAATATCGACAAATACGCTGATCGTGCAGAGAAATGACAACCCCACCGACCCCCAGGCCAGCCTGTGGGCGACCTCGTGGGAATACCGTCTGCCCACGAGTCCATTCAGAATCACGGCCAGCAACGGGAATAACGGAATAAGTTTGATGAGTAGATCGGTCACGTTACCATTTCAAGAGGTTCATCTCGTCCACGTTCGTGGAGATCTTTCCACGGAATACGACGATGATGATCGCCAGTCCGATCGCCGCTTCCCCGGCTGCAATGGCAATGATAAAGAGAGCCACCAGTTGGCCCGCCATCGATTCCAGGTAATAGGAAAAGGCGACGAGGTTGATGTTCGCCGCATTCAACATGATCTCGACAGACATCAGCACGATAATAAAGTTCCTTCTGATCAGGACGCCCAACAGGCCGATAATGAAAAGCACGGCGCTGACGGCAACATATGCGCTGAGAGGAACCATAGTTACCCGTGAGGTGCGAGATGTGAGGTGTGAGGTGTGCAAACCCTTGTCTGTTCTCTTGTCGCTCGTCCCCTCACGCCTAATCCCTTACGCCTTACGTTCATTGTTGGTCGGTTTCGGGGTCTTTGCCAGCACGATCGCTCCAATGACGGCGCCCAACAGGAAGACCCCGACGATTTCGAACTGCAATAGATAGTCACTAAACATCTTGATCCCGACCGCGTAGGTATCGCCATTCTGAAGGATCGCCACAGTCGTCGCATCGCCCTTTGCGCCTCCGAAGGGTGAACGGACCAGGAGGAACAGTACGTACAATGAACCGATGGCGGCTGGGGCCAAAAAGTACAGGTATGAGGCGTGGAAATAGCGGTCGTCGGTCTTCAAGTTCATGAGCATCAGTACGAAGAGGTACAGGACGAGGATCGCACCGGCATAGGCGATGACCTGCATGGCCCAAATAAACTCTGCGTTGAGGAGGATAAAAAATCCGGAGACATGAACCAAGAGGGCCAGGAGGGCCAGACCGCAATGCACCGGATGCTTGAGGGCAACGGTCAAGCCGGCCGCAATAATACTGGCCAGCGCGAAGTAGGTAAAAAAAACGACAACCATCGCTCGACTCAGCCTAGATGCTTGGGTGGTGGTTGAGTCGGCTTCAGTACCGATTGCGGGAAGTAATACCGATATTCCCTGCTTTCCTCAACATTTTGTTCCTGATTATGCGCATACAGGTATTTTTTTGCATCCTCGAGATGGCGCTCGCCGATTTCGTACAGCCGTTTTTTATCGAACAGTAAGGTGCGTTTGTCGTGGGTTGAGAACTCATACACCTTGGTCATCGCCAGTGCGTTGACGGGGCAGGCCTCGACACAGTAGCCGCAAAACACACATTTGGTAATGTCGATATAAAACTCGCTGGCAAACCGTTGCAGCGGACGCTCCGCATCTTCCGAGCTGATGACCTTGATACAGCGCGATGGACAGGCGGCTTCACAAAGATCACAACCGACACAGCGCTCCTGATGGTCGTCATAGCGTAGGAGCGCGAGCGCTCCCCGGTGGGTATCGGGAAGGGTTCGTTGCTCCCGTGGATATTGGAACGTGATGGGTTTGTGAAACATGTGCTTGAACGTGACCTTCATCGCGTCCCAGATTTCATAGAACAACGCGGCTTGGAGGATCTGTTTTGTCAGTGCGGCAACACGCATGTGCTCTCTCTGCTTCCGTTTATGCCTTTTCGATCGTCACGCGTGTCTGCTTGAACGAGGGAACTCCCGTCACCGGATCGATATGGACCGACATCAGGTCTTTCACCGGCGGCTCATTGAAATGCTCGGGAAAGAAGCAGCTCTGTGGTCCGATGGATTGATCGGACTGCACCGACAATTGCAGCGAGCCTCGGTCCGATGTGAGACGCGCCATCGTCCCCTCACCCAAACCAAGTCGCTCCATATCTAGGGGACTCATCCGAAGACGCCCCGTGTTGGGAGCGATTCGGATAAGCCCGGAAGCCTCTGTGGACATCTTGCCTGAATGGTACAAGGTTTGTCCCATCAGTAACGCGAAGGGTCGTTGGTTCTTGGAGTCTATCGGCGCAGAGACTCGATAGCGCGCCATTGCATCGATTGCGTAGCTGTCTGACAGATAGCCGTCCAGTGCCGGCACGACCTTGCGCGGCTGTCCAAGATTGTAGTACCCAGGAAGCAACTTCATAATCTCGGCTTGAATATCGTTTGAGGATTCATACTCCCATTGACAACCCAGTGCGTTGGCCAGTGCCGTCATGATGTGCCAATCCGGCAAACTTTCACCAATTGGATCGATGGCTTCGCGGACCCGCAAGACCCGGCCTTCCAGATTGGTGAAGGTACCGTCTTTTTCCGCGGATGTACAGGCCGGAAGCACCGCATGAGCCATACGAGCAGTTTCGGTCAGGAATGGATCCTGGACGACGAGTAGCTCCAGTCGATCCAAGGCAGCACGGACTTCCATTGATGCGGGCAACGTGGCGAGCGGATTTTCTCCGATCACATAGAGGGCACGGATCTGTCCGCTCCTGCAGCGCTTGAGAATTTCGACGAGATTCGCACCGGACCCAGCTGCCGGCAGGGTGACGTCCCAGGCCTTGGCAAAACGGTCACGCGACGCTTGATCGTCGAACGAAGCCTGACCGGGAAGAAATTCCGGCGCGACGCCCATGTCTACGGCACCCTGCTCATTCGGCTCTTCCGTAAGCGTATTCACCCCACAGCCTGGCTGACCCAACTTGCCCGTAATCCAGGCGAGATCCATCAGCTTCAAGACGTTCTGATAACCGTCAGGCCGACGGACAATGCCTTCGGCGCAGAGAATGATGGATCGAGGGGCTTCGGCAAATATTCCCGCGATTTCTTTCAGCGATTCGACCGACATGCCGGTAAACACAGCCACCTGCTCCAACGATATGTGGGCCACGGCGGCCTTCAAAGCCTCGAAAGCTTTCGGGTGTTTCTTGACCTTCTCTTCGTCGATCAGATCCAGCTCCAAGGTAGCCTTCACAAGTCCGTCGATCACGAGGCCTTCCGTTCCAGGCTTGATCAGGAACGGATGGGATGCGAGCTTAGCCATGTTCGTGACGGCAGAATCGATGACCACCACTTGCGCTTTATAGACACGAATCGCTTCTTTGATGCGAACGGCTGTGAGCGGGTTCGTCTCCGTAATGTTTGAGCCGATGAGGAGCACGGCCTTGGCCTTTGTCAGATCTTCCCAGTCGTTTGAGTTCCGTCCGAGACCCAAGGCGTGCCGAGAAGCCTGAACGAAATTGAGATGGCCGTAGCGCGCGCTGCTGTCAAGATGGTTGGTCCGAAACCCGGCGCGCATGAGTTTCTGGAAAAGATACAGTTCTTCATTCGTGCAACGAGCGGTGATTAAGCCGGCAATCGAGTCAGGTCCATGCTTCCGTTGGATATCGGAGAACCGATCAACCACTTGGTGCATGGTTTCGAGCCACGGGGCTTCCACGAGCTGGTTGCCTTTGCGAAGGAGCGGCTGCTTCAGCCTGGCCTGGCTATCGATGTATTCGAACCCAAAGCGCCCTCGAACACAGAGCCCACCGTGCCCCTTGGCCGTGTCGGCCCGGTCGCCCCACTTGTTTTTCCAGGACAGAGGCGAGGTCACGCGGACCACTTCAGCGTCCTTCGTCTCAAGATACATCTGACAGCCGTCCCCGCAGTAATTACAGGTCGTCGTGGTTTTCTTCATCTGCCACGGCTTGTACAGATATTTTGAGAACTTGTTCGTGATGGCGCCGACCGGGCAGACGGCGAGACAGTCCCCGCAGAACTCACAAGCCAGCGCGAGATCTCCCTTCGGCACGACTTGATTGAATCCGCCCTTTTTCATGAACTGAAGCGCGTCGATCATTAGCACGTCTTTGCATACGTTGATACATTCCGCGCAGGCAATACAACGATTCATGTTAAAGTCGAGCGCGGGGCTCCGCGTATCTTCCGGAATAAATTTCTGCTTCGCATTCGCCAGGTTTGTGACCCCGTGTTGAAAAGCTGTGTCTTGCAGCTCACAATGACCGTCGGCGTCACAGACCGGACAGTCGAGTGGGTGGACCGAGAGATGCTTTTCTACCGCTTTCTTTCTGGCTTGGAAGAGATCGTCGCCCTCGGTTCTGATGATCATCCCAGCCGCTGCCTTGGCGGAGCAGGAACGGACAGGCGCTTTCTTGCCTTCCTGCATGACCAAACACATGCCGCAGGAGCCGAAGGGATCGAATGTATAGTGGTAACACATGGCCGGAATGATCTTACCGGTACTCGAGATGACGTCGTAGAGCGAGACCCCGCTCTTTGCCATGACAGGCTTTCCGTCGATCGAGACCTCGATCTCGGCTGCTTCTACATCAGGATTTGTTGCCGGCTTTAAACCCATGATTCCTCAATGGTGAATTGTGAATTGTGAATGTTGAGTTGAGGAGCTGTCCCTCCATTTACCATTGAGCGTTCAGCATTCAAAATTTTCATCATCGATCACACTCCCCCATCACAATATCATAGGTCCCGAAGATCGTAATCGCATCGGAGATCATGTAGCCCCTGGACATATGGTCGAAAGCGCCCATGTGAATAAACGATGGGGCGCGAATTTTCAAGCGGTAGGGTTTTCCCCCACCGGTGCTGACGATGTAGAATCCCAATTCACCTTTGTGCGCTTCAGTCCCGCAATAGATCTCTCCCGGAGGGGCATCAAAGCCCTGCGAGAAGAGTTTGAATTGCTGGATCATGGATTCCAAATTCGTAAAGACTCGTTGCTTCGGCGGCAATGTCACGCTGGGCACATCCGCCATAATCGGGCCATCCTGCATCTGCTCCAAACATTGCCGGATGATTTTTATGCTCTCATAGAGTTCCTGAACGCGAATCCAGTACCGATCGTACGTGTCGCCATTCTTCCCAAGGGGCACGCTGAATTCGCATTTCGAATAGGCCGAATAGGGCTCGGCTTTACGGAGGTCGTAGTCGACGCCCGAGCCACGGAGCGTCGGCCCACTCAGCCCGAAACTCACGGCGTCTTCCGCCGAGATGATGGCCACTCCCTTGGTCCTCCCAAGCCAAATCCGGTTCTTCTCGAGGAACACCACGTACTCGTCTATTTTGGGTGGGAAATAGTCCAAAAATTGCTTCAGCTTCTCGAGCAGGGAGGGCGTGAAATCCCGCTCGACACCACCGATACGATACCAACTGGTGGTGAGGCGCGCGCCGCAAAGTTCGTCGAACCAATCCATGAGAATTTCACGATCCCGAAAGCAATAGAAAAAGACGCCCATGGCTCCGATATCGAGAGCCTGGGTGCCGAGCCAAAACTGATGGCCGATAATCCGTTGGACCTCCGCCACGATCGTGCGCAGATATTCGGCACGATCCGGCACGGTGATATTCATGAGTTTTTCGACCGCACGGCAGTAGGCAAAATTGTTGTACATCGCGCAGACATAATCGAGCCGGTCAGTATGGGGAATAAATTGGTGATAGGTGCCGTCTTCCGCGAGCTTTTCCACTCCGCGGTGCAGATATCCCAACACGGGGGTAGACTTGACGAGGCGTTCTCCTTCCAATTCGAGGATCACTTTCAGTACCCCATGGGTGGCGGGATGCTGAGGGCCCATATTGAGCAGGAGCTCCTCCGTCCGCAGCGTCGGGAGTGTCTCGCTTTCCGGATGGGCCGGATCGATCTTGTAGACGGTCGTTCGTTGATCTTCATTGGCCATCGTCTGTCTCACCGAGCCGTTTCGTCCAGGAACTCGAACGTGTCGCGCCAGCCCTTGCCACGGAGAGGAAAATCTTTTCGCAACGGATAGCCTTCGGTGTAATCGTCCGGCATGAGGATTCGGCGGAGATCCGGATGGTGTCGGAAGCGGATTCCCATCATGTCGTACACTTCGCGCTCCATAAAGTCCGCGCCCTTCCAGAGATCCGTCAGGGAATCCACAATACAATCAGACTCCGGCACCCTGGTTTTGAGCCGGATGCGATGGTGTTTCTTGATGGAATACAATTCATACACGACTTCAAACCGTTCTTCGTCGTCGGGCCAATCGACCGAACTCACATGCACGATATAATCGAAGTCCATGGCCGGGTCGTTATGAAGGAATTGTGCCACCTCATGGAGCCGATCTCGCGTCACAGTCACAGCAAGATCACCACGCCATTCGACGGCCTTGACGAAGCCGGTGGCAAAGCTTTCTTGAAGTCGGCTGGCCAGTTGCTGCAAGGACATTGATCGAGACCTATACTTTATGACTAGGTTTGACCTGATCCGGTTGTTTCACGAACACACGCTTCAGCATGATGCGCTCTTGCAGCTTGAGGATACCGTCAAAGAGCGCCTCAGGCGTGGGAGGACAACCAGGCACATAGATATCGACTGGCACAAAGCGATCGACACCTTGGACGACGCTATAACTGTCGTAGATATTCCCCGATGTAGCGCAGGATCCCATTGCGATGACATATTTTGGCTCCGGCATCTGATCGTATAGTTTTCGGATGACCGGGGCCATCCGCCGACAAACTGTACCGGCCACGAGCATCAGGTCGGACTGGCGCGGTGAGGCCCTGAAGACTCCGGCGCCATAGCGGTCCATGTCGTACCGTGACGAGACTGCGGCGATCATTTCAATCGCGCAGCAGGCTAGGCCAAACGTCATGGGCCACAGCGACCCCTTGCGAGCCCAATTGACCGCTTTTTCGACGGTCGTGGTTACGACGTCCGGTGTGCTGTCCTTGCTATGAGCACCAAGTTGAATCAGTCCCATTCCAGAGCTCCCTTGCGCCAAGCATAGACATAGGCCACCAAAAACAATCCGATGAAGACCAGCATTTCAATCAACCCGATCAACTCGATCTTCGTGAAGACCACGGCCCAGGGATACAAGAAGATAACCTCAATATCGAAAATAACGAAAAGCATCGCGAAGATATAATATCGAACCGGGAAGGGCATTCGAGCATCTGAGAATGGCTCTGATCCACATTCATAGGTAGTGAGCTTCTCCGGCTCCGGATATTTCGGCTGGACCAGATAACTGACAACCAGCGACCAGATGCCAAAAAACAGCGCTATGACAACAAAAAACAAGATCGGAAAGTAGTGGGTCAGGTACTCAGAGAGTAAATCGAAACCGCTCATAACTCTGACCTTTCAACACCTTGAGATACAAGGAGAGATGGATATTATCTTCTGGATTACGGGATAGCAAGCGTTCAAAGGGCCTGTAGGAGCGCCCCAAAAGTCCTAGGCTCAGGTGTATTGAGCGTTCTACCCAACGCGATGAGAAAACCCAAGATATCACGACAGCGTGCGCTTATCGGCATGGGCGAAATTCAACCCAAGACGATCTCGGCCTACCTAGAGACTCCTTAAGTTTGGCTAGAATGCCTCATCTATGAGGGGCTTTCGCTTGTCCGGTGGAGTCGGCGCCATAAAGCCCGATGGCATGCGTAGATGAGAGGGTGGCAGGTGGTCGATTCGATCCCATTCAAGCGCCAAGGCCGAAAAGGCCTCGGCTTTCTTTCGTCGGTGAATCTGGGTCTCGATTCGAGAATGACCTCGTCTTTGAGCCTCGTGGATGGGAGTCTGATCAGGCACCATACATATCCTTCATTGTAAAAAGCCGAATGCTGGATCAGATTAGCATCGGGTGAATTGGCGGGGCAAGGAGGGAAAGGGCCTAATATCCTTGACAATACAGGACTCTTTGCTATGGTTCTGACAGCACTACTTGCTTACATGAAGGACAACTACCATGGCTCACTATTCAATGAAATATGTCATCTCTCTGATAGTCTGGACCTTGGCCACGCCACTCCTCCCTCTGGCCTGGGCAACAGACGACCTCGACTCGATCAGATTCGGGGAGCAGGCCTTGACCTATTCATCCGGCTCGATACAACGATCCACTCCCCATGATGGGTTTGTGAATGTGATAACCGGCGACAATCAGACGACCGGAGATCACATGATCTTGGGAAGCCGAGATGTCCTATACCTCAAGCTGAAGAATCCAGGCGATGTCGCGCTGGGAGATCTTTTCACGATTTACAGGCGGCCACGCAAGGTATTCCATCCAGTTACCGGTGAATACCTTGGTCATTTGGTCAATCGGCTCGCGGTGGTCCAGGTAAACCAAATTGACAAGGAGCTGACCACAGTTCAGATCATGCGAGCCTACGGACCTGTATCGCCGGGCGACCCGGTGATGAAGTTCGTACTTCCGACTAACGGGGAAGCAGCCGTTGATCAGACTTCCACCGGCGATGTGGAGGGACGGGTCGTGGACTTCCAGTCAAACATGGGCATCATGAACCTTGTGGCGCAAAGAAATGTCGTATATCTGGACCGGGGACGGGAAGACGGGATCAGGCCTGGGGATCGAATGGATGTAATCCGATCCGGAGGGAGCCTTCCTCAGCGGGTCGTGGGAGAATTGAAAATCCTGTCCGTGGAAGACCGGACTGCCACGGCACTGATCACCAAGTCTATCTCACGCGTCCTCAAGGGTGATCGTTTCAGAGTAATGGTTCATGCGCCTGAGGTCCTACCGATCTCTCAATCGCCTCAACAATCTCTCACTGTGCCTTCTACCGTGGCTTCTTCTCCCAACAGGTTTCAAATACAGAATGCTGCCGGCGAAACTCGAATCACGCTCAGTGATTTGATGAAGCAGATTCGGTATGAATCTGGCGAAGCCACGATCAAATCCGAGGGCTATCAGGTCCTCGATGAACTGATTACCTATCTTAAGACTGCTGCCGGCGATCGGTGGATTCGAATCGAGGGCCATGCGGATAACATGGAAATCGGTCCCTCGCTCCAGTCGCTCTACCAGACGAACTGGGACCTGTCGAAAGCTCGGGCTAGGGGGGTCCTCCGCTACTTGAGCGAAAAGGGCGGAATCGATTCGGTGAAACTGTCATCAGTCGGCTATGGCGATACAAAGCCAATTGCCACCAATGCTACGGAAACGGGTCGCCAACAGAATCGTCGTGTGGACATTGTGCTCTATCCGTCAACATCGACTCCGGAGCAATCTGGGCCGGCGGCGAAGCCGGTCGAGTCCGGGAATAACAGATCTCCCTTGTCCAGCCTCAATTCAACAGAGAACGAGAATCCGATCTCCGCAATGAACAAGACGACCCCAGGGGTTCCAACTGATCAATCTCTGGTAGAGCGCTCAGCAGTTCCTGGGGATACTGCTTCGGCGACGGTTCCACCATCAGTTGGCCAGATCAGTTCCAACCAGAAACCCAATACGCCGGTCACCTCTCCGGAGTAAACTTACCGAGCATCCTGCGGAGGGTTGACGGCGAACCGTCAGCCCTCCCAGACCCCTCCCTGCTAGAACTCTTCCGTCCATGCTCCTTCATTGTCCCCCCTTTTCCCATACTGCTACAATGCCGCATGGTTTCGCCTCAAGCAGCTGCTCCGCACACAGAACCAGAACCCCTGTTCGCAGATGTCATTGTTCCTCGGCATCTGGCAGGCCCCTTCACCTATACCGTACCCCTGTCGCTCCGATCCACGCTACGCATTGGACATCGGGTGCTTGTGCCCTTCGGACGATCGATCCTTCAGGGAGCGGTGATCTCCCTCTCCTACGTTCTTCCTCAGGATTTAGATCAAACACGCCTCAAGGAGATTTACTCCTTGATCCCGGAGGGGGCGACAACGGATGTACCACCGAGTCTGTTCCAGCTTTCGAAACAGGTAGCCGAGCAATATGTCACGCCATGGGGACAATGTCTGAGACTGGTGCTGCCGCCGGCATCTAAACCTCGAGCGAAAGTCAGCCGCTACGAACTGACGGAGTTAGGGCGGGCCGCGCTCCTCGCACGCGAACCCTCCTCGGTAAAGATGCGGACACTTCTCACACGTCTTGGGAAAAAACATTCAGAACTTCGTCGATCGTCTCGCAGTCCCGGTCCCGCCGAGTTGCTGCAGGAACTTACGGCTCGTGGATGGGTTGTATCGATCCAGGATCCGCCTGCGGCCCTGAAGGAGCCACTTGCCAGACTAATCAGGCAGACAAACCGAAGCGACTCCGGCATCAGCACGCCGTTCTCTTCTGATCCCGCAATATCTTGGGCGCAACCTCTATTCGAAGCGCTGAGAGGCCGTGGGCCATCACGGGTTCTGTTGCAG
>NEWP02000029.1:0-18106 GCA_002869895.2 Nitrospira sp. CG24E | reverse complement strand
CTACCGCTAGACGATCCCCCAGCGCGGTACGGTGATATGTCGTGTTGCGGAAACAAGACGAGAGAATTTTTGGCTGGGGGACTAGGAATCGAACCTAGGTAGTCAGATCCAGAGACTGACGTCCTACCGCTAGACGATCCCCCAACCGGCGTTCACAGTAATACAAGCTTCTCAGCTCCGTCAAGATCCACGCTGGTTGGGAACAGAAACAGCGTCAGGATCGGGAGGCCCTCTCGATGCCCTGGCGGAGCCGCAACAAAGTCCTGTCGCGCCCCAGGACTTCCATCACTTCGAAGAGGCCAGGGCTGGCCGTCCGACCGGTTAGAGCCACGCGCACCGGCTGAGCCAGCTGGCCCATCTTCATCCCTTCTTCCTCAACCACCTGCTTGAAGGCCCCTTCCCATTGCTGTTTCGAGAAGGCGGGGAAGGCCTCGAAGCAAGCGAGTAGTTTGCCGAGGGCCGGCTCGATGGCCGGCGTCAAAAATTTCTTCGCCGCCTCTTCGTCGTAGGTCACGGCCTGCCCCAAATAGGGCCTCACCCAATCGACCATCTCTACAAGCGTCTTTGCCCGCTCCTTCACCAACACTACCGACTGAGCCAACCAGTCGGGGGAAACAGCTTGCGCCTCTTCTTTCAAGCCTGCTCCGTCCAGAAGCGGCACGAGCGCTTGGGCAACCTCGCTGGGAGGACTCGTCTTGATGTATTCGGCGTTCAACCACAGCAGCTTATCCGGATTGAAGACCGCGGCTGAGGTCTGCACATTTTTCCAGGAAAATTTTTCGATGAGCTCCTGCCTGGAGAAAAGCTCTTGATCCCCGTGCGACCACCCAAGCCTCACCAGATAGTTCACCATGGCATCGGGAAGATAGCCCATGTCTTTGTAGGCCATGATCGAAGTGGCGCCGTGGCGCTTCGACAGGCGGGTCTTATCGGATCCGAGAATCATCGGCAGATGCCCGAAGTGAGGGACGGGAAACCCAAGGGCCAGGAAGATCGGGATCTGTCTCGGCGTGTTCGTCAGGTGGTCGTCGCCCCGCACCACATGGGTAATGTTCATCAACGCATCATCAACCACCACGGAAAAATTGTAGGTCGGGTAGCCGTTCGAGCGGAGTATGATCAGATCGTCCTGCACCTGATTATCGAATAGGATCCTACCCTTGATGAGGTCGTCCACGATTGTCTCTCCCTCTTGCGGAGCCTTGAATCGCAGGGCCGCATCGCCGGTTGGATTCATCAGGTTACGATTACGGCAGCGACCGTCGTATTTCGGCGACAGCCCCTTGGCTTCCGCTTCCTTCCGCCTGGCTTCCAATTCCTCGGCTTTGCAGGCACACCAATAGGCCTGACCCCGTTCCAGTAAACCCATCGCATGGCTGCGATAGAGTTCCATGCGCTCGGTCTGACGAAAGGGACCCTCGTCCCAGTCGAGTCCCACCCATGTCATTCCTTCGATGATGGCCTGGATGGATTCGTCGGTGGAGCGGCTCTGATCGGTATCTTCGATGCGGAGGATGAAGACCCCTTTCTGCTGGCGGGCAAAGAGCCAGTTGAAGAGGGCCGTGCGGACACCGCCGATGTGGAGAAAACCGGTTGGGCTTGGTGCGAATCTGACCCGGACCTGACTCATGACTCCATCCTGTATATTTGCGGAAAGGGCCGGTATCTATAGCATGCAGGGAAAACCGTTGTACAGAATCCGCTGCCCTTCCTTCCAGGCCGCCCTTCTGATAAGAGATCTATCAGGAGATCGTCATGGCAGAACTTACCCAGAAGGCGACGGTCCTCTCGGTCACGGATCTCACACCCCACATTCGTCAAGTGGTTGTGCTTCCTCAGATGCAGAGGATCTTCTTTCAGCCTGGTCAATGGGTGTCGCTGAAGCTGCCTGTCGGCTCGAACCAGCCGCTCAATCGCGCCTATTCGATGGCCGCCCCTGGGACAGCATCCGGCGAGCTAATCCTCGTCCTCGACCGCGTGACCGGAGGCTTAGGATCCGGCTTTCTCTTCCAACTCAAACCGGGTGACGATGTGCTCCTGTCAGGGCCCTATGGGAACTTCATCCTCCCCGAGCCTCTCGAAGAACAAGAGCTTCTGCTCGTCGCCCGCTATACTGGCCTCGTCCCCATACGCTGCATTTTGAAACAGCTCTATGCCCAGCGACAAACCGGCTCTGTCCTATTGATCGCCGTCGCCCCGGCAGAAGATGAGCTGCTCTTTCATCGGGAATTGCTGACGCTAGCCGTGACCAATCCGGGATTCCGTTACTTGCCCTTAGTCGCCGCCGATGGGGAACAGCAAGCCGTCGAACTCGTGCTCTCGATGCTCCACCCGTTAATCGACAACGGACCCAAAGCGCTCCCGATGCTATGTGGAACAAAAGCTTTTGTGCGCCCGTTGCGCGCCTATTTCGTCAATGCGGGGTACGACCGAAAAGAAGTCAAAACGGAGACGTACGACTGAAGAAAGGTCAATGGTCATTGGGAAGATCTAACCTCGATTCATCTCTCAGAAATAACCAATGACCTGTGACTAATGACTGTTGTGTTTAGTGCCCTTCCTTCACAAGATTCTTATTCACGGCCGGAATCTCGACAACAATATCTTTCGTCCCATTGGGCACACATTGGCAACTGAGTCGTGATTGCAACGTGGTCATCGGTGCTTCTTCGAGCTGGTCGAATTCATCGTCTGTGCCTTCGCTACAACTCTCCAGCCCCTGTTTGACGATGACGTGGCAGGTTGAACAGGCACAGACCCCTCCACAGACATGCTCCAACAAAACCCCATTGCCCATCGCCACATCTAAGAGGCTCCCTGGGAGACCGGTTGAGCCATAGGGAATCCTGGCTGGGTCGACATCCACCTGCGTCGCTACTCCCTGGGGGGTGATAAATGTGACCCTGTAGGCTCGCTGGGGAAGCACGTAGTCGGCTTTTTCAATATAGGGATTGGTCCCACCCATACACTCGTTCCTTTCTCAGCCCGTTTCAGTCTTATTTCCCACTGTTGACAGTTCAGAAACTTGCGTGCTACTCTTAATCCGACCTTATTGATCGGAGACTATTATAGTCTCCGACTCTGGAGATCGGCAATAGCAATGTTGAAGATATCAAAAAAAGCAGATTATGCCCTCATGGCCCTTCAGCACATCGCCACTGTCCAGTCCGGCGACGTGACACCTGGCCGCGTGGTGAATACGAAGGAGATCGCGGAAGAATATAACATCCCCCTCGAACTGCTGGCCAAAGTGCTCCAGACCCTCGCCAAGAACGCACTGATCGAGAGTCATAATGGCCCCAAGGGCGGCTACCTCTTGGCCAGACGGGCGCACCAGATTACGATCGCACAGATTCTCGAAAGCATCGAGGGCCCCTTGGGTATTACCGATTGTTCGCACGAAAAGAATGGAGAGTTCTGCATGCAGCGGGAAAATTGCCATATCCGCACACCGCTCTTGAAAGTCCAGGACAGCATCGCCCAGTTGCTCAATAACATGACCCTGCAAGACATGATGGGCGGCACACCCCTCATTACGATTCAGTCGCCTACGGCGCAAGGAGTTGAACGATGAAACTGCCGATTTTTTTGGACAACCATTCCACAACACCGATGGATCCACGCGTATTGGAAACCATGCTCCCCTACTTCGTCGAGAAATTCGGGAATGCGGCCAGCCGCAACCACGCCTTCGGGTGGGCCGCTGAAGAAGCCGTCGAAAACGCCAGAAAACAGATCGCGAAGCTGATCAAAGCCGATCCGAAAGAGATCGTCTTTACGAGCGGCGCCACCGAATCGGACAATCTGGCGATCAAGGGCGTGCTGGAAATGTATAGGGAGAAGGGCGACCACATTATTACATCCTCCACCGAGCACCGAGCCGTCCTCGATACAGTCAAATCGCTAGAGGGCAGGGGCAAGGCGACCGCCACCTATCTCTCCGTCGATAAATTCGGGATGGTGAATCCCGAGGATGTGCGAAATGCCATTACAGAGAAGACCGTCCTCATTTCTATCATGTTGGCAAACAACGAAATCGGCACGATCAACCCCGTCAAAGAGATCGGCAAAATCGCCAAGGAAAAGGGCGTCCTCTTTCACTGCGATGCGACGCAAGGCGTCGGCAAAATCCCGGTCGATGTGCAGGATATGGGCATTGATCTCATGTCCTTCACGAGCCACAAGATGTATGGACCCAAGGGGGTTGGAGCGCTCTACGTGAGAAAAAAGAATCCTCGAGTTCGCATCGTGGCGCAAATGGACGGAGGCGGGCACGAGCGCGGGATGCGTTCCGGAACGCTTCCGGTGCCCTTGATTGTGGGATTCGGCAAGGCCTGCGAACTCTGCGAGCAGGAGATGTCCAAGGACACAGCCCGGTTGATTGCGATGCGCGATCGGCTGGAGGCCAGTATCATGAAGGCCCTCGAAGAAAGTTATCTGAACGGTCATCCAACGAATCGGCTTCCCGGCAACCTCAATATCTCGTTTGCCTATGTGGAAGGCGAGTCGTTACTGATGGGAATGAAGGATATCGCCCTCTCGTCCGGTTCTGCCTGCACCTCGGCCACATTGGAACCCTCCTACGTGCTCCGTGCGTTGGGGGTCGGGACAGAATTGGCACATTCCTCGATCCGCTTCGGTCTGGGCCGTTTCAACACGAATGATGAGATCGACTATACGATCAAGAAGGTCATCGAGATTGTCACCAAGTTGCGCGAGATGTCCCCGCTGTACGAGATGGCAAAAGAAGGCGTCGATTTGAAGTCAGTTCAATGGGCCGCCCACTAGCAGCAATTGATAATTTGCAATTGTAACTTATAAATTTCGGAGGTAACTATGGCTTACAGTGACAAAGTCGTCGATCATTTCAATAACCCCCGCAACATGGGGAGCTTCAAGAAGGACGAGGAAGGGGTCGGTACCGGCATGGTCGGAGCCCCGGAGTGCGGTGACGTCATGAAGCTTCAGATCAAAGTGCAGAACGATACGATCATAGACGCGAAGTTCAAAACATTCGGCTGCGGGTCCGCCATCGCCAGCTCAAGCCTTGCCACCGAATGGTTGAAGGGCAAGACGATCGAAGAGGCTCAGAAGATCAAGAATACCGATATCGTGCAGGAATTGAACCTGCCTCCGGTGAAGATCCATTGCTCCGTGCTCGCCGAGGATGCGATCAAGGCCGCCCTCGCGGACTACCAGAAAAAATCCGACGGAGTGCTGACCGACGCGAAGTAACGTGAACGAAGGGAGCGCGCCATGGACACGACGAACGCAGAAACCCAAACGCCGGTGATTACGCTCAGCGAGGCGGCGCTGAAGGAAGTGAAACGCCTCATCAACGTTCAGGGATTCACCGAAGGGGGGCTCCGCCTCGGTGTGAAGGGCGGCGGCTGCTCAGGCCTCAGCTATACGATCAACTTCGACGAAAAGATCGGCCAGCACGACCAAGTCCACGAATTTGACGGGGTAAAAGTCATTGTCGACGCCAAGAGCGCCATTTACCTTCAAGGCACGCAGTTGGACTTCCAAAAGGACCTGATGGGCGGAAACTTCAAATTCGTCAATCCGAACGCTGATAAAACCTGTGGCTGCGGAGAGTCGTTTTCGGCTTAACCGCCTCAGCGAAGTAGGGCAATTGCCCGACGGGCATGGCAGGATGCCATGCCCTTGCTGTCAGAGGAACCTGCATGGACCATCACACCCATAGCACCGCCAGTCCCCGAGAGCTGCAGATGGCCCGCAGTATGTGCTGGCACTGCCAGTCTGAAGTGGCTGGAGAGTACTTCTGCGATCGCTGCGTCAAGGTCCAGCCGGTGTCGAAAGAACTCGATTACTTCACCTGCCTAGGCATCCCCCGCCGCCTCACGATCGATCAGCACCAATTGGAGAACAAATTCTACGAACTGAGTCGCGCATTCCATCCAGACTTCTATCAGAACAAGAGCACTGCCGAACAGACTATCAGCCTCGGCAATTCCGCCCTGTTGAACACCGCGTACCGGACACTCCGTGATCCCATCGAGCGGGCTGAGTACCTCCTCGACTTGGAAGCAGGATCGGTCAAAGAGATTCGAAACTCCCCTCCCGCCGACCTCTTTGAAGAAATTCTTGAATTACAAGACACCTTGAATGAATACCGGACAACCGACCGCGCATCAGAAACGGAATCGACGCTCCGCGCGAAGCTCCAATCGGAAAGGAATACGCTCGAACAGCGGCAACGGGACATGGAGACCGCCTTGCAGCAGCTCTTTGTCCAGTGGGACGCTCTCCAAGATCGTGGGGAGGCCACCGGTCAGGCGAGGGTCGAGCGCGACCGGATATTGAAAGAGATACGCGAAAACCTTTCTAACCGCACCTACGTCAAGAACATCGTGAGCGATCTCGTCTCAACCATCGGATAATCACCGCCATGGCACGTATCGTCGGCATCGATCTGGGCACAACGAATTCGCTCGTCGCCTATATGGCCGGTGGACATCCGCATGTCATCCCAGGCCGGAACGAGCGTACGATGGTTCCCTCGGTCGTGGCGATGACCGACAACGGCCTCATCGTCGGCGATCCTGCGAAAGAACACCTGACGCGCAACCCCGAACGGACCGTCTATTCTGTCAAGCGATTCATGGGCAAAGGCCTTGAGGATGTACAGAGCGAGCTGGCCTATTTCCCCTACCAGTTGACGGAACAGGGCGGTGTCATCCGGATCAAGCTCGGCGAGAAGACCTACTCGCCGCCGCAGATCTCGGCCATGATCCTGAAAGAACTGAAACAACGGGCCGAGGCGCATCTCGGCGAGAGCATTACCAGGGCCGTCATCACAGTCCCAGCCTATTTCAACGATAGCCAGCGGCAAGCGACGAAGGACGCGGGCATGATCGCAGGGTTGGATGTCTTACGGATTATCAATGAACCGACCGCTGCCTCGCTGGCCTATGGGCTCCAGCGGAAGACTCAGGGTACGATCGCCGTCTATGACCTCGGCGGGGGAACCTTCGATATTTCCATCCTGAAGCTCAAGAACGGCATCTTCGAAGTCCTGGCGACCAACGGCGACACGCATCTCGGAGGCGATGACTTCGATCGCCAGATCGCCGATCTCTTTGTCAGGGAGATCCTCGAACAACAGGGTCTCGATTTGACCTCCTATCCAGACCATATGCAGGCGGTCCGGCTAGAGGCTGAACGGACAAAGATCAGGCTCTCCAATGAGTTGAAAGTCACAGCCGTCCTCGACCTGCCGGGGGGCAAAGGCCGGTATTCGAGAGACCTCACGCGCGATCAACTCGAGTCCCTCACCAGGAAATTGGTAGAGCGCACCCTTGAGCCCTGCCGTCTTGCCCTAAAAGACGCCGCTCTCACCTCGAGCGACATTGATGAAGTAGTCCTCGTCGGCGGTTCGACTCGCATGCCCCTCGTTCGGCAGCTCGTTCAGGCCCTGTTCGGCAAGGAACCCCACTGCGAACTCAATCCAGACGAAGTCGTTGCGCTGGGCGCGGCAGTTCAAGCCGACATCCTCAGTGGCGGAACGACCGATCTGTTGCTGCTCGACGTCACCCCTCTCTCCCTCGGCATCGAAACCATGGGCGGAGTCATGAGCAGTTTGATTCGGCGTAACACCACCATTCCGGCCAGCGCCAAAGAAATGTTCACGACCTATGTCGACGGCCAAACCGGCGTGGATATCCATATCCTCCAAGGCGAGCGCGAACTGGTGAAGGACAACCGGAGCCTGGCCCGCTTTCGCTTGAAAGTTCCCCCGCTCCCAGCCGGCGTCCCACGCATCGAAGTTACCTTCTTAATCGACGCAAACGGGATCCTGAATGTTTCGGCCCGGGATGTTCGAACCGGCGACACCCAATCGCTCGCCGTCAAACCATCGTACGGATTGAAGGACGATGAGGTCGAACGGATGATCGGTGAGTCCTATAAGTTTGCGGCTGATGACTTGAAAGCGCGCCAGCTCATTGAGGCCAGAACCGAGGCTGATGCCATCCTCATGGCCACCGAGAAGGCCCTTAAGCAAGGAGCACACTTAGTAGGAGAAGAAGACCTGTCCTCGATCAGGACTGCGATCAGGGCAGTCGAGGCGGCTAAATCCGGAGAAGATCATAAGGCCATCAGAGCCAAGATGGCCGATCTTGAAAAGGCCACCCATCATCTCGCTGAAGTCTTGATGGACAGTTCGCTGAAAGAAGCCTTGGAGAATAAGAAACTGACGGAGATTACGTGATAGGCAAGGGGCTAGAGGCGAGGGGCTAGGGGTAAGAGATCAAACCCCTCGCCACTTGCCTCGTGCCTCTCGCCTGGGAGAGCACCATGGACTTGAAATGGCAGGATGCGGAAGATATCGCGCTCCGGTTGGTTGAAGAACATCCCGCGGCGAACCCGCTGACCGTTCGATTCACCGATATGCATGCGTGGATCGTGGCGCTCCCTGATTTCAAGGACGACCCAAAGAAATCGAACGAAAAAATTCTCGAAGCGATTCAAATGGCCTGGCACGAAGAATATCAGGACTCGAAGTCCTGATTCGCTGAGCCTCTCTCCTCGAAATCAT
This sequence comes from Nitrospira sp. CG24E, assembly GCA_002869895.2. GTDB lineage: Bacteria > Nitrospirota > Nitrospiria > Nitrospirales > Nitrospiraceae > Palsa-1315. The sequence goes on along the minus strand of NEWP02000029.1, from coordinate 9,546 downwards.
TCCACAACAAACCGACTGTGGACTATTTCATAGTCACGGTCTCGAACGACCCAGCCCATGAGTATAGTCACAGGATAACGGAATAGGGGTTTTCGACCGGATGAACCACCGATACCTCAGTACTGTTCCCATAAACCTCCAGCAGCCCGTCGCTCATAAGCCATTGTAAATATGGCGAACCAAGCGTGGGTCGATGCAGACCTTCCCCTCCCTTTGGGTCATTGCAGAATAGCAGTGGATTCGGCGATAACTAACGCTGACCCGTTGGTCAGGCTGGAGCCTCTCCGATGTCCAATATCTTGAACCTGAGCGTGCATGCGAGTGACGAGGAATTGCAGCATCTTACAAATCTGTTGCTTTTTCACCTCGTTGAGCAGAATGGCGGGCAGATCCAGTTTAGGTTGGAGGATGCTCATCGGGTTCGTGAGAGACTGACGACCAAGATGGTCCAAATGCAGGTAGGAGAAGAAGTTCGGTTGAGAATTATCGATCGCCTGCCTGAACTTTCCTAAGCTTCCCATCTATCTCGGTTGTCATGACGCCTAGCCCTCTTGGTAGCGTGCTACTGACTGGATCCTCCTTCTGTATCTGATCGGACGCCCTTTCAGAACTCTATCAGGTGGAAGCTTTCTGAAATTCCCCCGCTGACTCGTACAGGCTTGTATTGATTCCTGGCTGAAACTCGCTCCACCCTGCGCTTGTCGCCAGACGCATGGTGTGAAAGAATATCCTCCGGAACGAGCAAGGTATGCGTATCGACTTAGCGAATTCTCGAGAACTCATATGCTGCAGATCTCACCCCACGTCACCATCCAGGAGTCTGAAATCGACATCCATGCGATGCGTTCTCAGGGGGCCGGCGGGCAGAACGTCAACAAAGTCTCGTCTGCCATTCATTTACAGTTTGATATCTCCGCCTCATCGCTGCCCCAGTTCTACAAGGAAGAGTTGCTGAAGCTAAAAGATCACCGCATTTCAAAAGAAGGCGTGATCACCATCAAGGCCCAGCAGCATCGGAGCCAGGAGCAGAATCGCGAGGATGCGCTCGCTCGACTGAGCGAGCTCATTCAGAGCGTGGCCATCCCAAGAAAGAAACGCAGAGCCACGAAACCGACGAAGGGGTCGAAGCAACGGCGATTGGAGAGTAAGACGAAGCGGGGGAAATTAAAAACCCTCAGGCGAACGCTCGAATAGCTATTGCCGTCTGATGCTGTCGTTCGTATCTCGTCTCTCGCGAGAAAAAGCTTGCGCTTCACGCTTCACGAAATACGCTTCATGTTATTCCACTGAAGCCAGCGACCCTAAGATATGATATCCGCCATCCACATAGATCACTTCACCCGTAATTCCACGTCCTAGCGGACTGACCAAGAACAATGCTGTGTCGCCGACTTCACCCTGTTCCGTTGCGCGGCGGAGAGGAGCAAACTCTCTGTGATGGTCCACCATTTTGCTGATGCCGGAGACGCCGCGGGCGGCGAGGGTTTTAATCGGACCGGCGGAGATAGCATTCACGCGGATGTTCTTGGGGCCAAGATCGTGAGCCAGATAACGGACGGTGGCTTCGAGGGCGGCTTTGGCGACCCCCATGACGTTGTAGTGGGGCACGACCCGTTCTGCTCCGAGGTAGGTGAGTGTGACGACCGAGCCCCCGTCGGCCATCAAGGGCAGGGCAGCTCTGGTGACGGCAACGAGCGAGTAGGCGCTCACGGCGAGTGCCGTGGAAAATCCTTGTCTGGTGGTATTTACGAACTGCCCTGTAAGCTCTTCCCTCGGAGCAAACGCCACTGAGTGGACAAGAAAATCGAGTTTCGCGGTTTCGTTCCCTACGCTCTGGATCAATGATTCGATCTGCGCATCGTCACCCACGTCGCAAGGAAAAGCTTTCGCGCCTGGCATGGTGGCAACCAGTTCTTCGACGTTCTCCCGTAACCGCTCGTTCTGATAATTGAATAGTAATTGAGCGCCCTGGCTCGCGGCCGATTGTGCGATGGCCCAGGCGATGCTGTGCTTGTTGGCGACACCGATAATCAATCCCTTTTTGCCCTCGAGCAACATAGTTATCTAATCTCCTGGTCCGAACAACGAGTGAGAGCGGGATACATGTGAAGCGTCGTACGTTTCTCGTGCGAAAGAGAATGTGCCCCCCCACGGAATACGTACTAGGCCTCTACTGGGACGGAAGATAGCATGATTCGCAGGCTTGTTCCAGGAGAGGCAGCAGGATTTTTGAAGAGGGCTGAAATATGACGGCAGAGGAGCGCCCGCTATTTGGTGGCAATGACGAGAGTGTCGTTCTCGATCCGGATAGATTCAATCTGGGGCGGGAGCTGAAACTTGTCTCGATTCTGGGGTGAGTCGAACAGTTGATGAACGACAGAGTTGAGCATCGACGTGGGAATGGGCAATGAGCCCAGCTTGCCGGCAGTGGGGTTGAGCCGGATATAGCCCCCTTGGGTCTCAATCGCGCCGTCGAGCTGTAGCGAGACCTCTTTCCCGTAGAGGACAAAGAGTGCGTAGGCCCGAAGCTGATTGCCCATGAGGTTTATACGGACATCTTTCAGTGCTGACTGCACCTCTTGCACAGTCGGCTCGCTTCCGATGGGAGCCGGAATGCCGGCCTGCTGTGCTTGATGGGCTGATGCAATGGCAAGATTGTCCCGCATCCACTGATTGAGCTCCGCTTCGTTGAGAGTGACTGCATGAGGTTGGCTTGCCTGTACGGCCACCTGCAGCTGAGCCATCTTTTCGGCCACACGATCGGCAGTCTGCGCGTCCGTTTGAATCGGCAGCGGTGGTGTTTGATGGAGAATCAGCAGCAACAGACCGATACTGAGCGTCAGGGAGATCCAGGGAAGCATACGGATCACCCGAGACAAGAGCCCCGGAGTCCCCGGCTGTGAATCCCTATCGGCAACTGTAGGCGGCACTTTCTCGACAACAGGCGCCAGCGGTTTGAACTTAGAGAATATGACTCCGCAACGGAGGCACTCCGACCCATCCCCTTGCTCGAAGCCACACTTCGGGCAGGTCAGGTCTGTCCTACTTTCTAATGACAAGGATTGTAATCGCATAGCTGCGACTGTAGCCCAGCGCGCCGGAAGGGGCAAAGGAATCCAAGAAATGGTCCGGCTAGGAATCTTTCATACTGGGGAACCTGGCTTCTTGAATGGCTGTTCTATGAGGCCACGGAGATCTTGAAAGGCTGTGAGCATCTGGTGATAGGAATAATGGGCATTGCGGCCGCTCGGATTCGGCAGGAGAAAGATCTTCGCTCCGGCAAGTTCCAAGTGGGTCACTCCAAGATCGAGAGGGCCTTTCGAATATTCTTTGGATGAGAACAGCATGCGAAAGATCGTGACACCCAAGAGAGCCACGATGTGCGGTCGGTAGCGTCTGATTTTTCGTGTTAGGCTCACCACCCCCTGTCGATACTCAACCGGGTCGAGGACATCGATCCCGGCGGTACAGCGGCCGATGATGTTGGTAAGGCCAAGGCGCCACTCAGGCAGGCGCCGATCCTCACGATAGGTCAGGGGCTCGCTGACCAGCTTCGATTCATGCAGGAGCTTCCAGAAGCGGTTCGAATGCCCGGAAAAATGGTGGCCGGTCTCTGCTGAACGGAGGCCAGGATTGATGCCGACAAAGAGCACAAGCACACCGGGCTGGATATGGTCGAGAAGTCGCAAGTGTCGTTGTCGTGAGTCGCCCATACTGCTCTGGGGCAGTTTAGCGTGGGCTCAACAATTCTGCCACAGCAGAATGAAGGCCAAACCCTCCATATACAGGTCGATCGATATATATAACATATTGATAAATATAAACTGCCGTATGTCTAGATGGCTCGGCACCAAGCTTGCGTTGACTACCTCGTTTAGTGCTGATGATCGGCACATTCTTCAAAACCCTAAACAAGGAGTGACATATTATGAAGAGCATGTTGATGGCAATTATGGCAGTCGCAGTGGCAGTGACGTTCAGCGCCCCAGCCTTCGCTGGCGAAGAGAAGAAGGAAGAGAAGAAGGGCGGCCACGTCGTGGTGTTCGGCGAAGAGAAGAAGAAGGATGAGAAGGGCAAGTCAGTTGATACGTTCGGCGATGAGAAGAAGAAGGATGAAAAGGGCGGCAAGTAATCCATTTTCTTTGGCGAGGCTAGCCGGAGGGGTCTTCTGCCTAGCGCCGGAGACCCCTCCGGCGCTTCGCCTGCCTACCTGCTGTTCTGAAGATATACCGACTGCAAACCCACAATCGACTTCGCGTCTCTGATCGTTCCAGCCTCAATCATTCTCACCGCTTCCAATAGAGGCATCTCGATCACTTCAAGGACCTCATCACGATCGAGCTGTTGCCGGCCAACCGTCAACTCTGTTGCCTTGTAGATATGAATGACTTCGTCGGTAAACCCTGGCGCGGTAAAGATGCTGGAGAGGAGATCGAGTTTGCCGGCTCGATACCCGACTTCTTCTTCAAGTTCGCGCACAGCGCAGACAGTAGGGTCTTCACCAGGATGAAGTTTTCCGGCAGGAATCTCATAGATAAACCCTCCTGCCGCCTGGCGGAACTGCCGAATCAAGACGACCGTGCCATCGTCTTTCAGCGGCACCACCGCCGCCGCGCCTGGATGGCGCACGACTTCCAAGTCAACCGTGAAACCGTTGGGCAGCGTGACAGTATCGACGTTGAGTGTGATCACACGCCCTGTATAGATGGATTTGCTGAGCATTGGCTTCTACCGTCCACTCACTACTTACCACTTACCCTTCACGCCTAACCGGCTTCTTATAGAACGGCGGCTTCACAATGAGTGCCGGAAGGCTCTTGCCACGGATCTCGATCAGGATCGATGTGCCTGGCTCTGCATAACGCGCAGGCACATAACCCAACCCGATGCCTTTCTGGAGGAGTGGCGAGAGGTTGCCGCTGGTAACCTCGCCGATGGGTTGGGCGGTTGCAGGGTCAAGGATTCTGAATCCGTGGCGAGGCACGGCCTTCTCGACGAGTTCGAAAGCCACGAATCGGCGGGTGGGTCCAGACTGTTTCTGCGCCAGGAGCGCTTGGCACCCGACGAATTCTCCCTTCTGGAAACTGACGGTCCAGTCCGCATTGGCTTCAAGCGGAGTCGTATCCTCACCCATATCGTTGCCATAGAGCAGATAGCCCATTTCCAACCGGAGGAGATCCCTCGCGCCGAGCCCGGCCGGTTTGAGTCCGTAGGCCTGCCCCTTGTCGATGAGTAGGTCCCAGAGGCGGCCAACCTTGTCTGCGTCGATGTAAATCTCATAGCCCAGTTCACCGCTGTAGCCGGTTCGAGCCAGTAAGCAGGATAGGCCGCCGATCGTCCCGTCACACGTGCGATGGAGCTTTAGCCCTTCGAGCGCAGTCGCGCCAAGACTCAGGAGCAGGTCACGAGATTTGGGACCTTGAACAGCCACCTGGGCCAATTCGACCGATCGATCTTCGAGGCGAACTGTTGCGTCCTGAGCAAGTTGGGATTGGAGCCACAAAATGATTTTCTCGCGGTTCGAGGCATTCACGCACAAGAGAAACTCGTCCGAAGAGAGCCGATAGACGAAGATGTCGTCTTTGATTCCGCCCTTCTCGTTACAAACCATGGAGTACTGGGCGTGAGAGACGGCGACCTTGCTGACATCGTTGGTGGTGACTCGTTGCAGGAAGGAGATCGCGCCAGGTCCGGCGATCCGTATCCGTCCCATATGGCTCACATCGAAGAGCCCGACATGGGAACGGACTGTATGGTATTCGTCCACGACACCGCTGTATTGGATGGGCATCTCCCATCCGGCGAAATCGACGAGTTTGGCGCCACAAATTTGATGGCGCGTGATGAGGGTTGTACGCAACATTGGCGGCTTAGAGGCCCAGCAGTTCGACGTCGAAAATCAACGTCGCATTGGGGGGAATCACGCCGCCTGCACCCTGTGCGCCGTAACCAAGCTTTGAAGGAATCGTGAGCTTTCGCTTCCCACCCACCCTCATACCCTTGACACCCTCGTCCCATCCTTTGATGACCCTCCCAGCCCCAAGAGGAAAAGAAAAAGGTTGCCCTCGGTCCACGGAACTGTCGAACTTCTTGCCATTTTCCAGCCAGCCTGTGTAATGCACCGTGACGGTCTTTCCCGCCTCTGCAATCGCGCCGGTTCCAATCACGAGATCGATATACTGCAACCCCGACGCAGTCGTCACTTCATTCCCCTTTGCACCTGCTTCCTGAAATGGCATGATGGCTCCTTGTCTAATTGCCGGTCACTCGACCACACTGACCGACGACAGTGGCGCAACGTAATTATTGCGCACGAGAACTCCTCAACACCCGGACGGCGTCCCTTTTCGAGAGTTCCATGGGCCTGGCGCCCTCACCGATGCGCCTTGCGGGAATCAGGCTCCGAAAAGATGACCACACTCGCTGTGTAGCCGTGCAGAAAGCTCCGCCCTCCGACAGGACCGATCTCGCCTTGGGCAAAGAACCCTGCTGTGGGGATGGAGCCAAGTCGCTCCTGTACGACTCCGCTATCGTGGTGTGGTTGGCCAAAGAGTCCCTCACCACGTCCGCAACAACTGAACAGAAGGGCGCCGAGCGGAGGACTTGTATGCCTCATACGGTCTCCAGCCAGGAGAAAGTGTAGGTCGTCGCTTGCGGACTTCGCGTCGCGAAGGTGGAACTGTACTGTCTGACCTTCTTGCACGACATCTCCGATCGCAACAGCTCCAGCCTGTTGATCGGCTCCAATCAGGTTCCGAACGAGGAAATCGCCACGTTCGAAATGACTTCCCTGCTCATCGATCACGATTCCCAGATGCAGGGCACGGTGCGTATCGCGGTGCTCAGACCCTTCCAGCGATTCAAAGACGTCTTGGAGGCGTTTCAAGGCTGAAACACCGCCGAGTTCATAAATGAGGTTCTGCTCCGCCCTGGTGACGACAAACCGTTCACCGATCGGACGGCAGCCTTGCGAAGTCACGGTTCGGACTACGATCGGTCCGGTGAGTTGCACTCCCACCAGGCCCCCGTCGAAAACCTGGCCATTGAGGAACAATCGATTCTCTCTTGAATCCTGACCTCCACCGGCAAGACCTCCCCCCACGGTACCGTGGGGGTACCGGTCGGTCATGATGGACAAGACTTCCTGCATCGGTGTCGAAAATGGATCCGCCAGGAGAAGAAAAGTCGAATCTTCGATTCCAGGATCCGGCCACCCAGGCATTCGGATTTGGTCCTGCAGATGGGATACGGAGATTTGGAGCGGAGTCAGTGTGACATCGGGAAGATGCGCAGCCCAGACGGTGAGGGCTGGAGCAGTTTCTATCTCTTCGGAGCCGGCGATGACACCTTCACCTGAACAGCCCAGACAGACCTTCGCCTGTAACTCTCTCTGGAGCATGGATGAGATGATGGAGGCATTGGCCGCATGGTGGATGGAGAAGAAGACAAAGGCCAGATCGATAGGGGCTCCACCGATCTGCATCCGTATGGCATCCGCGAGGTCGCGGGTAGCGGCTTCCGTATCTGTCCTACGAGAGAGAGCGGTCGCAAACTGCAACGTGGCCGGAACAGTCGTACCTGTAGATTGAGTGGTCATGGTATGAACGTCTTGCTCGGTCGATGGCCGATACGTCAGACCCCTGGGTCCATCCGTTCCGGCCGGTCCTTCGCCAGCTTCTTATAGTAGCGCCACATGTAGGAATGGTAATCGTCGAGTTGCGCCAAAAGATAGTGCAGTTCTGCGGGATCTTCTGTCTCCAAGGCACGCACCATGCGGGACTCCAAGAACTCGGCAAACGCATGGGTTTTCCCCAGCACGGTTATGAGACTCAAGCCACCACCGAGTTGATACTCACTCATATTCATCCTCCGGACACAAGAGAGTCGCGAGAGAATAACGAGGCACGGGAGGAAAATGCAAGTGAGGGAATTCTCTCACAGGGGCCGACTCCCCGGCATTACCTACCGTAGCGATCGAAAATCGTCTGGAGCTTGGCGAGAGAGATGGCTTCGGCGCGATACCCATCTCGGCCCACGACCGTTGTCGCCATGGTTAGGGCGTTGAGGATGGCTTCTTCCGTGGCTTCGACCGTCGCCGTGATCAAGGGATTCAGGTGTGTGTCGGAAAGGTGGGTGAGGTTGTACGTCGGTTCTTTGGGATAGTGCGGAATGACATTGGCCGTCGAGAAGGCCAACATGAAGTCTCCGCTGCCATGGCGTGCGGTCGAACCGGCGCGGGCGAGGCCAAGCGCAGCACGTTTCGCCAATCGCGTAAGTTGGCGGCCATCCAATGGCGCATCGGTCGCGATGACGACAATAATAGAGCCCTCGCTCTGGCCCGGCGAAAGTGCTCCTGAAACTTGTTGTGGCGGTTCGTAGAGCTTGCCGACGGGCACCCCGCTGACGATCAGTTCCGGTCTGCGACCATGGTTCGCGTTGACCAACACGCCCACGGTATAGCTGCCTTCTTTGTCTGAAAGTTTCCGGGAAGCGGTGCCGATCCCACCCTTGAATCCATAGGAGACCATCCCCGTCCCTGCCCCGACGGTGCCCTCCTTGACCGGACCACTGGCCGCGCTGTCGAGCGCGGACATGACATCCTGCTCAGACACATGGCGTCCCTGAATGTCGTTCAATCGTCCGTCATCGCATTCGGCGACGACGGGAGTGAGCGTATCGTCTGTAATACCGATCTCCGGATATTGTTTGATCATCCAACTCATCACGCCGTTGGCGACGCGCGGGACGTTCAGCGTGTTGGTCAGCGCGATCGGGTATTCCAAAAATCCCGATTCGGTTACCCAGGCAAGGCCGGTCATTTCCCCCGTGCCATTCAGGACGAACGCCCCGGCTGGAACTTTCTTATGCCACACATCCTCGCGCGGGACGATGACGGTCACGCCTGTTCGTACCGGGCCAAGCCCTGGTTTGAGCGGCCCTTCACCGGATATGAGGGTTGTCTGACCCACAGAGACGCCGGCCACATCGGTAATCGCATTGAGCGGTCCAGGCTCATAGGAGCCGACGACGATTCCAATGGCACGAGCTCGCACTCGGGGTTCATCAGAGCCTGCCTCGGCAGGTACGACCGGAGCGATGCAGCTACAGCCGGCTAGGATCAGCAGCAGAGTTGCGAGAGGGGCTGTGCTGTTAGATCTCAAGAGTCGAACCGACATGGGGAACTGTGACCTCAATCCTGGGATATTCCGCCTGAATGGCCAGAGCCAGGGAGAGCGCTTGTTTCTCTTCCCCATGGACGAGGATCACCTTACTCGGGCTGGGCTGGATGGCGCGCACGTAGGCTAAGAGATCATGGCGATCCGCATGGGCCGAAAGCCCGTTGAACTTGACAATCTGCGCCCGGCAAGGAGTGGGCACACCGAAAATCGGCACAACGTCCCATCCTTCGACAAGTTTCCGGCCGAGGGTATGCTCGGCTTGAAAGCCCACGAAGACGATCACATTCGCTTCGTCTTGAATCGCGTGTTTGAGATGATGCACGACGCGACCACCTTCGCACATGCCGGAGGCAGAAATGATGACACA
>NEWP02000028.1:3697-14709 GCA_002869895.2 Nitrospira sp. CG24E | reverse complement strand
GCTGTTCAGAAAGGCCGTCCAGCAAGGCCGCAGCAAGCGAAGAGGCGAAGCGTACTCTCTGCAGTACGTTGAGCCTCTGAGCGCCGCGAGAACGCCGCTGGCGGACTTTGTCAACAGCCTGCTAGGATGCCGCTTCGACGGATGAGGGACGTATCACTAACCAAGGAGGAGAGATGAATCGAATCGTTGTAGGAACTGCACTCGTCGCGGCAGCGTTATTGCCGCTTTCCGGTTGCTACTACAAGGGCAAGGTTGAGAAGCCTTTGCATGCGAAGGCGATCATCGCCGGTCCGGGCATCACGGGAGAGGCGCATCTCTACGAGGAGTTTGAAGGGCGCGTCAGGATCAAGCTGAAGCTTGAAGGCACGCAGGATAGCAAGCTGAAACCGGGGCGTCACGGGATCCACATTCACGAGGTCGGCAACTGTGAGCCCTTCGCGGCGGCCAAGGGACATTATGACGGGAATGTGGATGCGGCCATCAATCCGGATGCGAATGTCACGTCCGGATTAGGGAATCATCCCTATCATCTCGGCGATCTCCAGAACCTCGCTGTGAACGACGACCGGAAGGGGTCGCTGTATACGATCACGAGCCGGGTGACCCTGTCGGAAGGGCTCAATACTCTGTTCGATAAGGACGGGAGCGCGTTCATCATCCATGAGTTGGAAGATACGTACCTGCCGGATCCTGCGACGAAGGATGCGCCTGGCGGGCCTCGCATCGCGTGCGGTGTGATTGTGAAGGAGTAACCGCCCGCGTCGAACGACAGGAGCGGTCCATGTGCCGACGGGAACGAAATGCACGATAGCCGCATGAGATAGACGAGACTGGCGAGACAGGCGAGACAGGTGAGGCTGAGGTCCGGAGTTCCAGGCTCTCAGAGCTTCGAACTCCGGATCCCCGGTCGTGCCTACCGCGCAATCGAAAGTTGCAATGGCTGAACAGCAAGGCACACAGGCGGTGGCAAGTCTGTACGATCAACTGCAGGTCACAGAAGAGGAACTGCAGACCAGACTGGCGTTTCTCTCCTTCGGTCAACAGGACCGGCAAAATCTCGTAGAGATCCACGACGTGATCTCTTCCCACGTTGACGAGATCATCAGGGAATTCTACGACCACCTCCTCCAATTCGAAGAACTGCGAAGGATCCTGTCCGATCCGAATCTGGTAGAACGGCTCAAGGGGTCGCAGCGCCAGTATCTGCTGAGCCTTGGGCGGCTCGGCGATGGGCCCGAGTATGCGGAGGGGCGGCTTCGAATTGGCCTCACACACGAGCGAGTCGGGCTCAAACAGAAGTGGTACTTGGGCGCCTATCACAAGCTCTTCGAGTTGATTCTGCGGCAGCTCGCGGCTCGTTACTCGAAGGACGCACAAAGACTCTCATCATTGCTCCTCACGCTGAACAAGATCGTTACGCTCGACGAAATCTTTGTCGTGGATACCTATTACCATGCCACGATGCAGCGTCTGGAAGACAGCCTCTGTCAACTGAAGGATGCCCACCGGCAGCTTGAAGGCCTATCCCGGCAGGATTCCCTCACCTCCGTGAACAACCGGCGCGCGCTCATAGAGGCGCTGGCCCTGGAATTTCACAGGAGCCGGCGCTATCGGCACCAGTTCGCCCTGTTGTTTCTCGATGTAGACCATTTCAAAGAGATCAATGATCGTTTCGGGCATACGTTCGGCGATCAGGTGCTCCTCCATGTGGTACAGCTGGCTAAAAGAATGATCCGTCCGCCCGATATCATCGGCCGCTATGGAGGAGAGGAGTTTGTGATCGGTTTGGTAGAGTGCGACCAAGCCGGCGCCCTGCAGATTGCCGAGCGCATCAGACTGAAAATTGCGCAGCATCGATTTCTGTGGGAACAGCATGCGACCACAGTGACGGTCAGTATCGGGATTGCGATGCTTTCTCCGGACATTGATCAGGTCGGGACGTTCATTGCAAGAGCGGATGAAGCTATGTATCTGGCCAAGCGTAGAGGCCGGAATCGAGTTGAGTTCTACAGCAAAGAGTCCCTACCGAAGAGCCTGCCGAAGTAAGCCCGGCACCTTTTTATCCGTGAAGCGTATTTCGATATTCGCGCGTGACAAGCGAGACTTGTGGGACGAGCGATTGTCCTGGGTTCTGGGTTTTCTGACCTTCGGACTTCAGCCTTCGCACTCTGCCCATCGAACCTCGAACTGTCGCGCGCGTCTAGCTTGTCTGCCTCACAACTCACGAACGACGGACGGACGAACGAATTCTGTGGCATCCCGCGCCAATGACCGGACCGGTTCTGTGGCTTTTGGCTCCAGTAGGAGCTGAGCGTAACGGTGGAATCGTGTGATTTGACAGGTAACGTGGTGGGCAAGCCGTCTCGATTCAGTGGCATGGTCTTGGCACAAGAGACGAGCATGATGTGGCTGTTGTCGACGATCCTTGGTATGGCTGTGCTCTTGGGCTGTTCAGGGGAGAGCTCGAGCGTGAAGAATGAAGAGCCTCGGGAAGCTCGAGTCGGCGCTGCCGCTTTAGAATTTTCCCCGCCTTCTCCGGAAACCATCCCGGGTACTCGACTGGGTGAACAGATTCGGCTTGGCTATAAAATTGTCGTCAACACGCAGGAATATGCCAAGGCCTACGTCGGGAACAGCCTCAATTGCACCAACTGTCATCTCGATGCCGGACTGAACCCGAATGCCGCTCCGTTTGTTGGACTTGCTTCAGTCTATCCCGAATACCGAGCCCGCAACGCGCGGGTCAATACGCTTGCCGATCGTGTCAACGAGTGTTTCGAGCGGAGCCTCAATGGACAAGCGCTTCCACCTGACAGTTCCAAACTGCAGGCAGTGGTGGCCTATATCACCTGGCTTTCACACGGGGTTCCGCAAGGAGCCACATTGCCCTGGCGAGGCCTCCAGCGTATCGGCTCACAGCGCTCTCCTGACCCAGGCAATGGGAAGACTCTGTTTGCAAACAAATGCGCTTTCTGTCACGGCTCAGATGGACAGGGCACGATGGCGGCGCCGCCGGTTTGGGGGCCGCAGTCCTACAATATTGCCGCAGGCATGGCGCGGGTGACTGTGGCTGCGGCCTTTATCAAGTCCAACATGCCGCGCGGCTGGGGCTGGAGCCTGTCGGATGACGATGCGTACGATGTGGCTGCGTACATCAATAGCCAGCCTCGTCCGGATTTTCCCGGCAAGGCGAACGATTGGCCGAAGGGCGGCAAACCGGCGGACTCGCCGTACTGACAACGGCGAGTCCGCCAATGTTGAATGTGTAATGTGAAATGTTGAATAGAAAAATGAGTAGAACCTCCCGTAATTCAAAATCCAACGCTAAACATTGAGCATTCTCACGGAAGTGCTGCCGATGGTGAATAGCGAACGAAGAAACGCAATCGTAATGACCGCAGCGCTGGCCATTCCCTGGTGGGCCGGTGGTCTTGGAATCGGTCTGGTGCTGATCCTTGCTGTGGCCTTGGTACAACCGATCGGGGTGTCGACGCAGTATGTGGTGCTGGATGGTGTGCTGCTGCATGAAATGTTTCCGGGCGTCGCCAGCCAGAGCCCCTACCTGGTTTCGGCAGCCGGCGGCTGGACCCTGGCAACCTACGAGTTCTTCTTTGTGGCAGGTATTCCAATCGGCGCCTTTCTCGCTTCGCTCGCCACCAAGCGATTTACGACGAGACTTGTGCCTCGTGAGTGGGCCCACCGATTCGGGTCGATGCCGGGAAGGCGTCTTGTCTGGTCGTTTATCGGAGGTTTTATTCTCTTGTTTGGCGCCAGATTCGGCGGCGGCTGCACGTCCGGTCATATGATCAGCGGTGTGTCCCAGCTGGCCGTCAGTTCGCTCATTTTTTCCGGCGCGCTCTTCGTCAGTGCGATTGTGACGGCACGGTGGCTGTATGGCGACTGGGGGAAGCGATGAAGTTATTGTTGGGGGTGGCACTGGGCGCATCGTTTGGCGCCGTGCTTCAGCTCTCAGGGGCCTCCAGCCATACGAAGATTACGAACGCCTTACGACTCAAAGACTTGACGATCATGAAACTCATCCTGAGCGCAATCGGGGTCGGATTGATCGGGGTGCATCTGTTGGATGCGCTGGGACTGGCCAACATGAAGGTGAAGGATCTCTATCTTCCGGGATTACTCGTGGCCGGGCTGATCTTCGGCGTCGGTTTTGCCGTGACGGGGTATTGCCCAGGCACGGCGCTGGCTGCAGCGGCAGAAGGAAAGCCTGACGCCTGGGTGACGATCCTCGGAGGGTTGCTCGGCGCACTGGTGTTTGCATTCATGTTTCCGGACTTGGAAACGTATTTACTCTCATTCGGCCAGTACGGACCTGTGACGATTCATGAATCGTTCGGGATACAGGGATTTCTCTTGGCGGTTCCCTTGGGAGGTCTCTGCCTTTGGCTGGCGGCGAAACTTCCCAAAGGAGGGGCTGTGCGATGAAACTCACCGTCTCCTACCATGGTGGAACCCGGTATGACATCACGAGCGGCAAGCATCGAGTCGTCACAGACCAGCCGGTCGATGACGGCGGCCAGGATACCGGTATGAGCCCCGTCGAGCTCTTCGTCGGTTCGCTTGCCGGTTGTGTCGGGTATTTCGTGGGTCGCTACTGCGACCGCCATCAGATCTCGACCAAGGGATTGAGCGTGGAGGCAGAATGGACTATGGCAGAACAACCGCATCGGGTGGGCCAAGTCACGCTGGCGATTCATTTGCCGCATCGCGTTACGCCTGAGCACAGCGAGCGTCTCCTCAAGGTGGCGCATGGCTGCACCGTGCATCAGTCCATTGCTGTGCCTGCCGGAGTGGCGATCGAACTCAATCCCCATCACCGTTGACGAAAGGAGCAGCGACATGAACGTGAGAAGAGGGGTGGTCATTGGAGCTGTAGCACTCGCGGTGGTGGGCATGTCGTTTCCTTGCCTGTCGTTCGGAAGCGATCAGTTGCGCGCAAACGACATCATCCAACAGACTTGCGTTCAATGCCACAGACTGGAAGGTCAGCCGGATTCGCGCTTCAACCTGAAGGCGCCGGACCTTATCTGGGCCGGCAGCAAGTATCAGCGGTCCTGGTTGATCCGCTGGCTGACCGGCAAAGAGGCGCCGCTGTATGCGAAGGGATACCGTTGGGACCTCACCGAGGTTCCGTCCAAACATCCGATGGTGACCGAGGCCGAAGCCAACGCACTCGCCGATTATTTTGCCCAGCACAACAAGGATCCGCGGGTTACAGTCGGAGCGTTCGATCTCTCCAAGGTGACGAAGTTCGAGGCGGCGTTCGGCGGGATGGCCTATAAGGCGCACGCCTGCCTCGGTTGCCACATCATTGAAGAGAACGGCAAGTTCATCGGGGGGCCGCAGAGCGCGTCCCTCGTGGCGGCTGGACAACGCTACGACCAGGATTGGCTCTTTCGTTTCGGGCTGAACCCACAGGATTTTACGCCGCATAGCGGCGAGTTTCTAGCCGATGCGACAGAGCCGCAGCTCCGGGCCGTGATCGGATTCTTGATGGGCCAGGGGGTGAAGGACTTCAAGTACTACGAACCCTGGACCAGTCAAGAGTTTGCAATGGCCAGCGTCGATCGTGGCAAGGTCATTTACAAGGAATATTGTTCACAGTGTCACGGGGCCACGGGTAAAGGTGACGGACCGGCAGCTTCCGGCCTGGCGCCCAAGCCGGCGATTCATGCCAATATTCCGTTTGCAAAACTCCCACCGGAGTATCTCTACAACGTGATTAACCACGGCGGTCCGGCAGTGGGGAAGTCGGCGAATATGCCCTATTGGAACTTGACGATCGGTCAGCAGGGCGTGGCAGATGTGATCGCGTATCTGAAGACGACCTTCAAAGGCGTCCCAGACATGGCAGCGGCTCAGCGTGGGGGCGAAGGCGGAGTCTGTATGCAACCGCGCCAGGTGGTACAGGCGCCGGAGGAATTCTTGACCAAGACGAATCCGCTTCCTGTCTCTGCCGGCACAACCCAAGCGGGGAAAGAACTGTTTCTCAAGACGGCGCAGCCTGTTGCCTGTGTGATGTGCCATGGAGAAAAAGGCGATGGGAAGGGCATCATGGGAGCCGCTTTGGCGCCGCCTCCAAGAAACTTCACATGTGGCGCGATGATGCATGAGATTCCAGATGGCCAGTTGTTCTGGATCATCAAGAACGGATCGCCGGGCACCGGCATGATGGCGTTTGCTGGGTTGCCCGATGAGCAGGTATGGCAACTGATTCACTACGTTCGATCGCTGGCGAAGTAGGGGGGGGAGAGGTAAGTGGTGAGTGGTGAGTGGTGAGTAGTAAGTAGGGTGAGAGGTAAGGGGTGAATGGGAAGTAGGAAGTAGGAAGTGGGAAGTAGGAAGTGGGAAGTAGGAAGTGGGAAGTGGGAAGTGGGAAGTGGGAAGGAATGAGGGGATAAGAAACGCGAAGGTAAAGGAGCTGAAAAGAATGGCGACATTTATTATTTCAGGCAGCCGGGGCACGGACGATCCGACGATGGCCACGCTGCCGTTTATGGCAGCGAAGGTCGCAAAGGAGCAAGGGCATGAGGTTGTGCTCTGGCTCTGGAACGAAGCAGTGACGTTGGGACGAAAAGGGACGGGTGATCATGTGACCGGCGTCAATCTGACTCCGCTAAAAGACTTGCTTGCGGCAGTCCAAGCTGCAAATATCCAGATATGGGTCTGCGGGGCCTGCGCGGTGGCTCGGCAAATCGGTGCCGGGGATCTCGTTGCCGGGGCATCGATCAAGGGCATGCCGGATTACATCAAGGCCGTCGCAGAACGGGACCGCAATGTGGCATTCTGATCTTATATCACAGGAAGGGGTCTCAGCATGGCAGCCGATGGGGAATCGACCGGGAAACCGAAGGGCCGAGCTGGTCGAAGGGATGAGGCTGGCATCGACGAGTCCCTCGAAAAGGGTGGGTCTTTCGATGTGAACGGGTTGGAGGCCATTCCAACGGTGGTGCCACGGGAAGGGGACGGCTACCCCCTATCGCGCAGTGGGTCTGCCGGACAGGGGTCCGGACCTATCGGCGGACCGGGTCTTGGCTTGACCGAGGATGATCTCCGAAGAATCAACACGCGAAAGGGATTCATTCAGCTGCTTCAGAACAAGGCCGTCGATATCGAAGAGGTGCGCAAAACGCTGCTGTATGAGGAAGAGCTGAGGCCGTTGCAGGTTGAATTGGTCAGGCTGCAACGGTGGGTGCAGAGTAATGGAAAACGGATTGCAGTTCTGGTCGAAGGGCGCGATGCGGCCGGGAAGGGCGGTACAATTCGCCGGTTCACCGAGCACTTGAATCCCCGCGCCATGCGGGTGGTCGCGCTGCCTAAGCCGTCGGATGAAGAACGGGGCCAGTGGTACTTTCAGCGCTATATCCGCCAGTTGCCCAACAAGGGCGAGATCGTGTTCTTCGACCGCAGCTGGTACAACCGCGCAGTGGTTGAACCGGTGATGGGATTTTGCAGCAAGCAGGAGCATCAACGGTTTCTGCAGCAGGTTCCGGAGTTTGAACATATGCTCTATGAAGATGGCGTGACCATCATCAAGTTCTGGTTCTCCATCTCGAAGGAGGAGCAGGCCAAGCGATTCGAAGCGCGCCGGGTGAATCCGCTCAAACAATGGAAGCTGAGCCCGGTCGATGAAAAGGCGCAGGAGCTCTGGGACTCTTATACCCGCTACAAAGAGGAGATGTTCAGCAAAACGCACACGACGTACAGCCCCTGGATTATCGTCAAAGCGAACGATAAGCAGGCCGCGCGCCTGGAAAGTTTACGCTATGTCCTAAATTTGTTGCCCTACAAGGGGAAGGAAGAAGCGCAGATCAGGCTGACACCGGACCCCAACGTGATCACTCGATTCCACCGCAAGATGGTGGAATTGGACTTGTAACAAGTCGCGCTGCGCGAAGCGCGGGACGCGGCTTGTTTTTTTGTTTATTTGGTCTGTCTCGTTTGTTGGGTTGAACCAGACAAACCAGATAGACCAGATCAACCCGTCTCGCCAGTCTCGCGAAAGTAACGAGATACTGGCGAGGGGAAAGCTCAGCTCCATGCGCTACTGACGGTATCGTAGCGTTTTGCCCCATCCGACAAGTATCCTCCTGGGTATCTTTGCGCCACATCGTCACCGCGGCTATCCAATCTGACATCTTTAAGTGTTTGTTTTCAAAACAGCTGTTGAGCCTGCCTTAAAGCTGACTGGGTGGCATCCGAATGGCATTATCCCGGATGCATCAGCGGTGTCCGTTCTATTCTTTTCCGGTCGCTGCAACATGGGCATGGAGAAATAAGACGCCGGGCGAAATTCGTGAATCCAATTGTGGCGCGATGGCTCTCACAAGTAAGAGCAGGAAAGGACGGTAGTTTAGGACAGGCGGGGATGCGGGTAGAGGCCTTACCTTAACTATTTCATCATTCAATGAGAGCAAGGAGGTTGCGATGACGACATTGGCCAGACCGGGAGTTCCTGCCGGAGGGTTCAAGACGATCGGGCAAGTGCATGCCACCAACGATCTGGTGTTTGCCCAACAACAGAATGCGATGGGAGTTGCCGTCGAGTTGCTGACGACACATACGCCGGGAGCGCCCGTGGTCGACGGAGAGGGAAGGTTTGCCGGATTCGTCAGCGAGTTCGACATTCTTCGGGCGCTGGTAGCGGGGAAAGATCTGAACCGGCTGACCGCGGGGGACATTATGGCGAAAGACCGCATCGCTGTGACAGATAGTACGAGTATCGATGAGGCGGTGAAGCTCATGGACGATAAGCGCCTCCTCAACCTGCCGATTGAGAGAAACGGCAAAGTAGTCTACTCGGTCACGCGGCACGATCTACTGCGGGCCTGGATCGGTCTCGGAGTCGACATCGAAACTAACGTTGCCCAGTAATGTGCGTCTGCGTGAGGATGATCCTGTCGCCTGCCTCAATGCACGATGCCCGACAGGATACGCCGGTTGGCGTGATGTTTCGAAACGGCCGTACATAAGGAGGAAGGTGATGAAGCCAAGTATGCTCGCGTTGCTCGCCGTCGTGGTTTCCCTTGCCCTCCCCGCCGCCGCTGAACGGCACATGATGCAACCGTTGGTGCCGGCCGACAAGTTGGCCGAAGCGCGCGGACTCAGGAGCCCGTTGCCGAGTTCCCCGGAGATCGTTCAGCAGGGGAAAACCCTCTATAACGGCAAGGGTGGCTGCTTCAACTGTCATGGGAAAGACGGAGACGGCAATGGGCCGGTGGCGGCTCAATTGAATCCATCGCCCCGTAATTTTCAGCACCACGGCTTCTGGCGCCATCGCACGGAGGGCGAAATTTTCTGGGTGATCAAGAATGGATCGGTCGGCACCAGTATGGTTGGATTTGCCGGGCAACTGACGGACGAAGAAATGTGGAGCCTCATCCAGTATGTCCGTAGCTTCTCAGGAGAGCATGGACCAGGCATGATGGGACATGGCGGAGGCATGGGACCCATGATGGGGCGAGGCGGTGAGATGGGCGACATGGGCCATCGCGGGCCCAAGGGTAGTATGGGCGGTTGCGAGGGTGCAGGCTGTCCTTAGTGCCAGAGGCCTTACGCACATTCAGGGAACGGTGAATCCCGACTCGGAGCAGATAAAAAGTGAAATATCGGCCTGGTAGTCTTAAGTGACTGATTTTATAGATAGATTAAGGAAATGTCGTTGATAGAGCCCCTACCATTATATAGGGGGAAACAGATCTCCCTGGGTGGCCTGGCTCTGGGAGTCATTTCGGTTGTGTTATCAGCTGGTTGCGCTCAAGTCGAACATCGCCATGGAGAGCAACCTTCCAACCCCTATCTCACTTCCGACACCAGGTATCCCATTCCGCTGTCGTCACAGGCAGGAAAGCAACATCGCGTGGTGATGTTGCAGCACCTAGAGACCATTCAAGGGATTGTAAGTGCGTTGGTTGAAGAGGACTACGAGTTGGCAAAAGGCCTGACTGAAACACATCTGGGCTTCTTCAGGCACAGGCAGGCGATGGCGAGTCAGCAGCCGGAGAATTTTCCACCGGCCTATCACGACTTGGCCATGGCGCATCATGCGGCGGCGGAAGAGTTAGCGCGCATCATTCCCACGAAAGATCTGAAGCAGATCCTGCCGCAGTTCAACCATGTGTTAATTGCCTGCGTGGCTTGCCATCTAGAATTCAAAGTACCAGAAACCCGGTGAAGCGTGAATCGTGAAGCGTATCTTGGGTGATAAGAGCGTATAGCGTAAAGTTGTTGGTAGGGACCTTCTTGTTCTTAATTCTCGACTCTATGCCATATGTTCTTCACCTGCATGACTAAGAAGGGGCATCATGAGGGAACAGAACACCATCACCGAACATCATGAAAAGGACCAGGAGCGATTGGAGAGATGACGTGATGATTGATCCGACGCGCAAGATTCTCACGGGATTCTCTTTTGCCTGCTTCCTTTTCGTGGGCTGCTGGGGGATTCAGTTCACAGAGATAGCTGAGATGAATGTCTGGGCCGGTTCTCCACCGTCAGCCAAGAGCACAAAAGCGGCAGGCGATGCCGATCGTGGTAGAGCGGTCTTCAGCGGGAAAGGGGTCTGCCACTACTGCCATGGTATCGATGGGAACTTGAACCAACGACCGCACCTCACAGCCGACACCGTCACCCTCATAGCGCAGCTCAATCCTCCACCGGTCGATTTGAGAAATTCGAATGTGCTGCGCCTCAAGACCGACAAACAGCGCGCGCGCGCAATCCTGGATGGCCATCCCGGCACAGGCATGTTCCCGGATACCACCATGACCAATCAGGAACTCATCGACACCTTGGCCTATCTGGCTCTCCTCAGGGGTGAAGGTCGATAAAGAAGCCTAGGAGAGAGGGCAGCATGAATCTCTCCAGGAAGACTGTGTTTGGACGAACACGACGTCGTACTAGCAGGGTGTTGGCAAACTGCTGGAGCATGAGAAAAACGCAAGGCCTGGATTCCCGCAGACTCATTCAGAAGCCATCGCAGGCTGTTTAGAAA
>NEWP02000028.1:0-3597 GCA_002869895.2 Nitrospira sp. CG24E | reverse complement strand
CAGGCCATACGCCAGATAGGGGACGACTTCGGGCACGTTGCTCGCCAGCACGTATGTGGAGAACTTTCGGATGTTGGCGTAGACGGCACGGCCTTCTTCAATGGCGTTGACGATGGTCGCAAAGTTGTCGTCGAGTAAAATCATGTCCGCCGTTTCTTTCGCCACATCGGTTCCGGCAATGCCCATCGCAATGCCGATATCGGCTTTCTTGATGGCCGGGGCGTCGTTCACCCCGTCGCCTGTGACAGCCACCACTTCTCCCAGGTCTTTCAGCGCCGACACGACACGCATCTTGTGCCGAGGGGCCATGCGTGCGAAGATCGGATCGGCCTCGCCTGGGAGGGTGGGCGTGAGGAGCCGACGCAGAGCCTCATCGCTCATCGTTTCCACCTGGTGTCCTTCGATCACGGGACAGAACTCGACCGGCCTGGTGTGGGATTCTTTCGGCGCCAGCCCGATCTGGCGGGCGATGGCCAGGGCCGTGAGCGGATGGTCACCGGTAATCATGATGATGCGGACACCGGCTTGGCGGCAGCGGGCGATGGCTTCCGGCACTTCGTGGCGCGGGGGATCGATCATCGCCACGAGGCCGAGGAAGGTGAGGGTCTGCTCTACCTGCTCGATGTCCAGCTTCTCGAGTCCCTGTTCAATATCGCGCATGGCCACAGCCAGGACTCGATAGGCCTGCTGTGCGAAGGTACGGCTCTGTTCCATGATGCGCAGCCGGTCTTCCTGACTCATCTGGGAGCGTGTGCTGTGGTGGAGCATGTGAGTGCAGAGGGGCAGGAGCGATTCCGGCGCTCCCTTCACGAAGGCCACGAGGCGGCCTTCCCGCCAATGGAGGGTGGACATGCGCTTCCGATCTGCGTCGAACGGGAGCTCGCCCATGCGGGGCATCGGTTCACGGTGGAGGAGTCCGTGATCCTGTGCGAATTCGACCAGGGCCACTTCGGTTGGATCGCCTGTGATGGTGGGGCGGCCATCGGTCCGCCGCACGCGCTTGGCATTGTGGCAGTGGATGATCGCCTCGAAGAGCGGCGCATATTCCCCGGCCTCGACCGCGCTGGTCACACGTCCGGCGATCACCAGACAGCTTTCCTGCACCTCGATTTCGAGATGGTCCATATAGAAACGAGCCACGCGCATCCGGTTCTCGGTCAGCGTCCCAGTCTTATCCGTGCAAATGACGGTGGTGCAGCCCAAGGTTTCAACGGACGTCAGTTGCTTGATGAGTGCGTGGCGTTTGGCCATGCGCTGGCTGCCTAGGGCCAAGGCCAGCGTCACGGTGGGGAGCAGCCCTTCCGGCACGTTCGCCACGATAATGCCGATCCCGAATATCGCACTGATCCAGAAACCCAAGCCCATGGAAACGCCGATGACGAAAAAGACTATGCCCATGGCGAGCGACAACAGTGCAACCACATGGGTGACCTTCACGATTTCTTTTTGCAGAGGGCTGAGGCCTGTCTCCACGCTTGTGGAGAGGCGGGCGATCTTGCCGAATTCCGTCTGCATGCCGGTGGCGAACACCACCGCCTTGCCTCTTCCGGAGAGCACGGGGGTGCCGGCGAATAGGAGATTGGGAATGTCCAGGAGATGACCATCAGCGACCGGTTCTGCTATCCGCCGCTTCGGTCGGGATTCGCCCGTGAGAGATGAGAGGTCGACCAGCATGTCGGCTGCTTCGATCAGCCGGGCGTCGGCAGAGACCTGTTCTCCTTCCTCGATCACGATCACGTCGCCCGGCACAATCTCACTCCGCAACAGGTCATGCGGTTGATTGCCTCGCAGCACCCAGGCTCTGGCGGGGAGGAGGCGGTGGAGAGCATGCACCGCCCGCTCTGCCTTATATTCCTGAAAGAAAGCAAAGGCGGCGTTGATGACGATCACACCGAGGATTGCCCAGCCGAGCGTGGCCATCCCTTCACCGGGCTTCATGAATTCTGCTGTGAAGGCCAGGGCTGCGGCGATCCAGAGCAATAGGGCCAGGAAATGGGTGAATTGACGGAGAAACCCTCGAATCAACGAATACCGAGCCGGTTCCTCCAAAACATTGGGGCCATGCCGATTGAGCCGCTCCTGTGCCTCTTGGGGCGACAGGCCTCCTGCCCTTGTTTCCAGGCGTTTGAAGATTTCATCGATCGTCAGTTGGTGGAGCTGTGGCTCGCCGAGGTCAGGCACGACGGCCTCGCACGATCAGGACTGAACAGGGGGCATGTCTCAGGAGACTTTCCGAGACGCTGCCGAGATGGAGCTTCTCGCTCTTGGTCAAGTCGCGCGACCCGATCACCAGGAGGTCGGTATGATCGGCCTCCACGTGCTTGACGATAGTATCGATGACGTGGTCCATCTGCACGTTTGTGAGGGCGGCGTAGCCGTCTCTCAGGAATTCATCCCGCAATGATGTGACGAGTTTGGTGGCTCGTTCGATGATCGGTCGTTCCAATTCTTCGACTTGTGCTTTGGGCAGGTATCGAATGGCCAAGTCGGTTACAGGTCGTTCGGCAGAGGAGAGGATGGTCGTGGTGGCGGATTCCGGAAGAATGCGTGATCGAAGAAATCGGGCGGCGAATCGGGACTGTTTCGAGTCATCGACTGCGAGGGTTACCCGCGTCAGCTGATGGATCGGCTGTTTCACGACGAAGACAGAGCAGGGGGCCATTGATGCGACCTGCCGGGAGATGCTCCCCAACAAGAATCCCTGAATATCGCTCAATCCACGGGATCCGATGAGGATGAGATCGGCCTTCACCCGTTGCGCTTGTCGCGCAATCGTCCTGGCGAATGGTCCATGGGCTAAGACGCGGTGGTATTTTGTGCGAGGGCCGGTCACGGCCTGACCGAGGGCGACACGAGCTGATCTCTCTGCCTCGCGGAGGAGAATGCCACCGGCCTTCTCCATAGCGGCCAGAGCGCGCTTCTCTGCCACTGGATTTCCGCCTTTGCCGGATCGGAGGGCCGACGGATCGACCACATGGATAAGCGTCACCTTCTCCGGCTCCCGGCCTGCGAACGCTTCCAGTGCTTGTACCCCCCACTGCGACCATTCGGACCCATCCACCGCACAAAGAATTTGCATGACAGACTCCCTTTCTCCGTAACAATGATGATCGAACAACAGCGCCTTGCTTCGGGTATCAGAACTGCATTGCATGTGCCCGTGATGAATCAGAATGAGAAAGGAGAATCGATGCTGTTCCAAGCGGTTATGAATAGAACCAGTGCGCTGATTCTCATGGGTGGTGCGGCGTTTTGCAGCAGAGGGGAACGCGACACTGTGGTGAATGGCGTCAGTCTATCTTGTTCATTCGGTCTATCTGGTCCGTCTGGTTTAGCCGGTTAGTTTCGTTCAACCCCAAAACCAGATAGACCAGACAGACCAGATGAACCAGACAGACCAAAGTGAGGAGGGAACACATGCCGACAAAGAAGAAGGCCAGGCCAGGTAGGAAGAAGGAATTTGGCGAGATGACGGTCAAGCAGGTGATGCAGAAAATGGTGCAAATTGCTCATCTCAAGACGAAGGGCGATGTTATTGCGTCCTTCATGATCGAGGGGTTCGGGGCAGTACCGGTGGTGGATGCCAAGGATAAGCTG
>NEWP02000027.1:252346-285159 GCA_002869895.2 Nitrospira sp. CG24E | reverse complement strand
TCCTTGTTCGAGCGGCGAACAAATCCTTCGGCAATATTGGCCATCACCGAGCCTGCAGCGCTCTGGATCTGACCACAGAGGCGTGCATCTCGTTTCCATGCAGAGTTCTGTTCGATGGCTTCCTAGACTTGCCGCGTCAACTGTCGAGCTTCTTTCCAGCAGTCTAGATCTTCAAAACGAGTCAATTTCATGGTTTATCTCGTTTGTTTAGCTCATCTGGTTTGTTTCGTGATCAATCACACCGATTCTTCCAACTAGACAAACCAAACAAATCTCTTCGACCAAATAAACCGTTTTGGCACAGCTCCGCCCTTTCACTTACAGATCCTTACAGCTCCTCCCTCAATACCAGTCTCACACGGAAGCGCTGAGCCTTATCCGGGCAGGCCGAGTCTCAGAACTTTTTCCCGTGGCACTCCCGACTGTACCAACTGTTCTTCACAGGCTGCCGCATGATCAAGATCAGTGATCAACACTTGATCAAAATGCCAGCCGGCGATCCTTTCCGGCGAAGAAACCGGGCAAGAAAGAAATGACTCGCGCGAGCTTTCATCGATAAATCCCACACAGTCGATATTCATTTCCCGAAGCGAGAGATAGGCCAATTCTGCAAGTTCATTTGTGCCATAAATCGCCACCCGGTGGCCGTTTGCCCCATCGAGGCAAGTCAACATTTGTTTCAACCGTCCACGCATCTCACGATAGTACGACAGCGAATACTGCATGTACTGCTTGGTGAGGCGCGATTTTTCAGTCAATCCCTGTGGGGTCAGCGCATAGCGGGTTCTATTGCGCGGAATAGCTGTGATCTTGATGGAGCCCTTCTGGGCGAGACGCTTGAGATAGAGATTGGTCAGACCGAGCGCCACGCCAAGTTTAAGGGCGAGGGTACGCTGAGTGGCTCCGCCATCTCGTTCGAGCTCGGTGAGGAGGAGAAGGTCCCGTTGTCCTTGTAAATCCATGAATTATACGGATAAATTTGAGAGTAGTTCATAAGATGAACAGAAAATCCCTTTCTGTCAAGCGAAAAATACGTAGACCGCCCTTGGAATGGCGCGCGACAAGTGGGACTTGCGGGACTCGCGAGAAAATGGTCTGTCTGGTCTATCTGGTTAGTTAACTGGAAAGACCGAATGGATCTCTTCGACCAGACAGACGAGACAGACCAGATAGACCAAATGAACAAGATCAGCCTTCAGCCTTACCCCCTGCAACTCGACTTCTGGCAAGGAGAAGGCGGTGGGCGGCAGCGACCACCTCATGAACCGCAATTAACTTCATGCAATTCTCCTCGCCTCTCGAACAGGTCGGGTGAAAACAACTGCGGCAATCGATCTCCTTATAGAGCACCTCCACAGGACCGCCTCGAGGACCCCATTCACGGGGATTCGACGGGCCGAACAAGGCTACGACGGGAGTACCGACTGCAGAGGCAATGTGCATCGCGCCACTATCGCTTCCCACAAAGAGCGCTGATTT
The DNA here is from genome assembly GCA_002869895.2 of Nitrospira sp. CG24E. Classification (GTDB taxonomy): domain Bacteria; phylum Nitrospirota; class Nitrospiria; order Nitrospirales; family Nitrospiraceae; genus Palsa-1315. The sequence continues at coordinate 283,680 of NEWP02000027.1, read as the reverse complement.
TTCTGCAATGGCCGCGAACTGTTTAATCGTAGTCCGGCCTGCCATGATGGTGGGAGTTTTCTGCGCCATACGTTGAATCTGTTGCGCAATGTCGATGTCTTGATCGCTGCCTCCGATCAACACCTGACAGCCGTACTGGGACATAAGTTGATTAGCCAGCTCCGCAAACCGTTCCAGAGGCCAGGCCTTAAACCAGTACCGGGCGCCTGGCTGCAGTATCACCATCGACTTCGATCGCTGAACGCCGAGTTCATCCAACAGTTGATCCGCACTCTTTATCTCCTCCTGCGTCAGCCACAGTTGAGGATCCCTTGAGCTGGCTTGGATGCTCATGGGCTTGAGGGTTCCCAGATCCCGGTCAATCCTATGCCGCACATCAGACGCAGGCTGGATCACCTCTGTGTAGTACCGCCCTCGCCAACGATGCTCGTCATTGAATCCAATCCGAACCGGTGCTCCACTGACCCGGGTCAGAAATGCAGACCGGTCTCCATCGGTCAGATCGATCACCGTATCGAATTGCCGACTGCGCAGTCCGGCGATCAGCCTCGATTGTGCCGCCAGAGACCCCTTGTCGAGGACCATGATCTCGTCCAGGTCCGGGTTTCCGGACAGCAGATCTTCCGTCCCACGATTCACCATCATCGTCACCCGGACATCCGGTCGAACCGCTTTAATGGCTCGAACGGTCGGCGTCGCCAATAAGACGTCACCGATGTAGCGAAGTTTGATGATGAGGACGTTTCGCATGATCGGTAGTCGTGAATCGTTAACCGTTAACCGCAAGAACCAGCTGGCTACTTTCTTCTCGTTGAGCGTTTCACGGTAGGCGTCAGGCGACAAAGATGCATGTCCGTAGACCCGACAACCCCTGACCACTTACTACTCACTACTTACCACTTACGGTGTTTCACCGCACAATTCCCTGTACAACGCCATGGTCTTCGCTGCGGCGTTGTCCCAGGAGAACTGCTTGGCACGAGCGAATCCTTTGATCTTCAAGGCAGCTCGAAGCGGCTCATCCTCAAGCACACGGACCATCGCTTCTCCGAGCGCTCGAGCATCCTGAGGATCTGCCAATACCGCCGCATCACCCGCCACTTCCGCCAACGCGGTCGAATTGGACGTCAACACCGGCGCTCCACAGGCCATCGCTTCCAATACCGGCATTCCGAACCCTTCGTACAACGAAGGGAAGACAAACAGATCGGTAGAAGAATACAACAGCTGCAAATCGTTCGTGGACAGCCGCCCAGGGCAGAGTACTTTCTCGGTTAAACTGCGCCTTCGCGCCGATTCCTCATAGTTCCCGAACGGATGGACGGGCGAGCCGACCAGGACCAACATGCGTGGTCCCAATTTCTTCCGTACGATCTCAGCCGCTTCAAGAAAGATCTGATGATTCTTGCGCGGATCTGCCCCTCCAATAAAGAGGATATAGTGATCGGCCGTCAGACCGATCCGTTTCCGCAACTCCGCCATCGCCTGGTCGTCCCGGCGTAGCGCAAAGCCGCCCGACACCCCATTGGGGATCACCCTGATGTGCTCACGTTTCAGCCCATAGAGTTCCACAAGTTCTCTCGCCGAAAACTCGGAAACTGTGATGGCTTTTCTGGCTCGAAGCGCAGTCTGTCTCGTCTTGAACGAGGATGACCATTGGCCCAGCATCTTCTTCGAGTATTCGGGATGACGATCCAGCCAAAGATCGTGAATGGTCACGAGCCCGCCATAGCGTCCGACTGTCTGCATCTTGAAATTGGTTCCGTGATACAGATCCAACTGATCGGATGAACCCCGCTTCCCCATTCCCCATTTGCTTGAGTTTATCCACTGGAGCCGCTCAACGCCTTGCCACCCCCTCACAGAGTCAGGCTGCTCAGCGCCGGGCCTCGCATAGGCCACAAAGTCGATCTCCTCTTGCCGAGCCAGCATGGTGCGAAGGAGCTCGTAGCTGTGCCATCCCACCCCGCCCTTATCGCCGACCATCGGATTCGCGTCAAAACCGATTCTCATCTCTGTCCCGTGATGAGTCTCATTCATGTTTGTATTTTATTTGCTTAAACTTGATCTTTTCATGGGGCGGGTCGATGTAAGAAAGACATGAGTGACCGGTTAAAAGCCGCTTACTTATTACCGATGTTGAACGAGCCGCAGATCTTCCTCAACCATTTCGTGAACCAAGTCCGTGAATTTGCCGTCGTACGACCAGCCGAGTTTCTGCCTGGCCTTTGAGGCATCACCCAGCAGGGTTTCTACTTCGGACGGCCTCATAAACTGCTGGTCGACTTTGACATAGTCATGGTAATCGAGGCCGGCATGTGCGAACGCGACCTCGGCAAACTCCCGTACCGTGTGTTGTTCTCCCGTCGCAATGACATAGTCGTCCGGTTTGTCCTCTTGCAGCATCAACCACATGGCTTTTACATATTCACGCGCATGCCCCCAGTCACGGCGCGCCTCCAGATTCCCGAGTCGTAGCTCTTTTGCCAGGCCCATCTTGATGCGGGCGACATGCGAGGTTATTTTACGGGTCACGAACTCGAATCCGCGACGGGGCGATTCATGATTGTACAGAATTCCCGAGGAGGCCTTGATCCCATTTGCCTCTCGATAGTTTCTCGTCAGGTGAAAACCGGCTACTTTGGAAATGCCATAGGCTGAACGGGGATGGAACGGCGTCTGTTCGTTCTGAGGCACCTGTGCCACTTTTCCGAACATCTCGCTCGATGCGGCAAAGTAGAAGCGGCAGTGAGGAGCAGAGTCCCGCAACGCGGCCAGCACATGATGCGTGCCGTTGATATTGGCGTTGAGCGTCGAAAATTCATCCTCGAATGAGTAGGCGACAAAACTTTGAGCAGCCAGGTGATAACATTCGTCCGGCTTCACCATCTCAAACACACGATAAATACTCGGAAAGCTTTCCAGCGACGCGGCATGGAACTGGATCTGATCTTTCAGATGCAGGATGCGGTGAAGCCGGTGAACCGGATCTTCAATGGCGACACGCCGGACTACTCCATGCACCTCGTAACCCTTGCTGAGAAGCAGTTCCGATAAATAGGAACCATCCTGCCCGGTGATCCCTGTGATTAATGCCCGTTTCACTTCAACCTCCCTGCGCTGATGGGATCAGCTGGTGTCTTTTGTTTATTTGGTTTGTTTGATTCATCTGGCTGGCTCCGATCCGAGGAACGAGACAAACCAAATGAACGAAATAGACCAAATAAACCAGATAGACCAGGCAGCACTATAGCAGAAATGCCCGGCGCCGCTAAGCTTCTGCAGCTTCAGATGCCGGTCACCACGGAAATGACGTCAAAGCCGATTCTCATCTTCCTTCTTTGTGTGCCTTCAACACTTCACCATAAAGCCGTTCCATCTGCATGACGGACGCACCGAGGCTAAATCGCTCCTGCGCGCGCGCCCTCCCCTTGCTGCCCATCTGCTCTCGCCTGACTCTATCCAGTAGCAGGGACACGACGGTTTCGGCCAATGATTCGGCATCTCCCGGAGGTACGAGCAAGCCTGTTTCTCCCTGCGCCACGACTTCAGGAAGTCCTCCTGTCGTCGTCGCAACCACGGCTTTCCCCATGGCCATCGCTTCGACCACTGCGATCCCGAACCCCTCCATAAGTGCCGGATGCACATACAGGTCGAGAGAGGCCAAAACAGGCTGGACCGGATCCTGAAAGCCGACCATATGCACGCGATCGGCGATCTTCAGTTCATCAGCGAGCCTCCTCAATCGATCGGCATAGCCGCGATCGTCGCTGCCCACAATCACGTACTGCACTGTCGGTACCGCATTGACGATGGCAGGGAGGGCCCGCAACATGACCTCATAGCCTTTGCGTGAGAACAGGTTGGCGACAGTCCCGACCAAGACCGCTTCGTTCGTGACCCCGATCATCCGGCGAATCGCTTGATCATCGTGAGAGAGCTGTCTCTCGGAAAGCTCGATGCCGCTGTAAACAGTGCGGACATGGTTGTCTGAAACTCCGCCGGCAATCAGCGATTGTTCAATCTGCCGAGAGATGGCAATAACAGCCTCTACACGATCCAGCTGATAGCGACGCACCTTCACCGGTTCGATTTCCTGTCTCACATGGGCCATGATCGGTACGGGATTCTGCTTACGACTTGCGACTGCCTGCAGTGTATGAGGCACCCACCAGATGTCGTTCACATGGATCATCGCCGGATTGATTTGATCCACGATAGCGTTCAGACGGCTGACCGCCGATCGGCGCTGAAAGAGTGCGAGGGGTTTTCTCCAGGGGGGGAGGCTCAGAGCATGAGTGGCCACAGCGATCGCGTGAAGTTGCTCTTGGAAGGGGCCCGTTCCAGGACAGACCACATGCGGCTCCCACTTGTGCCGACCGAGTGTCTTCAACAGTGCGATCAGATCGCGTTCCGCCCCACCGATGGCTTCAATCCCATGCACGTACAGAATGCGCGTGGCCACTACCTGGCATCCTGGTGAGAGGCATCCTGCCTCGTTGTATCCCACAGCTTGGCATACTTCACAAAGGTGTACATGCTGGCGAACAAACAGACGATGAGCCCGTTCACCCCGTCGCGATACCCCTGCTTCAAGAGATACGTCTTAGCCCAGACCACCAACGGACGGAAAACCAGATCGCTCCAGCCGACCGTCCGGACCTTCTTAGCCTTTTCCTGTGCCGCTAGCGTCGTGTAGTGTCCAAACTTCTTGAAATGATCCTTTATGCGCCGCTCCGTGTAGTGATCGAGGTGTCCAACCAATGTCCCAATCTCTCCATCGACGATAAGATTTTCATGCACGGCGACATCGTTGTACTGAGCGATCCCCCGCCGAAACAGGCGCACTTGATAATCGGGGTAGACCCCTCCCCCCCGCACCCAGGCGCCATAAAAAAAATTCCGCCTGGGAATCCGATAAGCCACGGAAGCGCCGGGTCTCCATCCCTCGATGCAGCCCCGCACCTCTCCCCGAAGTTCCTCGGTGACCCGTTCATCGGCATCGAGGATCAGAATCCAGTCAGCCGACGTCTGTGCCATCCCGAAATTCTTCTGCAGGCCGAAACCGGGCCAGGGACGCACAAACACGTTTGCCCCGCAGGCACGGGCTAATTCCACAGTCTTGTCACCGCTTTCAGCATCGATTACGATCAGCTCATTGGCCCACTGAGCCGACTCAAGACAATCGACAATATTCCGCTCTTCGTTTTTTGTGATGACAAGGCAGGCTACGGTGGGTTTACAGGCCGGCTCACCCACGAAATCCTCGGCGAGCGATTTCGCGATAGAAGTTCCCGTTGAGCCACCGGTTCCGCCGTGATGCCCACCGTTGCGCTGACCCGAGTCGTGCCTGCATGACACGTGGATGCGAGCCACTGAATTCTTTCAACACTGCATAGTCTTCAAATTGAAAGCTGTCATGAGCCAGTTGCTTGGCCTCAGCGGCAGGCACATGGCCTCCATGATAGACCGTCACCTGTTCCCGTTTTTTCTCCAGCATCGTTTTTGGATCCTTCACCCACCCGTAGTGAAAGACATGCCCGTCCGATGGAGCAATCCATTCCTTCGGTCCGCTCTGAAGATACTGCTGTGTCGCCTTCAAGTGGAACCCTACGGCATCCCCGCAGGATTCGACTTCACCGTTGTTTCGAATGATCCGCACGGCTTTGTGATAGAACCAGGGATTCGTCGACCAATAATCCGCGATAAAATGCAGATACCGGAACAGCAGCCCTTTCACCTCAGGGTTGCCGAGATTCCTCCGCATCGCCTCCTGAATGATCGGCAAATCGTCTTCGTGCACGACCTCGTCGGCTTGAATATAGAATGCCCAATCCCCGGTACAGTGAGACAAGGCGATATTGGTCTGCTGGGCATAGATCAAACCATCTTTTCGCAGCGTCTCATCCCAGACCGACTCCACAATTCTGATCTTCGGATCGCCGATCGAGCGAATCACTTCGAGCGTGCCATCGTCGCAGCGCCCGACATTCACAATGAACTCATCGACGAGCGGCAAAATGGAACGGATCGACTCTATCGCTGGATAGTCGTACTTCACCGCATTGCGAACAAACGTAAACCCGCTGACTTTCATAATTGAATGGTTTGTCTGGTTATTTGGTTTGTTTAGTTTGTTTCGTTACTCCGGTCACTAACAAAATAAACCAAATAAACGGGGTTCACCGTTTTGTGAGTTCCCAGAATTTTGCGTACTTCATGAAGGTGTAATAGCCATAGAGGCCGGAAAGAATCAAGCCCGGCATCCCATCGAGAAAACCGGCCCGTTGCACATACATTTTCAGAAAAGCGCCGAGCGGATGGGTAATGAGTTGATGGGAGGAGAACTGACGGCCCTGCTCCACCATACGCTTGGCCATCAGATCTGAGTAACGATCCTGTTTTGTAATGTAGTGATCGATGTCGCGAAAGGGATACTGCAATGCGGGACTCTTGAGGTGCCCGACCGGTCCATCGCAATCGAAACCTTCATGGACCAGTTCTTGACGGTAGCGAAACCGGCCTTTGCGAAACAATTGCGGTTGCCGATAATCGGGATACCAACCGCAATGTTCGATCCACCGGCCCAAAAAGTAATTTTTCCGTGGCACAAAGTAGGCATCCACGTCCGGCTCGCGGTCGAGCAGCAGCTGAATTTCTTTCCCTAACTCAGGCGTCATCCTCTCATCGCTGTCCAGGCTGAACACCCAGTCATGGGTCGTGAGCGCGACTGCCTCGTTGCGCAATCGTCCGAATCCATGAAAGTCGAGTTGGTACACCTTGTCGGTAAATTCCCGGCTGATCGCTGCGGTCCGATCCGTACTATGCGAGTCCACAACGATCAACTCATCGCCCCAACCAGCCACAGACTCAAGACAAGCCCGCATGTTCGGTTCATCATTGTAGGCGATCACGTAGACCGAGAGCTTAGACATGCACGACCCTCTGGTTTATTTGGTTCATTTGGTTTGTTTGGTTTGTTTGGTTTGTTTGGTTTTTAGTTGAGTACAAACGAACAAGATAAACCAAATAAACGAAACAGACCAAATAACGCACCGCTGTCAGACATGGACTACCCTCAATGGCGAAGGAGCTGCCGCGACTTGAAGAACCTGCTGGGCAACCGTTTCCACCGTCAGCCGGTCGAGGCAGTCCCAATAGGGACAAGCTTCATAAATACATTTCTCACAAGTTGGCACATCGGGACGGAGAACCACTCCTTTGCCGAGCGGCTGCCAACGGGTCGGAAGATTGTTGCGCCGCGGATCGAACAGGCTGACATTCGGCACAGCACAAGCCGCCGCAATATGAGCCGGACCAGTGGCTCCGGAGACCACTGTATGACTCCCTGCAATGATGGCCATCAGCTCACGCACCGATAACTGTCCCATGAGATTCAAAACTGAAGCGGGAAAGGGCGCGTCACTCATCGCCTCTTGCTTGAACATGTCTGCTTCGGCCTGGCTGCCAGTCAGAACGACCCCTACTCCCTTACGGTGTAACACATGCGCGAGCGAACGATAGTGCTCAACTCGCCAGCGCCGGGCAGCAAAGCCGCCTGGATGAAGCACAACCCTGGGTGTCGGCACAGCGCGCAAGCATTCCTCTCCCCACGTTCGCTCTGCATCAGTCAGCACGAGACTCGGTGGGGCCACAGTACTTGGATGCAATCCCAGCCCTGCGAGCATGGCCACGTTATACGAAGCTTCATGCTTGGAAAAATCTTTCCGGTGTTCATAGATCCGCCGATTCGCCAATAGACTGTACCAACGGTAGCCTGTCGCGACTCGAATCGGTACTCGGGCTAAAAACGCGGCCCACATCAGCCTCTTGAACGGCTTGAGAAACACCACCGCATCAACCGCCCGGCCAAACAACGATATCAGATCACTCAAAGATTCACGGCCCGTGACCGTCCAGACCTCGTCCAGATCCGGGTGGTGAGCCAAGAGCGGGGCCGCATATTCGCTGGACAAGAAAGTGATCCGAACTTCCGGCAGGAGCTGGCGCAGCTCAGAAGCAACCGGCAGACAGAGGATTTCATCGCCGATCCCGTCAGGCCGGACTAAGAGGACATTCATCGGGAAACCGCCTTTTGGGATTGCTGCGCTCGAACCGCCGCGAGTACTTGTTGTGGCGACACCAATCTTAAACACTCCAACGGTACGGTATTGTGGCAGGCTCGACTGAAACAGGGGCTGCAGGGTACCTTCCCCGACAAAACAGTATGACCCACCCCATAGGGGCCGGTCCGCACCGCGCTCGTCGGGCCGAAGAGCGCCACAACCGGTGTACCGACCGCTGCCGCGATATGCATCGGACCTGAATCGTTCGTGATCAGCATCGACGCCTTGCTCAGGAGCGCCGGCAACAACCCTACTGTCGTCGCTCCAGTCAGATCGACAGCAGGAATTTTCATCATGGCGATCACTGCTGCAACATCCGCCCGTTCATCGGGACCACCAACCATCACGACTGTACGAGATTCTTCTTGTTGCAACCGATCTGCGACTTCGGCAAACGATTCGGCAGGCCACCGCTTGGTCTGCCACCTGGCAGAGACATTCATCGCCACCCAACCCATCCCAGGCGCGACACCGCATCGGCTCAACAGACGATCGACATCGTCATGATCGGTCTTTGGAATGCGAAAATGAAACTCCGGCTCACTGGCCTTCGCAGCTCCCACGGCCTCGGCCACAAGGAGATAGCGATCGACCGCATGCATCTCTAATTGTGGAACCGGCACGCGCCTCGAATAGAACCAGGGACTCCCCTCCCGCCCATTGGCAAACCCCACACGCAGGGGAGCCCCGCTGAGAGAACCGATGGCAGCGCTCCGAAACAGACCTTGAAGATCCACCACGAGATCGAACTGCTCTGCGCGTAGAAGAGATACCTGTGAGAGCCACCCCGTAAGCGTCGATTCCACCTGCCAGACCCGATCCACCCCATCGATGCGTTCGACAATCCCGGCCCACTCACGCTTGACCAGCCAGGTCAGTTGTGCCTTAGGATAGGCTCGGCGAATCGCCGCACAGGTCGGCATCGCATGCACGATGTCACCCAGCGAACTCGGTTTGATCAACAAGATGTGGCGATAGGCTTCCATATGCGTTAATCGTTATTCGTTAACCGTGAATCGCAAGACCATGCCGCGCCTGTATTGTGCCCGATTCACGGTTAACGATTCACGGTTAACGGAGGACGCGAAGACGCATCCTCCAAAATCCACTCGACTGCCTCGGTCATAGACTTCGCCACCATACTCGGCAGAGCCTGTTCAGCCTCGAGCCTACCCAACCTCTGTGAGTCCACCGGCTCGCTTGTAATAAGAATGGCCTTGGCGCCCACTCTATGGGCTAATTGTATGTCGCGAGCGTGGTCGCCGATCAAATAGGAGCGCCGGAGATCCACTTGCAACTCCGACACAGCTCGCTCCACCATGCCGATATTCGGTTTGCGGCAGTGGCAGCCATCGTTAGGATGATGCGGGCAAAAATAGATGGCATCCAGCGCCGCATCCTGCTGTTCTAAAAGACCTTGCAATCTGGCATGAATCGCTTCCAGATCCTTGAGAGTAATGATGCCACGACCAACGCCGGATTGGTTCGTGACCACCACTAATCTTGCGCCGGCTCTTCTCAATCGCGCCAGGGCAGGCCCGACTCCGGTCAACAACTTCAGATCGGCAGCGATTTTCAGATAGCCTGGATCGTAATTCAACGTCCCATCGCGATCCAGAAAGACGGTGACACCCTCAAGGGCGTTTGTTTGGTTTGTTTGGTTCTTTTGGTTTATTTGGTTGGTTGGATTTGTTTGGTTCGAACCAAATGAACCAAACAAACCAGATGAACCAGATAACCGTTCGGTCGCCGCCTCATAGACCTGGTCAACCGTCACCCTCGTCATACATCGATGGTCGATGGGGCATTCACGTAATAGGCAGGGGGCGCAATCGACCGGCTGCCGCACAACGGCATGGGCGTCGCCAAACGGCGACGTGGTCCGCCAATCGGTCGGTCCGAAAATCGCCACAACCGGCACCTTGAAAGCAGCGGCAATGTGCATGGGACCTGTATCGTTCGTAAGAAGCAGGGCACAGCGTTTTACCGCCGCCATAAGTTCTCGAATCGTTGTTGCCCCGGATAAGACCAGGGATCGTGACGTCAGACGGGCGGCAATTTCACGGCCCAAACGTTCTTCTCCCTTGGCTCCGAAAATAACCACGCCGACTTGTCGATCGCCCGAGTCGCAAACCGTGCGGCACAGCCGTTCCGTGGCCTCGGCAAACCGTTCCGGCAGCCAGCGTTTGGCCGCTCCGTAGGTCGAACCGGGATTGATTCCGACGACAATATCTGATTCCGTCAATCCGCCCTTGGTAAATCGACCAGCCATCGCCTGTTCCTCCTCAGGGGACACGACGAGTGTTGGCGCAGTGGGATCGCCGGTGAGGCCCAACGGTTTCAGCAGATCCCAATAGTAATGGACTTGATGGACGAGCGTGCGGTGATCCGGCGGAGCGACTGGATCTGATAACAGCAGACTTCGTCCGTCGGTCGCATACCCATAGCGCCGGGGGACCGAGGCCAGGAACGTCAAGAACGCCGCCTCGAACGCATTCTGAAACAAAATCGCGAGATCGAAGCCTTGCTGCCGCAACTCCCCAGCCAACGCCCACTTGCCGGAAAGCCCCATATGCCGCCCCTTGCTGTCGTAGGTCAGCACACGCGTCAACGCCGGATGTCCGGCAAACAAATCGGCCACGGCCGGTTTGACCAGCAGAGTGATCTGAGCCTCTGGAAATAGTCTCTGTAATCCTCCTAGCGCAGGCTCGCACATCACTGCATCGCCAAGCCAGTTGGGTCCACGCACAAGAATTCTTTTGACGGCGCTCTTATTCACAACCCTCCGCAACCGGGCAGGTTCGTTTGGTTTATTTTGTTTGTTTCGTTTGGTTGGTTATTTCGCACCAGACAAACCAAATGAACCAAATAAACTAAATTGACCAGATCAACCAGTCCCCTGGGGATCAGCCTTCAGCCTCATCCCCAGCACCAGCCCCCGCAGCCGATCTTCGCCCACGATCACGCTGGTGGTCAGCCGGACTGCCCACCAGTTATCAGCAGGTTGGAGCAACGCAGCCAACTTGCAAGCATCCTTCTCAGTCGTCACGACCAGGTCGGCATGAAGTTCCGTCGCCCTGGCGCTCAATCGCTCGACGTCCTGGCTCGTGTAGGCATGGTGATCGGCGTAGACCACTTCATCGAGAATCTTGATTCCTATGCCCTCCATGAGGGAGCGAAACGACCCGGCATGTCCGACACCGCTGCAGAGCAACGCGGTCTTTTCCTTGGACCAGGAGAGCGGCTGCAATGCTCCGGTCACCACCGACACAAAATTCTCCGGACGAAAAACTGCGTGAATCGGATCCGGCATCGTGCCAAGCGACGCCTGGAGCCTACGACCAACCTCTGCCACCTGTGCAGGGATCTCCGCTCTCGTGACGACGATCGCCGTCGCGCGCACCGCAGCGTGGAGCGGTTCCCTGAGGCGACCGGCCGGCACCAGCGCCGCAAGTCCTTCGACATCCGTGGCATCGATCAGCAGGAGATTGACGTCGCGATAGAGACCCAGGTGTTGAAATCCATCGTCCAGCACCACACAATCGACTGGAAATCGATCCAAGACCCAGGCGCCGAGTCGATACCGATCGGCGCCGACCGCCACGATCGCCTTGGGACATCGTTGCGCCATCAAGAATGGCTCATCACCTGCCTCGCTCGGACCGACCAGCAAGCGCTCGCCATCCGACACCAACAGATATGGATCCGTGCTGGTCCTTCGATAGCCCCGGCTGAGAATCGCCACTCGCTTCCCCTCTGCGAGAAGCCAACCGGTCAGCGCAATCACCACCGGCGTTTTCCCTGTCCCGCCCAACGTGAGATTTCCAACACTCAGCACAGGGACAGGCAATCGCCGTTGAGCAATCCAACCCCAGTCGTACAGTAATGCGCGCAGCCGTGTAACCGCCCCATAGGGGATTGCAGCCCAGATCAGCCACCACCTCACGGTTGTTCCAGGGTTCAACACGGTTCGCGCTGGCTCAGGGGTTCAGACTGAAGGCTGATCTTGTTCATTTGGTCTATCTGGTCTGTCTCGTTTATCTGGTCTATTCGGTCTGTCTAATCCGTCTCGTGCGCTTGTTGACCCAGACTAACCGGATAATCCAGAATAACCAGATAGACAAGACAGACCAGATGACCAGACAGACCTGCCTTCAGTCTAATAACCTTCAGCCTATCCACCTATCTACCTGAATAATTGTCTGCTTTTCATATTATCGCCTAACGGCGAGGGGGAGCGACCGGTCCGCGAGGGACGATCTACTGCTGCCCTGCTGAGGCCTCAATAACCTATCGATGGCCTCCAGCGTCTGTTGCATGGCCCCCTGATTTTGTTCGACCACTTGACGAGCTGACCGGCCCATCCGCTCCCGGTCCTCACTGTCAGGAAACAAAGCCAACACCTGTCTGATAAGATCCTCGGCGTGGAGAACTCGCCGGCCACCTCCAGCTTGCATCAAGAGATCGGCAATCTCGGCGCAATGGTCAGTGTGGGGACCGAACAAGACAGGCTTGGCCCACTGAGCCGGCTCCAACAAGTTATGTCCGCCGATTGGAACCATCGTGCCTCCGACGAACGAAACCACAGCTTCCCGGTAGATCGTCGCCAATTCGCCTCGGGAATCGAGCAACAACACACGGGGGCCGGCAGGCTGCAACGCGCCGATCTGCCCAATGTGACTTCGTCTCTGCACGGCAAGTCCCTGTGCTCGAATCATCGCCTCCACCGATTCCACCCGTTCAATGTGTCGAGGGGCCAACAGCAACACCGCTGTGGGACATTGCTTCACCAATGCCTGATAACATCCCACGAGCATTTCTTCTTCACCGGGATGGGTGCTGCCAGCCACAAACAGCTGTTCCGATTCCTGAAGTCCAAGATGGGCTCTCGTCGTTCTCTCGCCCGCAATGGCCGGTATCGGCTGATCGAACTTAATATTTCCTGTGCGCCTGACTCGCGAGGCCTCTGCTCCAAGGGCAACGATTCGGTCGACGTCCCGATCCGATTGCATCAAACAGAGGCTCATGGTCTGCAACATCGTCCGATAAAACGATCGCACTGGCCCCCACTGCTGCCGAGCAAAAGACCTGCTCGATAGTCGACCGTTTACGAGCACAGTGGGCACTCCGCGCCGACGCAGGTGCCACAAGAGATTGGGCCAGAGCTCCGTTTCAATGAAAAGATAGAGGCAGGGTTGCAATCGTTCGATGAAACGAGACACGACACAGGGAAAATCGAGCGGCGCATAACAGTGTTCTGCCACGCCGGCCAACCGTTGCTCCACAGCTTCCCGTCCAGTCTCGGTTACCGTCGAGACCACCAAACGGCACTCAGGGTGACGGCGATGCAGTTCGATGACGAGCGGTGTTACCGCCACCACTTCACCCAGAGAGACGGCGTGAACCCAGATGACTGGTTTGTCTGGTTGATTTAGTTTATTTTGTTCATCTGGTTTATTTGGATTCTTTTGTTCGAGGAAACTAAACAAACCAAATAAACGAAACAAACCAGATGAACCTTCTTGTAACCCCAACCGTTGCGGCAACCCGCGACGGCACCGTCGTTTGGCCAGTAGCACCGCCACGATGACCGGCGAAACGGCCAGCAACAGAATATTGTAGAAGAACCGCCACATGGCTGTGCGTTAAACGTGAGACGTGAAAGGTGAAAGGTGAAACGAAGCCCCTGGACCCCTTACGTTTAACGCGTCACGTTTCACGTTTCACGCCTCACGGCTTCATCCGCCTGATCCGTCAATCGATTCAGTGTCGTCTCCAGCTCTACACATACCGCCTCCAACGCCTGTTCATCGGAATCTCGCGGTACCCAGATGGGGGCGCCCCACAGATAGAGACCTCGGGACCATGGGTACGGGACCATGAACCGATCCCAGCTCGCAAAGAGTTTTTTTTTGAGCAGCTAAAGGCCAGCGGCCCTGCTCTGTAAACTCTAGTCAGCTGACTGTCTCACTCATCTTGACACGGAGGGGCGGGACACTTTCTCTGGTCACATTGTCAGCCCCTCCCGATCACGTCGCCTCTCCTCGCTTCAGCTGCCAGTCGACCAGTGCCGCACGAAAGAGTACCATACGGCATGGCGCTGCGCTGGAAACTGCTTGTCGGTTTTGGGATGGTACTCATCGCACTGGGACTCGGAGTTGACTGGCCCCCAAAGACTGACCCTTCGCTTCCGGACACCAGATCCTTTCTCCTGTTCCTTGGCGGAGTGGTCGGAGTCGCTGGATTGTTGTTTGGTCTCAAACAGGAAAAATAGGAATGAGGCCCAGCCGCATTCCCCGCAGCCGTAAAAGACTCCGGGGCACCTTCTCTTCCCTCGCGCTCGCCCAACGCGAATCTTCAGAAGTATGAGAGGGAGCGACCAGGTGCCATTCTTGCTCGCAGAACGCGCACGATCAGATGGGTACGAGGGGGCAGCCAACCATCCTTCTTGCTCGCAGAGCCCCCACGATAAAACGGTGGTCGCTCGATGCGCGCAGTGAAGGACGGCTTGCCTGCCCCCTATAGAGAAGTCGAAGATTCAGAAGGTGCCCGCCCGGGCTGAGGGCACGTCTCGGCGTGCCAGATGGTGGGCAGGTGGGAAAGTCGCGTGCAGTGGAAGATCATCAGATCCCACCCCTGAAGAGGGGCGAGCGAGCTTGGAGTGAGCAGTACGTGAACGCCCACTCAGAAGGTAGCTAGACTGCGCTCATTACGAAAAGTAGCATATCCCTGTTCTCAGCCCAGAACTTATGAGTTTGTAAACGTGCTTGCGACAGATGACCTCACCGTTTGCCCGTCTTCAACCCTGCGTAATGCTCACACCCTTTTTGTTCTTTGAGATCGCACCCCTTCCCGTAATACTTGAGTGCCTCATTGTTGTCCTGTTTGACAACGGTCCCTCGCTCATACATCACGCCAACGTTGACGCAGCCTCGTGCCACCCCACCTTCACAGGCTTGCCTAAAAAGTTTTATGGCTTGAATGCTGTCTTGTTTCACACCTATCCCATCCCTATACCTATTGCCGAGATTGAAGCAACCGATCAGTTCCCTGCCGTCACAGGACTTTCTATAGAATTCCACGGCTTGAACGTTGTCTTGTTTGACACCAGTACCTTTCGCATACATCTGACCGAGATTGGAGCAACCTAGCGCATCCCCGGTGTCACAGCCTTCCCTGTAAAATGCTACGGCTTGAACGGCGTCTTGTTCGACACCGCGCCCCTGCGCATACATCACGCCGAGATTGGAGCAACCTGCCGCATGGCTGCCGTCACAGGCTTTTCTGAAAAATGTCACGGCTTGAACGGCGTCTTGTTTGACACCGGTACCCATCTCATGCATTCTGCCAATATTGAAACAGCCTGCCGCATGTCCTCCGTAACACGCTTTCCCGTAGAATACCACGGCTTGAACGGCATCTTGGTTGACGCCGCGCCCCTGTTCATACATCACGCCAAGGTTGAAACACCCGTCCGCCCATCTCCCATTACAGGCCTTTCTGGACGATTTCACCGCTTCATCAGAGGTTAGCTTGACACCGGTACCCGTCAAATACATGTCTCCGAGAGCGGAGCATCCAAACACATCTCCGCTGTCGCAGGCTTTCCGGAACAGGGTTTCGGCTTGCAAGTAGTCTTGCTTCACCTCTTTCCCATTCCAATACAAAACTCCGAGGATGACACATTGTAGTGTAGAGCCTCGCTCACATTCGGCTTTCCTTTGTTGTGGGGTGTCTTCTGCAGCTTCAGTAGGATTCATCCCTGCTGAGATCAGGGCACCAATGACCATGAGTGCGTGAAGCAGAATGCGAAAAGTCATGGAGAGACCTCCTGCCCAGCCTGAATCCAACGCTTTTCTTGGGAAAGTATAGCATCAACGGGTTCCGATGGGGTCGTTGCTTGACTTGACACCGTGAAAACAATAAGTGCCCCTCGTCTTAGCCCGCATTATTCATGAGCGCTTCTGCTGCAATCGCCGATCCGAGGCGGACGGAACGGGGACATTCTGAATTCTTTGTCCAGATAAGGGCTCGAAGGTTCATACAATCCAGAATGTGGTCCTGGAACTGACTGAGGTGCCACGGTCGAATACCGTGGCCGAAGGAATTCCAGAAGGATTCCGCCCCGCCGCGTCTGGAAGGTGTACTACGGATGTCGCGTGAGCGGCTGAGCCCTGGCACACCTGTCTTTTAGGCTATTCTTTGATGGGTACGGCCTGCGAAGCTGGCGTGGATTCAGGAGTCGGCGTAGCAACTGTCGCTGCTGACGTTGCCCCGTTCTTGAACGGTAAGTCGAGGAGAAACAAGGGATCGGGATCACTCCTGTCCAAAATAACTTTCTGAGCATTGGATATTGGACAGCAGTGAGTGGGAGTCTTTTCTGATTGTGCAGCGTGATGAACTCACCACCAATCTGAGATCCCGGTATTCGACAGCCTGCCTCTTGCGCCTCAGCTCGTATGCCTGACATTCGCCCTCCTCCGTTCACGGCGCACAGCGACCACTAGCCCGTCCATTTGACGGCGCCACGCCTGTTGCTGTATTCTGATGACCAGAATTGTGGTCATGATGGATTGTGAGGTGAGCTGTGCCAAAAACATTATCCTTGTCAGAAGTAAAGACACGATTGCCTGAGCTGGTGGCGGGCGTGCAGGAACGTGAGGAAGAGGTTGTGGTCACAAAAAACGGTCGTCCTGCTGCAATTCTGATCAACATCGATGAGTATACCCGCCTGAAAGAGACTCTGGATGTGCTGAGCGATCAGGCCCTGATGAAACAGATCGGCAAGAGCCAGGCATTCTATAAGGCCGGGAAGAAGGGTCTTTCCTTTGAAGATGTGTTCGGTGAGCCATTCATCCCAGCCAAGAAGCGTCGCACTGCGTGATTCCCTTCCGTCCCGATATTCCTCCGCATGTGGCCGAGGTGATCCGCTCTCTCCATCCAGATCTGAAACGTTCTGTCAAAGCGGCTATTCGTGCAGTTGCAACCGACCCGGAATGCGGGGAGCCGCTCATCCGCGAACTCGACGGCTTGTGGAAGTACCGCGTCCGCCGCTTTCGGATCATCTACGCGATCGACCGCAAGGGGCGAATCATTCGTCTCGTTGCCGTCGGCCATCGCCAATCGATCTATGAGGATCTCACCACCAAGCTTCGCACAAAGAGCTAACATGTGGCCGTGGAACGGATAAGTCCTCGCACACTTAGCGCTAGACTATTCTCTAACTGGAACGAATTGTGGGTTCGACGTGGCTTCCGAAGACGGTGTCGCACCGTTCTTGAGCGGCAGATCGAGCAGCGAATAGGGATTCACGCGGGCGCCGTTGAGTTTCACACCCCAATGGAGATGCGGGCCGGTGGCGCGGCCGGTCGCCCCCACCTTGCCGATGATTTGCCCCGCCTTCACCAAATCCCCATCCTTCACCAGAATTTCCGACAGGTGAAAATACATGCTGTAAAAACCCATCCCATGATCGACAAACACTCCCCTGCCCGAGAAAATATGATCGACTGTAAGGCGCACGACTCCGTCGTTCGTCGCTGCCACGTCCGTTCCCATCGGCGCGCCGATATCCTCTCCATTGTGTGGATTGCGCGGTTTCCCGTTCATGATCCGCACGCTGCCGAAAATGCCGGTGCGCTTACCGGTCACCGGCTCCAGAAAGTCGCTATGCCATAATTTGAGGCGTGAGTTCTCTGCGAGCGCCTCCCTGACTTGTTCCTGCTCGGCTTTCCAACGTGCCGTGGCTTTCTCATCCAGGTCGACCTTCTCTTTCGGCAACGTCAAGTGCTCGACAGCAAACTTCTCTTTAGTTACCAGGACATTAAAACTCAACTGTTTCGCCTGTTCGCCCCGCTTCACTTCCACGGCAAGTTCATAGGCCCCCGGTTCGTCCTGCATGTCGATTCCGAGCAACCCGATATGGCCGACCGGCTCCCCTGGTCTGAATTCCCTGAAAAATGGAATCGTGCGGCTCAGAAACCTTCCCTTCACCTCTGTCGCCTGCTCTTCACCCTTCACCTTGATTAGCAACACCTGACCCTGCTTGCCGCTGTATTGTCCATCGAAGCCCATCGGGGCTGGAGGCGTGTTAGAAAATAGTTCGACGGGAAAGACACTGGACAATAATACGACAGCTGTAATCAGCATCCGATCCAGCCGTGAGATCTTCATAGACGTCTGTTTGAGCGCGGTCATCATCGATAGAACCGTAATCCCGAGACCTGCGAAAGTAACTCATCCACACGCCGATTCACGGCGCTGAAGGGATCCATGCAGAGTATCGTTTCTTCCCAGTAGCCATTGAGCTTCAGATAGGTCCAGTCGACCGTATAGGAACGATTCTTCGCGCGGGCAAACCGGATAAAATCCCCGCGTACCTTCGCCCTTGTGGTCTGTGGCGGAATCGACATGGCCCGTTGCACCGATTCCTCCTCCACCACCCGTTCGATCAGCCCCCGAGACTCCATCAGATAGTATAACCCGCGCGTCCGTTTGACATCGTGAAATTGGAGGTCGAGGAGGAACACCCGTGGATCGTCCCAGCCGCATCCCTTTTTGTCGATATAGGACTGGATGAGATGGCGCTTGGTGACCCAATCGATTTCACGCACGAGCTGCATGGGATCCTCATCGAGCTTATCCAGCACCGTAGCCCATCGTTGCCACACATCGTCGAGAACCGGATCGTGCGCCTGTTGGGCTAAATACTCCTGCGCCCGATCCAGGTAGACCCGCTGCACTTCGATCGCCGTCATTTGGCGGCCGTCATCCAGCTTGATCTTGCGCTTGAGAGTGGGATCGCGTGAAATCTCCCGAATGGCTTTGACCGGATCCTCGAATTCCATCCCCTGGACTGAATACCCCTCTTCGATCATGGACAGCACCAATGTCGCCGTACCGACCTTCAAAAATGTCACGAACTCCGACATATTGGAATCCCCGACGATGATATGGAGGCGACGGTAACGTTCCGCATCCGCATGCGGCTCATCTCTGGTATTGATGATGCTGCGCGACGACGTGGTCGAGGAGGAGGTCTTCTCGTGAATGTGTTGCGCCCGTTGTGAGATGAAGTACTGGGGCTTGCCCGATACTTTCAGGACCTTTCCCGCTCCGCTATAGATCTGCCGCGTGACAAAGAAGGGAATGAGCTGTTCCGTGACTTTCCAGAAATCGACGTCGCGGCGCATGAGAAAGTTTTCGTGGCACCCGTAGGTATTGCCGAGCGAGTCCGTATTGTTCTTGAAAATGTAGATCTCCCCGGACAGACCCTCTTCCCGCAATCGTTCCTCCGCCGCCGGCAGGCAGGCTTCAAGCAATCGCTCGCCGGCTTTGTCGTGGATGACGAGATCCAGGATATTGTCGCACTCTGGAGTGGAATATTCAGGATGACAGCCCGTGTCCTGATAAAACCTGGCCCCGTTCACCAGAAACGCGTTGGAGGGCCAGCTGTTCGGAATGAGGCCTTCGAAAATATACCCCAGCACCTTCTCCATCGGCAGATAGACACGGCCGTTCGGAGAAAAGATGAGCCCGTACTCATTCTCCAAACCGAAAATTCTTCTTTTTAGGGGACTGGGTTGCAGCATGTAGTCGGCACAGAATAGCAGCCAACTCAGGCTTCTTCAACAGAAGGACAGGATCCGTTTGACTGGTTTGTTTGGTTGATTTGGTTTATCTGGTGGTTTGGTCGGCTTAGTTCGTCCGGTTCAACAAAACAAACCAAATAGACCAAATGAACCAGTTAGGTTGCGAGGAGCTGTTTGGTATCCGCCGGTGAAAGCCGCCGAAATCGCCGTCCATCTCGGTTGCGGTCCAGCACCGCCGCTTCCAAACTCTCCAGCGAGAGCTTCTGGTTCCCGATGTGGTCGAGGGAGGCGATACAGAGCGCGAGAGCAGCTTGGAGTTCCGGAGGCTGTGTGAACCCCTTCTCCTTTAACAAGGTCTGCAGGGCTTCGGATTTGCCTCCGATCACGGCAAAGGTTCGCTCATCGATAATGCTCCCGTCAAACGAGATGCGATACATCTCATTAGCCTGGCCATTGTGTCCAACCTGCACCACCAGGATCTCCACCTCCAGCGGCTTCATCTCCTGGCTGAAAATCGTGCCGAGGCTTTGAGAGTAGCCGTTTGCAAGAGAGCGGGCCGTCACATCCTCCCTGCTGTACATGAATCCCTTAAGGTCCGCATGTCTGATGCCGGCCTTCCGGAGATTCTCAAACTCGCTGTACTTGCCGGCTCCCGCAAAGGCGATATTGTCGTAGATCTCGGAGATTTTATACAGCGACGCGCTGGGGTTTTCCGCAACCAGAAGAATCCCGCTCACATATTCGATGGCGATGATGGAGCGCCCCTTGGCGATGCCTTTCTTGGCATACTCCGCCTTGTCCTGCATCATCTGCTCGGGCGAGACGTAATAGGGCATCGGCATGCTTAGTTCTCCTTGGAGCGGCGAGTCGCAATCAACCCGTCATAGATGTTGCGGATCTGTTGGTCTGAAACATCGTTGATCATCTCCATGATGATCTTCAAATTGTACGGATTGCGAATGCCGAGTCCCGACCCAATCGGCGCCGCCAGCGGCATGACGGCCGGGCACCCGATATCGACAAGCTTCTGAGCTACGATGGGATCGTCATTCGTATAGGGCAGCACGATGAAACCTTCTTTGACGAGAATCTTCGCCGCTTCGATCAGGCCTGCCGTGTCGGGGAAGAGGGTCCTCTCGTCGCCGAGCACTTCGAGCTTGATCAAATCGGACACACCGGCAGCCCGGGCCAAACGCGCGTAGCGCACCGCATCTTCCACGTTGTAACAACCGGCAGTGTTGGGGAGTATGGTGTACTTCTTCGGATCGAGATAGTCGAGCAGGTTCTCCTTGGAGCGATCGGTAATATTCACGCGCCGTACCGCCACCGTCACCACGTCGGCGCCCGACGCATCGATGGCCTTCTTGGTTTCGGCAAAGTCCTTATACTTCCCAGTTCCAACCAACAGCCGCGAGGTAAACTCACGACCGGCAATGATCAAACGATCAGTCTGCATAGACCACACCCCTTCCTAAGCCCTGAGCATCTACTGGCGCACCGCCGCCGATGAAGCCCAAGATTTCTACTCGATCTCCTGGTTTCAAACTTTGACGATCAAAGTCCTTGCGATCCATGATTTCCAAATTCAACTCCACCGCCACACGCTCGGTCTGAATGGCCAGCTCGCGCAGCAAATCCCCCACCGTGGCATCGGATCGGCAGGCACGTTGTTCACCGTTCACGTGAATCTGAATCGACTCTGCCACGGTCATTCATCCTGGGAGCGCAAAATTTATAAACCTGATCGTCCCGGCCGCTTGCCCCACATCCCCGATCGCGTCAGAATAGCGTCACCACGGCCTATGATACCCACACCAACACACAACCGGCAAGTCGCAATCCTCTTTCGGTCGATCGCAGAACGGTTGGCCACCCAGAGGGCAAACCCCTACCGGGTCAGAGCCTATCGCAAGGCAGCGGATACCATCGAAGGCTTGGCAGAAGATATCGCACAGGTTGCCGCACGGCAGGCGCTGGAAGATATCGATGGAGTCGGCCGTGACCTAGCGGACAAGATTGAAGAATTTCTCCGAACCGGCACGATCCAGGCCTACGAAGCCCTGAGAACACCTCTTCCGGAAGCGGTGAAGGCCTGGACACAGTTTCCCGGACTGTCCGAATCGCTTGTGGCCTACATCTATACTCGCCTAGGCATCACCACGTTAGCCGATCTGGAACAGCTGGTGCGATCGCACATGCTACGCACGGTACCGGGGTTTTCAGGATCGGAAGAGCTGCTGCTGGAAGCAATCGCCGCACAACAGCAGCTCCCTATCAGGAAGCCCGAGGAAGCTCCTTAAAGATCTTCCAGGTCTTCAGCATCTCAACCGCCTTTTGAAGTTGAACATCCTGCTCAAGCGAGGGATCGCCCGAGACATCGGCAGGAGAAGGTTGCGGCGTTGTGCCATTCTTCTGAGCGCCCTCTTCCGGTGCTTTGCCATTCTGAGCCGGCTGTTCTTTCCCCGGCGCAACCGCAGGCTTGGCCTGCTTCGGTTCCTCACCGGGCTTCGTCTCGCCCGCCTTGGCAACGGTGGTCGCCGTTTGCGCCTTTACCACAATGTCGGGCGTAATGCCGGTCGATTGGATCGAGCGTCCCTTTGGCGTGTAGTACTTCGCCGTTGTGAGACGGAGTCCTGACCCATCCCCCAGCGGAAGGATCGTTTGCACCGACCCCTTCCCGAACGAGGTCGTGCCGACAATCACCGCCCGCCCATAATCTTGTAGTGCGCCGGCTACGATCTCAGACGCGCTGGCCGACCCTTCATTGACCAAAATGATCATGGGCGAGTCGTCCATCTGATCCTTCCCCTTGGAAAGCCACTCGTCCTTCTTGCTTTCACGTCCTTTGGTATAGACCACCAGCTTGCCGCCAGGGAGAAACTGTTCAGAGACCTCAACCGCCGATGTCAGCAGTCCACCAGGATTGTTGCGGAGGTCGAGAATCGTGGATTGGAGCTTCTGTTCTTTGAACTGTTTGAGCACCTTGCCTAAATCCCGCCCCGTCGATTCTTGGAATTGCGTCAGGCGAACGTACCCGATGTTGTCCAATACCTTCGACTTCACACTCTCAATCTTAATGGTATCGCGGACCAGCGTAAATTGGAGGGGATCGGCAACCCCTTCCCGCTGAATCGTCAAATTGACCTTCGAACCCTTGGGACCGCGCATCTTTTGAACCGCATCCATCAACGTGAGGTCTTTGGTCGTCTCGTCATTGACCTTGGTGATGAAATCGCCTGCCTTGACCCCCGCCCTGTGGGCCGGCGTACCCTCGATTGGCGCGATCACCGCCAACCGGTTTTCCTTCACCCCAATCTGGATGCCGACACCTCCGAACTCACCCTTCGTTTCAACCTGCATCTCCTTATACATATCCGCAGTCATGTAGGCCGAATGGGGATCGAGGGTTGAGAGCATGCCTCGTATGGCCCCTTGAACAAGGTCCTTGACCTTCGTCTCATCGACGTAACTCTTCTGGACTTGGGTCAATACCTCGGAGAACGTCTTCAACTCTTCGTACGTCTCCGTGGCATGCCCCGTTCGTTCCCAGCCCTTGCCGAGCAGCACGCCCACGATCAATGCCACCACCACCATCGGGCCTAACATCCAGAACCGCCGTTGGGGATCCTGTTCCATAAGTTAATATCCTTTCCTCTTCCCATTCTCTACTAGGATGCTGAAAAAGTCCGCCGCATTAGGGGAAGGTTAAGGTTGAGGCCGAGGTTGAGCAAACAAAAACTTGTTCGATGCTTAACCTTAACCTCGACCTAGCCTCCTTCGTTTGCCTGCGGCCTTGCTGGACAGCCTTTTTGAGCATCCTACCGGTGTGTTCTCTGCCTGTCCAAACATCCTAGCTATCATACATAGCTCTGCGACGTCGAAATAGTTTTTCCGCAACCTGCTAACGCCTCGCCAACCATTGGAGAGGATCGATCGGCTCCGCCCCTTCGCGTAACTCAAAGTATAGAGTATTTTCACCCGTCATCCCCGTATCCCCCGTTTCGCCGATCGCTTGCCCAGCTCCCACCTGCGATCCCACAGCCGCCAGTATCTTCGACGCGTGAGCATAGAGCGAAAAGAATCCATTCGCATGGTCAAGGATTATAACGAGTCCATACCCTTTCAGCCAGTCTGCATAGACAACGGAGCCCGGCATCACTGCGTGAATGGAACTCCCCTCGGCCGTCTTGATCTCGATGCCTCTGCGATGCACATAGGTATTGAAGGTCGGGTGTTTCTGGCGTCCAAAGAAGGAGATAATGTTCCCGTCTGCCGGCCAGGGCAGTGCGCCCTTGACCCCACGAGGGGCAATCCCTCCGGTCGGAGGTCTGGCTGCAGCCGCGCGGCGGCGCTGCTCCAACTCGCGCAAGAGACTGTCGATGCGCGAGGCGGACCGTTCCAATTCTTGAAGCGCATGCTCGTAGGACTCTTTCTCATACGTGATCTTGGCGAGATAGACCTTCTTTTCTTTCTTAACCGATTTCATTTCGGCCAGCTGCTTTTCAGTACTCTGCTTATACGACAGCATCCCGACCCGCGCTTCTTCCCGCTGCCGCTCTGCCTGCTCCATGCGGGTCATATCGGCTCGGAACGTGCCCATCAGGGCATACTCCCGTTCGGAGACAGCCGAGAGATACTGGAACCGGCGCTGAAAGTCGCCATAGGAGTCCGAGGCCAGCAAGGTTTTCCAATAGCCAAACCGGCCCTCCATGTACTGTACCCGCAATCGCGCCAGAATGGCGTCGCGTCGTTCGCGCATACTCACACGCAAACTTGCCAGTCCCGTATTGATGGCCTCGATCTCTTGATCTTTTACGTGCAACTTCCGGCTGATCTCTTGGTGCGCTTGTCGATACCGCACCAGGCGTTCGTCGAGCGTCTGAATCCCCTGCAAGAGGGACTCTCGTTTTTTCCCTGCCGCATCTGCCTGTTTGCGCGTCTCTTCGATCTGACCTTTGAGTTGGTCGAGGGCTTTGCGTTCTTTTTCAATCTTGTCGATGATCGGATCGGCAGCCACAACCGGCTGCCAGGAGAGACCCACAAGCCCCCAGACCATGACTCCGACCCTGAGTCCCGGCCAACACCTCATGCCTTGGCCTCGCCGAAACGACGCATGGACACGAAGCTGCCTGCAACCCCGAGCCCCATCCCGACCGCGACCAAAGCCAGGCAAACCGACGGAGGGAAAAATGCGATGAGGTTGTCGAGCCCGGCAAATCGCCCCATCGTGCGCATTTGCTGCCGAAACAATTCATACATGAACTTGAGCATGGCCAGCGAGAGTGCGCTCCCTAACGCCCCAAGCACCGCGCCCTCTAACAGATAGGGGACACGGATAAAGCTGGTCGTAGCCCCGATAAGACGTAAAATGGCAATCTCATCCCGACGCGCAAATAATGTAAGACGAATGGTATTGGCAATAATGGTCACGGCAGCAGCCGAGAGAATGACACCGATGCCGATCGCCACCAACTCGATCGATCGAATCACCGTCGCGAGGGCGTCGATCCAATCTTGATTGTAGTCAACCTTCGAAACACCCGAATCCTGCCGGACCCGTTCCGCCCATCGCTTAATTGCGTCCGGCGAACGAAACGACGGACTGAGCGCCACGACAAAAGAGGCCGGTAAAGGATTCTGGCCCAGCCCCTCGAGTAGGTGCGACTCCGACGGGAATTGCGCCTTGAACTCTCCCAGCGCCTGCTCTTTGGAGAAAAATAGCAGAGAAGCAACCGCACGGTCGCCCCGCAATCGCTGCTCCACCTCCACCACCGAATCGGGGGCAAGCCGGTCATCCAGATAGACCATGATCTTGACATCGTCTTGGAGCCACCCAGCCGCCGTCCGCAAATTGACGTAGAGCAATAAGAAGACACCGACGCAAGCCAAGGTAAAGGCCGTGGTCAAGATGGCGACCATCGTCGTGGTTCGGTTCGTCCGCATATTGACCCAGGATTCTCTGAGGAGATAGGAAAGAGTTCTCACCCCATCACCCGTTGTTCAGGCAGCAGCCGGCCCTGTGACAATGTGAGGACCCGCCGGTTGACTTGCATCATAACCAGAGGGTCATGCGTCGCCACCACGACAGTGGTGCCGCGCGCGTTAATGAGTTTAAATAGTTCGATGATCTCGGACGTCAGGGCAGGGTCTAAATTCCCAGTCGGCTCATCGGCCAATAAGACGACCGGACCGTTCACAATCGCACGGGCGATACACACCCGCTGCTGTTCTCCGGTCGAGAGACCGGCAGGAAGCTGATCTCGCTTGTGCTCAACACCGACCGCTCGTAACGCCTCCGTGACTTTCCGGCGAATGTCGGCAGAAGAAACCCCTTGGACCAGCAATGGCAGCGCCACATTGTCGAAGACGGACTTCTTCGGCAACAGCCGAAAGTCTTGAAATACCGTTCCCACCTTCCGGCGCAGATACGGAACCTCTGACGGTCTGATCGTCGTCACGTTTTTTTGATGGACGAAAATCTGTCCCTCATCGGGCCGTTCTGCTCCGATGAGCATCCGCAACAATGTCGATTTGCCCGCTCCACTGGGTCCCATGAGTAGGACAAATTCTCCCTTGCCGATCTCGAACGTGACGTCCGAAAGCGCCAACCGCTGATCGTACTGTTTTGAAACGTGAATGAGTTGAATCATCTTAGGAGCCTGTTCGAGTAATGACATTCTACTGCAGCGCACGATCTGCCGACATCCCCTTCGCCTCGCCACGAAGGATTACCCGGACAGGCTCCTAGCCTTACCATCGGAGATCGTCTCCGGATACTTCGAACGCATTCTGAATATGCTCGACCTGCGTCGGAGCGGTTTCGTCGCCTTGCAGCAAAACAACGTCGAATCTGCAGAGCCGATCTTTGATGTGGTGGCGGGCCAGATACTGAGCCGCTAACTGGATCACCTTCTCCTGCTTCCGCTGATGGACAGCATAAATCGCTCCACCAAATGCATCGGTCCGACGCGCCTTAACCTCGACAAAAACCAGCACCTGACCCTCTTCAGCGACTAAGTCCAGCTCCCCTACCGATGAGCGAAGATTGCGTGCCAGAATCCGATACCCCTTGCGCCGTAAATATTGCTCCGCCGCCGATTCCCCTTCCTGCCCAAACATTCTCCGAGGATCAAGGGTCGTCACCGATTCATCCGTGAAGATTCATCCAGAGCAAGCGGCGAAAGAGGCCGCCTGCCGTTCCCTCCACTCAAGAGTCGCGCGACCGGAGCGAAGGTACGCCGATGAATCGCGCAGGGCCCATATTGCGCGAGCCGTTGCAAATGCTCCTCCGTCCCATACCCCTTATGGGACAGAAAATTATACTCAGGATAGGTGAGATGGCATGTTGCCATCATACGATCGCGCGTGACTTTGGCCACAATCGACGCAGCAGCAATCGACATCGATAACGTATCACCCTTTATGATTGAACGTGAGGGAATGGCGAGATTCGACAGGGTCACGGCATCGATCAAGAGGCAGTCCGCCGGAGGTATCAGCGAGGCCAGCGCCCGGTGCATCGCAAGGCGCGTTGCTTCTAAAATATTGAGGCGATCGATCTCCTCTTCTGTGGCGACCCCGACAGCCACACCATGCGCCCGCCGGACAATTATATCGTAGAGCCTGGCCCGCTCGGACTCGGAAACCTGTTTGGAGTCGTCGACACCGTCCAGGCGGAAACGAGTGGGCAGGATGACCGCCGCCGCGACGACAGGACCGGCCAAAGGACCCCGTCCTGCTTCATCCAGACCGGCAATACGGCGATACCCGCGCCGCCGAGCTTCCAACTCAAATTCGTCGGTAGGTCCCATGGCGCGGCCCCCCGATGCATTCTTTGGAAGGGCACCTGACACTCGCGGTCGATGGAGCCAAGAAATGAGATTACGACTTCTCGGCCGAGGCGGCTCCGGTCGGCTCTTCAGTCTTACGAGCGACGCCGGCCTGTCCCTTTGCACTCGCGACAAACTCCCGATCTTCGACTTTGGCAAACTTGCCCTTCTTCCCCCGGAGATAATAGAGCTTGGCCCGACGCACTTTGCCCTGACGCATCACCTCGACACGCGTCACGATCGGTGAATGGAGCGGAAAGATTCTTTCCACACCGACACCGTAAGACACTTTGCGTACCGTGAAGGTCTCCGTGTTCAGCAATCCTTTCCGAGCGATCACCGCACCTTCGAACACTTGGATACGTTCCTTTTCCCCTTCGACGACCTTCACATGCACACGAACGGTGTCCCCAATTTCAAAATTGGGCACTGACTTCTTGGTAAAAGACTGTTGTATCCGCTCCAAACGATTCATCCGACTACCCCTCCTCCCCACATCGAACAGGTGTGCCAGGCACACCTTCACGAGTAAGTTCTTCTAGTAATTGTTGATCTTCGAGACTCAAGACCCGATCCTGCAAAAGATCCGGACGTCTCTCATAGGTGCTTCGCAGCGCTTCCTTTCGGCGCCATAGACGAATAACTTCATGGTGCCCTGACAGCAAGACTTCCGGCACCGGCATCCCCCGAACCTCCGCCGGTCTCGTATAGTGCGGATATTCAAGCAGGGCATCTGAAAACGACTCTTCCACGATCGACTCCGGATCGCCCAAGACACCGGGAATCAAACGGGCCGCGGCGTCGATCAGCACCAACGCCGGCAATTCCCCTCCGGTAACCACATAATCGCCGATGGAAATTTCTTCCGGATGCAAGGCCAGCCGCACCCGCTCATCTACGCCCTCATAGTGGCCGCAGAGAATGACGATTCGACGAGCGTCGTCCGCCAAATTCTTTGCATAGACCTGTGTGAACGGGCGCCCATGCGGAGACGGATACAACAACCGAATCTGTTCGCCTGCCTCTGCATAGTCGGCCTGAATCTGTTCCACTGCGCGCAAAATGGGCTCGGCCTTCATCACCATTCCGGCTCCGCCGCCATAGGGCACATCATCGGCGACCTTGTGGCGATCGAGCGTATAGTCGCGCAAGTTGCGCACCTGTACATGGAGGAGGCCTTTTTCCTGTGCTCGCTTGAGAATGCTCTGGCCGAACACCGGCGCCACCATGTCGGGAAACAGGGTGAGAATATCACACCGCATGGCAACCCTCAGCCAGATCCTCAATCCCGCGAACCATCATCCGGCGGCGCACAAGATCCACCGAAGTGACAAAGCTTTTTGCCGCTGGAATGAGAACTTCCTCAGTCCCCCTGCGAACGACGAACAGGCGATTGTCCGGAATCTCCAGAATCGCCTCAACGAGACCGACCTCTTCGCCCCGCTCATTTTCAACCGTCATCCCAATGAGATCGCATTCAAAGTAGACATCCGCCGACAATGTTGCCGCCGGACTGCGTGGCACTTGGATCAATCCTCCGCGCAGCATCCCGGCTTCCTCCGGCGTCGTCACACCGGCAAGACCCATGATAAAAGTCGATCCGGCGCGCCGAACATGTGTCACAGTTTTGTCGACCGTTTGCCCCGTCGGCTCCAAGACGCGAATCTGCTTGAGATGCTCAAACCGGCCAGGCACATCGCTCAACGAGCGTACCTTGAACTCGCCGCGCACACCAAAGGGGCGCTCGATCTTGCCGATCGTTACCAGATCCGCCTTAGCTGTCGTCACGTACTAGGCGCCCTTCTTTTTTACCGCTTTTTCCGCCTCGAACTGCTTCCATACGCCACACCGGCGAAGCAACGTCCGGACCGTGACCGTCGGCTGAGCTCCCTGGCGCAACCAGCTTAATACCCGCTCTTGCTTGAGCTCCGGCAGACCCGCCTCTATCAAGGGATCGAAAATCCCAAGAATTTCCAGAAACTTTCCGTCGCGCGGCTTCCGAGAGTCCGCTGCCACGACACGATAGAGCGGTCGCTTGTGTCGTCCTGTTCTCGTCAATCTCAAATGAACAGCCACTAGATTCCTCCTCCTATAAAAACACCCATAATGATGGTCCTACACCCTTATCTGGAGCGCATCAATTGCGCGAACTGCCGGCGGCCTCCAGACCCTCCCGCCATAACCTTGGCGATTTTTCTCGCCGAGAGGAACTGTTTAATCAACCGATTCACCTCTTGCACGTTCGTTCCGCTTCCACGGGCGATCCGCTTCTTCCGGTTTCCATTGATGATGGTATGGTCTCGCCGTTCTCGCAACGTCATCGAGTCGATGATCGCCGCGACCCGTTTCATCTCCCGTTCCGCCACCTGCCCTTCCATCGCTCCCTTGAGCTTCTGACCGCCTGGCAACATCCCTAAAATCTGATCCAGCGAACCCAGGCGATTGACCTGGCCTAACTGAGCACGAAAATCCTCCAACGTGAGCGTATTGCCGGCCAGCCGCTTCTGCGCATCCTCCATCTGATCGCGGGTAAAGGTCTCCTGGGCCTTTTCGATCAGCGAGAGCACATCGCCCATTCCGAGGATCCGTGAAGCCATCCGATCGGGATGAAATAGTTCAAGCGCATCGAGCTTTTCGCCCACGCCCAGGAACTTGATCGGCTTGCCGGTCACCGCCCGTATAGACAGCACCGCGCCGCCTCGGGCATCGCCTTCAACCTTGGTGAGCACGACGCCTGTCAGTCCGATACGCTGTTCGAACTGGCTTGCCATCGTGACCGCATCCTGGCCGGTCATGGCATCTGCCACCAAGAGCACTTCCTGCGGTTGTACGGCGGCTTTCACCGCCACCAGTTCCCCCATCAACTCATCGTCGATGTGAAGACGTCCGCCGGTATCCAATACGATCAGGTCGTACCCTTGATCTCGTCCCCGTTCCACACCCGCCTGACAGATCCGAACGACATCCGCTTGAGCAGCCTGTGCCTGATCGGCCCGATGCACATCGATCTCAAGATCATGTCCGAGGCTCGACAACTGATCGCCTGCTGCGGGCCGGCGGGGATCCGCCGCAACGAGAAGAACCCGTTTGCCCTGCGCCTTGAAATACCGTCCAAGCTTGCCGCATGTCGTCGTCTTTCCAGCGCCTTGAAGCCCTACCATCATGACGACGGTAGGGGGATTCGAAGCCAGAGCCAGGCCGGCTCGTTCACGGCCCATCATCTCCCGCAGTTCTTCCCACACAACCTTCACGACCTGATGGCCAGGGGTCAAACTCTTGAGGACTTCTTGACCGATAGCCTTCTCACGAACCCGCTCGATGAAATCCTTGACGATCTTGAAGTTCACATCTGCTTCGAGCAGCGCAAGGCGAACTTCTTTCAAGGCTTCGGCAATGTTCTGTTCGGTGAGAACGCCAGTGCCGCGTAGCTTTTTGAAAATATTTTCGAATTTTTCGCTAAGAGAATCCAGCATAGAGCCCCAAAGAAAAAGGCGATCGAAGCCTTAATCCAAATTCTCCGATCGCCTCGAAAAATCTAGCAAAAGACCACTGGGGAGTCTAGTGGATGCTGAAGGTTGAAGTCAAGGGAACCGGAACATACATTTCGTTGACATGTCCTAGACCTTTCGCTATGGTCCATCGAGATGTGCGTGGGGTCGTGCAAAACATCATAAGGCAGATGACGTGAGAAAATCATACGGGGTCCTTCTCATTTTTGTGCTCATCGGTGGTCTATTGGGTGGCGTGCTGGGGGAAATTCTCAGAATCATGGCCCCACAGGGCACGAT
>NEWP02000027.1:192655-252246 GCA_002869895.2 Nitrospira sp. CG24E | reverse complement strand
TGTTTCTGCGCCAGGAGCGCTTGGCACCCGACGAATTCTCCCTTCTGGAAACTGAGCATCCCGCAGCACCGCTTGTTCTTCCGTCGTGAGATTGCCCGTGGTCTTCTCTTCCAAGACCGAGAGCAAGTCGATAATTTCTTTCGCCTGCGGTAGATTTACCGGCATCGGAGGCTGCTGGGGATCCAGCTGTTCCCCCATCAGCATCAGCGAGGAGCTGCCCAGAGAAATGACGAAGGATGAAAAGGTGACGGGAATTCCCGATCCCTGGTGCGGATCGGAGGGTGCGGTCTGCTGGTGGGGTTCTATCCCAAGCTCGATTGGCGAAGCGGCGGAAGGGCGGTCGGAGCTACTTCCGCTCCGCCGATCCCGCACGATAAATCCTTCTTCTTGTTCTGCGGCCACAGGCCTTTCCCCCGCTCCAGATGCAGCGACCGTACCCTACCATAGGCCCTGAGTCGGCGCAAGCTGCACTATCAGGATGCTGAAAAGAGGGCGGGGTGGCTGAGACGATCCCCGTGCTCGCGCAACGCGCGGTCGCGGACTCCCCTCGTTGGACGCGCGCAGTTGGGATCATCCCAGCCACCCCTTATGGAAGTGATAGTTCGCTGCGGCCTTGCCTGTGGAACGGCGTGTCTTGGCGCGCCGGGGTTGGGTGGGTGAGAAGTCTGGCCTGTTTGAGCATTCTGTGCGGTGTTCTTCTGATGTGCTATACGTGTGGGCAATTGAGTGTCCACCGTGCCCAATAGTTTTTCTACAGCCCGCACAGCCGATTGAAGCCGGCCGAGAACCGGGTATAATGGGCAGCCAATTTCGTGTGGCGGTGGAGGAGGGCGATGTCGGAACGATTTCATAAACTGGTCGACTTGATGGCTTCGTTGCGTGCGCCGGACGGATGCCCTTGGGATCGCAAGCAGACACATGAATCTCTCAAACCCTATCTTCTCGAAGAAACCTACGAAGTCTTAGAAATTCTTGACCGGCAGGATCGGACAAAATTGCCTGAGGAGTTGGGCGATGTGCTCCTCCAAGTCCTCTTTCACAGCCAAATCGCTTCAGAGGCCGGTCGCTTTACCATTGAGGATGTGCTTGAGCAATTGGCTGACAAACTGATTCGCCGGCATCCCCACGTATTTAAAAATGGGTCGGCAGACTCGGTTCCCACGAATGCCGACCAGGTGGTGGCGCGGTGGGAAGATATCAAACGGACAGAGCGCCAGGCGTCCGGCCGACCGGATTCGGTGCTCGACGGTGTGCCGCAGACCTTGCCGGCTCTCCTGAGAGCCTATCAACTTCAAGCGCGCGCTTCACGGGTCGGTTTCGATTGGACCCACGATGCGAAAGGTTTCGATCAGGTCCTCGGCAAGATCGAGGAAGAAATCCAGGAGCTCCGGATTGCCATCCGATCTCCCGCATCAAACCGGGTGGAACTCGACGCGCCAGCTTCTGCCGAGCGGCAGGCGCAGATTATTGCGGAATTCGGCGACGTCGTGTTTTCACTAGTAAATCTGGCCCGCTTCATCAAAGTGAACCCTGAGGATGCCCTGCGTCAGGCCGCGAACAGATTTGTCGAGCGATTTCAATTCATTGAGGCCCGGGCAACCGAGTCGGGCCGTGGGGTCGGAGACCTGTCGTTCGAGGAAATGGATCGACTGTGGGAAGAGGCGAAGAAGCGCAATCCGGCGATACCGACAGAGGAACGCCGTCATGAGTGATAAAGAGCACCCTTACGAAGAAGGCAAGCGGGCTGGAATTCATCCCCTCATCGTCGTGTTCGGCGTGCTATTCGGTCTGTGGCTTTTTGTGTTCCTCATTGTGCCCAGCTCAAAGAACAAACAGGCTGCGGGGACTGAAGGGCCAACCGGACCGACCATCGAAGATCCCGAAGCAGCGCCGGTGCTTTTCAAAGTCCAGGCAACCATCCTGGACATGAACGCGATCAGTCTCAGCGTTCCTCCGGAAGCGACCGACAGCCAAGTTGTCGGACTCTTGAAACGGTTTAAGCAGGACCGGCTTTCCGGCACATTATCCGAACTCCTGCCAGCCACCACACCAGGCCACAAGTTGGGAGACCATGCCGTCGCCGACATCTATGTCGTATCTGATGTCAAGTTTGCGCAGGCCGACGTGATTCGCATCCTAACCCGCGGCGCGCATGCGCCGGGAAACCTCTATCCTCAGGCCGTTCCATTCGAAACAGCCATGGAAGCTATCCGCGGGCATTATCGCATCGACCTCAACGACACCGGCAATCCTGACAGCGCCTCACTCGGTTTTGCCGACGAGTCGGGGGTGCACTCCAGGCACTATCGAAAAATCTTCTAGCAGAAGGCTGAAAAAGCCCGCCAGCGTCGTTCTCGCATCGTTCAGACCTTCAACGTACCGCAAGGGTACGCTTCAGGCCTTCACTCGCTGCGGCCTTGCTGGACAGGCTTTTTGAGCATCCTGCCAATGGTGTGGCTTCGCTGATCTGGTTTTTCGTTCTTTGACCAAACAAACAAGACAAACCAAACAAACCAGATAGACCTGCTGTTGGATGGAACCGTTGCGGATAGAACTGGTCCATCAGTATACTAGCTCATGTTTGAGGAGCGTCGCCGATGGTGCTGATTTATGAAAGCGATCCTCTGGATACCGATGACGCGCGGGGACGGTTTTATCATGTCTGCCGTGGACGCGTGGATAGCAATGAGCTTACGGTACCTCCTCCTGACAAGCCCCATGAGTGCGAGCGTTGCGGAGTCGAACTGGAGACGGAAGATTTCTTTATCGCGCAAGTGAAGGGAAGCGTATAGAAGACGTTAAACGTCAAACGTAGGGACAGCGAGGCAAATCGAGACGAATCAATTCACGCTTCACGTTTAACGTTTCACGAAGGGGTTTGCGTGGCTTTGAGTGCAGGACGAAAAACCGTAGGTGTCTCCCGGGGGCTGATGATGCTCTGCGAGACCTGTTACGCCCAGGTCATCGCCGACAAACTTACCGACGAGAAGAACTTTGTCGCGAATGCCGATCTCCTCTTCGATACCATCTGCTTCGGATGCACTGATATCAATAGGCCGCTGATTGACGACATGGCTGGCAGCGGGGAATAGCCGTGAAGCGTCATTCGTGAAACGTGAAGCGTAAAAACGAGTCTGCCGAAAAGATCACACGGCTGCGGCCGTGCGGACAGACTTTTTGAACATCCTCCCACGCACTGGTCTTCTACTAACTGAAACTGATCCAATCACATGACCTTGTATGGTTGACGGCGATAAGGAAGAAAAACACATATGAGCCAGATTAGAGCTTTTAGGATGACAGGTTTAGCCGAGGGCGTTTCGTTTCTCACCTTGTTATCTATTGCCATGCCGATGAAGTATTTCATGGGGATACCGGAGGTGGTGAGAGTCGTGGGCGCAATCCATGGAGGCCTGTTCCTGCTCTATGTCGGTTTGTTGGCGATGCTGCATGTGAGACAGCGATGGTCTGTCATGTTTTCACTGTCTGCACTGGTGGCGTCTGTCATTCCGTTCGGGACATTCGTGTTAGACAAACACCTGCGTGAGAAAGAAGTAGTGGCGACCTAATCAGGAATGTGACAAATTAAAGAGGCATTCTGGTTTTTGACACATGATATAAGCCAGTACTGGCATGAATTCTGAGCGTCCTCATTTTCTCCATCTATACTCATATAGTTGGGCCTTCTCATAGTGAAGCCTCCTCGCAACATTATCCGCATCGACCACGATCGAAGCCGCACTTACGGATGGCGTGTTACGCTGCAACGCAAGGGTGAGATTGTCGCAAAAACATTCTCCGATGGCGTCTACGGTGGGAAGCGAAAGGCACTGAATGTTGCCGTTGACTGCAGAAGCATGTTACTCAGTCAACACTCCACACTTGACCATCAACTCTGGGTCCGCACCCGCCTTCGCAGAAACAATACTTCCGGCATTCCCGGTGTCGGCCGTTATGAAGTTCTTGCTAACCCCAATACTGGTCGTCGGAGTACATTCTGGTTGGCTAGTTGGGTCAATGAGCATGGTGCCAGCCGTAAGCGAAAATTCTATGTCTCACACTACGGTGAGCGCCAAGCCAAACGACTTGCAGTCATCGAGCGTAAGAGTCAGTTAAAGCGGGTATGTACCATCAAGAGTGCTCAACCCTGAGGCCAACCCAGGCGGTCGGAGAAGAAAATAGGGACTGGCTGGATTACTGATGGCTGCTGCGGTTGAAATAGAAACGAAGTGCTGAAATAGGACTTTGACCCCGATTAGGTTCACCAATGAAAGAGAGTGCCAGATACGCAAAGATTGTGGAATGGTCCGATCAGGACCAATGCTATGTTGGAAGCGCGCCGGGCTTCCTGCTCGGTGGATGTCACGGCCAAGACGAAAAGACAGTATTCACGAGCTATGTCAGATCGTCGAAGAAGCCATCACGCTTTATCTCGCAGATGGCAAGGTGTTACCGCCTGCCACCTCAGGCCGTGATTTCGCCAATAAGATGCAGCATGTTGCATAGTAGTCGGATGAAAAATGGGGCTTGATCTGTCTCGATATCGTTCGCAAGGGCGCCTGAGTCGTGACAAAATAATAGACTTCTGGTTTTCTTGACACGTCACGCAAGCCACTACTGCTAGAAATTCAGAATGTCCCCGTTTCTTCCTCCCAATTTTGTGGATAAGTGCGGGGTCATTCTGGTGTTCTTGCCACGCTGGGCAGGACACTACTCAGAGATCAGAATCTCCCCGTTCCTTCCTGGCCCGAGCCTTGGACAGTTGGAGGAGAGATGCCACTTATGGTGAAGAGTTTCCGCCTCGCGCGAATGTCCCCACTGATCCTGACGATAACGCTTGTTCTGTTAGCGCTACCGCTCGCATTTTTTATAGGAATGCTGTTTGGGAGCCGCTTGCTTATCGTTCCAGCCCTGTTTGTCGTCGCGATCTATGCCTGGGTATGGTTCCGGTTTAGGCCAAGCAAATTTGTCGTGCATCAGCGAGTACTCGAAGTGGTCTGGCCACTTAAGCGGTGCGAAATTTCCCGCCAAGACATCTCGAATGTGAGGCTTATCGACGGGCAGGAATTGCAAAATGAAATTGGATGGGGCATGCGAGTTGGGGCTGGGGGACTTTGGGGAGGATTCGGCTGGCTGTGGACGAAGCGGCGAGGCATCGTGCAGATGTACATCTCGCGCACCGATTGTTTCGTGTGGATCGAACGTGCTGATGGCCGGCCATGGTTAGTGACACCGGAACAACCGGAAGCTTTTGTTCGTGCGCTATTAACCTAACGAGCTGAAAAATGTTCCAGGAGCTATTGATTGTTCGTGTAGTCGAGGAAGGGCATGCCTTAACGAACACTCATTATCAATCTGCTGCATCAGCTTCCCGCAGATTGGTTCAAGGAGGGATCTTCACGCCTGACAACGCATTCCGGTGGAGGTGCTAAACGGCGACATGCCGCATAGCGCAACGTGAGTACTCTCTGTTGGTAGGCTGAAATGTAACATGTTCCTCGGTGAAACGTAAGTTGTAGGCAGTCAGTCCTCAGTTCCAGAAACGCCTCACCCCTTACCTCTCACCCCTAACGGCTTTTAGGCGCTTCACGCCTCACTGCTACCGGCAGGTTTTTCCATCGAAGTAGGTGCAGCTTGTCTCTCCAGATTTTACTTTCCAGGTCTTGAGGAGAGGCGCTTGCCCCTCTCCTCTCATCTCGACGACGAAATCCGCCAGGCCTGAGATCGGAAGTTTCTCGATGTGCGGCTTGGCCGCGTCTGGAACGTCGATCCAGAATACGGATCCGAAGGTAGAGATCATGATGCGAGTGTTTTCTTTATCGACATGAATGACAGGGCTGTAGAAGCTTTTCTCTTCGGCAGAGCTAGTGGACAGGGTTAGGCAGAGGAGGAAGAGACTAGAAAGGAGGGTGAGAAGAATTGTACGCATGTGTGACATACCAAGCGCTCCTGCGTATGAGGTCGATTAGAAGGCC
This sequence comes from Nitrospira sp. CG24E, assembly GCA_002869895.2. Lineage (GTDB taxonomy): Bacteria > Nitrospirota > Nitrospiria > Nitrospirales > Nitrospiraceae > Palsa-1315. The sequence continues at coordinate 246,271 of NEWP02000027.1, read as the reverse complement.
ATTATTACATTCAGGCCAAATAGAAACAAACTGGAAAGTGGTGAGGGGGTGCCAGGTTGATCTGGTTTGTTTGGTTCATCTGGTTTCTCTGGTTCAACCAAAGAAACGAGACAAACTAAATAAACCAAATAAACTATTCCAGCATCCCGTTAAGTTGAGATGTGCGCTGGCGTGACTGCCCCACCCTTGATTTTGTATAGGCGGATGTCGGGCGTCGACTTATCCATGAGGGAGATGAGCAGATAGGCTGGGATGGGCAGGTTGATCTTGGGCCAGATCTCTTCGTAGTCGGTGGCAATCTTGATATCGGTGGTGGAGGGGCGCGCCGGGTCGTGAGGATGGGAGTGATAGACCACTTGCAGATCGAGCCCTTTGTTCCGAATGTCCTTCTTCGCAGCGGAAAAGTCCTGCATATCCATTACGAAGGCGATTTCGGCACGTTCGGCTGGCGAGAGGCGTTCCAGATGCGCGGCCTTTGCCGGATCGAAAGAAGACAATTTTTCGGCTCCTTCGAGCGCCACGATATTGGTGATTCGATAGACATGCGTAACGGTTCCGTTGCTTCCGGCCAGGAGTCCACAACATTCGTAGGGATCGAGCTCCCTGGCGTGGGCCACTATGTCATCGAGAATCTGTTGGGGAATGACGAGGTCCGACACTCTATTTAATTCCATTGTTAGGCAGGAGACTCAAAATGCCTGTTCAGCAAGGCCGCAGCGAGTGAAGGCCCGAGGCGTACTCTCTGGAGGTACGTTGAGGGTCTGAACGATGCGAGAACGCAGCTGGCAGGCGTTTTCAGTCTCCTGTGGGCTAAATGGTGCAGGTGACGGTATAGTCACTGTTCAAGTTAGTGATCGTCGGTGCTGGTCCGCAGAGGCGGCAGGCCGGGTCTTTGGGGCGTCGGACTTTTCTGAATTTCATCTCCAGGGCGTCGTAAATGAGCAGGCGGTCGGCCATGGTCTCGCCGATCCCGAGTATTTCTTTGATCGCTTCCGATGCTTGAAGAATGCCCATGGTTCCAGCGAGGGCTCCTAAGACGCCGGCTTCTTGGCAATTGGGAACCAGTCCCGCCGGCGGTGGCTCTGGGTAGAGGCAGCGGTAGCAGGGATAGCCTGCATGGGGCTTGATTGTCGTGAGCTGACCCTCGAAGCGGAACATGCTGGCGGAAATGAGCGTCTTCTTGGCAAAGAAACAGGCGTCGTTCACGAGAAAACGCGTCGAAAAGTTGTCTGATCCGTCCAGCACCATGTCGTATTCTTTGAAGAGCGGAAGGATATTGTCTGCATCCACGAGCTGATGATAGGCATTGACCGTGATCTCCGGATTGATGGCCGTGAGGGTCTTCCTGCCTGACTCCACTTTCGGCATGCCGACCGTGGCGGTGGAGTGTAAAATTTGCCGCTGCAAATTCGAGAGATCGACAACATCGCCATCGACTAGGCCGATGGTGCCGACACCGGCGGCGGCGAGATAGAGTCCGGCAGGTGAGCCGAGCCCACCGGCGCCGATGAGCAAGACCTTTGCCTTGCTCAGCTTTATCTGGCCCTTGCCGCCTACCTCGCTCAGAATAATCTGGCGGCTGTATCGTTGAATCTGCGGTTCAGTGAGTTCCATCGCTTCGCTTTCGGCTTATGGCTAGAGGCTAGTGGCGAGAGGTTTGAGAAACATTGCCCCTAGCCCCTTGCCTCGCCCCTCTTGCCTATCCTTATTCCACGACATTCAATTCGATCGGGTCGACAATGACGCCCTTCTTACGAAGGCCGGCGACGGCCCGTTCGATTTCCGTGCTGTCCCCGGTAAGCTCGAGATCCATCCACCCGGTGGTTTCACGCACATCGGCGCGACGGACATTCGTGACGATTTTGAATTCGTGACCGATCTGGTAAATGATCGGCTCTTTGATCTTGTCCTCCGGGAATCGAATGTGAAATTTCATGTTCGGCATAATCAGCCTCCCGCAATGGCCGGCACGATGGAGACTTCGTCTCCGTCTTTGAGCGAAGTCTCTTTGCCCTTGAGGAATCGAATATCTTCCTCGTTGACGTACATATTCACGAACCGGCGAAGCTCCCCTGTCTCGTCGCAGAGGCGATCCTTGATCCCAGGATAGGAGCCATTCAAGGTCTCGATCATGTCGGCGATACTCTTGGCCTGTGCCTCGACCTCTCCCTGTCCCTTTGTCAGGGGACGGAGCGGGGTTGGAATACGAACCTTAATCATGCGTCACCACCCCCATGTTTCCCTACTTTAAAGGTCTGTTCAAAGCTGACGAGGCTCGGTTGAATGCGGTGGGGCCGACCGACCGCATCGATCACGGCTTCCTGCGTCTTTAAGCCATTGCCGGTGATATAGGCGACCGTCACGTCGCTTTTCTTGATCGTGCCTTGTTTCACCAGCTTCTGGAGTACGCCGATCGTCACACCGCCAGCCGTCTCTGCGAAGATCCCTTCGGTCTGCGCGAGCAGTTTGATTCCTTCTACGACTTCGTCGTCAGACACCATGTCCATGGAGCCCTTGCTCTCGGCGGTCGCTTTGAGAGCGTAGTACCCGTCAGCGGGATTGCCGATAGCCAGGGACTTCGCGATCGTCTTGGGCTTCACCGGCTTGAAGAAGTCACGCCCTGACTTGAAGGCTGTGGAAATGGGAGAACAGCCTTCGGCCTGTGCGCCATTGATCTTCGTTTTCACATCATCGATGAGGCCCACGGTTTTCATTTCGTGGAGTCCCTTCCAGATCTTTGTCAGGAGCGATCCCGAGGCCATCGGGATGACCACTTGATCGGGAGTGCGCCAGCCGAGCTGCTCAACCGTTTCGTATGCCAGCGTCTTCGAGCCCTCTGCATAGTAGGGGCGAATGTTGATATTCACAAAGGCCCAGCCATGTTCGCCGGCTATTTCGCTGCAGAGGCGATTGACGTCGTCGTAATTACCTTCAACCTCGACCACGTTCGGTTTGTAGATTAAGTTCCCAAGGACCTTGGCTGCTTCCAAATCTCCGGGAATGAAGACATAGGCGCGCATGCCGGCGGCAGCCGCATGGGCCGCGACGGAATTGGCCAGATTGCCGGTTGAAGCGCAGGCGATGGTCTCAAATCCCAATTCGCGGGCTCTGGTGATGGCAACTGCTACGACCCGATCTTTGAACGAGAGCGTCGGATGGTTGACCGTATCGTTCTTAATGTAGAGTTCGTCCAATCCCAGGAAAGCGCCGAGATTCTTGGCGCGCACCAGCGGCGTCATTCCGGCATGGGGGCCGAGATACGTCGGGCCTTGCACCGGCAGGAGGTCGGCATAGCGCCAGATACTGTCCGGTCCGTCCTGGATCTTCTTGCGGGAAATGTTTCTCTTGATCTCCTCATAGTTGTACTTGACCTCGAGGGGGCCGAAGCACATCTCGCAGACATGGATCGCCTTTGTCGGATATTCTTTCCCGCATTCGCGGCAGACTAGCGCTTTCATCGTCGCCATGGTGATGTCACCTCGTTCGTCAATAGTTACGGCCGGACGGCACAGCCGGCAAAGGGGTCGCCGTCATCGAACAGTTCGGTAATCGTCGGGTGCGCTCCGCAGAGCGCGCAGTCGGGATTGCGTTTCACTTTGATTTCTCTGAACTGCGTTTTGCGCGCATCGAAATCCAAGAACCGGTTCGTGAGAGGATGACCGATACCTAGAATGAGTTTCAAGGCCTCCGTCGCTTGGATCGTTCCAATGATGCCGGCTAACACGCCGATCACGCCCGCCTCTTGGCAGGAGGCGACCAGTCCGGCCGGCGGCGGAGTCTTGAAGATGCAACGATAACAGGCGGATTGTTTCGGCACAATGGTAGTCACACGCCCGTCGAAGCGGAGAATGCCGCCGTGGACTAACGGTTTCCCGGAAAAGAAACAGGCATCGTTGATCAAAAACTTGGCCGTGAAGTTATCGACCCCGTCGATGACGACATCGTACTCGCTGATGATCTTCAGGGCATTGCCGGCGGTCAGCCGCTCTTCGTACATCGTGACTTGCACGTCGGGATTCAACGATTGAATCTTTTCTTTACCGGACAGGACCTTGGGCCGTCCCACATCGGACGTATGGTGAAGAATTTGCCGATGAAGATTGGTCAGGTCCACCACATCGCTATCGATGAGACCGATCCTGCCGATGCCGGCTGCTGCCAAATAGAGCGCCACCGGCGAACCGAGGCCTCCCGCGCCGACCAGGAGAATTTTGGCTTTGGCAATCTTCTTCTGCCCCTTGCCCCCGACCTCAGGCAAAAGAATATGCCGGCTGTAGCGACTAATTTGATCTTCAGTAAATTCCATGTCTACGTCCAGGCTAGGGGCTAGAGGCACGGGGCTAGGGGTAAACCAGATTAGCTCTTCCTCCAACCCCTCTCGCCACGTGCCCCTCGCCTCGCGCCTAAATATTAAAATACTTCTCGATGCTGATGTATCGCTCTCCAGTGTCGCAGAGGATCGTGACTACGTTTTTGCCTGGGCCAAGTTCTTGGGCTACTTTTTGCGCGGCGAACACGTTGGCTCCGGCAGAAATCCCCACCAGGAGGCCTTCCTTCTTCGAGAGTTGTTTGGCCGTTTGATAGGCCTCGTCGTCGGTCACGGTCATGACACGATCGAGAATGGTTCGGTTCAACACTTTCGGAATGAATCCTGCGCCGATGCCCTGAATCTTGTGGGGCCCTGGGTCTCCACCTGATAGGACCGGCGAGCCGGCCGGTTCCACCGCAATCACTTTCACGTCAGGATTCTTCTCTTTGAACAATTCTCCGCATCCGGTAATGGTTCCGCCCGTGCCGACAGCTGCCACAAAGGCATCGATTTTTCCGTCGAGTGCTTCGAGGATCTCACGCGCCGTGGTTTGTTTGTGCATGGCCGGGTTGGCCGGGTTTGAAAACTGATCCGGCATAAAGTACGACGGATTTTGCGCGATGAGGCTTTCCGCCTCGCGAATCGAACCCTTCATCCCTTCCCAGGCCGGTGTCAGGACAAGTTGTGCCCCATAAGATGACAAAAGGCTGGCCCGCTCCATACTCATACTCTCCGGCATGACGAGGATCAGCTTATAGCCACGAACTGCGGCCACTAGTGCCAGTCCGATTCCGGTGTTTCCGCTGGTCGGTTCGACGATCGTGCCGCCTGGTTTTAACATCCCCAATCGTTCTGCCTCATTGATCATATTGAGACAGATTCGATCCTTGACGCTTCCGCCGGGATTGAAGAACTCGACTTTCCCGTAGATTGTCGCGCCGCCGGTAGGGGACAGCCGGTTCAGGCGGACGAGGGGAGTCCGTCCAATGAGTTCTGTGATGTCGTTGTGCCGGGTCATTGTCACCGACCACCTCCCATATAAAACAGGAACTCGACTCGGTCGCCGTCGTTCAGGTGGGTCGTGGCGAGATGATCCCGGTCTACTATGGTATCGTTGACCTCAACCGCGACCATTTGCGGCTCAATCTTTTTGGCTTGGAGCAGATCGAGGACCGTTCCCCCTGAAATCTCTTCTGCCTTGCCATTGATTTTGACCTGCATGACGGCTCCTAAGATGGCCAAGAGATTAAACAATTTCAACACGTTATCAAAGCAACTTCTCCATTGTCAAGGTAACGGAAACGACGACCTCCTGGCTCGCGTTTGTAAATAGGCGCTAGAAGAAATTGAAGATTTCGGGTATGCTGCGCCGCGCGGGGCTTGGTATGCCTGCGCAGAAAGAAAGGACGGACATGGAACGACGGGCTGCATCCCATACAGAAGAAGAAGAGATGAACCACCGCCGCCGGCTGCTGAATGCCGCGAAAAAAGGCGATCAAAAAGCCATCGGCAAGCTCTTGGAGCTCTATCAAGTGCGGATCTATAGCGGTGATATGGTGACGAAGATGAATAAAACATCCGCGACGCACAAACTTCAGGCTCAGCTCGCGGAAGGGAAGCCAGTGAAAGGCGGGTCAGGGAGTCACGGCAAGAAGTCTGCCCCTGCGAAGCCCGCTCCGGCAAAACACGCACCGGTGAAAGCCGCAGCACGTCCAGCCGTCTCGAAAGAAAAAGCTAAGCCGGCGCCGAAAGCGAAACCAAAAGTAAGGGCACGACCGGCGAAAGCCGCAGCAAAAAAGCCCAAGAAGAAACACAAAAAGTAGCGATCGACGATTACTGCACGGCAACTCGTAGCCCTCCTCCCGCCAGTTTTTCCGCGATCTCTTCCGCCTGGGCCAGTGCCCCCGCGAACACGATGGCTTCCCCGTCATGGTCGATCTTCCATGCGAGCTCAAAGGCCTTGGTGGTGCTCATACCTGGAATGAACTGGCAAAAGAGCGCAATGACCTGGTCATAGGTATGACACTCGCAGTTGAACACGAGCACCCGTGCGTCGAGATTAGCACCTGTGTCGGTGCTGGTGGTCTCTGTCGTGATGGGGGGTGCGAAGGGAGTGCTTGTGCCGGCCATGGGGGCGAATTCTAGCAGACTTGAACTCAATTTTTAATAGCCTGTCCTGAGAAGCAGATGGTTGGTTTTTGGCCAATTCTCACGGAGGCAGGATCGCGCATAGAGCGCAAAATGAACGAGAGAGTCTGTGGCTGGTTGGATTTGGTATGTGCGAGCCAGGGTCTGTGTATAGATGAGTGACGCAGATGTCTTCACAAGGGCGAGTCCATATTCAAAGAGGTATCCCTCGTCAAGGGTGATGCAACTTTTCGACAGAGCCCTCACCAGACGGAGGTCGTAGGTCTGCTGTCTGAATGAGTCGTCCATGAGGCGTAAGAACGCTGCAGGGCCTGGTACAAGACTGCCGCCGATACGAAGACTGTGGGATGGCTCGAAGAGTCCGCGTTGGAAGCGACGGTCCCGGCATAGCGCGTGATGAAAGAGCGAGCGCCAATGGGGATCGTGAAGGTCGCGATCGATGGCGGCTGCCACAGTAGGTGGAATGGGGCCGCTCACACCATAGCCCTGTACGAGGCGTCCCGATTCGATGAGGCCCGGGAAGTTCATGCCCATTCGGTCTTGGAACGCCGTCATTCCCGACATAGGGGTCAGTTGCAGTGCCATGAAGTCGCGAAAATGGATGGAGGCAAAGCGAGTCAGGAGCCGTGCCAGGGTCTCTGGATGGCAGAGATGAAAGGGGTAGAAGAGCGCGTGAGGTAGTCTGGGTTGATTCATCGACAAAGTTTTACGGTCATGTTAGGGTTTGCGCGTGCGATATCTCTTCACGTCCTGGCTCGATTTCCTGCTCATCTTTGTCCCGGTGACGATTGCGCTCGAAGTCCTTCGAGCCGATCCATTACTGGTGTTTGTGTCGGCCGGTCTTGCCATTATTCCGCTGGCGGGCCTGTTGGGGCGGGCGACTGAACATTTGACTACCCATGTCGGCGCCGGCATCGGTGCGCTACTCAATGCCTCGCTCGGCAACGCTGCGGAATTGATTATCGCGCTCGTGGCTCTACGCGAAGGGCTTCACGATGTCGTAAAAGCGTCACTTACAGGCTCGATCCTCGGCAACATCTTGCTCGTGCTTGGGGTCTCCATGTTTGCCGGCGGGATCAAGTACGAGCGGCAAAGATTTAATCAGACCGCAGCCGGAATGGGTGCCAGTCTCCTACTTCTCGCCGCCGTGGGACTCATCATTCCCGCGCTGTTTCATTTCACTGTTCCAGATCGCGGCGTCGCGGTCGAGCGAAATTTAAGCCTCGTAATATCTTTCATATTATTCATGATTTATGCTGCAAGTCTCTTGTTTACCTTGAAGACGCATCGCCATCTATTTGCCGGAGAAGCCCATAATGCCTCTGACCTTGGAGAGCAACCCTGGGCTCGCCGCTCATCAATTATAGTGCTCACCGTAGTGACCTGTCTCGTGGCCCTGATGAGCGAAATGTTAATTGGGGCGCTGGAGCCTGCTGCGCAGCAACTTGGGCTCACACAGGTCTTTGTCGGGGTCATTCTCGTTGCCCTTATCGGTAATGCGGCGGAACATTCCACGGCTGTGATGGTGGCGGTTAAGAACAAGATGGACCTCGCCTATGGTATTGCCGTCGGGTCCAGTCTGCAGATTGCGTTGCTCGTTGCACCGTTGCTGGTCTTTGCCAGTTATCTGTTCGGGGCGCCCTTGGATCTGATCTTCACCCCGTTCGAGGTGGCCGCTGTGACGATGTCGGTCTTGGTTGTAGGATTTGTGGCAATGGACGGGGAATCGAACTGGATGGAAGGCGTCATGTTGGTAGGGGTCTACTTGATGCTGGCGATTGCCTTTTTCTTCTTACCTGCCTAACAGGATGCTGAAAAAGGTCGCCAGCTTCGTTCTCGCATCGTTCAGACCCTCAACGTACCAACGAGCGCCGTTCGGACGTGGGAATCACTGAGGAGTTTTTCCGTCCGCCAAGATCTATTATAAGGGCGAACGGCCCACACGAAGTGCGGTTTGTACCTCCTCGGCCCTTCACTCGCTGCGGCCTTGCTGGACGACTTTTTTGAGCATCCCGCTGCGGTGTTCTCGTTGTCCCTAATGTACAAACCAATGAGGCTTCGGCTGCCCTACGGAAGTTTTGCTCGACTTGAAAGTTGCGCTTCCGAACGTCTCGCCTTTCCCGCCAGTCTCGCTTTTCTCGCGCAGATATGATCCTCAGAATTTATCCATGTCGATGACTTCTGTGGCCTCCCACAGATTCTTTGACTCCGCATCCGCAAGTTCCTTCACTCGGTCTTCTTCCGTTTCTTCGCCAAAATGAGTCGGTTGCCTCGGCAGCGTCTGTTCCGTCTCGGAAGCGGGAGGGTCTGCCTGTGGCGGCGACGGCTGTTTTCTTCGCTTATTGGCAGGATCCATATTAACCGGCATGGCAACTCCGCTGTGAGTTGTGCTCAGTTTCAACCCGACCCAAGGACAAAGTCAATCCGCGCGGTGGTCAGTGTGAGGGCGGGTTTGTATGGTTTGTCTTGTCTATTTGGTTGAACCAGACCAACCAGATAAACTAAACAAACCAAATGAACCAAACAGACCGGGTTAGACTTCCGGCTTCAATTCTAATTCTTTCAGCTTCAAGGCTCGAATCCGGTTTCGGAGAGACGCAGCCCGTTCGAATTCCAACTCCTTGGCGGCGGCTCTCATTTCTGTTTCCAGCCGTTTAATGATCTGTTCGGTCGCGCCTTCTGTTCCGTAGGCAGCCTGCGATTCCGCAACCAAATCCAACTGCACGTGATCCATGGCTTCTGCCGTCGCATATTGGAGCGATTGAACATCCTTCTTGATACTCGTCGGCACGATACCGTGCCGCGCATTATAATCGGACTGGATCGCACGCCGACGCCCTGTCTCGGCGAGCGCCATTTGCATGGAGTCGGTCACGGTATCACCGTACAGAATCACATGGCCCCGCACGTTCCTCGCTGCCCGCCCAGCCGTCTGAATCAACGACCGGTAGGACCGAAGATACCCTTCCTTATCTGCATCGAGAATTGCGACCAAGGTGACCTCCGGAAGATCCAGCCCTTCGCGCAGGAGATTGATTCCCACCAGCACGTCGAACCCTCCACGCCGTAAATCTTGTATGATCTCAGCCCGCTCCAATGTCTTGATATCGGAGTGCAGATACCGCACTTTGATACCCAGGTCGTGATAGTACTCGCTCAAATCCTCCGCCATACGTTTGGTCAAGGTGGTGATCAGCACACGTCCCCCCTGCGCTACTTCAGTGCGTACTTCGCCGAGAAGATGGTCTACCTGTCCTTTGGCCGGGCGCACATCGATAGGGGGATCCATCAGACCGGTCGGGCGAAGGATCTGTTCGACAATCTCCCCCGCCGAATGCCCTAGTTCATAGGAGCCAGGCGTCGCGGAGACGTATACCGCTTGCGTGAGACAGCGCTCAAATTCGGCGAATGTGAGCGGCCGGTTATCGATCGCCGACGGCAACCGAAACCCGTACTCGACCAATGTACGCTTCCGCGAATAGTCGCCCTCGTACATTCCTCCTACTTGGGGAATCGTGGCATGGGATTCATCGACGATCATCAAAAAGTCTTTGGGGAAATAGTCGAGGAGCGTCGGAGGCTGCTCACCGGGCGCGCGGCCACTCAGATGCCGCGAGTAGTTTTCGATGCCATGGCAGTACCCCATCGCCCGAATCATTTCCAGATCGAACTTGGTGCGCTGCGCGATCCGCTGGGCCTCCGCAGGCTGATTCTGCTTCTTGAAATAGGCGACCCGTTCGTCCAGCTCTTCTTCGATGCCCGTAATCGCCCGCTCATACCGATCCGGGGCAATGAGATAGTGCGTGTTCGGATAGATCGTGACCTTCGGAAGCTTTCTAATCGACTTTCCCGTCAGCGGATCGATTTCATGGATCGCATCGACCAGGTCGCCGAACAATTCAATCCGCACGGACACCGCCTCGTTCGAAGCAGGGAAAATCTCGATGACGTCGCCCCGGGCTCGGAAAGTCCCGCGGTGAAAATCCATATCGTTGCGGGCATATTGGATCTCGACGAGTTTGGCCAGAATCTTTTCCCGCCTGATCTCCATGCCCTCTTCGAGGAAGATCACCATCTCAAGATAGACCTCCGGCGAGCCCAAGCCATAAATACAGGACACAGACGAGACGATCAGCACGTCGTTCCGCTGGAGCAGCGCGGATGTTGCCGCATGCCGCATCTGATCGATCGCATCGTTGACGGATGCATCCTTGGCAATGTACGTGTTGCTTTGGGGAATATAGGCTTCCGGCTGGTAGTAATCGTAATAACTGACGAAATACTCGACGGCGTTGTGGGGGAAGAACTGTTTGAATTCTTGATAGAGCTGGCCGGCCAACGTCTTGTTATGGACCAGAACCAAGGTGGGTTTCTGCACCTGCGCAACCACATTGGCCATGGTAAAGGTCTTGCCCGATCCGGTCACACCGAGCAGCGCTTGGTGCTTGCGGCCGGCTACAATCCCGGCGACCAACTTGCCGATGGCTTGACCTTGATCTCCGCAGGGCTTGAATGGGGCTTCGAGTTGAAACGGCGGCATCGGACGACCTTTCGGTCGTTATCTTACCATTGGAAGCGGCACCAGACACAACAGATAGAATGCAAACCAAACATCAACAACTCGCCACGTACCACCGGACGATTCCCAGTCCGGTGGCATGACGGCTCTATCAGTACCGTGAGTGCCTGGATCCACCGGTTGAGGCTCCAGACCTATGGACTGGTCCCCTGTTTTCACCCTCGCGGAATCGCCGACCTGACGGCTCGGCACTTCGACGGGGCCGCTGGTGCGGAGCCTGCCGTTCAATGACCGGCATGGGGGCCGGAGACGGGAGAGCGGCCAACACGGGAAGGGCAAGCCTCTTCGTTTCGATTTTTAATTGCCTCACCATTCGAAGATACTCCCGCTCTTCGGACTGAGACAAAATTAAGTAGGTCGCCCCTTCCTTCTCCGCCCGTCCAGTCCGCCCTGTCCGGTGAACATACGAGTTCGGATTGGTCGGCAATTCATAGTGGATGACCTGTGTCACATCTTGAATATCGAGACCCCTGGCCGCCACATCGGTCGCGACAAGTGAGCGGAGACGGCCGGCCCGAAAGGCGCCGAGTGTCCGTTCCCGCTGTGCTTGGCTATGGTTGCCGGTCAGCGCACCGACCGATGCTTGCTCTCCACCCAAATGGGACGCCAAGCGCCGCACCTTATACTTTTGATCGCAGAATACCATCGACCGTTCACCACCGGTCACGGCCTGGAGCAGCGTATGCACAAGTTGCGTGCGCGCATGATCCCCCGGCACAACGTAGTAGGCATGGACGATCGTGGTCGGAGTGCTGATTCCCGGATCAACGGAGATTTTTGCGGGATCCCGCTGCATGCTCTGTGCAAGCGTCTGAATGTCTCCCGAAAATGTCGCGGAAAACAGCAACGTCTGGCGTTCAGCCGGAAGAAGACGAATGATCCGTTGAATATCCCGCAGGAACCCTCGGTCCAACATCTGATCGGCCTCGTCCATCACCAGAAACTTCACACCACCCAGCTTCAAGTGACCGGAACCGGCCAAGTCAAGCAACCGACCAGGCGTACCGACCACGACCATCGGCGGCCGCTGCAAGGCGCGGTAATGGCGTTCTATCGGGGTCCCGCCGTACACCGACAAAGAGGTCACGGATATCGGCGCATACTTACGCAACTCCAGTTCAATCTGAAGCGCTAATTCCCGCGTGGGCGCCAAGACCAAGAACCTCGGCCCAGAAGCATGGCTCGGTCCGGACCTACTATAGGGTCCAGGCGCGGGCGCAGAGGTCTCCCCTCGCAGAACCTGCTCGATAATCGGCAGCAAAAATGCCAGTGTTTTTCCGCTCCCGGTTTTGGCTTGCGCCATAATGTCCCGGCCCTTCAGCGCCAGCGGAATAGCCGCCTGTTGCACCGGTGTCGGTATCGTCAGTCCTGCCTGTGTCAGGCGCTGAACAAGGGACTGGGGCAAATTCATATCAGCAAACGTAGACATAAAACTCCTTGTGTGGAACACACTTCCTGGGACTGCACGGTCGGGCCTGGTCAGAGGTCCGAGAAACACATCGCGTTGATGGGCAATTCTAGGAAGGAAATAGCGGGGCTGCCGGATAGGCAGCCCCGACGTGTAAATACTCTTTACTGCTTAGTACCGGTCGCCACCACCCCCACGACCGCCACGGCCTCCGCCCCCGCCACCAGTGCGTGGCTCTTGAGGACGCGCTTCGTTGACGGTCAACGTGCGACCACCCAACTCAGTGCCATTTAATGCGGTGATTGCGGCCTGTGCTTCCGCATCCGAGGACATTTCTACAAAGCCAAACCCGCGGGATTGGCCAGTGAACTTATCCGTGATGATTCTGGATGATGTCACCGCTCCATGAACAGAAAACAAACCGCTCAATTCCTGTTCGGTTGTGGAATACGGCAAACCACCAACATAGATCTTAGAACCCATTGGGCTCCTCCTTTGAAAGTATGTGTTGTCTTGGACTCGAGAACAAAGTAAGGAAGGAGTGGGCCGAAGACGCAAACACCATGGCGGCTCAAGACTGGCTTCCGATCAAATTCCCGTGCAGAACCAAAACAACATCGGTCTCAGGCCTTGTCACTCTCCCTGGTACCATCACCAGGCCCCTCGCGATGATACACGATCTGCACTCTACTCCTTAGCCTCCTCAAATGCAAGCGATAATACCGGAGGGGCTAGCCAGTTTGAACGCTAGCGCCCTCTCCTACCCTACTGTATAATCCCGCTCCATGCCTGCCTCTTCCCTCTGCCTCCCATCGAGTCTACTCAAACGTGCCTCCCACACCATCTTGCCCAGACACGTGCCATTCTATTTTCTTCTGGGTAGCCTGATGATGGGGTCCGGCAGTCCCATCCTGGCCCAAGTGCCTGGCCCTGCTGCCACCCCATCCGGATTTGTCGGAGCCTCGATGGCCATCCTCGCGATGTTGCAAGATGCCGATGTGCTTCCACCCGAAGGCACTCCCAAAGCAAATCGTGTCATCAAAGCAGTCATTCAATTTCAATCGGTGTTCATAAAAAGCAACAATCCGGCCATCCGCCATCAAGAATGTGATCGCGCGCAGATGATCCGCCACCACGCGCATCGAGCGATCGGTAGTTTCGTTCGTCCCATACTGAACCCCGGCCCTGCCGGCCACGGCGCTAAGCAACGGCGTGAAGACATCGCTGTCATAATTGCTGTAGACGCCCTGTGCCACAGCCGCCAACCGTTCCAAACCCATGCCCGTATCGATGCTGGGCTTGGGTAAGGGATGCAGCTTCCCCCTGGCATCCCGGTTGTACTGCATGAACACAAGATTCCAAATCTCGATGACGCGATCCCCCGCACCGTTCGGACGATCGTCGCCCGGCACCGATGGCCCTTGGTCAAAATGGAGTTCCGAGCAGGGCCCGCAGGGTCCTGTATCCCCCATCTGCCAGAAGTTATCCTTTTCACCGCATCGGACGATCCGTGAAGCCGGCACTCCGATCTGCTTCCAGAACTGGTCTGCTTCGTCATCGTCGCGGAAAATCGTCACCCATATTCGATCCTTCGACAACCCGACCGTCTGGGTTAGAAACTCCCATCCAAACCTGATGGCATCTTTCTTAAAATAGTCGCCGAAGGAAAAGTTCCCCAACATTTCAAAAAAGGTATGGTGGCGTCTGGTATAGCCGACATTTTCCAAATCGTTGTGCTTGCCTCCCGCACGGAGGCACTTCTGCACGGTGACCGCCCGGTTGTAGGCGCGCGTTTCTTCGCCGAGGAACACCCGCTTAAACTGGTTCATCCCGGCATTGGTGAAGAGCAACGTCGGATCGGCCTGCGGAATCAAGGCAGAGCTCGGCACAGTCTGATGGCCATGTTGTTCAAAATATCGAATGAAGGCCTGCCGCAGCTCGTGAGTACTATTCTTCATTCCAGCCTTAGCCCGCATTATTCATAAACGCTTCTTCTGTCGAATGTTAAATGTTGAATTTTGAATGTTCAATGTTTGAAAATCATCAGATCGAGTCCGACTCCGACTCCGACAATTCAAAATTCATCATTGATCATTCAACATTCCCAATGCCGTCTCAATGGTATCTTCATCGAACCCACGTTGGCTCAAGAGCCTTGTGACGCGGCCAAGCATCTGGGGCGAGGCGACTTTTCCAGCCGTCGTAACCACCAGCATGGCCAGGTCCCGTTCACTGACCTTCCGGTAGGTGGCCCGTAACGTCGCCTGTACGATGGGTTCCGGACAACCGGTGGCGAGCAGCTCTTCCTGCAGACGCGCTCGCCCCATCGGCATACGTGCAAGCCGCCGATCGGCCCAGCGAGAAGCAAACGCGACATCGTCGAGGTAGTTCAACGAAGTCAACCGTCGAACTGCCGTACGGACCTGCGCGGGAGTGGCCCCCTTCGCCGTGAGCAACCGTTCTATCTGGGCCGTCGTGCGATCACTGCGGGCCAGCGCTCGCAGCGCAAGTTGCAACCACCGATTGGGAGATGGCGCCGTCTTGCCTGTCACTCGCCAGCTCTCATGGAAGGTTGAGGCTTAGGTTAAGGTTAAGGTTAAGGCCAAGAGAGTCTGATGATGATCTTCGCTCAACCTCAACCTCGACCTCAGCCTTCTTCAAACACCGACCTTGTGCGGCCGCCGCTCCTCGCGCTTCTCATCGGGTTTTCTTTCGTCTTTCACCGGCGCGAGAGCCGGTTTCTCAGGCGTGCGTCCCGGCAGACCGGCCAGGTCTCGCAGCTTCCCTTCAATCTCACGAGCCAACGGCTGATTACTCAACAGAAAGTCTCTGACTGCATCGCGCCCCTGCCCAAGCCGATCGCCCTGATAGGAGTACCAGGCCCCGGACTTCTCCACCACCTTCTTCTCGACCCCGAGGTCGACCAATTCGCCTGATTTCGAAATGCCCTGGGCAAACATGATGTCGAACTCCGCCTGCTTGAAAGGAGGCGCCATCTTATTCTTCACCACCTTCACACGCACACGGCTGCCGGTGACTTCTTGCCCTTCCTTGATCGACTCGATGCGACGGATATCCAGACGCACGGACGAATAGAACTTGAGCGCGTTGCCGCCGGTCGTCGTTTCCGGATTGCCGAACATCACACCGATCTTCATCCTGATCTGATTGATGAAAATCAGGGTCGTCTGCGACTTGGAAATGGCCGCCGTCAATTTGCGCAGGGCCTGCGACATAAGCCTCGCTTGCAGCCCCATATGCGCATCGCCCATTTCGCCTTCGATTTCGGCTCGTGGCACGAGCGCTGCCACAGAGTCCACCACAATGACATCGATCGCCCCGCTCCGGACGAGCGTCTCGGCAATCTCCAACGCCTGTTCGCCTGTATCAGGCTGCGACACCAGCAGATCGTCCACCTGCACACCCAGCTTCTTGGCATAGGTCAAATCCAGCGCATGCTCCGCATCGATAAAGGCAGCGGTGCCGCCGGCCTTCTGCGATTCTGCGATGACATGAAGCGTCAAGGTCGTCTTGCCTGAGGACTCGGGACCGAAGATCTCGATTACACGGCCGCGGGGAAGCCCGCCGACGCCCAGCGCAATATCGAGTCCCAAAGAACCGGTCGAAATCGCCGGGATATCCACAGGAGCATCGGCTCCTCCCAGCTTCATAATGGCCCCCTTCCCATATTGCTTCTCAATTTGGGACAGGGCCAGATCCAGCGCGCGTTTCTTATCGTCTTTTTCAGTCATGGGTGCTCCTCTTGTGATAGCGAGATCGGGGGCGATTATACCCAAGTTGAGAGAAAAAAGCCTAGCCCGCAGAATGGCCAAGCGAAACAGACGGGATTTGAAGTTCTGGGTTGTTGGAACTGAAACCTTGAACGTTGAACTCTCCCCTATCTCGCTTTTCTCGCTCATTTGAAACTCAGAACTCAGCACGCAGAACTCAGATATGTCCTAAGCCCTCGTATTTGCGAGATTTCCTTGACCGGTCGCGGGCATACCGATACAAGTAACGCTATATGCCTCCGACACTCGCCCCCGACACAGCCGACCAAAAGCCGACCGTCTTGATCGTCGACGATGAGACGGCCCCCCGCGCGGCCCTCACGCAGATCCTCGTGCAGGATTTCCACATACTCACCGCAGAGAATGCACGAGCAGCTCTGGCCGTCCTCGACAACCACGGCGTCGATCTCGTCACCCTGGATTTGAAATTGCCGGATCGCTCAGGATCGGACCTCTTGCATGAAATCAAGCGCGCGCACGCCGAGATCGAGGTCATCATGGTCACGGCCTACGGCAGCCTGCAGTCGGCGATGGACTGTATTCGCCACGGCGCAGCCGGCTTCCTCTTGAAACCCTTCAATGCCTCAGAACTGTTGGCGATTTCTTTACAGACCGCGCAAAAAAAGCACCGGCTCGATCAGCTGCGCCCGATCCTCGCCGGCTCGACAGCCCTCTGGGGGCCTGAGCCGGCCTGTACGAAGGCCTGGGAGACGCTCCTCTCCGATTACTGCTCCATGAACCGCGCGCGATCACTGTCTGCGTCGCAGAACGATGAGACGTCGCCCTTGGTTCCTCTCATCTCCGACCTCTTAGAAGCCAAGGATCGCCACCTGCTCAATCATGGAAGCCGCGTCAGTTTTTATGCGACGCTGGTCGCCAATCGACTCAACCTTCCCATCGCCGAACAGCAATCGCTCGCACTCGGCGCACTCATACACGATCTCGACTTGATCAGCATCCCGGACGGTCATGTGCTGAACCTGGAATCCGACCAACAGATCCATCGTCCCGAACTCGGTGCGAAGATGGGCCGAGCGATGGGATTATCCGCCGACGCCGTACAGATCATCGCCCTCCATCACGAGCGATGGGACGGAACCGGCTATCCCTTTGGCTTACAAGAGGAACGCATACCCCTGCTCGCCCGCACTGTCGCCATTGCCCAAGCATTCGACCAACTGACCGCCGAGCAACCGAATCGAACAGCCCTCCCCATCGATGAAGCCCTCCAACAGATCGAGCAGCAGGCAGGCACAGCCTTCGATCCCACCCTGACCGAACTCTTCTGCCGCACCATGCACGAGCAGCCCCAGCAGCGCTGAGATAGATCCCGTCAACTGTTGCTTTCGCCTCGCCCTCAGAAACCGTGAAACGTGAAGCGTGAAACGCAAGACATGGAAAGAAAGAGAGCGGAAACTGTCCCGCGTGCTGAGGCTATTCCGTCAACCAGCTCCATATTCTTTTTCTTTGCGACTGTTAAAAGCTCATCGTTCAAAGCGGTCATCCGGAATATACAGCGCGATGACAGCTTGATAGGCTGCGGGATTCTCAGTTTATCCCACTGATGGCATTAGACTGTGCGATGGATAAGTGCAAGATGTTGCAGTAGACTTGTCCTTAACGGACTACTGAAACTACCTTGCTATGTTGCACGAGTAGGCTGCAACAGACTTAATGGTTAGAAGCCTCGGAACGAATATGGCAACGGGTTTGAGTTCGAAATTAACCGGGCAAATCGGTGAGCATCTCGTAACGGCAGAGCTTGGAAGAAGGGAAATAATAGCGACTCCATTCTCCGGAAATGTTCCGGACATTGACATCCTGGCTCATGCAAATGGAGTAACAGGGCATATTCAGGTAAAAGCAATAAACCTAGATTCTTGACAATTCGATATTCGCAGGTTTCTTGACGTCGAACTAACGACGCAAGGACAAATTGTTAAAGGCAAAAAACGAGATCTCGACAGAAAAATAGTCTGTGTTTTTGTCTCCCTAGGTGCACAACTCGGAGAAAACAAATTCTATATTTTCAAGCAGGGATGGCTACAAGACTATTTTGCCGAGCGCTACAAAGGCAGAAGACCACCAAAGAATATCAATTCGTTCCATTGCGCCATTTGGGAGCGAGACATGGGGAAGCATCTTGATAAGTGGAGAATTATCACAAGCAAATTCAAAGTGTAAGTACGGCTTCTAGCACGGCGCTCAAGCGAACGCTCCTGTCGTCGCGCCGCTTAGCTCAGCGTTATGCTTACCTCCGGGAGGGATAGAGGTTGATGGGAATGGCACAAGTGGAGCCTTCACGAATCTGAAAATGTAGCGGGAGTCTTTCTTGCCACGAAGAAACGTCGGCCTTACCGGCCGGCGCGTGCCGCCACGGCAAAGGGATAGAAATAACAATCGCGGGCTGCGAGGTCGCTTCCATACTCTTTCCCACCGAGCATCGCATCACACAACAATCTGCCGGACTGTCCTGCACGCGCACATCTCACAAGCGCCATCTGACTCCTCATTTTTCCCAGAGGTAGTAGGCAGATCGTTCTTCACTGCGCGCATAGAACGAGCAGCATCAATTTAATCGATCCTTCCAGGCTAGCAGGCTATTTCTCGGGGATGGGGGCTGAATGATCTTCCACTGCGCGCGTCCAACGAGGGCCTTCGGAGGCCGCGCGTTGCGCGAGCACCAGGAATTCAATCCTCTCTTATCCACTCCATGAGGGCAGACGTGGTTCGACTTCGACTGCGCGCATCGAACGAGCACCTTCTGAGCGTGCGCGATCTGCGAGCACGAAGTGCACCTGGCCACTCCCTCCCATCTTTCGGATGCCGCCTGGTGCGCTGCGCTGACAGTCACTCTAGCTCAGAATACCCCTGTTTCTTCTCTCTCACGGGCGCTCTCTCCACTTCTGCCACTCCCATGGGGGAACAGGGTATTGGTCCGCCCACAGACCCCGTTTGCCGGCTCTCGCCTCAGATTCGAACCGCTTCATCGCCTTGTCCATGGGACCAGACTTTGGATACCACCAACACCAGCCTTCTTTGACCAACTCATGATTCACGTTAGTGCCATCGGAGAGAACCACCGTGGCCACCGTGCGCCGATCTTTGTCCTTGCTGTGAAATTGGAGCGTGACCTCCTTCCCCAAGACGAGGGCAGCCGTTGCCTCCTTGGCCTCCTCCCCGAAAGGCTGGCGTTGTTCAGGGCAATCGATCCCGCTCAGGCGGATACGTTCAGGACGTTTGTTGCGGAGGACTTCAATCCTGTCGCCCTCAAGGACCGCGACCACTTGGCCCGTGAACTCGCCGGCCAGGGCGGATGGGGCAAACCACAGAGTCAACAGCATCGCGAAGAGAAAGAGCATAGGCCCTCATGCTAACAGGCTTCGAAGCTCCTGGCGAGGGGTTTATTGTCGAGGTATAGGAAAAAGTATCCCTCTGCCACGCTTCTTATTCAGGCGTGACAGAGCGACCTTTCTGGACGGTCAGTCCCCCCGCGCTTCCAAACTCGTTCCTCGTCATGCGTTGACAGCTCCTATCTAAAAGAGTCATTTTCCGTTTATAATTTCATTTCCATATTTTTCAACTTATCCCAAAGCCGTTACCGGAATTCCGACGAAGACTGAACAGAACGAACTACCTTGCACCGACTTGGACACCCCGCAGCTGAACAATTTACCAGGCCCATGAAGCTTTACTCTCTGGATCGATACCCTCCCCATGCAGCCCTTTCGCCTATGCCATCACGCTGGGCGATGGTCATGGTCTCGTTGTTGATCATGAGCAGCGTGAGCCTGTTCGGCTGTGACAATCCCTCTTCAAAAGAGGTGGCCTCGATGATTGCGGCGCCTCAAGGCGAGGGAGTGTCCAGCTTATTACGGGGCATCGATTACAAAGTGGAGGGCCCAAAGATCGACGTCGGCAGCCACCGGCTTGAGATCTTCCCCTATGTCGAGCAATGTACCGACACTGAGTCCGATCATATCTGCGGCGTGCGATTCGAGGTCACGGCGGAAGGAACGAAGCAGCCATCGTTGACCTACGGAGTGGTGGGTACCGGCAAGACCATGGATACCGCCCTCCAACATGCCGTTGGTAGCTGGTGGGCAGAATTCACTGTCCCCTTGATTGTGTCCTTAGCCGGGAAGAACCTGGACTTCACGCAATCATCGATCGTGGTGTATCCAGGAGCCATGGCCATTCGAGGCGCTCCTCCCGGAGGTTGGCTCGATGGCTCTCAGGAAATGCACGGACGAATCGTGCCGGCGTTAAATCCGGTTGTGCGAGATAAACCGCCGACCAAGGTTATTTCTTTGATGCTGGTGATACGTCCCGACGGAGTCAAGGATCTAGGCAGCCGTATCGACGGCAGTCCGTCGCGAGAGGTGGTCGCGGCAGTTTCCACTCTGCCCTGGCCGAAAACCGACAAGGAGTATGTCTTTTACCAAACATACTTTTTCAGGCATAAGGACGACTCCTAGGTCGCGGGGAGAAACCGGTCACAATCGGGATCAGCCTAGGATTGCAAAGCCCTGAACCGCGCATCGCTGATCGCTCACATGGCAGGTGGCACACAAACTCCCGGCGCTCACTTCTCTTTGCGATTAAAACGCTTTATGACAAAATAGCCGGCGACGATCAATACGCCAAAAATCTGTAACGTTCCGGTGCACTCGGGATCGAGAATTGAGGCAGGCAGTTGAAAGAGACAACTCATGAGGATCCACCACCATTAAAGGGTATGCCCATTCATAGCGCATCCTTGGCAGGCCTGTAAAGATCGACACCAGCCCCTTTCAAGCCCTCCCGCCGGGCAGTATACTGCCCGACATTCAGATTCATAGAATTTTGCACGTATAGGAGGATCTGTATGAAACGTCACCGCAACCCTCTGCTCCTCGCTCTCGTCGCATATTTCGTCTGTGCCATCGGCGGTTTTGCCGGCACGATACCTCAGGCGTTTGCTGAAGAGCAGGTGATCGATCTCAACAGTCCTGAGGCGATGCGCCATACCCTTGAACAGCAGGTGGGAAAGCGTGCGAAGCTTAAGCTGGTGTCCGGACAGGATCTGGAAGGGAACGTGTCTAAGGTGGGGTCGCATGCGGTTGTCGTCACCGAACTGAGCGGAATGGAATTCTTCGATGCAACAGTCCGGATCGATCAAGTCGCTGCGATTATGATAAAGGTCCGCACAAAGTAGATGTGACTCCGTCAACTCTTCAGCACTCCATCCCCACCCCTGGCAATGACCTGATCTAAGAGCTTCACCTTCCAATCCAACCGCCACCGGCCCCTGCTGCCTACAATGGCATCGCGTCGCTCGCCGCAACTGATCACAAACGCTCGTCGCGATTCCCACTAGTGGTCGAGGCTTCTTCTTCCCTCCCCTTGACTTGTGCTGGCAGGAATCTATCTGATTTACTATACGTAGGAGCCTGTCCGAGTAATCCTTCACCGGCCGAGCGAAGGGATGTGAGCAGATGAATAATGAGACACGCGCCGTCAAGTTACCGGTCCTCCCGATCAAACGCACAGTGCTGTTCCCGGGAATCATGATGCCTCTGACGGTCGGGCGTGAACGGTCGACCGCCGCCGTAGAAGCGGCGACAAAGACAGAGGAGAAGACGATTCTCGTCGTCGCACAACGCGACCCCCAGAAGGATGCCCCCGGACTCGAAGATCTCTACACCATTGGCACCAAGGCCATCGTGAAGCAGATCGGACGGTCAGACGAAGGCACCATCCAAGTACTCGTGCAGGGACTTGAACGAGTCGCCTTGCTCAAGGTCGAACAGACCGAACCGTTTCTGCTCGTCCAGGCCCGACGACTCGATCACCTGTCGGATCAGGGAACTGAAATCCAGGCTCTCCACCGGGCGATCCAGGAATTGGTCACAGATCTTCCACGATTGATCCAGGCGCCCGGCATTCAGGAAGCGGCAGTGGCTTTCAGTAACGAGGACGATCCCGTCGCATTGGCGTACCGCGTGGCTTCGCTCCTTAGTCTGACCGTGCAGGACGAACAAAAACTGCTCGAAAGTTCGTCCACGATCGAGCTGCTGCGATCGCTGTACGGAGCCCTCTCGAAAGAAATTCAAATACTACAGCTACGGGACAAGATCGCCAGCGATGCGCAAACCAAGATCGGGAAGACTCAGCGGGAATATATCCTGCGTGAGCAATTGAAGGCGATTCAGCAGGAACTCGGCGAGGGAGAAGAGGAAGGGAACGAGATCACCGAGCTCAAAAAGAAGATCCAGGAGGCGGATCTTCCCGACCATGTACGGAAAGACGTGGAACGGGAGATCGCCAGATTGGCCAAGGTGCCTCCCTCGTCGCCTGACCATCAGGTCCTCAGGGCCTACCTCGATCTGGTGCTTGAGCTTCCATGGAAGAAGGCCTCGGAAGATCGTTTAGCGCTGAGCACGGTCCGTCAGGTGCTTGCAGAAGATCACTATGGCATTAAAGAAGTAAAGGAGCGGATCGTCGAACATCTGGCCGTGTTGAAATTGAATCCCACGGCCAAGGCGCCCATCCTCTGCCTGGTCGGACCGCCGGGTGTCGGGAAGACCAGCCTCGGACAGTCGATTGCCAGAGCCATGGGACGGAACTTCGAACGGTTCAGCCTGGGCGGTGTGCACGATGAAGCGGAGTTGCGCGGCCATCGCCGGACCTACGTCGGCGCTCTGCCTGGACGGATCATTCAAGCCATGCGTCGCGCCAACGTCAATAATCCCGTGTTGATGCTGGACGAAGTCGACAAGCTGGGCCGGGACTTCCGTGGCGATCCTGCATCCGCGCTTTTGGAAATTCTCGATCCGGCGCAGAACCACACGTTCCGGGACCATTATCTGGATCTGCCGTTCGATCTCTCGAAAGTATTTTTCATCACGACTGCCAACACGCTGGATACGATCAGCCAGCCGCTGCTCGACCGGATGGAAATCATCCGGCTCCAGGGTTACAGCGAACAGGAAAAAGCGGAGATCGCCCGCCGCTACCTCTGGCCTCGACGGCTCAAAGAAGCAGGCTTGGAGGCCGGCCAAGTGTCGCTCTCAGATGAGGTGCTGAACCTTGTCATCAGCCGCTACACCAGAGAGGCAGGTGTTCGCCAGCTGGAGCAGATGCTCGGTCGTCTCACCCGGAAGGTCGCGCTGGCCTTCGCAGATCTTCCCGAAGGCCAGGAACGTCTACCCATTATCATTCATGCCGACATCCTCGGAGAATGGCTCGGCGCCGAACGCTTCATGCCGGAGGAAGCGCGCAAGATATTGCCTGCCGGCGTCGTCACCGGGCTCGCCTGGACTCCGGCGGGAGGCGATGTTTTGTACATTGAAACCACCTTACTCCCCGGCAGCCACGAGCTGACGATCACCGGTCAGTTGGGAGACGTGATGCAGGAGTCGGCCCGGGCTGCGCGAAGCTACCTCTGGTCCCATGCTGAGAGCATGGGACTCGACATTTCCCGGTTCAAACGGAACGGGGTGCACATTCATGTGCCGTCCGGAGCGATCCCGAAAGACGGACCCTCAGCCGGAATCGCAATGGCGACAGCCCTGGCGTCTTCGTATATCGGAGAAGCGGTACGTAGCGACACGGCAATGACCGGCGAGATCAGTCTCAGCGGATTAGTCCTGCCGGTCGGTGGGATCAAAGAGAAGGTGTTGGCCGCTCACCGGGCCGGTATCAAACGGATAATCCTGCCCAAGTCCAACGAGAAGGATTTGAAAGAGGTGCCGCAAGAAGTGCGCGAGGCTCTGACCTTCATTCTGGTAGAACGAATCGAGGAGGTGCTTCCCGCTGTCTTCAACTGCGACGTCGCGGCTCACGGAAGCTTCCGCTTCGGAGCAAGTATTGCCCAAGCCTCAGCGTGAATGGACTGGGTTGTGTGAAGCCCGAGAACCGGCTTGTTTATTTGGTTTGTTTGGTTGAAACAGACTAACCGAATGAACAAGGCAACGAGATGAACCAGATCAATTTTTTCCACGTTTCTTTTCAACCATTTCTGTGGCTTGCTCCTCAAGTAATCCATATGTAAGGATGAAGTCGAATCCTCGACCCATCTAGGGGAAGACCGAACAGAAAGGAGCAACGCCATGGCTATGCCGCCAAAGGTTGAAATCGGCCCGATTGTCAAAGTCGTCAAGACCGACGATGAGTGGAAGAAACTGCTCTCAGCGGGAGCCTACCAGGTCCTGCGGCACGAAAGTACAGAACGCCCCTTTACCGACAACATGCACGATAACCATAGGGCCGGGATCTACTATTGTGCCGGCTGTGATCTTCCAGCCTATTCATCTGACCATAAGTTCGACAGCGGCACAGGCTGGCCCAGTTTCTGGCAGCCGATCGACCCCAAGGTGGTCGAATCCACCACCGACTACAAGCTGATTTTCCCAAGAACCGAAGTCCACTGCGCCCGTTGCGAGGGACATCAAGGCCATATCTTCAAGGATGGCCCAAGGCCGACAGGGTTACGCTACTGTATCAATGGGGTCGCGCTGAAGTTTGTCCCTGCGTAAATCCGAATAGGTTGAGGTTGAGGCTAAGGTTAAGCGTCGTCGACATGCTCCTATTTTCTCAGCCTTAGCCTCAACCTTAACCTGCCCACTACGCTGACCGACTCCCTCACCTCGCCGGTGACTCCTCCCAGGTTGCGCCCGTACAGAACCGCTTGCTACGATGAGCCTTTTCCCCCTCCTGACAAAGGCTCTTTGTGCCCAATACTGTACCCTCTTCTCACAGTCCCGGCGACCTGATCGTCGAGGGCGCACGGCAAAATAACCTGAAAAATATTTCGCTCCGCATCCCGCACAATCAAGTCACGGCCATCACCGGCATATCGGGATCGGGAAAATCCTCTCTCGCCTTCGATACGCTGTTCGCCGAAGGCCAATGGCGCTATGTGGAATCGCTGTCCACCTATGCCCGCATGTTTCTCGACAAGGTCAATCGGCCCGATGTCGACCGGCTGATCAACGTGCGCCCCGCCATTGCCATCGAGCAGAAAAATCCCATCCGCACTGCCCGTTCGACGGTCGGGACCACGACCGAAATCGCCGACCTCTTGCGGCTTCTATTCGCCAAAGTGGGCCATCCAGTCTGTCCAGATTGTTCCATCGATGCGCGCAGCTTTCACCCTGGCAGCGTCGTCGACGATCTTCTGACCCATTGCAGCGGCGCCCGGGCGATGATCCTGTTCCCGATCACGGCGCCAGCGCCGAAACAGGATCACATCTTTCTCCAATCTCTCTTGCTCCGTGGCTTTGGCAGGGTGCGATGCGGCGCAGAAATCCTCGATCTTCACGAGACCCAGAACCTTCCCAAGGCCAGGCCGGACCATCTTCATGTGGTCCTCGACCGGCTGGTGATCCGGGAAAACAACCGATCCCGCCTTGTCGAAGCGGTCGAAACCGCGTTTCACGAGGGAGAGGGCCTGTGCCTGGTGGAAGTCATCGATCAGGGTCCCAGAACCTACAGCACGAACTTTCGCTGCCAACAATGTGCGCGCACATTCGAACCGATTCGCCCGGTCCTCTTTTCCTTCAACCATCCACTCGGCGCCTGCCCTGAATGCAAGGGGTTCGGCAACATACTCCGCTACGATCCTGACCTCGTCATTCCCGACCACAGTAAATCCCTGGCCCAGGGAGCCATCGAACCCTGGAGCAAACCCAGCGGCGATTGGTGGCAGAAACAAATGTTCCTCTCCATGAAACGGCGTGGGGTCGACCTCACGACCTCCTACAAAGAGCTGCCGCAGCCTATCCAGCAGATCCTCTGGCAGGGGGAAGGCAAACTGGAGGGAGTGCAACAATTCTTCGAATACCTGGAGGGGAAGCGCTACAAGTTACATGTACGCGTGATGCTCAGCCGCTATCGGACACCGGTCCCCTGCCCGACCTGTAAGGAATCCCGGCTTCGACCAGACGCCCGCTACGTGAAGATCGCGGGAAAAGACATTCATGAACTTTCTGCGCTTACAATCGAAGAGGCTGCGGCTTGGATCGCAGCCCTCACCCTCTCTCCCTATGAAGAACAGATCGCCCGCGACATTCTTCGACAACTGACGGCCAAGCTTGGCTTTCTCTTGCGAGTGGGCCTCAGTTATCTGACGCTCTCCCGTCAGACCCGCACACTCTCGGGAGGAGAGGCCCAGCGCGCTGCTTTGGCCAATCAACTCGGCGCCCGTCTGGTCGGTACCCTCTACGTCCTCGACGAACCGACCATCGGTCTCCACCCGCGTGACACGGCGACGCTCTCCGGCATCCTGCGAGAGCTGGCGGTCCAGGGCAACACAGTGGTCGTCGTCGAACATGACCGCCAGATGATGCAGGCAGCAGACTATCTCGTCGAGCTGGGCCCTTTGTCGGGAGAAAAAGGCGGCGAAGTGATCTGCGCAGCGCCTCGAAAGGAATTCATTACAGACCGGCGGTCAATTACGGCACGCTATCTGCGTGGTGAAGATGAAATATCTGTCCCGCAATCACGACGGAGAGTGAACGGTAAATTCATTGCAATAGCAGGAGCTTCCGAGCATAACCTCAAGAATCTGTTCGTGCGTATTCCGCTCGGCATGTTGGTCTGTGTCACCGGCGTCTCAGGGTCCGGCAAGAGCACATTAGTCGAGGACACGCTCTACCGGGCCGTCGCCCGCGCCTTCCGTGTCGAGTCCCTGCCCATGGGCACGTTTCGCGCGATTAAGGGGATCGAACATCTGACCGGCATCAAGCTCATCGATCAGGAACCGATTGGACGCACGCCTCGCTCAAATCCAATCACCTATCTAAAAGCGTTCGATGAGGTTCGCTCTCTCTTCGCTTCCGAACGCGAGGCGCTCAGAGGCGGACTGACCCCAGGCCATTTCTCCTTCAATACGACCGGAGGCCGGTGCGACCGGTGCGAAGGGAGCGGCGTTGAAAAGATCGAGATGTATTTTTTCGAAGATATCTACGCCACCTGCGAGGCCTGCGACGGGAAGCGCTTCAAACCAAACATCCTCTCCATCCGGTACCGCGGGAAAACCATCCACGACGTGTTGCAGATGACGGCTGAGGAAGCGCTGGGTTTTTTTAGCGGCTCACCCAAGCTCACCGAAAAGCTCCATCTCCTCTCCTCCATTGGCCTCGGCTATCTGCGGCTCGGCCAGTCGGCAACGACCCTCTCAGGCGGCGAGGCCCAGCGGTTGAAAATTGCCGCAGAACTGACGAATGGGGGACTGTCCCGGCAAAGGCCTACCCCCCTTCCCTCTCGGACGAGTGGGGACAGGCACCCCTCGACAGGATCGGGGAGCCAGTCCCCAAGCATGCTCTACATCATGGATGAACCGACCACCGGGCTGCACGTCGAAGACATCAAGAAACTCCTGGCAATGCTGCAGAAACTGGTGAACAGCGGCAATACCGTGGTGGTGGTGGAACATAACCTCGACGTCATCAAATCGTCTGATTGGATTATCGATCTAGGACCGGAAGGCGGCTCGGCAGGCGGGCAAATCGTGGCAGAAGGACGTCCGGAACAGGTGGCAAAGGTAGCGGCTTCTTACACCGGACGATTCTTGGCAGAGGCCCTCAGGCCGGCTACGGACAAGAGTGGTTTCTGATGCCTGCGCTCCACTCTTACGCATCATAACTTGACATAATTCTGTACAGTATTTAGACTGCCACGACTACTCTCACCAGGAGAATCCGATGAGCATTACCTCCAAAGACATCATCTCACTGAGTCAGGCGCGCGCAAAACTCACAGAGCTATGCGAGGAAGTGCGGACCAAAGGAAGCGAGAAGCTCATTACAAAGAACGGGGGCAGCTGCGCGGCGCTCATCGACGCGGACCGCTTGGACTACTACCACCGGCTTGAACGGGAACACATTCACCTCGGATTGCTAGAGGAAGCAATCAAGGGCCTCACCGACGTCAAGGCAGGCAAGACCCTCAGCCTCGCTCAACTCAAATCCCGTCATGGCCGGTAAGCGACCGCGTTTCACTGAAAACTTCTCCGACAACCTCACCGCCATCGAAGAGTTCGTTGCCCCACACAGCCGAACGGCATTTCATCGGTTTCTCGACCGCCTCTTCGACGAAGTCATCCCCATGCTTTGCCAATTCCCGCAATCCGGCCGGTCGTTCTTAGCTTGCAGGGTGAAGTCCGCGAAAGCGAAGGCGCTAACCAAGATACTGAGCAAGCTCTTAAACAAGGGAGACGATCTGCGAGAGTTCATAATGGACGACTATCTCGTGCTCTATCTCGTGCGCCGGCATCAAGTAGTCTTCCTCGCCATAAAACACCATCGGCAATTGTCATTCGACCTCAAGCGGTTCTGGCTCAAGGAGTAACCGAAGGGCTCCGTACTTGAGCCAACATGACGACAAGCGTAGTCAAAATATCAAAACTCCTTAGGAGCTGCAGAAGCTGATGAACAGCGGCAATACAGTGGTGGGGAATAGGATCGCGCCGGCATCAAGTCAACAGACCGGACTATCGATCTAGCAGGCTGAGGAACAACTCGGTGGCACGCCGGAATTTCACTGATCCGCACGCCTGGGATGACAGGAGTACGTTACGCAGGGTGCTCAAAAAGGCTGTCAGCAAGGCCGCAGGCAAACTATCGCTTTACAAGGGGTGGGTAGGATGATCCCAACTGCGCGCGTCCAACGAGGGCTTTCTTAAGCCGCGCGTTGCGCGAGCACGGGGGTCGTCCCAGCCATCCCGTCTCTTTTTTCAGCATCCTGCTAGAGCCCCGGGCGCTTTTCAGCGATGATCAGTACCTCAATTGGCTGATTCGCTCGACGCACATCTAACTGGAGTGTCTGTCCTGCTTCAACCTGACAGAGCCGTTTTGCTTCCCGCTCGGATAATACGAGGGACAGTACTGCGCCGTTACAGGCGATGACTCTATCGCCCGCCTTGAGACCAGCCTTCTCGGCCGGTAATCCGCTGCGAAGTTCCCGCACGAGATAGTATCGCGCGCCTGCTGATTCTTGAAGTTCCCAGTTGACTCCGATCCGTCCGGAGCCGAGCAATCCTGTCTGTGAACCGAACCGGGAGAGGATGCGATTGACGATCACCCGCGCCAAGCCCTCTGGATCGTCAACCGTGGGATCGGAACCGTATCCTCCCCCGTTGAATAACACCACGCCGCTCTCGACATCGATCATCCGGAAGGCCAGCGACACGCGGTTGGTCTGGTCGCCTTCGGATCGCTCCCATTGTTGCACTTCGCCCACCACGATGGCCTGAGCACCGACGAGTTGTCCGACTTTCAGCACATCGGCATCGTCAGCATGCTGTAATTGGACAACTTGTTCTTTGAACACTTCATCGAGCTCGGCTCGCTCAACCATATTGAGATCCAAGTCCAGCAACAGGGTCGTTACAATTCCGGCGACGCGCGACCCGGATCCCTGTGCATCCGGCGCATCCTCAAACAACATGACTGCCATTGTCCGATAGCGATCGATCGTGTCACGATTGATCGGGCCAATGCCGGTCACCACCGGCTCAGGACGTCCACGCATCCCTCCTGCCCCAAGAGCTGCAGTGCCCGACGAGGCACAGGTGCGGCGTCGCTGTAGGATGGCAGCAGGAGGGCCCCAGGCACAGAGTTCCTCGTTTACCAACACAATGTGGTGTGGATACTCACGTTGATGGTCTACGGCAATGTTCGTGAAGGGATAGAAAATGCAGCCGCCGACCCAGACCGAGAGAGGGCAGAGTGCCAATTCATAGAGCCACTGTTTGCGGGCTGTCAGGGAATATTCCCAGACCAGCAGATGGCCATCGTCTCGCAGCACACGGTCAGGCCGACCGATCTGGTCGATCACCTCGGCCTTCGTCATCGGTACGGACAGACGGTCCAGCTTGGATTCCGACTTGATGATGGTGTAAGCCACCCCACAAGCCGAGAGTGAGCCGGAGAAACAGAAGGCTATGACGGCTATTGCGATACGCGACCACGGGAGACGTGTGTGGGCCTGCGGCTGCAGCATTCCTCAGCGTAACACTCCACGCGTAAAAGCCGCAACGAACGGAGCAAGGAATGAGCACGAGACTTACAAGTTGTTTGCAAAACTGTGGGCACTCTCTGAATCTCGACCACGAGCAATCCCGGATGGAGAGGCTTCCCGCAGGATGCTCAAAATGGCCGTTCAGCAAGGCCGCAGCAAAACTCTCATCCCTACGGGGTGGGTGGGATGATCCCAACTGCGCGCGTCCAACGAGGGCCTTCTCAGGCCGCGCGTTGCGCGAGCAAGGGGGTCGTCCCAGCCACCTCGCCTATTTTTTCAGCATCCTGCTAATTCAGGGAAGGGTCGATGGGCATATCCGCATAATGACGATAGTCGTCGCCTAGGGCGCTCACGATGTCCGGCCAGATACGTGTGGGATCCTTGTCGAACACCGCACTGGGATCTGCGGGAATGGTAAACCATGATCCGGTCTGCATTTCAGATTCCAGCTGCCCTGGACCCCATCCGGAATACCCGATATAGGCACGAAAGGCCTCGCGCCCCTCACTAGACATCAAAATACGATCGACGAGGTCTGTATCCCCGCCGAGGCAGACTCCATCGAAGACGTGATGGGAATTCTCAGGCAATTGATCCAAGCGATAGAGCATCATCACCTGGTTTGTTTGTACCGGTCCTCCGGAGAAGAGGACATGCCCTTGGCCTTCAAGGATCGGTACTTGCGGCAAGGCCTCCGAAACCGACATCGCCGTCGGGCGATTGACGACGACACCCAACGCGCCTTCGGCCCCGTGCTCGCAGAGCAACACGACGGTCTGTCGAAAGTTCGGATCGCGCAAGGACGGCGCTGCAATCAGGAAAATACCTTTTGCGAGTGGAGCTTTCATAGTGTTAATCCTACCGCGCTGGCCGGTAGCGTGCAAGCGGGAGGCTGGTTGATCTGGTTTGTTTAGTTCATTTGGTTATTTCGTTCAACCAAACAAACCAAATAGACCACACACACAAGAGCAACCTCCTGCGTTATCGGTAGAGGGATTCTCGTCGATCGCGGAGCAGGTCGTTATAAGGAGTGAGGGCTTTATTCCGTGCATCGGCGGGATCGATCTCGACGATATAGAGCTCTTCCTGGTCTCGAGGCGCGCGATGCAGAATCGTCCCACGTGGAGCGACAACTTCGCTATTCCCGATAAATGTCAGTTGATCTTTGCCGCTTCGCGCTTCGCTGCCTGTGCGATTCGCTGTCACGGCGAATACTCGATTTTCCAAACACCGAACCGGCATGGAGTCAGGGCAGTTGGGCAAAATGAGATTGGAGGGATGGCAGATGATATCGGCTCCCTTAAGCGCCAGCGTGCGAGCAGCCTCCGGATAATACCAATCGAAACAAATCATCACACCGATCTTGGCCGGTCCGATATCCCACACCTGAAAACCTGTATCCCCTGGTGTAAAGAAGAGCGTTTCTTCAAAGAAGAGATGGGTCTTGCGATAACAGCCGATAAACCCGGACAGACCGACGATCACGGCGGAGTTATAACAGGCGGCCCCGGCGCGCTCCGGAAGACCGGCGACAATCACCATCTTGCGCCGCCTGGCAAGGTCTATCAGGCGTTGTGTGGTTGGTCCATCAGGCACCGATTCCGACAACTCGATTGCCTCTTGTTGCGACACAAACTGATAACCGGACGCAAACAACTCGGGCAAGACGACCAGATCGGCCTCAGCCTGAGCGAGTGTTTCCAGCACCCTATCCAAATTCTGCGACACCTCGCCAAACCGTGGAGCGAACTGAAAATATCCGATGCGCATGATCGTCATATCCCCAGAACACAACGGGCAGGGTTACCCCTGCCCGTTCGATAGCAATCCCAGACCGATCGACTTACTTTACTTCGGACAAATGGGTCACGGCGCCTTCAGCATGTTGTGTGGCTACATCGGCATGGCCGGCCTTGCCATGCTCAACCGCCTCCTTGAGGTGCTTGATCCCTTCATCCACATGAGGATTTTTCCCGGCTGCTCCGGCATGCTTGAGCGCTTCCTCTGCATGTTGCACGATGGCATCGGCATGACCGGCCTTGCCATGCGCCACAGCTTCCTTGGCATGCTCCAAGGCTTCACCCAGATGCTTGTCTGCTGCAAGGGCGAGCCCGCTGAACAGCGGGAAGCCAACAAGCGCAGCAACCGCCGCCACGACCATTGCTCCACGATGGATTCTCATTTGCATGGATCCCTCCTCAGTGATTAAGGTTTATTCGACGGAAGAACGGTATCTGCCAGAGTCTGATTTCCATTCACCTTACACACCCATATTTTTGCTGTCAAGAAGGCTTGACCTGAGGATCGACGTTCAAGATATGGCTCAAGCCCTTAGCGTCTTTCTCCACCGGACAGGCAAAGTCCCGACTCCACTCCCACCAGGATCCAGGATAGTTACGGACCTTCCGATACCCGGCGAGCTTGAGGACAAAATACAACCAGGCTGCACGAACGCCGCCGGTGCAATAGCAAATGATCTCTTGGTCCTGCGTGAGACCCTTTTCTGCAAGGCTCTCTGTGATCACCTGTAGATCTTTCACCGTGGCGTTCGCATGAAGAAATCCGGTCCAAGCCAGATGGATCGCGGAGGGAATATGGCCTGGTCTCGGAATCCCCGAGACCTCTTTTCCAAGATATTCTTCGAGGCTACGAGCATCGACGATCACCGTACCGGGATGCGGCTGCTTCACAAGATGCTTCAATTCGTCTTTGCCGGCGATCACGGAAGCCACCGGTTTGACTGTGAAGGTTCCGGGCTTGGGCGTCACGCACCCATGTTCGAATGGCCGCTTTTCCTGTATCCACTTGACCCAGCCCCCGTCCAGAATACGCAAGCGCCTGTGCCCAAGATATTCCAACATCCAGAACATGCGGCCTTCGTCGCCCCAGTTGTCGAACGGATTGGAATAGATGACCACATCGCTGTCTTCACTGATACCCAAGGCACGAATCTTCTGCTCCATGCGCCCACGATCTGGGTCCAGCAAGCCCTTCGGCACGGCATTCGGATCGCTGTACTCATGCCAGGTCGTATGCACCGCCCCTGGAATATGGCCGCCGAACTCGTAGGTTGCCCGCCCCCGCACATCGAGAATGACCAAACCTGGTTGCCCCAAACTCTGCTGGAGCATGTCGGTGTCGATCAGCAACGCATGTGTCATCTGTTCCTCTTGCGATACGAGCTGTCGTCGATCAGCCCTCAGCTCCAGCTTTGCAACTTAATCCTTCAGACTGAAGGCTGAAGGCTGAAGGCTGAAGGCTCTCACTTAATACCGTGGCAAGCGCAGGGGACAGCGGAAACTCCCGCTCGTATACGACGAATCGATAGGGATCGTTTCCCGTCAGCCCATACTTGGTCTGCAACATCGCATGTTGCTTATCGGTCAGAATGTGGTACTGCACGCGGGTCTTCACTTTCAATCCCTCTGCCTGAGCCGGAAGTTGGTATGCAAACTGGTACTCCCGGCTGGCCAAGGGCAATAAGCGATTATCATACAACTCGACAATGGCCGGCTGCCACATGATCCAGCGTCCCATGGTTGAGGTCTGGTGATCCAGCCCCCGCCCCTGCCGATCTTCCACGGAAAATTCCACCGTAAAGTATCGATCGGGATCGCCGGTTGGAATCTTATGACCGGCGCCTGCATTGACCAACGTGAGCGTGAATCCGACCCGCTCGCCCGGCTTAGGCGAAACGTTGTCGGCCTTTACCTGTACCGCCACCGCCCGCTTCACCATATCCGGGTCGTGCCCACCGCGCCAGAGGTGCATACGCCCACGCCGGATCGGACTATTCAACGCGACCGGCCGGTCGATTTCAGGCATGTGGCAACTCTGGCAAATGAAACCCCGTTCCTGCATGAAGAACTTGCCTTCGTACTCTGCATAGGTCCCGCAAGGTCCTCCGTTATAGAATTGAGCCGGTCCGGACACGACATTGTGACATCGTTGACAGACCTGCGCCGTCCTGAAATTCGGATCGAACTTGGTCGGATGAGGCGCGGCAGAATCCTCGAACGGTCCGTAAATGGCTCCATCGCGCACATGACAAACTGCGCAGGTGACCGATTCCTTCTGATACTCGGGATCG
The DNA here is from genome assembly GCA_002869895.2 of Nitrospira sp. CG24E. Taxonomy (GTDB): domain Bacteria; phylum Nitrospirota; class Nitrospiria; order Nitrospirales; family Nitrospiraceae; genus Palsa-1315. Next base: position 211,942 of record NEWP02000027.1, on the reverse strand, counting down.
TACTGGGGATTGGGCTCCTGCACCGCCTTCTCCACCCTCCCTCGCGGGATCTCTTTCACCAAGGTCGGCTGTTGATTTTCCAGCGGAGTGTGACAGTTCAGACAGACCCAAACGTTCTTATCCTTTTTCCAATAGGCCTGAAAAAATGGGTCTTCATAGGCATGGGCATGGATACTCGTCTTCCATTCGTCGTAGATCTCGCGATGGCATTCCCCGCAAGACTCGGCTTTTAAACTCGTCAGGCCCTCCGGGATTTTTTGATAGGGAATCGCATGGGCATATTCAGGCCGCAACCCGAAAATCACGACCGGTTTGATCTCGGTGTAATACAAGTAGATACAGACCCCCGCCAGCACACAGCCGAGCAAAACTTTGACAACGATCTTCATATGGCTATGAGCGCCTGGATGTGGCGATCGACCGAGGCAGCCAAAGCCGGCAGATGATACCCTCCTTCGAGCGACGAGACGATGCGCCCGCCCGCATGGCGTTTGGCGATGTCCGCCACAATGCCTGTGAGGTCTGCATAGCCTTCTTCCGTCAACCCCATGCTTGCGAGTGGATCGTCTTTGTGCGCGTCGAAGCCGGCCGAAATGATCACGAAATCCGGCTTGAAGAGATCCGCCGCAGGCAGCAACGATTTTTGAAAAACGGCGCGATACTCCTCATCGCCCTCGCCCGCTTCCATCGGCACATTGATCGTGAACCCCTCGCCTGCGCCTTTCCCTCGCTCCGTCCCGCGGCCTGTGCCTGGGTAATGAGGATACTGGTGCGTGCTGAAGAACAGCACAGAGGGATCGTCTTCAAAACTGTGCTGCGTGCCATTGCCATGGTGCACATCCCAATCGACAATCAACACGCGCTTGAGACCATGCTTTTTCTGAACATAGCGCGCGGCAATCGCCACGTTATTGAAGAGACAGAAGCCCATCGCCCGCCCGGCTTCGGCATGGTGACCGGGAGGCCGCACTGCACAGAAAACATGATCCACTTTCTTAGCCATAATCGCATCGACAGCAGCCAAGGCCCCACCGGCTGCCAGATAGGCGGCGGTCAATGAACCGGGAGACATGGACGTATCGGGGTCGAGCGAGACCCGGCCATCGGCCGGTGCGTGACTCTTCAGCATTGCAAGATACGAAGCCGTGTGGATCTGCGTAATCCATTCGTCCTCAGCTTCCAGCGGTTCAATCTTGATCAGCCGAGCCGCAGTCCCGCTCTGCCCCAGTTGCTGCATGATCGCCCGCAACCGATTGGGCGACTCAGGATGTCCGGCCCCCATGTCATGGTTGAGATAGCGTGGATCGTAGACGAGTCCTGTTTTTCCCATAAGTGTTCCAGCTTGCTGCCCAGCGAGGCCGCAGCGAGCGAGATGCCGAGGCGTACTTTTTAGTACGTTGAGGCGTTGAGCGACGCGAGAACAAAGCTGGCAGACTTTTTCAGCGTCATGCCGAAGTCAGATTAGCATGCAGGAAAGTACATAGACAACGAGCGCCTACGCTGCTATCGTCTATCGAACTGGAGGAAGAGATGCCAAATCGACGAATCGAACCGCTCAAGAAAGTCCTGATGATTGATCCGAATGACGAAGTGGCTTGGTTCGGTCTCGGGAAAGCCTACATGGAAGATGCAAACTTCGAAGAAGCGACCAAGGCCCTTCAGCAATGTGTCGCAGTCAAACCCACCTATTCAGCCGCCTACTATGCCTGGGCCCAATCGCTGCACAAGCTAGGACGAACAGGCGAATGCCGAACTGTCTGCCTCACAGGGATCGATGTGTCCACGAAAAACGGCGATGCGATGGTGACAAAGAATCTGGAGCTGCTCAAGGACACGCTGCCTGTCTCTGGTTCATTTGGTTGATCCGGTTTATCTTGTTCATCTGGTTAGTTTCGTTCAACCAAATAAACAAGACAGACCAAAAAACCAGAGTAAGGCCTCGCGCATAAATAACTTGATAAAGATTGAGGGATGTGTTCTAAGGCGGGATGCCGATTGCGCCCGCGATAAAACAGATCGAGTCGAAGTACCGATCGCTCGTATCGGTGTTGGATGAGCGGGCGCGCCGCCATTGGGCGGCGACCGAAGCGCGAGCCTACGGGTGGGGTGGCGTGAGTGCGGTGAGTGACGCCACTGGGATGTCGCCGAATACGATACGCAAGGGGTTGGCCGCGTTGGCGACCCGAGAGGCCGATCCCGAGGCGGAAGTCACTGCGCGGTTGCGCAAGGCGGGCGGTGGCCGCAAGCGTCTGACCGAGACGGACCCGCAGTTGAGCGACGCGTTGGATCGTCTGGTGGCGCCGGTGACACGTGGCGATCCGCAGTCGCCCCTGCGCTGGACTTGCAAGAGCACGAGCCATCTCGCGCAAGAGTTGTCGCGGCAGGGGCACCCGGTCAGTGCAAGGGCTGTGGCGCAGTTGCTGAATGCGGCCGGCTACAGTTTGCAGGGCAACCGCAAGACCTTGGAGGGCGCGGCGCACCCGGATCGCAACACGCAGTTCGAGTACCTCAACGCGAAGGTGACGCGATTCCAGCAACGCGGGCAGCCGGTGATTTCGGTGGACACGAAGAAGAAGGAACTCGTGGGCCCGTACAAGAACAACGGGCGAGAGTGGCAGTGCAACGGCGAACCCGAGCGCGTGGACATTCACGACTTCCCGGACTCCGAACTGGGCAAGGTCATCCCCTACGGCGTGTTCGACATGAATCGCAACGAAGGCTGGGTGAGCGTGGGCATCGATCACGACACCGCGCAGTTCGCGGTGCAGGCCATCGGCCGGTGGTGGCACAAAATGGGCGCCAACCGCTATCCCCATGCCAAGGAGTTATTGATCACCGCCGATGGTGGTGGAAGCAATGGCAGCCGATGCCGTTTGTGGAAGGGTGCATTACAGGAATTGTCGATCCGCCTGGGGCTGCCTGTCTACGTGTGCCACTTCCCGCCGGGAACCAGCAAATGGAACAAGATCGAGCATCGGATGTTCTGTCACATCACCCAGAACTGGCGCGGTCGGCCGTTGGTGAGTCATGAAGTCATTGTCAATCTGATCGCCAACACCACGACCCGGGCAGGCTTGAAGATTCGCGCCGAACTGGACCGGGGCAAGTACCCCACCGGCATCAAGATCACCGACGCAGAGCTGGCCTCGCTCAATCTCAAGTTGGACAAGTTTCATGGCGACTGGAACTACGCGGTGCTGCCGACACAGAAGAAAACTTAGTCATGTTATTTTTGCGTGAGGCCTAACCAACTGATTTATACCGGTTCCGCCCCTTCGTCGTCATCATCACCAGAAGAACGACCGAGAGCTTCCGGCTGTCGCTTGGAAATTTCCTCGTACACTTCATCAAGCCAGCGGTTCGCGCAGCCGAGAATCTCCCTGACTAATGGTTCCGGTTGACCCGTACGCTTGATGGTCCACTGGAAAACGTATTCCAATAACACCTCCCGTTCGAACTGTTCTGACGATTGCATGGCCAACGACGTCATTTCGCCAAGGCCTGTCTTAAGAATCTCGGCCACCATGTCGCGCCCATAGGAGGTGCTGGCTGTAACATATTGGACAGCCCGATTCAGTTCTTGGTCGGTCATGAGATCTCCTGTCATCCTTTGGCATCATACCTAGAATGCCGCCGCAGATGGAAGATTCCACCAGCCTTAAGCACGAGAAAACTTATCCGCCCTTGTCGGCAAGAATGGTATGATCATGGTCGAGCCTGCCCGTATATACCGGCTATAGGCTGCGAGGACATTCAACTTTTCCGCAATGCCCGTGCGATACACACGCAGAAATAGGGCCATAATATCCACCAGGATGCTCAAAAAGTTCGTCCAGCAAGACCGCAGGCGAGTCGAAACCGGAGGCGTAGCATTCTCACCCGCCCAACCCCGGGCTGTCAGAACAGCTCTTTTCCCAGGTGGGGTACGTTGAGGATTTCGATGAGACGAGAACGCCGCTGGCGGACGTTTTCAGCATCCTGCTAAAAACGAGACAGAGGAGATGAGATCTATGCCGGTGAAGACCAATCGAAGAGGCTCTGCCTCGCATACAGCCTCTGTACTCAAAAAACAGAACCGTACCTATCCTGAGCGCTGGGATCTCACACATGTGGCAGAAGATCCGGTTCAGCGATTCGAGATCCTGGCAGGAGAAATCGAGGCCAAAGTCTCGCGGTTCGAATCTGCGCGCGCCCGACTCAGCCCAACCATGGAAGCCTCCCACTTTCATTCACTGTTGAAACTCAGCGAAGACATCGCAGCCGCCTCCTCACGGCTCAGCGCCTATGCCTATCTCTGGTTCTCTGAAAATACAAAGGACCTCGCCGCCCGTTCATTCAAGACCAAGGTCGAGGAGCGGCTCACGGCACTGCAAAACCGCCTGGTATTTTTCGACCTCTGGTGGCAGAGCGTCGATGCCAACAACTCACGGCGGCTCATGACGGGAGTGGGTACACTCCAGTATCACCTCGAAACCATCCGCCGGTTTCAGCCTCATACCTTGTCTGAACCGGAGGAGAAGATCGTCAATATCAAGAACATCACGGGTCGAACCGCTGTCCATTCTCTGTACGACGTCGTGACGAACGCCTTCACGTTCACCCTTACCGTCAAGGGCAAACGAAAGACCATGTCTCGTGAGGAACTGACGCCCTATCTCCGCCATGCGGAAGGACGACTTCGTGAAGCAGCCTATCGAGAGCTCTACCGTGTCTATGCCGACCAGCACGATCTGCTGGGCGAAATCTACAAGGCCTTGGTCAACGACTGGAAGGCAGAAAACCTTCAACTACGCCGGTTCTCCTCCCCGATTGCCACCCGCAACCTCGGTAACGATATTCCCGATAAAGCCGTGACCTCTCTATTGCGGGTCTGTCAGAAAAACGCCGGCATCTTCCAACAGTACTTCCGCATCAAGGCTCGCCTGTGCAAGATCAAGCCGATGAGCCGTTACCACATCTATGCGCCGCATCGAACAGAACAGAAATCTTACCGCTATCAAGATGCCGTCCGAATGGTGCTGGACGCCTATCGGGGATTCTCCCCACAATTAGCCGACATGGCAGAACAAGTCGTGCGCGAAGGCCATATCGACGCGCGTACGAGGCCCGGAAAGATCGGAGGCGCCTATTGTTACAGCATCGTGCCAAGCATGACGCCCTACGTGCTGCTGAATTTCACCGGCGAGGCGCGCGATATCGCGACGATGGCCCATGAACTCGGCCATGCCGTTCATGGCATGCAGGCGGCGCGGCACTCCATCTTTACCTTCCATTCCACCCTCCCACTGGCAGAAACTGCGTCGGTATTCGGGGAACGCATTCTATCTGATGCCCTCATGACTCAGGAACGGGATACGAAAGTAAAACAGGGACTCCTGCTTAACCAACTGGACGACATCTATGCCACGGTCCTCCGGCAAGCCTACTTTGTTCAATTTGAAAATCAGGCCCATGAGATGATCGCCCAGGGCGCCACCGTGAAGGATTTAGCTCAGACCTATCTGGCCGAGGTGCGGCAGCAGTTTGGGAAGGGGATGAAAGTCCCGGAAGAATTCCAATGGGAATGGCTGACCATTCCACACATCTTTGCCAGCCCGTTCTACTGCTACGCCTACAGTTTCGGCAATCTATTGGTCCTCGCCCTCTATCGGATGTATCAAAAAGAAGGGGCGACGTTCGTGCCTAAATATCTGGATCTGCTGAGTACCGGTGGGTCGGAGGCGCCGCAGGCGATTCTTGCTAAAGTGGGAGTCGATATGGCATCTGAAGACTTTTGGCAATCGGGGTTCGACACGATCCGCGAGATGGTGGACCAACTGGAACAGACGCTGTAGGCCTTCCAACACATTAAAAACACGAGAGATATTTCAACTTTCTCGCCCTCATCACAGATGCTATCGCCCCTCTTGACAGGCAGGCAAGACGGGAGTATCCTGAATACAAGCTGATAATGGTTATCATAATCTGTTCTCGCGGACAACAGCACCCCGGCGACAGATAAAGGAATACGACCCATGTACCTCTGCCTCTGCAAAGGAATCACAGAATCAGATGTCCGGGAAGCAGGGCAGGAGGGTATCGTTATGCCAGGCCAACTGAACGCAAAGTTCGGACTGAAAGACGCGGGATGTTGCGGTCGCTGCTCGAGAAACATTCACGAATTTGTGGAGATCGCCACGGCTACCCATCACCTTCCTTCCTCCAACAGCGTACGAAGTTAATCCGAACCACACCTTCTCCCCTCATGCCCCTACAAGATTCGGCAATGCCGATCTGAGAAAGCGCAGATCCAATTCCGCTGCATCAGGTCAGAACGTCTTGATCAAAAACCACCCAGCCTGATCCTGTCCGCCGGTTAGAAATGGACACAGCCTCACGACACGCTCGTCGCAATCAGAAACTCGAAGTCGGCTTTCGTTAATACGCCCTGCCCGGAGCCGCGTACCGCTCCAGCCATGACCGCGTCGTACAGATCAAGCTTCCGCTGTTTGAGCGCCTTCATCTTTTCCTCGATGCTGTGGCGCATGAGAATCCGCACGATCGAAACCGCCTGCTGTTGCCCGATACGGTGCGCTCGATCCGATGCCTGGTTCTCTACTGCCGGATTCCACCAGGGGTCCAGATGAAAGACATAGCTTGCTTTGGTGAGATTCAGCCCCTGGCCCCCTGCCTTGAGGCTCAGCAGAAACACGCCTGGCCGTTTACCGGTCTGAAACGCCGCCACGCGGCCCTTGCGCGCGGTCGCCCCAGTGGAGCCGTCCAACCGGTGATACGGCAGCGAGTGCCGGACACACGATTCTTCCACAAGATCCAGAAAACTCGTGAACTGCGAAAAAACCAGGGCGCTGTGGCCCTCGTCGAGTAAGACCTGCAGCCGCTCTATCAGGAAACTGAGCTTGGGTGAGGGCTCGTCGGCTCGGTTCGTCAGAAGGCGAGGCGACAGGCAAACCTGCCGAAGCTTGAGGATGGCCGTCAATGCGATGACCTGCGCCTGACCTGAGGTCTTGGTGCGGTAGGCCTCGTCGATCGTGGAACGGACTTGGGCGACCGTCTGCTGGTACAGCGCCTTTTGCCGGTCGGTCAAATCGAGGAACACCTCGCTCTCGATTTTCGGAGGCAAGTCATGGAGAACCTCCGCCTTGGTTCTCCGCAAGACAAAAGGTCTGGTCCTCCGAAGCAGCCGCTCCAGCATGCGGCCCTCGACCCGTTTCAACTGCGGTTTGAACCGGTCGTACTCACCGAGTAATCCAGGCAGGCAGAGATCGATCACGGAAAAGTACTCCCCGAGATGGTTTTCGAGCGGGGTGCCGGTCAGCGAAATTTTAAACCGCCCGGTGAGACGGCGGGCAGCGCCTGTCGTCTCAGCCTGAATGTTCTTCAACGCCTGCGCCTCGTCAAACACGATGACATGGAATGCCAGGCGTTCCAATCGTTCGATGTCCCGGCGAACCAGCCCATACGTCGTGATAACAACTTCGCCATCTTTGGCAGTGAACGTCCGTTCGCTGCCGCTATAGGCATGGACCTTCAAATTCGGCGCGAAACGCGCCAACTCCTGCTCCCAGTTGAAGAGAAGACTGGTCGGCACGACGACCAGATGAGGACCCTTCACGCCCACCGCCGTTTCAATGCGCCCGTCCTGAATAGCGGACAACAGACAGATGGCTTGAATGGTCTTGCCCAGTCCCATATCGTCTGCTAAACAGGCGCCGAAATGGTGCTCGTAGAGAAATGCTAACCAGGCATAACCCTCACGCTGATATGGGCGGAGGGTTGCGCGTAAGCCATTCGGCAAAGGCCGCACGGCGATCCGCGTGAATCCCAAGAGGCGAGCAAGCACCGCCTCGTCATCGGAGGGCAATGAGACAGTAATGCCCTGTTCGCGCAGCCCCAGCCAATCAAGGATCTGCAAGCGTGGCACACGCACAATCTTGGCAGCACCCCGCTCCGTCTGCGCCTCGCCGGTAAGGGCGAGAATCGCGCGCAGCCGCTCCATTGTCTGGCGATCCAATATCCGTAACCCGCCGTTGGCGTCGATCAGCCCTCCCTGCTGAAGGGCGGCCCGCCACTCCGCTTCATCCAGCGCCATACCGTCGCACCGGATCTCCGGACGGACTTCAAACCAATCAATCCCGCTCCCTTTCTGATGGACACGCTCTACCTGAGCAGAACACTCCCATCGAGAAGGCACGATAGGCTTGCCCTCGTACAGCAATTCGATCCCGACAGACGTGAGCCTGTCCAAGAGAGCCGGCAATCCTTGGAATAGCCGCGGCGCGTCAATCATCATCTCGTCGCAGCGTCGCATGCCGCGAAAGATTTCTTGGCCGAACACATCGAATGGAGCCCTATACATCAAGACTTCTCGGACCTTGTCCACCGGTTGCAGTTTCCACCGTCCTGCGTGAGCTTGTAGCCGCACATCCGACCTGGCGTAGCCGGACAGATGCTGTTTGAGCCACTGCGCAGCTTCGTCGCTGACGGCGCGGGTCCAGCCATCCAGGCTGAGGGCCGTTTTGATGCGTTGGTCTCGCTCCTTGGCCTCAGGCACAGAAAGAAGGCTGAAAAATGTGTCGTAGAGCACGCCCTTTCGTTTTTGCGCGCGCAACGCGCCGGAAACCGAACGCCCTTGCTCCAACGCCAAAATAAATCCAAATGTCGAGACGCTCGGAGCAAACCGGACATCGCCATATCGGCATTGTGCCTGCAACGTCCAGGAAACGGGCGGATGGTCACCGGAACCGGACGGAGGCTTCAAGATCAGAGCGCACGATGGAATCTCACCCGCCGAAGACGGCGTAGGGCGTTCCACTGAAACGTCCTGGCCTTTGACCTTCAGAAGGAGATCACGCACAATCCGGTTGGCCTGCCTTTGAGGCACCTCGATTTGTGCGGACTGGAACTCGACCAACGAGATCGTAAACTCCATATCCTGGCTGACGCCTTGCCACCGTCGAGCCCCTGACACTTCCAGTAACGGCACTGCCAGGAATCCTTCATCGAAATTGTTATAGGGATCAAAGTACGGCTCGCCCCCCTTGCATCGTTGCAGCAGGGAACGGAACAACCCCCATCCATACTCGTCTTTTAACTGGAGGAGCCGCCTACCGCTCACATCTGCCACAAACGTCCTGAAGCATACGATCTGTTCGAGCGGTACCTCGTCGGCGAGGCAAATTGCGCGGACCCTGACCTGGCCGCCGACAAGGTCGATCTCTGTCTTGCTCCTACACTTAACCGCATGGTCCCATTGAAGAGGAATGGATTCACGTCCGGACACCAGCACGATCGGGTAGGGCCTGTCGTGAACTCTGAGATAGTGGAGCAACGGGTCCCCCCCGAACCCGGACATGAACCAGGACGAATTGAGAAGCGGAAGCAGCTCTGGTGGAATCCCTGCACCCCATCCCCCGGACAGCGGCACGCCATTCTTATGGATCAGAAGCTGGGGATGTAGGTGACTGGCATCGATGACAATCTCATAGGCCGATCCCTTGCGGGTTACGCCCTTGCGAGTCGCTCCGGTAGTAGAAAGCCTCCCTGATACCCTCGTCGGCTCCGAGATGCTACCGAGCAGCTCAGCGCGAAGCCCAGGTAACTCTTGTGGTTGCCCGCCGGGCAATCTGAACAGTTCCGGTGAGAGCACATGCTTAGTTGTAAAATAGGCGCACAGGACATGTTTGCACAGCCAGCCGGGATCCCAGGCCGGGCAATCGCAGGAGGCAGTCAGAAACCCGTCGTCGAGAGAAAAGACAACTTCATAAAGCCTGGTTCCGTGAACCTGCGCCGTCAACATCGCGTGATTCTGGCTCCAGACATAGTGGTGAAGCCGTTGCTGCTGGTAATAGTCGTATCCGCGGACGACTGAAGCCTTGGGGGCCATCGTGTAGACCGCGTTCGCCGAGATGGCGCGAAATGCGGCGAGGAGCGCGAATGATTCGGGAACAGGACTCGGAGTGACCGTTTCCTTCCCGGAAATGAAACGATCCTCTTGCCTGCGATGAGACAAGATTTTTTTCTTCATGGCGCACCACTATAAGAGGGAGAGGGCAAGCTTCATCAATGTGCGGTGAGGATGAATACTCGCCGTTCAAGACACGACACGGAGACGGGGCGAGAAGCACTATTTGGCAGAACCGGTTTTGAATCTCACCGCGACTTCGGCTACACGCTGGCCCAATGCCTTGGCATCGGCCATCTCCTTGTTGTCAATGCCGAGACTGTCACCTTCAGTAGTTGCGGAAGCGCCAAAGGCCCCGCCCCCGCTGACGACGATCATCTGATTCCCCAGCATCGCGGCAAGGATCGTCAACATCGTCACTTCCTTCCCGCTCGACAGCTGACCGCCTGTGGCAAAGGCCGCGCCGATCTTATTTTTCATCTTCCACTCGGGGAAAACGCCGAACTTGAATTGCCAATTGTCGAAAAATGTCTTCACTTCGCCCGACATGTTCGACCAATAGACCGGCGAACCGACGACAACTGCATCGGCGGAAAACAAATCGTCCGCCGTCACCTTGCCGACTCGCTTGAGCAGCGCCTCGGCGCCGGAAACAGTCTTCACACCGTCGACAACCGCTTCGGCCATACGTTCCGTATTGCCGAAAACCGAATGGTAGACCACAAGCACCTTCACCAACGGAGCCGGTTCGTCGGCGCACGATTCTCCGACGCCGATACCCGGCGCCAGAAGAAGGGCACAGAGAACCAAGGGGCCTATGAGGCGGAATGATGAACTATGAATGAGAGAGGGAACCATCGACTCAGAGGGAGACCTGGACAGGGCACAGAATTGGCGTCGGTTCAGCGGCGGACAATTTCTTCTTCCATCCGCTCTTCAACGGAGACCTCGGTCAGCGTTCCACGGTAATCGCACTTGTGGCAACGAACACGCCATTCTTCGATCCACTTTTCCTGCACGTACGACTGCCGGCACTTTGGGCAGACAAATACGCCTTTGACATAATGTACTTTCCGGGTCTCTTTCATCCGTCCCTCCTTGCTGATCCTTGCCGAGGATGGCATAGGCCACTGCGCGATTGCAAGACAGCCTCAACCAGAATTATCGATACCTCCATGCTCATGCAAAGCCACCTGCTTGACTCGCCTCTGATGGGCCGATTAGGATGCCGCCGTGCAACGACGCCAAACACTTACGTTTTTCTTCATCTTCCTCCTGTCTTTCCCCTGCTGGGTGCAGGCTACGACCGATCCGTCCCTTACTGGGCTGGTCCCGATTACCCTCCCTGGAGGGACCATCATTCATGCGGAGTTGGCCGATACGCCGCAAAAGCGCGCAACGGGATTGATGTACCGCGAACATTTGGATGCCGACCGGGGCATGCTCTTTATGTTTACTCAGGCACAGGCCTGGGTGTTCTGGATGAAGAACACAAAGATTCCGCTCGACCTCATCTGGATGAATGAGAAAAAGCAGATCATCCATATGGAACAGAACGTCCCGATCTGCACGAGAACTGACGATAGCTGCCCCCAATACCGGCCCAACGAGGAGGCACTCTATGTCTTGGAACTCGCGGCAGGACGCGCTGAGAGTTTGAAACTACAGCGAGGATCGAAACTTCAGTTCCGAATTCCCTAGGAAGTTGGTTCCCTTGTTTATTTGGTCTGTTTGGTTTGTTTGGTTAAATGAGACTAACCAGATAAACAAAACAAACCAGATGAACCGGAGCAACCCGTTCCGCTTTTTAGGAGCGTTCCTGCCAAGCCCTCATCCGTCTCGCCGTAATCACCCCATCCACGCGCTCAACGGCCTTGAGCACCTGTGCCAGATGGCGAGTGTCTGAAACTTCCACGACAAAATCCAGCAGCGCCTTCTGATCCTCCCTTGTCGTAATTTCAGCACGGCTGATGTTGGCATGGCATTCCGCAATCGCGGAAGACACGTTGGCCAATACCCCGGTCTTATCGACAGCCACAATAGACATCTTGACCGAGTGGGTGCTGGGTGTGGCAGAGTCCCACTCCACTTCCACCAGCCGCTCCTTATCGTAGTCCAGCGCCTCAAGATTCGGGCAATCGACAGCATGGATCGTCAGCCCACGGCCACGAGTGATATATCCGAGAATCCGGTCTCCCGGCACGGGATGACAGCAGCGTGACAGTTGCATCAACAGATCTCGAGACCCCTTGACCTGTACGCCGGTGCTGTCGCTCTTCCCGCCTATCGCTTTATTCGCGGCGGGACGCTCTTGAGCCGAAGCCGGCGCCGATGCTCCGGCCAATGGAGCCGTGAGTTTGCCTATGACCTGCGAGGTTGCCACGCGGCCGAAGCCTACCGCCGCAGCCAATTCGTCGGTGCTGTCGAACCCGGATTGACGAGCAGCCTCTAAGAGCTCTGCCGATTTGAACATCTTGGCCGGCGCCATCCCCTGACGGCGAAACTCCGACTCCAGCAAGCGCCGACCGATTTCGATACTCCGTTTCTGTTCTTCAAGCTTGATCCAATGTTTGATCTTGGTCTTCGCACGAGAAGTACGGACAAATTTTAACCAGTCTTTGTGTGGCGACTGCGTGGGAGACGTCAGAATTTCAACCGTATCTCCACTGGCCAGTTGATACTTCAGCGGCACAATCTTTCCGTCTACTTTGGCCCCGACACAATGGTCCCCGACTTCGGTATGAATCGCAAAGGCAAAATCGACCGGTGTCGATCCTCGCGGCAACTCTTTCACAATCCCTTTGGGCGTAAACACATAGACTACATCGTGAAAGAGGTCGAGCTTCACCGAGTCCATGAACTGCCGGTTATCCGTCATATCCTCATGCCATTCAACGAACTGGTGCAGCCAACCGAAGGCCTTACTGTCACGATCTGCCACGTGGCCCTGCTCTTTATACTTCCAGTGCGCGGCGATTCCGTGCTCGGCAATACGATGCATATCCTCCGTACGGATTTGGAATTCGACATGCTCCCCCTTTGGACCCACCACCGTCGTATGCAGCGATTGATAGAGGTTGGACTTTGGAATCGCAATGTAGTCCTTAAAACGCCCTGGCACGGGCCGCCAGGCTGAATGAATCACTCCAAGCACGGCGTAGCAATTCATCTTCGTATCGGTCACGATCCGTAGCGCAGTGAGGTCATAGACCTCTTCGAACGTAATCGACTGTTTGTTCATCTTTTGGTAAATGCCGTAGAGATGCTTGGGCCGGCCGTAGACCTGTCCGACCAAGCCGTTCTCTTCCATAGCCTTCTGCACCAGCCTCCTGACTTCATCGATATACTGCTGCCGGTCTTCGTCCCGTTTCGCTACACGGACAAGTAACGTTTCGTAGACATCCGGCTTGAGATGTTTGAGACAGAGATCTTCCAACTCATTTTTGATCCACCCGATTCCAAGACGATTCGCCAACGGCGCGTAGATCTCCAGCGTCTCCTGAGCGATCTCCTGCCGCTTGGCCGGGCGAAGATGTTCCAGCGTGCGCATGTTGTGCAGCCGGTCGGCAAGCTTAATAAGGACGACTCGAATGTCGTCCGCCATCGACAGCACCATTTTGCGGAAATTCTCTGCCTGCTTTTCCTCATAACTCCGAAATGTGATCTTGCCGATCTTGGTGACCCCATCCACCAGATGCACGACATCCTTTCCGAACTCCCTTTCGAGTTCATCAGACGTCGCGACCGTATCTTCAAGGGTATCGTGCAGCAGCGCTGCGACGATGGCGGTGACATCGGTTTTGAGCGAGGTGAGGACTCCGGCGACAGCGATGGGATGTTGGACGTAGGGCTCTCCGGACAGACGACGCTGGCCTACATGAGCTTTTGCAGAAAACTCGTAGGCCTTGCGAACGAGACCGACGTCCGCATCGGCGTGATAGCTCTTGATCCGATCCAGCAGCTGATCGAGACCTGTAACGGTTTCATATACCATGGTTCACTCACTGATTTACTCACCTACACTGGGGCGAACGTCGCGAATACGGAGCTGGATTCGATCTCGTCCGTTCCAGTGATTCAGTTCCGGCGTGAAGGCCAGATCGACCGGAGTGCGTGATGGAATACCCCGTTCCAGCAACGACTTCATGCCGAATCCGATACTATCGAACGGCAGCGATGTCCCTTGCCGCACAGTCATCTTCAGATGTTTCTCACCGACGGTGCGCGAATCCATGACGTCGAGACGGGTCACTGCAAACGTCGGCTCTGGATTACCTGCGCCGAAGGGATACAGCGAACCGATTTCCTGGATCAACTGCAAATTCACTTCATCCAGACGCACCTCGGCATCGACCGTTAACGTTGGAACTTTGGCTCCGTCGTCGGTCCATCCTGCCGCCACCTCGGAAAATCTGGCGCGAAACTCATCGATCCGAGATTCGCGAATAGTCACCCCTGCGGCGCTCGGATGCCCGCCGAACGATTCCAGCATCTCTCGACAGGCAGCCAACCCTTGATAGAGGTCAAACCCGCCGGTCGTCCTGGCCGAACCCTTGGCCATGCCCTGCTCGTTGATAGCCATGACAATGGCCGGGCGCTGAAACCGATCGACCAGGCGCGCCGCCACGATACCGACCACCCCCAGGTGCCAATGTCGGGAAGCCAGTACGAGCGCAGGCGGTAATTCTCGATCCTTCAGCGAAGCCAGCGCTTCCGCCATGATGTCCACTTCGATGCGCTGCCGCTCCCGATTCAGCTGTTCAAGCCTGTCTGCCAACTGCTGCGCCTCGGCCGGGTTGTCGGTCGTCAACAACCGTACACCCAACATGGCATCATCCAATCGTCCGGCGGCATTGATACGCGGCGCCAGCTTGAACGCGATCGCCTCCGCCGTGCAGTCCCGCGTCACCCCCGCAACCTGCTTCAACGCCCGAACGCCACAACGAGAGCCACACGACAGCTGGACCAGTCCTTCTCGCACAAAGTTTCGATTCTCATCGTGCAAGGGGACGACATCCGCGACCGTCGCCAAGGCCACAAGATCGAGCAACGACTCCAACGGCACCCCAACGACTCCGTAGCGCATCTGATAGGCCTGCGCTACCTTATAGGCCAAGGCTGCGGAACAGAGACCGCGAAAAGGATAGAGGGCGCCGGCTCGATGGGGGTTGAGCACCGCCACAGCCTGCGGCATGTCCTCGTCTGTCTGGTGATGGTCTGTGACCACGACATCCATGCCAAGCTGTGCGGCTAACGCAATTTCTTTATGCGAGGTCGTACCGCAATCGGAGGTCACCAGGAGGGAGATCCCTTCGTCATGCAGGCGCTGAACGGCTCCTAGATTGAGTCCATAGCCCTCGCGCAGACGATGCGGGACATAGGCTCGAACCTGCGCGCCCAACCCGCCAAAGAACGACATGTAGAGACTGGTTGCGGTAATCCCATCGACATCGTAATCGCCGTAGAAACAGATCGGCTCCCGAGTGGTCACGGCACGGTGCAATCGTTCGATCGCCTGCTCCATGTCGGGGATCAAAAACGGATCGTGTGGTGTCTGCAGCGACATCCATGTCGTGGCTTCATCCGGCGTGGTCACACCACGAGCCAGAAATAGCGACGCGGTGACCGGAGAAATCGAAAGAGCCTGAGCCAACGAAGCCCGCTGGGACAGATTGATATCGCGAAAAACCCAGAGCTTGGACTTCATGAAAGCCTCGTCAAATATCTTGAGCTAAAGAGAAGCTAACTATCTGAGAATTAAAGGGATACTAGCCGCTCAGCCCTGCGTTGTCAAACTGAAGAACGTGGAATCGCGCGGCGGTGACGGACGGAGGTTAGCCCCTGAGCAGCAGAGTGTGATGAAGAGAAGGGAAAAGGAGGGAGTAGATCCACCCGGCTACTAGCAGGCTGCGGAAAACTATTTCAGTACGCAAACATTTCAATGGTTCACCTAGTGACACTAGCGGAGAACAGCGCTGCAGGATGCTCAAAAAGGCCGTCCAGCAAGGCCGCAGCGAGTGAAGGTCCCGAGGCGTACCCTCTGGGTACGTTGAGGGCCTGAACGATGCGAGAACGCCGCTGGCGGTCTTTTTCAGCATCCTGCTAGGGCTACTCCCCCCCCTTTTGCACATAATTCTTCACGAATTCTTCTGCGTTCGTTTCGAGGACGTCGTCGATTTCATCTACCAGCTTATCGATGTCTTCTTTTAACTTTTTACCTGCTTCGACGACCTTGGGATTAGCCTTGACCTCTTCCTTCCCCTGAGGCTCTCGCCTGGGTTCCTGTTTACGTTCTTGTTTCTCCATCCGAGCACCTCCCGTGATTCTGGGAAACCCTCGTGGACCAGCCACCAGCATGATCCCGTATGATCACCTTACTCTATGACTCTTTTAACCGTCAAGCCGAGTCGAGAAACGTGAAGCGTATCTCGCAAGGGTGAGAGCGTATGGCTAATGGCTTATAGCTGACGGCAAACACGTCCACTCATCATTCCAGACCATACGCTATTGGCTAGAAGCCATATGCTCTGTTCTTCGAACGAGAGACGAACGACGAGAACCGCGCGTCTGGCTACTTGATGATCAGCGACACAATCAGCAAGGCCACAATGTTGATGACCTTGATCATCGGATTGATCGCCGGACCAGCCGTATCCTTATAGGGATCACCGACCGTATCGCCCGTCACCGCCGCCTTGTGAGTATCCGTCCCCTTCAGGCCCTGCTCTTCAATATACTTCTTAGCATTGTCCCAGGCGCCGCCGCCGCTTGTCATCGAGATGGCCACGAATAGACCGGTGACAATACTGCCGACGAGCATGCCGCCCAACGCCTGCGGCCCCAGGATCACGCCGACGATAATCGGCGAGATGACCGGAATCAAACCCGACACCATCATCTTCTTAATCGCCGCCTGCGTCACGATATCCACGCAAGTTCCGTATTCCGGCTTACCGGTCCCCTCCATGATCCCTTTAATCGTCCGGAACTGCCTCCGCACCTCTTCCAAAATGAGACCGGCTGCCTCTCCCACCGCTTTCATGCAGAGAGCCCCGAAGATAAAGGGCAACATTCCACCCAAGAAGAGTCCGACCAGGACGGAAGGATTGGAAAGATCGAACGTGCTGGCCCCGCTCCCCTTTGCCACTTCACGCGCATATTCGGCAAACAGCACCACAGCCGCGAGACCAGCCGATCCGATCGCATAGCCCTTGGTCACAGCCTTCGTCGTGTTACCGACCGCGTCCAATGGATCGGTAATGTCACGCACCTCTTTGCCAAGGTGGGCCATCTCCGCAATACCGCCTGCATTGTCCGTGATCGGGCCGAAAGCATCGATCGCCACCACAATACCGGCCATCGACAACATCGACACAGCTGCAACGGCGACACCGTACAAACCACCAGAGGCCGCGCCACCGCAGACCCAGTAGCTCGAAAGGATTGCTGCCCCGATCACCACCACCGGCCAGGCCGTCGCCTCCATGCCGACTGCTAGCCCGGCAATGATGTTTGTGGCATGACCCGTTTCACTGGCCTTGGCAATAGCCTTCACAGGCTTATAGCTCTTGGACGTGTAGTAGTCTGTGATAAAGACGAGTCCGAGGGTCACAGCCAAGCCGATCAATGCTGCGATGAAGTAGCTCACCCCGCTCACACCACCCACACCGTCCATGATCGTGCTCGTGACAGGATAGAACGCCACCGCGGCAATGCCACCCGCTACAAACAGGCCCTTGTAGAGCGCCGTCATGATCTCGCCGCCCTCGCCCACCCTCACGAAGAAAATACCGATGATCGTGGCGAAGATCGTCACGCCTCCGAGAGCGAGTGGATAGAGAATCGGAGCGCTGACTCCCTTAAACAGCGTGAAAGCCAAGACCATGGCAGCCACCGTTGTCACTGCGTAGGTCTCGAAGAGATCTGCGGCCATACCGGCGCAGTCGCCGACATTGTCTCCCACATTATCCGCAATGACCGCCGGGTTACGAGGGTCATCCTCTGGAATCCCTGCCTCGACTTTTCCGACAAGGTCTGCTCCGACGTCCGCCGCTTTCGTATAGATACCCCCGCCGACACGGGCAAACACCGAAATCAAACTTCCGCCGAACCCAAGACTCAACAAGGCGTGGATCGCATGCTCCTGCCCCGCAAATTGCGATGCCAACGCATAGAATGTGGTGATAGCCAGCAAGCCCAAACCGATCAACAGGAGCCCCGTCACCGCGCCGCCACGGAATGCCACAGTCAACGCCGAATTCATCCCCTTATGGGCAGCCTGGGCCGTCCGAACGTTGGCCCGCACGGCGATGACCATGCCGACATACCCGGCCAGCGACGAAGCACCGGCGCCGATCAAGAATCCAATCGCGGTCAATAGGCCGAATTTATCGGAGAAAGCCCCCGCTCCCCACAACACGACGAATAACACTGCTGCGACAACACCGACGGTCCGATACTGGCGGTTCAAATAGGCAGCCGCGCCTTCCTGAATGGCCTTCGCAATGTCCTGCATCTTCTGGTTCCCGGAGTCGAGTTTGAATACCCACATGGCCAGATACAGGCCGTAGGCAATGCCGGTCACCGCCGCTATCAACGCAAACGTAATGATCACCGAGTCACTCACTGTAGGCTCCTCCCGTATTCAGAATGGTAAAAAAGCTCCGGATTTGTTCCTGTCTTGGTGTTTGCCTGCAACCTTGCAGGCCTGCCCGCACGCAGACAGGTGGTCACACGGGAGATCCCTCTTGACCATCATGCACATGCGCCAATCTCAGCTCTGCGCGAAACTGCCAACCCCATGATGTATGTCACACAACTCCCCGAGGCTTCAACCCATCAAAAGTACATGAGTCAGAAGGATGAAACGCGAGGTAGTGCAGATTCGATCCGTGCAGTTAACTGCCTGAAAATGTGGGCCATTCTATACAGATGACGTGGGAGGATCAAGTGAAAAGAGGGGGGAGTCTGGCTCTTCCCCCCTGTTTGAGTAGATCGCACGATGAAAGAGGCTGAATGGTACCCATCCGGATCTCTTGCTCCCCGAGCGCGCGCCCTCAGAAGAGCCTCGCTCGACGGCCGCAGTCAAAAGCTCCTCACGCCCTTACTTAGCGGTCATTGAAATGGAGAGGAGAATTCGAATGGACGCGCGCAGTGGAAGACCAATCAACCCCCATCCCTGAAGCGATAACGAGCGAGCTCGGAAGGATCATTCGCAGAATGAGGAGTGTTCGATGCGCGCAGTCAAGGGCAACCTCGACCGCTCCCTTAGCAGGGCGTTGACAAACTATTGAACATACAGAAACGCAAGACTTTGATACCCACTGACTTATTCAGAAGCCATCGCAGGCTGTTCAGAAAGGCCGCCCAGCAAGGCCGCAGCAAGC
>NEWP02000027.1:178644-192555 GCA_002869895.2 Nitrospira sp. CG24E | reverse complement strand
TTATGGGCAGCCTGCGCCGTACGAACGTTCGCCCGCACCGCGATGACCATTCCCACGTAGCCGGCCAGCGACGACGCGCCGGCGCCGATTAAGAACCCAACGGCAGTCAGTAGGCCGAACTTATCGGAGAAGGCTCCCGCCCCCCACAAGAGAGCGAACAATACAGCGGCAACGACCGCAACGGTCTTATATTGGCGGTTCAGATAGGCGCTGGCACCTTCCTGAATGGCCTTGGCAATATCCTGCATCTTCTGGTTCCCGGCATCGAGTTTGAACACCCACATGGCCAGATACAGGCCGTAGGCAATGCCGGTCACCGCCGCTATCAATGCAAACGTAATGATGACTGAGTCGCTCACAGTGCTCTCCTCCCAATGAATTCAAGGGCTCTTTATGTCACACGGTTCCCTCTGGCTTCAACCCATCAAAAGTACGTGTGGGGGGGAAACCGCGGGGTGGTGCAGGCTTAGTCTTGCAGCTAACTAGCCGAAAAGTTGCGCCATTCTATACGGGTGAGGGGAAGGGATCAAGATGACAACGCCGTCCAGATCTTTAAGATGAAGTCGCCCGGGTCACAAATTATTTTTGAGTGACCCGCTGGCTAGAGGCACGAGGCTAGTGGCCAGGGAATATTCTTAATCAAGAAGGACTTGCTCATCTAGCCACTCGCCCCTTGCCTCTCGCCTACTTCATGACCGAGATATTCTCCACGTACTTGATGATCTCGATCGGCTGAAAGACCGGGTCAAACGATCCCCTGGAGGATTCGGCTTCGACTCGCTGTATGAAGGGGGCAGGGCCTGTGAGCGGCGCGTAGTTGAGGGTCACCTCGACGTCGAACGTCTTGGTGTCTTTCGGCGTGGGGAAGGTAAAGGTCTCGACACGTGTTTCGTCCGGTTTCAAGACCGTATCCTCAAGAACCTTAACTGCCTCGAAATCGAAGCTCGTCTTCTGGCCCTTGGCGTCTTGATAGACCCGGCCATAGACCCGCTTGTCGGTAAAGACGGTCTTCAGATTCTTCCCCTTGATATCCAGATCCAACAGCACTGATGCCCAGGCCGGATGGGTAACCGGCAGGTTGTGCGGAACGAGACTCTGCACCTTCACCGTGATCGTCGTTTTCTCCCCCTCGACTTTCGTCCGGACATCCAGCTTGGCGGCTTCCTGGCGAAGCTTGCCGAGACGTCCGGGGAAGGTATGGTTCGCCACCTTCCGCTTCTTCTCCCCATTCGCCGACTCGCCGACTTGCTCCGGCATGTGACAGGTCTGGCATTCTTTGCCGGCCTTCGTCATCTTGTCCTGGTCCCAGCTACCCAACAAATCGTTGGTCTTGCCTAAATTGGCCGCGGAGGGAACCGACTGATGGCAATTGAGACAAAGGTCCGACTTTTGAAATAGCCCCAGCTCCATCGACTGGTGAGCGAGATTCGGCACAAAATCCTTATAGGGCCCATAGAGGGTCATACTCTCGAGTTCGTACTTGGGCTCCGGTGGTTGTTTCGTCCGATCGACATGCTTGATCAAGTGACATTGCGCGCAGGCCACTCCATCCAGCAATGGGTCACCGGACTTGGCCTCCTCGATAAAATGTTGGACCTGATCGGGGAATTCTCGGATGTGCGGCGCATGGCAGCGAAAGCACTGAGCTTTGTCTTTTCCTGCCGGAGAAGCCAAAAAGGTGTCGAGCGAGGCGCGGAACGCCGGGGAATGGATCGAATGGGCGAGAGGAGAGATTTCCCACTCTTCAAACACACGTTCATGGCAACGTTTGCATTTACTGGAACTGGGAAAGGCCTTTTCGAGGGTGTTCTGGGGTTTGACCGTTTCCTGCGCGAATGAACTGCTACCGAACCAAGGTGAGAAGAGAAACGCCAGCACGACTAACGCGCCGATCGCGATTTTTACAGGGATCGAGTCTCGCATCACCATTCCGCCCTTCCGCCTCGACCTTAACCTAAGCCTCAACCTTCTGTGAGGGCTGCGGACTTTTATAGCATCCTGCTACAGTGTTTTGGTTCGGTACGTCAGCAAACGCGGCTGCGTATACTCATCGAAAATCTTCTTCGCGCTTTCCTGTTCTTTGTCGGTGGCCAAGGTCGCGAGGTATTTCTCTCTGAGCGCCGGTTCGGGCGTCGGAATCAAAGCATAATTCAATACGACTTCAATCGATGCAGCGGTCGAGCCGGACGGGATCGCAAGGGAAAATGGGACTTTCCTCGTATGGCCGCCCTTGATGAAGGGATCAGGGATAGGGCCACGGAGGATTTCGTCGTACGACAAGCCGAACTGCTTGGTCTCTTCCTTCAGTACTTTGCCCTGCGCATCCTTGACGGTCAGGACCAGATAGAACTGCTTGAGCACCGGGTCCCCGTCAGGGAAGCTATGAGGGAGACTGCCAATTTTGACCAACGCCGTCCCCTCCACCGCAGTCGCAGACTTGCTGGTTTCAAGATCCACGCGAGGCATCCATTCGGCCTGTAGATTTCTATTCTTCAGCATGGTACCGGACACCACCACACCGCGGAACCAGTGCCGACCGATGGCGCGGGTCATGGCTCCGCGCTTCGACGTGGAACTGCCGGTCGAGGACTCCATGTGGCAATCTTGGCAAACTGTTCCTTGCAGGATCTCGCCCGACAGATCCTTCTGCGTCACATCCTTGACCTTATCGAAGTGGCAGGAGGCGCAATAGTTTGCGCCACGGAACAGATCGGACTGTGTCGCAGGATGGACGAGATTCTCCTCCGGATTCGCATAGGGCCCGTAGATCATCTTGCCCGGCTCGATCTTGAATGAGGGTGGAGAGTTCGGCGTCTGCTCGACCTGTTTGATCAGATGGCAGGAGGCGCACCCAATGCCCTCCACTTGCGGTTTGCCGGCCAACACCTGTGCCACAATCTTGTCGGCATGTTGAGGGAATACGGTCGTCGAGGGCGCATGGCAAGAGAGACAACGGCCGCGCTCTTCAGTCGTTGGATTGGTCTGCAGCCACAGGCCCAATACCGTGCGGAATACCGGCGACTCCAGCGACGTGCCATGCAACAGCGCGGCATCGACACGACCGAAGGTCTTGAGGTCCGGTGTCTGCTCGCGCGCGCCTTTCCACTCCTCATAGTGCCGATCGTGGCATTGCTTGCAATCTTCCGATCGAATGAAGATTTTTTCAATTTCAGCCACCCAGTCGCCAGGAGCCTCCGCCTTTTGAGCGACAGCCTGGCTATCGTACAGGCCGATGACGGCCACAACGAGTATGAGGAACAGGCAAGCCATGATGCGTGCTGCAGACTGTCTACATCGTGCCATCATCAATCCCGCTTACATCCGACGAAATGGAAATTCACCCCCCACCCGACCGGATCTCCCGGGTCGGCCGGCTCATAGGTGCCGACGGTAAAGTTACAGGCTTTCATCCCACGCTTGATCGCCTTCCCAAAATCAATCATGCTTCTGATCTCGGCCTTGTCGATTTCCTTGATGATAGACCGGACCTTGATGCCGGCATAGTCGGCACGCGAACTCCCGATCACTTCGAATACCGCGACACCCTGCGCCCGTTCGAGCTTCAATTCTTTTTTGATATCTTCATCTACGTCGCCGACGATCACGCCAAATTCTTCCCCTAATCGCGCGGCTTCATCCACGGTCATCGGTTCCTGGTCAGCCGCACAGACCGGAGCCGGTGCAAGCCCGGCTAAGACTCCCATACACAGGCCGATACACAAGACAAAGGCCCTTCCACTCCGAAGGGCCTTTGTGCGAGCACTGATCAATCTGCTTCGAGCATCCTCCAACGTTGACGCCTCTCATCCGTCAGCAGAGCAATCTCGCAAGATGCTCAAAATGGTCGTCCAGCGAGGCCGCAGGCGAACTATCGCTTTACAAGGGGTGGGTGGGATGATCCCAACTGCGCGCGTTCAACGAGGGCTTTCTGAAGCCGCGCGTTGCGCGAGCAGGGGGATCGCCCCAGCTACCCCATCTCCTTTTTCAGCATCCTGATTAGAGTTTCGCAACTGGGTCGATGACAAGCTGAAACCATGGCGCAACCGCCTTCTGCCCGTTTCGCTCTTTGTTCTCTCCGTTCCAGACCGCAAAGGACAGGGTCTGCACCCGGCCTGGAATCAGCTTCGCTTCATTCTCTTGTTCTTCACTCACCAATGGACGGCGCATGACCACACGCCACACTCCATCTTTCCACACGGCGCTCCCCTGGACACGGCCCTGCTTATCTTTCGTCGTCAGGGTGCTGAAGCCTCCGCCGATAAGATCCTCAACCGAAGAGACCCGGCGTGGAATCACTTCAAACGTCCGCACACCGTCGCGAGCTTTTTCGGACGTCTTAGCGGCTCGGCGATCGATATCGCTCTGCCAATCGGCCTTCCAATGCCAGATATTGATGTAGTGGTCGAGTTGGCCCATGCAGAAGAACGAAGGGGCATCGCCAAGCGGCAGTCCGATCGCAACGCCGTCGCGAAAGGTTCCCGGCGTCAGACGGTCGTTCTTCGTATTGTCCTGCCATTCGAGCAAAAAAGCGATCTCGCTTCCATTGTGAAGCGCCCGAACCGTCAAGGCATGGGCGCTTGGCTCAGGCCAGACCGGCCTGGTAATCACCTGACCGCTCAATGGAAGAGTCATCGGAGAAATCTTGGCCCATGCGACATCCTCCGGCCCAACCGGCAACTCTCCCTCGACCAGGCGCGCACGAATCATCATCCCCTCGGAACTGACGAGAGGCACGCCAAAGCCCACCAAGACGCCGGCCACAACCAAAATGAAGAGAAAGAAAAGCAGTAATGGGCGGGAAGAAGTCTTCGTCTCGGTACGCACTATGACAGGCCCTCCAGTAAGCGGCGCGAGCATATCTCCGCAGGATGCTGAAAAAGTCTGCCAACTCTCATGGAAGATTGAAGCTTAGGCGACGGTCGCTGTTCGAGAGCCTGACGATGATCTTTCGCCTCGGGTTTCTACCAGAGTTTCACACGGCGAATTTTATTTTCTCCCCGTTCACAGATGTAAAGATACCCCTGGGAGTCCAGACAGAGTCCGACCGGAGAGTTGACGACGGCCTCTACGCCGAGAAGCCCATCTCCGTGCTTCACGGTCCCTGCCGATTCCTTCGCCACGAAGCGCGCAGCGCCGCAGCCACCCATATTCTTGTCTTCGTAGCCGCTGTCTCCATTGCCCGCCACCGTCGTAATCAAGCCCGTCGTCACATCCACTTTGCGCACCCGGTGGTTCATCGTGTCGGAGATGTAGAGATTATCCTCCCGATCGACCACCACCGCTTCCGGCGCATGGAGCATCGCTCTGATCGCCGGCTTGTCGTCACCGTCGTAACCATACCGGCACACACCGGCCAGGGTCGAAATGATGCCGCTACGGTGATCGATGCTGCGGACACGGTTGCTGCCCTTATCGACAAAAATAATATCGCCTTTCCCGTTCACCGTAAGTCCGACCACATCATAGAGGCGGGCATCCGATGCGGGCTTACCATCGTCAAGGTACATGGACATATCCAGTCCGTCGGAACAGACCGGCATGAGCCAACCCTGATCATCGCTGAAGTCGATGCCGATAGCATCGCCGGAGAGCACAACCAAGTTCCGCGCGACAAGGGGTTGCTCACGAGCTTCATCCTCGGCTGTCCAGGTGCCGGCCACGGTCGTCACCATGCCTGTCCGGGGATCGTAGCGCCGGATTCGGTGCGCCTGGGTGTCGGCGATGTACATGATATCGTCAGGGTCGAAGGCAATGGCGGCAGGCCAGGTGAGATTTACTTCAAGGGCCGAACCGTCTCCGTTGAATCCATGCTGTCCCGTGCCGATGATTGTGGTGATGATGCCGGTTTCATGGTCCACCTTCCGGATGCGGTTGCTGCCGGAATCGCAGATAAAGAGGTCATTGCGGGAGTCGAATACGACATCCAGCGGCAAATACAGCCCTGCTTCCCCACAAAGACCTTCGTCACCGCTATAGCAGGTTTCTCCGATGCCGGCGAAATTATGGAGCGTGCCTTCCCGAAGATTGACCCGCCTGATACGGTCGGACCCGGACTCGGCAAAGTAGAACCAGGTCTCGTCCTTGTCGAGCGCCGCGTGATGGGGCAGAGGAATCCCGGACTTCACTGCCCGTTTTCCATCGCCGGTGCTCCGGGCCTTGCCGTTCCCTGCGAAGGTTTCGATATAGCCGGTCGCGAGCTGAAGCTCGGTTTCCATCTGCCTGTAACCCTATCCCGGCTGATTAGCCGCGTGAACCTAAGTGAACCGTCTCAGCAGGCTGTTCCACGGAAACTGGTCCAGGCACCGGAGATGCTGAAGCCGGCTGCTGTGGAGTCGCCGCCATCTGCTGCTGAGTCGCTTGGACTTCGGCTTCAATCCCGTCCGCCTCATGGACGGACTTCTTAAAGCCCTTGATTGCCTTCCCGAATCCTTCCCCTAACTGCGGCAATTTCCCGGCGCCGAAGATAATCAGCACGATGGCAAGAATCAGGATCAACTCTGTAAAACCGAGACTTCCAAACATGGTCCGTCCCTCCTTACAAATGGGGCAATCAGGAAGCGCTACTCTCCTTCGCCCGTTTGGAAAATCGTTCCTTCAACCGCTTCCGAGCCTGCTCGGCCTGCTCGAACATCTTCGCCTTGTCGTACACACTTATCAAGTTATAGTAGGCTAACGGCTCCTCGGGATTCTGTTCGACGGCCTCTTCCATAACCTTGATGGCAAGATCCGTCTTCTTGTGATTCAGCGCCAACTCCATCAGCTTAAAACTGCCCTCCAGATGTTTCGGATCCAGTTCGAGCGTGCGGATATAACATTGGATGGCCATATCGATCGTGTTGTAGTCCGTCACCTCGGGATTATCGAGTTCGACATAGACCCCGGCGAGATTGTACCAAGCCATAGGATCGTCCGGCGTAATTTCCACGAGACGCTCGTAATAGCCCTTGGCTTCCATGAAGTTCTTCTTGTCGGCATAGACACGCCCCAGATTGAAGAGAGCCAGGACATCGTGGGGAAACACGTCCAGCGCATGCTTAAACTCGGTTTCGGCTTCGTCCGTCATCGCCTTCGTGGCATAGATCGTCCCCAAATTCGAATAGTACATCGCGAGGGACCGGTTCATTTCTGCGCGGAGCCCCTCCGCCATCTCGATCGACTTCTTCACCTCCACAAGCGCGTCATCCATCCGGCCCTTACTGAAATACAGTTCTCCTAGTCGGCAGCGGGCTTGGAAATCGTCCGGCTCGACCGCCAACAGCTTTTCAATCTCGGAAATTTCTTCGTCGGGGCTCAAGGGCTGATCGCCTGGATCGACGATGGCCTGGCTTTGGTCGGGAGCAGAAGTTGTCGGTTCGTTCATATATTTCCCTGTCGTAAAAATGTCTATTAAATGTGTCCGCCCACCAATGAGTCCGAATCCGGCCTACTGACCACGGGAGGGTTTGTCGCCGGGGCTGAATCCGTCGCATCGCGCCGATACCGATCCATGGTCAACAGCATGGCGCCTAACACCACCATGAGCGTCAGGTTCGAATACAGGAGCGCATATCCCGCAATAAACATCAATCCAATTCCATACCCCGCAAGCCGCCCCATGTTGAGCAACTTAATGACCGTGTACGACCAGCACAATAGGCCCGTCAAATAGATCGCGAAGGGCATAAAAAACGTGTAGCCCATGCCGAACTGAAAAATCCACCCGATCCCGTCTGCCGCCTTACGGATGTTACCGGCCATCCCTGCGTCATACCGATGGAGCAGATAATCCAAAAACAACATCACCAGAAACGTGGACACGGACGTCACCCAAAACCAGATGGCGCGTCGACGTTGCCGCTGATTGTGCGTCCGTACCGAGACACCCTGTCCATAGGCCCACATGACCAGAATGCTGGATAAGACCAGCAGTCCTTCACCTCCGCGATGGGCCTCGTATACGAGTGGCGGAGCCGCGACGGTTCCGACAAAACTATAGATCGTGGATACGATCTGGTAATACAACCAGCCGCCGATCCCAAGGAGATAGGTGATGCCCATGGCACGATGCGACCATTCCGTATGTGTGGAGAGGTATTCCACCATCAGACAGGCCAGCACGACTAACGCCACAAGGTTGTAGATTGCAGACCCCAAGAACGCAGGAGGGATCAGCAAGAAGCCCACCGTGAGGAGCAGGAGCAGAGCCACGCAGGGAATGACGATCCGGTTCGTTCCCACAAACCCACGCTTGGTCATCCGGCTGATCGCCGCCACACACAAGGCAAGAAACAGCAGAATCGCCACAACATTGAGCAGCCACTGCCCGATCTGCGTGAGTGCCGTGAAAGTCGGGATAATCCACTCATGCTCCTGCGCCAGTTTGCTGAGATGCATGCCTAAGCGCGACACGAGTCGATAGAGGATCAATTCCGCGAAGGACACGATCAGAACGAGTTTGACCGTGTATTGAAATAATAGGGATTGATCGCTGATCTTCCCCGTAATCCGTTCAATGGTGGGGTTCGAAGCAATCACGCTGGACACCCTTGAGGGAACGCTGAGTGAGACCGATTGAGAAACACGAGACCCGGCATCGCGCGGAACAGATCCATCAGGACCCCGTCGGCTGCGGCACGCCTACTTCCTGGGCCTTGGCCCGCGCGATATAGAGTAATCCATCGGCCATCGAGTAGTTGAACGGCAACTCGCAGACGACTTCACTGACCTTTTCGTACACATGCTGATACAGGCGCTCCGCCTCGTCCGGGGTCATCCCTTCCGATACTTCGTAGAAAAACCCCAAACTCAAATCCTCTGCCGACGGACGCATGATCCGCCTGATGCCATAGCTTCCTGGATCGCTCATGATCGGCGCTTCTTTTTCCAAATCGAAGAGACAGGGCTGGCAGGAGAACCCGTACGATTCCTGAAGCCGCCTGTTCTCCACGATAAAATTCATCGTATCCAGGGCTTCATCTTCCTTCTCGGTCGGGAACCCCACAATGATGTAGCAATGCACCGCGATCCCCAGGTCGACACAATCGTCGGCGATGCGCCGCACCCACTCCTGCTTGATCCCCTTTTGCATCAAGTCCATCACGCGCTGATTGAAAGACTCCAATCCGAACACGATCTTCAGACAGCCGGCATCCCGCATCGATGACAGGAGCTCACGGGTCAGATTTTTCTCGAAGCGCATCTCACAGGTCCATTTGATGTCCAGCTTTTTGTCAACGATCTGCTGGCACAATCGTTTGGTCGGCGAAAGGGCAAAACATTCGTCGGTGAAGAAGAAGCGCTGAGCTCCATAGCGCTGCTTGAGCCATTCCAACTCCTCGACCGTCCGTCCCGGTTCTTTCTGCCTGAAATTCTGGTGATCCAGGGTGAGGGCGCAGAACGCACAATCTTTGTAATAGCATCCTCGCGAAAACTGCACCGGCAGCACCGGCTCTGGAGCCAAGTACAGCCCGAGGGGGAAACCGTCGTAGTTGGGAGCCGGCAGCTGGTTGATATTTTCAGAATAAAACGGCTGGTTCACCGTGATCTTCCCGTTCTGGCGATAGATCAGGTTCGGCACCTTGCTGAAGTCTCGCTTCCCGGACAATTGATTGACGAGTTCGAGCAACGCGGTTTCGCCTTCGAACACGATGATATCGTCGGTCAGATCGAAGAGACTTGGACAGCGACGCAAGTTATCGACCAGCCTGGTGAAGATGCTGCCGCCAATAGTCAGATGGATATTGGGAGCTGCTTCCTTGATCAAACGACAGAGGGTCAGACCAGGGATAATCTGCGAGGTAGCCGTAATCGAAACTCCGATCATATCCGGCTGGTCGCCGATGATCGACTGAAGGAAATTGCGTCGAAAGAGCTGAATATACGGGTTCTGGGCTTCATCCCTGATGATCTTCATCAGGTCTTTCGAGGAATAGATGGAGCAGTTGCCGAATTGGTTGTCGACGACCGTCAGTCTGGTCGGGAAATAGAGACTGGAGAGGACCTCCAGCCATTTATCGATGAGGAAAAGACTTTCCTTATAGGATTCGAGATCGTAAAATCCCTCCCCGCGGAGCGTCTCCTTGGCCGGTTCAATCCGATCGATGAGATAGGGGAACCGGTCCAGCGACTCCACCACTCTCGCCAAATGCTCGGCGCTTCCCGGTCCAATCTCTCCGGTTCGTTCCCGCTCAAGCATCCGCTGTTTATCGACCAACTCCTGATAGAGACCTGCTCCATAGGATTGGGTCAGCACCCCGTCTAAGAGCTCGATTCCAAGATCGCGCTGAGAGACATTGGTGACACCTCCCTGCGCCAGAAATCCCTTTAGCGAGGGAAGACTCAGATAGGGCTGCGATGGATGCCAGGTTGGGGGAAAGAGGAGCGAAACCTTCATGCCAATTCACCACCAACCAGGATGAAAAATAAGATGAATTCTCAATAAATGCGACCCTTTTTTATACACTCCGGTATCGGTCAAATGCAACATCAGAAGCCGCTTGCCACCCCTAGCGGCGTATACAAATCTGTTGATGATAGTGGATGGTATTGTCTCTTCCAGAAAAGAGAAACCCCGGTCCGGCTTGACGCCGGACCGGGGTTTTCTCGCTACGCTACCGCTCGTGCTTCTAGAGAGACAACCTAGTCCCTCCGAGACTGGTTCCCTACTACAGCTTCAGGGTAAACCAGGTCGAGAGCGCCTTCATACCGTTACGTTCGATGTTGTTTCCATCCCACACTGCAAACGCGATGGGCACAGACATTCCCGCCTTAAACTGCGTATCGTTGGCATCGCCGGTTTCCAACGCGCGCTTCACCACCACGCGCCAGGTTGGACCGGAATAACCACCGCCCTTGACGGAACCAGAGGGCTCCCACACACCGTTTCCAATGACATCCTGATGCGCTTGCGTAGTGAGAGTGCTGAACCCGTTGGCATTCAGATCCTCAACCGAGCTCACACGGAGGGTCGGATCCGACATGATGTTGCCCGACCAGATGCCGGGATTGAAGGGTCCGAGGCTTCGCCCGATTCGGTCCGGATAGGTCACACCGCCAGCCGGCTCTTCGAAGTAGTAGTCCCAAAAAATGCCTGGGTATTGGTCGTCCACATCCCAGATTCCAGCGCTATCCTTGCCGAGGTCCTTCTGCCACTCTGCGTTCCACCGCCAAATATTGGTGGTGCCGCCTGACTGACCCATGCACTGAAACGGTGGCGCTCCAGCCGTATTGACTGGAAACATCACCGCCGCCTGATCCCGGAAATCCTGGGGACCGATCGCCGTATCGTTCTTGGTCTGATCGGTCCACTCGATACGCAAACCGATCTCTTTGCCGTTGGTCATGGCTTTGACAAATACCGACTTCACCGAAATATTCGGATGCATCGGTGTGGTAATCAGCTGCCCGCTCAACGGAACGATCACCCCTGGCACGCCTTCCCATACCGGGTTTGCGCCATCCATCGGGATCGCTCCCTTGACCATCTTCGCCGGAATCGTAACCGGCTGGCTGACAGCCAACGGCACCTGCCCGATCGTCAACATCACGCCGACGATCAACGCAGCGAGAAGAATGCCAAACACCACACGTTTGCTGTGTGTCTGCACTAGTCTCATAGAATACCCCTCCTCTCGATTAAACGATTAAATTCCCCATCACTCAACGATCAATTCTTTCCAATTAAGATGGTCACGACTGCCCAAGCCACACCGAAGATCAACGACGCGATAAGAATGCCGATCTTGACACGATTGCTCGGTGGCTCCTGTTTCTGGCCCATTGTATACTCCTTCTCTCGATAAAAATAAAGAACCGCAGCTCAGATCATTATCGAGAACCGAGAGAATCCCACGACCTCGAACTGGGACAATAATCACGCGGTCCCGACCGGCCCCCCCTGGTCCTTCTCTTTCCCCTGATCCTTCTTGTCCAAAAACGATTCCGCGCCGACTTCGTTCAGCAACAGACTCAGCTCGTTCCCCTGGTCCTGTGCGCCACATTCATAGGTCTGGCCTTCCGGCGCATTGAACGTCGCCGGGCGATAATCGGTTTCCGAGTAGGGCTGAGGGATGACTCCGAGGAATGCGACTTCAAAATCCATCCACTCGGCCATCAAGTCCGCCACGTGTTTGTACAAACCGGACGAAGCTTTCTTGATCAACATCCGGCAAAATAGCGGAACCCATCGTCCGATGTGATTCTTCACAAACTTTTTCTGGGCGTCCAGAACAATCTGCGTCTTGTCCGCTCCGTCATGACAGCGGGAATAGGACTCTTTGTAGGCCAGAAAATGCATGAATTCGAATTCGACGCTCAAATGGTCCAATCGTTCGTGAATATCCTTCGATAACTCCACCCCGAACGCGCGATAGAATCCGGCGATGTCGCCCATCACCTGTGATTGGGCAAACACGTGGTCGTTTCCGAAAAGGGTTTCGTAGGGAGGACAATCGAGCGTGATGACGTTGCTGAAGACCCGGCGATGTTCGGCTTGCAGATCGGGGAGTTGCCAGTTCACACATTCCGACGCGACAACTTTTTCGATCTGATCGAGCTGTTTGCGCAGCAATGTCAGCTTGAGCTTGGCCCGCTCACCCCCGATGCCATCCAGCGCCTGATCCAAAGCATCGAGCGCGGCGCGTCCATCTTCGACGAACTCTCCACACTGGACATAATCGAGAAACTCGTCGTCTTCAGGATAGAGCAGGCTCCACGACACAAGCAGATAGAGTTTACTGCGGCTGAGGGCGCGTTCGACTGCAGGGGAATCCTTGATGGCCGGCGACGTCGGAATGACTGCGGCCACGGCCGGTGAATTGGCTGGAACCGGCTGTTTACTCGTCATAAAAATCAGCTCCTCGGTTTACCCCGTTGCCCACAGACATATTCCCGGCAGTTGAGGGCAAACCTTTGAGACAAGCCCTCGTATCGTAGGTATCGGCTCAGGAGTTGTCAAGCGCGATCTGTCCCTCCACATGCAATAATCTATGTCCATCCTGTCCAAAGGGATTTTCCCCCGCAGTCCATTGACTATTTTCTCAGACATCCAGGCCTGTTGTTGTGGATCACGAGAGCGACTGTGCCAATAATCTCGCCGGTGTCACCCGAATGGCTAGACGATCGTTCACCGTCCGGCAGACCTGTTCACAGAGACCACATCCGACACAACGTTCAGACGTCACAACCAGCTGCTGCCGGTCAAAGTCCATCGACAGGGCATCCGTGGGGCATTTCGCTGCGCAGGCATAGCAGCCCTGCCCTGCTGTACAGGCCCGGTGCGACACGACCGCGAGGCCCATGCGTATCTGAGCTCGTCCATCGACAGGGAGCAATGCCTCGGTGGCACAGGCCGCGATACAGGGCACATCCTCACAGAGATAGCAGGGCATCTGATCCGCAAAAATCACCGGGGTCCCATTCACGGGATGGAACGTAATCGATCCATAGGGGCAGACCTTGCCGCAGTCGCCGCATTGGGTGCAGCGGTCCAAAAACAATGCCTCACTGACAGCGCCGGGAGGCCGTAACCAATCGGTACGCACCGGAGGTGGAGCCGGTTGTTCCGGCAGGCCCGCTTGCTGGTTGGCAAGTTCCTGTGCGGCTTTGGCCACGGACACGACGGAGTCCTTGAGAAAGTCGCGACGTCCATATGACGGATCCGTAGCCATCGTAATGCCCTGTTACATGACCCCATCGGCGCGGAGCTTATAGACCTCGACGCACCGATCGCAGGCCCCGAATTCGATGTCCCATCCAGGGTGATTCTCGCGGATGAAATCGAGCACATAGGGCTCCAGCTTGTTACCCATATCCTCAACCCAGGAATAGGTTGGAAACCGGCACAGGGGGCAGGGAAACCCCGGCATCAACATGACTTTATTTTCTGTTTCCGGAACCTCGCCCCCCTCGACATCCACGGCACGGTCCATCACC
>NEWP02000027.1:175596-178544 GCA_002869895.2 Nitrospira sp. CG24E | reverse complement strand
TTCTCGCGCCATCTCGTGCTCGACGGACCCCCATTTCCTGAGAACATCGACGCCTTCCTGATCCTCTTTGAGCACACCCTTCACGAGCACGATTCCGACTCTTTCTTTTAGGAGAGGATATTCGTTGAAGGCATCGCGGATGATATCGGAAAATCCCCAGATCCCAAATAAATACTGGTAGAGCTTTTTGAACTCACTTTCACGATCGTCGAGCGTAAACTTCTCGTAGATCGGATCGGCCAGTTCGTGGAATTCTTTATAATAGGTCGGGTCGCCTTCCCGTTCCGTCTTTTCGACGAACGAATCGATGACCTCTTGCAGCAACGCGGGCTGAAAACGAAGTTCCATGTCAGTCCTTGATTGTCTAATCCGATTTGCCAAGGCTACACATCCGGCTGAGGAGGCGCAAACCGGCTCTCCTAGCCTGCTTGACTTGACGGCGAAGCTTCTCTTACGATCACCTCAAGCCGACACCGATTATACTGGGCGCGCTCACCGGATGGCAATCGAGCCCATCGCCGTAAAGCGCCTGAGCCTATCCCAACTGTAAGGATAAACATGCCAGATCAGACTGCTTCCCAACTTGTCCCCGCTCCCTCTTCGCTCACACCATCAGCCATAGAGCCTGCTCTAGCACCTGTCGATTTCCTCGAATACTGGAAGACAGCGGCACGGGAGCTGACGACGTTTCGAGGCCATTCGCATGGAGTCTGGTCAGTCGCCTTTGCACCGGATGGTTTGACCCTCGCCAGCGCCGGGGCCGATCGGCTTGTCCGCATATGGGACATTGAAACCGGGCGCCTCTTGCGCTCGCTCAGGGGACACACGGCAGATATCCGATCCGTCGTCTTCACTCCGGATGGCCAGACCCTGGCCACTGCCAGCGAGGACCGTACCATCAGGCTGTGGAACCCAACGACCGGTGAATCGAAGAAGCTCCTTTTCACACGCTATGACCACAATGTCGTCAGTCTCTCCCTCTCGCCCGATGGCCTCATGTTGGCCCGTGGCAGCCACAACAAAGACATCAAGATCTGGGAAATTACGACCGGCACCGAGCTCATGACCCTTCTCGGCAAGGACCAGTACGATCACCATTGGTCGGTCTGTGTCGCCTTTTCGCCGGACGGGATGCACCTGGCCAGCGGAACGGACATCGGCAAGATCAAGCTTTGGGAGGTGTTGCCCAGCGGAGAGGAAAAAATCCTGCATAACGGACACTGGAAAAACGATGCGGACGATACCAGTGAAACACGCGGGTATTTTATCGACGACGACGGCGGGTTTCAAAAACCGATGGACTATTGGATCGGCGCGATGACCTTCACTCCCGATGCCAAACTCCTGATCACCGGAAGCCGCGACCAGACCATCAAGTTGTTCGACCTGCCCCACGTGGCGGAGCAACGGACGTTGAAAGGTCACACAGCCTGGGTGCGTTCGCTTGCCGTCACCCCGGACAGCAAGGTACTGATCAGCGCCAGCGACGATGCGACGATTCGCTTCTGGGACCTGTCGAACGGGCGATGTTTCAGAACGCTCAAGGCCCATACAGCCGGTGTTCGGGGCATCACCCTGTCGCCGGACGGGATGAAACTGGCCAGCGCGTCATGGGACCGGACGGTCAAACTGTGGGAAGGGGGAGCGGAGAGGGAGTGACCATGTGCCCTGCTTGCTCGCGCAACGCGCGGCCTCAGCCAACCCCTCTCGGAAAGATAGAAAGAATCGGAAGGCTCCCAACCTCTTCGTTTTCGTACCCTCACAGGTTTAATGGCCTAACTTGTTTCTTGCTTGAGGCTCGACGCTTGCCGTGGCTGGCAGCTTGGGATAGAGTAGGCCCATGCGAATGACGAATGCCGCGGCACAAAGAACGATACGCGCCACCGAAATCAGACGCCGTGGAATTTCAGCGGTCGATAAGGCTCTCAAACGTGGGCCGGTGCATGTCCTTAGAGACAATGAACCAGCCTACGTGATCATGGCCGAAAACCAGTTTCGTGAGATGTCGGAACGCTATCGCAAGTCGTACGTCACACGAATCCGTCGCTCGTTGAAAGATGTGAAGGCAGGGCGGGTGCGTCGCGTGACAGCTCAAACGCTGATCGACGAATTGGGTCTCGATGCCTGATGTATGTGCTGCTCACGACCGGCCATTTTGATCGGCGAGTCGTCAAGTTCACGCAAGCCCATCCGGAACTCAAAAAGCCACTCGCCAAAGATCTGAAAAATCTCGAACCAATCCGTTTATACCCTCCCTGCGACTCCATCCGCTCAGCGGAGAACTTGAAGGGCTCCACGCGATCAGCCTCACGTATGTCTATCGCATCACCGTGACGCTCCGTATCACCAAAAAGGAAATCGTCCACCTCGATATCGGAACCCACGACGAAGTGTATCGCTAGCCGCCCCATCCCGCACCGCAAAATAGTTTGCTGCCCGATTATCCCAGATGCATTGGTTTAGTGTGGAAGGTCAAGAACTGAGCTCGCAGGACACGCCTACACGGATCTCATTCAGGCCCCATCCCTCTCTCACAGGCGCTGTCAGAAAAATTGATGTCCGCGCGTTTGGGTTTCCTATCGCGTGCGCTTGCCGATTCGAACACGTCCGGGGCTCATCACCACGAAGCTGCCGGTCAACTCTTCCTCAGCCTCTGCTATGAGATTCACCACAGCCCTCGGCAGAGTCTCTCGCACCTTGGCAGGATAACGGATGAAGATGACGCCGCTGGACTGCCGCGAGTGGGCATAGACGAGCTGGCCGAAATCTTTGTCTTCCGTCAGGAGAATACGTGCCTCACGAAGGGCCAAGTCCATGACAGTTATATCATCGGACCCGAACGCCAGCTCTGCAACAGCCTGCACATCGTAACCTGAAGCGCGAAGCGCTCGGACAACAGAGAAGTCACAGCTCTCGTCGGCAAGAAAACGCACAGACTACCGTTTTGT
>NEWP02000027.1:135621-175496 GCA_002869895.2 Nitrospira sp. CG24E | reverse complement strand
GGCTCAACGTACCGAAGCGTACGCCTCGCCTCTTCGCTCGCTGCGGCCTTGCTGGGCAGCATTTTTGAGCATCCTGCGTGGTGTGCTCCTGTTGTCTCAGACGTACAGACCAATGAACTTCTGGCGTGCCCACACAGTGTTTCCTCAACCCGCTAGATGCTTAAGTGCTCTACTTTTTGGCGTTGATTAAAAAGGTCGAAGATGACCTTGGTGCCGATCAAGGCCGTAAACAGATTGATTCCGATTCCGAGACAGAGGGTCACGGCAAATCCTTTGATCGGCCCTGTGCCGAATAAAAACAGCGCCACCCCCGTAATCAGGGTGGTCACGTGAGAGTCGACGATCGTCAACAGCGCCTTGTCATAGCCTCCGTTCACCGCCAGCCTGACCCCTTTCCCCGATCGTAGCTCCTCCCTGATGCGCTCAAAAATGAGGACGTTCGAATCGACGCCCATCCCGATCGTAAGCACGATTCCGGCGATACCAGGCAGAGTCAGCGTCGCATTCAAGGCAGACAGGGCTCCGATCAAACACAAGAGGTTCAACATCAGGGCAAAGTCGGCAATCACTCCGGACAGGCGGTAATAGACGATCATAAACACCACCACCAAGGCGCCGGCAAACAAGGTTGCCTGTATGCCTTTCTCGATAGAATCCTTCCCCAGCGACGGCCCAACCGTGAGGTCCTGAATGATCTTTAGCGGAGCCGGCAAGGCGCCGGCACGAAGCACGATGGCCAAGTCATTCGCCTCCTGCATCGAAAAGGTCCCGGTGATTTGCGCGCGGCCTCCGGTAATGCGGTCCTGAATCACCGGCGCCGAGTAAATCGTGTTGTCGAGCACGACCGCCATGCGCTTTTTGATGTTGTCGCCTGTAATCCGTTCGAACTCTTGGCCGCCCTTCGAGTCAAACGTCATCGAAACATAGGGATCGTTGAATTGACCGATTGAAACCTGTGCATCGCTCAAGACATCGCCGGTCAGCATGACCCGCTTTTTCACGAGAAAGGGAACCCGATATTCCCGTCCGGTATCTTTTTGGACTCCCCGTTCGAAGAGGATCTCATCGCCTACGGGCAGCTTTCCCTCGACCTGTTTGAGAAGCTCTGCCTCGCCGCCTTTTGGAATACTCGCGGGCAGATCGAGCTTCGGCTGGTTGTCCTCATCAAGCATCTTGAATTCAAGCAACGCCGTCTCTTTGATCAGATCCCTGGCTCGCTTGGGCTCTTTCACACCAGGCAACTGCACGACGATCTGCTTCAACCCCTGCCGCTGCACAATCGGTTCAGCCACGCCAAACTGGTCGATGCGGTTGCGGATCGTTTCCAGCGCCTGGTTGATTGTGGAGTCCTTGATCCGCTTGGACTCACTCTCCCGCAGCTCCCATACCAGTTTGTTGGCGGACCCGGCAGCCTCCGTCTCGCTGAAGATCGGATAGTCGCTGATCATCTTCTGAACTTGAGCCTTGAGATCGGGATTTTGGAACTGAATCGTCACCTGGGACTGCCCAGTCCGCGCGACAGACTCGACAGGAATCTTCTTGTCCACTAACGTATCTTGCAGAGACACCACCGATCGATCGACGGCGATCTCAACCGCGCGATCTTCGTCCACCTCCATGACAAGGTGAATCCCGCCTTGGAGATCCAAACCCAGTGTAATACCTTTGCTCGGTATCACCGTCTTCATCCAACCAGGCAACGTCTGATAAAACGGCTGGTAGGAAGGGATAAAGAAGATCAGCGACGCCACCACGACCAACACCAACAATGCTAACCGCCCACCCACTTTTTTCATGTCTTCTGTAACCCCTTTGTCACTCGCACTTACGAGTCTTTATCCTTGTCCTCGTCTTCACTGCCGCGCAATCGCGCGATCTGATCCCGCTGTATCCGAATTTTTGCGGTATCCGCGATCTGCAACGTCACCGTCTCCTTCCCGAGATTCGCGACGGTGCCCCAGATCCCGGATGCCGTCACGACCTTGTCACCCTTCTTCAGCGCCTCTCGCAACTCTTTCTGCTGTTTGGTGCGTTTTTGTTGCGGCATAATGACCAGGAAATAGAAAATGACGAAGATCAACGCGAAGGGAAGAAGGGACAGAATCGTACTGTACGTCGAACTCGCACCTCCAGCCCCTGCCCCAATCCCCTGTGCCCATGCGACCGATTGCATGACCATACGAACCCCTCCTCAACCCAGTTAGTCCCACCCAGCCTGCCGCCGATGCCCATCAGCACCAGCCTCATCCGCCTCTGAGACCTCCGACAGAGCCTGATTGCGGGATCGGTAAAACTCATCTCGAAACGACCGTAATCTTCCCTGTGCGATCGCAGACCGCACTTGACCCATCAGATCGGCGAAATACCAAAGATTGTGAATCGTGTTCAGCCGCGACGAGAGCATCTCTTTCACTTGGAAGAGATGGTGTAAATAGGCCCGAGAATAGCGGGCGCAGACCGGACATCCGCAGGCAGGATCGATCGGCTGCTCATCGCGAAGATACCGTGCTTGCTTGATCACCACACGCCCGAAACTCGTAAAGAGCGAACCGGTCCGCCCATGCCGCGAGGGCACCACGCAATCGAACAGATCGATCCCGCGCGCTGCCCCTTCGATCAAATCCTCCGGCATTCCCACTCCCATTAAATACCGCGGCTTCGAAGCCGGCAGCTCCGGCTCGGTCACATCCAACATGGCATACATCTCGGTCTTCGATTCTCCCACCGAAAGCCCTCCGATCGCATAGCCCTCGAAGCCAAGTGCGACAAGCTCGCGCGCAGAAGTCACACGAAGATCTCTATCCAGGCCTCCTTGCACGATCCCAAAGAGCGCT
This sequence comes from Nitrospira sp. CG24E, assembly GCA_002869895.2. Taxonomy (GTDB): domain Bacteria; phylum Nitrospirota; class Nitrospiria; order Nitrospirales; family Nitrospiraceae; genus Palsa-1315. The sequence continues at coordinate 172,662 of NEWP02000027.1, read as the reverse complement.
TGATCCGTGCGACGCCGACTGGCCTGACACCGTTTTGCCCACAGGGTCGTGCGCCTTACAGCATCTCGCACGACTTCCTTCTCAGCAGGCAAGGCCACGCAATGGTCGAACGCCATCATGATGTCGGCCCCCAACGCTTCTTCAATCTCGATGGCCGTCTCCGGCGTGATGAAGTGCGTGGAGCCATCGAGATGCGACTGAAAGCTCACGCCCTCATCGGTCACCTTGCACAGTTTGGCAAGGCTGAAAATCTGAAACCCACCGCTATCCGTCAAGATGGCTCCCGGCCACCCGGTAAACCGATGCAATCCACCCATCTCAGCCACGATCTTATGTCCAGGTCGCAAATAGAGATGGTAGGCATTGTTGAGCATGAGACCGAAACCGAGCTGCGCTAGGTCTGCCGGCTCGATGCCCTTCACCGGCCCCAACGTCCCAACCGGCATAAATGCCGGCGTATCGATCGCTCCATGGGCGGTACTGAGTTTCCCCAACCTGGCACTCGTCTCACCGGCCGCCTGCTGCACTGAATAGTCCACAATCCCTCTTCCCTGCTACATCTGCTCCGGCGCAGACACTCCAAGGACACGGAGTCCGTTCTGTAAGACCTGCTGGACTCCCCGCATCAAGGCCAATCTCGCCGCAGTCCGTTCAGGCGTGGGGACTTCCTTCTGCAACCCCTCGCCTGGGGCACCCCCCTCCGGCGTGATCGCCAATAGGTCTCGATCAGCCGCGGGAGGGAGAATCCGGTGCTTGTTATAAAAGGTGTGGAGCAGGCCGGCCAATTGCTGAAGATAATAGGTCATTCGATGGGGCTCATAGGCCATCGCACTGCCCTGCAGGACCGAGGGATAGGCAGAGAGCTTTCGGATCAACCCCAATTCGTCCTGGTCCGTCAACAGGGCCAAATCCGTTTCGCTCGGCAGGGGGCAAGCAATGCCTCGCGCAGCCGCAACGCGCCAAAGACTGGCGATTCTGGCATGGGCATACTGCACATAGTACACGGGATTATCGGATGACCGTTGCTTGGCCAATTCCAAGTCAAAATCGAGATGCGAGTCGGAATCCCGCATCAAGAAAAAGAACTTGGCCGCATCGGCCCCGACTTCATCGATGACTTCCCGCATCGTGATAAACTCGCCGGCCCGCTTCGACATTTCTACTTTTTTCCCTCCGCGCAACAGATTCACCATCTGAACCAGCACGACCTGGAGGCAATCTTTTTGATGGCCATAGGCCTGCACGACCGCTTGCATACGAGGGATGTAGCCATGATGATCCGCGCCCCAGACATCGATGAGGAGGTCATATCCACGCCGCAGCTTATCTTGATGGTACGCGATATCGGAAGCCAGGTAGGTATATTCACCGTCCTGTTTCCGCACGACACGATCCTTTTCATCGCCAAACATCGAGGATCGGAACCACCAGGCACCCTCTTGCTCAAATAGGAATCGCTGCGATTTCAATTCGTCCAAGACCCGCTCAACGGTCCCTGAGTCCACGAGAGACGCTTCGCTGAACCAGGACTCGAACTCAATCCCGAAGGACTTCAGGTCCTCGCGAATCAGCGCCAACAGTTCCCGATAAGCGAAGGTTCGGCAACGCTCCTCAACCTCAGGGGCCGCACGTCCAGCCAGCTCAGGCCCAAGCTGTTGTTTCACTCGCTCGGCTACAGCCGTGATGTAAGACCCGTGATATCCCTCCGCTGGAAATTCCACGGGACGGCCCGAGAGTTCCTCATATCGCGCAAAAACGGAACTCCCCAACAATTTCATCTGCCGGCCTGAGTCGTTGATATAGTACTCACTTACGACATCGTACCCAACGGCCTTCAGCATATTCGCCACTGCCTGCCCGACTGCGGCGCCTCGACCATGTCCCACATGTAACGGACCGGTCGGATTCGCACTCACATACTCCACCAACACACGACGCCGATTCCCCAATTCTGCTTGCCCGTAAGCCGTTCCTTGTATCTCAATCTCTCTGAGCGCTTCCTGCCAGACGACAGGCTTGACTGTGAGGTTAAGGAACCCAGGTCTGGCGATCTCAATCCGGTCGAACAGTTGCCCGTCTTGCGCAAGATTGTCGATGATAATTTGGGCAATGTCGTGGGGAGCCTGTTGTTCGGACGCAGCCAGAGACATGGCCACCGTTGAAGCAAGGTCTCCCCATTCAGGCCGCTTCGGGGCATCGAGGCTCAGTTGAGGCCAAGCCTCTGTCTTCAATTGGCCTTTTTTCTTGGCCCCGTTGAGCGCTTCAAGAAGCGCAGTGACGACCTTTTCCTGAACAACCCCGCTGGACAAGAAAAAACTCCTAAGTCCTTAGCAATGAAAGGAAAAACGAACTGGACACTGTAGCATACGAGATAGTCAGTGACAAGATACCGGAAGGGATACCGCAGGGGATCCTCTATCGGCAGCTGCTACCTTGAGATGCGAGAGACAGAGTTCCTCAAGATAGTTCTGCGGTATCTCAAGGCAAGGTTTCGCTTCGCACCGGCTCACAGCATCCCAGGATTGACAGAGGCAAGGTACGCCCTGCACTACAGAAACATGAGGCCCCCGTGGAGCCCAGCGATCTGGCTCAGTCGGTCCAAACAGGGCAACCGTACGCACCCCCATCAGCCCCGCCAGATGCGTGACACCCGAGTCCTGCCCAACAAAGAGTTGCGCCTGGGCAATTACCCCGGCGACCCGAAGAATATCGAGGCCCTTTAGGACAGTCGGTCGGTTCACGCATAATTGGAGAAGACGCTCGACTGGCTCATGATCCGCCGGCCCTTCTAACAGGACAGGAGTCGCTCCAAAGTCCTGAACAACTCTCACTAGGGATGCAAGCGTTCCCGGCGACACACATTTATGAACACTCCCGCTCCCTGGATGAATCACAACAAGAAACTGCCCCGTCACGAGACCTTCTGCTTCAAGACAAACTCGTCCTACATTGAAAAGTCGTTCTGCCGGCCTCAAGGAAACATCCTGCTGACTACCGGACGGTATCTCATTGATTGCCTCAAGAAACCGATCCCGCTGATGGGTTGCTCGAATCGTGGCCGAGAACGGTGACCTCACGATTGCCTCTTGGGCGCCGGCTGTTTTGAGGGCTTTGCAGAACGTACCATCCAAATCCTTCATCCAGCCAATGGCCAGATCGCAGGTTTCCAGCCACCTCTGTATCTGATTGGTGGGTGACTCCACGCCGGCGAATAGGTCTGCACAATCTCGACCCTGGGCAGGAGCCCATGCATCGATGACGCGACACTCGATCAATAATTTCGCGGACTGATCCTCTGCGCAGAGCACCAGCCGATGTTTGGGGAAACGGGTCCGCAATCGGCTCATGGCCTGGACGGCCAAGAGCACATCTCCAAGACCGCCTGGATGGATCATAACGACTGTCCGCGCCATAGTGGAGCCTACGGTGTTTGTGAGGGAGGCTTCTGAGCCAACAGCGAATAGGCCGCCTCAAGATCCGCCGGTGTATTGACGTTGTGAAAAGAACAATAGGAAGGATCGGTAGAGCGCAACTCATCTTCCGTAATCTGTTGAACCCTGAGGGACGGATTCAACGCCAAATCTTGGATCTTCAGCCGTCCTGCTGCAATCATCTGCTCCATAGCCGTCAGGCATCCCTTTCCATACAGCGCATGCATCGGATGCATACGTTCCGCAAGTTTTGCCATCACAATATCGACGGTGGCTCTTCGACTTGTGAACTGGGCAATGACCGCAGGGTCGAGAAACGGCATGTCGCATGCCGCCACGAATATGTAGGGATTGGTCGCCTGCTTCAGTCCTGTGTAGACCCCTCCGAGACTCCCGCAGTCAGGCAGCAGATCTCGCACGACTCGGACATTCACCATATCGAGCGAAGGGCTATCCTGTGCAATCACGACAAGTACTTCCTGAAAGATTGAGCGGAGCACCGCCAAACCGCGTTCGAGAAGTGTCTGCTCTCCCACGAGAAGGTAGCGCTTGTCTTCGCCCATCCTGCGGCTTTTGCCTCCCGCAAGAAGAACACCGGTCACATCGGTCTCCATAAGACCCTCACAATGGCGACTAAAAGAAAGAGGGGGTGGGTTACCCCACCCCCTCTTCATACTTCAGATCTCTCTATTGAGGCTAGCGAGAAAGGGCCTTTGCCTTCCGCTTGTTCGATCGTCTGGTCAGAATCCAACCTTCCAGAAGGACGACACCGGCCGCAATGGCTACCGGATAAATATAGGCCTCTTGCGGGGTCGGCGGCTCCAAGAAGGTGTAGTAGAAAGCCGAGACGGCCATCTTTCTCCCTGCATCTCCATTGTGCCCATCCCAGGCAAAGAACACGGTGGGAATGTATTGTCCCATTTCAAAGAACGTATCCGAGTCGTAATCCTGTTCCTTCTTATCGCCCAACGGACGCTGAATGATCACTGTCCATCGGCCATTTTTCCATTCCGAGAAGAGTAACTTGATGTTCTCTTCGTAGTCGAAGCGTTGTTCAAAGTCTTTATCCCATCCGGTTCCTTTGAAGGCGCGCAACGAACCATCAGCCTCCCACTTCACAATGTCCATCGGGAACTGTTCATTGCTGCCGAAGAGATAGCGCGGCTTAATCGGCGCGGGAAGCTCTTTCCACTTTATAGCAGTCTCCATGGCCACTGCATCGTTATACACCGTGTAATTATTCTGATGCGCGGCAATAGAACCCTCTTCGCCGGTCTTTGGATCCTGTTCCTTGACTTCGACGTTGACTGAGGTCGGAGCCCAAGGCAACTTTCCTTCGGCTACACTCTTCGTACGATCATCCCACTGGAACATGAACACAACATGCGTTTCATTGTAAAGCGACTTTACCCAGAGATCGTCGATCCGGTTCACGAAGTTTCTGGGCTTGTGAGTGATCTGACCACCCATTGCAATATACCGCCTGGCCCTCTTTGTCCACAATTCATTCTCCGGATCAGCTGAAATCTCTCCTTCAACCTTCCCTGAGGGCACCACAAAGTTGATTTTAGGTTTGTCAGCCTGCGGATCGATTGGGAGAGGCTTCCCCTCTCCATCCCGTTCACAGAGGGAGTTCACAAAGTTTGCAATGTGCCATCGCTCTTCGACTGTCGTGTTGTCGGCGAATGATGGCATCGGAGTACCATTGACCCCGGTGGAAAATGTCCGGAAGATATTCTTCACATTATAGGGATCCTGCCGACTGCCTCTAAAGTTCCAACACTTGTGCCAATTGGCCGGTTGTATTGAAAAACCCCAGTCATCCTTCAGATTGAACGCATTGCCGTCACCACGGCCTTCGACCCCATGACATTCAATACACTTCTTCTCGACAATCAGCTCGGCCCCTTTTTTCAAACTCTCTTCAGACGCGGCAATCGGCGCCAACTCGGCCAACTGCAACACCGTCTGGCTCTCTGACTTCGTGTCGGTAAATTTTCGATCTTTGACAAGCTGCGTCGTCACAAACGACAAGACTTGAAGCCGCTGCTCCTCTGTCAGAATACCTTCCCATGGCGGCATGGCAGAGCCTGGCAACCCGTGGGTCACAGTCGCAAACAGATCGTTCTGGCCCTCAACCGGTTTCTTGGCGTCGAACAGGGGCAACTCTCCGCTGGCCGTATGACGAATCTTGAACGTCCCCTGATTGAAATTGCGGGGACGGGGCCAGAGACGATCGGCGCCTGGGCCATCGCCGGCGCCATCTACACCGTGACACCAGACACACTTGGTGAAGTAGACCCGTTTTCCTGCTTCGATCATGTCTGCAGACGGTTCCGGTGCAAGCGCTCCAGCCTTAAAGCCGGCAGGAAGTGAATCTGCGGCAAAGGCCAAACCTCCGGCGTTTCCGGAGAGCAAGATGACTCCAAAGGCGGTTAGGGATAATACCCCCGCCTTCAGACTAAACGAATTCTTCATGGCTTCCCTCTTCCCTCATCTCGTCAATTCAGGTTGGCTGCGTAGTTCTTGCGAACGATCAGTCCCAAGTGCGTGGGTAATACCCCGTGTGCCAATATTCAAACATGACGACTTTCCAAATTTCATCCACGGTCAAATGCTGTTCCCATGGCGGCATGACAGAGGCCCAGGGGAATCCTTCGTTCGGTAAGCCGATTCCTCCTTTGGAAACACGCCAGAAAATGAATGTCTCTTGTAACTGGGCGATTGTGCCTGGGTCAGTAAAATTTGCCGGGATAGGATTGAATGCGAAGGCATGGAGGCCGCGGCCATTCAAATTGTCTCCATGACAGAAGTGGCAGTTTTGATAGAAAATTTCGCCGCCCTCACGCACATACTTGAGATACCCTTGAGCGTCCTTATCCCATGGGTTTGCGTTCGGCTTCATCAAGCGCCCCATACCCTGTTCGACAATATTGGCGTTACTGTATTCCTGATCGTACTTTCCTTCAGGATTGACTCGGTAAGGGTTCTGGGATGTTTGAAGCGTATAGGTCTTTCCATGCACCTTCGTGCTGGCTGGCGGGGCCGGATGCACCGTTCTCAACTCGATAGGCTCTTCCGATTTTGGGACCATGGCATTGTATGAAAAACCGCCGATCAAGATCGGCAGGATAATGAGGTACGCATAGCGCAACAACCGGTTGCCCCCGGTCTTGGCGTCCAGGACGTTCATGATCGGCTGTTTGAATTTCTGCCAATCTTCCTCGTTGGCGGAAACCCACATGAACACAGCTACCAGGGAGACTGTCCCGTACATCGCGCGAACGCTGAAGGGAATCGGGGGATAGACACGAAACTTCAAATAGAGGAGAACGAAGGCCCAACAACTGATCCCTTGCCAAAACCGTGGGAAGGTCATTCCCATGGCGGACATCATGTAGCTGATACCGGTAAAGCCTGCCACGAAGAGGATCAGTTCCGCGATCACTTGAACCGGCATGTAGCCTTCGATCAGGCGCACAGTATCTGACGGAACGATACCGACAATCATTCCGGAAAGCAGGAGTAATCCCGCTACCCCTATAAGTGCCCCGAGCGACATTATAGCTTTCATCGATGAGCTCCCATATTGATGTGCACCCCTACTCGATAACCGGATCCCGCGTGCCGATTATGAAATCTTCGGCGGCGGTGAACCGGCTTTAACTTGTGACAGATAGTCGACAATCTTTTTTAACGCCCCTGCGCTCAGCTTCGTCCCGAATTCCTTTGGCATCAAGTTGTCCGGAAAAGGCTTCACGACATAGACGCTGGGCGATACGATGGACTCCATAATGTACTCTTGTGTGTTATGCGCAGTTCCCTTGTACGCCGGATCCTTGATCCGGTTTGGCGCATTGGTCCCCTCTTCAAGCACGGGACCTTGCTTACCGACTGCGCCAGGGATGCCGGGAATGGTATGGCACAAGATACACGTTGATTTGGCAAAAATCACATCGATCGGTTCAGTACCATCGGCCAGAAGAGCGCTTGCTGGGCCTGCCGGCTTGTCATCTTGCGGTTTAGGCCTATCTGCCTCAGGAATAAACTTCTCATAGGACTTGATGATTTCATCGTATGAGGGAGCATCAACCCCTTCACGCAAATATAGCCAGGTATCGACGGCAGCCAACTCTGGAAGGCTCAACGAAATCGGTGGCTTGTGAATCGCGGGCATCGGGCTGGTTTTATCGTTCGTTCCCTTGACGCCGTAACCGACAACGACGTAACAGCTCGGACAGGCGTGGGATTCAGCGATATACTCCTGCCCATTTTCCGCAGTCCCAGCGCCTGGGAATGCTTCTTTATCGTCAAATTCACGACCCTTCGGATTTCCCTTACTGTACTTTGGATCTTCTAACCGTTCCTTACCCGCTCGAGTTGGAAGCCCCTGTAGGTTTGGCGCACGTTCTCCAAGCATCCCTGCGTGGAATGCATGACAAAGCGGACATTGTCCTTTACCGACCGCACCCTGCTCTTTGTTCTTTCCAATTCCGCCAAAAATAATCTTCTCCCCTTCATCGGCAAGCTGCTGGGCGGTCATTGCCTCATATTGCAGCTTCTCTTCCTTGGGCGGAAACCCACCTTCGACCTGCGGCAGCCAATTTCCATAGCCTGAAAGGCCGGCAGCGACCAGGAACATGAAGCCACCGATCTTCAGCAGTGCTGCATGATTGGGGAAATAGATCCCCAGCATAAAACAGGCCGATGTGATGAGGACCAAGGAAACCGGAAGCATCCGGTTCGCTTCATAGAAGCTGCCCTTGTAATGCGCAATGGCCAGTAACAACAAACATGCGCCAAGGGTGCCGATAAAGAGCTTGAACATCGCGCTCTTTTTTGCGGCAGCATCCTTCCCTGCCACGATGGAGTAGATGAACAGACCGGCAAGCAGTGCAAATAACGGCCAGCCTATTGTTAGAGCTTCCTTTATCAGCTCACTCACGATTGTAACCTCCTGAGGTCTGGGTAGTAGTGGGCACGCCCTTCATGCCTCCACTCCCCCAGCCAAAATCCTAAAGACGATTAGTGGCCCGCAGCCGGTTGCGGTGCACCGCCCGGAACCCCTGCCTTCGCTGGAACAGGAGCCTTCTTCATCCCAAGGCTTCCCAGCCAGAAGACGAATAAAATACTCACCCAGAAGAACAATACATTGAAGGAAATCATGTTCGCTGCAAAACCCACCGTATGTGTATAGGCCCAGGGCGAGTTGTCGCGCATGATTTCATTCACATGCCAGAACAACCGAACCGAAGAACGTATGTATCCCATTAGCCCCATCATCCAGGTAAAGGCGGTTGCAAGCATGATCAAGGCATATTGCGAACGAACGGAGATCTTGCCCCATTCGATGGCCCCCATCTGTTTGGCGCCCTTCATCATGGCGCTGTTAAGCGGGAACATAAAGAAGAGACAGGACAGGGTTGTCGCAACTTGCGGCACAGAAAGACCGACTCGCACGTTTGCCGGAATATAGTACCCGTAAATGGCCAGCCAGATAATGTTCACATAGGCGCAGGCAAAGAAGACCCCCATGAAAATATTACCGAACTTTGACCAGGATACAGTGGAGACTTTATTGCCTCGCATGTACCAGACGAAACTCAAAATAGTGGTGGTAATGATGACGTTGATACCCCCATTTTTGGCCGACATGACTCCATAGTTTCCCAGCACCGGATGCTGTTGACCGCCCATGGCCTTCAATTCGGCCGGGGTCATCACGATGGTGTGGGGGGTAATGAAGACCAGGTAGCCGCAACAGAGGATGAATACAAGATACTTGATGTAGCGCTGATATTTCTCAGCGCCGCGCATACGGCCAAGGGCTTGCCAGAGATAGTAATTCGTGCTCAAGAACAAAATACCGATCATGGTGGCTTGAATGATAAAGAGCCAGGCCAACAGGCCGCCCATGAGCGTGATCCCCATCTGCTGACGGTAGGCATAGACTTCCCGCATCAGCCAGTACCCTGCAAAGGGCAGAGGAATGAGGAATGCCACGCCAAGCGCCATGGCGATATAACCCATCCAGTCATAGTGCGCACGATCTTCATCGGTCTTGGAAGCCAAGAATTTGTACGCCGCGTAAGCCGCCACGACACCGCCGCCGAACGCCATATTGCCCAAAATCCGGTGCACGTTGAGTGGATTCCAGAGGGCTGTATGGATGACGTGCCAAATGTTCCCCAAGAACCGGCCCTGCTCGTCTACGCCGGCGGGTGACATCATGAAGCCAATCCAGGAATTCGCCAGGAACATGAGCAACGTGCCGATTACGTTTAAGATCACGGACATGCTCAGATGAATCCACTTCAGGAACCCATCCCTCATCTTGTCCCAACCATAATAGTAGATGTAGAGGGTGCCGCTCTCCGCCACGAACATCAGCGCATAGATATGCATGACCGGACGGAAAATACTGGATAAATAGCCGAAGAATGCGGGATAGAGTGTGAGGAAGGTGAAGATCAGAATACCGCCTAAAATCGCAGTCAGTGAATAGGCCGTCAGGCTGATCTTGATAAAGTCATAGGCGAGCTGGTCATACCGCTTCGCCATTGCCTTATCCTTCGTGACGACGCCCATGAACTCGATGACCATGCAAAAGATTGGAACCGCAAGCACGAAGCTTCCATAATAGAGGTGCTGCTGGTTCGCAAACCAGAGCAGGACACGGCTCTCAAAGTTGTAGCGCGGATAGTCCTTAGGCCCGTCGACGGTCTTCGGCGCAGGAGCGCCGATTGCCAGTCCCTCGGTCTTGTAATAGACATCGCGCCCCTTCTCGTACTTCTGCTCCCCTTCCTGTTTCACCGCATCAGGAGCATCTGCGCCAATAGCCAGTGAGGGAAGCGATACGGCGATGGGGAGCAGGAGAAGGCCAACCATCGCGACAAGCGCCATGATTGAGAGTAACTTCTTCCCGGCTACACGTCCCATGAGATACCTCCTTGATGCATTCTGAAAAAAACTCATGCCATTTTTCTCCACAAGCTCAATTGAAGCAGACGACGACTCTCCCTCGATCTACTTCCGGAATAAATACCAGAAGTCGAGCCCCTGAGAATCCATCAAGAAGTGGTCGACTGCCAGAAAATATGCAACACAGATGACCAACGATATTGCCCCGTAAACGATTGTGCTCCCCATAGCATCCTCTCCCCGACCCTTAGTAACGTTCAAGAAATCCCACTGCTACGTCAACCTGCTTAACAGGGACACTGAATTCCGGCAAACCAATAAAAGAACCACAGACCGACTGCGCAGGTCACATAGAAAATCATTTTGCCGATCGCAATTTTCATCTCGCTATCCGGCGGTCCCGCTGGTGTCGCTGATGCGTCGCCCATCTCTGTCTCCTTCTCCTCCGGATCCTATCGAATATTTGATCAATCAGCCCGGTGAAATTCTTGACTCTCAGATACCCGTATGTTATTCAAAATTCCTTGTCACGCACGAAAAATCAGGGGAAATTCAATGAAAAGACATTCAAAAGTGTTCGACATTATAGTTTTGGTCGGCATGGTTGTCAATATCATTTTGGCCGTGTTTCTCATTCTCTACTACTTTGATTTCCTGTAAATTTTACCCCGCTTACCCCTTCAGCGATTTTCTAATTTTTCGCTAGAGGCCGCGCAGCGAAATCCGATCGTTTCATCGCGAAAATCTTGAACCATTTTACTCCGGCTGGTGATGCGGATATCGGCCCCGGTGGTCGCATAGCCTCCCCCACGAAGCACCCGGAATACGCCATGCTCCGGGCCGGGACTGTTCTGCTCCGGCGCTTCTTCAAAGTAGCGTTCCGCGTACCAGTCAGCCACCCATTCCATGACATTTCCTGCTCCATCCATAACGCCATAGGGGCTCTTATCGGTCTGAACTGCGCCGACAGAAGCGGAGACCTCATACCCATCCTGTACCCTGGCCCAATTTGCCCCATTCGGGTTCTCCACATTACCCCAGGGCCACAGACGGCCATCCGATCCTCGCATGGCCTTCTCCCACTCTGCTTCAGTCGGTAGCCGCTTCCCCTTCCAATTGCAATAGGCCTCCGCATCCTCCCAGGAGACGTAGACCACCGGCTGATTGATACCCTGCATTTTGCTCATGTTCTTGGCATAGCGGGCGGGAGGACCAGATTTACGATGTCCGGTCACATTCACAAACTGCTGGTACTGAAAGTTCGTCACTTCGTACCGATCGATGGCAAAGGCATTCAGTATCAGCGTGCGTTGCGGGAGCTCATCGAACCCCCCTTGATCAGTCCCGCGAATAAAGGGTCCTGCCGGAATCGTGATCATTTCCTCCACAATTGGCTCTTCGGGAGCCGCCTGCGACTGGGGATCGGACGACCCCGATGGACTTACTATCGGAGAGTCATCTGAAGATTTTTCGAACGGAGTCAGCATGCTGCCGCGAAAGATGCCCATGATGGGAATCGCAGCGAACGCCAGGATAGCGAAAAGGAAGAGAAGCTTGAATTTGGTTTCGAGCATGGCTCTTATGAAGGCGCAGGGCTCTCGCCACCCTCCACATCGCTTGCACAGCGAAACCCGATGGTAATGTCCGTCCTCCAGTGCTTGGCGGCAAATCGCTTGGAGAGCCGGGCATTATGTTCGGTCTCCCGCCATGAGCCTCCCCGCACGACTTTCAAATCGACCGGCTCCGGCCCTTTCGGATCGCGGTAGGACGCCTTCTGGTAGTAATGTTCATCGTACGAATCGGCAACCCACTCGGCGACATTTCCGGTCATGTCATAAATCCCGTAGGGGCTTCTCCCCGTCTCGAACGACCCGGGAGGGGCCAAATACCGAAACCCGTCTTCACTCCCATCCACATTCGCATTGGCACGGCCGTTCATGAAGGTATCACCCCACGCGTACTTACGCTTTCCTTCGCCACGGCCGGCTTTTTCCCATTCCGCTTCGGTGGGAAGGCGTTTCCCCGCCCATTTGCAATAGGCCGAGGCCTCTTCCCAGGTCATGCTCATCGCCGCAAATTCAGGCCGCAGCAGTTTGGATTGATCGTCTTCAAACACTTCAATCTTGGGCAACGGACGCCTGGTCATCTTGGCGAATCGCGCATATTCCTCTTGCGACACCTCTTTTTTGTCCATATAGAATGCCCTGAGATACGTTTGACGCTCCGGCGCCTCATCCGGGTCGCCGTCTTTGCTGCCCATGATGAACGGGCCTTCGGGGACCTGCACCATTTCTCGGCCTTCATCGCCGATCTTCGTTTTATACATGGAGTAATCCAGCGAGGCTGCGCTGGCCGTCGCAGGACGAGCTTCCGTCTTGATCGACGCAGCCAACGCTTTGATCTGCTTCGCTTTATACGACTCATATACCAGCAAACTAATCATCAGAAAGAAGCACCCAAAGACAAAGATGATCGATCCGATGATCAGCCCCTTGTTTTCCATTTCGTCTCACACTCCTTCGATTGTGCCTGACATGACGGGCTCAGCCGATTCAGAGGCGGTTTTTCTTTGCCGCACGCATATCCAGCAACATCGAGATTTGCACACCGAGAAATCCACCCATCGCTGCGCCGGCCCCAGCGCCGACAGAGACTCTTTCCGGACCGGCAACCAACCAGGCAAGCGCTCCGCCCAATACCGTTCCTACCAAAATACTCGCCAGGAAACGTCGCCCTCCCATAAAACCGATGACACCGCCGAGCACCAGCCCAGCCCCGCTCGCAAAGGGCATGATGCCGCCGCCCGCAATAAACCCGATAAGCATGCCGACCGTGCCCATCACGGCCAGGCCGAATAGGATATCGATCACCTTTGAGGGCGTAGCGTATTCCATACCGGACTCGGCCATGCTGATAACGGAGCGGTTTCTAGCGCTCCGTGTTCGCAACCATCGAACCGAAATCGATTTCTACCCCGGGTCCAGAGATGATCGAAATGCCCCAGGCTTTGGCAGCCGGCTCATGCTTGTGAATCCGCTTGAAATCTTCGTAGACGTTCACACGTTCTTCAAACCACTGGCCCACTTCCTTCGTACCGCTCTGCACCACGATTTCCGAGCCACTGAACATGCCGCCTTCGGTCAAGGTCCCCTCTGGTTTGGTCGCGCTCCAGACATACTTCGTAAACACAGGGATGAACATCAGATCGACATCGAGTGACGCATAGACAGCCGCAATGGGCTCAGTATCCGTTGTGACTTTGTGGAGGCGCCATCGCCAGGTCAGCACGGGAAAGGCCTTCGGATCCCAATCGATCTTCTTTTTCTTGATCCTCTGCCCCGCATCCTTCGCTGTCAAAAAATTCACACCGTCCTCTGTCTGGACCTTATACGCATCCCGCCCCTTGGACTCGCTTCGCTGGCTTTCATTCTCCCAGTTCATGGGAAATCCGTCCGCTTCTTTCGACTGAAAATTCTCCAACGTCAAAGACTGGCTCTGGGCCGAGGCCGTGCCATCGATCAAGAAGCCGGCACATAACGCCAATCCGACCGCAAGACATCCCCGAACCATCGCTGCTCGCACCATGCTCCAACCCCTTTCGATAGTTATGCCTCTTGTGACGAGGATGGCGGCGCCAGCACCCTCGTATTCTCCACTGCCACCTCTGCTCCCTTCGCCGGCGACTGATCTCGCTGACACATCCAGAATAGGACGAGCACCGCTCCCCAGAACACCATCATATTGAGCGTGACCATCTTGGCAGCAAACGCAAAGTCCGGTGTAAAGGCCCAGGGCGAAACATCGGCCATCAACTCACTCACGTGCCAGGCCAACCGCCCGGAGGAGCGGATATAACCCATGAGGCCCATGACCCACGTAAATGCTGCGGCCAGTCCGAATAAACCTGCCATGCCCCTCAGAGAAATCTTTCCCCACTGGATCGGCCCATGGAGGACCGAGCCCTTGAGCATCATACGATTGATGATCACTCCGACCACGAGAACCGTCAACGTGGTTGCCGCTTGCGGCGTCGACAGCCCGACGCGAAGCTTCGCCGGCAGATAATACCCATAGACGGAAAGCCAGATAATGTTGAGCGCCCCCAGAACGAACAACAGACCGATGAGCATGTTCCCCTTCTTGGCCCAAGACACAACCATCGTTCGATTGGCGCGACGGTAGTACAGGAAACTCATGGTGGTGACGAGAATCATGATATTGACCGCGCCATTCTTTGCCGACATCACTCCATAGTTGCCGACTACGGGATGTTGCGCTCCACCCATGGCCTTCACTTCACTGGCCGACATGAACACGGTGTGCGGCGGCAGCCAAATAACCAAGGCCACCATAAATACCGAGAGGAGCATTTGGTAATAGGGCTGATACCGATTACCCCCCTGAAGGCGAGCCATACTCTGCCAAAGATAAAAATTGATTCCGAGGAAGAGGACGCCGATCAGGATAGCCTGCACGACAAAGAGCCAGGTGAGCAACCCCCCCATCATCGTCACTCCCATATTCTGGCTGAATGCGTAGACCGACCGCATCAACCAGTAGCCGGCAAAGGGCATGGGTAACAATGCGATCACCGTGACAAATAAGAAGATATGCCCGACCCAATCAAAATAGGCGCTCTCTTTCTCTGACTTGCTGGTGAAGAATCGATAACAAGCGTAGGCCATCACCACCGCGCCACCGGACATGATGTTTGCCAGGAAGCGATGGACGTTCAATGGATTCCATAAGGCCGAATGGAGCAGATGCCACCCGTTTCCCAAATACTGGCCCTGCGCATCGACGCCAGCCGGCGCCATCATGAAGGCCGACCAGGCGTTGGCCAAGAGCAGCAAGGCTGTCCCAAAGAGATTGCTCAACAAACCGATCGACGCATGAGCCCACTTCGAAGCCGGCTCAACCAGCCGGTTCCAGCTATAGTAATAGGTAATGAGCAGCGCCGATTCTCCGAAGAACACGAACGCATAGATCGGCATGAAGGTCTTGAATGTCCCGCCCATGTACCGCATGAAGCTCGGGTAAAAATAGAGAAAGATCCCCAGCATGACGCTCCCAACCACAGCCGTGACCGAGAGGGAGAGCAGAGCCACTTTCGCCAAATCGCGAGCGAGACCGTCGTAGCGAAGCGCGAGCTCGGGCTTTTTCGTTCTGAGCCCAAGAAATTCCAGCAACACACAAAAAATCGGCAACGCGAGAACAAACCCTCCGAAGTAGGTGTGGAGTTGTGTGACGAACCATACGATCAATCGACTATCGAAGGACCCGATGCGCGAATAGACAGTCTCCTCTGGAGAAGGAACCGAAGGACCTTGAGGAGTTCCTGGGGTCTTGAAATAGAGATCGGTGCTACTCTCGGCAAAGGATTGGCTGTACAGGCCCCAACCAATTATTGAAGCGGAAAAAATAGCTACTAGTAGAACTGCATACCCGATGACCCTGTGCGCTCTCTGCTTCATGACCATCGACTTAGACCTTCGACCCGGATCCAGAACCAGCCGTCACTGACATGCCTGCTCCTGTCGATTTGCCAAGAATTCCCATGACGAAAGGACATCGAAGTAACGCGCTCGACATCGTGTGCCCCTGTTGCTCTTCGACTTGCCGGCGAAACCCCAGAAAGTAGCAATAGAGCGCCATCATGCCTGTCACGACACCACCACCGACCATGGCATAGGAAGTGGGAATTCCGGGCTGCCTTAACAGGAAAACCACAAAGCCTGCGGCTACGAGATAGTAGGTTGCAGCAAAGGAGAGTCCAGGCCACCACCAATACTTGAGCAATTCTTTGGTCTTCGTCTGTAACAACCCTTGCGTCCATGATGTCTGAGGACGAAGTCCGCCAAAGTAGGCGCAGAGCGCGACTCCGCCTCCCAACACCGCCACCGCCGAGAGCTGGATCAGGGCTGCAACCTGAGTCGCTTCGACAAGATGCCCCAGCGATGCGCCCAGTGCGCCGACGATCAGACCTATTCCAACCCAGGGAACAAGTCCCATCGCAAGATCCCCTACCATCCTGCGAAGGGCAGTCCCATTGGGAAATGTAGGGAAGGGGCGGCCCATGAGGGCCATCTTCTGCACATGACCGATCTCGAACGCATCGCGCGCAACAGAGGTACAGGAAATAATGATCGCCATCATGGCCGGCCCATCAGGATGTTTGAGATAGTCATACCCGACAAGCCAGAGCAACGCCAAGACCAACAGGGACAACTGCACTCCATACACAAACCCGATCCAGCCGCCAATCCAGAGCAGCAGCCGACTCCCGTCCTCTCGAACAATCGTGCCCCAGGCCGTGGCGCGGCCGATACGATAGGCCAATAGCGCCGTCACCAACGACACGAGCCCGCTGACGATCAGCAACACGATCGGTTCGGACAGAGGCAACAGCAGCTTGGCCAACCGATAGACAGCGAAGGCCACCAACCCTGGCACAAACATGACGATCCGCTTTTTCTTGCGCACCGAGTCTTCTGTGACAGCCAGACTCAGACTGGGCAATACTCGTAGCGCCATTCGATGCAGCATCGCAAGCCTTCCCGTGAATCGTTACTCGTGAACCGTTAAACGTCTTAACGTCAGAATTCTCAATTCGACCCTGCGAGTAACGATTCACGCTTCACGAATAACGGCATCTCACTGTTTCGAGCCCATTCCGAAGTAGCGCGCCTTCACTTCTTCCATCAGGGCCACGGTGATGCGTTGCTCTCCGCGATCGGCGGCGGTCCGCTCTAACTCAATACGGGCCATGGCCCGTACCGGCGCCGGCACCCTGTCCAATCGGCGCTCGGCATCCAGATCCCACTCGATGCGTTCGCCGGTTCTTGGACGGAGCAATGTATCGTGGGTGATGACCCGCTCTCCCCTCACCCGCACGTCTTGCTCAACCTCGCGACGCACCAGCGGAGCAAGGTACGGAGGCATGCGATCCAGTCGATGAATCGCTTCGTCTGTCCACATCATCCGATCGACCAGTCTCCCTGGTTGACCGGCAGGAACATCGACCCCTACTTTGAGCCCACAGCCACGACATTCCGACCGAACGAACCATTGAGAAATCCCATCGCCATAGGAACGTTCTTCAATCCCCTCCGTATGCATCCAGCGACCACAGCCACAGGTCAGCATGGTGAAACACCGTAGAGCGTGAACCGTGCACCGTGAAACGTCTCGGAGCGCGTGACTATCCGCCAGCTCTGCATTGCGCGCCCATCACTCATCACAGATCACCCATCACTTCCTCATCCGATCTTTCCCGGATAGAGAAGGTAGAGCATCGTGTAGGTCGTCGTTCCCGTCACAAACAGAATGCAGTAGATAGCCATCGTAAAACGTCCGAGTGCACGGTGGCGGTGCCCACCGTCCGGCCACAGACGCTGGATGGTCATCTCCACGGCGAACACAACCGCAACAATGGCGAGAAATCCGGCCCATACGACGAGCCGGCCCATCCGAAGACGATCGACGCCCAGCAGATACAACAGGTAGACCACCACCGGCAGACAGACCGCACCGAAGATCACCCCGATCTTTCCCCAGGTCGTTTGCAGGACACGATCGCTCAATGTCCGTCGCCCCTGCTCGATCAACTGGGCTCGGAACCCCAGGACAATCATGTAGACCGCCATAATCAACCCAACGACCACCAGCACGATATGAACGATCAGGATGGGAATGAATACATTATGGTAGAGGGCTTCAGACCCACCGAAACCCTCTTTGCCTTCAAACGCCAATACGCCTAATTGTCGAAATAGGTAGTAACTGATGAAAAACGCCAACATGGCGATCATCCCACCAAACATCATCCAATGATGGGCATCGGCCCGGCGTCTCCGCGCCTGAATCCAACCGATCACGAAGAGCCCCGTAAAGAGCGTCGCCATGAGCTGACTAATGTCCGCTCCGACCGTGGCATGGGTCCCGAAAAACCCCGCCTCTCTCAGCCACTCAGCCATGACGCCCCCTGTTGGTCGTGGTTTGGATGGTTCATTTCGTTCATTTGGTTTGTTTTGCTAGTTCCGATCAACCAAACAAACGAAACAAACCAAAGCAACCATCCGATTCTCAGGCTTCATAACCCTTCACACCCTGCACAACCGCTGTCGGCTCCAGTTCCGTTACGGCTGCAAAGCCGGCGTCTCCCATCCACTGAATCGCATCTGCCGTCTTGTAACAATCGCCTCGCTCCGTATTCACAAGAATATGGACCGCAAACGCGGTGGTCCAAGCTGGACCGGTTCCTGCTTCATTTAAAAATCGATCCTTGATGACCAACCGACCGCCGGGCGCCAAATGGGTCCAGACCCTCTTCACCAACGATGCGTTGGTCGAAAAATCTTGATAGTGCAGGATGTCGGACATCAAAGCGACATCGTAGGGTCCCCCCAGTGTATCCTTGTTAAAATCGCCTGGGAGCAACGTGATCCGCGCTTCCAAACCAGCCTCTTTCACCGTTCGTTCCGTCAGTCGGAGCGTTGCAGGCAAATCGAACACCGTAGCAGTTAGCTCCGGATAGGTCTGGCAGAACGCAATGGCATTGGTCCCTGCTCCGCCTCCCAAATCCAGAAATCGAACCGGCCCGCTCAACTCCAACCGCTTCGCAAGGTCTGGCCCGCTCTGCTGTCCGATTCGATGGAGCACCGCCAACACGTTGCTACCCAGATCCGGGTCGGTCTCAAACACATGCCGGTCGACCGATCGTTCCCCCGTCCGAATCACCTGTTCCAGCTTGCCCCAGTTATCCCATTCCGCATCGTGGAGCAGAAGGAGATGTCCGACATATTGGGCAGAGCTGCGGACCAGATGGGTGGCTGCGACCGTCGAGTTCTCATACGAATCCCCATCCTTCTTTAACAGCCTCATCGCGACAAGCGCGTTCAGAAGCAATCCCAGTGTCTCTCCGTGGACCCCAAGACGACCGGCCAAGTCAGGGAGAGATTTCTGCTTGCCATCCAGGGCAGAAAATACATCCAGCCTCACAGCCGTGAGCAGAATTTTTGTCTCCCAGTAGTATCCAAGCTGGAAGATTTCCGCGAGCGAGAGCTCTCGTGACACACCAAACCCCTTAAGCAAATCGCTTTGAAACTCAGCATCTTACCTAGATCGGAAACTGAAAGGCAAGGCAGGGAAACCCTTGCGCCAGGTGGGGAAAAATACGAAGGGCAGCGGATGGCTCCGCTGCCCTTCGATGGCGGGTGACTCCGCCGACACACAACGTCGTCTTACTTGATTTCAGCCTTCAGATTGGCGGTTCCGCCGTCGGTCACGTCAACATCAAACTCAATTTTCTTACCCTTGGCGGCAAACGGATGCCAGGCCACCACCTTATGCTTGCCGGCTGGCACATCCTTGATCTCGAAAGAACCATCGTCCTTCACAACCGCAAAGTGTGGGCTGGACACTGGGAGAAAGAAGCCCTGCATGAACTCATGCTGGTCGCACTGCAACCGATAGAAGCCATCCTTCTCTGCTCCGCCACGGAACACGACCGGCTTGTCGAGCTTGTCACCCTTCTTGGCCAAACCGATGTTGAAACCCGTGGCTGAGCTGGTGCCCTTCACCACAAAGCTATGCGGATTGTGGAGCACGCCCTGGACCGACTTTGGATCATCCGGATCGGCGTCATTGTTCACAACCTTGAAAGACTTATTATTCACCACCACTCCGGCGAAAGGCAGAAACTCACAGAATTCCGCAACCACCTCAGTACCCTGATACCCATCCATGAACGCCTTGTCTTCGACGTCAATGACGGCAACCACCGCGTTCTTGAGGCCACCATCCTTGCCGACTTCAATCTGCTTCAGGAACCGCTTATCCCCATCCATCAGTTCTTTATGCGGGTTCTTGGGACAAAAACCGGGGTTGGGGAACTTCGAGAACAAAAATTCCTTTTGCTCAGACTTCCCCGCAAAGGTCACTTTTCCCGCAATCGTTCCGCCGGCAAACGAGGTGAGAGGCGCCGCGACGAACGCGACGGCTGCCACGCCAAATATAATTGATAACGCACTCTTCATGTGACTACCTCCTTGTGATGAATACTTGTGATTAACGATAGACCCTGATTCCTAGCTTGCTGTTCCTTCCTTTATCCACCCGCCCAATGAGAGAAATATAGGAACAGCTTCCTCTCCGGTGTGCTCAATCGACGACATGCTGGTGAGGCTGATTCAGAATGAATATGTATACGAAATCCTACCGTATCCTGTCAATTGAAACAAGAGGGACCTTGCTCAAATACCACATGCCCTATTTTTGAGAGAGCAAGGTGCATGGGAACAATCTACAATTGATTCGAGTCTCGAAGAATAGCCCATGATCCAATTAGCTTTCAGACAGCACCATACTCCGTGTTTCGCACTTGCTCATTGAAATTATCCCTGTGTACTCTGGACCGAGCAAAGGAAAGAAAGCCATGGACTGGATTCGTTGGATTTCGATCGTACTCGTGATGAACTGCGGGCTGGGATCTCTCTATTCGCTCGGACATACTGCAGAGGTAACCGATGCAGGCACCTGGAAGACCTACACAAACACGCGGTTTGGTTTTTCCGTGCGATATCCTCCGGACTGGCGTCCTGGCAACCCGACGCCTGGCGGGACCGGGATTACATTCTCTCCACCTACCGAAGATACTCAGGTCGCTCTGTTTGGGTTTATGAACGTCATCGAAGGAAACAGCCCGGATCGCCGCCAAACCCTCGAAGAATTCGTCATGGCTCACCGGCGCATTATCACAGAACTATTCGAGAAGAAGCACATCAAAGTCTCTTGGGAGACAGACCACCCTACGAAGCTCGGAGGATTCGACGCAAAGCGACTCACCTTCACCTACCGCAGTAATACGAATACTGAGATGCGAGAAATCCACATCATGTCCGTGGGGCGGAACGAAGGCAGGGGGGTCCGGATAAAAATCCCGGCTTCCGATACCGGCATGATGATACCACTCGTGATGAAACTCCTGGAAACCTATCAACCAGGACGTGATCAGAATGCGGTAAGCCCGTTTGCGCCGGCGCGCGGCGACCAGCCCTCAACTCCACCGCGATAGGAGGCTCGCGGGGTCCGCATTCCTGATGGCACGAAAGTGAAGCACCGGCATGAAGGGCATGTCGGATTCATTGATGGGCTCACCGAGATCGTCAGTGGACCAAACCGGAATCCGGACGGGAAGACCCAATATCGGATGAATATCGGAGCGCCGGATCGGCAGCTCGTGACCGAGAGCGACCTCTCTATTCTTGTCGACGACGAAGAACTCGTCATCATGCTGCGTCAGAAGGCGCCCTATCGCCGCGCGGTCACACAATCGCTGCACAGCGTGCTGGCGCCGGATCGCTTCGTCAAGCCGGCCTAGCAGAACCCAGCCACTCTTTTTGTGCGTCGTATGTGAAGAGTCGTTCGTCTCTCGTTGCAGGACCGCTACGGCATGTTCACGAGATACGCTTCACAACCACATGTGTCGAGAACACGGTACGGGAAAAACGTGTCTCGGCACCCCGGGGTCGGGCGGGTGAGAAGAGCGGCTTTCCCAACATCCTGATCGAGTTGGAGTCAACCATGACAGAAACCTGTTACTCCAAAGGCAAGAAAGTCATTTTGGTCACCAACCAGACCAAGAATGGCAATTGGTTGTGTAAGTTTTCGATTCCGGGGTTCAGCCATCCTGACGGTGCCCTGCATGGCCAAGATCCGTCCAAGGGCTACAAGACGGAATGGGAAGCGAGAACGAACGCGTTTCAGCGCGCCAAGTTGCTGCTTGATGCACCACAGGACATGACGCAGGGACACCTTCTTGAGAAGACCTGAGAATGGTCTGTCTGGCTCATCTGGCTAGCCGGTTTGTGTGATTGCTTTCGTTCTTCGAATCAAACCAAATAAGACAGACCGGCCAGATCTCTCGCGTGACGTTTCGATAAGCTTACCGTCAAGCAGCCGTTGAATCTCAAGCTGTTACGCCCAGGTTCGGTGGACTTCGCTGACGTGCTCTCTCCCGCCCACGGCGCTAATTTCCCACCGCACATCGTCCGGGATCGCAATCACCCGCAACTCTGCACCATGGCCATTGGCAGCCCCACCGAGCTCCTCCACGACCTGGGCCAACTTCAGGTCATCGCGCGGGATCAGTGTTCCGCACTGATTGAGGCTCGGTTCTTTTGGCGTTGCCGCATCGGGCCAGTAGGCACCGAGATCCGACTCCTTAAGCGCGTCCAGCTGACCCAGCTCACGCAATCGAAGAAACGCCTGGTGGCTCACAGAAAACTTGCCGTAGCTCTTATTGATCACAACCTTCTTCATAAAACAATCCTTTCCTGCCCCCCCGTAGCTACTCAATGTTGCTCTCTGCATGAGCAAACCTGCGTATCAGGAGCTCTCTCCCTGTGCGACCAACTCACAGGTCGTCAGGCTACCTTTACTGGGTCCGTATAGGCATTCGTATAGTGCCCAGACCAATGGCAATAGCGTCGGTTGGCCCACGTGTTCACTTCACCATTCTGGGTTGGACCATAACGCTTCGCCAGCACAGCTGTAAACGTGACCAGGCTTCCTTCGATCTCCAGAAGATCCGCATCCGTGATCTTCTCCCATTTTGCTTTCAGTGGCGCCTTCAGTTGAACCCAAAACGCTTTGAATTGCTCTTGATTCATCCCGCATTCCTTTCTCGTTTGATGTAATGACCGACCGTGCCCATCACGACTGCGCTCGGCAGAGACAGGCGTCGTGAGCCGCAGATTCTGCAGCCACCAATGGGCACTCTGGCGTAGAAGCGGCGGAGACCGGAGAATCAAACGCACAGGAACGTAGGGGAGAATGCGGTGCGAGAGATAGGACAGTCGGCGTGGCTCAATACGTCATCCTCACCATACAGGGCACAGAAGGGAGGAGTCAACGCAAACATTTTCAGCATCGTGCTCAGACATCCGGAATCTGCCAATCGATTGGAACCAGCCCAGCATCGGCAAGAGTTCGGTTGGTGTGAGAAAAGCACCGGCAACCAAAAAACTTTCTGACAGACAAGGGCGAGGGGTGGGCGCACATAACTACGGCATGGTGCGGTCGCGTGATCAGCCTCAGTTTCTTCTGGGCTTCACGCCCCCACAATAAGAAGACCACCCGCGTCTGCTTCTCAGCAACCAGCTCGATTATGCGATCAGTGAATCGCTCCCAGCCGCGCCCCTGATGCGAATTGGCTTTGTGCGCTCTAACCGTAAGAACCGTGTTGAGCATGAGGATGCCCTGGCTGGCCCAAGGTTCCAGGTAGCCGTTATTCGGGATCTGACATCCCAGGTCCTCATAAAGTTCTCGATAGACGTTTCGCAACGAGAACGGCAGGGGCCGGACGGTCGGTTGCACGGAAAAGCAGAGCCCATGGGCTTGGCCAGGGGTCGGATAGGGATCCTGGCCGACCAGCAGCACGCGAACCTGCTCGTACGACGTTGCAGCTAAGGCGTTAAAAATATCTTTGCGGGCCGGCAGGATCGTCTGACCATCGGCAAGCTCCTGCTCAAGAAACGCATCGAGCGTGCGATAATAGAGCTTGCCAGTTTCCTCTTTGAGCAAGGATCGCCAGCCTGAAGGAATGGGGGGAAGCATGGTAAAACTCATACCGCAGAGCCGACGGGGATATGCCTCTGTGTCAGTGCCCAATAGGGGCAAACGGCATTACAAGATATGTATCTCCCTGTCTCGTTTTACCTCTATCTAAGCTTACGAATGTTCGGTCATGAACCATCCGGCAATAGAGAGCCGCCGCCGATCGCCTGCGACTTGATCAACCCGACAAACACGGTGGAAGCGAGGAACGGTGAACAGGACGAGAGAACCTGGCCGAGGCTCGATGCAGTGTGTCACTTCAAGGTCTGGATGCTCAGAGCTATGGGTCTTCCGCTTTGCATAGATGATGAGTTCCCCTCCCCAATCAGAGCGCCATTCGTCATGAAAATAGCTGACCAGCGCAATTCGCCGGAGAGAGACCGGCGCGCCTTCGACCTGATACCCTTGATCCGTGTCGTCATGAGTCAGGAGAGAATCCCCTGCCGCATACGAATAATAGTTGAATCCCACGCGACGGCCCGTGATATCCGGGAAGGATTCCATGTATGACTGAATACATGGCAACTGCACACGCGAAAACAACTGCTGCCCTTGGGCTCTGCCGATTTCCGCTTTCGCCCAGTTTCCCGCATTCGGAAAATCCTCTCTGACCCTGGGCAGATCCGACAGACTCTTCCACACTGCTTGTCCCATTCCCTCACGGAAAAACTTCCGCTCTTCCAGCGACCAGAAGTTTTCAACGATGAGGACGGGATTCTTATGAAAAGAGAATAATGACAGATCGGCTATTGATACGGGCTCAGACATTGGCTCCCCTTGAATTCTCATCAGCTTCTCCGCCAAAACTTGTCCTGACAACCTCCGTACCGACCATCCCTTCACAGTTCGCCACCCAGTCGATCACGTTCTCGACTGGCGAAAAAATAGGGCTGTCATCCTGACGACAACAGCCCTCGGTCACATTTGCGAATACGGACTACCAGCGATCGCGCTTACCGCCACCACCACTACGCCCCCCGCCCCCGCCAAATCCTCCGCCGCCACCGCCGGTGCGAGGCTCCTGGGGACGCGCTTCATTCACGGTTAAGGTCCGGCCGCCCATTTCCGCGCCGTTGAGAGCAGTAATGGCCGCCTGCGCTTCAGCGTCCGAAGACATCTCGACGAAGCCAAAGCCGCGTGACTGCCCCGTGAACTTATCCGTAATGATCCGCGCGGAAGCGACGGCGCCATGTCGCCCGAACAGATCGCTCAACTCCTGCTCAGTCGCCGAGTAGGGCAACCCACCGACATAGATCTTCGAACCCATCTTGGGTTCCTCCTTAGTATGATGATATTGTCTTGTACGCGAGGACGGGGGAAGGAGCGGGCCGAAGACGCGAACGATACGGCGACTTAGGTCTGACTTCCGGCGAGATTCTCGGGCAAGGCAACATCCATGTTGCAGACCTGAAATTGTGCTCCGCCTCACTGCCAGGCCTCTGCAATAAGGTAATCGTAGGCTATCACAGCCTTCTTGAAAATGGCAATCCAAGTCCCATACCGCTTATCCAGCTACTCCCCAATGCGCACGAGTAGGCCCCGTTCCCTGCAGAACTCAAACATCCAGTGGAACAGAGCCACTACCGTTCCGAGAAAGAGTAGATTGAGGCCGGTCGCCCAACCGAGGTGAGCCATCGGTTCTGGGGCAGCAGTGAGTACGCCGCGCATCCCTTCAAACACATGGGCAGCCGGGTTCACCCAGGCAATGGCCTGCAACCACCCAGGGAGCACCTCCATCGGATAAAACACACAGGAAATGGGCTGGAAGAGGAACACCATGCTCCAGGCCAGAACTTCCGCCTCCTGACCAAATCGCATGATGAGAGCCGTAGTCAGTACTCCAATAATCCATCCAGTCAACACAAGATTCAAGACAAACGGAATCAGCCACACCCCAATCACAAAAATGTTATAGGAGTAGAACAGGCCTGCACAGGCGACCATAACTATAGAGACGGCCAATACCTTAACGGTACTCATGATCATCGTCGCAGCAAGAAACTCTCCTGGCTTAAGCGGGCTGGCGAACAGGTTCATAAGATTTCTCGCCCAAATCTCTTCCAGAAACGCAATCGTCACTCCCTGTTGAGCTCGAAACAGCACGTCCCACAGAATCAACGCCCCTAAAAAGAACGTCACCACCCCCGGAATCTGCTCCTGGAATTTCATAAGGTAGATCGTAATAAATCCCCAAATGACGAGGTCCAGAAACGGCCAATAGAAAATCTCCATGATACGCGGCAAACTACGCCGGTACAGATACAGATGCCGCACCACCAATGCATAGACCCGATGCACTTTCATTTCGTCTTCATCCCCGTCTCCACACAAAGAAGTTTGCGCAATTTGTGGGCTGGTAGGGATGTTCCCCTCTGCGCGCATCGACCGAGCACCTTCTTAGCGTGCGCGGTCTGCGAGCACAGGGAACGTTCCTACCAGCCCACTGCATCACTTCTCCCGCGCCAACTTCACAAACACTTCCTCTAAATCCGCCTGCCCAAACCGCGCCACAATCTCCTGCGCCGTTCCCTCTGCCACAATCTTTCCCCGCTGCAGGAAAATAATTCGGTCCGACATCTCTTCCATCTCATGCATATTATGCGAACTATAGAGCACGCTGAGTCCGGACGATCGTCGCTCCTGCATGAGGAAACTCCGAATCTTTTGTGCAATATCGGGATCCAGGCTCGCGGTCGGTTCATCGAGAAACAGAATCTTCGGTTGGGTCAAAAATGCCTTGGCCAGCCCAAGTCTCGTGCTTTGGCCGGAAGAAAGTTTTCGGGTCACCTTATGCCGAAACCCCTCCATTTCAAGCCGCTTCACAATGTCATCGACCCGCTCTTGGACGTGAGAGAGACCATACAACCGTCCAATCACCCAGAGGTTCTCTTCGACCGTGAGGGCCTGAGGCAACGAGACATAGGTGGAGGAAAAATTCACTTGTTGAAGAATGACCTCTCGGTCAGTTGCCAAATCCAGTCCGAACATCTGAATAGAGCCGGCAGTCGGCGTCACAACCCCGAGCAACATCTGAATCGTCGTGGTTTTTCCCGCTCCATTCGGGCCTAACAGTCCAAGAATTTCTCCAGGCTTGATGTCGAATGAAATGTCGTTGACGGCGAAGAACTCCCCAAACCGTTTCACCAGATGTTGGACACGCAGGACAGGTGGAGACATGAATAACCAGCGAGTGACTATGGTATTTTCACAGCCTGTTAATTGAAGAGCAGCGCGAAGGTATGGCAACCGGCACGAAATATCGGCTGACTAGTGAAAGCGGCGCTCACGACGCCAAGCGTGACAACCTCAGCGACGAAGGTTGAATGAGGGCTGCCTTAGACTTCCAGCCCATGTTCCAAACGAGATGGCGATCTGGGGAACTGCTTCATGATCAGGGCAGCCACGCCGACGACATCGTCCAGCCCAAACAGCGGTACGGATAGATCTACCGGCTTATCTGATACCACCGCGAGTAGCCCTTCCGTGGAAACAGGAATTTCGCCGATCTGTTCGCGGACAATAACGATCTTCGGATACTTTTCGTGTTTCCACCCTTCGGCGATAATCAGATCGTAGGTGTGATCGAGAAACCGATCCCGCACGTCTTCGACACGCATCTGATCGGACACATCGGCAAACATCGCGACACTTCCCTTTGAAAGCACCACAACGCTGCTGGCTCCGGCTTGTTTATGGCGCCAGCTGTCTTTTCCTTCCGTATCGAGATTAAACCCATGTCCGGCATGCTTCACCGTTGCTACTTTGTAGCCGGCCCGCACCAACATAGGGATGACCCGCTCGATCAGCGTGGTCTTTCCACTGTTCGAACGACCGACAAACGAAACAATAGGAACAGCCATGGATAACACTGGTCAAGGGTCAATCGTCACCGGCCAACAGAGATCGACAGTGATCCTCCCCAGCACTAGCGACCGATAACCATTGACTTCCTTTCTGCTAACAACATGACAGGCTATGCCCGCTCGTTTGGGTTGACTCTGTTGGGCTAGCCCAGGCGACTCCGCTCAGCAATTGAACCGATACCAGATCGCCCAGGTCTACTCGTTCAACTTCCACGGGAATATCGATCAAGCAATTGGCCTTCACCATAGAGGTCAACATTCCAGACCCCTGCGCACCAGTCGTTCGAACCATGAAGACACCATCTTCTCTGGTGAGTACGCCGCGGAGGAAATGGCGCCGGTCCGGCCGTTTGGAAAAGCTCCCCTGGAAAATCGCCTGTACGACCGGCCGACCGTAACTTCGATGACCGCTCATTTTGAGCATCGCCGGCCGCACTAGCTGCTCGAAAGTCACCATGGAAGACACAGGATTCCCCGGCAAACCGAAGGCGAGCTTCCCCTGAATCTTGCCGAAGGCAAGCGGTTGCCCAGGCCTGATTGCCAACTTCCAGAAGTTCATTGCGGCGCCCAGTTCCTGGAAAACCGTCTTCGTGAAATCGTAATCGCCCATCGACACGCCACCGGACAGCACCAAAATGTCCGCCGTCAGGCCTTGCGAGATTTTTTCCTTCAGCGCCGCCGGGGTATCCCTTGCAATCCCCAGCAGCAAGGGAATGCCTCCCGCCTCCTGAACTGCCGCCGCAATTCCATAGCTATTGGAGTTGATGATTTTCTCTTCACTGAATCGTTCGTCCAAATCCGCCAATTCATCGCCCGTCGAAAGGATCGCAACCCGGGGCCGTTGATAGGAAAAGAGAAACGATTTGGCAAGGATCGCCAACATGCCGGCTTCACCAGAGCGAATCTTGGTTCCCTTACCGATAATGCATTCGCCCTTCTTCGCGTCTTCGCCTTTCGGCCGAATGTTGGCGCCTTGTTGCTCCGGCTTGAACACGCGAACAGAATCCGCCGTATGTTCAGTATCTTCGACCTTCAAGACCGTATCAGCCCCCTGTGGGAGCGGAGCTCCGGTCATGATACGAATCGCCTGTCCAGGACCGACGGACTTTGACGGCATCTTGCCTGCAGCGACATCTTCGATCACCGTGAGCGTCACCGGCTTCTGAATCGCATGCTCTTGTTTGATATCGTGCCACCGAACCGCAAACCCATCCATCGCACTGTTGTCCCAGGGTGGATTATCCCGTTCCGCGACAATGTCTTCGCCCAGGACCCGGCCAAGAGCATCAAGAAGCGAGATCTTCTCCAGCCCCAAGGTCGGCGTGACCTCCAATACGATCCGCTGCGCCTCATGCAGTGGCGTGAGCCCCTCTGTCACGTCTGAGGCCTTCATATTTGCTCCTTCATCAGTGCGCCTGCGGAGATGCAATTTTTACAAGCGCCCCCCGTTTCTTGCAGAAGGCTTCGACCTTATTGGCGATCTCGTGATAGCACTCCGCCGTCGCCGTGTCAGAATTAAACATGGCAAAGGGCTCCCCGGCATCAGATTGGATCACGACATCGGGATCGAGTGGAATGCGCCCGAGGAAGGGAACCCCCATATCGATCGCGGAGGCTTCTCCCCCGCCTTTACGGAACACTTCGATATGGCTGTGACAATGGGGACATTCTAACCCACTCATATTTTCTACAATCCCAATGATCGGGACTTCGCTATCCTTGCAGAACGAGACAGACTTGCGGGAATCCAACAACGCGACTTCTTGCGGCGTCGTGATAATCACCGCGCCGCTGACATTACCGAGCAGGTCGATGGTCGTGACCGATTCGTTACCCGTTCCGGGAGGCAGATCGACAAATAAGAAGTTGAGATCCTGCCACTCGACACCACCCAAGAGTTGATTGATGAACTCATACTTGTACGCATCGCGCCAGATAATCGGATCGTCAGAATTCTGCAACAGGAAGGACATCGATGCAATCTTCAGGTTATACGCCTGAAACGGGATAATCCCGCCCGAGCTGCTGATCTTGAGTTTCTGCCCTTCAGCCCCCACCATCTTTGGGATGTTCGGGCCATGGATGTCCATATCGCAAATTCCGACATGCCACCCTTTGAGCGCCAGACTCACGGCAAGGTTCGTCGTACAGGTACTTTTCCCGACTCCACCCTTGTTACTCATGATGAGCACTTTGTATTCAATCCGCTCCATCCGTTTCGCCACCAACCAGCGGCTGTGCCCTTCCTTGTCCTTCTGGCACGTTTCGTTTTCATCACAGATCGCGCAGGCCCACATGTATACGCAGGCATCGCTGCTGCCGGAGCTAGGAGGTTGAATGACATTCAATTCACGAGCCATGTATCTTCCCTCTATAACACGTTACGTCGCATCTGCCTGTTCTCGTCATTTCCGTCGATCTGTCGGCACACCGACATAGTCGCCCCCTCCCACGTTAGGGAGTCCCGCCGAAGGCGCCCTGCCGCTTCCTGCTGCTGCGGTGGCCACGGTCGGCACAGCCATCCCTTCCGACATCGGCTTCTTCTTGTTGAAAAACCCTGCGCTCAAGATCCCGATTTCGTAGAAGATATACATCGGCAGAGCCATCAGACATTGGTTGAATGGGTCGGGCGTTGGGGTAAGAATAGCGGCAAAGATAAAGGATCCCAACAAGGCCCACTTGCGATAGCGCTTGAGAAACGGGGCATCGACCCACCCAAGCTTCGCCATGAGAGTGATCGCAAGCGGGACTTCGAAAATCAGCCCGAATACCATCAAAAACCACAGGGCAAATCCGACGTACTGGGCAATGGAGATTTGGGGAACAAAGCCGGCAGTCACACCATAGGAGATCAAAAAGTTCAGCGCGAATGGAAGCACGAAGAAAAAAGAAAAGCCCACCCCTACGTAAAAAGCCAACGCGGTCAACAACACAAAGGGCGCGACAAAACGTCGTTCCTGGGCATGGAGCCCTGGCACGACGAAGTGCCACACTTCCCATAGAAGATAGGGGGTCGCGGACGCAATGGCAAAAAGCCCTGCCACTTTGACGTTTTGCCATAAGGCTTCGGCGGGAGCGAGAAAGACAAACGGAACGACCGGCAGATCGGTCGGTACCCAGGACAGGGATCCCGGCATAAACATGTTCTGGAGAGGGATACGAAGCCACTTGACCAGAAGGTCTGCATAAAAAAATGTGCCGACAAATACCACGCCAGTGATGATCGCCATGCGCGTCAGCCGGACTTGGAGCTCCACAAGGTGCTCCATCACCGGCATCTTCTTATCTTCCAGCGGCTTAAAGATCGTGTCCTGCAGCCACTGGTTGATTGAATTCAAGCCGTAGGACATTCGAATTTTTATCCAATGGTTGGCCGCCACCGCTCGGTATCCGAGCAATGGCGGCCAGCGTCATGCCTGTTACTGGGGATTAATCGCAACAAACAGGCTATTCCCCTGCCGACTCAGAAGCAGGACAGCCATCTCGTCTTTTTTCAGCGCACTCGATGCTTTTTGATAGTCTTCGAGCTTCTTCACGACTTGGTGGTTCACTTCTTGAATCACATCACCACGCTGCAGACCTGCAGCTTCCGCAGGGCCACCGTTTTCAACCGATGTCACAACTACTCCGGTCATCTTCGCCGGAATGTTCAACTGACTCATCGTGGCCGCATCCAAAGCTTGCACCCGAAGCGACGCCAAGACATTGTCCGGCAGCTTCACCGTTTCAACCGGCTCCTTCGGAGGCGTCGGCTCCTTCTTCGCTAACATTTCATCCGTCGGCCGTTCCGCTACTTTCACGGCGAGGGTCTGTTCCTTGCCGTCTCTCAACACCTTCACCTGCGCATCCTTGCCGACCATCGTGCGGGCGACGAGGTTTCGCAACTGACTCACGTTGAGGACTTCTTTCCCGTTGAATGCAATCACCACATCGCCGCGCTTGATGCCGGCAGCGTGAGAAGGGCCATTTTCATTCACATCGCTGATGAGTACACCTTTCCGCTGCTCCGGAAGCTTGAAGGATTTCGCCAAGGCTGGCGTGATTTCTTGAATCGCGACACCCATCCAGCCGCGCACGACCTTACCGGTCTTTTGCAGACTCTCCACAATGTCCAATGCGATACTGCTGGGAATGGCGAATCCAATCCCCTCCGATCCGCCGGTTCTTGAAAAGATTGCCGTATTGATCCCGATAAGTTCGCCGTTCAAATTGACCAGCGCCCCGCCGGAATTTCCCGGATTGATTGCGGCATCGGTCTGAATGAAATCTTCATAGTCGGCAATGCCGACATTGCCGCGTCCCAACGCGCTGATAATGCCTAGCGTCACCGTCGAGCTGAGGCCGAACGGACTGCCGACTGCCAACACAAGATCGCCAACCTGCAATTTCTCATACTCAGCCCATTTCAAGGCTGGAAGATTCTTCGCATCAATCTTGACGACAGCCAGATCCGTTTTTGGATCGGTTCCCACTACTTTCGCACTGAACTCACGTCGATCGCTGAGGGTGACGGTAATTTGCGTCGCACCCTCGACCACATGGTTGTTGGTCACAATGAATCCGGACGGATCAACAATGACACCGGATCCGGCGCTCTGATCGGGACGTCCATGCCCTCCACCTGGAGGCATCGGTGGAGGAGTTGGAAGTTCTCCACCTGGCGCTTCTTCACCCGGAGGTCCATCGAAAGGACCCGGCGGTAACGGAGATCTCCTGCCTCGCCCCCCGCTTTTATCCCCTCCAGTCACCGCGATATTCACCACTGCCGGCGTAACCTGCTTGACGATCTCTGAAAATCCTTGGGTCAGCCCGGCTGGAACTCCAGCAGCGATGGCTGTCGGTTCGTTCGGCAAGACAGTCAATGCGAAGGCACTCATGACCAGACCGATACCTGCGACAAGACCTCGGACATTCCCGCCCTTACTCCGGATGACCATAACGGCGTTCCTCCACAGGGTTAAACCAACGCAATATTATGAGCTGAACGGTGTATTGTACACTACAGTTGTGAGGGCTTCAAAGACTAACTCATCCCCGTCAGATCCTGTCGAACAGCGCCCGAGAAGGATATTGTCGCTGGTAACGTAACGTCAGCAACTCGTCGCTCGCGAAAATGAAATCTGCGTCACAGGCGTCGTGAACGATGCAGATAGCCATAGGCCGTCCACCTATAGTAGAGAGACCGGTCACGGTCGGACCGGCACCCAGGAACACCGCACTCAGCATAAGACTGAGCCGAATGAGCCGATGACGCATCCTCCACCTCTGGGCCGCAAGCGCATCCTTCGTTTCGCACCCTCATAGCTTTCACGTTCGTTCCCCATCAACGGATCTGTCAAGCCCATCGACGAGCCCCCCTTGCAATCCCACCTATAGCCCGTTAACATTCTTGAGTTACGCGCTGGTCTGGCTCCGCCATGGCTCACTGAATAAGGCTGGCTTCTTATGCCCTACCAGAACATCTCAGGCCCTATCCAATGGTCCGTCATCCTTCCTGCCTATAACGAGGCCGCTCGCATTCTTCCTTACCTTCGAAGTATTACCTCATACATGCAAGACCGGGGACAGCCCTACGAGATCCTTGTGGTCGACGATGGCAGTACCGATGCCACAGCCTCCGTTGTCGAAACACTGGCTTCGTCAGCCACAGAAATTGAGTTACTCCGTACAGCACGACGCCGGGGTAAAGGCGCGGCCGTGCGGCGAGGCATGCAGTCCGCCGTCGGCCGGCTACAACTATTTGCCGATGCAGACGGCGCCACTCCGATTCAGGAACTCGCCCGACTTGAACAGGCCATTGCGACCGGTGCCGATATGGCGATTGGGTCTCGTGCCCTCGCCTCTCAATTACCAGGCTATAGGGTCCAGACCCGCTGGTATCGAACAGTTTTAACCACTCTATTTAATTCGCTTGTGCGACAGAGTAGCCTGAAAGGGGTTACCGACACACAATGCGGATTCAAGCTCTTTCGTCAAAAGGTGGCAGCGGATCTTTTTGGGGTCTCCTCAATCGACGGCTATGGGTTCGATCTCGAATTGCTCTATGTCGCGCAACAGCGCGGATACCGCATCGCAGAAATTCCGGTGAATTGGTCTCACCAGCCCAACTCAAAGTTTCACGTATTCAAAGATACTCTCGCCACCTTACGTGAAATGGCGATCATCCGACGGAACGGGGCCAACGGCTATTATGATTCTCCGCCACATACACGGAAATTTTATCCAGCCTCAGTCGGCCGATTCGAGATTCCTCCACAATAAAGAAAACCCCCTTCTTTCACTCTCCCTCAGATTATTGCACCTGGATGATGACCACTCTGCCCTCCTCATCTTCTTAATTCCATGGCTGCTCACGCACGAAACACCAAACCTCCTTTACAGTTATACCGCCCAGCGTCAAGTTGCATTTAGTCTGACATTTCGGTACGGTCGCGGCTTGTAGGATAGTCGCCACATCCATCACGACAAACAGCTTCCCCCGGTCATGATCCTCGAACGACACCAACCAGGCTCGCTTCAACGACTCACGAGGCATGGGGCCCTACTCCTCTGTCTCATCGTGACCGTGAGCGGGCTTGGAGGATGCGAGAAGCTGACTTCCGCATTTAGTCGAACCCCCATACCCAACATGGGCCCGCGGCTTGGCAATTCGGTCAAGCTGACCTTCGAGCCATCCTTCACCAAGCTGAAGATGCAGTATATCGATGGGTGCAATAGCCCACACGAACTTCCTGTAGGAGAAGAGATCGAATCGATCATGATTGACGCAGCTTCTCAAAACTTTACGACCGTGACCGTCGCCGGTGGAATTGCCGCACCGATCCGGCCCGACACAGAGATTGTGATCGCGCTCCAACGTTCAAGTTTCAAACTCTGGGCCGATACTGTGTACGATCGCATACCAATAGACATGACCATCGAAACACTCTTGACCTTTAAGGATGCCGCGGGGAAGGAGTTTGGCCAACAGACCATTTCTGTCGCACACCACCAACGGCTTATTCTTGAAGCGAGCCAGCGCCGATGCGATTACGGCAATATCGGAGAGTTTGTGCATGACGCCGGAGTCGCCTTTTCGACGCAATTCATACGCGCGGCCAGGACTCAGGTGGCAGCGACGGATGGAATCGCTCCAGCACCGGCAACAGCATCGCCCGCGAAACCACTTGCACCGACAGTGCCATTCCCAACCGACCCCGCTCGATCGGCGCTCTCGTTTAAGGCTACGGTCCTGGATGGGAACGGCAATTTGGTCTTTGAAGGAGGCGAGCGCATTCTGGTGCGTATCAGCCTCATGAACGGAGGGGATCAAGAGCTCCGGGGTATCACGGCAACCTTGACGGGAACCGCCTCGGTGCTCGCCAGATTTCCGACCACCAGGCTGGCAGTTGGGCGACTGCAACCAGGCCAATCCCGCTCGATCGAATTCGAGGCGACGTTGCCGCAGTCCATCCAGCAGCAAAGAGCCGAGATTCACGTATCAGTCTCTGATGCAGCAATCAACACTCAACCGCCACCTCAAACCCTGGCTCTATCGATCCAGCCAGCCAGCAGCAAATCCGACGACGTGGATCAAATCCCTGTTGTCGCAACAGAATTTCGACAGCCCCATACCTACTTGCTTTCAATTGGGATCGGGTCCTATCGCGATCAGCAAGCTCAATCCCGTCAGTCTGCTTCCCTGGATGCCGAGACGGTCTCGAACTATTTTCAGTCCCTCGGTGGGTTGCCTGCCGCCAATGTTCGTCTGCTGCAGGACTGGAAGGCGATACGCTCCGACATTGATGAAGCCCTGCTGGATTGGCTGCCACCTCTCATGAATAATGACGCAGTTGTCATCGTCTATTTCGCCGGTGTGGTTTCGGTCTCTTCAACGGGAGAGGTGTTCTTGGTCCCACACGATGGGACCGTCATGACTCCCTCGCGGGCTTACCCACTCAAGAATTTGGAGGCAGCACTGACTCGTCTAAGAGCGAAACATACCCTGTTCCTGTTCGATGGCATTGTGGTGCCTATGGGACCGGATAAGCGACATAAGACCGCCCTCCCTCAATGGAGTCCCACAGAAAGTTCCACGATCCACGTCATCGGAACCGGCGAAATCATGCAGGGGCTGGAGGATAGCCAGCATCGGCATGGACTATTCACCTACTATCTGCTGCGGGCACTGCGGGGCGAAGCCGACACGAATCGAGATGGAGAGGTGACACTCAGCGAAACAGTGGCCTATCTCAGTCAGAAAGTGCGGTGGGCATCAAAGACCTATCAGAACCAGGAACAACGTCCATTCGCTGTTCCGGCAATCCGCTCGACCGACCCCTCCGCTGCCTTGATATTGACGAAGACTGCTGTGATCCAGGCTACTGAAGGCCACTAAGCGGGCGGTCGTACAGTTACTCTCCTTACTTGCCGAACTTTGGGACAACATAACGCAATCGTTCTCGGGCATCATACTTGTCGACTGATGTCTCACCATGCAGTGGAAAGCCCTTTTCACCGCGTTATGATCGGAAGAATCGGGGAGGGGATTAGCGGGTCGTTCGCTGATCCCCTCCCACACCACCGAACGTACGTGTCCGTATCCGGCGGTTCGGTGGGTTGCGGTCACGCAGCAAGTCTCGGTACTCCCCTGCGGTCGTAGTCGCGTGTGGGCAGCGCGGCGTGCAACCACTTGGCGGAATTCTTCCACCAGCGGTGCGAGTTCGCCGCCACCGACGTAGGGGGGAGGGATCAATTCCCAACTCTCGCGCCACCTGCTCAGCCGGTTTGTCATGCCGCGCGACCAAGGCCACGGCGTCCTGCTTAAACTCTTGCGTATACACTCGCCGAGTTCCATTCATGCGACACCTCGTATCGGGCAGTATGAGGTGTCCACAAAACTAGGGCAAGATCACAGAGCTCTTTTATGTAACCCGGCAGAGGTCCAAATCGAGCTTGCTTGTGCCGGCGACTATTTATCGCTTTATCGTATTATCGTCGCCGGATAAATTCTATCGACTTTCTTTTAGACGCTGCCGGGCTATAAAAGAAAAAGCCGGTCAGGTTTTTCAACCTGACCGGCCTTTTATAACCCGGCAGCGTCCTACTTTCCCACTGCCTCACAGCAGCAGTATCATCGGCCTTGGAGGGCTTAACTTCCGTGTTCGGGATGGGAACGGGTGTGGCCCCTCCGGTAATGCCACCGGGAACTTCTTCGAAGACGTTAATCG
>NEWP02000027.1:114589-135521 GCA_002869895.2 Nitrospira sp. CG24E | reverse complement strand
CTCCGGTTTTTTCAAGCCTTGCGCCGCTCATCTGGCCGACCTCCTTTGCCTCGTCACGAAGGCAATGTCGGACAGGCTCCTAGCAAAATCCCTCGCAGAGAATTTCCACGATTCATCTCACCGGATTGCCATTCACACAATAGCTCCTCCGTCCGATGAGATGGAATAGGCAACTCCATCGGTCGATGCATCTATCCAACGACACCCTACGAACAGGGAATAGCTCTCTATAGAGAGCGGGCTATACTGAGCTCCAAGGGAAACAGTGGTGGTCCAACGGGTTCTTCGTTCAGCAATGGTGCTCACCCAACTTTGCAAAAAGGAGCATGACCAATGAAGCGAATGACACAGCAACATCGGAAATGCGCGACGAAGAAACCCGGTGCTCACCAACACTATGCGGAGTTGTTCAATCAGTACTGCAAACTGGCGGAGCGAGGCGACGCAAGTGGTCAATTTGAACTGGGCATGATGTTTCTCTACGGACAGGGCGTACCGCAGAGCGAGCAGGAAGCAGCCGTGTGGTTCCGTAAAGCGGCTGAGCAGGGACATGCTGGAGCGCAGGCTGCTCTGGTTCTATGTATGTCCGCAGACATGGCACCCTGCAAGACGATCAGGAAGCCGGCGCCTCGTACCATACGGCCGTTGAACAAGGAGTCGTCTTCCGGGCAACATGTTTGGGCCTGATGTTCGTGATAGCCAAGACGCCGCACTGAATAGCGCGAGATGATATCTCCCGATATTTATTTATTCCTTGTAAGGCCGCTCATATCGACTACACTACCCTCTAAGTCCTGTCCCATCAATCGTCATTTACACATAAAATGAACCTTGGAGATTGCAGCAGGGGTGGACCATTCTCGGTCACTCGAAATAGGTGTGTATGTTCCATCCAATTCCGTTCGTTCTACTGGCAACATTCCTCGGCTGTAGTCATACCTCGGACGTCGCAGATCCTTCTCATGCTCAGATCGTGAAGGTTCATAGCTCACCTGGGCGTGATGTGCCGCAAGGCAAGAGGGTTGTCCTTGCTGGATACGGCAAAGCCGCCGCTCAGG
The DNA here is from genome assembly GCA_002869895.2 of Nitrospira sp. CG24E. Lineage (GTDB taxonomy): Bacteria > Nitrospirota > Nitrospiria > Nitrospirales > Nitrospiraceae > Palsa-1315. The sequence continues at coordinate 134,463 of NEWP02000027.1, read as the reverse complement.
ACTATGCTCTTGGGCAAGCCAATGTAGGCGTCACATATGTGAATGGGCAGAGCCTGCCTCCGATCAATGCGGAAACCCTGGCCCTCTACCGTAAAGCTGCCGAGAAGGGAGGTGCGGTCGAGCAGGCCTATTTGGGCTACCTGTATCAGAATGGCAAAGGCGTACCCCAGAGCGACAGCAACGCCGTTGCTTGGTACCGCAAGGCCGCCGACCAGGGACATGCCGTGGGGCAAGCCTTTTTGGGTTACATGTATCAGCGTGGCAGAGGCGTACCCCAGAGCGACAGCGACGCCGTTGCTTGGTACCGTAAAGCCGCCGACCAGGGCAACGTCATGGGGCAGTTCAATCTGGGGCAGATGTATGCCAACGGACTGGGCGTGCCGCAGAGCGACAGCGAAGCCGTCGCGTGGTTCAGTAAAGCCGCTGACCAGGGGCATGCCGGGGCGCAAGCCCTGTTAGGCTTCAAGTATCGGCGCGGCAAAGGCGTGCCGCAGAGCGACGCCCAAGCTGTGGCCTGGTACCGTAAAGCCGCCGAACAGGGACATGCTGAGGGACAAAAGGGCTTAGGCTGGATGTATGCGAATGGACTCGGCGTACCACAGGATGCCGTGAAGGCTCATATGTGGGAAAGCCTCGCCCTGTTAAATGGTGAGGCTACGGCAGGTGCGCTGATTAACGAGTTAGCAAAAAAGATGACTCCGGCACAGCTCTCTCAAGCGCAGGCAATGGCTCAAACCTGTCGCACGTCGAACTATACAACCTGCGAATAACTCCGTGCTGCACCATCCCCCTTTATTACGTGTCGCGATGAAAAACTCTCGCTTTCGACTCCTGGACGGATACTCATCCTTACAGTACCCACCTACACACTCCCTCTAAGTCCCCAGCCACGATATTCGCCATCGATTTTTCGGGCCCCCTCGCGCCGTAGCGCGTCATTTCGCTCGCGATGGTCCGCTCGCGAGAGGACTTGCACCTCCAGGATCGCGCCCATGCTGGGCGCGCCAAATAAAAGAGGGTGGAGGATTCGATCCCCCACCCTCTGGAACTCACAGCTACGGTGAGACTACTCTTTATCCTTGCAGAAGCTCCGCTCGTAGTTGATCACCAACCAGGCTTCCTCTTCGGTGACTGCAGCTGGGATCAAAGGCACCATACCCGTGCCTGCGCTCCCATTCTTGATCACCCAGAAGAGCTCGCCGTCTTTCCGTTTCTTATGGAACTTGCAGTTCGTGAAATTGCGGGGGGCAGGATTCAGAATCTTGCCGGCCTCGCCCATACCATCTCCGTCCCTACCATGGCAATTGAAACAAGTGCCCTTTCCCTCGAATATTGCCTTTCCTTTGGCGATATTTTCGGGAGTCACAGCCACTGGATTCTTCATGGCCCTGGCGTCGGCCATCTGATCCGCCGGAACGCGGGCCTTCAGCGGGTCCTTTTCTTCACCTGCGTACGCCGAAACCGACAACAGCATCAGCGCTGCGCTGATTCCCAAAAACTTAGAAAAATGCCCCATTAGACTCCTCCTTTGTGTTTAACCACCGCACATGAAGCCAGCCTCTTGGCTGCGTTCATAAGGTCCAGATCAAACCGATAAAACGCGGGGAATATAACAATGGCCTTCCACTCCTGTCAAGCAATCCATCGCACACCAGGATACTCTCAAAACACCGCACTCCCTCATGGTCGTTCCCGGTCTCATGCGCACTTCCACTGTAACGGCCTTCTTTCATTCACACTGAATAACTATCAAAGCTCATGCCAGAACCAACAGAGGGCGAGACACCCTATTCCAGCCAGTTAAGAGCATTTCCCACCCCAGAAATCGCGGAAACTCAAAAATGGTGACACTATTGTGCCTCAGTCACTACTGCGACGCCCCACTCTTCAATACTGTATTCCTGTGCAGCCCTCGGCGTTGGATTTGAATGGACGAGACGCCACCAAGACAGGTAACGAAGAAACTGTGCTGTTACCGAATGGACGGTGCTAGTAGGTTGCGTGAAAACTACGTTGGCACGCGAGAACTTCGAGGGTCCGCACGTGTGCCACAGCAGCAGAACGTTCCCGCAAGATGCTCAAAAAGGCCGTTCAGCAAGGCCGCAGGCGAGTCGAAACCGGAGGCGTACCCTCTGGGGTACGTTGAGGATTTCGACGGGCCGAGAACGACGCTGGCGAACTTTTTCAGCATCCTGCTAGATGGCGGTTATCGTTTGATGACGACATCACGTGCAACTTTGCCGCTCGGACCGAAGGGCTTCTGAGGCACACCGTTGAGCTCGGCTTTGACACCCCCGGCATTGCCAAGCGTCAAGGTAAATTGGTCCTGACCTTTCCATGTGGATTTTTCTCCAGGTCTCAGCAAGACCTCCTGGGGGCTCCCCCCATCGATTTGAACAACGACCCAACTCAGCTCTATCGCTTCAAGTTCCAGCGCCAACTGGCCCTCTGCCGCTGCAGACCCCTCGAGTGAAATCCCTCCCAGCGGCCCGTCACTCCCCAGCGACGAAGGATTCGGGGCCGCTAGTGCCGGCGTAGTCGAAGCTGTGACTACCGGCTTGGTTGCCGGCTCCACATTATGTTCCACCCGCGCCTCAGCTGCCACGACAGGGGATTCGCTCGGCTTCGTCTTGGGATCCGGAAGGATCTCCTCAGCCAGCTTGCTCGGCGGCGCGTCCTGGGTTTCTGGAGTCGTGGGAACGGTTCGCTTGGACGAGGAAGAGGAAGCCTCTGTGCTCGAACGACGGACCAAGAGCGACGACTGCTCGCGGCTTAAGAGAAATATGAGCGTGAGAACCGCAAGACCGATCGCGATCGCGACAGCCTTTCGATTGACTTGACGCTTCCGCTCTTCTTCCGCCTGCCTAACTCTTAACCGTTCCCGCTCGGCTTGTTTATCGTAATAGGTGCCAGCCGACTGAGCGAATCGATGGATTGCATCCTCTTCATCGAGCCCAAGGGACCGGGCATAGGACCGGACAAAGCCCCGTGCAAACACCTGATCGGGCAACTTGGCAAAGTTCCCATCTTCCAAAGCCTTGACAAAATCGGTTCGAATTCGCGTCTTGGATGCGACTTCGTCGATGGTAAGGCCCTTCGTCTCTCGCACTTGCTTGAAAAATTCGCCGATCGGTTCCATGGGTATCTCTCTATGGCTTGATCCTTGTCAAGAGTTCCTTCGCGGCTGCGGCAGACTCGCCGCCCTTGTCGAGTGTCGTCACCTTCGTCAGCGCTTCTTTTGCGCGCCGTTCGAACCCCAACTTGTAATAGGCACGCCCTAACTCTAAGTGCAATAACGCGGGGGGAACGTTGGGCGGATTGATCACGAGGGCATCCTCAAACGCTTCCATCGCACCTTGGTAGTCACTCTCGTGGGCCAGCGACCGTCCGAGATGGAATCGGGCCAAGTCCGGAGTCGTATACAAGGGATTGGTCAGAGCCTGACGGAATGCGGCGATCGCTTCCGTCCACCGCCCCTGTTTCTCCAAGACCTGGCCCAAATAGGTATAGGCTTCAGAATAACTATCATCAATGGCCGTTGCGGCTTTCAATTCATCTTCGGCTTGAGACAATTTACCCTGTTGCGCCAAAATATGACCGAGCCCGTATCGCGCCTCTTTGTTGCGCGGGTCGAGCTGCACGGCTTTTTGAAACGACACAAAGGCCTTTTGCTGATCTTGCTCCAGACTCGCAACGCCTTCCTGGTAGTATCCCTTTGATTTCTGTATCGAACCTTCCGAGGTCGCACAGCCGGGCAACCATCCGATGAACAAGGGCACAGCAAGCAACGGCCATGCGAGCGACCGAACAATCGAACCCGCAAAATGAATCCGCGTCACGAAATGTCCTCGAAATGAGTCAACTGCTTAAAGGCTCGAAACCGTTCTTGAATCTCTTTGTAGTCCAGGATTCGCAAACGGTCAAGACTAAAGGCTTCTACCGTAAATGAGGCCATGACGCTCCCGAAGATAATCGCTTGCTTGAAGGCCTCCATCGAACGATTACCTGTAGCCGTCAAGTAGCCCAGGAAGCCGCCGGCGAAGGTGTCCCCCGCGCCGGTTGGATCGCGCACATCTTCAAGCGGAAAGGCCGGGGCTCCGAACACCTGTTTCTCCGTGAACATCAGGACCCCATATTCCCCACGCTTGATGATGAGGTGCTTGGGCCCACGCGCAAGTACCTTTTGTGCAACCTTCACCAGATTCGAATCTTCGCCGAGCGCCCGGGCCTCTCCGTCGTTGATGATCAGAATATCCACTCGCTCCAAGACCCGCCACAACGCATCCCGCTTGCCATTGATCCAAAAGTTCATGGTATCGCACGCGACCAAGGGCGGACGTGAAAGCTTCTGCAACACATCCAATTGCAGCTCCGGATCGATATTGCCCAAGAACAATAGATCTGGAGATCGATAGGCCTCGGGAATCTTCGGTCGAAAGGTTTCGAATACGTTGAGTTTTGTATCGAGCGTATGGGCTTCATTCAACTGATGCGTGTACTCTCCCTTCCATCGGAAGGTCGCTCCGGGTCTCCGCTCCAACCCCGATACGTCGATACCGCGGCTCTTGAGGAAGGCCAAGTGCTGCGGAGGGAAATCTTCCCCCACGACTGCGATGAGGTCGACGCTGGTGAAGTAGCTGGCGGCGGTTGAAAAATAGGTGGCCGAACCTCCAAGCACCTCGCTGACCTCTCCAAAAGGTGTCTTCACCGTATCTAATGCGACCGATCCAACGACGAGCAACTTTCCCATGTCTTAACGAATCCCTTTCTTCACCGGAATAACCCGATCGATCAACAGCGCCAGCTTCCGTCGAAGCGAAGCCGGTATCCGATCCGGCGCCGTGATAATGGCATCCTGCAACGCGCGCTGACAATTGCACAATTTCACGTCGACCACCGCAGGCAGCGCCGCCCGCAACAGCCGCTTGGCAAGCGTGACATTCTGACGAAGCGTGGTCAAGATCGCCTCGACAGTGACAGGCTCTTCCGTCTCATGCCAACAATCGTAATCCGTCGCCAAGGCCACTGTGGAGTAACAGAGCTCTGCCTCTCGTGCAAGCTTGGCCTCAGGGAGGTTCGTCATCCCGATCACGCTCACGCCCCACTGACGGTAGAGCCGTGACTCCCCTTTGGTCGAAAACTGCGGCCCTTCGATACAGAGATAGACACCGCCCTGATGCACCGTGGCGCCGACCGTACGGGCCGCCCCCAACACTGCCGCCCCGAGCGAGGAACAGACCGGATCGCCAAACGCCACATGCGCTACGACCCCTCCCTCGAAGAAGGTCGACACTCGCCGTTTGGTGAGATCGATAAACTGATCCGGCAACACTACGTCTCCAGGCTTGATCGACTCCTTCATACTCCCAACCGCACTTACAGAAATCACCCGCCGAACCCCGAGAAACTTGAGCGCGTAGATATTCGCGCGATAGTTGATTTCCGAAGGATTGATCCGATGGCCGCGTCCGTGCCGCGAGAGAAACGCGATACGATTCCCCTCCAACTCGCCAAGCAGCACCTTGTCGGAAGGAGTCCCGAAGGGAGTCTTGACGACCACTTCCCTGACCTTTCGAAGCCCCTCGATCTCGTAGAGTCCACTGCCGCCGATGATTCCGATATCTGCAGATCCTGCCTTCCCCTGCCCTGTCATCCCTGGCCCCCAAGGGCGGCGAGGAACCGATCCGCCTGTCCAATCACCAGCGCTCCCGTCTGTTGAGCGGTCTCCGACTCCTCAATCGTCAACCACTGAATCCCCGGTTCCTTTCGAAACCACGTCATTTGTCGTTTGGCATAATGTCTCGTGTCGCGTTTGAAGCGCCGAACCATTTCAACTGCATCATACTCGCCGGCCCAGTGCTCTGCCACGTGGCGATACCCCAAGCCCTTCATGGCGGCACAGTTAAGACGGTACCCTTGGTCCAGGAGCTGTTTTGTTTCTTCCATCAATCCATGCGCCAATTGCCAATCGATCCGGCCCTCGATACGTCGATACAGCAGGTCGCGATTCCGGTTCAAACCGATGATCAGGGCGGAAAATGGCTGCTCATCGAACCCATGCTCCTGTTGAAACTCCGACATCCGACGACCGGACAACTGGTACACCTCCAGCGCACGGATCACTTTCGATTCGTCACGAGGATGCAGCCGTGCCGCGGCCGTAGGGTCAACCGCCACAAGTCGAGCATAGAGGCGATCGCACCCCTGCTCTTTTGCCTCCTGCCGCAGGGTCTCGCGCAGGATCGGATCGGCCGGTGGCGCGCCACACAAGCCCTTGAGGAGAGTCCTCACATACAGCCCCGTCCCACCCACGACCAGGGGAAGACGGCGATCTCGATAGAGGCGTTCGATCTCATCGAGCGCCTGGCGTCGATACAACCCTGCATTAAACGATTCATCAGGATTGACGAGATCGATCAGCCGATGGGGAATTGCCTGTCGCTCATCCGGGATCGGCTTATCCGTCCCAATATCCATCCCACGATACACTTGTCGGGAATCTGCCGTGAGCACTTCGGTTTCGAAAGCCTTGGCCACCTCGATCGCGATACGGCTCTTCCCCACCGCAGTCGGGCCAACGATCACGACGATGGGTTTGAGACGGACCTGCTTCTCCGAGAGACAGTAGGTCGCTCTCGCTGGGATGGCCATCATGACCATCCAACCCGTCCGAACAGTTTGGCGAGCTCACCCGTCGACAGGCGAAACGCCGTGCGGCGCCCATGCGGGCAGGTCATAATCAGCCCTTCCTGCACCCAATCGTGAATCACTTGCTGAATCTCAGGAAGCGCCAAGGCGCGTCCGGCACGCACCGCTCCATGACAAGCCAGTGAGGCTAAAACTGGTTGGACCCGTAGGTCCAGAGACGAGGCACTCTCCCACTCGGTTAAATCCTCGAGTAAATCCTGCACCAAGACAGCCGCATCTACCTTGCCAAGTCCGACCGGCACTCCGCAAATCGCCACCGCGGTTGCGCCAAACGGTTCGATCAGGAGGCCAAGTTTTTCCAAATCATCGCGGCGCTTGAGCAACAGTACCGTCTGCGCCGCCGACAGCTCGATCGGTTCGGGAATCAAGAGCGGCTGCGATGGAATGTCCCGGCTCTGCCATCCCCGCCAAAGCCGTTGGAAGAGAACCCGTTCGTGAGCCGTATGTTGATCGATCACTTGTAGCTCATCGCCTACCTGCGCCACGAGATAGGTCCGGAGAATTTGTCCGAGCGGCAGGATATCCGGTTGCTCTGCCCGCCGATAGGTTGCGGCTGCTTCGTGGGCGAAGGCTAACTGATGTCCCTCGACGATACCGGAAAGGGACGCTGAATCCTTTATCCCGATCTTGGAGTCATTTTTTAGAACGGCGATCGAGGCCTCCTGGTGTGCAGCTCTTAACGATGCAGTCTTCGGCAACCTCTCCTGTGTAAGACCCAGCACGACCTTTCGCTCCGACCCATCGAGCGCATGACGAACCGATTGACGCACTAACAGGTGAAGGGCTTCCGTATCTGCAAAACGGACTTCCTTCTTGGTGGGATGCACATTGACATCGAGTCGGTCCGGTTCGATATCCAGAAAAAGTACGAACGTCGGATGATGTCCCTTGGCCAAAAACGATCCATACCCGTCCATAACCGCATGAAACACAGTCGCGTTGCGAACGGGCCGACGGTTCACAAACAATTCCTGCGGCGTCCGCGAGGACCGTGCGTCGACAGGATCGATCATCACGCCTCGAATCGACAATCCCCCTGCCCGACCTCGCATCTCAATAGTCCTATCGAGAAACGTCTGGCGATAGACTTGGAGGATGCGGTCACGATCTGTTGTCACGGCAGGATAATTAAGAATCTCCTGGCCGTTATGGGTCAGGCGGAAATGCACCGATGGCCAGGCGAGGCCTGCGAGTTGTACGACATGACTGATATGGGAGAACTCGGTCGTGGCGGATTTCAGGAACTTCCTTCTGGCCGGCTGATTGAAAAAGAGATTGGACACGTCGATTCTGGTACCAGGCACAGCGGGTGCATCCACAATCGAGCCGCCAGCTCCTGCGATCAGAGCGAGCTGCGATCCCACTGTATCCTGCCTCGTCGCGGTCGTCACCGACACATGGGAAACGGACGCGATACTCGGTAACGCCTCGCCGCGAAAGCCCATCGTTGTCACCGAGGCGAGGTCCCGATCGGACCTCAGCTTACTGGTAGCATGCCTCTCGAACGCCAGGGAAAGATCGGCGCGACTGATTCCCTCTCCATCGTCCGTGACGCGAATGAGGGTGCTGCCGCCATCCTTGACATCGACTGTGATATGCAGTCCCCCTGCGTCCAGGCTATTGTCCAGTAATTCTTTCACGACTGCGGCAGGGCGCTCGACAACCTCGCCTGCTGCAATGCGGCTGACTACATCGCCTGGGAGGATATGGATCTTAGCCGAACAACTGGCGGCAGGCATGAAGTTAGACCCCAGGGAACGCCGAAAACAAGGAAGCCACCGGGAACCGTCTCGACGGACGTCCGATCATCGAATGTCTGCCAGTTTATTCTTGGCCAACTTCGCCTCATCCGACGTGGGAAACTCTTCGATGACCCGTTTGAGATTCTTTTTCGATTTGGCGAGATCTCCGGTTTCCCCTGCTGCGAGCCCAGATTTGAAGAGCGCCGCAGGAACCTTCTCATTCCCAGGATATTCCGTCGTGAGATACTCGAACGATTGCATCGCGCGCATATAATCTTTCTGCTGATAGGAAGACTCTCCCAACCAGTAATAGGCATTCGGTGTGAGCGACGTACCGGGAAAGTCTTTCACAAACCGCTGAAAGCCTGCCACGGCAAGATCGTATTTCCCGTTGAGATAGTCATTGTACGCGAGGTTGAATGCCGATGTCGGGGTAATCGTAGGAGCCCCTGGTACCATGGACGGCGCATCCATCGGAAAGCCAGGTTTCTGTGGTTTAGCGAAACGAGGAGGTTCCCCAGGGGCTGGCTCCACCCTGGGCGCAACCGGAATGCCCAACACCTCATCAGACTTGGCCAGCCGTCCTTCCAACTTTTGGATCCGTACAGACAGTTCATCGAACCTCGGGTCGAACTTCTGTCTGGCGGATTCGTTATCCTTTACCCGTTCCAGAGATTCCAACCGTCGTTGCAGCGCATCCAGCCGCTTTTGATCTTGATCTTGAGACTTCGACATCGCCGACAAGTGGTCACGCACCTCCACAAAATCCGCGTGGTTGGCACATCCGGTGAGCCACAACATCGCCCCGGCTATGAGAACGACCGCACTCCTCGATCCTATTTTCTTACGCATCACGTTTATCGCGACTCCTTCAACTGGGCTAATTTATCGGACGCTTTCCCTGCCTCTGGACTCCGCGGATACACCGTCACCACCTGGGTGAAAGCCGAAGAAGCGCGCTTCTTATCTTTCATCGCCAGGTAGGCATACCCCTTTTTCAAGATCGCCGCCGGTGCTTTCTCGCTCCGGGGGAAATCCAGCTCGACTCGGTCGTAGGAATCGATCGCCTGTCTGTAATCTTTCTTCCCGTAGTGCGATTCACCGAGCCAATAGCGCGCATTTGGAGACAGCTCGGAATTCTCATAGTCGCGCAGGAATGTCGCAAACCCCTGCCGTGCTCCGTCCAAATCTCCGTCACGAAACAGAGCCAGCAGACGTTCGTACTCGACTCGGTCGGGACGTTCTCCACTCTGGCTGACTTGCGGGCGAGTCAGGTCCTCGGATTCGACCGCCGACGCGACCCCTTCAGTCGATGGTTCTACTTCGGTCTGCGCAGGGAGCGAGGCCGCAAGCGTTTCCTCCTCCACCTTTGGAGCTTCAGATACTGGAGCCAATGTCGGTCGATGGGCTGGCTTCGTGGTTGACGGACGCGCCCCTGCCTTGTTTCCCCCTCGCACACGCCCATCCTGCGCGATCTGGTCAAGAACCTTGGAGAGGGCATCCAGACGACGGTCCTGCTCTTCGAAGCGAGCAGCAAACTTCTGCGCGACAGAGGCGACGCTCTTATTGACCTCCCCCAAATGACCGGTCACGGCTTTATTCATCTCATTGATATGGGTGGTCGACGCCTTCCCTGCCTGTTCTTCTTGGCTGATCCGTTCGTTCAATCCTGCCAACGTCTTATACTGCTCATCCAAACGTACATCGAGATTCTTAGCGAGCCCGCTATTTGTCTTCTGCACAACCTCGATGATCTCTCTCCGCACCACCTCCATCTGTCGACTCACGTCATCAAGACGGGTGTTCACGTCCATGCGGAGCTGATCGCGATCCTGTTTATTTTTGACATCTTGCGCATTGAGGCTCTCGCGCACCTGGTTATACCGAGTGGCACTATCCGCCTCCAGCTTGGCGGCCAACTGCTCGAGCCGTTTGGTCTGCTGCTCGAGCTGCATAGAACGTTGCTTGAGATCTTCCTGTTTGCCCCGAAGCTCCTGAGCTTGGTGCAACGCCCGCTCCAACTCACCGCGCAACTGCGGCAACTCCTGCTCCCGAAGCACCGAAATCTCCTGCCCCTGTCGCGCGCGGGTCTGTGCCAGCTCATCGCTCGACTGCTTGATGCGCTGCTGAAGATTCTTCTCCGTCTGCTTGAGATCCGCCTGCTGGGCAACGCAACCGGTCGACAACAGGATAAAGATCGTACAGACCGTCGTCCAGGCTCCCTTTGTATCCGAATGGTTCCACATTGTTCCACCCACTATGATAAAGGAATATCCTGTCCTCTCTTTTCGAACAACGGAGTCACAACCGTTGAGATAAAGAGCGCGCCTCCTACTTTCCGCTCTTCACCACAATATGCCCACGGCGATTCTGCTGGTAGCACGACTCCGCATGTTCGGAGCAGGTCGGACGCTCTTTCCCATACGACACTACGGAGAGGCGATTGGCACCGACACCGAGTTCGACCAGATAGTTCCGCGCGGCCTTCGCCCGCTTTTCACCGAGCACCAGGTTGTAGGCGGACGTTCCGCGCTCGTCACAGTGCCCCTCGACCTTGAGCGACACGTTCGGATTGGACTTTATCCACTCCGCATCGCGGCTCAATGCCTGACGCCCTTCCTCGGAAATCGTCCAGCTATCGTAGGCGAAAAACACATCCCGTAAGCCCGCCGCGGCTGAAGCAGCCTGTTCGGCGCGAATCTCATCCAATTGTCGTCCGGCATTGCTGGAAGGATCGACCTTGGCCAGCATCGTGCCACTGCCGACACGCTCTTCTGAAGGGTTCTTGTCGAGACCCCGAAGCCCGCCGCCACCGGACTGCACTCCTGTATCCGGATAGCCGCCGGCGCCGCCACCCTTCGCCGTCCCTTGAGTGGACTGCGAATCGCCGCCGGATTGCACGGATTTTTTGGAGCAGCCGGACAGGCCAATCAATGCCATGCTCGCCACTAGCGCCACAGCGTATGTACACATCGTCTTGTTCATTTCATCCTTCTCCTTTTTCTACGTGAATAATCTCGGCCCTTTGCCTTCATTCATCCGATACGGTCACGATGCCGGGGACCATGAGGGTGCACTATTATGAGTTCCTTGAAACGTGAGACGTTCGATGTCTTTACCATCGGCATCGATCATATAGATATGGCTCTTTCCATCGGCCGTCGAACTGAACACCAGGTGCCGGCCGTCCGGCGACCAAGAGGGCGAATCATCGACGCCAGGCCCTGTCGTCAGTTGCATTCGCTTTTGCCCGTCCGGCGAAATGACACAGAGCTTGTATTCTTTTTGCGTCCGGCACACATACGCAATCCAGTTCCCCCTCGGCGACCAAGCCGGTGCAGCATTATAATCGCCTTCAAACGTCAGCCGACGCACATTCGTCCCATCTGAGCCCATCAGGAACAGCTGGGGTCCGCCGCCCCGGTCCGACACAAATACCAGGTCTCTCCCATTGGGAGACCAGGAGGGAGACAAGTCCCCGGACGGGTTTACCGTCAATCGTTGGATGGCTTTAGTCCTTGTGTCCAGCCGATAGAGTTCGGAGTTGCCTTCGTGACTGGAGGCAAACGCCAAAAAGTTCCCATCGGGGGACAATGCCGGGGTGATGTTCAATCCCCCCAGAGAAATTAGGGTCCACCGCTTACCCGTTGCCAACTCGATCATATCGATGTTTTGTGTGTGGCGATCGCGATAAGACGTGAACACAATAAACCGGCGATCCGGAGACCATTGCGGCATGAGGTTCAGAAATCCGTCGGCAGTGAGTTGACGCGCATCGTAACCGTCATAATCCATGACGAACAACTCGCGAGCAGCCCCCTGTTGGGCCACATACGCAATCTTCGTCCGCGCGATGCCGGGCTCGCCCGTGTAACGAAACACCAGCTCGTCGACAAAACGATGCGCCATCAGCCGCACGACCGATGGCGATCCGGCGTAACGTTTTCCCCCTACGACTTCGTCGCTGCCGCTGTCATAGACGAAGCCTTCCATGTTCACATCGGCATCCTTCTGCGCCTCTTTCAGGGCTGCTTTTCCCCAGACCAAGACCGAGACACCCTTCTCCGCTACTTGCTTGAAGACAGCTTTGGAACCGTTTCCCGTCCCGTTGCCGATATCGGAAGTGGCAATCCCAAGACTGGGCAAATCCACCAGATCGAAAACCAAGGAACGTTTCACATCTTTCTTGAGGACTTCTTCGATTCGCCCCCCCAACCAATCTGGGCCGCCCCCGTTTTGTATCCCCGCGATACCCAGGGAAATCTTCTGGAAATCTGGGCGGGTGGCTTCAAGGAACACATCCGAAGCCCCAGACTCAAGAATACCGACAGCGCCCGCCAAGAGCAGCGCTCCCCCAACCCAGACACTGATCAATTTCGCCTGTCTCATCCGACCGATTCTCCGACTCGAAATACCATTTCCACATCTTTATAACTGTCTGCCATTTCTGCAGGAAACACTGGCAGGATTCGAGGCCTCAATACGGCCCGCTGGCCCGCGATATCGAAATAGGCGTTCCCGGACGACTGTTGCACAACTACATCTTTAATCGTCCCATCGCGTTGAAGCCGAAACCTGACGGTCATCGTATAGGTTTGCCCCGCCATATCGACTGGAGGCGGCTCCCACTGGCTGCTAATAATCGACTGTACGCGAGCCCAGTACGGATTCGACCCGGCTGTCCCGGAAATCTTCAGGGCCGTCTCGGGAGCCTTGACAGTCGGAAGTTTCACCTCTTGCTGGGGCTGGGGCACCGGCTTAATGGATGCCTCAGCCACTTTTACCTCTTTCGGGATCTCCAACTTGGCTGCAGGCTGAATCTGCTTGATCTTTTTTAGCTCTTCCTCTAATTCACGATTCAGATCATCGCTGACCGAAGACCTCTGTGGAAGCTTCGCCGCGGGTTGGGCTTGCACTGCCGACTTTGTCGCAGGACTCAACTCTCCAATCTTCGGCGCATCAGGCGGAAGCTGAAGATCCTGCAGAATATCCCTTCGTTTCTCCCCTACTATCGGTGGCGCAACGGAAGGGGTGACGTTCGGGACGACCGCTTTGACTGATGGCGCCGGCTTCACGTCTACAGCCTTTTTTGGCTCGTCCGGCTTCGCCGGCTCTGCTTGCTTCGGAGGCGTCGGCAGACTGACCAGCGACACTTCCACAGACGTTAAGGGCCGTTCACCCTGGTGCGGAAGCCGAAGTCCCGTCGCCACAAGCAAGACGACCAGATGAAGAACCAGCGACAGCACCACTGTTCGCTTGAGCCGAGAGGACAACCCGGACTGATCGTCCTGGTCGAACCACAGGCTTGACGGAATCGACGCCTGAGACGTCATAACAACCAGCTCCCTCACACAGGCGTTGCATTATTTTTTTCGCGGCGGGAGGGGCGGAAATTGTGGCGCTCCCACACGCTCAGGCCCGACCGGATCCGTCACCATGCCGATTTTCTCGATCCCGGCTTTCTTCACACCGTCCATGACTTGCACCACGACGCCGTATGGCACTTCGCGATCCGCCCTGAGATAGAGCGACACATCGGGATGGTCCCGTTTCAGCAGCTTCAATTTTTGTTCCAGCTGAGCGACTCCAACCGGATCTTTGTCGAGATACAGCCGTTGATCCGTTTCGATCGTGAGCACCGTGCGCATTTCCGCTTTGATCGTATTCGTGGCAGAAGTCGGCAACTTAATGTCCATCCCTCGATACAGCATCGGCGCGGTGACCATGAAAATCACTAAGAGGACAAGAACCACATCGACGAGGGGGATGACGTTGATCTCTGCCAGAAACCGGCGGTGACGGGACTCTAGGGTCATCCTCGAACTCCGACCGGAACTGCCTTCGTCTTCGGTGCAGCGGTCGAGAGGGATGACAGCATCTCGATGGAGACCGAATCCAGCCGAAATGCCGTGCTGCGAATCCGAGTGAGGAAGTAGTTATAGGCGATGACCGCCGGGATAGCCGCGAAGAGTCCGGCCGCCGTCGCAATCAAGGCCTCGGCCACGCCGGGAGCGACAGCGGAAATACTGGCAGTCCCTTGGGTGCCGATCTCACGAAACGCATCAATGATCCCCATCACGGTTCCAAGCAGTCCGATAAACGGAGTAATGTTTCCCGTTGTGGCAAGAAACGGGAGATAGGCCTCAAGCCGGGAGAGCTGGATCTGTCCGAGATGCGATGCTGTCCGTTCGATAACATGCCGATCAACCGGTTCTGAACCGGTACCATTTCTTTCTTCGGCTCGGATGGACCCTACTCGCTCCATCAGGCCTTCGAAGACAATTGCGCTGGGACTTCCTTCAACTCGTCGAACCTGCCGATAGAGTTCATCCAAATCTCGGGTTTTCACCAGGAGCGACAGGAACCGCTTATCCTCCTGGTCTGCCACTCGAAATGCCCGCCATTTGACGAAAATAATGGCCCACGAAATGACGGAGAAACCAAACAGGAGGACAAGCACGATTTTTGAGACTGAGCCGAGCGAACCCAGCGTTCCGACGAGACCTGTCTGAAACATGCGGAAATAACCTTTCCCGGCTCTAGGAAATATTCACGGTCCTGCCTACGGAGTCTAGCAAACCCTGGAGAAAATGGCGGGGCCGACGGGATTTGAACCCGCGACCTCCAGATTGACAATCTGGCGTCCTAACCAGCTGAACGACGGCCCCTCGAAGCTTCAACTTATAGCGGGAGATGTGGGTGACACGACTATATCTAGCGGTCGGTCCTGTCTAACATTTCATTATTCATGCTCAACAATCTGTCCCGGCCCCCATGAACCAGCTTACGTGATGGTAGGCGGAACAGGGATCGAACCTGTGACCCCTGCCTTGTAAGGGCAGCGCTCTCCCAACTGAGCTATCCGCCTGATTTTCTTAACAACCTTTGAGGATGCTACCAACTCCACTTAGCCTTGTCAATCGAATCTCACACTCTTCTTGTTTTTTCAGTCATGGGACATTTCTTTCAGATGAATCGTATCTCCGAAGTTACGATTTTCCCTCGTGTCGCCGGTCGACCCGAGGGAAATACCTGTCATGCACCCGTTTCAATCGTCCCCGTTCAATGTGCGTGTAGATCTGCGTCGTGGCAATATTTGCGTGGCCGAGCATCACCTGCACAGACCGAAGATCCGCGCCACCATCGAGCAGATGCGTCGCAAAGGAATGCCGGAGCATGTGAGGCGAAATGATCTTGGTAATCCCCGCGCGCCGCGCACGGCATCGCAGCAATTTCCAAAAGGCTTGCCGCGTCAAGGGTCCGCCCCGCCGCGACACAAATATATACCGCGAAGCCCGTTTTTTGAGAAGCAGTGGCCGCGCCTCCTCCATATACTGCTGCAACAACTGTCGGGCCGCCTCGCCCATTGGTACAAGACGCTGCTTCGCTCCCTTGCCCGTGACCCGGAGATAGCCGACATCAAGATTCATCTGCGCGACTTCAGTCATAACCAACTCCGATACGCGAAGCCCCGTCGCATAGAGTAGCTCCACCATCGTGCGGTCACGCAGGTCTTCGGGGGTTGGAACCGCCCCCAGATCCAACAATGCCATGACCTCTTGCTGCGCCAGCGTTTTGGGCAGTCGAACGCCGCGAGATATCGGAGCCAGACCGATGGTAGGACTCTCCTCAATCATCCGTTCCTTCGTCAGAAACCGGAACCACCCACGAATAGCCGAGAGGCAACGGACCGAAGATGTGCGAGATAACCGTGCCTCCTGCAAGGAACGGAGAAATCCTGTGACTATCTCCGGTGTAGGAGGCCCCAGCAGAATGGCGCCGGTTCGATGTAAGTAGGAGTGGAACTTACTCAAGTCACGGCGATAGGCTTCGACCGTGTTGACGGAGAGCCCCCCCTCCACCCGGAGATGGCTCAAATATCGCTCAGCCAGCGGATCCAGCATCATCTGTGCGATGATAGCCAATCACTCGGATGAACACAACGAATCCTCTGGGGAGTTTACCTTGACACCCCACAGGGTTTCCGATAGTAGTCACATGCGCATGACATACAGTCACACCGCTCAGGAACCCATGGCCCGCCCGGCGGCATCTTTGATTTCACATCGCACATATCTACGTTCAATGCTCTGGCGCCCTCTACTGATCTTGATTTTGAGCATGTCCTGGCTCATCACTGGGTTCGCATTCAATCCTCCGGTCTACGCAGAAACAGGATCCTCAGGACCGGCAAACCATCCGACGCTGAACCAGGCCAAGCGCCTCATCGACGCGGATCAGGCCGAAGAAGCCCTCACCATACTCCGTCGGTTTCTGGCAACCCCTCCGAAGCCCGATCTGCTCGACGATACCTACCTGCTCCTCGGCGCAGCCCTGCACCGTGCAAAGCAAGATGCCGAGGCTTTAAAGTATCTGCGCCAGCTGCAAACCGAGTTTCCCGACTCAGAGGTGTCGGATCGAGGCAAGCTGATGCAAGCCCGAGTCCATGCGGCGATGGGCAATCTCGATCTTGCCATGCCTATCTTGACGGGCCTGCGCAACCTTTCGAAGGATGACCGCACAAAACGCGAAGCCCTGAAATTGAGCGGTGACTTCTACGCGCAAAAAAAAGACGCAGCCCGTGCCATTCAGGCCTGGCTCGATGAAGTGGCACTAGGAACCGACGACCAAGCGGAAGACGTACGGGCCCGCATCCGCGAGCTGGCCGGTTCGACGTCCGACAAGAAAGCCCTGGAGCAAATTAGGGACACCTTCCCACGCAGCTTTCCCGGCGATGTTGCCTCCCTCCGACTCATCGACCTCTACATCGCCCGTGGAGAGGAACACCAAGCCATCCGGCAAATCCAACAATTTCTCGTGAATTTTCCGATACACCCGCAGGCGGAAAGAGCCTCGGAACTTCTGGTGACACTCCAAGCCAAACTGAAATCCAACCAGTTTTTCATCGCTGCAGTCCTGCCGCTTTCAGGGAAACTCGCCACGTTTGCCAATGAAGTCCTGAGCGGAATTCAACTGGCCGTCGAAGCGAATAAAGACAAGGCAGGGAGCGCATCGGTCGGTCTTATCGTCAAAGATCTCGAATCCGATCCTGCTTCATTTGTAGACGACTTCTCCGAACTGCTGAACACCGATCGTCCTCTCGCCGTGATTGGTCCGCTCCTCTCGAAAAATCTGCCGGTGATGGCGGAACTCGCCGAGCGAGCCCACATCCCCCTGATCACACCGACGGCGACCCTACCCAATGTCCGACGACTCGGCAACTACGTGTTCAGCACGGCGCTCACATTTCAACTGCAAGCGAAACGGATCGCAACCTATGCCATCAAGGACCAAGGATTCCGCCGATTCTGCATCCTGCATCCCGACACCGCCTATGGTCGAGAATTGGCCCGGCTCTTCGCCCAGGAAGTGCGCCAACACGAGGGAGAAGTGATCGCCATTGAGTCCTACAAGGAGGGCGAAACCGACGTGAGCGCGCAGCTCAAACGCATGAAGGCGGAGGACCTCAAGAAATATGGCTTCTCCATACCGATCGATCAGACTAAGCTGACCGGAAAACTGACCAAGCTGGACAAGAAAGTTCTCTATACGCCTGGCTTCGACGCGGTCTTTATTCCAGGCCGCGCGTCCGACGCCGGCATCATTACCGCTCAGCTCAATTTTCACGATATGAAAGTTCCCTTCCTGGGCGCGAATGGATGGAACTCTCCCGACTTTGCCCGCACGGCCGATTCCTCGATCGACGGAGCCGTGTTCGTCGACGGCTTCTTCGTAGACAGCCAAACTCCAACCGTGCACGACTTTGTCGAGCGGTACAAAAAGCGGTTCCAAACCAGCCCGACACTCTTTGCCATGCAGGGCTACGATGCGGCGAAATTGGTGATCGATACGGCTCTCAAAGGCGCCTCCTCCGGCGAAACCGTCCAGGAGCAGCTGATGGACCAGCCGGACCTTTCCTCCCTTGCAGGCCCAGCGGCCTTTGGGCCGGACGGGACATTGAATCGGCCGCTCTTCCTCATTCAGATCAAACGCGGACAATTCCTTCAAGTGAATTAAGAAAGACGCGTATGAATTCTTTGCCGCAGATCATCCACACGATTTCCTACATGGCGCTACCGCTGCTCTTCGCGATGGTGTTACACGAATATGCCCATGGCTGGGTCGCCAATCGGTGCGGCGACTCGACCGCCAAACTCCAGGGCCGGCTCACCATGAACCCTCTGGCGCATATCGATCCATTCGGAACCGTCATCCTGCCCCTGATCTGCCTCCTCTTGCCGGGAGGATTCTTCCTCGGCTGGGCCAAACCGGTCCCGATCGATCCACGCGCCATGCGCCAACCGCGTCGCGACATGGCGCTCGTTGCAGCGGCTGGACCTGCCATGAATCTCGCGCTGGCCATCGGCAGCGCCCTTCTCTTCGCGCTAATGTTGTCGATCGACCCGGCAATCGGCAACTACTGGTCCAAATCGCAAGACAGCGGCCCACAGGACACATGGCACCAATTGTTCCTCCTGCCGATCGCAGTGATGTCGGTCTACTCTGTCTTGATTAATGTGCTCTTGATGCTGTTCAATCTGCTGCCGCTGCCTCCATTGGACGGCGGAAGAATTCTCACAAGTCTTCTCCCACACAACGCGGCGATGGCGCTCTCACGCGTGGAACCCTATGGCATGTTCATCCTGATGGGGCTGATCCTACTCGACCCGCAGATTCACCTGATCCATACCATCACCGGCACCTTGACCCACAGCCTCACCAACTCGATTCTCTCCACCGCCGTCGGCCTCGGAGCAGGAAACACACCATGACCACACCCAGAAAACGAGTTCTCAGCGGCATGCAGCCGAGCGGACTGCTGCATCTCGGCAACTATCTCGGCGCGTTGGAGAACTGGAAAGGCCTGCAGAGCGAATTCGAGTGCTACTTCTTTGTCGCAGACTGGCATGCGCTCTCGACAAATTATGCCGATACAGGCCGTATCAAAGAATTCGTCCGCGAGTTATTGATCGATTGGCTGGCCGCCGGCATCGATCCGGCGAAAGCGACAGTGTTCGTGCAATCGCGTATCCCGGAACATGCCGTCTTGCACCTCTTACTCTCCATGATCATTCCTACTTCCTGGCTGGAGCGGAATCCAACCTATAAAGAAAAACAGGAACAGCTGAAGGAACGAGATCTGACCACCTACGGATTTCTCGGCTATCCGGTCTTGCAAGCAGCGGATATCCTCATCTACAAGCCGGACTTCGTGCCGGTGGGCAAAGACCAACTGCCGCACCTCGAGCTCACCAGGGAGCTGGCCCGCCGGTTCAATAGCCTGTACAAGCCGGTATTCCCTGAACCGATGGAGCAGCTCACCAAGTTTCCAAAAGTGCTCGGCACGGATGGCCGGAAGATGAGCAAGAGCTACAACAACACGATCAACCTATCAGACCCAGAACCGGTCGTGCGCCAGAAACT
>NEWP02000027.1:76183-114489 GCA_002869895.2 Nitrospira sp. CG24E | reverse complement strand
GTCCTGATAGGAGGTGAGAAAGAGCACCCGCGTCGCGGGACAGGAGCCCCTGATGGCACGGCAGGCGTCCACTCCACTCCCATCGGGCAAACGGACATCCATCAAGACGACATCCGGTTGAAGCCGGCAGGCCGTCTCGACGGCCCCCTGGATGCTCGCCGCTTCGCCGACGACCGTGATCCTGCCCTTTCGACCGAGGAGGGTCCGCAATCCCATCCGCGTGACTTCATGGTCGTCCACGATCACTATCTTGATCGGTGTCATAAGAAACCCATAGTCCTGATGCATGCTGACATGATAGTTTCGACTCGATGATAAATACCTTCTCAATCAAGGACAATGATGCCGATCAGCTCTAAGATGGCGACCTGTAATCGTTGTCTATCCACGACCAGTGCTGACTTTCCGTGACCTACGTAGGTTACCTGGGTCTAGCAAGCGCCCAGAAAATGAAACCCGTCTCTCAGGTCAAAAGCCAGCCGAAAAAACCTTACCCATACGATGAAGCGAGCGGATGCGAACCTCCGCAAAACACTTGCGTGTGACGAGACGCTCAATATTTCTCCCCCACCGACCGATACAGCTTTCGACAGACTCTGAGCCCTATTGTACTGATCTCACATACAGAGGAGGACCGATCATGTGGCAGCCGGAGAAGCAGGACACGAGACGTTCGATGCAATCACTCACAGGCGAAGGCGGACTGACATACCCTAACACCAGACCGGAGTCGACAGAAGCAGTCGTGGCCTTCATCGGCAAAGGCGTCGAGTTCAAAGGGACGATTTCCTACAGCGGGTCTGTGAGGATCGACGGATTGCTCGATGGGGAGATCCACACGGATGGAACCCTGTTGGTCGGAGAAGAAGCCGTCATCACCGCAAAGGTGACAGCGGGAACCATCATCTGTATGGGAAAGATCACCGGCGATGTCGAGGCAAAAGACAAGGTCAAGCTGCAGTCCCCCGCCGTGCTCAACGGCGGAGTGAAGACGCCGATGCTTTCGATTGAAGAGGGAGTGCTGTTCAACGGGACGCTCCAAATGCCGCAAGCGGTTCGGGAAATGCCTCGCGCCGTACCGCGTGAAGCGCCTCGTGAAACGTCGGCCCGTTCCGTCGATGATTCAGAGACACCAGTTCTCAAACGGGCTAATGCATAACACGGACGACCCTGAAGTTCGACTGCGTCACCAACCGAAATACACCTGGTAGGAGTCTGTCATCGTGGCATTCGGAAAAAGCCAATCCGGAACAGCGGCGGAGCAAGCAGAATGCTCGTTCATGGGCAAGGATGTGACCTTCGAAGGAACTCTGACCGTTGAAGGAAATGTACAAATCGATGGTCGGATTAAGGGGGAACTCCGCACCACTGGGACGTTGACGATTGGAGAACATGCCATCATCAACGGCAATGTTTTGGCAGGAACCTTGATCATGAGCGGTAAAATTGAGGGCACAGTGATCGCGTCTGAAAAAATCAAGATCCTGAAGCCAGGGATCTTGATCGGCGATATCCGCACGCGGGCGATTTCCATTGAAGCGGGGGCCCATTTTCAGGGCCAGTCCGATTGGGGTACGAGACGCGGGCCGAGAGCCAGGGTGGAGCGAATGGGAACGTTCTCCGCCCCGTTTCCCGCAGGAGCCAGCGCGCGCAAGACGACTAGCCCATTTCCCCCGTAGCTGTCGCACAGGGTTCTAGGTACTACTGAACTCACAATGGCGCCCTCCTTGCTGATTAAGGTTCCGACACATTCGACCGACAAGGCATTGCACCAACCGACAGTGAACAGCTATCGGCACAGTGGATCAGCGGCGCCATGGATACAATAATACCTCACGCTCACAACGTAGGAATGCCGGAGCAGATTGAGCGGGCCTTAGCCGAACGGATCGACAAGGATCGGATCGAGCTTCCCCTGTTGCCGCAAGTCGCCGGCCGGGTCATGGCTCTGGCGAACGACCCATCCGCAGATGCAGCCCGTCTGTCAGCGCTCATTCATCAGGACCAGGCACTGGCAGCCCACGTGCTGAGAGTGGCCAATTCACCGGCCTATATGCCCCGGACTCCGATTGCCTCGCTCCAACATGCCGTCGCCATGCTCGGAGTCAATCAACTGTCGGAGATCGCCGTCACAATTTCTTTGAAAAGTGCCGCCGTGAAGATCCCGGGTCATGAAACGGAGGTGCGGCAACTCTGGCGTCACGCGCTGGCCAGCGGAGCTTACGCCAAAGAGATCGCGCGCATGCGTCGCTATAATGTTGAAAGCGCGTACCTGTGCGGGCTCTTGCATGCCGTTGGAAAACCGGTCGTACTCAAAGCCGTCGCAACCATCGCCGCAGAACTGCAGATCCCGCTCAAACCTCACGAAATCATCTCGTTCCTCGACGGCTACCACTCACGCGTAGGCAGCTTAATCGCAACTGAATGGGCCTTGCCCCCACAGGTCGCTGAAGCCATCACCTACTATTGGGCCTATGAACAGGCAGCCTCACATCGGCAAGAAGCCATGATGACCTGCCTGGCAGACCGATTGGCAACCTACCTGCTCGTTCCCGATTCCTTCGATGACAGCACCCTGCGAGACCACAGTGTCTTTGCCGATCTCAACCTCTACCCCAACGATATTGAGACCCTCCTCAATCTGAACGAGAAGATTCTCCATCTCGTGGACACGATGGCGCAATGAGCACCGTGATTCACTACGACATTGTGGTGATCGGAAGCGGCCCGGCCGGCCAAAAGGCCGCCATCCAGGGCGCCAAAGCCGGCAAACATGTGGCAATGATCGAACGAGAGCCGGGCGTGGGCGGCGGTTGTGTGTACCGAGGAACCATTCCAAGCAAAACGCTCCGCGAGAGCGCGCTGCAAATGGACCGGATGAAACGGTCTTCGACCGCACTGGGCAAGCAGATCCCTCCGAACACCTTGGTCTCCACGTTGATGCGCCGCTTGGACGAGGTCGTCGCATCTCATGGCGACTATATGATGAACCAGCTGACGCGCAACGGGATCACGTTGTTCCATGGGCGAGCCCACTTTTGCTCCGACCGACTGATCGAGCTGCTCACGGTCGACGGTATGACACAAACGCTCACCGCCGACACGATCGTCATCGCCACAGGATCCAGGCCCCGCGCACCGATCGACATTCCCATCGAGCATGAACATATTCTGGACAGTGACTCGATCCTCTCGATGATCTATTTACCGCGATCTCTGACCGTATTGGGCGGCGGCATCATTGCATCGGAGTATGCATCGATCTTTGCCGCACTTGGAGTACAGGTCACCATGATCGACAAGGCGGATCGCCCCCTTCAGTTCTTCGATGAGGAACTCATCCGCACGTTCATGCAAAGCTTCGAACTCGACGGCGGTCGTTATTGCGGGGGACAGAAAATCAAGGACGTCCAATGGAACGGCATCTCTCACGTGGTGACGACACTCCAGAACGGACAGGTGTTCACGAGCGATAAAATGCTCGTGGCATTGGGGCGCCAGGCAAATCTTGAAGATCTCAACATCGGCGCCGCCGGCTTGACCCTCACCGAAAAGGGAATGTTGGCCGTCAATGAACATTGCCAGACAGCGATTCCACACATTTACGGCGTCGGCGATCTCATCGGCCCCCCAGGCTTGGCCTCCACTGCCATGGAACAGGGCCGCCGTGCCGTCTGTCATGCCCTGGGTCTCCCGGAAGGACAGGGCACCGGCATCATTCCAGTCGGAATTTACACAATTCCAGAAATGGCCAGTGTCGGACTTGATGAAGCAGCGGCTCGTGTACGTTATCGAGGGGTTCTTGCAGGACGAGCACGATTTAACGAAATCGCCCGCGGCCAGATCTCGGATATTCGCAACGGATTACTGAAACTGATCGCCGATCCGAGAGGCGAACACCTGCTAGGCGTCCAAATTGTCGGGGAAGGCGCCACGGAACTGATTCATGTCGGCCAGATGGCGCTGCAGCATGCAGCCACGATCGACTCCTTTGTCGAGAACATCTTCAACTTCCCGACGCTGGCGGAAACCTATCGCGTCGCCGCGCTTGATATCGTGGGCCAACGTCAAAGACTCCGGACCTCGATCGCCGCATAACACACGCGAGACTGGCGGGAAAAGCGAGACGAGTGATTATTCTGGGTTCTGATTTCTGGGTGTTCTGATTTTCGGCCTTCAGGCTACTTCACCGATCAACAATCCCACAGCAAGAAAACGCCTGTCGATCGCGTCAAGGATATGTCGGCGCAGGTCGTCCCGAAAAGGCGCGAGACTCTCATCGTGAAGATACCGGTCGACCGTGCGAGGCAACCGCTTCCGCCAGGCCTGTGCCGCCTGCCTCGCACCATCTGCGACGGATCCGCTTCGAGCAAGAATGGTGCGGACCTCATCTTCAAAAAACCCCACATGCACTTCTTCATCTTCCAAGATGGAAGTCAAATCAGACCGCAATCCGACTAACAGCCGCGCAAATTCCAATCCCAGCGTTTCATACCCGTAGAGATGCACCGCGAGGACTCTCCATTGACTGGGCATACGAGGAAGCGCCGACTTACCGTGCGAGCTTGTTCCCAGCAACAGCTCAAACTGCTTGAGGTGCTCGGCCTCTTCTTCTTCATGGCGGCGCAAAAACTGCAGTACTGCGGGCGGAACCTCCTGCACTTGCGCAGAACGTACCGCCCACAAGGCCATCGCCTCCGCCTTGAGAAATTGCTCCAAGATCGCCCGTTCGCAGCTGGAAGGCAGGGGATGAATCATGTGCCCAGCTTATCGGAAGGACGGGACGAAACCAAGATGTAACAGGACACCCACATGATGGTCTGATTGGTTTCGTTCAACCAAACACCAGATGGACCAGACGAACAAGATAAACCAGATCGACCAGACGGAGTAGACACTCTCCGAATCATTCCTGTATCATATCGCCCGCTCATGTACCATCGTTTCCGGCGGTGTAGCTCAGTTGGTAGAGCAGCGGACTCATAAGCCGCGGGTCCCCCGTTCAATCCGGGGCACCGCCACCAAATCACTACTTCTGCATTCTCTACTCGCAGCATCCGCCTGTGAAGACCTGTCGCTGCCGAAAGATACAGCGGCAACGTTCGCACAGTTCCACGGTTGAATGGGCCGTCCGATCGACGCAGGCAACTCCTCCCTGGACCACTACCCCACAGTCAACACAGATGCCGACGACTGGACCGTCCACCCTACGCCCTTGGGTCAGCATGGAGCACCATCCTTGTATTCGGGCGAACGCGCCGATTGCAGACAGCAGACATGAACGCCTGTCTACCTTTGACGCTCACGAGATTCCGCCATAACCACACAAGTAACGGCTCCGCTTTGACACGATACAACTCCCCCTGCGCCTCGCGTAACTGTCCATTCAATACATCCACCGTTCGCTTCAAATCAGCGAGCCGGTCTGTCCTAAGGGATCGTCTTGCTATGAGCATCTTGTCCTCCTTCCTTTTAGCAGAGTGCTGAAAAAAGCCGCCAGCTTGTCTTGTTCGATTGGTTTGTTTGGTTTGTCTCGTTTGTTTGGTTCGAAGAACGAAAGAAACCAAACGAACCAGCTAACCAGAGAAACCAGTTG
This sequence comes from Nitrospira sp. CG24E, assembly GCA_002869895.2. Lineage (GTDB taxonomy): Bacteria > Nitrospirota > Nitrospiria > Nitrospirales > Nitrospiraceae > Palsa-1315. The sequence continues at coordinate 108,893 of NEWP02000027.1, read as the reverse complement.
AACAAAACAAACGAAATAAACCAGACAGACCAAATGAACCGCATTCGTTACACCGTACAATGACGAATCACACCGATGAGAAGACCTTCGATCTGAAACGTATCTGACGGTTTCACAATAATCGGCTGCATCGCTTCGTTGGCCGGATGCAGTTCGATGTGCGAATCTTTTTTGAAATAGGTCTTGATCGTGGCTTCATGATTCACCAAGGCCACCACCGTTTGCCCATTTCTTGCCGTCGCCTGCTTCCGCACCACGACGAGATCGCCCGGCAGAATGCCGTCATCTTTCATCGATTCCCCCTTGACCCGAAGCGCAAAGGTATCTCCACCGCGTAACATGCTGGGAGGCACATCGATGCGCTCAGCCTGCTGCACCGGTTCGATCGGCGAACCAGCCGCCACTATCCCTGCCATAGAAATTTCAGACGAGCGCCCCAGCTGATCGATCGCGACCTTCACCATGCCAGGAATCCGCCGCATACCCGCTTCATATCGCGCCACCGACACACGCGTGGTTCGCAATGCATCGGCCAATTGCTGTTGTGTGAGGCCGAGCTGTTCCCGAAGATGTTTCAAATCGGCAGGCTTCATAATGTAACCAATGGTTACATACACTGCGATTCCCTGTCAAGCTCTCTCAATGGACTCCTTATAATGGAGCAGAAACTACTTTCCAGGAGCGACATCTGTGCATAACTCGCCTTCGAACGGCTCTCCCAGCGCTGCAATACAGAATTGTGATACACGATACGCGTATGCCTACCTAGGTTTTGTTATTTCTCCCTGATTTCCCTGAAAGCACCCCCATATCTTGTGGTGTACAGCTCGCTTCCATCAATGCATACTTTTTAGGCAATCACGTCTCGGATATCGAAAAATGCGCGGTATTTTGGCAGTGCAGCTGGCTTATGAACAGGCTTATCCACAGAAGTTGGGGAGAGGGTTTCGCAAATATTTTCCTTGACCTTTCTTATATATCTTGGTCGTTTCCTCCTCGTCGATTGCCTAAGCTCCGTGGAAAATAACTCAGAAGAAGTTCGATAGTTAACTTAGGCCACAGATCTTGGCACGAGATGTACCGCTCCAGCTTTGATCGCCGCCACAACTGCTGAACCGATCTTGAGACCGAGCTCTTCTCTGGCGCCCCGCGTAATCACCGCCCGCAGGGGGAACCCGCAGTCGACCGTGACCGTCACCAACACACCCTGCGGCAGTATCTCAGTCACAGAACCGGACAGGTGATTCCGAGCGCTCGTGACGCCGCCCCCCGTCTGTTCGAGCAGAACATCTTCCGCGCGAATGCAGACGTACACATCTGAACCCTTCAGGTCCGTTCCTAGGCTTTTCAACCTCGTCCCATTTACCGACAGGGTCGCCAACCCATTGTCGTTCGCGACGACGTGACCCTGCACGACCGTCTCGATACCGACGATCTGGGCCACCTCCGCATTCGCCGGCCGAGAGAACACCTCCTGTGGCGAACCGGTTTGAAGAATCGTCCCGCCCTGCATCACTGCAATAATATCGCCCAACGTCAAGGCCTCGGCCCAATCGTGCGTGACGACGATAGAAGGAATGTGCAACTGCGTCAGGAGAGATCGCAATTCTCCCCTCAAGCGACTGCGTGTCGGCGCATCCAAGGCCGACAGGGGTTCATCCAGCAGCAAAAGCTGCGGTCGTCTCGCAATCGCGCGCGCGAGCGCCACACGTTGCTGTTGCCCACCGGACAACTGAGCCGGCTTGGCCTGTTCAAGCCCCTGAAGTTGCAGCAAGGCGATCAACTCACGGATACGCGCACGGCGCGCTTCAATCGGCAGATCGCTCAATCCATATTCAATGTTCCCGGCTACGGTATGCGTGGGAAAGAGCGCATACTCCTGCGGCATGTAGCCGATCCTCCTGGCTTGCGGCGAGAGGCGAATATTGGATGCTGCATCGACCCATGTCGTCGAACCGAACTGAATCCGTCCTTCTTCTGGCCATTCCAGTCCGGCAAGGCAACGCAACAGGGTCGTTTTCCCGGATCCCGACGGCCCAAAAAGAATCAGGACTTGCGGAGGCTCCAGCGGGAGATCCAACTTCGCAGCAGCCGTAAATCTCCCGCGAAAGGTCTTGCGGCAGTCAACTGTCAACGCTGCGGCCATACAGCCCAGACCTTTCGATTCATCGCATAGACCAGCAACAGGACTCCATAGGAGACCGCCAGCAACAACAGCGCCGTCTTGGCGGCTCCCGCATAATTGAGCGCTTGGACTTCATCGTAAATATCGATCGAGACGGTGCGCGTCTCTCCCTCGATGTTGCCGCCGACCATGAGGACGACACCAAACTCCCCCAATGTGTGGGCAAAGCTCAGTACCGCGCCGGTAATCAGACCCGCCGTCGACAGTGGCACAATCAAACGGAAGAAGGTCTTGACCTTCGACACCCCCAACGTCCAGGAGGCTTCGATCAACCGGCGATCCACTTGCTCGAAAGCTGCAGCAAACGGTTGCACGGCAAACGGCAGGCTATAGAGGATCGACGCAATCAGCAGACCTTCGAAGGTAAAGGGAAGCGGATGCCCGATCACGTCGCTGTAGAACCGACCGACCGGGCTATGGGGACCGATCGCGACCAAGATATAAAAACCCAGCACCGTCGGAGGCAGCACGAGCGGAAGCGCGACCACCGACTCGACAATGAATTTCCAGCGCCATTTCGAAAAGGTGAGCCAATAGGCGATGGGTAGACCGACGATGAGCAAGACGGCCGCCGTAAGCAGCGCAAGCTTGAAGGTGACGGCAATGGCGATCCAGTTCATGGAAGTGCCGTGAAGCGTGAAGCGTGAAACGTGAAACGCACAGTTAGACACTCAACATGGGCGAGATTCATTGGTCGGCACCGGATCTCGGAACGACGAAGCCATAGCGCTTCATGATCTCCTGTCCTTGTGCACTTTTGACAAATGCCAGGAACTGTTTCGCCGCGTCCTGCTGCTTCGACGACTTCAAGACTACGGCGCCCTGCTCAAGAGCCTGGTAGGCTTCCGCCGGAACCTCCCAATAGGTTCCCTTCGATTGCATGACAGGAGCCATCGCCAGAGACAATGCAATGATCCCGATATCGCAGGCTCCAGATTCGATAAACTGCGCCGCTTGCGAGATATTCTCTCCCAAAATGAGCTTGCCTTTGACCTGGTCATAGACCTTGAAATGCTCCATTGCAGCCACAGCCGCCCTGCCATAGGGAGCATGTTTGGGATTGGCGATGGCAATTTTCTTGACGGCCGCCTCGCGCAACACCTCGAATCCTTGCGTCACATCGATGTGCGATTCATACCCGCTCCACAAAACGATCCGCCCGACTGCATAGGGATAGAGGGAGCCGGGAAAGGTCAATCCGGCTTCGTCCAATTTCCTGGGATAGTCGATGTCGGCCGAAAAGTAGAGATCGAACGGCGCGCCATTGTGAATTTGCGCATAGAAATTGCCGGAGGATCCGAGCGACAGCCTCACGTGGTTGCCGGTTGTTTTTTCATACTCAGTCGCGATTTCCCTGAAAGCAAAATTCAGATCCGACGCAGCCGCAATCGTGATCTCCTCAGCAGTCGCAAAGTTCACGCCTGGCATGACAAACAGGCACAATGCGATGACGACTCGAAGCATACGCCGTCTCCTCTACAGTCTGACTCTCATCTGAAGATAAAAATAATCCGTATCCTTGTTCCCACCGGCTGGCAAATTGGCAGAAACAGGGAGCCGGTCAAAATAGGTCCCTTGAACCAATGGTCGTATCCGATATCGAAATCCAGGTTATTACTGACGGCCCATTGGAGACGTAATTGCACATCATGACCTAGATAGTTTCCTGCCCCTCCCGTGGAATCTTGCAAGACACCGGCTACGTATGCCCCGCGCGCTTCTGCCAGATACCAGAAGCGGTGTTTGATTTGCGCTGTCACATTCGAGGCAGGTCTGACAATCAGCCTCCAACCGGGAGAACTGATGTTGGACCGGTTAAATGGTCCAAAATTTCCCGTAGGCATGAGATCAAAATTGCGGGCGCCGAACAGGAAGTCAAAGTTTCCGTCCTGACTCCCTCCCGGGGTATTCGTGCCACTGGCGTAGGCATACTGCGCCAAAAAACGTGGAGCCCAAGGCAGATTGAACGTATAGCCAGCCTCAGCGTTTGGGTTATAGGCGAAATGATCGACGTTGCCTAAGCGTCCTTCTTGAATGGCTCCTTCGAACTCATAATCGAATTCGTTGATCGCAGGAGTCTTGAATAGGCGAAGTCCGTACGTGCTATAGGTACGGTGAAGATTTTTGTTCTGGGGTTTTTGATCGTTTAACCCGAAATAAAACACGTTCACGTTGAACCAGGGAAGGTGTTCGCTCTCCACATAGGTTCCCCAGAAGACACTATCTGCGCTCTGCTCATCGAGTTTCACTTCATTTCGAATGACCGGCTCAACCAAAAATGCCCTAAACCGCCAGGTTTTGCCTTCGCCGATTTGCCAATGAACTCCATCGAAGGCATTCGTGGTATTTCGGAAATCATTTCGGGCAATGTACCGACGCATTCCAAAATCCAGGGTCATTCGACCGACATGCAAGTCCGTGCGTAATCCGCTCCCTAACACATTGTCCAGAGTCGCAGATCCAAGTAACTGCAAGATGTCATACTCGTTGACTGTCGTGGCATTTACAAAATCCCCGGGATTATCGTTCCAATAGGCCCGTGAATCCTGTCCTTCAAAGAGAAACAGGAAAGGGCCATTACCCAACCCGAAGCGCACCCTGGATCGGACAATCGCCTGGGAATCCGTCTGCCCGCCTCCATTTTGTTGAGTCGATCGCCAAGGATGATCATAACTTTCGAATCGCGTCCGATTTTCAATGCCCAGGTCGACCCAATCGGGTAAGTGCATTGCAGTCTTTAGATACCGAGGCCACTTGGTCTCTCTCTCTAAAATGAGGGCGGCATCAGCTGTTTCCTTCCAATTTTTTCCGGTCTGTGCTGAAGTTTTGAAATATTCCTCATTCGTGATCAGTCCCTTATTGCGCATGAGTTTGAACACAGGGTCTTCCGTACTCTGAAATACCCACTTTCCGTCTTTCTGCACCATTTCACCGTACTCTACGGCCCTCACTGCACCCGCCCCTACAACGAGGAACAGTGCGCTCATGAAGGCGCACCACCATCCGCCCATGATCATAGCTCCTCCAGTTATCCACAACCGCGATTCTCAAACTGTTTATATATCTGTAAGATTGTCAGCCGACACGCAGCGCATGGAGCTTTCCTGTTTCGCTGGTGTCATACCCGCCCAGCGCCTCGATCTCATGCCGAAACGGGCGGCTGACCAGAGTCTCGAACAAATGGGTTAACGTCGGATGAGACTTCAAATAGGCTTTGGGCACGACAAGGTCATAGCGCGCAGTTTGAAGCGGTACAAAGTCCAGTTCAAAAAGTTGCGCCGCAGACCGGATGCCGACCCCGACATCAGCCTGACGGCCTGCAATCGCACGTGCAACCTCGAAATGCGAGGCGACGATCGTGCCATAGCCCTTCACCTGATCCTGATTGATTCCCGCAACACGCAACCGCTGATCCAGCAACAGCCTAGCCCCGGCCCCCTCTTCCCGATTCACGAGTGTGACGGAGGGGTCGACCACGTCGGTGACGGCACGGATAGACTTGGGATTCCCCGCTCGAACGAGCAAGCCCTCTTCCCAGGTCGCGAACGTGACCACTTCATAATTTGAACCTTTCAGCGCACGCCGGAGGAACGGCAGGTTTGATTCCCCGGTCGTCGGATCGAAGAGATGCAGACCTGCAACATGCACCTCGCCGCGTTGTAACGCATGCAGTGCCGCCATGCTGCCCATCGTCCAGCCGATTACGGAGGTCTGATCCTTACCGCGCCGGAGATGTTCACCGGCAAGAAAAATTGCCGGATCGCAGCCGGCCACAGAAATTTCCTGTTCAATCGCCCGTCGGTCCCGCGAGAGTTTCACCCGCACCGTCATACCAGAAGTCTGACCATGCGCCTCGACGACATAGCCATCAGCAGGGACAGTGAAAGAAAGCAGCTCGCCCAATCCAATGAGTGGGCTCACGACCGTCCGCGTTCCAACTTTGGTCACTTTGACTCGAACGGGCACAGCCTTCGTGTCGCTGTGCGGAAGATGGCCGATTAACCGGCCCTCGATGAAGTCCTCCGCCGCAGCAAGGCTGAACAGATCTTCAACCCGGCAGGCCAGCACCGAGGCTAAATGAAGGGCAACGGCTGTCGTCGGCAGATACAGATTCGACTCAATGGAAGACACCGCCTGCCGCGTGATGCCAGCACGAGCAGCAAGTTCGGCCTGCGAGAAGCCTTTGTTGATACGAAACGATTTCAGGTGGTTGGACAGCTGAGAGATCGTTTTGGTCGATTTTCCCAGAATAGCCATTTTGACTGTGTAGCAATAATGCAAAGTTTATGTCAAGCATTATGTCTCTCTGAAGATGACCGTCTCTGCAAGCATCGTCCGTCTGAATAAACAATTTAAGCCTTAATATATTATATATTTGTCAACTTTTGAACTAACAAGGAATGAACTTGTCATATATATTTTAATTCCGATCGATAAACTAATATTTAATATTTGTTTGTGCGACCCCTTCCTTATGACTCCTCGTTGTTTAACCTTTCTCCTTTTTCCTCGCTCTCTTACTTAATGATCCCCCTAGGGCTTCGACTGAGTTTCCATGGATGAGGAGATCAAGAAGTACCGTCAGAGATGGAATCCATTCTCGGACGCCCCTCTTTTCATCCAGCCTGCTTACATCCATCAGCGACCCAAGCTGATCAGCCTTTAGTGCTGGTGGCAGTAAATAGCTTGCTCCTGAATGCCTTGGATCAAGTAAGCGGGGCCATGCTCATCATCGTGGTGATCGGACTCACCGTGGACGAAACGCTTTATGCCCCCCTGGGAACGGCTCCTATACCGCAATGCGGTACAGCGCTACAATGAGGGGCACTATCTCACCAAAGGAGACCACGATGCCTACGGGATGGGATCGAATGGCGGCGAAACTCCTGAGCCTATCGCTTGTGTCCCTGTGTGTCCTGTATCTGCCCGCTCTTGCGATAGAGCAATTCGGCACTCCGAAAGAGGACGAAGGTACGCGCATCTTCAAGGCCACGGAGCATCAACACTATAGTGGGCAATTTCACCTTTCCGGGCAGAGAACGACTCTGATCGGAAGCATGCAAGATCGCGCACCCTGGGATCACCTCGATTATGCCGGCAAGCGCCTGACTCCGGTGCAAGGGACGATCGACATCGAGGTGAACGAACTTACGAACAGCGGCCAGGTAGTGGCCGAGTTTGTCGAGGGTGGCGACCGCTATCGGATCGTCTTTGACCGGTTTGCCGCGAAGGCCCCGTTCCAGGATGGAGGCATTGCGACTAGAATCTATGAGCACGGTGACTCCGGAAACGGCGATCCCTTGTATCCGAAAACATGGCTCTATCTCGGGGGGTGGGGCGTTGCCACGATGTTCAAGAACCAGGAGGTACTCCACAAAGATTACGACGCCCATTTCATGGTCATGGAACGGTCCCGCGATCCCAGGACCCACGAGGCTCGATATCCGGTCAAGCGAACCCTGCCTGGAGGGGAAACCGATCCGGCCGGAATGGAAATCGATCTCTGGGTCCGGTCGAAGGAGCAAAACACGAACAACTTTCCGCCATTTGAAACCTTTGTCCATCTCTGCTGGGACGAAGTAACGTGGCGGAGCGCCCGATGAAGGTGTTGGCCAAAGCCTTTCTCACTGTGCTGGTCGCGATTTCCACGGGATTCGGAACCGTGGCAACGCAGGCAGAGACTGCGTCTTCTGCGCTCGTGTGGAACTTCGATCGTGAGCAGCCTGGCACCCTTCCCAGCGGGTTATCAATTGGAACTTTGTTTGATGGAAGGCCGGCAGGCGATTGGCAAGTCCTCACGACTGATCGAGCCAAGAGTCCCCCACATGTGCTCGCCCAGCTCATGGCCAAGGGAGCGGAACATGCCTACAAAGTGCTGCTGATCAAGGAGGTCATCGCCTCTGAGCTCACTCTTGAAGTTTCGTTCTTACCGATTCAGGGACAGGCAGACATGGGTGGTGGTCTGATCTGGCGGGCGTCCGACGATCGCAATTACTATCTGGCACGAGCTAACCCGCTGGAACAAAATATACGAGTGTATCGGGTCGTAAGAGGCGTGCGACGCCTTTTACAAAGCTTCAATCAGACGATCAACTTGAGAGAGTGGCACACCTTACGCGTTATGCATCGCGGGTGTCAGATCGACATCTTCTATGACGACAAGCAAGTCTTCGATCTCTGTGACAAGACGTTCCGTGAAGGGACGATTGGACTATGGACCAAGTCGGACGCCGTCACCTACTTCGACGATCTCCAGTTGCAGCATGTGAAATAACCGCGAACCAAATGGCTGTTGTGGGGATTGCGGCGGGATGCCTAAACGCACGACCTAACGCCTAGCTCACCCGATTGAGCAATTCCGGCACTTCGTTTGTGACCGCACGGGCCTTCAGCAGGTTGATGAGTTCAACGCGGAGAGTCGTATTAAGACGTTTCCTCGCCTCAAGCGGCAGGCGAAAAAACTCCACTCCGAATTCTTCGCCCTGAACCCATTTAACCGTGCCGAGTTCGATCGACAGTGCCTGCGTCTGATTTGGGAGCAGGACACTTACCCGCACCGCGCTGCCGCAGAGGACTTCTCTATCGCACAGGATGGAGCAGCCCATCAACGACAGGTTGTTCAGGATACCTTCGCCGACAAACGGAGCCCCTCCGAAAATGACGGGATAGCGGAGCGGGAACCGGTGATAGGTCCGAGCATAATGAGGTGGCGCCATCACAGCCTCCGTGAGGTTGGATTGTACCGAGGTACGCAGGCTAGCGGTATCCCACCTTAGGAGGGTGCTCTCATACGGTCCCCAAGCGCACCGGTCCATAGGCCTGGCGAGCTTGCTGGAGTTCCTTCATGTGGCGGCGGAGGGCCGGCCCGAATGCGGAGGCAAGGACGGCCTTTCTGTGAGGCGCGATGTTGCGCTCGACTTGCTCGACCGATTCAACCAACTGTTTGAACAGCCGTTGGCCTGAGCCGGTGAGCCACTTGAGATGCCAGCCGGCATACTCCAAATCCTGGATCGAATAGCGGACGGATTCCACCTCCTCAAGACAGCGAAAGCGGGCTCGCTGAAGATCGCGGGAGGTCAGCCCCGCTCGCTTCCACCGGGCGGATCCGCCGGGTCCAGACGCCCAGGTCGATAACCGCTCAAAAAGCATCGCCCCCACCGTGAACGTAAATGCCGCGTGCAAAATACCTCTGAGCGGACGCAGACTTCTGCGCCAGGGAGAATAGAAAATTTGCTGGTTGCGATCTCCGTGAAAGAGAATCTGTTTCCGCAACAGAAGATTGAGATGGTGATGGCTATTCTCGTGAATCAAATCATCGATCAGATCGAGATCGTCCCGGTCGAAGCAATTAATAAAGGATAGTCCCGGACGGTGGCGATAGCTGAAACTGACGACGCCCTTGGCCTTGAGCGGGATAATCCGAGCGGTCAAGAGCGCGAGGATCTCCTGTCCTTCCGGCCAGACCTCTCGTATGATTGTCCATGTCCGCCCGATTCGCGAGACCTGATCAGCTGAGGTAGGGACCACCCTGCGAGGTTGGCGATCCTTCCCATAGACGAGCGAAGGCCCGACTGTGACGGCTCCAGATGAAGTCTCCGCTGCCACAACTGCCGGGAGATGTTTCCAACTCCATTGCAACCGATTGCTTCGCATCGTACAGAGAGGCGTCACCAATCGTCCAATCCTCAGAGACAGTTCGTGAGGCTGGATGAGAATGGTCGCCTGGCCGGACGATTGCCTGATGGCTCTCTTTATCGATGGAGGAGCCTCGTAGACATCGCCCGCCATCCCCATAGTCATCGTTCCCGATATTTCTCCCCGCTCGACGTTGTGGCCGAGATGTGCCTGTACGGTCCAGGACGAAATCTTGCGGGAGGCGCACCACTGCATCGGAAGTCCCGGCACAAGACAAAGCAATTCCTGAAGCAGCTCCTGAGTCAGTCTTCTGCAGAGTCCATGCAGTCGCCGTTCGAGTCCAGAGGTCTGCGGGACTCCGCGCGGGAATAGATCGTCCAGATAACTGTTTTCGAAGAACTTCTCCTGGCACTCGACAAACAACTGCGCCGCAAACTCACGAAGATTCTGCTCTCCCCGAGTCTGTTGCAGCAGATCGATGAAGTAGACAAGATCGTTCAGCGCTTCGATCCAGCCGACGACTTTCCAGTGGTTATAGGCATCCCGTTCGAGCGCTTGCCTCAGAAACCGGAAATATCCGACGGGCAACGACAAGGATTTCGCAACGTCTGCATATTGGCTTTCCAAATCCAGACAGAGGTCGTCCAACAGACGCTTCATCGACAGGCGAAACTCTTCCTGAAGGCGAGTGAGCAAGGGCAGATCGAGTAACGGCATGGGGACACAGGCTCCGAGATACAGACAGCGGACTCTACCGGAGAAGCCTGCGCGCTGCAATATAGCCTGTCAGGGTGCGGAGAAACTCTGCAGGCAAGAGATCCTGAAACAGGCTGGGAGTGACGTCACGGGGCAAAGAATGCTGGAGGTTCGAGGCTGAAGGCTGAAAGCGAATGAAGATACGGTTCTTTGACCTGTTGCATTGTGTGGCGGACTCTTAACAAAGGTCACTCGATAGGCGTCAATGTTGCAGATGGACGATTGGTCTATCTCCGCTTCTCCTTGTTCGGCAGATAGCCGAGCTCATCAAGGTGCAACACTTTAACATGCTGCATCACATGATGGGTAAACTCGGTCTGTACAGACCTGCTCTGCGGGGGCGTAGGGCCTTTTGCCAGCACGAAAGGCAGTTCATCCTTCCAGAGCAGATCCCCCTCGCGATTGAGCAGATACAGATAGAGGCGTCGTGAACCCTCTGCTTTCAGCCCCCAGTCGCTCGGATGAGAGGGTGATTCGGCTATTCGGCTGACGAGAATGGTATCGACATCCAAGTCCCGCGTGACTTCTTTGGCCAGGATACTGCGGTCTGCATCATCAGCGTTTCCCGAACGGAGATCGGCAACCGTACCTCCTGCCGAGGCGGTCGGAGGCGATTCGACGCGCAATGCAGTTTCCTGTTGCAACAAAGTCGCAAGCCGCACACCCATTTCAGGGTCGCCCTCAACCGGGAGAACCGCAACACTCGTCACCTTGGAATTGAAAACCGCATCACCCGATTGGTCCCGCTTCGCCACCCAAGATTTCTCAAACTGCCCGAAGCTCACATGGCCGCTCGTCTCTGCATTCACTGCCACTTGTCCCACCCGAAATTCTTCGAACGACCCGACGGTTCCATTGCTATCTCTCATGGTATCTGCCGCTACCAGTGCTACCCAGGCCCCGGCGAGACAACCTTGCAGCAACAAAGATCCTGCCACAACCAGGCTCAGACTCAAGACACGCGTCCAATTACATCGATTGCCGGCTCCGGCTGCCGGCAGATCTAGGCTTTCTGTCCTCGAATCGAATTTCATACAGGGACCTTTCAGCAAGAGAAATGCCTGCTGCAGAAAGGCTTACACACGAGTTCCAACCTGTCGAGTTATTTACGGTTCTCGACAGACTGACGGGAATAGCCGCTACCCAATCCCATCGATGGAGGGTTAAATACATACAGCGCCACGAACAAGATGGAACGCCGAAAACCAGCCAGAATTATTCATGAATGCCGGCGCGGGTGCCGAACGAGAGAAACTTCGCAGGCAAGAAGCCCGGACCACTCAGCAAACGCTCATGAATCGTCCGGGCTAGGAGCCTGTCCGACATGGCCTTCGTGACGAGGCAAAGGAGGTACGGCCAGATGAGCGGCGCAAGGCCTGAAAAAACCGGAGGCGTATTCGAGAGAATACGTTGAGGATTTTTTGGGGCCGAGAACGACGCAGATGGTTGCGCATCGTTTGCCGCAGTAGAACGGTCAATGTCGGACAGGCTCCTAGGAAGGAGTATCAATACGACAGCAGATGCTGCGTGCGGGACAGAGATTCTATGGACCGGAGGTTGAACGTATCCTAAGCAATCGGTACCCCTCGACATTGCCTGGACGGCCGGCACCGATCCTTTAGATGAACACTGCGTTACGCGACGCGGCGGAGTCGCGGCACAGCGGTTTTTGTCTCAAGTAGCCGTGAGGCTCCCGCCTGTTGGATCATCCGATGCTTCTGGATGAGCGGATCGACAATGTTCCCGCAGGATACACATCGCCACCCCTTCATCCACATCGGAATACTGCTCTCCATCATGTCGATCAGGTTGTCGGCAACCATGAAACCATTGCACTTCGTGCACTGCATGGAGTCCTCCTCCTGTTCAGGCTAGAACCACGCCCATTCCCCTTCCAAGCTTAGCAGACGTATAGCCAGCCGTTTACCCGCATCATGTAGCAATCGCGGTGCCACGATGCTGATGACAACTGCTTGCGTGTTTTAGCGGTGAATCGTAGAGTGGAGTCGGATCGAATCCGGTCTGAACCGCTTCTACCTGCGACACCTTGGTCTCATGCGGCAAAAATGATCCGATCCGGAAGCCAAACCAGCCGATGGCCTGAACGGCAAGTTTCCTCCTTCATGGTACATCAACGCTGGATTCTTCAAATACAACGGTCGATCTAGGCAAATTGTGGCACTCACTGCGTCAGAAATTATGAAGGTGACAAGTGAAATCGCTCCAGCCTTAGCCGGAGGTTGGATTCAAAAGATTTACCAGCCTACGGATCGGACGATTGTGCTGGAGATTCGCGCGCCGGGACGGACCCACCGGCTGCTTATCTCATGCCACCATGAATCCACCAGACTGCACTTCACCACTTCAGCCTTGCAGAATCCACCGACACCCCCGCCTTTCTGTCAATTTCTCCGCGCCCATCTGCAAGGGGCGCACATCGACCGGATTGAACAGATTCCAGGAGATCGGATGGTTCATCTCACATTGAGCGGCAAGGAAGGCCCCTGCCGGTTGGTTATAGAACTGACAGGGAAGACCGCCAATCTCCTTCTGCTCGATGGGGCGGGGCTTATCCGACGAGACCTGAACCGGATGAAAGATCGTCTGGGGCAACTCTACGTTCCTCCTACTCGCCCACAACGAGAGGAAGATCTCACCGACCACGTTCGATTCAATCTGGATAATCCAGAATCCCCATTCCCTCTATCGGCTGCCATCGAGCGCCACTACCGAAGGACAGAAGCCGCTTCCAGCGTCGAGACCCTTCGGAATTCCCGAGCAGGGGTATTGAGGAAATCCATCAAGAAGCTCCGCCGCCGCATAGCTGCCTGGCACGAAGACCTCGCAAAGGCGGAGAAGTACAAGAACTACGCGCGATACGGGGAACTCATCAAGGCAAATCTAGGGACCATCCGCAAAGGCCAGACCGACGTTACGCTGGTGGACTACTTCGATGAAGAGCTTCCCGGCCTAACCATCCCACTCGACCAAGCCAAAACTCCCCAGGGCAATATGGACGACTACTTCCGAAAACATCGGAAGCACCTGGCCGCGGAGAGAGAGTTGCGCCCACGCATCGAAGAAGGGCAGAAGGAACTGGAGGCCCTGCAGGGAGAATTAACCGCCATCGAACAGGGAACCTGGCAAATGCCCGACAAACCCCATCCAATCGCACGGACAAGAGCCCTTTCACGGATAGGTAGAGAGAAGGAACGTCCGGGGCAGCATCAAGGTCCGTTCCGCCGCTTCACCTCATCGGACGGTCTGGCAATTTATGTCGGAAGAAACGCGCGCGAGAACGACGAGCTGACGTTCGGACTCGCCAAGAGCGACGACCTCTGGCTGCATGCCCGTGGTACGCCCGGCTCACACGTCGTGGTGCGCCTGGAGAAAGGAAGCGATCCGCCGCTCGAAACAATACGAGATGCCGCCACGCTGGCGCTGCTCTATAGCGATTTGAAGAAGAGCGGTAAAGGCGATGTCATCTACACGAGACGGAAATGGGTCAAAAAGGCCAAGGGCCAGGCACCAAGGGCGGTCACGGTCACCCAGGAAAAATCTCTGCATGTGAGTCTGGAAAAGAAACGGCTGGACGCACTCAAAACCCGAACGGCTCAGGCGTAACGATCCCCTTCATCCCTGCCGCCGGAAACGAAGAATATCTCGCTATGGACGCGGTCCGGTACTATGCTGCTGATGGGTAACCACACGATATGTCAGGCCAGCAAGACATCACGCCTCAATCCACGTCGACGACCATTCTGGTAGTCGATGACGAACCGTCCATCACGAAGCTGTGCAAGGCAATCCTTCAGCAGGCAGGCTTTTCAGTCCTCACGACGGACGACAGCTCAGAGGCTCTCAAAATCTGCGCGCAGCACAAAGACACCATCGATCTGCTGCTCACAGATCTCGTTCTACCGCCTCCTGGATTTCAATTGGCGTCAAGCTCCGATCAATTCCCCCACGTGCACGGCCATGAGTTGGCCGTCCGCGCGCTCCACATGCGAAAAAACCTGCGAGTCGTCCTGATGTCAGGCAATATCGACCACGATTTGGCGGGATACGGCATTCGTCGTGGGAACCTTGCATTTCTTTCAAAACCGTTCGAGCAGCAAGCCCTGGTGACGGTCATACGACAGACCCTGCAGTCGCCTCCGCCTTCGGTCGAGAATATCGAAAGCCTGGCGGTGCGCCAGACAGGGATTCCAAAAGTCGGTGATGGGTGGGTGGATTAGTAAACTGCCGAATCCCAAATCTTGCCCGGAAAGCAACCATCCTGCAGCCGTTAGGATCTTTCCCCCATTCCTCATCAGTATCCCGCAAATCAAGTTTTCCTTGCCTCTACCGATATGTTCTATAGCATTCAGAACAGGAGCTTCTTGCGATGCAACCACGAGCCCGTCTTCGAGTGCCAGTCGGCTATCCTGCCAGTATCCAAAGCGATACCGACGCCGGAGAAGGGGTCTTGCTGGACCTCTCACCCACTGGATGCAAAATGCGCAGCGATATCGCGTTGAGTGCAGGATCCTATCTCGCACTGCAGATTGCCGTTACTCATGAGCCAATCCCCCTGGCGGTGGAAGTGTCGGTGGTTCGCTGGTGTAAAGACGGCCACTTTGGAGTAGAGTTTCTTCGGTACAGTCAGGGAGACCGTGAGAGAGTTACAAATCTTGTCGGAGTCTTGCCACCATCGGCACTTCACACCTACCCCAATCACGCGACACCTACGCTGAGCGCTGTCGGCGCATAATTTTTTCTAGCAGAAAGCATTTCCGATCGAAATACGAGCGTATCTCGTTATTCGCGCGAAACTCGCGAGACTGGCGAGAAATACGAGACTGGTCGGAAGGTCTGTCTTTGCGAGTCGCGCCTGTCGTGCACGCCTCGCCTGTCTCGCTCACGATTCGCGAACGACAGAACGGCTTTTGCCAGCAGGATGCTCAAAAAGGCAGCCCAGCAAGGCCGCAGTGAGTGAAAGCCTAAGGCGTACCTCTGGGGCGCACGCTGCGACGAATAAGGAGCACCAAGTTTGTGCGCGCCGCCGAGTCGGTGAGGCGCCCGGGTCCCCGTTGAAGGTCTGAACGATGCGAGAACGCCGCTGGCGTGCTTTTTCAGCATCCTGCTAAAGCACGAAGGCGGCCGGCCCATCAGGACCGACCGCCTTATTTCAAGCGTAGGCGCCCATAGGCGCTATCGATTAGTTTTTCTCAGTCTCGCTCTGTTCACCCTCTTCGTGCTTGTCTTTTTTGCCAGGCTTCTCTCGATCTTTGTGCTTTCCATGGCCTCGAGCCTTATCACGACCATGTTTCCCATGTTCGCCGGCTGCTTCGTCGGCCCGCTCCAAACCACGCTTCTTGCCATGCCCCTTCCCTTTGCCTTTGCCTTTCCCCTTGCCCTTCCCGTCGTGCTCGCCATTCATCTCATGCTTGTCGCCCTTCTTCTCCGCTTCCATAACCGGAGTCGGAGCAGAAGCCGGCGTAGTCGCCTCCGGTGCTGAAGCCGGGGCGGAAGGCGAAGGTGGAGTTGTTGCTGGGGCAGGCTCTTGCGCCAAAGCGATCGTAAACGTGCACAAGACTGCGGCAGCCGTCAATGAAGCTACGGTCCTGATCATACTGACCCTCCCTGAATTAGGTTTGAATGTTGAAGTGGCATCGTTGTCATCAAAGCAAGAATGATGCTACAGGGAGGAAGAAAACAATACCACCTATTCCATGAAAAGAGGAGCAGTGCCCTGCGTTTCGATCCATCCGCACAAAAGCTGAGACGAGATGGAGGAGAAACCAGCCAAACCGCCTCACTACCGGTACCGGCTACAGTCTCTCCTCATCAAGCTCAATGACATCGGCCCAGGTCTGGACGGAAGGGAGAGACGAAAACACTACACCGCGTTTCGTGGCGATGTCTTGCAGGCGCCCCTGAAACCGTTGGCGAGCGGCATCATCTTTTGGACCGGAAGACAGAAGATCCTGGCTCCATTGTGCGATCTCCTGCTCGGATGGTTTTCGGCTGTTGGCCTTCACCCAGGCAAGCAACTCATCATCACTCCCGCCAGCCAACACCAACTGCTCAAACGCTTTCGGATCGATCTGCAGAAAATCGATCAGGTACTTGTCAAACCCGACCGTGATGTAGTTGTACTCCTGAATCCTGCCAGCATGCCGTAAACGAATCTTGTCGATGAACCGACCCAAGTGGGCAATGCCGCCAAGAAGAGCTTTGGGGCTGCGGGGATATTGTTGATTGGCCATGAATCGTTGTTCCTTTTTATGGGTGTACGACGTTCAATCCGAGCACATCTTCAAATGGATCGTAGTCGCGGTCGTTGTGAAGTAATGTATGGCCCTCAATCAGACAATACGTCGCAATAAGACAATCGATCGTCTTGCGAATGGTTCGCCCGGCAACACGAAGCCGTCGATAATTCAGCGCCGCTTCGACTGCCAATACAACAGTCCCCGTCTCAAAGACTTCGAATCGTAGAAGCTCTTCTTGAACAGCATCGAATTGGCTATCTGTGGGAACACCCTGCAACACTTCGCACAGAATGAGGTCGGTGAGACCGAATCGTGCACTGGTCAGATTGGCTTCAAGCCAGTCGGCATGAGGCGTGTGCGTCCCGCGAAAGTAATCGATCCATACCGTCGTATCGACAACGATCATGAAGCGGCCTTGATGCGGCTCTCGCGCATCGCACTGAGATCACCTTCCCACGCAAACGGCGAATACCTTCTTGTCCTTTGACTTTGACGAGCAAGCGAAGCCCCTCCTCGACGACTGCCTTCTTGGTTGAGAGCCCGGTAGCCTTCATCGCCTGCCGCATGAGACTGTTGTCGATCACGATATTGGTGCGCATAGCCCCTCCGATAGGGATGTGTATGACTTGCATGAATAATACACATGCGCACTAGGGGAAGCAATAAGGGGAAGGAGTGGGCTATCAAGAACGCCAAGGAGAGCGAGGACGATTACGAAATAGGGCAACCGCTGGCAAGAAATTCGTCATCTGTTCCGCCAGCCAACACCCGCTGCTCAAACGCCTTCGGATCGATCTGCAGAAAATCAATCAGGTACTTATCGAACCCCACTGTGATGTAGTTGTACTCCTGAATCTTGCCTGCGTTCCGCAGACGAATCTTGTCGATAAACCGCCCGAGATAGGCGATGCCGCCAAGAAGAGATTTGGGGCTGCGGGGATACGTTTGAGATGTCATCGCATCTGGCGCTGCTGAGTGCCTTGAGGCTTATCGGAGTTCTCCCGCCGGTAGTTAGCTGGCCTTCCTCACTTCTTCCTTCAATCGCTCGGCAATCCACATCTTGATAATCGATTGCCTCGTTACCCCAAGACGGCTTGCCTGCGCATCCAGCGACTCGATGATCCAATTGGGAAAATCGACGTTCACGCGTCTCTGCTCATGCCCGGGGCGACGGGTCTTCGAGAGGGCGAGATGAGAGGTTATGTCCTTCCCCTCATCAAACATCTTTTCAAGATTCTTCGCTTTCATAATACAGCTTCCTCTCTTCCTTTCTGGCTCTTCGGACCGAAATCAAGCGTATGCTTCCCTTCCGATAGGTGAAAAAGGCCGACCAGAGCTTCTGACTGAGGGCTGCGATGAGAACGTATCGAGGTTCATCTTCTGTTCTCGCTGTGATTTCGAGCCGGTCCTCATCCTCCCACAGTTGTTGCGCCTCCACAAAATCGATTCCATGCTTTTCACGATTGGCCTTGCTTTTCGAAGCATCGAACTCGAAATCCATCTTGGTATAGAAATTATACCGGCACGGCTCTCTCTGTCAATCAAGGAAGGATTCGATCGCCCGGACGCGCCCGTTTCGCTTGGCGTCTTCACAGTTTCATAACGAGTCTCTATGAATCACGCGCGCTAGCCGCGCCTCTGTGGGTCCCCGTTCCTCCGGTGAGGTCGCGCAGCAGCATGCCAGCGCTCGGAGTGGATGTAGATGGGTAGAGAAAGCGAACTAAGGCTAGAAGAAATCCCGGAACGTGTTCTTGATTCCAAAAACTGATTCGACCGAGTCCGCGAACTCTTGTCCCAGCCCTTCCCGGCAATCTTCATAGAACAATGCGACTTGACGGATTTCCTACTTCGCGGCGAGATCGAGGCGGACTTTCAATGACGAACTTCCCTGCGTATCTCACGCAGTGCCTTGCCTGCAGGAACGGTCTTTGTGGTTTTTTGCTTCCACGCGCCAAACCGTTTCTCGGCCTCTGCGATCCACGCTTCATCTACGGCTGTAAGCGGTTTGTGCTTCATTTGCACAAGCAGTCGCTCAGCCAACCGTTCGCGTTCCATTGCGGGTAACTTCTGCGCCTGCTTTTCGAGAGCCAACGCTCGTGCAGTCATCGCCTTCCTCTCGGTAGGGGAATCTACAGCCTCGGCCGAGAACTCTACAAGGTTTAACCAGTCGTTGCAACGACAGGACGGGTTACTTACTCATCAACAGCCGCAAACTACGGTTCTCATTCATCCGAGATGCCCAGAGGACAATCAATGGTTCCTGGAACCTTTTTCTTTGCCAAGCAACAGGGAAACCAGAATGTCCCCTTAAATTTTGGCTTTTCACTTCTTACCAATGCCACTCTTCTGAAGAAAGTGTGCCAGGCTTAGTTGATAATTGACGAAGCGGCCCCGGTGTGGTGCAGTGATCGTTGCTCAGACAACCACCACCCCACACCAAGCGAAAGGAGCCGCTCCATGAAAAGCGGAGTCCAGATTCAGCGACAAGGCAAGGTGAAAGACGTGAGTGCGTCGACCGCCGCCGCCGGATGGCCGGCTGAGGAGATTGAGACGACGGTGGCGCTGATTCAGGCGCTCATTCCGTTGGGGCTGCACGCCGTCGGTGAGGCGTTGGCGGCCGAGGTTGTCGCCTTGGCGGGAGATCGCTATCGCCGGACAGGTGGACGCCCCGGTGTCGTCCGCTGGGGCCAGCAGCCGGGCTCCGTGTACCTGGCCGATCAGAAGCTGCCCATTCCTGTCCCGCGGGTCCGTGATCAGGCGGCAAACCGCGAGGTGCCGTTGGCCACCTATGAACGATTGCAACAGCCGCGAGCGGCGGATGCCGGCTTGTTCCGGAAGATCCTGGTGGGCTTGACCTGTCGGCAGTACGCCGCCTGTGCGGAGGCGGTGCCCACCGCGTTTGGGCTGAGTGCGTCGAGCGTCTCCCGCCGCTTCATCCGGGCCAGCGCCCGCCACTTGCAGACGCTCTGTGAGCGCCGCCTGGACCGGGACGAGTTCGTCGCGCTCGTGCTCGACGGCAAGACGTTCGCGGCGGACACGATCGTGATCGCCTTGGGGATCACGACCACCGGGGAGAAGAAGATCCTGGGCTTTGTCCAGACCGCCACCGAGAACGAACCGGTGTGGGCGGCGTTCTTGCGGGAGTTGCTGGAGCGGGGATTGCGGACCGAGCAGGGGCTGCTCTGTGTGATGGACGGCGCGAAGGGGCTGCGCAAGGCGATCCAGACGGTCTTCGGTGGCCAGGCGGTGGTGCAGCGATGTCAGTGGCATAAACGGGAGAATGTGGTGCGGTATCTACCCAAAGGCCAGCAGGCGACCTGGCGTCGACGGCTGCAGCAGGCCTATGAGCGCCCGACGTATGCAGAGGCCAAGGCCGCCCTGCTCCGGCTGCGGCAGGCCCTGCGGCCGGTGAATCTCTCCGCCGTGACCAGCTTGGACGAGGGATTCGAGGAGACGCTGACGCTGCATCGCCTCGGCGTGTTCGCCACCCTGGACATCAGCCTCAAGACCACGAACTGTCTGGAATCGCTCAACGCCCAGCTCGGGCAGCTGACGGACAAGGTGGATCACTGGCGGACGTCCGACCAGAAACAGCGCTGGGTCGCCAGCGCGTTGTTACTGATCGAGCCACGCTTGCGGCGGATCAAAGGCTATCGGCCTCTGCGACAACTCCAGGATACCTTGCAGCGCGAACGCCAGCGCCAGTCCGCGCTGCAATCACGGATCGCCTAGCACGGGGAAGCCAAGGGGGAGACATGAAGAGCGTGAGGAGCGTTCATCCTAGGGCAAATGCCGAGACCGTTATTCGGCAGGATGGCGAAATACA
This sequence comes from Nitrospira sp. CG24E, assembly GCA_002869895.2. Lineage (GTDB taxonomy): Bacteria > Nitrospirota > Nitrospiria > Nitrospirales > Nitrospiraceae > Palsa-1315. Next base: position 88,234 of record NEWP02000027.1, on the reverse strand, counting down.
TGCCGGCACACGGCCATTGAGCGCATCACATGCCGGAGGTTGCTTCGCAATTTCAACTAAGAATGAGATTGACTGGTTCTTCTGAACCTCTAAAAGTGCAACCTCCAACATACCGCGTAATGCTACTGCAATAAGGACGAACCTCTCCTTTGGGGTTAGATCCTTGAACTTTGGGGGACTAACACCCAACTGGGAGTTAGTCTGCACATAGGCAACTTGCACAACCTCTTTATCAGTAGCCGAGAGAGATTCATACAAGTTATTAACACGGCCCTCGGATAATTCAGAGTCTAGATTGTGTGCGAACTCATTGCGAAGGCCACCAAAAGCGCGAAGGCCTTTGGCATGTTCACGACCTAGTCCCAGCGCAACTGCTAAGTCAACACATTGAGAGAATTCGAGATTGAGTTTCCTCAAGTAATCTTCGTCCTTAACCAACAATCCAAGCAACTTAAATAGAAGAGCTTCAATATGAATGTGCGCCCGAACAACGGCGCCAAGTTCGTCCTCACCACTTAGCACTCTTATGAATTCATCGATCTTTGATCGATCTGGCTGGGCTGTTGACATGTGGAAACAATCGTCTCCTTGCGTTTTACCTAGAGCTTATCTGTGACAGCGGGATACCGTACGTTGCATTGATGGTGGTGTCAACAAACCAAATCCTCTTCAGGCCGCTCAAAACGGCCTTCCAACAAGGCCGCAGCGAGCGAGAGCCCGAAGGCGTACGGTTCTAGGTACGTTGAGGGTTTGAGCGAGGCGAGAACGCAGTTGGAGGTCGTTTTCAGCGGCCTGTTTTTGCAGACTTCCCAGCCTGCAAATACTTATCGATCCCCGCCGCCATCTTGCGTCCTTCGGCAATGGCCCAGACGATGAGGGAGGCGCCGCGTTTGGTGTCGCCACCGGCAAAGACACCGTCGAGGTTGGTCATGAAGTTGTCATCCACCGACACTGCACCACGCTGATCGTACTTCACACCGAGGCTGTCGAGTAGACCATTCTTCACCGGGCCGGTGAAGCCCATCGCGAGCAGCACCAGATCCGCGTCCATGTCGAAGTCACTGTTGGGAATCGGCGTGAACTTGCCGTTCTCGAACTTCACTTGATTGCCATGGAGCTTCGTCACCTGGCCATTATGGCCAGTGAACTTCGTGGTTGAAATACTCCACTGCCGATCGCAACCTTCTTCATGCGCGTGCGAGGTACGGAGCTGCATGGGCCAGAGAGGCCAAGGCGTCGAGCCGGCGCGTTGCGGCGGCGGCTCCGGCAAGAGTTCGAATTGATGCGCTTCGATGCAGCCCTGGCGATGGGCGGTGCCAAGACAGTCCGACCCTGTATCGCCGCCGCCGATGATGACGACGCGCTTGCCCTTTGCCGTAATAGGTTCGTCCGTAACCCTGTCGCCGGCGTTCCGTTTGTTTTGCTGGGTCAGATAGTCCATCGCGAGGTGGATACCCTTGAGTTCTCGGCCTGGAATCGGCAGTTCACGCGCCTGCTCCGCGCCCAGGGTCAGGCCGACCGCATCGAACTGCTGCCGCAACTGTTCACCCGTGAGATCTCTCCCAATAGAAACGCCGGTCCTGAACTCCACCCCTTCGGCCTTCATCTGTTCCAATCGACGGTCGATGACCCACTTCTCCATTTTGAAATCCGGAATGCCATACCGCAGCAGGCCGCCGATGCGATCGGACTTCTCAAAGAGCGTGACACTGTGACCGGCTCGCGCCAATTGTTGCGCCGCCGCCATGCCCGCCGGCCCTGAACCGACAATGGCCACCGTCTTGCCTGTTTTCGCCATCGGTAACGCCGGTTCGACCAACCCCTCGTTAAAGCCGCGGTCGATGATATTCCACTCGATGATCCTGATAGAGACTGGATCTTCGTTGATACCGAGCACGCAGGCCCCTTCACAGGGGGCCGGGCAGAGCCGTCCGGTAAACTCCGGGAAATTGTTTGTCGTATGGAGCGCCTTGAGCGCATCTTTCCAACGGCCTCGTGAGGCCAGATCGTTCCAATCAGGAATCAAGTTGACGACCGGACAGCCGGTGTTGCCCTGGCAAAAGGGTACGCCACAGTCCATGCAGCGAGCACCTTGCGTTTTGAGCTTTTCCTCGGAGATGGGTTCATACATCTCCTTCCAATCGAGCACACGAAGCTCGACCGGCTTCCGCTTGGGACCCTCGCGGGCATATTTCATGAAACCTTTGGGGTCACCCATCTCTTCAACTCTTCAGGTTGCGGTTAAGGCCAAGGTTGAGTCGAAATCCTTCTTGCTTAGCCTCAACCTTAACCTCGTCCTACTTCTTTGCAATCGCTTTCTTCTTCCGCTCTTCCAGCACTCGCTTGTAGTCCACCGGCATGATCTTCTCGAACTTCGGCAGCATCGACTCCCAACTGTCGAGGACACGCTTCGCGTTTCGGCTGCCGCTTTGCATAAAATGCGACGTGATCATCTGATGCAGGGTCTTCTTATCCTCTGCCGTTTTGACCTTTTCCAATTCCACCATGCCGAGATTGCAACGGGACTGGAACTGGTCGAACTCGTTCAACACAAATGCCACGCCGCCCGACATGCCTGCTGCAAAGTTTCGTCCCGTCTGACCCAAAACAACGACCACCCCGCCGGTCATGTACTCGCAACCATGATCGCCGATCCCTTCGACCACCGCCCTGACACCGCTATTCCGCACGGCAAAACGTTCGCCCGCCATCCCATAAAAATAGGCCTCGCCTTGTGTTCCGCCATAGAGCGACGTGTTGCCGATCAGAATCGTCTCTTCCGGCGCATAGATGGCCTGCTTCGGAGGAAAGACAACGATCTTCCCGCCGGACAATCCCTTGCCTAGATAATCGTTCGACTCCCCTTCGAGGATGAGGGTGATTCCATGCGACAGAAATGCGCCGAACGATTGTCCGGCGGACCCGGAAAACTTGATCGTAATGGTGTCATCCGGCAACCCCTCAAGCCCATACTGTTTCGCCACCCGGCTGGAAAGCATCGTTCCGACTGTGCGATTCACATTTCGAATGGGCAGATCGAGAGAGACCTTCTCCTTCTTTTCCAATGCCGGCTTGCACAGCTCGATGAGCTCATTATCGAGTACGCCTGCAAGACCGTGATCCTGCTTCTGCACACAGTAGCGGGCAATCTCAGGCCCCACATTCGGCGCTTGCAAGAGCGGGGTCAGATCCAACCCCTTGGCCTTCCAGTGGTCGATGGCCTTGTGGACTTTCAATTTATCCACCCGTCCGACCATCTCATTGATGGTCCGGAAGCCCAATTTAGCCATGATCTGCCGCAGCTCTTCCGCGACGAAGAAAAAGAAATTCACAATGTGTTCCGGCTGGCCGGCAAACTTCTTCCGCAAAGCCGGGTCCTGTGTCGCAATGCCGACGGGGCAGGTATTGAGATGGCATTTCCGCATCATGATGCAGCCCTCGACGATCAAGGGCGCAGTCGCAAATCCAAACTCTTCGGCGCCGAGCAATGTCGCCTTCGATGGAATAGATGTCGTGATGCGGCGGCGGTGAAATGAGCTGCACGCCCGGCATCGAATAGCGGAGCCTCGCGATGTTCTCATCGACCTTGTGCCCCGGTAACTGCCCGCCTTCGCCCGGCTTGGCCCCCTGCGCCATCTTGATCTGCAGTTCTTTCGCATTCACCAAGTAGTGGCTGGTCACGCCGAATCGGGCCGAAGCCACCTGCTTGATATAACTGTTCTTCGAATCGCCGTTGGGCAAGGGCGTGAAGCGCTCGGAGTCCTCTCCCCCTTCGCCGGTGTTACTCTTGGCGCCGAGGCGGTTCATGGCAATGGCCAGCGTTTCGTGCGCTTCCTTGCTGATCGACCCGAAGGACATGGCGCCCGTTGTGAATCGCTTGACGATCTCCTTCGCCGATTCCACGTCCTCGACGGGGATGGGCTTCGGCAGAAACTTGAATTCGAGTAGCCCGCGCAAATTTGATCGCCGCCTGCTCTCATCGTTCACGAGCTGGGAAAACTCGGCGAAGGTCTTCGGATCGTTGGCCCTCGTCGCATGCTGCAGTTTATAGATCGTGTCAGGATTCCAATTGTGGTGTTCACCCTGGATGCGATAGTGGATCTCCCCGCCGAAATCGAGCTGTCTGATCGGTGTCGGCTCATAGGCGACACGGTGGCGCCGGAGCGTCTCTTCGCCGAGTTCGCGGATGCCGACCCCCTCCACACGCGACGGCGTGCCGGTGAAGTAGCGGCCAATAAGTTCGCGATTCAATCCAATGGCCTCGAAGATCTGCGCGCCGCAATAGGATTGCACAGTCGAGATACCCATCTTCGAGAAGATCTTGAGCAGCCCCTTATTGATCGCTTTAATGTACTTACCCTCCGCAGTCTGCGCATCCAACCCCTCAGGGAAATAGCCCTCACGCTCCAAGTCCACGATCGACTCGAAGACGAGATACGGATTCACGGTGCCTGCTCCATAGCCGATCAAACAGGCGAAATGGTGCACGTCGCGGGGCTCACCGGTTTCCACGATGAGGCCTGCTTCGGTCCTTGTGCATTCGCGCACAAGGTGATGGTGAACCGATGCGATGCCAAGAAGACTTGGAATCGGCGCCCATTCTTCGTTGATCCCGCGATCGCTCAGGATCAAAAACTTGTAACCCTCTTTAATCGCCTGGGATGCCTGTCGACAGAGATCGTCGACTGCTGCCCCCAGCCCCTCAGGCCCCTCGGCCACTCTAAAGAGCATCTTGAGCGTCTTGCTCTTAAAATGCGGGTCTGCGATCTCACGGATTTTCTGGAGTTCGGCATTGGTCAGAATCGGCTGTTTGACCCTGATGCGCCGGCAGGACTCCGGATTCTCATCCATCAGATTCGGCTTGGGTCCGATGCTGGTTGTGAGCGACATCACTAGTTCCTCGCGGATCGGATCGATCGGCGGATTCGTCACCTGAGCGAACATCTGCTTAAAATATTTGAAGAGCAGTTGCGGACGATCGGAAAGCACTGCCAAGGGCGTGTCCGTCCCCATCGAAGAGGTCGTTTCTTGCCCCTCCACCACCATGGGTGTGACAACCATCTTCAACTCTTCCACCGTGTAGCTAAATGCCAGTTGGCGCTGGCGCAACGTCGGATGGTCCGGCTGCGGCACATTGCTGGGATCGGGCAGCTCGTCGAGCGAAATCCGATATTGGGTGACCCAGGACCGATAGGGTTTGCGGCTCACAATCTCGGCCTTTACTTCCTCGTCATCGATGATGCGCCCTTGCACGGTATCGACCAGAAACATCCGGCCCGGCATGAGACGTCCCTTCTGCCTGATCTTCCTGGCATCCATCGGCAACACGCCGGCTTCCGAGGCCAAAATCACCAGGCCGTCCGTCGTCACTTGATAGCGGCAAGGGCGCAGTCCGTTGCGATCGAGCGTCGCGCCGATGAGCTTCCCGTCGGTGAAACAGACCGCGGCCGGACCGTCCCAGGGTTCCTGCATCGCTGCATGGTATTCATAGAACCCACGCCGGTCGAGGTCCATTTGCGGATTCGCAACCCAGGGTTCGGGAATCAGCATCATCATCACGTGCGGGAGAGACCGGCCTCCCATGGTCAGGAACTCCACTGCATTGTCCAGACAGGCAGAGTCGCTCTGCTGCTCGGACACGACTGGAAAAAGCTTCGCCAGATCCTGGCCGAACAGATCGGAATTGAGCCGCCCCTGCCGGGCGCGCATCCAATTCACATTGCCCTTGAGCGTATTGATCTCGCCGTTATGGCAAATGTAGCGGTAGGGATGGGCCAGCGGCCAGGTGGGGAAGGTGTTCGTGCTGAAGCGGGAATGTACGAGGGCGAGCGCGCTCGTCAGGCGCTCATCTTTCAAGTCCTGGTAGTATGCCGACATCTGTTCCGGGAGCAACAGCCCCTTGTAGACGATGGTGCTCGCCGACAGACTTGAGATATAGAAGTAGTCGCGTCCCTGAATGGCCGACTCGCGAATGGCCGTTTCCACCCTCTTGCGAATGACATAGAGCTTGCGTTCAAACTGCCCTTCATTGAGCACATCCCGCGCAATGAACACCTGCCGCATAAAGGGCTCGGTGCTGCGCGCCACGACGCCGATCGCATCGCTCTTGACCGGCACATCGCGCCAACCGAGGAGCCGAGCGCCCTCCTCGCCGATAATTCTGGCAAAGAGCGCTTCACACTGTTGTCGCGCATCGGCATGGGACGGGAGAAAGATCATCCCAACCCCATACTCTCCGGCATTGGGCAAAGACACCCCAACATCGCCGGCCGCACGTTTGAGAAATTCGTGCGGCACTTGCAGCAGAATGCCGGCGCCGTCTCCCGTGCAGGAGTCACAGCCCTGAGCCCCCCGGTGACTCAGATTCTCAAGAATCTGAAGCCCCTGCTGAACGATCGTATGGGATTTCTGCCCCTTGATGTTGACGACAAAACCGATCCCACAGGAGTCTTTCTCCTGTGCAGGGTCGTAAAGGCCTTGCTTGGCTGGCAGCCCAGGGATGCTCATTGCTCGTCTCGCGTGAAAAATGTAGGCGAGTTTGCTACTGGACGGAGGTTACACCAGAGAGGCGGTCGGGATGGATAACCCCGTCACTCACAAGGCGAATTCCGTTCTTATCCGCTTCGCTCACCTTAATAGAAGCACGATTCCTCTGTCAAGATTGCCTGTCAGACAGATCGCCCGAACCGCCAGTCCCCACCGAAGGGGTAACTGGCTTGACTTTGTTTCCTTCTCTGCCCTACCATCCGACGCATGCCCCAGAGCCCAATCACCCCTACGATCAACACCATGGTAGACGTCTGGGAGGCGTACCGTGATGAATTGGAAGGGATGGAACGCCAAGCTCGAACAAATCTCGATTCCAGCGTGACGCTCGTCAATACCGTTGCCGCCCACATCCTGAACAGCGGTGGAAAACGAATTCGGCCTTTTTTACTTCTACTCTCTGCCCGTCTCTGCGGTTATACCGGTCACGATCATTATCAACTCGCCAGTCTGGTGGAATTCATTCATACCGCTTCTCTGCTCCATGACGATGTGGTCGACGACGCCGATATCCGGCGAGGCCGACGGACCGCCCGGAAAGTCTGGGGCAATCAAATCAGCATCCTCGTCGGCGACTATCTCTACTCCAAAGCCTTCTGCCAAGTCGTCGAGTTCCGGAACCACGGGATCAACGAGGTACTTGGCGAGGCCTGCAAGAAGATGGCAGAGGGTGAAGTGCTTCAACTCTATTACAACGGCAACCCCTCCATGCCGGAATCGGAATACCTCAAGATTGTCGAACACAAAACAGCCGGTTTGATGGCCGCCTCCTGTCGCATGGGCGCCATTCTCGCAGATGCCTCGGATGCCCAACAGGATGCGCTGTTCCGATTCGGGCTCCATCTTGGAATCGCCTTCCAAGTGGCCGATGATACGCTCGACTATACGGCCAACGGCGAACACTTGGGCAAGGCTCTGGGACAAGACCTCCGCGAAGGTAAAGCCACGTTGCCGCTGCTGCATCTGCTGCATCACTGTTCTGAACAGGACCGCCTGATGATCATCGACCGTATGGAAACCAGGACCTTGACAGAGGAAGACCTCGCTCGGTTCATCCGCATGATGGAAGAGTTGGGTTCGATTAACTATGCCATGGATCGGGCACGATCCTACATTGACGCAGCCCAACGGGATCTCGACCAGTTCGATGATAGTACGGCCAAACGAGCCCTCTCGGTGACTGCCGACTATATGGTTACCCGCGATCGATAGCCTTTCTCCCCGCGTGTTTCCAGGGGTCAACCATGGAAACGGCACCGCGTCGGTAGAAAGGACACCCTTCCTATAGTGGTTACCCTAACGCACTGAACCATTTTCACAGAGCAAAGGATTCGTCATGGCCAAGATCATTCCGTTTCATGGGACCTCATTCGATACAACAGTGGTCGGAGACGTCACTCGGGTCGTCGCGCCGCCCTACGATATCATCGACGCCGCAGGGCAACAGGCCCTGCACGACCGCCATCCACAAAACATCATCCGCCTGGAACTCGGCCTCGACCAGCCAGGCGATAGCCCCGCGAACAATCGCTACACACGGGCCGGGTCGACACTCCATGAATGGCTCCGGAGCGGGGCCTTGAGACGTGACACACAGCCCACCATCTACTACCACACCATCGACTATCGGCCTCCGGCATCGGATCCTCGGGCTCCGATGAAGGTACTGAAAGGATTTCTTACCACCGTCAAACTGGAAGCGCTCGACTCAGGCCATATCTATCCGCATGAAAATACACGCGCTGCGGCAAAAACCGATCGCCTGAATTTGCTCGAAGCCTGCCATACGAACTTCAGCCCGATCTGGTCGCTCTACTCTGACCCTCAGGGCGTCGTGATCGGGCTCATCGAGGCAGCCGTCAAAGGAAAGCCGGCACGGATCGACTTTACGGATGATGTCGGGTTTCGACAACAATTGTGGGCCGTCACAGATCCCGCAATTCTCGCCCAGGCGGTCGAAGCGATGGGTCCTAAGCCGCTCTTCATCGCGGATGGCCATCATCGCTATGAAACAGCGCTGAACTATCAACGGCTGCGCCGACAACAGGCCGGGTCACCAGCCGGTTTCCAATCCTACGACGGTGTGCTGATGCTGCTGGCTGCACTCGAAGACCCAGGACTCACCGTCCTGCCGACCCATCGAGTCACCACCACCTCGCTCCCTTCCTATGACAAGGTGCAAGCCCTCTTCGCCGACCAGTTCGAGCTACAGAAATTTCCCTTTACCGCAGAAACTCAACCGGCAGTCCGCGCGCAATTCATTGACGCCTTGCGAACCAACGGCCGTACGGTTCCGATGTTCGGGATGGCATTGAAGGGAACAGACTCCTACCTCACGTTAACCCTTAAACCGGCCCATCGCCCACCGGCGAACGCATCGCCTCGGACGAAGCTGGACGTCTCTCTCCTTCAGCAGCTCATCCTCGCCACGCTCTGTCGGACAGAGCAGGAACAAGAATCGATTCTCTACACCAAAGACGACCATGAGGCATTGGATTGGGTGGCGCAAGGAACAGGAACGGGAGCCTTGCTCCTCAATCCCACGAAGGTCGGTGAAATTCAGGCCGTCGCAACAGCCGGAGAACGTATGCCGCATAAGTCGACATATTTTTTCCCGAAGCCACTGACTGGATTGGTGATGAACGTAATGGAGAGTGAGTAGGTCAATGGTCAACCGTCATTAGTCAATGGAAAAGAACAAGCCAGTCCTATACCTTCACTATTGACCGTTGACCAATAACCATTGACTGGCACTGCAGGGGGACCGAGTGAAAGCCAAAATCCTCATCGTCGACGACGATCCAGATATTGTCACAATGCTGGAGGATCGTCTGCAGGCCTCCGACTACGGGACCGTGGTCGCACGAGATGGGGTGCAGGCACTAGAACTGGTCGAGCAGGAAACTCCTCACCTCATGTTGCTCGATCTGGATATGCCACGTCTGACAGGCCTTGAGGTTCTCAAAAGACTCCCGAAAATCAGAACGGTCGAAGATATCCCGGTGATCGTCATGACCGCCCATGCCTCGATCGATGCCGCAGTCGAAGCCATGAAAACCGGCGCCTACGATTTTCTGACCAAGCCGCTGGACAAAGACCATCTCCTCCTCGTGATCAGCAAAGCCTTGGAAAGAGACACGCTCAAACGGCAGGTCGCCTGCCTCAAGTCGGAAATCGATAGCCGCTACGCTTCGATCGTGGGCATGAGCGCCAAGATCCGTACAGTGATGGAATCGTCCCAACGTGCCGCGAAATCCGATGCCAGCGTGTTACTGCTCGGCGAAAGCGGTACGGGAAAGGAACTCTTCGCGCGTTCCATCCACCAGTGGAGTCCACGTCAGGCCCTTCCTCTGGTGGTGATCAACTGCGTCGCTCTCACGGAGACGTTGCTCGAAAACGAGCTCTTCGGGCATGAACGCGGCGCGTTCACCGGCGCGGATCGCCTGCAAAAGGGCAAACTGGAAATGGCGGATGGAGGCACGATCTTCCTGGACGAAATCGGAGACATGCCGCTCCCGCTGCAAGCCAAGCTCCTGCGCGTGCTCCAGGACAGAGAGTTTCATCGAGTCGGCGGCACACGTCTCGTATCGATCAATGTAAGGATCATTGCAGCCACGAACAAGGATCTCCGACAGGCCGTGAAATCCGGTGAATTTCGCGAGGATCTCTTCTTCCGTTTGAACGTCATCAGCCTCACCCTGCCCCCGCTCAGAGAACGGCCAGACGACCTCCCCGCTCTGGCCAAGTTTTTCTTGAACCGGCATGCCAGGGAGGCAAAGCGTCCCGGCATGATGTTCAGCCCCGCTGCCATGGAGGCCATGAGCCGGTACCGTTGGCCGGGAAACATTCGCGAGTTGGAAAACGTTGTCGCGCGATCTGTCGTCCTGAACCAGTCGGACACCATCGAACCGGACATGCTGTCGCTGGATGATACGGGCCCTACCTCGCAAGGTGAACGCCTCCCCTATCTCTTACTCCCATACCATGAGTCGATGAAAGAACATACGCGCACCCTCATTTTTCATGCCCTTCGCGAAGAATGCGGCAATCAGACCAAAGCCGCTGCCAGGCTCGGCTTACAGCGAACCTACCTCGCCCGCCTGATTAAACAGTACGACATTGCATCCGATCAGAGCATGAGGCCCTGAATCTCTCCAAAGGCGACTTCCCTCCTGTTTGTCGACTGTCTCGACTTCGCGTTGATTGTTGGCAAGTCGTGGATGGGGGAACCAGGCCTTAGTCTGATTTATCCGGTTTATCCCGTTGTTTGAACCAGGTACGCCAGATAAGTATGAATACCACAGATCCAAAAGCGGCTAGACAGAGAAGCGCGATCAAGTATGCCAGATCGATCAGGTGATCGCTGTTTGCGGAAGCTTCCATGCTGCTGTTAGGTAAAGATCGATTGCCAGAAGGAGATGATCCATCCCTTAATCGTAGACAACCAATCGTTTTCGACTGGTTCGGCAGGTTGATTGTTCGCCGGCATCGGATTCCGGTTGACTGTGGGTGGGTTTACGGATGGTGCCGGTGCTGTCACTGCCGGTTTGGCGACAGAATCCATTTGGGCTGTCACCTGCGCTGGTGGGGCGGCGGATGCCGCAGTTTGTTCGTTGATCGGTGCGACCGACGAAGGAGATTGCGAGGCGCTGAATCCGTTTGCCTCACCCAGTTTGGACTTATAGGTTTCAACGACTGATTGCAATGCTGGCCGCTCTTCGTTCGCACGCTGAAGGGCGTACCGCAGCTTGTTCTGTTGGGCAGTCAGCTGACCGATTGTCCAATTAAGCCTGCTCAGCCGTTCTTGGGAGGCGGCGCGATCGATTTTCATCCGCTGCTTGGCTAGCTGGAGCGCCGACGAGGCGGCCTCTACGCGCTGTGCAAGATCGTTCTTGAGCTCCTGGAGTTCGTTGATTTGTTCCGTAAGCGCCTGGGATTGGCTTCTGGTGCTGTCGAGCTCGGCCCTCGTCGTTGCGAGATCAGCCACAGCTTCGCCGTAGGTGCTCCGCATGACACAGGCTCCGGTGGTAAGAGCCATGAGACACAGCATCCCGGCTGTGGCGGTGTGGATCTTCATGCCTTGCCTCATTGGTTGATTCTCACGTGACAGCCTGCAAAGTCGTATCCCCTCTGACTCGGACATCTTGTCGCCGCGCAGGATACCCTTTTTGCGGCAGGAAATCACCCCGGTTTATTTATTTGTTTGATTAGGAGGGCAAGATGCCCATCTACAGGATTTATCTACTTATTTTGCTCATCTATTCAGAAAGGCCCAAGCCGCTAAATATGCCAAATGACCAAGAATGAACAAAATAGCCTAGGGAAGGGCACTCCACATATCTGTGAGCAAGGATCTACCAGCCTAGCACAACCTTCATTGCGATGTTCGCTATAGCAGACCCCAGTGTGATAGAATGTCAGAAGTATGCTGAGCGATGGGGCGTTCCTATCGATGCGTTCCCTTCCGTGCTCACGACAGCCCCACGGGATTGTTTCTGTGGCTTC
>NEWP02000027.1:31544-76083 GCA_002869895.2 Nitrospira sp. CG24E | reverse complement strand
CCCATGACCGCACTGCCATGATGATGTATCAGCAACCACTCATCCCCGATCCACTCGAAGAGATTCGTGGCTAACACCTGCGCCTGCTGCGGTTCATCAGATTGCTGGGTGGTGATGTGCTCGACGCAGACAACCCAAGCCATATCGCCTGCCACCTGCACCGTGACGTCGGTAAGCTCGAAGGTCATCGAGAATGTGTTATTGAAAATTAGTACCCATGAGTCGCGCACGGACGGCCAGCCAGACCGCAACGACCAGCCTGGATGGATGCAGGTCACATAATCCTGGTGCGCCCAAATCGTATCCATCTCGCCGATGTCGAGATTTCCAAAGGCAGTATAGAACGCGTGGTTCGCCTTGTTCACTTCTTCGATACGTTGTTCCAACATGCAGGGCTCCTGATTTGAATAAGGAGTCGTATCATACTGCAATCATGGAGATGAGGGCGAGAGGGGGGCGGGGATGGAGCCTGATGATCTTCCGTGCTCGCGCAACGCGCGGCCTGAGAAGGCCCTCGCACGGGCTAATGGCATATCTCGGCATGCCAGTGGGTGGGCGGGTGAGAAAGTCGCGCGCAGTGGAAGATCACTCAGCCACCATCCCTGAAAGGTAACAAGCGAGCTTGGAAGGAACAGCTGCAATCTCGTTCGACGTCCGCAGTTGGAGTCACCCTGACGACCCTCCCAATGGGCTGGAAAAAACGAAGAGACTATAGGCGCCGTAAAGGGCAGCCTCGACCACGCCTTCTAAAGAGAGGCGCAGATAATTGGAATGTGCACATTCGACGCGCGCACGCAAGGATCGAGCAGGCTGCCTTTGAGAAGGAAGTACCGATTAGAGAAGGCCCACAGTGTGGGGCAACGCTCAATGGTGCGGTAACGATAGACGGGAGCCCACGCCTTTCAGGCGGCGATGAGGGAATTATTCCCCAGAGACAAGTTCAGCTTCCAGCGGATGGTCTTTGCGAAACCGACTGACTCCTAGCACGCTGAACCCGAGCACATGCCCCTGTCCATCCACCCGCTCCATGACGGCATCATGTGCTGTGGCGCGCATGAAACCTGGCGCCTCACGAAACTGTACCTCAAGATAGTCAGCCTCCGGATCAAACCAGACCTTTAATTTTTCGGCCATACCGTTTCTCCAGGCTTCAGTTGATCTGGTCCGTTCAGTCTGTCTGGTTCTCAGGACCGGATGACCGAAAAAACCAGAAAGACCAGAGAGACCAGATCAACCCGTCCCGCGTTTCTCGCCCATCACGCTCGTCGCGCGGTTGCTTATTTCGGCCTGATGAACCGCCAGCTTGTCGCTCCGATGATGGCGCCGATGGTATCGGCCAGCCAATCCTGCCAGCCCGATTCGCGGAAGGGGACAAAAATTTGGTGCACTTCATCCGTTATCCCATACAGGGAGGCCGTCACGATGGCGAAAATGAGTGCACGCGACGCCGCCTGCCCGGTCACGCCCCAACGGAAGGCCCGGTAGCAGAGCGCCGCAAGGCCGGCGTACTCCACCGCATGCAACACCTTGTCGCTGATCTCTTCGAACAAGAACGAGGGCAGACCATCGTCCGGATGAGATTGCGCCGAAAAGTAAAAAATCACTCCGGCATACAGAACCACCGGCACCCAGTACCAAAACACCTGAAACATTACACCTTGCCGAGTTGTGTGAGGCACCGCTTCCATAATCTCTTCCTGTTTATCGCGAACCCTTTTTATTGCAGGCCCTTTACCCCTATGACATACTCACTGAAAGTCCTCAATAACATTCAACGAACATTCGACCATGAAAACTGCCCGCATCTGTTTTCTCTGGCACATGCACCAGCCCTATTACACAGACCCGGTGGCGGGGTCTGCCAGTATGCCCTGGGTGCGTCTCCATGCCACCAAGGCCTACTATGATATGGCCTATGGGCTGGAGAAGTTTCCCTCTGTCAAAGCCACGTTTAACTTTACGCCCTCACTCTTGCGACAGCTGCAAGAAATTGGATCAGGAACGGTGCGCGACCTCTTCCTGGAGTATGCGCAACGTCCCGCAGCGGACTTGAGCCCGGAAGAGAAGGCCTTTCTTGTCCGGCACTTTTTCTCCGCCAATTGGGCTACGATGGTACGCCCCTACCCACGCTATCATGAATTGCTCGTGAAACGCGGGGCCGACGTCGTGGGCCGCGACTTGGAACGGGTTGCACGGCAATTTTCCACACAAGATCTCCTGGATTTGCAGACCTGGCACAACCTCGCCTGGTTCGGATATGGCACCGTCAATCGCTATCCGCGCCTGGCTGCGCTACGAGCAAAAAACCGGGGCTTCACGGAAGAAGATAAACAGGAGGTGCTGGCCCTCCAACTCTCTGCCGTACGGGACATCGTTCCGCTCTATCGACGGCTCATGGAACGGGAACAAATCGAGCTGACGACAACCCCCTTCTTTCACCCGATCCTGCCGCTCGTCATCGATACAGACTTCACTCGGCGCGCCAGACCGGATCTCCCGCTCCCCTCGCGATTCCGTGCGCCGGAGGATGCAGAGACCCAGCTACAACGGGCCGTTGAGTTTCACACCGCCACATTTGGCCGGGCGCCAGCAGGCCTCTGGCCATCGGAGGGCTCCGTCTGTCCGGAACTGATTCCCATGTTGCCGAAGGTTGGACTGCGCTGGCTGGCGACCGACGAGGGCATCCTCGCTCGCTCACTCGAGGCGGCCCAGCAACCGTGGCAGCGCCACCGGGATCTGTATCAGCCTTACCAGATCGGACCGGAGGGCCAAGACGTCACAATCCTGTTTCGCGATCGGGAGATTTCCGACGCCTTTGGGTTCGTCTACCATAAGACCACTCCTGATCGAGCCGCCGAGGATGTCCTCCGTCGGCTGCGCCATATCATTTACGATGCGCCACAGGAACAGGTCACGATCGCCATTGTCCTCGATGGTGAGAATCCATGGGAACATTACCACGAGGGGGGCGAAGAGTTTCTCTCACTCCTCTACAAAGCCTGCTCAACCGGCGCGCTCGATACTGACGGAACCAGCACCACTACAGCGACGATATCAGAAGCGCTCGCAGCCGCGCCTGCCGCGCATCGAATCAGCCACCTCCATTCCGGCTCCTGGATCAATCAGGACTATAAGATCTGGATCGGCCATCAGGAAGACAATCAGGGATGGGATTTGGTGAATCATGCCCGATCCCTTCTTGCAGAGACCGCGGCCACACTCCCCGCGGATCGCGCGAAAGCAGCCTGGGATGAACTCTATGCCGACGAGGGCAGCGATTGGTTCTGGTGGTATGGAGATGACTTCGATACCGACTATAAAGAGGAGTTCGATCGCCTCTTTCGCACGCATCTTCGGAACGTCTGGACGATCGCAGGACTGACCCCGCCGGAACTGTTGAATCAGCCGATCTGTCGTCCCCGTAACATGCCGGATGCAGATCTCATCACTGCGCCTCTCTCCTTGCTGAATCCCTCGATCGATGGACTCGCGACCGACTTTTTCGAATGGCGCGGCGCAGGCAGAATCACGACTCAGCCGCCGCTTGGCGCGATGTGGAAAGCCGCGGGGGTGCTGACCGATATCCGGTTCGGTTGGAGTCTTGAGCAATTCTACCTTCGGCTCGATCCGGACGAGCAATCGCACGCGCGGCAAGCGGAGCTGACGGTCGAGTTGCAGGTGCAGACACCCAATCAGCTCTATCGCCTGTCGTTTTCTCTTGCGCCGTCAGGGCCAGCCCAATTTCGACTCGCGCAAAAACTCGACAGCCGATCCTGGCAAGAGATCGGCGCGTATCAATCGATCTATCATAGGAAGATCGTCGAACTGGCGGTGCCATTCAAGGACTTACAACTCACAGAAGGACAAGAATTCCGCATAGTCATTCTCGTGATTGAACATGGTTTGGAAGTCACACGCTACCCGCAACACAAGCCTGCGACCTTCAGCGTTCCAGGTCCGGAATTTGAAGCGAGTCTATGGCGAGTGTGATAACGGACGTGAGGCGTTAGTCGTGAAACGTGAAACGAAACAGGGCCGGGAGAAGGACTACCTTCTTACATCTAACCCCACACGTTTTGCGCTTCACGGTTCACGTTTCACGTTTCACGGAGGGAAAGATGCCTGATTTACGACGTGATCCGATTGTCGGTCGGTGGGTGATTATTTCGACGGAACGGAACGCCAGACCCCACGACTTCATTCCCGTACAGGCCTCTCGGCCATTGACGGCAACCCTCTGCCCCTTTTGTCCAGGACAAGAGCGGCTGACGCCGAGAGAAATCATGGCCTACCGGCCTCAGCCGGTGGCGCCCAACGGCCCGAACTGGACCGTACGTGTCGTGCCCAACAAGTTCCCCGCGCTCCAAATCGAAGGCGATCTCGACCGCCAGGGCCTCGGCCTCTACGATCGCATGAATGGGATCGGCGCGCATGAAGTCATCATCGAGACTCCAAGCCATACCGATAGCTTGGGCGATATGCCGACAAAGCGGATCGAAGACGTCCTCTGGGCCTATCGCGATCGCATGATCGATCTGAAGAAAGACGTGCGGTTCCGGTACATCCTCATTTTCAAGAACCACGGCGCATCAGCCGGCGCCACACTCGAGCACAGCCACTCACAGCTCATCGCCCTCCCGATCGTCCCCACCAGCGTCCTGGATGAGATCGAGGGCTGCCGGGCCCATTTCGAGCAGAAAGAGCGCTGCATCTATTGCGATATCCTCCGGCAGGATCTCGCGGACGGCGATCGCATCGTGGCGGAAAATTCCGAGTTCCTCTGCGTCACCCCTTATGCTCCTCGCTTTCCCTTCGAGATGTGGATCCTTCCGAAACGCCATGCGGGCTATTTCGAAGAGAGCCAGAAACTACAATTCGAGTTCCTCGCCCCGATTCTCTCCGAAGCATTGCGCCGAATGGACAAGGTCCTCGCTCGACCTTCGTACAACTTTATCCTCCATAGTTCTCCCCTCCATGAGAAGACCGGCGATTTTTACCACTGGCACATCGAAATCATTCCGAAACTGACCCATGTGGCCGGCTTCGAATGGGGCACGGGGTTCTACATCAATCCTGTGGCGCCGGAAGAGTCGGCAAAGTTTCTCCGGGAAGCGGCACTGTAGGTGCCGGCTCGTTTTCGCATCGAAAGCCCCGCGCTCGCCGGGCCACTGCGCCAAATTGAACAGCTGATTCGCCGCGCCGGCGGCCGCACATGGTTGGTCGGAGGCTGCCTTCGCGATCTCGTGCTCGATCGGCAGCCCTGCGATCTGGACCTCGAAATCTCCGGGCTGCAACCAGGCCAGCTCCACGCACTGCTGGAAGAACACTTCACCGTACAATTCGTCGGAAAGGCCTTCGGCGTGTTCAAGCTGCAGGGCCTGCCCGTCGATATCTCTATTCCGTCCCGCATGCTCACCGACCAGGCATCCGTCTCAGGACTGCTGAGACAGTCCGAGCCGGATATGGACATCGACGAAGCGCTGGCGCGGCGCGACTTCACCATGAATGCCATGGCCTGGGATCCGGATACATTGGAATTCCGCGATCCCTTCAACGGCCGAGCGGACCTCGATGCGCATGTGCTGCGCCATGCCTCGGATCGCTTTGGTGAAGACCCCTTGCGTGTTCTTCGCGGCATGCAACTGGCCGCACGATTCGGGCTGATCCCCGCGCCGGAGACGGTGGCGCTCTGCAAAACTTTGTCGCAAGAAGAGCAACCGAGTGAACGGCTCTGGGAAGAATGGAAGAAGCTTCTACTCCACGGCGCCACGCCCTCCTTGGGATTACAGTTCTTGAGCGACTGCGGCTGGCTCCGCTTCTACCCGGAACTCGCATCGCTTCAAGGCTGCGAACAAGATCCCATCTGGCACCCGGAAGGCGATGTATGGGTCCACACGCTTCACTGCTTGAACTGGTTTGCCGGGGAGCGCACCGGCCATCACGACGACGACCTGATCGTCGGTCTCGGCATCCTCTGTCACGATTTGGGCAAACCAGCGACGACCACCACCGACTTTGGGCGCATCACGTCCCGCGGCCACGAACCGGAAAGAGAGGCCCCGACGAGACGATTCCTCGAACGGCTGACGAACCAACAGGATCTCATAAACGAGGTGATTTCTCTTGTGCTCTGCCACCTCCGTCCACGCGCGCTGCACGATGCGAATGCGTCAGACAGCGCCGTGCGACGACTGGCCCGACAGGTCAAACGGATCGACCGGCTCGTGCGTGTGGCGCGCGCCGATCACGCGGGCCGTCCGCCAAAACCCTTTGACGGATTTCCCGCCGGCGAGTGGCTGCTGGAACGAGCGCGCAAACTGGAAGTGGAAAATCAGGCCCCCATCTCGCTCGTCATGGGCCGTCATCTGCTAGAACTGGGAGTCCAGCCAGGCCCCGATATGGGACGGCTGCTCGATGATTGTTACGAAGCCCAGTTGGATGGACTTTTTTCGACGCTCGACGGTGGCATTGCCTTCGCCAAAAGCAAACTCCCCTCCATCTAGCAACCATTAGCCCAAGATCTTCCTGTCCTCCCTTCTCTCCTACCTCCTACCCCTTGACCCTTGACCCTTCACCCCTCACGTTTCACGCCTTACACCATACCCTTTACCCCCCTACCCCTTTACCCCTTGCTGTAAGAAGCCCCTTGCCCCCTGCTTACGCGGCAGCTTATGATCCTCCCATGCAAGTCCAACTGAGCCATCCAGCTAGAACCGTCGAAGTCAAAGGCCCCAAGAAGGTCAAAGATCTTCTGCGCGAGTTGAATCTCGTCGTCGAAGCCCATCTGGTCATCAAAGGCGACGATCTCGTCACCGAAGACGAGATGCTCTATGACGGAGATCAGATTGAAATTCGCCCGGTGATTTCCGGGGGATAGTTAAGTCGCAGACAAGGCGACGGTTGTGTAATTTCCTCCAACCGCTTTAACCTGAAGATAAACATGAAGTCTTCAACGCTTACTCATTGCAATGACTTATCGAGTTAATTGCCAGCAATCTCAGGGCCAGAACGGCTCCCAGTCTCCAGCCTTTGCACCGCCGCAAGTTTGACTCAGGGGTTAACTGCCCGTGGGTCCGTCCCCCTTCGACAGTGCTTGTCGAATCCAGGCTGCACAATCTGACCCTGCATTAGGCTATGTCACGAACATCCAGCAGGGCGTTAACTGCTGACGCATGATGAAAATGCAAAGCCTGGATCCCCACAGACTCATTCAGAAGCCATCGCAGGCTGTTCAGAAAGACCGTCCAGCAAGGCCGCAGTGAGAGAAGGTCCCGAGGCGTACCCTCGGGGTACGTTGAGGGCCTGAACGATGCGAGAACGATGCTGGCGGACTTTGTCAACAGCCTGTTAGCTATTTTCTTACTTGAAGGACGGATTAGGAGTATCCTACTGGACATGAAACGGTGGTATCTGCTCCTGATACCTATACTACTTGGGCTGGCAACAGTGGCCTACCTTGTCGTCAAATTATTTGCACCGACGATCTTCCCCGATATTTTGAGCAGGGATAGTCAGGCCAAAAACAGGCAGAGCGATATTGGAAAGATGCCGGCTGCCGAAGCGGCTCCCAGAGAGGTGCAGGCGCTGCGGAAAAACCATGGACTGAGACAGCTGACTACCGCAGAAGACGGGACGAAGATTCAAGATTTACCGAATGGAACCTACGGCTTCTCAATGTGCAACGTCGTCTCGTTAAGCGCCAAGCGTGGCACCACCTTCTCGCTGGAGATTCATAAACACCATGACGGAATCGTGTACTACGTCGGCTATGCCTCTGACGATCACATAGAAAAATACCTGACCCGTCAAAAAAACTTTCACATACTCACATCCCCACATCAATTGGAAAAATCTCCATCGCTGTTCGAGATTCCCATCGAGTTCGTATCGAAATGCGAAGAGCGTCCATCTAAAGAGGGCACCCACTTCGATCTGTTCGTCACAACCATCCCCGAGTTGCAATCCTAAGAAGACTCTGCGAAAAATCGGCTACCGTACCACCCCCTCGTCGCGTTTGCTTTCTGGCTAATTCAGCCCGTATGATCGGCTCATGAACTGCACCAAATGCAAAACTAAAGCGGTGATCGGTCTTCCCCGCCACAATGCTGCCTTCTGCAAGACCTGCTTCAATGGCTTCGTCCACGATCAGGTTGCGCGCGCGATCAAGTCGGAGAAGATGTTTGGGAAGGACGATCGCATTCTGGTGGCTGTATCCGGCGGGAAAGACAGTCTGGCCCTCTGGGACATTTTGCTCAAGCTCGGCTACAAGGCCGACGCGCTCTATGTGAACCTCGGCATCGGAACCTATTCTGAACAGTCTCATGCCAAGGTGACGAAATTTGCCGAGGCGGCCGCTGCCTCGCATGGGGCCGTGTTGCACCTCCATACAGTCGAAGAAGAGGCCGGAGCGGGAATCAAGGAACTGGCCCAACTCATTCATCGCCCGACCTGCTCCACTTGCGGCACGATCAAACGGTATCAATTCAATCGCGTGGCGATCGAACAACATTACGATGTGATGGCGACAGGCCACAATCTGGACGATGAGGCAGCTCGTCTCCTGGGTAACGTGCTTCGCTGGCAAGAGGAATACTTGGACAAGCAGTCTCCCAGTTTGCCTGCCTCCGTCGAAGGCTTCGCCAAGAAGGTCAAACCGCTCTATCGGCTATCCGAGCGCGAATTAGCCGCCTACGCGGTGTTGAATCAGATCGACTATATCGTCGAAGAATGTCCCATGGCGAAGGGCGCTCGGACCCTGCTCTATAAGGAAGTCTTGAATCGGCTGGAAACGGAATCGCCCGGCACCAAGCAGGCATTCTATTGCGGGTTCCTCGACAAGCAACGTAAGCCGGAGGCAGCGCCCACCACGATGACTGAAAAGGACCAAGCCGTGCTGCATCCCTGTTCGGCCTGCGGCCAGCCGACCACCGCTGAAGTCTGCTCCTACTGCAAAATGATGGCCCGAGCCAAGACCGTCGCTCCTCACTGACAGCTATATTCGTCATGACACCGCTCCCCTTCTCCACTTGAAAAGCCCGGACCGACCCCGTAAGCTGCTGGACAAACAGTGATGGGTGATCAGTGAACAGTGCCCAATGAATCGGTGGTGGGCGCCGAGCGGTTACTTTTGATATAGGCTACGTCGTTTCCTCATCACGCATCACACTCTACTTTCAATAATGGCAACAACAGAACGCGACTTCTACCAGGTACTCGGTCTCCCCAAGTCTGCCTCGGCCGACGACATCAAGAAGGCCTATCGTCGCCTGGCCCGCCAATTCCATCCCGACATGCACAGCGGCGCCAAGAAAACGGAGATGGAAAAAAAGTTCAAGGAGTTGAACGCGGCGCACGAAGTCCTGAGCGATCAGGACAAGCGAAAAAAGTACGATCAATATGGGTCCAACTGGGAGCAGGCAGAGGCCTACGAGCAGGCGCGCAGACAGGCCGGCGCCCGTGGGCAAGGCGGTCCAGAGCCTTCGTTCGGCGGAGAAGGCTTCTCCGATATCTTCGAGAATCTGTTCAAAGGGCGTGGGCAGGCAGGCAATGGCCGTGGATTTGCCATGCAGGGTGAGGACCTTGAGACAGAAGTGCAGCTGACACTGGCAGAGGTATTGGCCGGCGTGACAAGGCGCGTGACCTTGCAGGAACCAGTGCCTTGTTCCTCCTGCCACGGCAGCGGAGCCCTTCGTGGACGTACCTGCCCAACCTGTCAGGGGCACGGAGCGACGCTGCAACCCAATACGATTGAAGTGCGAATCCCCGCCGGAGTACAGAATGGAAGCAGGGTTCGCGTGGCCGGGAAGGGGCAGGCCGGAACCAACGGCGGCAAGCACGGGGACTTGTACATGAGGGTGGCGATCGCTCCGGACAAGATCTTTCGCCGGCAAGGCAGCGACCTGCATGTCTCCCTTCCAGTTCTCCCATGGGAAGCGGCCTTGGGCGCCGATGTGATGGCCCCCACCTTGATGGAGCCGGTTCGAGTGAAAGTTCCACCTGGAAGTAGAGCGGACAGTAAGCTTCGATTGAAAGGCAAGGGGCTTCCCGCAGCGACCGGCGGTCACGGCGATCTCTTCCTGACGATTCAAATCGTCATGCCGCCCTCCTCGACCGATGAGGAACGAGCACTGTACGACCGACTCAGGGCTATCCCACACCCAGACCCCCGTGCCGAGCTGCTTGAACAAGCCCGACGACGATCGCACCCCTAGCAGAATGCTGAAAAAGTCCACCAGCGCAAGAAAACCGTTATTTGGTTTATTTGGTCTATTTCGTTTGTTTGGTTGAACGAAACTAACCAACTCAACCAGATAAACAAACCAGATGAACCAGACAGACCTCACTCGTTGCGTTGTTGGCTTGCGTTGTTTCGGTCGATCTGGCAATCTACAACCACTGGTTCTTGAAGCGTGTGATACCAAAATAGATCAGTCCGCATCGTAGAAAGAAACATCTTCATTCGGTTCAACCTAAGGAGGCAGACATGAAGCAGAGAACAGGAACCATCGTGACGCTGGGCGTCGCATCGATATTCGCACTGGCGGTTGGGCTGCCCACCGTCTGGGCCAATGAGCCAGGCTATGGTAAGGAAGGACACGGAGGCGGCGGGCATAGCTCGATGGGTGGATACGGTGCAGGCATGAAGCACAGCGGCACCGGTCACCTGATCCGGCATCTGCTTGAGCGCGAACAGGAAATCGGGCTCACGGCAGAGCAAGTGGCAAAGCTGAAAGAGATGCAACTCAATCTGGACAAGACCCGTATCAGGACCGAAGCCGACATTCAGGTCGCGGAGCGGGAAGTGAAGGCCTTGACCGAGAATGAGAAATCCGA
The DNA here is from genome assembly GCA_002869895.2 of Nitrospira sp. CG24E. Lineage (GTDB taxonomy): Bacteria > Nitrospirota > Nitrospiria > Nitrospirales > Nitrospiraceae > Palsa-1315. The sequence goes on along the minus strand of NEWP02000027.1, from coordinate 65,250 downwards.
CCTGGGAGCGGTTGAAGCCAAGGTGAAGCAGAGCCATGACCTGCAAGTCGGTTTACGCATGGTCTCCATCAAGGCCAAGCGGGATGTACTCGCGGTGCTGACTCCGGAGCAGCGGGCCAAGGAAAAGACCGAGCATGAGAAAGCGATGCAACAGCACAAGGATTCCGGCAAAGGACATGGCAACCCCCATGGCGGCGCGATGAAAGGCGATCCGCATATGGGCGGGAGTTCTGCACATCCGACAACTCCATCAGGCATGTAGATGCAGTAGTTCTATCCAAGAAGCGAGACAGGCGAGACGGGCGGGAAAAGCGCGACTAGCGCGATCCGAAATTCGAAGGTCCGGAAACCTCGAACTCTTCCTCCTCTCGCCAGTCCCGCCTTTCCCGCTCGTCTCGCATCGCTCACGTTACGCGAGTCTCGCGCCTGTGATGGAATCGAGGGTGATGAATGAGGGCATTTTCAGCAGCCTGTAAGAGGATGTCATGCCGAAAGAGTTGAAACTCACTAGCCGGGATCTGTTGGCTGGTCCCGATCGAGCCCCGGCCCGCGCAATGTTGAAAGCAGTTGGGTTCACGGATGAGGACTTGTCTCGCCCGATCATCGGTGTCGCCAACACCTGGATTGAGGTCATGCCCTGCAACTTCCATCTGCGCCGCCTGTCTGAACGGGTAAAGGCCGGTATCAGAGCCGCGGGCGGTACTCCCATCGAGTACAACACTATTGCGGTGTCCGATGGCATTTCGATGGGAACCGAGGGGATGAAGGCTTCGTTGATCAGCCGGGAGGTGATAGCCGATTCGATCGAGCTCGTGGCCCGCGGACATTTGTTCGACGGCGTAGTAGCCTTGTCGGGCTGCGACAAAACTATTCCAGGCACCGTGATGGCCCTCGCTCGCTTGAATCTCCCGTCGGTGATGCTCTACGGCGGTTCGATCATGCCGGGCCAATTCCAAGGCCATGATGTGACCATTCAAGACGTGTTCGAAGCGGTCGGGAAACTTGCGTCCGGCAAGATGACCAGCTCCGAACTCAAGGATCTGGAAGACCATGCCTGTCCAGGGCCTGGCGCCTGCGGAGGCCAATTCACGGCCAACACCATGGCGATCGCCTTCGAATTCCTCGGCATTTCCCCGATGGGACGAAACGGTGTGCCTGCCATGGATAAGAAAAAGGACGATGTCGCCTTCGATTGCGGGAAAATGGTCATGGATCTGTTGAAACGAGACCTGAGACCTCGCCAGATCATTACACGGAAATCTTTGGAGAACGCGATTGCCGCAGTCGCGACGACCGGCGGCTCGACCAATGCCGTGCTGCATCTGCTCGCCATCGCTCGCGAGGCAGGCATTACACTGAGCATCGACGACTTCGACAAGATCAATCGAAAGGTGCCTCTGCTCGCCGATCTGAAGCCAGGTGGACGATTTATGGCGTCCGATCTCTATGCCGCTGGAGGGACCACCTTGGTTGCCAAACGTCTGATCGACGCCGGTATCTTGCACGCAAACCAACCGACTGTGACAGGCAAGACGATTGGAGAAGAGGCCCAGGGCGCCAAGGAAACAGCCGGCCAACAAGTCCTGAGACCCCTGTCGAACCCGATTAAGAAGACCGGCGGGTTGGTGATCTTAAAGGGGAACCTCGCTCCGGATGGCTGCGTCGTGAAAGTGGCGGGACACTCGATCATGACCTTCCGCGGTCCAGCAAAGGTATACAACAGGGAAGAGGATGCGTTTGTCGCGGTGCAATCCCGGCAAATCAAAGCGGGCGATGTTGTGGTCATCCGTTATGAAGGCCCGTCCGGCGGTCCAGGCATGAGAGAAATGCTCGGTGTAACCGCGGCCATCGTCGGCGCCGGCCTAGGCAACTCCGTCGCGCTGCTGACCGACGGCCGTTTCTCCGGCGCCACCCATGGCTTGATGGCAGGCCATGTTGCGCCGGAAGCGATCAAAGGCGGTCCGATCGGCGCTGTGAAAAACGGCGATATGATTGTCTTCGATATCGCCAAACGAACACTGAGCGTAGAGCTCTCGCAGAAAGAGATCAAGCCCCGACTCAAGAAAGTGAAACAGCCGCTGCCACGCTACACCTCGGGCGTAATGGGCAAGTATGCGCGACACGTTTCGTCGGCCTCGGAAGGGGCCATTACGACATAGTCGGATGCTAGAAGAAACGTGCCTACTCAGGTGTTTAGGCTGAAGCCTAAACACCTGAGTAGGCACCTCGATTCTATCGCCCCTTCATCTGACCACGCATCTCTGACATCATACTGTCGAGATCTGCTTCCGCCCTCGCACGATCGTTGATCAATTGATCGAGGTTATATGGTCGCAGTGGAGCCGGCTGAGCCACATCTGGTTTCATGGTCGGCCTGAGCGAAAGATCAGATGAGTGAGGCTGGGCTGGTTTGGCTTGAGGCTGAACCGACGGAGTAGGCTGGTCGATCAGCTCTGTCTGATCTATTCGGTTTACCCCCTTCCCCCCTACCTGCCTCTCTGCCCCCGCTCCTTGCTCGCGCAACCATTGAGCAGCGACATTCGACTTGAGCGAGAAACTGATGCTTGTGATGGGAAGACCGTCCGAAGCCACACGAGCAATCGCAGTATTGACTCCAATCATCCGCCCCTCTCCATCTAAGAGGGGGCCACCTGAGTTTCCACGGTTCAATCCCGTCTCGGTCTGAAACACATGCTTGCCTTTCACACCGTTAAAGTTATCGACTTCCGCGCTGATCACCCCGGTAGTGAGGGTCCACAATCCACCCTGCTCCGGATGGCCAATCGCCACCACTCGATCTCCGATCCTCGCCCGACCAGACTCACTGACCTCGACGACAGGCAGCTGTCCGGCCAGGCCTTCGAGTTTCAACAGGGCTAGGTCAAGTGGTTGTGAATAGGCCGCCACCTTGGCGCGAACCATCCGGGAGAGATCGCTCGTCGACTCTCCTGTGACTCGGGCCGGCTTAAGAAACACCGACAAGCGGGGGAAGGGTTTCCCGGTCCGTTCTTCGATCACGACGTGAGCATTGGTGAGAATCAGCCCATCCGACTGAATGACTGAACCGGTTCCGCCGCTCCCCTTCCTACCGCCATCCGCATAACCCATCACCATCACCACGGCTGGAGAGGCTTGTTCGTAGATCTCACGAGGGGAGAGCTCCTTACCGGTGGCCACCGTGCTCAATATCAAGGAGAGCCCAAACAAGGTCCCCCATATCATCAACCTCATGATAGCCTCCTTCTTCTAGCAGAACAGCTGAGCGAGACTGGCGAGACAGGTTGATCTGGTTTATTTCGTTTATCTGGTTAATTTGGTTCATCTGGTTAGTTTCATTCAACCAAACAAACCAAATGAACAAGTCAGGCTTGCGGACTTTTTCAGCATCCTGCTAGGAACGCCGATAGAACTCCGCGATCATCTCAACCACGTAGGTCTGCTGTGCTTCTGTCAATTCGGCATAGATCGGAATGGACATCACCTCTTCGGCCGCCTGTTCTGACCGCGGGAAGGACCCCTTCTGATGTCCTAAATCCCGATAGCAATTTTGAAGATGCATCGGAAGCGGATAGTATACTTCTGTGCCGACGCCTTTCTCTTTGAGGAAAGCCCGCAACTCATCTCGCTTCGGCGCCCGCACGGTAAATTGGTTATACACGTGATAATTCCCCGGCACTGTCGGTGGAAGCGTGACGCAATCCGCATGCTTCGTCCCGGCAAACAACTGCTGGTACCGTTCGGCATTCCGACGTCGCCCTTCGGTCCACTGGTCAAGATACTTCAGTTTGACCTGTAATACGGCAGCCTGCAGCGCATCCAATCGACTATTGATACCTACCGCTTCGTGGAGATAGCGGACCTTGCTTCCATGAACACGAAGCATCGCCATCGAGTCGGCAAGGGTTTGGTCGTTGGTGGTGATCAGCCCCCCGTCGCCAAAACCTCCTAAATTCTTGGTAGGGAAAAAACTAAAGCAGCCGGTGTCTCCCAATACCCCGGCTCGTTTCCCCTGCTGTGCCGCCCCAATGGCTTGGCAAGCATCCTCAATCACCGGAATCCGCTTCGCGCTCGCGATCCGATTGATCGCAGCCATATCGGCGCATTGCCCAAAGAGATGCACGGGAATAATTGCTTTCGTGTGAGACGTGATCGCCTGCTCAATGAGTGCCGGATCGATATTAAACGTATTCGGCTGAATGTCCACGAACACCGGCTTCGCGCCCAACCGTGAAACCACTCCTGCCGTGGCAAAGAACGTAAAGGGAATGGTGATGACTTCATCTCCTGCCTTCACCCCCATAGCCATGAGAGAGAGCAACAGCGCATCGCTGCCCGATGCGCAACCGATCGCGTAGCGAGACCCGGTGTACCGGGCGATGGATTCCTCAAACGATACGACGCGCGGCCCCAGCACAAAGCCCTGTTCGTCGCAGACGGTTTCCATCGCTGCCAGAATTTCAGCACGGAGGGGCTGGAACTGAGCTTTCAGATCAAGCAACGGTACATTCATCGAAAATACTCTCCTAATGAATCTCAACAGACGAAGAACCAATGGAGCCTTCGTGGCACTCCTTCAATACCTTGCCCATCGATTTAATGCAAGTGGAGAATTGGAACAGCAGATGGTTTAGCGGAAATCTCGTCTTTGGAAGATAAGAGAAGCCAGCAAGAGAAGAAGAGTGATGTAGACTGCTCCATAGGCCACGATCAAAACTAGGTCGTTTCCGGCGACATCAAGTCGATGGGTCACATGGCCTTTGAGATTAAATCGCTCCAAGTTCGGCAAGAAATAGTAGATGCCATCCAAAATGCCACGGCCAACTCCTTCCATCTTCTGACCGAACATTTTCAGGTCTGCAGTTAAATGACCGATCACGAAGATAGCCAAGGTAAAGATGGCACTCAAGGTTGCGCTGGTAAACGTCGAAAAGAGCAATGCCACCGCCGTCACGACCATCAACTCGAGAAAGATCGTGCCGAGCGCCTCGAAGAGCACAATCTGGATCGGAACATCTTGAAAATAGAGCACAGCCAGCAACCCCACAGCCATGATCGTAGTATTGATCAAAAGCGTGAGACTTAGCCCCAGGTACTTCCCTAGAAGAAACTGGTATCGGGCGACCGGCTTAGAGATGATGGTATATATCGTTTTCTTTTCGATTTCCTTGCTGACAAGCCCAATGCCGACAAAGATGGCGATCAGTACACCGAAGAAATTGATACTCCCCAGCCCTATATCCAAAATCAACCGATGAAACTCCCCCAGCGTCAGCCTCATCAAGAGGAGAGAGCTACCGATCATCAATAATGCGAAGATCAGCAGGTTATACAACAGTTTGTCCCTGAGATTTTCTCTAAACGTATTAAGCGCGATCGACAGCACCTTCATGGCCGAGGCCCCCCATCAACTTGCTGCCCCTTGACCATCCGGATAAAGAGATCCTCCAGGGAACTCTTGTGCGGAGTCAGAGAGATGAGCGTGGCTTTCGCCGCGCGAATGATTTCGAGAGCGGCACCGACATCACCCGGATGTCTGAGCACAGCCAACAGCCGATCCCCCTGCACAACCACCTTCTCCATCAATGGCCGCAAATGCTCCAATCCATCAGGCGACAGATGATCGATCACCAGCTCAACCGAATGGGTCGTGCCTTGATCAATCAACTCTGATACATGCCCACTTGCGACAAGCCGCCCCTTTAGAATCATAGCCACCCGATCGCACAACAGTTCTGCGTCGTGGAGGATATGTGAGCTAAATAGGATCGTCTTGCCTGATTCTTTGAGGCGCAGGATCAGATCGCGCACCTCTTTCCGACCGACAGGATCGAGACCCGACATCGGCTCATCCAGCACCACCAACTCAGGATCGTTAATGAGCGCCTGGGCAATGCCTACACGCTGCAACATGCCCTTTGAAAACTTCCGGAGCTGTAGGTCTCTGGCATGAGTCATTCCAACAAGTTCCAGTAATGCATCGATACGTGTATTGAGCACCTTTCCCTGCAGCCCAAACAGATGCCCGTAAAATCCCAAAAACTCTCGGCTGGTGAGGTAGTCATAAAAATACGGCGACTCGGGAAGGAACCCCAATTTGGCCTTCGCTACTGGGTCACCCACTCCACGACCAAATAACCGAGCCTGCCCGCTAGTCGGATAGATTAGCCCCATGAGAATTTTGATAGTCGTTGTCTTTCCCGCACCATTAGGACCGAGAAACCCAAAGACCTCCCCCTGACGGACATCGAGAGACAGACTGTCAACTGCCGTCATTTGCCGTCCCCAAAATCCCACGCGGAAAATCTTACTAAGATTTTCAATCCAAACGATCGACTCAGTGCGAGGGTCCATGATCGTCTCCTGCCTAGCCCTGAATGTCCTTATCCAGCCGAAACACCTTGAGCCTGGTCGGATGCGTGCTACTCGATACTTCTCCGGTATCGGAATTTATCTCGTACACCCCTCCAAATGGCTCCTCAGGAATCTGCGGCAAGATGCCTTCACTCGCCAAATCCAATAAGCGTGTCGGCAACCTATTGTGTTTTTGACGATACCGATCAATCCCTACCTCAAGGTTTCTAATATCTCGCTCGACCATCACTTCCTTCACGCGAATGGCCAGATTCTCGCGAACTGCTAGGTCGGGGTTATCTTTCCAGAGGGCTTCAAGGAATTCTAATGCCACATCCGGATTTCCCGCTTCGGCATACATACGGGTCGCTAAGCCGGACAAGAAAGTTGGCGCCCCGGTGGCTCGTGTCGCACGCCCAATGTATTCAGCCCCCTTTGCCGCATCGCCAAGAAGGAAATAATGGTTGTATCCCAACAGAAACGGGAGATTCCATTCGTTCGGATTTTCTCTATGTCCCTTCTCCAGAAGGCGATTGCTCAGGTCCACTCGATCGGCCAGATTTGTGAGCACCACCCCACCCACATAATACGGGTATGCATACTGAGGGTCGAGAGTGGTGACGACATCTAGTGCATGATAGATCCATGCATACTCATCAGCCGAATTATGCTTCTTGCCAAAGACCTGAAGCATCCTCATCCACAGGATATCCGCACCAAGATGATGATACCCCAGTAAGGCAGGTTTGAGATATTCACCGCGAGGCAATTGCGCCAACTCTTCGATTCTCATGGCTCGTTGATCTAGCTGACGATCCAGACTGTGCTGAAGCCACGTGACAAGGGTCACGAGAGTAAGAAGTGCGCCAACGAGCGCCAATGACACGAGTTTCGTTCGTACAAACATGACGTTTGCGGTTGATGCCCGAAAGAGGAGCACCCCATTCATACGGTGATATCAAAGAGGCTTTTAACGCACAAGATCCCGCCGACTATTGATAGTCGGCGGGACTCCTCGTTGACAACAGATATCTCTCTGTCTACTAGAACAGACCCGGCGTGCACTCTGTTGCACCAGTGCTATCGGCCGATGCCCAGACAGACAAGACAGCATCTCCATCTAAGTTACTAAATGCTGTGGCCCTAAACCCAGCCGCACCAATGCCAGCATCCACGGTTCCAGGCTCTTGTGTGATCAGTGCCACAGGGGCTGCCGTTGGTCCAAAACACGATGTATGCGAAGCTGCGTAGGTTCCGGTCGCATATTGATACAAGACGTTGCCTGTAGCCTGGAAACCAAGGCTGGCAAAAGTCCCAATAGTAGATCCTGCACCAGCCGGAGCGACGCACCATCCAGTTGCTGCTGCAGGGGTGGGTATAAGCCAAGCCGCTCCGGCCAAGTTCCAGTTGTTCGGCGAAGCTTTAACTGCAACCGCTGGCGGAGTAGTAGTCGGTGCAGCGGTAACAGTCAGAAAACACCCGCGCTCACCTTGCCAGGCAACTTCAGAGGTCTTGATCGCCATCAGATTCGCCTTGGCCTCGGACTGCCGCGACTTCGCCTGATACCGCAAGAAATTCGGGATGGCGATGGCCGCCAAGATCCCGATGATCGCCACGACGATCATCAACTCGATGAGGGTGAAACCCCCTTGTTTCCGCAATGGTTTCCGAAATGACTTCAACATCGTACTGCCTCCTTGTTGATGGTTCACCGACTCGCCCCTCCACATCCTTGCTTCTTTCTCATCGGAACTTGTATCCGATTTCTGTTACCTACCCCTATAGCAGGTTCGATGCCGAGTAAGCGCTCAAGGCCATGAAAGGATGAGTCATAGAAATTTCAAATGGTTATGATCATTCTCCTCCTATGCAGCAGTCCATGGTTAGAGGATATGAATCCATCTTTTGCTAGGATCTGCCAATATTTGTCGTCTTCTGTACCGGACCTGACTCGATCTATCGTTAATTACGATAGGAGGAAGGTCTGGAGGCTTTGCTCTCTGCGCGATGGAAGCAACTTGTCAAAACACGCGCTTAGCGTGAATGAGCTGAAGGGAATCAGTCTATTAGGTTCTGTAGAGAAGACTCAGGGAGAGGGAAATCAGTGTGACCGGCTTAAGAGCAGAAGAGACAATGGATGATCAGAGCTGTTGTGAGGAGAGAAGAGCTGCGGTTACTGAGCGTGTATCTTCTCAGATACGCGCTGTTTGGCCTGCTGGATACGTTCTTCTTGCGCCGGGTCACCCATCCCTGACTCGCGGAATCGGTCCATCAGCTTATTATTGGAGGGGTCCAGTTCCAATGCACGGAGCCAAGCCTCGCGCGCCTCTGACAAGTTCCGTTGCTTGGCGTAAATATCACCCAGATGTTCATAGAGCACCGGGTCATCCCCGGCAAGGGCAACAGCGCGCTTGATTTCCGTCAAGGCCTCATTGAACAAGCCGGATTTGTATAGAGCCCAGGCGAGACTATCAATGTAGTACCCATTGCTGGGTTTGAGCGCGACTGCCCGTTTGGTCAGGGAAAGCGCTTCGTCAATCTTGACCCCCCGTTCCGCATAACTATACCCCAGATAATTGAGCGCATCGGCATGGTGGGGGTCCAGCTTAATGGCGGTCCCCATGACACGCTCGACATCATCGAATCGATTGAGCTTGTCGTAGGCCGTGCCAAGATTGAAATGCAGATCGGCACTCTTGGGATTCTGGCTGATGCCTTCCTCCAAGGCCGCTACCGCGTCGTTGAACTGTTCCTGCTGCAAATAGGTCAGCCCCAGCACGATGTGGGCCTCAGGCTGTTTTGGATTGATCTTACGGGCTTGGGTCAAGTGGGTGACAGCCTCAGGGAATTGCTTCAATCGATAGTACAACAGACCAAGGTGCAGTTGTCCCTCGAAGTAAGAGGGCTCAAGATGGATGTTAAATGTGTAGGTCTCAATGGCCTTCTTCGTGTCCTTGGACTCCTCGTAGAGAAATCCGAGATAATCTCTGATCTTCAGCTCCGTCGGGCGCGCCTTGAGGACTTGGGTCAATTGATCGATGGCCTTGGGATATTGCTTCTCTTCCCCATACAGCAGCGCCATCCGAAGCTGAGCATCGAGGTCAGAAGGATCCTCCGCCAGCAACTCATTCAATTCATGTCTGGCCCCCTGATAATCCTTTGCCACCATATAGACCCGAACCAACTGGTGCCGGATCGCTCGATTTCGTGAGTTCACAGTCTGAAGATATTTCCGTAATATGGCGATCGCGCGATCCTGCGTCTGCCGAGTCTCATAGAGCGAGGCAAGCGCATGGTAGGCCGGTTCAAACGATGTATTGGCCGCAATTGCCCGTTCAAAACTCGCCGCCGCCTCATCTCCTTTCCCCGCCTCAAGAAGCAATCGTCCCAAGTGGTAATGGCCTACGGCAGAGTCAGGAGCCTTCGCCAAGCCTGTCCTCATAGCCTGCTCTGCCTCAGCCTGCCGCTTGAGATTCAGGAGCAACAGACCCTTTGTAAAATAGGGGTCCCCGGATGTCGGATCCGCAGCGATCGCACGATCCAAGAGTTTCACGGCCCGCTCCCCTTGCCCTGCGCTGGCCAATATGCCTGCCATCTGTGTGAGCAGCTGACCATCTTGGCCCTGTCCCTCAGCTACTTGGTCCGCATACCGTACGGCATTGGGCATGTCGCCCAACGAAAAATACAGACCGGCCAGCCTGGCCTTCACAGATTGAGATGCCGGATCTGCTTTCAGCGCGGCCTGATATTCCTGAATCGCACGATCCATGTCCTGCGCGAGCTCTGCTTGATATCCCAACATAAAGTGATAGGACGCTGCTGCATCGAGAGGACGCTGAGAAGATACTGGCGCTTTCACATCTAGGGATGACTTGGGGGCCTCCGGCGCCTTGGAGGGGCCGGCACAGGCTGCCGTCAGAATCAGGATCAGGCAGGGAACAGAGGCTATGCGCCACAACCTTGTCAGTTTGAATGAATGAGGATTAAAAAACGACAGTGTCATAAGTACATACAGGCTGGGACCGGTGATACAGACAAGTGCTGACGCCTAGCAGGTTGCGGAAAACTAGTTTGAATCTCCTCGAAGTCAGCAAACTGAAACCTGTGGGACGACAGAGAGATATCCACGCAGGATGCTCAAAATGGCCGACCAGCAAGGCCGCAGCGAGCGAAGAGGCGAGGCGTACGCTTCGGTACGTTGAGCCCCTGAACGACGCGAGAACGAAGCTGGCGGACTTTTTCAGCATCCTGCTAGAGATTATACGAAAGGGGTTAGGCAGGGTCAAACGACTTCGCGATTATCGAGGCTTTCAAACTTCGCGAAGCGGTCATGGAAAAAAAGTTCTTTTCTTCCGATCGGGCCGTTACGGTGTTTACTCACAAGGATATCGGCGATGCCCTTCCGTTCGGAGTTCTGGTCGTAGACATCTTCACGATAAATGAACATGACGACATCTGCATCCTGCTCGATGGCGCCGGAGTTGTGACTGACTATCCCGTCCGCCAGCCACGATGCCGGTCCTGGAACCGTCAGATCGAAGACCTCTTCCATCCCGTCCGGTTCAATGCTCACGATACGGTCCCAGAAGAGGTCACTCGTGGCTTGCGAGGCAAGGGCCCCGTCTTCGAGGATTGTCGCGTACTCGGCCAGCATGCTGCGTGAGGGGGCGAATTGGAAGTGTGACGCGCCACCGTAGGAGGTTCCTCTGAGACTCGCTATCTGGCGCTGCGAAATACCCCTCTCGCGCATAGCCCGCTTCACGTCTGAGAACACCTCAATAGGGACTGTATCTACATTGGTATTGTGGGCCTTCCCCTTGAGCGCGTCGGCCAACTTTTCTGCGCCCGCCTTCCGGGGTCCAAACGCGCCCACGCGATCGAGGAAACGCTGCTGATCCGCTCCGCCGGAAACACGCACAATGTGCATGGGGCGATACTTGCCCTGCTGAACCTGTTGGAGCCGAGCCACGATGCCGAGCCTGAGTAACAGCGCGGCCACATCCTGGGCAAGCCCGAGGCTGTTCGTGCTGAAGAACACCGCATGGTCCCCTCGCCCCTTCGCTCTTGGCGTAATGCTGCCATCTGTAGCCCAGAGGTGACGAAGCAGGAGACCGATCTGCGCATTGCCCAGGCGAAATGCACATCCGGGAATCCGCTTCTCATACGATCGTTGCCCGAAGATACCGAATTCCCGCAGCCACAGGTTCACACCGGCAGGGTGCCAGCGATTACCGTTTCTACTGATCAAGAGTTGATGCCAGGTTCTTCTCCCCTTATATCTCTTCACTTCGGCGCCAAACTCTTCTCGGGCCGCCTCAGCCACGATTTCGCTATTCTCCTCAGAGCTTGTCGTGTATCGCATGGGCTGATGGCGAAGATAACTCCCGTCGCCAATGAGCTGTCCAAGGAGAGCGATACGGCGATCAGGCCATCGTTCAATGGTTGACGGCTCCGGAAGCTCCCTTGCGACCGCCAGTCTGTCGCCGACATTCATCTCCTTGATACGCTTCCACCCACCGGCTCCGAGCAGGCGATGTTCCGCCGTCGCACGAATCGTTCGCCCACTGGCAAGTCTTACGCTGAAAATAGGTCGACTGCCCACGCGCCAGACCTTGTCACTCTGGGCGTGAATCACGCGTCCTTCCTCAGAAACGGCAAGAACATCCGGAGATGATTCGACGAGGTCTTTGACAGGCACCCGCCGCCCGTCACTCAGGCTTACAAGGGTCTCGCCGGTCACGCACTCTCTCAGGTCGGCCAGCATCGGAACCGGTGGTTTCCGGGCTTCCACCGCACGGCTGAGCTGCGACAGTGCGACAACCGGCACGTTGAGTTCCTTGGCCAAGGCTTTCAGCGAGCGAGAAATATCGGAGATCTCCTGTTGCCGGGATTCCGAATCACTCCGCCCCTGCATCAGCTGCAGGTAATCGACTATCAAGAGATCTAACCCCTTTTCAGCCTTGAGCCGACGCGCTTTACCACGCATTTGTTGCACGGTGATGCCGCCGGTATCGTCGATATAGATCGGCGCCTGTTCCAGTCGCCCTGCCGCCTCCGCCAGACGCCACCAGTCTTCCTTCTGAAGTTTGCCGGTTCGGAGGCCGTGCGAATCGACTCGCGCTTCCGAACTCAACATGCGGAGGACGATCTGTGGCTTCGACATTTCCAGGCTAAAGATTCCAACCACGCTGCCCGCGTGGATGGCAGCATGCACGGCCATCCCCAGCGCCAGACTGGTCTTCCCCATGCTGGGCCTCCCCGCGATCACCACGAGATCGGAGGGTTGAAGCCCGGCTGTGATGTCGTCCAGGTCGTAAAATCCGGTGGGAACACCCGTGATATGTTCTTTTCGCTTCGAGAGTTTGTCGACGAGGTCGAGACTTTCTTTTATGATGGAGTTCAGGGGAGTGAACGACTTGTCCAATTTGCCCTGGGCGATGCTGAATACAGACTGCTCCGCAAAATCGAGCAGGTCGTCGACAGAAGAGGTGCCTTCGTACCCACGCGTGAGAACTTCTGTGGAAGAATGGATCAGCTCTCGCAGCAATGCCTTGTCACGCACGATCTTGCAGTGGTAGCGAATATTGGCGGAGCTGGCCACACCCTGCACGAGCTCCGCTAAATAAGCAGCGCCCCCGATGGCTTCAATGTCACCCTGCGCCTTCAACCGCTCCGTCAATGTAATCTGATCGATGACTTCTCCCGTTGCCGACAACTCCTCCATCGCACGGTAGATCTTCCGATGCGACGTGCGGTAGAAGTTCTCTTCGACTAGCAATTCACTTGCCTTAGCCATCGCGCTATTGTCGAGGAGTACTGCACCGAGAACCGATTGCTCAGCCTCCAGATTCTGAGGAGGTAATTTTGGCTGGGACAGATCGGCGGACGACATGGATTTCATGACCGTTCCTTCCCCTGTCTTCGAGATCGACGAGCTTCGGTAACCAGATCGGCAAGCGCCATTTTCTTCGAAAGACGGCTCAGATCGCCCGATCTGCGGCCAGGCGCATGAGTCTTGAGGGATTCGATCACTAGCACGTCCTCATGACCCATTCCAGGCGCGCCGACCACCACCACAGCTGCTGCCTGCTGGGCCAACCCCGCTTCCACTGCGCCGGATAGCAGACCTGCGTCGCTCCCCTTGATCGTCTGCTGCACCACTCTGGATCGAGTCCGACGCAACTGGGCCGCAACATCCGTCAACAATCGAGTCGCCCTGCCTGGCGCGGCAACCAGATAATCCACCCTCGCTGAGACTGATGCCTCATCGGGAAATGCTACAGTGCGAAAGAGGCGATCGACATCCAAGCCGAAGCCGGTTGATGGCAATGGCCGACCGAATCGACCGATCAAGTGATCGTACCGTCCGCCACCGCCTAACTCAGCCCCCATCCCTTCGGCGAACACATCGAAGACAACGCCATCGTAATAGTCGAATCCGCGGAACTCTCCGAGATCCAACAGCAATGAATCCCGGTGGCCTGCCTCGCAAAGGACTCGGTAGACCTGCGTCAGACGTTCGAGAGGAGCCGTCAATGCCGGATCGCCGGCCGCGAGGACTCTTCCACGCGCCAGCACTTCCTCTTGACCGTACAGCTCAGGCGCTTCCCGAATCGCGCGCGCCGTGTTCTTGGCGATACGCTCGCTCGCAAGGACTTCTTCAAGCCTCGGCAGATCTTTTCGAGCCGCTGCCTGCTCCGCCAACTTCTGCCCCCGCGCCGACAGCCCTGAACGCAGGAGGAGCCCCTTAATAAAACCCACATGTCCAAGAGACACTTTGAAGGACTGAAGACCGATCCGGTGGAGACACTCGATCATCACGCCGATGACTTCGCTGTCGCTCGTCACATCGTCCAGGCCGATCAACTCCGCGCCGACCTGAAAAATTTCTCGACCGCGGCCGGCATGTTCCTGCTCATAGCGGAAGACCGACGTTCGATAGGAGAGACGCAACGGCAACGACTCTCCTGTAAGCCCCATGGCGACCGTCCTGGCAATCTGGGCCGTCGCATCGGGACGGAGCAGCAATGTCCGCCCTGTCGTACGGTCGACGAATTGATAGCAGTGTTCGATCAGTTCAGGCTCAAGCCCCGGAGCCAAGACGTCGAGATACTCGAATGTGGGAAGGATGATTTCGTCGTAGCCCCACCGATTGACTTGATCGAGCAACTCTTCTTCAAGGCGGCGGACCTGCTTCGCCGCGTGGGGAAGAATCGTCGCCATACCGACAGGAACAAGCGAACGCTCGCGGGGCGAGGCGGCCTGTCCCGAAGAGGAGCGTGGCTTCGGAGAAGCGGAGACCATGGTAGACCTAATGGATTGGCGCGCGGGATTAGGACAGAGCCGCGACTTTGACTGAGAGAATATCCTTGCTGGATGTGATCGATTCAAGCACCTTTTCCGGGAAGACCGCGTCGGATCCAATGATGAGGAGAGCATTCCCTCCCCGCTTCTCGAGCGCGCACTGCATCCGCACGATATTGATCTGGTTATCGCCAAGCACTTTTCCCACCATCCCGATCACCCCAGGGCGATCGATGTTGAGGATCAGCAGCATGTGGCCTTCCGGTACAACTTCTACTTTGAACTGGTCGATCTCTACGACACGTGGATCTTTTTTATGATAGAGCGTGCCGGCTACCTGGTGCGACTTCTTCCCAGCCTCCACTCGCACTCGGATCAAGCTCGTGAAGTCCCCCGCGTCGGAGCTCTTTACTTCCTTGACTTGGATCCCCCGTTCTTTGGCAATGATTGGCGCGTTCACGTAATTGACCGGGGCTTCCATGATCGGATTCAGTAATCCCTTCAAAACCGCAATCGTCAGCGACGCCACTGAAAGTGCGGCCACTTCTCCACTGTACTCGACCGTGACAGACTCAATACCACCCTCACAAAGTTGCGTTTGCAACTTCCCAAGTTGTTCGGCCAGCGAGAGATACGGCTGAAGCCTCGGCAGCAATTCAGGAGAGACAGAAGGGATATTGACTGCTCCGCGAGCTATCCCTTTCGTAAAATAATCGACGATCTGCTCCGCGATCCCGACGGCCACATTCTCTTGCGCCTCCGTCGTCTGAGCCCCGATGTGCGGGGTGCAGATAAAGTTATCCAGCGTCAACAACGGATGATCCGCCTTCACCGGCTCTTCTTCAAACACGTCGAACGCGGCGGCAGCCACGCGCTTGACCTTCAAGGCTTCAAACAAATCTCCTTCATGAATAATCCCGCCACGGGCGCAATTCACGATCATCACCCCCGGCTTCATCGTCGCGATCACTTGCGCATTGATGAGGCCTCTGGTCTCGGGCGTCAACGGGGTGTGAACCGAGATGATATCGGCGCGCTTGAAGAGCTCATCCAGCGGCATCATATTCACGCCCATCTTCTGCGCCCGCTCTTCGGCCAAATAGGGATCATAGGCGACCACCGTCATGCCGATTCCCTGCGCCAGTTTTGTGATATGACTGCCGATTTGCCCTACGCCGACGATGCCAAGCACCTTATTATAGAGCTCGACGCCCATGAATTTATCTTTTTCCCACTTGCCGGCCTTTACCGAAGCCGTCGCTTGCGGAATCCTTCGACTCATCGCACAGATCATCGACATCGTATGCTCGGCAGTCGTGACCGTATTGCCGCCGGGCGTATTCATGACTACGATACCGCGTCTGGTAGCCGCAGGGGTATCGACATTATCCAACCCTGACCCGGCCCGCCCGACGACTTTTAATTTCTCGGCCGCCGCAATCAGTTCCTCCGTCACCTTGGTGCCGGAGCGGACGATCAGTCCATCAGCATCCTTGATCTCTTTGAATAATTCTTCCTTCGGCATCTTGGACTTCACCACTACCGTGAATCCAGCCTTTTCCAGAAGCTCCACGCCCTGCTTCGACAGACTATCGCTGATGAGAATCTTCATGCCCATTGTGCTGCCCTATCGTAAGAATGTTGAGACGTCACCCCTTGCGAGACAACGAAACTGTTGAGAAGATGATCGACAGACACTTAGGCCATGAGCACTTCTTGCGCCTTCGCAACACCGCTCCCAAGCTTCACAGGATGGCCCAATCCCTTGAGCACCATTTCGATAGCAGCCACCGCCATGATGATGTCGAAACGGTCCATATAACCCATGTGTGAGACCCGGAAAATCTTTCCCTTCAAATGATCTTGCCCACCCGCCGCCGTAAAGCCGTATTGGACACGAAGATTCTTATAGATGGCCTGCCCGTCAACTCCTTCCGGAGCTGAAACGGCAGTGAGGGCATCGCTGGGCGACTCTTTTGGAAACAACGAGAGCCCAGCTCCTTGCACCCCTTCACGCATCGCCTTCGCAAGCATGGCCTGGCGACCGAACAACCCCGCAAGCCCCTCTGCCTTCATCATCTTCAATACTTCCTGCAACCCGATGATGAGAGATACGGCCGGCGTATAGGCTGTCTGATCTTTCAGCTGATTTTCCTGCTCTCTCTTAAAGTTAAAATAGAACGCCGTGTTCTTCACTTTTTCTGCCAACTTCCAGGCCTTATCGCTCACACTCACGAATGCCAGGCCAGGCGGAAGCATCAGGGCCTTTTGCGACCCGGTAATCACGACATCGACCCCCCACTCATCGGTCTTGATGTCGAACACGCCGAGAGCGGTAATGGCATCCACCACCAGAATGGTCTCGGCATAGGGCTTCACGACCTGCGCAAGGGCCTTGACGTCATGCGCTACGCCCGTGGATGTTTCACTCGCCTGCACATACACCGCTTTGATTCCCGGATCTTTTTTCAGCGCGTCTGCCACCGCTTGGGGATTGACCGCTCGCCCCCATTCCACCTTGAGTTCTGTCACTTCTGCGCCGAATGTCCTGCAGAGCTTGGTCCATCGTTCACCAAACTTCCCCCCATTAATGGTGAGGGCCTTGTCACCGGGAGAAAGAAAGTTAGACACTGAACCTTCCATGCCTCCGGTGCCGGAAGCCGCCAGCATGAGGACATTGTTTTTTGTTTGGAACAGCCACTTCAGTCCATCGCGGACCTCCGCAAACACCTTATCGAACTCAGGAGCACGATGGTGGAACATGGGCCGTGCCATAGCCAACAGGACTTCTGGTGGTACGGGCGTGGGGCCGGGAGCGAGCAAGTACTGTTTCAACATCGACTGATCCTCCTCACCGATGGACGTGGAAAGTCTTACGCGGGACGTGGGACGATACCATTGCCTCCCAAAAGCTGTCAAGGCGAAGAACCTTGTAGATGCGTGTGTTTTCAGATGATTATGACCGCTTGAGACGACACGATTTCCACTGACTATTTTTACGCGAATGCTGCGGCTGGCCTCTGTGCTACAGAAGAGGGGGACGTCCTCTCCTTTACGATTCCTTGACAAGCGCACAGCCCATCGATAGTCTAGCCTCACAGAATATGAAAAACTTCCTGCACAATATCAATCACCACCAGACCTTGAGGCCGAATCTCAGGCCAGGGCATGCCATATTTCCTTTGGCGCTCCTTCTTGGAATCTGGTTCAGCTTCTCCACTCCTATAATTGTGGTCGCGGAGGCTGCACCTCCTACCGAGCCCACTGCGGTTCCCCCAGTTACACATGCCAGCGAGGATGCAACAGCCGAAGACGATCCAGACCAAAATCTAGTCCCACTTGATACCGAAGACCCGACACCGGATACCACTACCCAATTGAAAACTTCGACGAGCCTTGTTCCGAGGGCCGAAGACCTCTTACAGTTGAATCCGGCAGAAAATTCACCCGCCACCGCGCGGTTTGCAGACGCCTTGAATCCTCCTGCTGAGCTTACGCAGACGCAGGACATCTTGAGAAATGCCTCAGACCAGACAGAATATGAGAGTTACAATGTTCCCATCGTGATGGATCCCTCGGTCCAGGCCCACATTCGCTACTTCAATACATCGATCCATGGCCGCTTCGAACAATGGCTCTTCCGGCTCAGCCGTTATAGGCCCCTCGTCGAGACAATCTTCACGGAATTTCAACTCCCCAGCGATCTGGTCTACCTCTCACTGGTAGAAAGCGGGTTCAACCCCTACGCCTATTCACGCGCCAAGGCCACAGGCCCCTGGCAGTTCATGAAGGGTACGGCCAAGGTCTATGGGCTCCGCGTTGACTCGTACGTCGACGAACGTCGGGATCCCATCAAATCAACGGTTGCAGCGGCCCGCTACCTCCGTGATCTCTATGATCTCTTCGGCGCCTGGCCGCTTGCGATGGCTGCCTACAATGCCGGAGAAGGCAAAGTGATGCGCGCGCTCCACAAGGCCCAGGTCGAAAGTTTTTCCGAGATTTCAAAGACACGTTTGATTCGCCGCGAGACAAAGGAATACGTGCCGAGATTTATGGCTGCGACGATTATCGCGAGAAACCCCGATCGATATGGCTTTACTCAGGAAGCTGCTGAGCCGCATCAATTCGATGAAGCGATCATCACAAGACCCCTTCATTTCCGTGCGATCTCTAACGCCACCGGCATTCCCTACGAAGAGCTCCGCCTCTTAAATCCCGAGTTGCGTCGAGACGCGACTCCCCCCGGTGATGAGACCTATCACCTCAAGGTGCCGGTAGGAACGAAAGCGAAAGTGGAGCAACTGGTTGACCGTATCCCGACCTACAAGTTCCCGCCACTTCCGGCAAAGGCT
This sequence comes from Nitrospira sp. CG24E, assembly GCA_002869895.2. Classification (GTDB taxonomy): domain Bacteria; phylum Nitrospirota; class Nitrospiria; order Nitrospirales; family Nitrospiraceae; genus Palsa-1315. The sequence goes on along the minus strand of NEWP02000027.1, from coordinate 46,243 downwards.
CAGCTTGTCAATGCCGGGCCCTCTCGCTGGTATAAAGTCCGCATCGGGGACACGCTGGGAAAGGTGTCGAAACGATTTGGCGTCCCGATTAAGACACTCAGAACGAAGAATAGCCTCTCCAGCCCGACCATTCGACCAGGCGACTTTCTCGTCATCAGCCGCTAACCGGAGCTGGAATAGTCCGTCAACCCAAGAACACCGTTATCTAGCTTGTCAGGTTTGTCTCGTTCATTTGGTTAACAAGACCAACCAGACAAACTAAACAAACCAAATGAACCAGCCTATCGCGGCTATCTTGCTAAGGGTTCTTCTTACCCGTGGAGGAAGGAGCAGCGGGAGGACTCTTTTGTAACGGAGTAGTAGCCGGAGCAGGTGATGTCGAGGCGGGCATTGATTCTTGCGACTTCTTGACATCCATGATCTTGGTCCGAATCGTCGCTTCACTGGTAAAGGGAGAGTTTGGATAGGTCTTGATCAGTTCTTGATAACGAGCCCCGGCCGCCTCAGTGCGCGATTGAGACTCCTCCAAACGCGCCAACTCAAATAACGCCTGATCTCGGTTCAACGTTCCTGGAGTCTCCAAGATACTGCTCAGCGCCTGTACTGCTTGCTCCCGATCACCTTTGAGCAGATACACGTAGGCCAGACGTTGTTGCACCAACCCGGCCAATGCAGGATTCGAGCTATAGGATGAAAGAAATCGCTGATAGGCCTCAACCGCTGCGCTCAGGTCGTTGGCCTGGACCAACATATTGGCCAAATGATACAAGGCAAGTGGCGCCATGGGGGTTCGTGGGTATTGATCGACAATTTGCCGATATCGCGCAGTCGCTTCCTTGATCGCGTGGTCGACCTTCTGAGGGTCGTTCGCAGACGGCGCCGTCAAGAAGCGCATCGCCTCACGCTCGAGCTCTTGCGCTTTCTCCACAGCTTGGCGGTCGAGGTAAAACACCCCTCCTACCACAGCGGCCGCAAGCACCAATACGCCCAGACCGACCAGCAGGGGGCGTACATAATTTTGCGGCCCATGAAGCGTCTGGTCAACCCAGCTCATCATATGAGCTTCATCGATCGGAAGAGTTTTCGCCGGAACCTTGATACGGTAGCTCATGGATGGATTCGTTGGAGAGAGTGAGGCCTGTTTCCTCGAATTGTGTGCGCGCTTATACTAAGGATGTCACGATTTTGTCAATGAGGCAACTACTACCTGGTGATTCTCATAGGCACAACTTCTTCTCTCTATAGGGACAGACACCGCTTCATGTTTGAAAAACGACTACAGGAATTGACTGCGCGGCATCTAAACAGACGCCTCACTCCGCTTCACTCCGGTATCGGGCCGGTGGTTGAAATGGCGGGACGCCCGATTCTCCTACTGGCCTCGAACGACTATTTGGGACTGGCCATGCATCCGGAAGTGATTCAATCCGCTGTCGAGGCGACACAACAGTTTGGCGCCGGCGCCGGCGCCGCTCGGCTGGTCTCAGGATCGTTGCCACCGCATCAAGAGTTAGAGTCTGTCCTGGCACAATTCAAGAAAACCGAATCCGCTCTGATTTTTAGCTCAGGCTACCTTGCCAACATTGGAACCATCCCCGCGCTTATCGGACGAGGTGGCTTGATCCTGGCCGACCGTTTGTGCCACGCGAGCCTGATCGACGGCTGCCGTCTAAGTGCAGCCGACTTTCGAGTCTATCGCCACAACGATACCTGCCATCTACAGTCCCTTCTGGCAGCAAGGCGTAAAAAGCGACGGACCCTGATTGTCACCGACGGGCTGTTCAGCATGGATGGAGACCTCGCGCCTCTGCCGGAACTCAGTCGGTTAGCCCGGGAATATGACGCAGACCTCTATATCGATGATGCCCATGGCACAGGTGTGATGGGGCCACAGGGACGAGGAACGGCCGAACACTTCGGCATCGAATCACAGATCCCCTTTCAAATGGGAACCTTGGGCAAGGCCCTTGGCAGCAGCGGCGCCTACATCGCAGGCTCCTCGACATTGATCCACTATCTTATAAACACAAGCCGGTCCTTCATCTTTACCACGGCGCCTCCTCCAAGTTCTGCCGCTGCAGCCACGGCAGCGATCCGTGTCATAGAACGGGAGCCGGAACGACGTGCGCGCTTGTGGGCGAACCGTGAACGACTCTTCTCGGGCTTGACACGATTGGGATTCAATCTATCTCCCAGCGTGAGTCCGATCATGCCGATTCTCGTCGGCAATGCCGAACGGGCCCTCTCGTTTGCGGAGTGTCTGCTCATAGAGGGTGTCTATGCTCCTGCGATCAGGCCTCCCACCGTTCCGGACGCCACCAGCCGAATCCGGGTGACAGTGACATCCGAGCACACCCTCAGCCATATCGATCACGCGCTCACCGCATTTCAGCGCGCAGGTCAGTCGTCGGGACTGATCTGATCGGACTTCTCATCTATACGACAGTCACCCACCAGGGAATTTGCGCAGCCGCTTCCGGCTATTTCCTTGCTTTTTCATCTCCCTGTGGCAATATGCTCCCACGTAGCCTTGAGGTCTGACACACACCCTTTCGCAATATTTCTCTACTAAGGAGTTCTCTTCATGGATATTTCGAAGCTCCTCACCTTCACGGCAAAGGAGGGCGCATCGGATTGTCACATCAGCGCCGGCGAGCCACCGATGATCCGCGTGAACGGAGACCTCAAGAAGCTCGACCATCCGACGCTCACCACGGAAGAGACTCACTCGCTGATCTACGACATGATGAGCGACACCCAGCGAAAGAACTTTGAGGAAAAACGCGAGTGCGATTTTTCGTTCGAACTGGGCGACATCGCGAGATTCCGTGTGAATGTCTTCGTCCAAAGCCGCGGGCTTGGCGCTGTCTTCCGAAACATTCCCACCGAAATCATTCCGATGGAAAAGCTCGGCATGCCTCCGATCGTACGACAGCTTTGCGATCGGGAAAAGGGATTGGTCCTTGTGACCGGCCCAACCGGATCCGGAAAATCGACGACGCTGGCCTCCATGGTCGATTATTTGAACAACACGTTCGAGGGCCACATCCTCACCATCGAAGATCCGGTCGAATTCGTCCACAAGTCAAAGAAGTGCCTGGTCAATCAGCGGGAACTAGGCGTTCATACACTCTCCTTTGCGAATGCGCTGAGAGCTGCGCTCCGTGAAGACCCGGACATCATCCTCGTGGGTGAAATGCGCGATCTGGAAACCATCCAACTCGCGCTGACGGCGGCAGAAACAGGCCACTTGGTTTTTGGCACACTCCACACCTCCAGCGCGCCGAAAACCATCGACCGCATCATCGACGCCTTTCCTCCAAACCAGCAATCCCAGATTCGCACACAGCTCGCAGAAGCCTTAGAAGCGGTCCTCACGCAGACCTTGCTGAAGAAAAAAGCCGGCGGGCGCGTTGCCGCCCTCGAAATCATGGTCGCCACGACTGCCGTCCGAAATCTCATCCGAGAGGGCAAACTGCACCAGATCCCCGGAATCATGCAGGCCAGTCAGAAAGACGGCATGCAAACGATGGACATGGCACTGTTCGAATTGGCAACCCGCGGGGTCGTCACGAAAAGCGAGGCTCAATCGCGCAGCATGAATCCCAATCTGTTCGGTGTCTCAATGGGCGGCGCGGCCTAATATATCCGACAGGATACATGGAGGGTAGCGATGGACGTTCGCAGTCTTTTGAAGGTCATGGTGGATCAAGAAGCGTCAGACCTGTACCTGACCGTCGATTCCGCTCCCGCCTACCGCGTCCATGGTTCGACACAACAGACCGACGCACCGCCGTTTAGCAACGAACAACTCGAAGCCCTTGCCTTGGCGCTGATGCGCGGCCAGCAGCGCGGAGAATTCGAAGAAAAAATGGAAATGAACCTGGCCCTCTACTACAAGGAGCTCGGCCGTTTCCGTGTGAATATTTTTCGACAGAGAGGCAATGTCGGCCTGGTCTTTCGGCATATCAAAGCCGAGATCCAGACCGTCGAGCAACTGGGTTTGCCTCCGATTGTGAAAGACATCGCCATGACAAAGCGAGGGCTTGTTCTGGTGGTCGGAGCGACCGGCTCTGGAAAATCCACGACCCTGGCAGCCATGATCGATCACCGTAACACTATCCATCCCGGCCATATCGTGACCGTAGAAGATCCGATCGAGTTCGTCCACCCTCATAAGCGATCGCTCGTGACGCAGCGAGAAGTGGGCTTCGACACCCTCTCATTTCAAAACGCACTCAAAAATACGCTGCGGCAGGCGCCGGATGTGATTCTGATCGGCGAAGTTCGAGACACGGAAACGATGGAAGCCGCAATCACCTTCGCAGAAACCGGCCACCTCTGCATCGGCACCCTCCACTCGAACAATGCGAACCAGGCCATTGAACGCATCATGAACTTTTTCCCGGTGGAGCGGCACGCCCAAATCTATCTCCAATTATCGCTGAATCTTCGTGCCATCATCTCCCAGCGGCTCGTACCATCTCTGGACGGAAAGCGAGCCCCGGCATTAGAAATCATGCTGGATACCCCCCGCATAAAGGATCTGATCAAAAAAGCAGAGGTCGACTCACTCAAAGAGGCGATGGAACAAGGGGTGAACGAAGGCTGTCAGACATTCGACCATGTCCTATTCCACCTGTTTAAGGATGACAGGATTTCCCTCGAGCAAGCTCTGATTAACGCCGATAGCGCCAACAATCTCCGCCTCAAGATCAAGATCGAAGGGCTGCGAGGGGACGACGCGATCAACGCGCTCCTCGATAAAAAACCCGGCACCTCCTCGACCGATGCCTTTAAGATCCAAGGACACGCCTCAGGAAACGTGACCCCCCTACGTAAACGATAGCCCGCCATCGCCACCATGAGCCCTGACGCTTACCGGCGAAGGCCTTCTCGCTTACTGAGTCGCAGACATCCCTTGCCGCTCAAGATAGGACGCAATCTTCTCCAGCGCGCGGGCACTGAGTTTCGCACCATACCAGGTGGGCATTGTGTCGGACGGATACCCCGGAGCGATGAAGAGTCCCGGTTCGAGAACCGACTCGACCACATAATCATGCACCGTCTTCGCCTGGCCCCGGTAAGACGGATCGGCCAATCGCACAGGTCCCGTCGTCGCCAGCAAAAGAGGGGGACCTACACGCCCATCGGCCCCCGGGATACCTGGAACTAGGTGGCACACCGGGCAGCCGGCTCTCGTAAAGATCTCTGCGATCGGTTCGTTTCCGGTAACCAGTGGAACCATCTCAGGGGCAAGCACCGTCACCGGTGACACGGGCAACGGCGGCGGAGCAGGAGGATTGAGGGAACGGAGGGCCAAGAGTGTCCCCAGCAGCAATACGACCACGATGAGAGGGGTGATAGATCGTTCAGACATGGAACAGGATCTTCGGTAATAGTCTCCATCCGGCAACAGACCAATGCCGCTTACTTCATCGCGTTCATCGCACAGCGAAATCCCATCGTCCGATCTTCGAAATCAGGCTCAGCTGAGAACCGTGCCGTCACCCGCAACGCAGAGGGTAAATCCGCCCATGACCCGCCTCGCAATACTCGCTTGTCACCATTGGACGGGCCGGTTGGATTCGTTTCATCACTTTTCCGATAATAGTCGCGATCATACCAATCCGCCACCCACTCTGCTGCATTTCCCGCCATGTGAAAAGCGCCAAATGGACTCTTCCCACCCTCTTTGAGCCCATGCCGCACACTCATTCCCTCGATGCCACTGGTGACCGCCACCAATGTAATGGCTTCGCTTACCCATACCCCTCGATTATAGTTTGCAATATCGACAAACGGTTGCATGTCTCCCCATGGATATCGGCGCCCGTCGTTCCCCCGTGCCGCCTTCTCCCACTCAGCCTCCGTCGGAAGCCGCTTCCCCGCCCATCGGCAATAGGCGTCTGCCGCAGTCCATGTCATCCCAACGACCGGACGGTCTCCAACCATTGTCGCCGCCGTATCGTCCCATGTCGGCGGAGACTCCTGTTTTTTCACTTCCAGAAACTTCCGATAGAGGTTGAGCGTCACTTCATACGTATCGATGTAATAGGCATCCAGCACCACAGTATGTTCAGGCCGTTCATTTGGGAGGCCCTCGTTACTACCCATGATAAAGGGACCTGCAGCGATAAAAACCATCGGGGCGCCATCCCGCCCTCCACCGGCCTCAATCGGCGAAGCAACCTGCCCAGGATTCGAAAGCCGTGGCTCTGCCGCCCCAAGACAGACTACCCCTACCACCAGGCTGATCCCTGCCCACAACATCCTTTGCAGTTCGCGCATTTCCACTTCCGTCCGCAGCCTTGAGCAAGACACAATCCAGCTGCTGCCGGCCAGTGTATCCAGGTCACGAAACAAACTCAACGAAAGGAGGAGGTTAGATCGGTCTTAGAGCCAGAACGACCCAAACTCTTCTGACCTGACTCTGCACAGGAGTGCACCGGCTGATGCCCAATGGATACAGCCTCATCTACGATCACGGACTGCATGAAGAAGGATCCGTAAGCCCCCATCAATAAATCTCATGCAGTGGCAACCTCCTTTGGGTGACGGAACCCAACAGGCCTGGGTGGCATCGTAGTTGCTCATAGCCATTACCATGTGGCGGAGAACCACTGGCCCACCCTTTCATTATGAGTCGAGTGACCTCAACCGCTCAAAACTCTTGAAGGACTGTATATGGCGATATCTCAGATGTGGCGACGGTTGTGGAATTTTCAGCGATGGAAGAAAGCCACCATCCCCATGCTACTCAATGCCGGCACGGGAGAGGTAATCCCCTTCTCCAACGACACCCCGCCCACGAAAGGGAAGTGGGTGCTGCGCCGTCCGCTTACGCTGCCGGAGAGTACGCTGTCTCTCTTCCTCGAAGTTCCACTTATTCCTCATGACGTCGCTATGGGCAAAAATGCAGAAGCGTCCAACCTGCTGCGCCATCAGATCGGACTCCAGCATAAAGTAGAAACCCCACTCCCTCACCCACCACCGCAGCAGCCCGGTTAGCTTTCCCCTTGGTCTTGCCGCAAGCCTGCCTTCGTCTCTCTCGCCTTAACCTCAAGAAGCAAAGAAAAAGTACCGGGCAGGCCAACAGGATTTGCGTCGCCATCGGCAAAATCCGGAACAGACCGCTACGCTGTATGAGACGACTATCCACAAGAGGTGAGACACCGTCTACGATACGGCCCAGCTGCGTCAGAGCCCCTACAAGTGCGCCTCTTTCACAATAGTCGATGGGCTCACGGCTCCAGCATCCGCAGCAAGGCACTGTGGCCTTGCTGCCGAGCAAGATCCACCGATCGATGCCCCGTTGTTGCCTTGATCGATTTGTCCGCTCCATGCTTGAGCAGCAACGCCACGATCTTTCGATGCCCATGTAACGCGGCGACATGCAAGGCGGTCATGCTGTTGTCCACCGTTGCCTGCTTCACCTCCGCGCCGCGCTCCAACAGCATCGCAACAATATCCAGATGCCCCTGCTCGGCCGCCACGATAAGCGGGGTTGTGCCATCCGTTTTTGCCTGCCTTACGTCGGCGCCGTTGTTCAACAACAGTCCCACGGTACCTCGATGCCCATTCTGGGCCGCGATGAAGAGCGGAGTTGCACCATCGTTCTTCCTGCTCTTCTTCACGTCAGCGCCACTGCCCAACAACAGTGCCACAGTATCTCGATGCCCGTTCTGAGTCGCGACGAAGAGCGGAGTCTCACCGTCCTTTCTTGCCTGTTCCACATCTGCACTATGGGCCAGCAGCAGCGATGCAATGTTCCGATGCCCCTGCTGGGCCGCCATAAAGAGCGACGTTGTGCCATCCACTTTTGCCTGTCCCACCTCTGCGCCGCGGCTCAACAGCAGTTCGACAATATCCCGATGCCCCTGCTCGGATGCGATGATGAGCGGGGTCGCGCCGGATGTCGTCGCCTGCATCATGTCCGCGCCATGGGCCAGCAACAGCGCCACGATCTCCCAATGTCCCTTTTCAGCCGCAACGTAGAGTGGAGTCGCGCCGGCTATCGTCGTCTGCGTCACCTCTGCACCCTTGTCCAGCAGCAGCGTGACAGCCTTCCGATGCCCCTTCTCAGCTGCAACATAGAGCGGAGTGAAGCCGCCGGCATTCGCCGCATTGACGTCGGCCTCATTCTTGAGAAGCGTGCTCACCTCGCCAAGATCCCCCTTGAACGATGCCTTGAGCAACGCATCATCCACCGGCCTCATAGCTAGGAGTATCGGCACCAGTCCGAACGTCGCCATCAGCACCATCCACCGTTGTGACATCGTACCCTCCCGCGGTTTATCGAACAGGCCTGGCACAATTCAGACAACCAAACCTATTCTCTTGGCGCAGGTGTCTCTTCTTCACCCTGCCTTGCTATACGTACTAGTACATAAGCAACCCTCATGCCGAGCGGGCGTAGAACGTCAAGAGTCTGGAAATCATACAGTTGGACGAGCGCAGATTTGCAGTTTTGGATTGGGGCCTGTAGGGGGACAGATACGGCGATCAGAAAAACCCTACAGGGACTCGTACATAATCCCCTTGGTCAAGAAACAGGTTTACCAGAATCAGAGTGGCACATCTCCCGAGAGGTTCCACCGTCACCGAAAGCTCTCAGAGAATACCGTGGTTCTCACGCAGACCCTCGGCAGATCAGAGGACGCCAGCCAGGGAAGAGATGGAAGGGGCGAATCGAGAAGAACCTGTGAGTCTCGCAAGGCTCTAAGCTCCACTCCAAGACACAGGGGGTCCAGGTTAGAATTGGGCCAGCTTTCGATCGGCCCATCGAGCCGGGCGCATGACGGCACTTACCGCCGCAATCGCACAGATGAAGACCAATAGGGCCAAGCCCACCATCAGAAAAAATCCAGCCCGGAAATCGTTGAGGACTGCGTGACTCATGATGCGCTCCTCCCCTTGTTGACGATGCGCCTATCCACTCAGCCATCCACAGAAACAGACCCAGGGTGCCGTGGGGTCCTGCTTTATCAACCAACGTCCGCAGGAGGGACAATGCCTCGTCCAGGCTTGCCGCTGCCTTCGTCCTGGAAACCTCCCACTAGAAAGTCGTACAAAATTCCGTCTATGGCATCGCACCATAGGCACCCCATGAATACTGCTGCTTGTTGTAAAAATACTGTGGAAGACGCGAGGAATCTATGCAGCTTTGGAGGGGTAGAGCCCCCTTCGAAAAGTCTACGGCCGATTCAGATCTGCCAAGGCGCTACCAACCATGAGACATTTCAAGCGTTTCTACGGCAAGGGTAAGATCTCGCGTGACTTCGAACTGGTAGGAAGGGTCTAAGGTTGGTGTCCCCAACGGGATTTGAACCCGTGTTACTGCCTTGAAAGGGCAATGTCCTAGGCCAGGCTAGACGATGGGGACAAAACAGGGCTTGTAGAATGCGGTGGGTTATTACCATACTTCAGACGCATGTGTCACTAGAGGACATGAGAGGTCCACAGCACCAGGTCGCGTTTCTTCTCCGAATTCGGTAGGATGATCTCCATTGAGCGGCATGCAATCTCACCTGGCAGGACTTAAGGAGCAAGGTTCATGACAAGACCACGATTTACATCGTACAGATTCATGCTACTCGTTGCCTGCAGCCTGCTACTCGCGAATTGCGCCCACGACACCTATCAAGAACGGGCCAATCTGATTAAGAGTCATGCCGAGGCGTTCTATGACAACCTGAAAACCAATCGGGTGGAATCCGCGATCCGAGACAATGAGCAGATTGAAGCCATGGCGAGCGAGATGGGAGACACGGTTAGAAAACGAGCAGGCCAACAAGGCACCACGACAGTCGAACGGGAATTTGCTTTGATGAAGACCGCCAACGAAGCCGCAGCCACAAACTGGCTCGCGCTGGGCCAATACTTTACCATCAAGCGCCAGTACCCCCAAGCCCGCACGACCTATCGCCGTGTCATCGACACCTATACGAATCCCACAGATCGGCCCCACCGTGAACAGGCCCTGCGCGCCTTGAGAGATTTGGACATCCTGAATCCTCCGACTCCCACGACGAATCCGTGAACGGCGCAGGCCTTCTGCGCTATTCTTCTCGAATACTTCTCGGTGGACTGCTATTGCTCAGCTGGGGTTGTGTCCACCGAATTCATGTTACCCCTACACCTCCGGCTGTTTCATCCGACCTCATCACACAATCGCTGCAGGTACTCGTCCCCTCACTCGCACTGGAAGGAGCCGATCACAGACAAGGCATCACATTACTTGACTGGCCGGCGCAGGATCTTCGTTCTGCTGTGATCGACTATATCCAATCGCGCCAGACCTTTGCCTCGGTAAGCGACAGACCGGCCGACGTCACCCTCACCGTCAAAGCCTGGCTCGCGATGCGATCCCACGGCAACTACCACTATCGGCTACGCCTGGAGTCAACCCTGGGTCCTTCTGGAAAACCAGCGATCAAGTCCTATCTGGTGGACAAAGAAACGGAGGGATCGAGCGTTCGATGGATCACAGCTTCAGACCGGAGCCCCATTGCGGGTGCTGTCCAGGCGGCACTGGACGATCTACTCACTCAAATTGAGGCCGACCACCTCTTGTATCGAAAATGACCGAATTGAAAATGCCGGGCAGGCTTCGCAGTTGTCGAGAATGTCGCTCGCAGGTTTTTCGAAGATTCTGCTAGGAGTGGTTAAGACCGTCGGTCGAAGAGGCGCATGACCAGGCATCCGGCCGCCACACCAGCGGCAAACATCGCACCAACGATCAGACCGGAGGAGAGACCCATTCTCCTCGGTTCACGGCGTCGAAGCTCCCGATTCAGATTCGGCATATGGGACTCCGGCCCGAGCCATTCATCCTCCGGCAATCGACCTGAGCCTTTCTTGAACAGAGCGGCTGTCTTTCCGTTACTCATGATTCCCCCTTTCCCCAAGCCCTCCTAGAGTCCGGTCCAAGCAATGGAACGCTGACCCTAGGCGGTACGGGACCCGATAAAGCTCGCCCACGTCTGATTGACCTGTGCGGTCGACGCCGGTTCGTATACCTGGCAATTAAGACGGAGCGAACTGTCACTGAACGGAACCTTCAGATAGTCACAGTGATGTGGCCGCTCGACATTATCATGTTGATTCGGGCGAAAGAACTGACAGGACACGCACATCCTCGTGGCAGAAATCTCTCCCTGCTCTTGGAGGCTACGAATCATCTTCACAAGGGACGTGAGGAGTATGACCTGCTCCGGCTCAGACAGTGCCTCCGTCGCAGTTGCCAGCCGATCCGGCATACGGGACGTCGGAGTGCAGGCTCGATTCCCTTTGGCTGTCAACTGTGCCACCACAACTCGTCGATCGCTCATGTCATGACGCCGCCGAACCAACTGCTTCCGTTCAAGCGTCGCGATGACTTCCGAAGCAGTCGGGAGCCGGACAGCCAACTCGTTCGCCACGGTAGAGACTCGTGCGCGTTGCTCAGGCTTGGACTGAAGCAGCATGAGAACCTGCCGTTGTAACGGACCAAGGCCTGCTCGACCTTCCCGGCGCCATGTCCGGCTTTTCATGGCAAGTCCGATTTTTTCGAGACCGGCCGCCAATTGAGTAGTCAATGCAGCCGAATCTTTTACTGTCGACGACTTTTTATCTTTATTCAGCACGCGCAATTCAGCCATAGAAGCTCCCCTCCAAATACCAGTATTTCGTTAGTGTAGTGCGCACAAGAGCCTCTCGTCAAGATTCCGGAATCACATTTACAATATCCACAATGAAAAGGACGGAGAAGGAGCAATCGGACGGTGCCGACCAGCCCTACCTAATAATATTGAAGCAGAGACCGAACGGTCACCACCGACATATCGGATGGACCAGGAGATACTTCAGTAACGAGTCACAACCGAGAGTAACCGATCAGAATAGATACCCAAGCACCATTGCGAGGCCACCACTGCCTAGAATGTCTCAGCCAGCAGCGATTGGATCAATCGTTCCGTCTCCTGATATCCGCCTTCGCCGATCCGTACGTAGCGAATCACACCCTGCTTGTCGATCAGATACATCGCAGGCCAGTACCGGTTGCCATAACGATTCCATGTCGAGAAGTCGTTGTCGATGGAGATCGGAAAGCGGATATCGTGTTCTCGGATATATTGTTTCACCTTCGTAAGGTCCTGTTCGTAGGAAAATTCCGGCGAATGGACGCCGATAATCACGAACCCTTTATCCTCATACTTCTCATGCCATTGCTTCACATAGGGTTCGACGTTGCGACAGTTGTAACAGCCGAAGGTCCAGAACTCGACCATCACCACCTTGCCCTTTAGGTCAGACAGATGCAGGGGCGCGCTGTTCAACCAAGTTTCATTTGTAATGTCCGGCGCCTTCGTGCCGACCGCCGCATTGGCTACAAACCAGGTGACGAGCACCCCGATCAAGAAGGCGCTGATGCCGATCAACATTCGCTGTACCATGGCCCCCTCCTTATGCACGACTTCATGTATCATACGGCCCCGGATCAAGCGCGGATCTATTTGGCAATTGCAATCGCCGGTGTCGGATACTTGGTGAGATCCGCCACGGTCATTTGGAACAGGTTCGACAGGACCGCAAAGGCCTCCTGGTTCCAGCTCGGAACCATACCCTGGCTTACAGGATACTTGCGGATCGAATAGTGCCGGCTGTCGAACAGCACTGAAAATTCAAAGTCGCCAGGCTTCGAATCGGACTCTTCGATTTCGAGCGTTCTGGAAGGATTTCTCACTACCGTCTTGGTTCGTGGGTCAGGTTCGACCATCATTTCTATCTCCTCTTCGATGCTTTTGGCCACGAATCCGATGATCGCGTTCATACTGCGAAGCAGGATCGATCCATGTAGAGGGTATTCGCCTCCCGGAGAGCCAGGACGAATATCTACCAACACAGAATCCAATGGGACTCGTTGCGCTTCTTCGTGGAGCAACCGCCGTTCTTCGTTCGAGAGGCGAGCCGGGTCATAGTTAGCAACCAACAATCGACCGACCGCTTTTCGACGAACCGTGTGGATCATTCCCTCTCTGTCTCCTTCCCAGCGAAAGCCCTTTTCCAGGGCTGCTACGACTTCGTCCGGATTCGGCGCGCGATTCGTTCGGACCGCGTGACTCTCTTCGAAGAGGATCGGCCCGACATAGAGTGCTCGCTCCGCATCCAACCCGGCCAGATGCAGGAGGCGGCGACGAAATTCCAGGTAGCCCTCGCCTTGCGAAGGCGCATTGAACGAAACGGCATGCCCGCTCTCATCGTCGATCGCAATCCCGCGCGCCATGAGGCGCAGAACCATGTTGATATCGTAGCCCTGCCGGACGAGAAATTCGAACTTGCCTTCATCCAGCGGCTGCAGAATACGTTTCGTAAACTCCTCTCCTGTAATCGGGACGATGGTGATCGTCGGATTCTCGGCGATGCTGGCGCTGTATTCGAGATTCAAGGGCCGATCGCGCGAGGCGATCGTAGGTCCGAATCCACCGCGGATCCCAGCGCTCGTACGAAAATCGAACGTGGCAGCCACGCTGGATACCGCGGTGAAGTGCACCGGTCGATGGTGACGGGCACGTGCGATGTTCAGGAGCAAGAGATCCGCTTCAACATAACTCACCGTCCGATCATACTCGATCACCGCCCGATGAATGGCAATCGGCGACAAGCAACCGGTAAGGAGTAGGACGCCTATGAAGGCTGAGGTTGAGGTTAAGGCTGTGTAGATCAGTCGTGACAGATTGAGTTGCTTACCTATGATGCCTTTTCTCTGATTCCACATTGTCCTTCCACAGCCTTAACCTCAACCTACGTCCTACTGACTACTTTCTACTTCCTAGATTCCCGCATACCACTCGTACCCCTGATCATCCTCCCAATACCCGCCCTTCCCGCCTCTAATGCCGGACAATGTCTCCACCAACTCGATCATCGTCAGATACTTCGCCTGTTTGTATCCAAGCTGGCGTTCAAAACGGAGGCGAATCGGCGCACCATGGGGAATATCCAGGGGAGCGCTGTTCAATTCGTAGGCTAGAATCGTCTGTGGGTGAAAACAGTCGGCAAGAGCCATGCTCTCGTAGTAGGGCACCCCGTCTTCATCCACGTCTGCACAATAGAGGACCGCATAGCGGGCATTCGGCAAGGGTTGAACCTGGCGTATGAGATCGCCGAGCGGGACCCCCGTCCACTTGCCGATTGCGCTCCAGCCTTCGACACAATCATGCCGGGTAATCTGCGTCCGCGACGGCAACTCTTTGAGCGCCGCGAGTGTCCAACTCGTAGGGGTCTGAACCAAGCCACCGACCATGACCGTCCAGTTCGCAAACTTCTGCGCAACATGCTCGGCATACTCACCCGTGCCCGGGTCCGTATTACCGTTCGCCGGAAACACCTTCGAGATGTCGGCCTCCCCATATTCTTTCGCCAGCGCATTGGCCGGTGTGATAGCCCGTTGCGCCCGCTCGGTCAATTTCTCGGCCTTGCTCAAGATCGAAGGGAACCAACTGCTCTGCGACAAGTTATCGCAGCCTGCAAGGGCCACAAGACTTGCGGCTCCCAACGTCCCCTTCAGAAACTGCCTGCGTTCCATGGCTCGTTCATGTGAATCCATGATACCTCCTCAATGTGGCAATGCGATGCCAAAGCAAGTGCCAGACGATTTTCTCGCAGGACGTTCAAAGGAGTCGTCCAGCAAGGCCGCAGGTGAATCGAAACCGGAG
>NEWP02000027.1:18166-31444 GCA_002869895.2 Nitrospira sp. CG24E | reverse complement strand
AGGCGAATCGAAACCGGAGGCGTACCCTCGGGGGTACGTTGAGGATTTCGATGAGCCGAGAACGAAGCTGGCGGCTCCTTTCAACGTCCTGTATCCCGCTTTACCACAAACCATCCAGTCACCATCGACCGCATGTTGTTGAAGAACCCTGTCAGAATAACTTGCGAAACGTGAATGAGGATAAACCCGACGAAAGAAAAACAGGCAATGAAATGGATCGTGCGAGCCGCCTGACGCCCGCCAAAGATCGTGAGCAGCCAGGGAAATGCCGTATCGATCGTCGGCGACATTGCAAGGCCCGTCAGGACGATCAGCGGCGCCACCACGAATAACACGCCTACATAGGCGAGCTTCTGCAACACGTTATACCGTTTCGCCTCCTCGCCTGTGGGATGACGCAGGACAATATGATCTTTGACGGCTTTGCCAATATCGCGAAGATCCTTACCGGTCGGAGCCAAGTCTCGTGTCACATGTCGACTGATCAGCGCATAGGCTGTGAAGAAGAGGCCATTGACGACGAGAGCCCAGGCGAAGAAGAGGTGCCACTGCCGCCCCATCGCCAGAACCTTGGCGCTCGGAATGGTGGCCCACTCAGGGAACGCGCGGCGCTTCCCATTTGAATAGCCGAGAACTCCTGTCGTATCGAATTTGTAGCCCAGAACTGTCGTAATCCCACGCATCTCGCCATTGTCGGTCTGTATTGGACGGATGGAGATCAACGGCTGATCACGATCAGAACGGTCGCCCCAATAGAGAGCAGGATGGGCATTGAAAATTTGGAGGCCGCTCATGATCAAGATAACGAGAAAGGGGACGTTGAGCCAATGGCTGATTCTTATCGGTAGCCGATGGCGATAGATCCTCTCGGTACCAGAGACTAAAAAAGGAGCAGCTGCCGAGATGGAACCCTGGGTACCAGTGAGACCATCGGAAATGGACTGTTGTTCGGGGACAAAGGGTTCTGACCTCATCGCAAGTTCCGAGGCCTGCCCCCTCCCATGACCTTGACCGGTTCCAGTTCCTTCATGAATGAGTGAGGCCATGATTGTTCTCCTTCTGCTTGGGGTCATCCACCTGCTTCATAGTCGAAGCAGGACCCCGATTCTTACAGACTGTTTCTGGTATAGAGACAGCACGGCCTGCGGTCGGTGACACCGAGCGCAGGCCGTGAGTATCGAAGACGGAAAGTTCAGATGCAGGCTACTTCCCCATGGCCCCCTTCATCTCACCCTTCATGTCCTTCATTTCGCCCTTCATCTCTTTCATCTCGCCTTTCATGTCCTTCATTTCACCCTTCATCTGATCATGCTTGGCCTTCATCTCACCCTTCATGTCATCCTGTTTCCCCATCATCTTGCTCTTCATTTCACCCTTCATGTCGCCTTTCATCGACCCCATATCCTCTGCGAATGAAAGGGAACTGAAGCCTGTCAAGCACATGACTGCCATGATTGCCATCATCATCTTCTTCATCGAACACCTCCTCTGTGATTGTGAAAGATAATTACCCCGACCACCCTGCGCTCATGAGAAATCAAAGTCAACGCAGCATCAGAAAAACCAGTCCCTATCTCTCGATTATGACCTCTGCGGTCAGTCGTAGGCGACATTGACAAAAACCTTGATCGCACCCCGTTCCGTTGTGAGCATCTGCATCATGTCCTGATAGTTCTCCAGCCCCGTCACCGGATGGGTCAGCAACTTCGGGAGCCAGCCCGGGAATTCCAGCTCGGCCCGCGCAAAGTCATAGACACCTGCCTCGAAATATTCGCGATTGGCATTGACGGTTCCAACAACCAATTTGTTCCCGAGTACAAAATCCAGGTTGATCTTGTCTACTGGAACAGAATGCTCGCGGTCGCCCCCTGTGACGCTCGCCAGCACCAACACGCCATTTTTTCCGAGACATTCCATGGCCTCAAACGCGACAGGCGAATAACCGGTCGCTTCGAACATGAGATCGAAGGGGCCGATACGTTTGGCCGCCTCTCTGATCGACAGATCGTTCGTCGAGATATACCGCACGCCCAGCTCCTCCAGAAGGTCGAGATTGCGTGACGGCCTGCTCTCCCTTCCGAAACTGGTCACGTCGAATCCCTTCATCTTCAGCGAGAGGGCCGCGAGTAGCCCCACAGTCCCAGCCCCCAGCACCGCCGCTTTCCTGGGCCGCCAAATCTTAAACCGTCTCTGCGCTTCGTAGGCCTGAATGATCCCCTTTTCAATGATGGAAGCCGGTTCGAGCAGGACAGCCACGTCTTTGAGCCCTTTCGGAATCTTCACCAGATATTCCGGATCATCCACGAATAGCTCGGTCAGGTAACCGTGGCGGAGGTTGATCCCCCGCTCATAGTAGGTCTCATCACTGGTCATATCGTACTGGCCGATCTGGTCGTAGAAGCTGCCCCCGGGACGACGAACCGTTGGAACCACATAATCTCCCGGCACAAACTCCGTGACATTGGCGCCGACTTCAAGCACCCGGCCAAAACACTCGTGGCCGATCACGAGAAAATTGTAGCCGGGAGGAGCCTGACCATATTCGGCCGCATTGATCTCCTTATCTGTGCCATCGACACCGACGCGCAGTATTTGGACCAATACGCCTCGACTGTTCGGAACTTCGTGGACCGACGGCTTGGGTAACTCGGCCAGGTGGATCGAATTAGCTTGTCCGGGAATGACCGCAACGGCTTTCATAATCGTTCTCCTTATATAAAGGCTGATGCAGAAGGGCACATGCTGGTACGTCGAACAGCGGCCGGCAATCTTACAGGAAGATGAAATTGTCGCCCGGCACGGTGTAATCGTTATTCGTCTAGAACCCGACGGCCATGGATCGGCTGGATCGCTCTAGCATTGTGCCCGACCAAAGCCACAAACCGATCTCTCTGAGCTTGGGTGATGGAGATCTTGTTTTTCATCACGATCCAATGCACCCCCTCCGTACAGGGAGGCGTGGTGAGTGAGCCATGGTAGGCAAAATGATGAAGGTTGTCGGGGATCAGTGCTGAAAGATCGAGTTTGCGCGAGGGAACAGATTCGCCTGCCTGCATCGGCAAGGAAGCCCAAATGTCCGACACAACTGGCTGCCCGGAACCCAGATCGGCGAGGAGCGACACGACAACAATGTGGCCGATCCGGTCGCGGTGAACGAGATGGATTTCAAAGGGAGACGCCTTCCCTTCGACGTGGTGCTCGCTCGGTTCGTGAAAATGAAACTGCATCAATTGATAGGTTCGACCATTCACCTGCAATTCGTTCCCGGGCGAGACCCTCACCTGAATCGAATGGCCATTGTGCATAGCC
Organism: Nitrospira sp. CG24E; assembly: GCA_002869895.2. Taxonomy (GTDB): domain Bacteria; phylum Nitrospirota; class Nitrospiria; order Nitrospirales; family Nitrospiraceae; genus Palsa-1315. Next base: position 28,135 of record NEWP02000027.1, on the reverse strand, counting down.
TGAATGTCCGCCTGCCGGTAGTGAAACTGGAGCCGCTCCGGGGTCCGGTCCTCACTGGGCATCATGATGTCGATCGGCGACTGGTGCGAACCGGTTTCGCAGGTCATATAGCCGTGGCTCAACATTCCCCAGTGGTCCATACCCTCCTCACCACCGTAGGCCCAGTGGGGAGAATCGCCGGCATGACGAGGCGCAGACTGTGTCGGGACATCAGCCGCCTGGCTCAGCGCGAGACAGGAAAACCAGGCAACCAGTACGAGACCGACCGTCACTATTCGTAGTGAGACATCATGCATGAAACCGGTGCTCCACCGACGACTGGACATGTTATTCACACTCCACTTCTATCTATCGTGACGCCGACCTGCGAGCGCCTCGCCCAGCGTCCAGATCGATGCTCCCAACAGTGCCAAGTCTTTCAATAGAAATTGACCCGGCGCGACCGACAGAGCGGGGAACCCGCCCAGGGTACCCTCCCACACGGGTGGCGTGGACAACATGAAACTGAGAGTACCCAGAAACAGCACCGCAGCCAGCGCACTACCGGCGGCGGAGATCTGCCTGGAGATCGGCCTGGCTGCAATCATCACAGCGATGGCAATTTCCAGCACACCGAGCCAGTTCGAAAATGCCTGGACGCTGAAGATGTTGTAGAGCCAACTCATCAAGGGACTATTAGTCACCAACGGTTGAATGCCGTTTGCTTCGTAGGCGGAAAACTTCATGGCTCCGATCCAGGCAAAAACGACAACAAGTCCATAGCGGGTCATAACTGCCCCCAGTGCCTGTAGTTTCTCGCTTACAGTGGTGTCTCGCTCTCTCTCCAATGACATTGTGGCAGTGGCTGTACTGATCATGGCACGTCTCCTTCTTCGATCTGATGTGAGAATTGCGGCCACCAAGTTTCTCTTCGTGGCCAGTTGGCTTCTTGGCTGCTGGCACGTAGTCGCCCGAACTCTACCGTCCTTACACCACCTGCTTCGGAGGTATCCAAGCGGTCCGTTTCATAACGAAGTTCGACGAGCGGATTGTACGTTCCCGCCGACAGCGCTAACCAAGATGCGTAATGTTTAAAAGGGAGTTTTAGTCGCTATAACGAGTTGCAAACTGCTGGTGCAGACGGAGACGATTCATGGGAGGTGGGTAGAGATTGGGAAGGCTATTCAGCACAGAGGAGACAAGATCGATCTGTTGTACGTAGGTACGGCAGTGGGCACAGGAGGCAAGATGCAACCCGATTCGAACCTTGGTGAGGATGGAAATGTTGTCGTCCAGATATTCGGAGACTCGCTCTGTGAGATCGCGGCAAGTCAAGCCGCTGTGCGCCCATTGTGAAGGAGAGTCTGTCATGGGGTGCCTCCGATTATGGTGTCCCCCCTGAGTCTCCCCAATCATCAGTTTCTTACAGCGCCGCCCCCTAAAGACAGGCTGAGGTCGAGGTTAAGGTTGAGCAGGACTGGTTCTCCTTAACCTCAGCCTTATCATCCTATGGCCGTTTCCACTGCCACTCTCACTCGTTCCCTTGCCCGATGTAATCGCACATACAGATTGGTTTCCGTGATTTTCAACATCTCGCAGACGTCCTTGGCATCCACGCCTTCGACATCCCGAAGGATCAGGACCTCTTTGAGAGTCGTAGGCAGAGCCTCGATCGCTTGCTGCATCGCATTGACCGCCTGTCGGCTGGCGAGCAACTTCTCCGGTGTCCGGTCGTCCCAGGGTTGCGGAGGGAAGGCCCAATGTCCGGCCAATTCGCCTGTCTGTTGAAAGCGGGAGGGATCGACTGCTTCCTCGCTATCGTCATCGTAGGATTCGAAAGCGGAGAAGGTCGTATGGCGCTTCTCGGGGACCCCGCGATCCTTGGCCTTGTGGATCAAAATCCCGCAGATCCAGGTGCGAAGCGACGACCGGCCTTCGAACCGATCCAGGCTTTCGATGACGGCCATCCAGGTGTCCTGCACAACTTCTTCAGCCACTTCCCGGTCGGCCACATAACCCATGGCCATTCGGATCAGCGCGCCGTGATGCTGGTTGACCAGTTCATCGAAGGCCCCCTCATCACCGCGCCTGAGTCTCGCGAGGACCGTATCCTCAGCCTTTGTGAGACCGGAGGACTTGACCACCGGCGACGTCCGGCTCATCGATGGGAAATGACCAATGGACTCTGTATACATGGCGATATCTGCGTTCATGACCGGTCTCCAATCTGTAGCAACTCCATGACAAAACCAGGAGCGCTCATTAAGGTGATTTGTGTTGGAGGAAGGCCCCTCAAGACCTCAACCCCCTTGGCATCGATGAAATCGACATGGGAACAATCCAGATACACGGCTTTCTCCTGTCGAAGAAGCGACCGACATTCACCGTCGAGGAGGTCAGCCCACTCAGCGGTGATCTTGCCTTCTAACTTGAGGAGCACATCGCTCCTGCTTTCTTGAATTTTTGTAATCTTGAGCATCATCTTCTCTCGCTCCCCTGTGTTCGTCCGATGACTGGGTGTTCAGCAATAGCAGTGCCAGACGAATGGCGAGATGAACGAGCTGCTGTAAGTGATTGATACACAAAGGCGATACATGGATTTTCCAGCGGACAGAAGTGAAAGGGCAGCGGAGAGCATTTCCTAAAATATTGGGACTGCCCCAATTAGTTGGGAATACGGCTCGTCGTTCGTCGATCGTGAAGCGTATCTCGTCGGAGAATACGAGAGGGAGAGTAGCTCAGTTATTATGGGGAGTAGCCAGTCAGAATGACTGGGGCGAAGGAACGGATGGGATGTCTTCGCTCCGGCACACGCTTCACGAACGACGCTTCACGAGATACAGTTTTCAGGCCGGCCGCTCGATCCCAAGCTTCTTCATGCGGGCTTCGAGCGTGGTGGGATTGAGGTCAAGGATTTTGGCTGCGCCCTTTTCACCGCTCACGCGCCAATTGGTCTGCTCCAGCACGTCCAGGATATGCTGGCGTTCCATTTCTTCAAGCGTCAGTGTCTTTCCTGAACCAGTCTTCTTGCCAGGCTGGGAAAGCCACTCGATCGGTTCCAACTCCGATCCTTCGCTCAAGATCACGGCCCGCTCGATGACATGCTCCAGCTCACGAATATTCCCCGGCCACTGATAACGCTGGAGCGATGTCATCATGCGCTCCGGGATCAGATCGATCTTCTTGCCGAAATTCGCGGCAAACTTATGCACGAAATACTGTACCAGTAGAGGGATATCACCCTCGCGCTCGCGCAGGGCCGGCAAGTGAATAGGAAACACGTTGAGGCGGTAGTAGAGATCAGGCCGATAGTGGCCTGTCTTCGACAGTGTCTCGAGGTCGCGGTTGGTCGCGGCGATCACCCGCACATTGATCTTGAAGGTCTGGATGCCACCCACACGCTCAAACTCGCCTTCCTGCAATACACGCAGCAACTTGGACTGCAGATCGAGCGGCAATTCCCCGATCTCGTCAAGGAAGATGGTGCTCTTGTCTGCCAGCTCGAAACGACCGATCTTCTTCGTCAAAGCGCCGGTAAAGGCGCCCTTCTCATGGCCGAACAGCTCGCTTTCAATCAGCCCTGATGGAATCGCCGCGCAATTCACCTTGACCAGCGGCTTGTTCTTGCGTGGGCTCAAGTTGTGGATCGCCCGTGCGATCAACTCCTTGCCAGTCCCAGTCTCGCCGGTAATCAACACGGTCGAATCGGTCGGTGCCACGCGCTCCACATTTTTTAGAACTTTCTTGAGGCTTGAGGACGAGCCGATCAACTCTTCGAAATTATGCGTCCCTTTGATTTCTTCCTGGAGGTAGACATTTTGCGCTTCAAGCCTGGCCTTCTCCTGCTCCATCAGCACCTGCTCGGTAATGTCGATGAACATCGTGCGGGTATAGGTGCCGCTGGGGTCTGGGCGTGACCACCACTTCATCCAGAGCGGTTTACCGTTGTCTTTGCGCCGCAGCTCAAGAACTACCCCGCTCGTATCGATGCCCTTGCCGACAGAGGAAAATGCTTCCTTGAGCCGGCGTTGGGCATCGGGAGTATCCGGCACAAAATCCCTTCCGTAGAGGCCTGCAACCTGATCCGCCGTGATACCCAGGGACTTCATGGCCGTGCGGTTGACACGAAGCAACTTGGAGTCCAGCCCCTCATAGACGTATGCAATCGGTGCCTCGTCGAACAGATCGCGCAGCCGTTCCTCGTTTTGCTTGATCTGCACGTCCATCCGCTCACGTTCCAGTTCGGCGCCCGCCCGAACCCCGAAGATCTTAAATACCGAGAGCACGCGAGAATCGTCGTGCATCGGCTTGGTATCCATCACGGCAAGGTGACCCATAACCTTGCCGGAACGATCCGAGACGGGGATCGCTAAATAGCTTTCCACGCCCAACTTGGCAAGATCCTCCCGATGTTCTGGAAAGTGATCCTGAACCTTCTCCGAGAAGAGGCACACCTCTCCCGCCAAGACCCGCTCACAGGGTGTATGGGGCAAGTCATACTCGAAGTTGTCGAGAAACCCGTCGCCCTTCCAAAATGCCAAGGTCCGCACACGGAGGCTGTTGCCTTCGACGAACTTGGACACAAAGGCATACTTGGTTTGAAGAGCTTCGGCCAGGCTCCTCACTAGGGAATTGAAAAAATCTGCGCCGGTCGTCGCTGCCGTTCCCTCGTCGATCTTCCGTAACGTCAGATCGCTCTTGCGTATGGCGCGTTCGAAAGCCAGCCGCTCGAATTCTGCCGCAGCTCTCGTGGAGAAGATTCCGAGGATCGATGTCGCGCGCAGGTGATCCGGCATCGGCTTGGAGTCCATGATGGCCAGATGACCGATGATCCTGTCCGAGGAATCCACAATTGGGACGCCGCAATAGCTCTCGACACCGATGTCCTGAATCAGCTGCACCTGAGGATAGAGCGCACGAAGCTGATCTGGATGATGAACGAATTTGCGCGTCAGGACGGTTTCACAGGGACCCTGCGTCGGCACGTCAAACTGCGGAAGCGGCTGCCCCTTGCCCCAGCCGGATCGAGAACGGAATGTGCGTCCATCCTCGCTGAGTTCCGAAACATAGGCATAGTCCACACCAAGCGCGGTCGCCAATTGCTGTACGAGCGAAAGGAAAAACTGTTCGCCGACTTTTGACTCAACTCCTTCGAGAATTTCCTGCAGCACCCTACTGGTTTGAGCCAGATCGCGTGTACGGACTGCCACTTCCTGCTCCAATTGCTCGTGGGATCCTCTGAGTGACTGCTCCGCCTGCTTGAGTTCCGTCACGTCACGGGAGACGGCCAGCAGCTTTTCAGGCTTGCCGTCCTTGTCGAGGATGGCCGTCACGGAGACATCCCACCACTTGGGGGTATTGGTTTGAGTCGTAGCAAAGAATCCTGTGAATCTCCCGACCTTCCCCTGCCGTGCCTCCTCAATTGCCGCACGCGCATGTTCCTTGTCCTCGCCGTGCCAGAATTCAATCCAGAGCGAGCCAACAAACGGGGCGAAATCGCGGATTTCCAGCGCCGTCATGCCATGAGCATTCATGGAAAGCAGATGCCCCTTGAGATCGAGCACCTTGATGCAGTCACGGCTGCTTTCGATGAGACGAGAAGAGAGTTCTTCGCTCTGCCGGAGGGCTTCTTCAAGATTGGGAGACGACATCTGCATCACCCTGTGACGGGGCTCGACAGGTAGGTAGAATAACGGTGAAGTCTAGCACCGAGGAGGAAAAGGCTGCAACTACTGGCACATCGGTAGGAGGCGTGGATCATGGAGGAGGCAATCATGTCAGGGGTATCGCATGTGGCGCTCCAATTCCAGGCAGAAGGGCAACGGTCATTGCGACACCAGCTGGATCGCATGTCCGTCCGGATCGCGGACGAGCAAGGCATTGGAAAACCCCAGAGCCTGGTTGGGCAACGCCACGCCTGCTAGTGAAACGCACGTAGACTGGGGACACAAGAGTCTGGCTGCGGCATCAACATCGCGTACCGTGACGGTGACCTGCCAGTGCCAGAGATCGGCTGGGGGCGAATCCCTCGGCATCGGGCGACCGGCTGTCGGCAACTCATACTCCAGAAACTCCACGCCGGGTGTCCCCGTCTGCGTTGTCATTCCTGTGACCCGCACCCTCGCACCTGGCAGCCCGTCCAAGTGTGCCTGCTCCGTTCCAACATTGGCTGTGCCGCCCGCCACGCTGAGACCCAAAAGATCGCGATAGAACTTGATACTGTTTTCTGTACTACGCACCGTCATAGCTGTGTGATCGATGCCCATAAAGAGGTTTGAGCCGGGCTTCTTCCAGATCGGATTGCCCTTCCCCTCCGGGAACCAGAGCAGCTCCAGATTGTGTCCGTCCGGATCGCGAAACTTGATGGCCTTGATGCCGGCAGCCGCTGGATTTGAAGCGGGAATGGTCTGTGGGCGAGACGAGATCTGGCGGACGTGATGTTTCCTCAGCTGTGCCCAGGCAGCATCCATATCGCGCACCACGATTGCGAAGTGCTGAAACCACAGATCGTTGCTGTAGGACGGTACGGGAATCGGCCGCACATCAGGCGGCGCAAGAAATTGCGTCAATTCGAGCTGTTGCGCTCCAAGCTGCATCCGAACCACTCGCGCCCGTACGCCAAAGATCCCCCAGAGTTGGTCGTATTCCGGCCCATCGACCTCCACATCGCTGATTGGCTTGAAGGCCAAGACATCCGAATAGAACGCGATGGACCGGTCCAGATCCGAGACCGTCATCCCGATCGACTCTACTGCAATCGCTGAGCCCCTCTCGCCGGCAAGGCTGGGAGTGGCAACGACCCAGCAGACCAGTGTGATGGTCAGCCAGAAGCCGACGAATACTTTCCTCATGCCCATTCGCTTATCTCACTTGGATATGCCGGCACCGACCAACGCAGGACTGGCTTGGCCGACCGGCTCTTCTTCCACCTGCGGCACGATAGACGGGCGAACGTTCGTGAACTGAACAAGATCCTTCGAAAAGAGCAGATCGAGAGTCCAGTCCAAGGCCACACGGAGCTTCTTTTCAAAACGAGGCAATTTCGTCAGGTATATCGTCCGCCACAGCCACCAGGCGATGAACCCGGAAAAGTTCACCCCCAGAATGTTGGCCACGCCGCTTCGTTTGCCGATAGGAGCCAGGAGTCCGAGTGTCGAGAACAAGAATGGCTTCTTCTGACCACCTTGGATAGTCGCCAAAATATTCTGAGCCGCAACCTTTCCTTCTCGAAGCGCATGCTGTGCAGTGGGAGGATGGGATTTCCCGGTCTTACGATCCGGCACAACCGCACAGTCGCCGAGCGACCAGACTCCAGGCCACTCAGGAACTTCCAGGTACTCGTTGACGAGGACTCGACCCCGTTCTTTCCGGCAGGGCAATGTATCCAAGAGGGAGTTCGGGCGGGTTCCGGCAGTCCACACCAAGGTATTGGTCTCCACCTTGGTGCCGTCGCTCAGTGTAAGGTCGCGGTCCGTCACGGCTGTGACTTTGCAGTTGGAATGGATTTCCACATGTCGATCCACAAGTTTTTGCTGTGCATAGGCGCCGAGCTTCTCTCCGAGTTCCGGCAAAATCGTCTTTCCCGGATGGACAAGAATGACCCGCAGCATGTCCTCCCGAAGATGCGGATAGAACCGCACCGCCTCCCGAAGAAAGTCATTGATTCCAGCAATCGTCTCCACACCGGCGAACCCTCCGCCTGCGACAACGAAATTCAGTAACGGAGCGCGTGTGCTCGGAGAACATTCAAAATCCGCCTCTTCCAAGTTCGCGATCAGGCGGTTGCGCAGAAAAATTGCGTCATCCAGCGACTTCATCGTGATCGCTCGTTCTGCCAAGCCAGGCAAGTTAAAGAAGTTCGTGGTCGAGCCGAGAGCCAGCACCAGGTGGTCATAGGGCAGCGAATGGCAATGTTCCTCGTGCCCGTGTGACAGGCCGACTCGTTTGTTCACGAGGTCGATGGATTCGACCTCTCCGTGAAAGAAGGTCACGCGGCGCAACAGTTTGCGGACCGGGCTGACGATGTTGGTGATATCGAGATCGCTCGCCGCCACTTCATGCAGCATCGGGGTGAAAAGGAAAAAATTATCGCGGTTGACGAGCGTGACATCCAGGTTGGCCCCCTGCGCAAGCGCCCGTTCGAATTCCAGCGCGACATACATCCCGCCGAACCCACCACCCAGAATCAGAACTCGTGGTTTCCCATTTGCCATCGTCAGCCTTTCCGACTAACTCTCAAATCGCTGTAAAAGATGGTCCCCCACTCGTAGCGCATTGGCCATGATCGTCAGCGAGGGATTCACCGCTGAGCTCGAGACAAAGAAGCTCGCATCGACGACATAGAGATTATCCAGATCGTGCGCTTTGCAATTTTGGTCCAGAACAGAGGTCTTCGGATCGCGCCCAAAACGGACGGTCCCGCACTGGTGCGCTGTGCCGGCAATCGGAATCTTTTTCCCAAGATAGAGGTGTGTCGGCAACAGATGGTCTTCGCAGCCGATGTGGTTGAGCATGCTCTTGAGCTTCGCGGCCAACCGGCGATGCGCTTCCAGATTGTTTTCCGTATAGGCCAGCGTGATCACGCCGTCCTTCCCGATGAGCACGCGATTGTCCGGATCGGGCAGATCTTCCGAGGTCATCCAGAAGTCGAGCGAATGTTTTGCCATGGCGTCGAGTGCGGCTCCGGGAGTAAAAGCCGGCGCGCCGGCCCGCAATGATTCAATATCCTGCTTGCCGATCATCGAAATGTGGCCCATCGGATAGTCCCAGTCAGCTGAGGGAAGATAAAAGTCGTTCAGCCCTATGGTCTTCTGAAACACGGTTGGGTTCGGCCGTTTGGAGATCGCAAGCATGGCCGAATTGTTGTGGCACATGTAGTGCCGACCGACGAGATCAGATGAGTTGGCAAGACCATTAGGATGTTGGTCGTTCGCGGAGCGCAGAAGCAACGCCGCCGAATTGATCGCGCCGGCTGAGACGACCACTATATCGGCTTTGTAAGTTTCTCGTTGGCCATTGCGTTCAACGTGAACAGTGGTCACCTCTCGCCCCGACGCACTTGTTTCCAACCTTGTGACCAATGCCCCAGTGACCAATGACACGTTTTCATACCTCAGCGCCGGATCGACACAGACCACTTGCGAGTCGGCCTTTGCATTTACCAGGCAAGGAAAGCCGTCACATGTACTGCAGCGGATACAGGCACTCTTCTCTCGATGCTGTTCATTCAGCATCACACCGACCGGTAGGTGAAAGGGCTTATAGCCACACTTCTGCCAGTCGTTATGCAGTTCTTGAATGCGCGGTTCGTGGGTCAGGGCTAGATACTTGTACGGAGCGCTGGCCTTGGGTTCTGTCGGATCTTCGCCGCGCGTGCCATGCACATGGTACAAATGCTCGGCTTGAGTGTAATAGGACTCGATGTCGTCATAGCCAATGGGCCATTCCGGAGAGATACCGCCGTGGTGCTTCACCTCGCCGAAGTCTTGGTGACGCATGCGGAGCAGCGCCGCACCGTAGACTTTTGAGTTGCCACCGACGTTGTAGTGGATACCCGGATGGAAGATTCCCCCATCCTTGTCTCGCCAGGTTTCCTTGGCCTTGTACTTGTTGTCGATGAAGACGGTCTTGGAACTCCAGTTGTCCTTCTCACGCGGTAAGTAACCGCCACGCTCTAAGAGCAGTATCTTCTTCCCCGACGGAGCCAGCTTGTAGGCGAGCGTCCCCCCGCCTGGGCCTGTGCCGATAATGATCACAGCGTAATGGGTAGACATGGGTACTAGTCGAAGGAAGTGGCACAGTCTTACAAGGAGGGGGAGCGGGAGCGGTCAGGTGCCCTTTTTGCTCGCAGGACACGGAGGGGATGGAACCTGATGATCTTCTGTGCTCGCGCAACGCGCGGCCTCCCGAAGGATGCAAGGGAGCAGGCAACCATCCTTCTTGCTCGCAGAGCCCCCACGATAAAGCGGTGGTCGCTCGATGCGCGCAGTG
>NEWP02000027.1:0-18066 GCA_002869895.2 Nitrospira sp. CG24E | reverse complement strand
TTCCGCAACTCGGTGCAGGCCCAGGCCCCCCGGGCGCAGATTCTGTTCGACAAGTTCCACATCCTGCGTCATCTGGCTGACGCGAGGGATCAGGTCCGCCGGGCCGAGGACAACCGGGGTGCCGCGAAGGACCAGGCCTTCATCAAGGGCCAGCGCTATACGCTCCTCTCCCACCGCGCCAATCTCACGCTGGCCGGCCGCCGCTCGCTCCGGAAACTGCTCCGGGCCAACAAGCGCTTGGCCACCGCCTACCTGCTCAAGGAGGAGTTCGGGCAACTCTGGTCGTATCGCCGCGAGGGCTGGGCGAGGCAGTTCTTTACCCGGTGGCAGGAGCACCTCAAGTGGCAGCGACTCCGGCCCTTTGAGAAGTTTGCCGCCATGATCGAACGGCACTGGGACGGCATCGCGGCGTATTGCACGCCTCGCAACAAGGTGAAGCTGGGTTTCGTCGAGGGCCTGAATAACAAGATTCGTGTGATTCAACGGCGCGCCTACGGCTATCGGGATGAGGAGTAGATGCGGCTCAAGATTCTCACCGCCTTCTTGTCGAAGAAATGAGCAGAATTCACCCACACGAATCTGCGCTGAGCCAGAAAAGAAGATTATGGGTTAACGTCTCAGGTTAGACGATCTGCCCTCTCCGTTCCCGGGAATCTTGCGGAAGGATATGGCCGCCAACATACAAAGGACAAACTCAATTTCTATTATGCGTCTCGCGGCTCATTAGCTGAAACGAAGAGCCACCTTATCTATGGACAGAAGGTAGCGTATTTCAAACAGAGCGACTGCCTTCCTGCCATGAATCTGATCGACGAAGTCTGGAAAGAACTTAACGCATTGATTCGTTCACTTCGCAGAACCACTCAACCTTAACCTCAACCTTAGCCTTCATATGTCATCCTTTTGGAACGAACAACGCGTAGTGGTGACCGGCGGCGCCGGGTTTCTGGGATCCTTCGTCGTGGAACAGCTCCGCGCGAAAGGCTGCCGGGATATCTTTGTGCCCCGCAGTAAAGATTACGATCTCGTTCAGATGGATGCCGTACAACAACTCTATCGCGATTATGCGCCCGACATGGTCATTCATCTGGCCGCGCGGGTTGGAGGAATTGGCGCGAACCAAGCCAATCCAGGAAAATTTTTCTATGACAATTTGATGATGGGCGCCCAGCTCATAGAAGTCGGGCGACAACGGGGGCTGAAGAAGTTTGTGGCTCTGGGCACCATCTGCGCCTATCCCAAGTTCGCCCCCATTCCATTTAAAGAGAACGACATCTGGAACGGCTATCCAGAAGAAACCAATGCGCCCTATGGTCTCGCCAAAAAGATGATGTTGGTCCAGTCGCAGGCCTACCGCGAACAGTACGGGTTCAACTCCATCGTGCTGTTCCCTGTAAATCTCTATGGCCCTCGCGATAATTTCGATCTGGAAACCTCGCATGTCATCCCGGCCTTAATCCGCAAATGCGCCGCAGCACATGAAGCAGGCCGTCCCTCTCTTACACTATGGGGAGACGGATCGCCGACACGGGAGTTCCTATATGTGGAAGACGCAGCAGAAGGTCTTTTACTCGCCGCTGAGCGCTGTGAAGGAAGTTTGCCCGTCAACCTCGGAACAGGAGAGGAAGTCATGATCCGCGATCTTGCCGTCATGATTGCCGAGGAAACAGGTTTTACAGGACAGATTGAATGGGATCGCACCAAGCCCAACGGGCAACCTCGACGATGTCTGGATGTCAGCCGAGCGAAAGAAGCTTTTGGCTTTCAAGCCCGGCATCATCTGCGCGAAGGTCTCAAGAAAACTGTCCAATGGTTTCAGGCCAACCGCAAGACTCTGCGGGAAGTCCACTTCTAAGACGATGACGCTGGAGGGTAGAGGTTGGAGGCGGACCGGAAGGTTGAGGTTGAGGGGAAACGACGGTCTGTCTAGTTATTTTGGTCGAATGAATCTTGCCAGATGAACCAGATAGACCGGATGAACCAGACAAACCAAATAGACCAGATAAACCGTTCGCCTCTGTCTCCAACATCCGTCTTCGCTCAACCTTAACCTCAGCCTCAGCCTAACCCCCTTATCCCCAGCCTGCTTTCCGGGCACATTTGAACGGAACTGCCAAAACATGCTCTGTTTTCTCTCTCGGGAGCAGATGAGGCAATGCGTAAGGGCATTGAAAACAAATGGTTTTACACCCGTCTTGAATGGTCCAAGATTTGCGATCTGCAAGCCACTTGATGTCTAGCCCAAAGGGAAGAGAAACGTGAACGAAACCGACACATTACCCCTGACGAAGCAGATCTCTTTTGCAACCACAACGGTCTCGTCAGAGGATGGAGACCCGATCCCGACGGCTGAGACACAACAACTAGCTATCGAAGCCACAGCACCGACAGAGCCTCCAGACGGCCACGAATCCTACGAACGAGCAACGACACTCAAAAATGTCGGCTTGTTCAGGCAGGCGGCGGAGTATTTTGAGAAAGCCGCCCAGGATTCCGCATATGCATTGAGGGGCTTCGCCCAAATGGGTCTCTGCCTCAAGAAGAGCGGAAAAGAGCAAGAGGCAATTGCGGCATTTCGCCGGGCGTTGCAAACACCCTCAATTTCATCGAAAGAACAAGTCCAGATCCTCTACCTGTTAGGGCGAACGCTTGAGTCGCTCGGACGCACCCCTGAAGCGTTGGAGGCCTATCGATGGCTCCGCCGTGAAGCACCGCAGTATCGGGACGTCACCACACGCATCGAGTCGTTGAGCATCAGACGCGTCACGAAGCAGTTCTGAGTGGTGGGTTCTGAGTGCTGAGTTATACAATCCCGTCCTCAACCCTCCTAATCGTTTGCTGCCAAAAACCCATCTTAGGTTGTCTAAACCGCCCAAATACGATAAGTAGTTCCCTATCTGGTCTATCTGGTTTCTTTGGTTCATTTGGTTTGTTTCGTTCATCTGGTTGATCTTGTTCAACCAAACAAACCAGATCAACCAAACAAACCAGATCAACCAAACAAACGACACAAACAAGAATGAAGAGAATCGATCTCATCGCAGGGGCGCGGCCCAATTTCATGAAGATTGCGCCGATTATTGACGCCTTGAAGGCGGCAGAGAAGCGAGGAGGGTCGCTCCGGTTTCGCCTCATCCATACGGGCCAACATTATGACCGCGCCATGTCCGGCAGTTTCTTCGAGGAACTCGGCATCCCGGATCCGGACATCAATCTGGAAGTCGGCTCCGGCTCCCATGCAGAACAGACTGCCGCGATCATGGTGAATTATGAAAAGGTTTTGGTGAAAGACAAGAGCGACCTCTGTCTGGTCGTAGGGGATGTCACCTCGACCATGGCCTGCTCCATTGCAGCCCGCAAGTTAGGGGTGCCGGTTGCTCATGTGGAAGGCGGCATCCGCTCGGGCGACTGGACCATGCCGGAAGAAATCAACCGGGTCGTGACCGATTCCATCACCAACTGGTTTTTCACGACCAGTGAAACGGCCAACGAGACGCTTCGCCGCACCGGTGTCGCAAACGATCGCATCTTCTTCGTCGGCAACACCATGATCGACACGCTCCTCAAACAGCTTCCGCGCCTCCGTCCACCGGCCTGTTGGGAATCGTTGAAGCTGCAGCAGGGCAAGTACTTTGTGATCACGCTCCATCGCCCGGCCAATGTAGACGGGGAGCAGCAATTGTTGCGACTGTTACATGCCATCGCCGAAGGCACGCGCGGACTACCGGTGATTTTTCCCGTCCATCCTCGCACCGCCAAGAACCTGCGCGATCTCGACAGCAAGACTCCGCAACTGAACTATGTCGATCCCCTGGGTTATCTGGAATTCAACTACCTCGTGAAACATGCCAAAGGGGTCATCACCGATTCAGGCGGCATCACCGAAGAGACCACTGTGCTCGGCGTACCCTGCCTGACCCTCCGGGATAACACCGAGCGTCCAGAGACCATCTCAATCGGCACGAATGAACTCATCGGCACCGATCCAAGCAAACTCCCTCCCGCCCTCGCGCGCCTCATGGCCGGCCAGTGGAAGAAGGGCGCCATCCCTCCCAAATGGGACGGCCAAGCGGCAACTCGAATCGTCGAACATCTGGAACGACTGCTGGTAGGCCGCTGAATCCCGGGACAGCCTCCAACGCTAGCCCATAACGCCACATTCCTAATTCCTCATTGCAACTCAGGACTTCCCCCAGCCCCTTCCCAACTCGAAACTCGAAACTTTCCGCCTCATTCCGCATTCATAATTTCCCTCTTCCGTACCGCCCACTCACCACTGGCTACTTACCACTTGCAACCTCAACCTTTTGTTAGGCGGGGAGAATCGTGAGGCTTGAAAAATACCGGCGGAAGAATCCACGATCGCGGGTCAGGAGTCGATCAGCTTCATGAAAGGCATGTGCACCGATAAGAAAATCGGCCAGAATCCGTTGACGCTTGCCACCAGCCTTGCGATAGGCCACGTGCGCAACCCCGGCCGTGTACGCATGGTCTGCCGTAAATGGAGAAACACGAATGCGGACCTGCTGTAGCCAGCCGTCAAGCTCGTCACGATTGCGAGCCTGAGGGACCAGTTCAGCGTAGACGGCAGGAGAAATAATCAAGGAACCTTGCTGGTAGGCTTGAAGGAGGAGTGCTTCTGACCGATCGACATGTTTGGGATCGTTGGCCAGGACGTCCAGTAAGACACTGGTATTTAGGAGCCTGTCTGACATTGCCTTCGTGACGAGGCAAATGAGGTGCAGCCAGGTGCGAGGCCGCAGGCTTGAAAAAACCGGAGGCGTATTCGCTGGAATACGTTGAGGATTTTTTCGGGTCGAGAACGACGCAGATAGCTGCAGATCATTCGGCACAGTAGAATGGGCAATGTCGGACAGGCTCCTAACTTCAGAGATCGAGACCACATGGACGCACTATAGCCAACCCCTGTAACAAGCACAATGAATGGCCTCGGTACTCTAGCAGTAAGCTCAACCACTTGCCCTTTCATTGAACCAAACAGCACCGAGCAGAATGGAGGAGAGGCAGACCAGAGGATGGAGACTCTGTAGGCTAGACCATACAGTACTTGTAGCGGCATGCCTCAGCCCCCTTGGTAGCCAGCAAAGACCAGCCGACAATTCCCCTCAAAATTCATGAAAAGCGAGCCATTCTCTTCACGCAGGTGCTCTCGTCATTGGGCATTAAGCTTGCTCCCACCCACCGTGGTCTGTTCACCACCATGTAAAGGAGGAGAAGACGATGCAAAGAATGTTGACTCATAGAGCCATACCCCTCCGGGGCCCTGCATTGGCCATGCTCTGTGCGATAGCCGTGGCGGGCTGTGTGAGCACGGAAACCCACACAAAGACACTCGCCGAACTTGAAGCAGCGAAGAAAACATCCACACAGCTGCAACAACAGTTGGCTGGCCTCCAAAAAAATCTGGACCAAGAGGCCACTCAACGACTAGCAGCCGAACAGCAGGCTGCCTCCTTGGCCAAAGAGCGTGAAGCGCTCGCGGCTCGCTCAAACGAACTGCAATCCCGCCTGGGCAGTCTGGAAAAAGAGCGGGGGCAGCTGAACAGCGAACTCGGCACAGTGCGTGGACAGATCACGGACCTCGAACAGAAGCTCGCGAGCGGAAGCGCATCGGCGCAGGAAGAAATCACCAAACTGCAGAAGCAGGCAGCTGAACTTGAGGCCGATACCGCTCGCCTTGCGAAGGAGCGCGAACAACTTCGGCAAGAGCAATCGCAACTTGCCACAACCTTGGAGCAGGAACGGCTGGCGAAACTGGCAAAAGAAGAAGAGATCGCACGCCTGACTCGCACCCAAGAAGAACTGTCGAAATCGCTCCAGGATGAGATCGCGAAGGGAAACATTACGATTCAACAGGTACAGGACCGCCTGACGATCAACATGGTAGATCGAGTCCTATTCGATTCCGGACAGGCTCAACTGAAGCCGGCCGGCGTCGGAGTCCTCACCGAAGTCGGTGACGTACTCAACAAGATCTCGGATAAGCAAATCCGAATCGAAGGCCACACCGACAATGTGCCTATCAGTTCAAAGTTACAAAGTCGCTTCAAGACAAACTGGGAACTCTCGACCGCGCGGGCCACGACCGTGGTGCGCCACCTGATTGATCGGGGAGGTGTAGAACGCCAGCACCTCTCTGCAGTCGGTTACGCGGACACACAACCCCTTGCTTCGAACGATTCAGAAGAGGGGAGATCATCCAACCGCCGAATTGAGATCGTGCTGTACCCGAAGGACCTTAAAGACATCGCCGGCCAAGTCAAGACCAATAGTACCACGCCGAAATAGCTTCCGCCTTCCGGAGGTGCCCACCCCAGGTGGGCACCTCCTTCTTCCATCGAACCTCCCACCGCAATCCCAGTCACATCGATTCCTAACCCAAATAGGCTTGAGCGAGATACATCGAGTAAGGCCTTTCGCCTCTGCTCTGCTTCGGTTATGATGTGCCAACGCATTCAGTCATCTGAACTACTGCACAGCAAGCGATCCCCTTCCTCAACTGAGGTGCCGATGTTGAAACTCACGCTGATACTCCTGCTTCTCGCAGTACCACTCGGTTTTTCCGCCTGTGATACGGCCTATATCACCGCGATGGATAAGATGGGCTACGCCAAGCGCGATCTCCTGAGCAGCCGTGTCAAATCAGCCCGTGATGCCCAGGCGGACGCCAAGAAAGATATTCAAGATGCCTTGGATCAATTTGGGCAGGTCGTGACCTATCAAGGCGGAGACCTGGAAGCGACATATAAGAAACTCAAAAGTGAACTGCAAAACAGTGAAGACAGCGCCGATACGGTGCGGAATCGCATCGACGCCGTTGAAAATGTCGCAGACTCGTTATTCGCAGAATGGAAGACTGAACTCGGCCAATATTCCAATGGAGACTTGCGCCGGAAAAGCGAAGCGAAGCTCAGCCAAACCAAAGCCCGCTACCACGATATGCTCGCCGCCATGAAGCGTGCGGAACAGCGTATCGATCCGGTCCTGAAACCGCTCCGCGACCAAGTCCTTTACCTAAAACACAACCTTAATGCACGAGCGTTGGCCGCCATGAAAGGAGAGCTGGTGAAGGTCGATGCCCAAGTCGATCAGCTCGTTCGGGAGATGAACCGTTCCATCGCCGAAGCCGACAAGTTCATTCAGACGATGGAGAAGGAGCCGACCTGATCCGCCACTCGATAGGCTTCGCCCTACCGGGAGATCGTTATGCGCTGGGAAGGACAACGAGAAAGCGACAATATCGAAGACCGTCGAGGAATGGCCCCGGCCAGGGTCGGAGGGGGAAGGCTTGGGATCGGCGGCATCGTACTGCTATTGGCCGTCAGCTATTTCACCGGCATCAATCCCTTAACCCTCATCGAGATGCTCAACGGCGCTCAGAGCATGACGGAATCGACGGGTCCCTCTGAGCCGGCGCCGATCGGATCGCCCAACGATCAGCTGGGCAAATTCGCTGCTGTTGTCCTCGCCGACACGGAAACCACCTGGCGGCAACTCCTTGGTCCGCAATACGAAGACCCACGTCTCGTCCTCTTTACCGGAGGCGTCCATTCGGCCTGTGGCGCCACTTCTTCAGCCGTCGGTCCCTTCTATTGCCCCAGAGATCATAAGGTCTATCTCGACCTGTCATTTTTTAACGAGATGGCTCGACGATTGGGCGCGCCGGGCGACTTTGCGCAAGCCTATGTGATCGCCCATGAGGTGGGCCATCATGTGCAGAATCTCATGGGCATCGCTGAAAAGGTGACGCGCCTCCAACACCAGGCATCCGAACAAGAAGGGAATGCCTTGTCAGTCCGAATGGAACTGCAAGCCGATTGTTTCGCAGGTGTCTGGGGTCACCACGCCAAGCGTGAGCGGAATCTGATCGAGCCGGGCGATTTCGAAGAGGGATTGAAGGCTGCCGCCGCCATCGGGGACGACCGGCTTCAAAAAATGGGACAGGGCTATGTCCAACCGGAAAGCTGGACGCACGGGTCATCCGAACAACGGATGACATGGCTCCGAAAAGGTTTAGAGACCGGGGATCCAAGAGCTTGCGATACCTTCGCAAGCAACCGGCTCTAACCTGTCATGGATGACAGTCAGGAACAGCCGCAAGCATCGACCTCCCAGGGCATCTGTGCTGCGCTCCTGGCCGATGCGCCCTGGAATGCGAAATCCGTCATCGCCGCTGCGATCGCCACGGTCGGAGGCCTTGGCTCATGGGTGGCTAATCTTTCATCGCCTACCCTGGCTGGCATCGGCGCCAGCTATCTGGGAGGGTTTTTCATTGGCTGGGCGTTCCGGAGATTTCTGAGAATGGCTGCGTTGATCGCCGGCGGGTTACTCGCCGGCATCGCGGTACTCGAAGAAACAGGCTGGATCGATCTCGATTGGGCGACGGTGGAAACACAGATCCAGCAAGCCATCGCAGCAACGCACCGAGGAACCGAGGGACTTAGACACATCCTTTCAGGCTATCTCCCGTCAACAGGGGCAGGAGCCGTCGGAATGTTTTTCGGATTTCGGAAACGGTAACGACAGACCAACGCGGCAAGGCAGGCTAGGCCTGAACCTTGACCTTCTCAATTAAGCCGATAGGCCCTATTAACATCCTGGGAAAGCCTGATACCACCCATTGACCTGCGCCACCGCTATCGGGCGTTCGAATAGCGCACTGAGGTTGGCTTCTGTAAGGACGGCACGTTTCTCCCCATCCTGAAGTATCTTTCCTTGCTTCAAGAGCACGACACGCTCGACTTCCGGCGGAATCTCGTAAATGTGATGCGTCACCAGCAGCAGCGTTTTTTCTTTTTTCATATGGGCGCGAACGAGATCCAGATAGTGAAATGTCGCGGTCAGATCGAGTCCGCTCGTCGGTTCGTCGAGCACGAGCGCTGCAGGCTCGTGCACTAACGCGCGGGCTAGGAGACAGCGCCGCTGCTCTCCCGCCGACATCTCCCCAAACCACCGATCTTTCAACGAACCGGCTCCCATCTCCTCCAACATCCCGTCTGCCCGAGCGAGCTGCGCGTAACTGAAGTCTTGATGGCCATAGGTTCCAATACTCGCATAGAAACCGGACAGGATCACTTTGAGCCCGGTTACTTGGTCCATATACTGATGTTGAAGGTCATGGGACACCATCCCCAACCGTTTTCGGACATCCCAGACGTTCCACCGTTCTTCACCGAATAGACGAATGCTGGTTTCGTCCAATGGAAGCGGATGGACTTCGCCTGATAGGAGTTTAAGAAGGGTCGACTTGCCTGCCCCATTGGGACCGATGATCGCCGCATGCTCTCCCTCCTGCAGGGCAAAAGAAAAATCTGAGAAGACAGGGGTGTCACCCCGATAGACCGTGGCATGCTGGATGTCGAGAATCGGCTCTGATGTCGCCGTACAGGAGGTTTTCTCCACCATACCGCCGACCGCCTTGCCGGCGCGGAGCGACTGTTCAAGACCGGCACGAGCTAGTGCATCTACCCGTTCGTTCTCCGGGTGACCGTTGTGTCCCTTGACCCAGCACCATTCGAGCGTATGGCCTACGGTTAGTTCATCGAGACGACGCCAGAGATCCTCATTCTTCACCGGCTCTTTGTTCGCGGTTTTCCAGCCACGCCGCTTCCAGACATGGATCCATTCGCTGATGCCTTTTTGAACATACTGAGCATCGGTGTAGACTCGCGCTTCCACCGGTTGAGTGAGCGACTGCAGGGCCTCAATGACGGCAAGGAGCTCCATGCGGTTATTCGTCGTTGTCGGCTCGCCGCCGCACAGCTCCGTTTCGACCGCGCCCCTGCGCAGCAAGGCACCCCAGCCGCCGGGCCCAGGATTGCCGCTACAGGCGCCATCCGTATAGATTTCGATCATTCGTTCCCGTTCCTCCTGAAACTCACCCGCTATCTCCTATCGCTTGAACGAACACTTAGATTCGCTCATAGGCCCTTCGCACCTCTTCGGTTCCGTAGTGACGTTCAAGACGCCGCACGGTGAAGTGGCCTCGACTCATGTCTTGGAAATGGTCGATGAATAATAGATTGACGACAGCTCCGCCTGCAGCGCCGATGATGGGGACCAGCTGCGCTGCAGCCTTTTCCGAGACCTGTATCTGAAAACGCGAAGCAATCAGGGCAATGAGGCGAACCAGCGCCGGAGCGCTCTCTTCTGCCAATGTCTGCGAGGCAAGGTACTCGGCTGCTTCTGAAACGGCCCGAGCGAGCGACGAACGGACTGCGAAGTAGCCGATCTCTGCCGCGTCGTCCAACCTCGACGTCCCTCCAAGGGCGAAGACCTCGATGCAAGCCAACCGAGTGGAGACCTCGTCAAGCGATTCGCCGTTTGCACGAGCGATGTCCGCGATAGAACGACACATGATGGTTGTGGACACCAGAAGCTCGGCAATCAACCCAGGCAGACCCAGCGCCCCTCCTGCCGCACCGCTAAGAGCAGCCGCAACCTTATGCCAGCGAGGATGGGACTCCGAGGACCGGCTGTCCATGGTGAGCAACGCCCCCTTCATGGCGAGCATCAATGCATCCTTAGTCGCCACTCCGATGCGCTGGCCCCAGTTGTCGGGAAGGAGTTCAAACCCCTTCTCAATCGGCTTACCGACGAAGTTGGTGATCTTTACGGCAAGCCCAGGATTCTCAAGGAGACGCTTGGCTTCAGCAAGTTCTGCGAAGTGTTCGTCGGAGAGCATCATGTCGTTTCCCTTAAAGCCAAATGGCTTATCACGCCATCAAGAAAGTTCACGCCTGTCGCGGGACACCGTTTTAACTTTACCCTTACAATAGGATAGTCTCTCGACCAATTCCAGCGGTATGATGGGACTTCTGGACTGCTGACGGGATGGTACCACGCCTGCGATGCCCACACCCAGAGACCCACAGCGGCTTGCCGGCCCACTCGAACGATGGAGAATAGCGATGACACCTGAAGACCAGCCTGTGGGGCGACTCCTTTCCCGCCGTGAAGTGGTGACATTTCTAGGAGCCACAGGCGTGGCCTGGCTACTTACTGCGGAACTGAGCCCCAAGCGGGCTGAGGCAGAGACATCAAGCCCCCCATGTGTGGTCCGGCCGGAACAAATGGAAGGTCCGTATTTTGTCGATGAACGTTTGCATCGGTCTGATATTCGTTCAGATCCGTCAGACGGACGAATGAAGGCTGGTACGCCACTGGCTCTGACGTTTCTGGTTTCACGCCTCAAGGCCGGCGATTGTCAACCGCTACCTGGCGCCCAGGTGGACATCTGGCACTGCGATGCACTGGGCATCTACTCGGACGTGCAAGATCCTGGATTCGACTCCACTGGGCAGAAGTTTTTACGGGGCTATCAGGTCACCGATGCGCACGGCTCGGCCAAGTTTGTCACGATATATCCTGGCTGGTATCCAGGCCGGACGGTTCATATCCACTTCAAAATTCGCACTGCGCCTGTGACCAGACGAACCTTCGAGTTCACATCGCAATTGTATTTTGAGGATGGGCTGACTGATCGCGTCTATGTTGCCCCACCCTATGCAGCAGCAGGGCCACGCGCCACGAGAAACCAGCAAGATTGGATCTTCCGGCGTGGTGGCAACCAACTTCTTTTGGCTCCGACTACAACTCCCGACGGCTGCTCAGCCACATTCGCGATCGGTCTGGAGATTCCTTAAACAGCAACCAGCATAAAGCGCCCGACAGGATCCAGCCGCTTGAACGGCCTACTCCAACATTTTTCTTTGTACAGAGATATCGGAGTGGGAAGCGACGGAATTGAGGCTGGATTGCCGGCGCTAGTCGCGTCTGGCCCGAAGGGCTTCTTTGAGCCTGGCCTTAGCAGCAGGAGAAAGCTGCGGATCCCCCTGTGCATGGCTCTCAGATGCCGGACGCAGAGTGGCCTGACGTAGGGCCGACAATTGCCGGCGATATTGAGCGCATGCTTCGCATATCCAGTAATGGAATTGCAGTTGAATTCTGGTAGGGAGCGGGAGAGTCCGGTCCATGGATTCGGACGCGAGCCTTGTCACGTCACGGCAAGGAAGTAGGATGCTGGCGAGCAAGACGTTCACAGTGTTACTAGAAATAATGGAGCATGCATCGTGCTAGATCATAGCAGAGGATCGCGCAAGGCGCGACCCTTCGCACCGCTACTCTTCTGTCGCGGAACCGTGGTTTTGGAAGATGGCTTTTCGACCGGGTCGGATGCTCGGCGCCGGCTCAGAATCACCGTCTTGATCTTGGGCCTGGCAGTTTCAGCGATGACTCCGAGGTCTTCGATGAGGGCTCGCAACGGTTCGGCCACCGACCAAGCCTGCGCGAAACAGCCGCGCGGCTGGTGCGGAGCCTCGGCGTCGAAGATTTCAGAAACTTGGCCCAGACAGGCTTCCTGCAGATGGGCCTCGATGCCTGCTAGGAAACCGCGCGCCTTCTTCCTGGTTGCAGCGCTCCGGCCAAATGTTTTCACCCAGGCTGTCACAAGCGGACCCAATAAGAAGGGCCAGACCGTGCCCTGATGATAGGCGCCATCACGTTCCACGACGCCACCTTCGTAGCGAGCACGATACCGAGGATCGTGCGGCGACAGGGTGCGGAGACCAACCGGCGTCAAAAGCTGGTCTTCGATAAGGCGAAGGATCTGCTGCGCGCGATCGCGCGGGACTAGGCCGTCAACCAACGAGAGGGCATAGAGTTGATTGGGGCGGAACGACGCATCGTTTCCTTCCGGCCCATCGATCACATCGTAGAGATAGCCACCCTCCTCATACCAAAACCGTTTCTGGAATGAGGCAATCGCGCGACTACGGTCATCACGACAGCGATCCGCATAGTCCGCCTCCCCAAATCGTCTCGCGAAAGTTTCGCCGACCTCCAGCGCTCGAACCCAGAGAGCTTGGATCTCCACCGGTTTTCCATGGCGCGGCGTAACGACCCAATCGCCGACCTTCGCATCCATCCAGGTCAGTTGCGCGCCGGGAACTCCGCCCATAATCAAACCGTCCTCAGCCATCCTAATCCTGAATCTCGTGCCGCTACGGTAACCGTCCAGAATCTGTTTCACGGCAGACCAAGCAGTCTCGCACACGCGGGCTTCGTCTTGTAACGCCGCAAGGTAGCGATCGATCGCATGGATAAACCAGAGTGAGGCATCGATGGTGTTGTATTCCGGCTGCTCACCGGCATCGGGGAAACGGTTCGGCACCATGCCTTCGGATAGGTGGGCGGAAAAAGAAGCGATGATCTGCCACGCTACATCCAACCGCCCGGTGACCAAGCAAAGGCCTGGCAGCGAGATGAAGGTGTCGCGGCCCCAATCGGTAAACCAGGGATAGCCGGCGATTACCGTCTGCTGGTCGCCTCGCCGGGATAGATACACCTCCGCAGCATGCTGGAGATCGCCAGCCAAAGAATCGGTGGCTGTTGCTGCTTGCCTGGCTGTATCGCGACGAATCTTTTCGTGCTTCACAAGGGCGACGATGTCGAGCTGGTCGATGGCCTCGCTGGTAAGGGCCAGCCTGCTGATGGACCTTGGCTCGAGATCGAACCTGAACTCTCCGGGAGACCACCAATCTTCCTCAGCGTCGAGCCCCCGTTGCTGTTCGACAGGGAATTGTATCTGCCGATACCACTGTGATTCATGGCGATAGCCTCCTGAGTGGAACGCCCTCACTGGAGGTAAATCGGAGTAAGGATGCCACAGAACCATTCCACTCCCGATCTGGCTCTCCGTCGAGAGGCTTCCATTCTCGCGATGGGTCCCATGATAGTCTCGGCCCGTGAGCTTTGGCCTCACGCGGAGTGCGACTCGCAATCGCGTCTTGCCGATCAGCCTCCACCGCACAATGACAAGGTCGCGGCCATGGATCGACAGGATCTCCCGCTGAACCGTTATTCCGTTGCACTCGAAGGTCCAAGTCGGCCAGGGGTTTGTTGAAAATTCGATACAGTGCTCATAACCGGCAGGATGGACGGCGCCCCGATACAGATTCGTCGACAGTGGAATAGCCTGGCCATCGATGTCGAGCCATTCTTCAAGCTGGTTGACCAGGACGAACCGTTCGCTCGGCGGTTTGCGGGCCGTGAGCAAGAGGGCATGGTACCGGCGAGTATTCGCTCCCGCAACCGTACCGGAAGCAAATCCCCCTCTCCCGTTCGTCTCGATCCATTCGAGACGCAAAGCACGATCGAGATTCTGGCAATCTGTCGTTCCGATTTTCATCGTCACTCGCGTCTCTCGTCGCTCGTAAAGCGTATCTCGTCTATGAAACTCAAGATTCTTGTCTCGTTCGCGCTTCACGGTTCACGAACGACGCTTCACGATCGTTACTCCCCAGACTGTTGAATCAATTTCGCCACGAGGCCAGTCCAGCCGGTCTGATGGCTTGCCCCGATGCCTGACCCGTTGTCCCCATGGAAATATTCATAGAACAAGACGTGGTTGCGCCAGTGGGGATCGTCCTGGAATCGTTTCGTGTTGCCGAACACCGGACGTTTTCCCTCGGCATTCTGGAGAAAGATGTGTGTCAAACGGCGTGAGATTTCGGCCGACACTTGCCAGAGCGTGGAATGGCGGCCCGATCCGGTTGGGCACTCCACCTTATACTGGTCGCCGAGATAGTAGTGAAACTTTTGCAGCGACTCGATCAGCAGATAATTGACCGGGAACCAGACCGGCCCCCGCCAATTCGAATTCCCCCCGAACAGGCCGGTACCGGACTCTGCCGGTTCGTAGTCCACACGATGCTCCTGCCCCATGACCGAGACGACATAGGGATGGTCTTTGTGATAGCGCGAGAGCGCGCGGATACCATAGGGAGACAGGAACTCCTCTTCGTCCAGCATATACCCCAATACGGATTTCAGCCGATCGCGACTTACAAGCGAGAGAAATCGCCTCACGCCTCCCTCGGAGGACTGCGTCTCCAGATGCTGCGCAAAGTCCGGACGGTTTTCGATGAACCACTGCATCCGATGCTTGAACCGAGGCAGACTGTCTATCAGTTCAGAATCGAGCGTCTCGACCGCGAATAGAGGAATCAGGCCGACCATCGAACGGACCTTCATATGTGTCGATGCCCCGTTCGGGAGATGCAGCACGTCGTAGAAAAAGCCGTCCTCGCGATCCCACAACTCGATCTTCTCGCCGCCGATGTTGTTCATAGCGCGACAGATGTAGACGAAATGTTCGAAGAATTTGCTCGCCACGTCTTCATAGGCGCGATTCTCGCGGGCGAGCTCCAGCGCAATCGTCAGCATGTTGAGACAGTACATGCCCATCCAACTGGTGGCATCCGATTGTTCAATGTGGCCACCGGTCGGCAGCGGCGCGCTGCGGTCGAAGACCCCGATGTTGTCGAGGCCGAGAAAGCCCCCTTGAAAGATATTCTTCCCTTCGGCGTCTTTTCGATTCACCCACCAGGTGAAATTCAGCAGCAGCTTATGGAACACCCGTTCAAGGAAGACGCGATCGCCGATGCCGTTTCGTTTCTTGTCGATCTTATAGATGCGCCAAGCAGCCCAGGCATGGACCGGGGGGTTCACATCGCCGAGCGCCCATTCGTACGCCGGAATCTGCCCGTTAGGATGCATGTACCATTCGCGGAGCATGAGGACGAGCTGTTCTTTAGCGAACGTCGGATCGACTACTGCCAGCGGGATACAGTGGAAGGCGAGATCCCATGCCGCATACCAGGGGTACTCCCATTTGTCCGGCATCGAGATGACATCGGCGTTATAGAGGTGCGTCCAGTCTGCATTGCGGCCTCCGAGGCGCTCATGAGGAGGTTCCGGCATACTTGGGTCGCCCTTCAGCCAGCGATTGACCTCGTAATGATAGAACTGTTTACTCCAGAGTAGCCCGGCGAACGCTTGGCGCTGGACGCGGCGCGCATCTTCCGAAAGAGTAGCCGGCGCGAGGCTGTCATAGAACTCATTCGCTTCCTTGAGGCGTGCGGTAAAGATCGCATCGAAATCATGTTTCCTAAATTCCGGAGTCTGCTCTTCATTGGTCAGACGCAGGCAGATGGTCTTGGTCTCCCCCGGCGCAAGGGTGAGCACATACTGGGCTGCGGCCTTCGTGCCCAGGTGGTCCGGATTGACCGCTTCCTTCTCGCCCTGCACGATGTAGTCGTGAAAGCTATCCTTCACAAACCGGGCGCCTTCTTGGTCGCCATAGAGACGGCGTGTATTGGTTTCATTTTCTGTGAAGAGCAGGGTGGGTTCGCCTTCGCAGAGCAATCGGCGTTGCCCATAATAATCGTGCTGCGTCTCGATGACGCTCATCTGCTCGATCGACTCTCCTTGCTTGAAACGGGGACGTCGGATGTCCGATCCCCAAGACCATGTGTTGCGGTACCAGATTGTCGGTAGCAGCGTAAGCTCGGCCTGCTCGGGACCCCGATTGACGACCTGAATACGGATGCACAGATCTTCCG
The DNA here is from genome assembly GCA_002869895.2 of Nitrospira sp. CG24E. Classification (GTDB taxonomy): domain Bacteria; phylum Nitrospirota; class Nitrospiria; order Nitrospirales; family Nitrospiraceae; genus Palsa-1315. Next base: position 1,642 of record NEWP02000027.1, on the reverse strand, counting down.
GCGTAGCCTTGGCATACTCCACAAACACATCGAAGTACCGGTTCTCGTCAAAAACGCCACTGTCGATTAATTCAAACTCCGGATTTTGACGCCCTCGACGCCGATTCTCCTCGACCAGCTGGGTATAAGGAAATGAGGCCTGTGGGTACTTATAGAGATATTTCATGTAGGAATGGGTCGGCGTCGAATCGAGATAGAAGTAGCACTCTTTCACGTCCTCGCCGTGATTGCCCTCGTTGCCGGTGAGGCCGAACAAACGTTCTTTCAGGATAGGATCGCGCCCATTCCATAAGCCAATGGCAAAACAGATCAATTGATGACGGTCGCAGATCCCGGCGAGGCCGTCTTCATTCCAGCGGTAGGCCCGGGACCGGGCATGGTCATGGGGAAAGGCTTCCCAGGCTGTTCCGTGAGGACTATAGTCCTCACGCACCGTTCCCCAAGCCCGTTCGCTCAAATAGGGCCCCCAGCGTTTCCAGTGCCGTTGCCGCTGAGCGTCCTCTCTGAGGCGCTGTAGTTCTGCTTGGATCGGTGGGTGGGAAGCTGAAGCGGTTTGACGGTGAGAGGCCATATGACTCCTTCGGTCGAACACGTACAAAACAAGAGTCGGCCGACTTCTGAAAAACTTACAGCAGGCTAGTACCGACTACGCCTGTAGTCAAGCCGAGACGATTAACGAGACACAACTCCGCGCCCACGAAACGCAACGACGGCAGGACCAGAACCCTGCAGACCGGCTAAGGCTTCTTGAGCCTGCTCGACGTAGTAGGCCCAGTCGCGGTGGGTATATCGCTCCTGCACTCGCCGGTACAGCGCCCGCGCTTCCGCCAGCTGCTCCGTCTGATCCCTCAGTGCCGCAGCCCTGATGGTACAGGCGGCACTGAGGGCTTGCGGATCCACTGAGGCACGGAGCGGTTGGCTCGTCACATACTGCCCCCACGGCCTCGTCCAGGATGGAGGTTCAGCCCCCGCTGGCACGACACGTTCGAGCTGATCAATGATCAGAAGCAACTCAGCCGGATCGGTGGTGACAAGACACTGCTGATACCGTTCCCACAACGGCATGATAGGCGGCAGGTTCTCAGCCGTTGGCCGTTCAAGTAGAGACAGGCTATGGCAACCACGGAGGAGAATTACAAGCAGACAGATCATCCAACGCATGGATATCTGTCGGCGACCGGTGCCTGCCCTTACAGGTTTGAGGAGAGGAAAAACGGTGAAAAGGGAGTTGGGCTGGATGCCGGATGGGATTTGAACCGGTCAGCTGAAGGGTTCTGGTTGAACGTTTGGATGGATGATTTCTCAATCATCCATCCACTCGCTCAGGACTTTCAGATGAAAACACGGGAGGCCTGCGGCCCTGGCCTAGTAGAGCCAGGGCCGCGGAGTCGTCAGACCAGACAAGCCGCGAAACTACTTGCCGGACTTGCCATCGATCAGTTTTCCGTCCAGCATCATGATCTGGCCCTCTTCCAACTGCGACTGCTGCCCGTCCTTCGTCACGATTTTGCCGTTCATCATGACTTTCGTACCATTGGCCATGGTCGTCATCCGATCCATCGGACCGACATCCCTGCCCTCGTACATCTTCGCGATCTTGCCGTTCTTCATCATGATGCCATCCTTTTCGGCGGCCATAACG
>NEWP02000026.1:22922-50825 GCA_002869895.2 Nitrospira sp. CG24E | reverse complement strand
TTGAGCCTCTGAGCGACGCGAGAACGCCGCTGGCGGACTTTTTCAGCATCCTGCTGAGGGAAACCCTGGTGGACTTGCGGATGGCTGGTCGCAGTTCTACTCCACTTCGACGGTGATGGTATGACTAGCCGCCACCACATCGTGATCCTTCGTGGCGCCCTTCAAGGTAATCTGGTGCGTTCCTTTACTCAGGCCTTTGAGCGTCCCGGAAAAGCCCTTCTGATATTGATCGTCCACATACACATGGACATGCGTCGGTTGGAAGCCCTTGGTCATTTCATACTTCACCTCAAAGCTATCGCTGACCCTATCCCCATCCTTGGGAGACGTAATCATCACCTTCGGCCCATCCTTCATTGGTGGAGCCCCTGGTTTATCCTCTGCAAAGACCGGCGTTCCAGTGAGGCAGCCTATTAAGGCAATCCCCAATCCCATGAACCAGATCCGTCTTATCACATGCATCACGACCTCCTTGGGTGAACCAGCTGCCGACCTTTCTCTGCGTGGATCAACATGAGACATTCTACGTTTCAAGACGGCCCCAATCAACCTACACTGATACACAAGGAAGAGCAGGGCTTTGAGAAAGTGAGAAGGGGCTTGGGAAACGGAGCACCAGGGTCTCTTTCAGAAGAGACCCTGGTGGCCTTGAAGGTGGCTGGTTGCAGCCCTATTGCACGTCGACGGTGATGCTGTGGGTGGCCATGACAGGATCATGGTCCTTTGTAGCGCCAGTCACTGTAACTTTATGCGTCCCCTTGCTCAATCCCTTCAACGCACCGGCAAAACCCTTCTGATACTGATCGTCCACATAGGCATGGACATGCGTCGCTTGGGAGCCCTTGGTCAACTCGTACTTCAAATCAAAACTGTCGCTCACCTTGGCTCCGTCCGTGGGAGAGGTAATCATCAACTTCGATCCGTCCTCTACCGGTGCAGCAGCTGGTTTATCTCCGGCAAATACCGGCGCTACGCTGAGACAGCCAACGAGCGCAATCCCTAATCCCAAAAACCCAATACGTCCCATCATCCCTCGACCTCCTTGTTTGAACCGACTGAATGGACACTGCGGCGACCATCCCCTGTAAGAATAGCCTCTCGGTTGGTAACCAACCATTTCTCCGGTGGAGAATTTCGAGATATTCTACTTTTCAGAATTGCCCTAGTCAATCCGCACGGACGCGCAGGCGGTGGGCATCTACGTATTTCGAACGAAGGGACGCCGCGCCCCGCGAAACGGTATTTTTTCGGTTACTCCCTCCGTTGGTAGGTGGCTGCTACGTCAGGCACTATTGTGTTGCGTCCCGCTAAATTAAGTGGGGCAGGTGGCATAGTCAGCTGAACGCGGGAAACCCACTGAATGTAGTGAAGACCCATCGCTTCAGAAGGCAGCTGAAGGTCTCTCACAAAGTCACAAGCGAATATAACTGGATGTTCCCTAAGAGGTGGAGACTCAAACGGGCTAAATTATTTTTGAAAAGAAATCGCGTACACTATGACGGTCAAGGATTTAAGTGGGGCAGTACAATCTCCTATTGATCTCGTTGACCAGTCTGTCAGATGATGATGAGTTGAAGAATGATATCGGACAACGGAGGCGGATATCATGACCAAATCGCAAGCTGCTGCGTTACGCGAGAAGTGGGCATACGGAGATAATCCACCTTGTAGGCATCTGCACTTGGAATTGGAACACGACAACGACGATTATTTGACGGACAACTATCACTGTACTGCATGCGGTGAATTGGTTGCCGCGAACACCCGCGATCCCTTTCAAGTCATCTGACCACGATCAATCCTCCCTCTGTCGTCAGGGTCCGAATGCGTGGTTCAGGCCTCTCCTCGATTCCGTGGACATCGGGTTACGCTCTGCCGTCCCTGCTTCGTACCTGGAGGGGAAGTTATTGCCAAGGGTCGAGCGGCAGATACTGGTAACGCGTGGCGGCGTATTGGCCGCTGCGATCCGAATGGTGCAGGAGCCCGATCCTTGGGGCCGAGTTGACAACGCCATCGTGAGGGCCTGCTCTGGCGAGTCCACGGTCGGACGGGAATCCATCGCCCGGCTGATCACGAAGCGTGAATACAGAGCAAGGGCCACGGTAAGATAAAGCCAGCCCTCCGTGGTCCGCATATAGCAACCGGTGAGATGACTGGTTGCTAGTGCGCCAGTTCTTGACGGTTTTGCCTCGAATCCCTGCCCCTTACATGAGCCGCCCGATCCGGTGCTCGCCAATACCAATACGATGTTCCTGCCTAAGTGGGCCTATCCTTGCTGCGCCTATCGACCAAACACCGCCCATGTTCCCACCCTCTGCTATTTGCCTAGATAACAGCTCCTTGCCTCATCTCGTTACTAGCGTGATCCGGTCGTCTGTGCTATAGACCGCATCGGGTCTCGGCAAACAACCTCTGAAAGACACGAGCACGATGCCGGCTTCCATTGATGTGATCTTCATCATTTTCTCTACCCTCGTCATTCTGAGCATTTTTACGATCAAGCTCTCGAATCGGTTTGGCATCCCCTCGCTGGTCTTGTTCCTCGCCATCGGCATGTTGGCGGGATCCGACGGTCTCGGCGGCATCTCTTTCGACAATCCGTCTCTGGTGCGGTCGCTGGGTATCACCGCGCTCGTCTTGATTCTGTTCTCGGGTGGATTGGACACGGAGTGGACAGCGGTGCGCCCCATTCTGTGGCAGGGGCTGTCACTCTCGACGATCGGGGTTCTGGTCACAGCGCTGCTCATTGGGGTGTTTGTCTCGTGGGTCCAGGGCTTCTCATTCCTGGAGGGCCTCTTGCTCGGCGCAGTTGTGTCGTCCACCGATGCTGCGGCTGTCTTCATGGTGCTACGGGCACGGAAAACCAAGATCCCCCGGCGATTGATCCAATTGCTCGAATTTGAATCCGGCAGCAACGATCCGATGGCCGTCGTGCTGACGATCGCGCTGATCCGACTGTTGATGGAACCCTTGACCTCTTTCGGGGAGCTTGTCGTATTCTTTGTGCTGCAGATGGCCGTGGGAACAGTGATTGGCATTGCGATGGGTGAGATCATGCGACGATCGTTCAATGCGCTCGACTTGGAGTTGGAAGGGATTTATCCGGTACTGTCGGTGGCGCTGGCGCTGCTGACCTATGGCCTGACCGACTACCTGGACGGGAGTGGCTTTCTTGCCGTGTACCTGGCGGGGCTCGTCATGGCGCGAAAACCGTTTACTCACCAGCAAAGTGTCTTGCGTTTTCACGATGGGCTGGCCTGGCTGATGCAGGTCACCATGTTCTTGGCGCTGGGGCTACAAGTATTTCCAACAAGACTCGTGCCAATCGCCGGGGTAGGCCTCCTGGTTTCCCTTTTCCTGATCTTCATCGCCCGCCCTGCAAGTGTCCACACGGCGCTGGCTTTTTCGCCGGTGTCGCTTCGAGAGCAAACACTGGTGGCCTGGGCGGGGCTCCGTGGAGCCGTGCCGATCATCTTGGCCACATTTCCCATAGTGGCCGGGATCGAGAAGGCCGACATGATCTTTCATATGGGGTTTTTTATTGCGCTCACGTCCGTCGTCATGCAGGGAACGGCGATTCCATGGCTGACGCGACTGTTGAAGATCGGAAGCCCTCAGCTCAATCCGCAGTCACCCCCCAAACCGATGCCATAACTTTCTTCTGGTCTGCGCAGTCCTTTTGCCGGGTCAAGGGGGGGCAGATGCCCCCCTTTTCCTAAGGCAAGCACCGCCGTTTCCCCCGTGGATGTGGTACGGTGCAGGAACACGGAGCCAGACGATGACCATTCAGGCACAATTTCCCGACGAGCAGAACATCGAGGGCGCCTTCGTCAGGCAGCCGGATGCCTTTACGAATTGGGTGACGGCAAACGGAAGTTCCGGCTACCAAGCCGCGAGAGACCGCTACCATCTCTATGTCTCTTGGGCCTGCCCCTGGGCCCATCGGACCATCATTGTACGGAAACTCAAGAAGCTCGAAAACGTGATCGGCATGACGGTCGTGGACCCGATCCGCGACGAGCGAGGCTGGGCCTTCCGCGAAGGGCCAGGCCAGTCGCTTGATCCCATCAACGGCTTTCAGTTCCTCAGCCAGGCCTATAAGGCCACAGATCCAAACTATCGAGGACGGTTTACCGTGCCTGTGTTGTGGGACAAGGTGACGAAACGCATCATCACCAATTCCGACGACGATCTCATGCGTATGTTCAACGGCGAATTCAATCGCTTCACCGAGAGCCCGATCGATCTGTATCAAGATGGGATCAGGAAAGAGATCGACGACCTCAATATCTTCATCTACGAGAACGTCAACGACGGGGTCTATCGTGCAGGATTTGCCACATCACAGCAGGCTTATGAACGAGCTGTGTTGCGCCTTTTCGAAGCCCTCGATCAACTGGAGGCCAGGCTGGCGCGCCAGCGCTATCTCTTCGGCTCACAGTTTGTCGAAACCGATTGGCGCTTGTTCGTCACCCTCGTGCGCTTCGACGCCGTCTACCACGGCCACTTCAAGTGCAACCTTCGACGGATCATCGACTACCCAAACCTCTTCGGCTATCTCAAAGACCTCTACCAGACCGACGGCATCGCCGACACGGTGAACTTCGACCATATCAAGCGGCATTACTACATCACCCACGATGACATCAATCCGACCAGGATCGTCCCCCTTGGTCCCGATCAAGATCTCACCACACCCCACGGCCGCGAACGGTTGCGCTAAGGAGCAAGCGGCTACGCTGGTCTATGTGGTCTGTCTCGTCTATTTGGTTGGACAGATCCAACAGACCAGATAGACCAAATGAACCAAATAGGCCTTGCGCCATCGTCACCCTCATGTTAGGGTGACGAGTGATCGCGTAAGACCTTCCGTGCTCGGAGGCGGCAGTCCTCCAGCAGACACGAAGTCTGACGCGATCTTTTTTGTCCGCACGCAGCCGTCCTGCATCGACCGAGTACTCCGCCGAAGGCGTACCCATCCATCGCTCGCAAGACCAGCCCGACAAGTTCGTGGGGATTGTTTTTCACAATTTCAAGAGGTGCATCGTTGTTTCATGATTTCTGGTCCACAGTTCGAACAGTCCTCCGCGAAGCCGCAGGGACTCTCTATCACATTGGCATCGTCACCGTGAGCGCAGGTATTGCGCTCCTGTTGCCGGTAAGCGCCACATATTTTCTGTCGTTCTGGTCGAGAGTCGAACATGACAAGTTCTCGCTCATCGCCATGGAAATGGCGGTGGCGATCTTCCTGATCGTCTGTCTTAACTATTTCCGCCGCAGCATGCGGGACCGAGCCCTCGCGACCGTGGCGACCGGCGCAGGCCTCGTCTCATTCTTCCCGCGACGCACGCGGGGTGCGCAACGGCGCATCAAACAACTCAAAGAAGAGCAGGGCACAGGCCGGACCATCTCGATCATCGGATCGAGCGGCCACAGCACGTTTGTCGATCAGGTGGGAGGGCTTTCCTCCGTACTCGACAAGTGCCTGGGAGCCAGAATCATGCTGGTGAATCCCTACAGCCAAGAAGCGAGCGCGCGCATCGGGGCCATCAGTCACCCCGAGTTCACGCTGGACACATTTCGAGAGGAGATTCGACAGAGTATTCAGCTCCTCAAGCGGCTGAAGGCTATGGGGAAAGCCGTGAAGCTTAAGCTCTACTCGGATGCCCCACTGATCAAACTGGTGGTCCTTGGTGATTACCTCTGGCTCCAGCACTACCACGCAGATCTGGACATCCAGACCATGCCGGAATACGTCCTTCAGCACAACCGCAAGGACCACGGCCTCTACACCCTCTATGCCCATTACTTCGTGCAACGGTGGGAGAGCGCCGAGATTCCAGAATATGATCTCGACACAGACGAGCTGGTGTATCGAACGAGAACCGGCAATGAAATACGAAGAGAGCGGTTTCAAATTGAGGGAGCGCCAGAAGCAATTGAAACCCCGCTGGAGTCACTCGAACTCACCGCCGAACCGGCCTAGGTCGGCCGAACCGATCGGCCGAATCCTCGACCAGCAACGGTGCACGGAGAATCCTCCCGAGACCGCGCAGCATAGCGGAGCAAGACGGTCCATCTGGTTTGTGTAGTTCATCTAGTTGGTCTTGTTCAACCAAACAAACGAGACAAACTTACCAAGCCCAATAACGGTCTTCTTGTGCTGGCGGCCTTTTCAGCATCCTGATAGAGTACATTTTTTTACAGAAAGTCTCCCCCCATGTCCATCCAGTGGTTTCCCGGTCACATGAATAGGGCACGCCAAGAAGCGGCCAAGACAATGGAGGCGATCGATGTGGTGGTCGAGCTACTGGATGCGCGCATACCGGAAGCCAGCTGCAATCCGTTGATCAGAGAATTGTGGCTGGCCCGCCAACGGCCCAGCCTGAAAGTTCTCAATAAAGCCGATCTTGCCGATCCTGCCGTCACCCAGGCCTGGCTTGAACTCTATAGCAGACAACCGGGCGTCAGCGCTGTGGCCCTCTCTTGTAACCATGCGGGCGATGCCGCGAAGCTGCCTCAGCTCTGTCAGACGCTCGCTCCCCACCGCAACAGCAGCGCGAAACCGCTACGCATGCTGATCATGGGAATCCCCAACGTCGGCAAATCGACCTTGCTGAACATGCTCCTGAAACGCCGCATCGCTCGTGTAGGCGACGAACCAGCCGTGACGAAGGTCCAGCAGCGGCATAAACTCAACGACCACATGGCCATCACCGACTCGCCGGGACTCCTGTGGGGAACCATCGAAGACCCTCGCGTGGGCCTCCTGCTTGCCACGGTCAATGCCGTCGGCCACAAGGTCGTCGATGACGAAGAGGTCGCAGAGTTTCTCGCTTCCATCTTGCTTGCGCGTTATCCTGCCAAACTTACGACCCGCTATGGCTTTACGATGGAGCGGCTGACAAGCGCAGGTGTGATCGATGCCATCGCCAGAAAGCGAGGCTGCCTGCTGACCAAGGGCGGCGGGCTGGATCGAAACAAAGCGGCGAGGATCCTCCTGTCGGATTTCCGCGACGGCACTCTAGGCCGCACCAGCTTGGAGACGCCGGAAAAGCTGAAACAAGAGTAGCGCGACATGGGCAGTTTATCTGGTGGAGAGGTTTGTCTGGTTTATTTCGTTCCGCGAACAAGACTAACCGGACAAACCTCCGACACCAGACAAACCAGAGCGCACTGGCCTCGTTACATTCACGCTTTGACGAAATCAATATAGCCCCGTTCAACGTCCGTGCTCAAGAGTTCCACCCGCACAGGGTCTCCGACATCCAGGCCGTTCGCGCCGGTCACCATTCTCCCCTCGACCGGCGGCTCGATGAGCCTGACCCACGTGCCACTGTCTGACGCGCCGGTCACGATGGCGTCGAAACGTTGTCCGATTCGCGATTCGAGTAGGAGGGCTGCGGCGGATTTCCGGAGCCGCCGTTCGACTTTTTCGGCATCGTCTTCTTTCTCGGTGCAATGGCCTGCCAAGTACTTCAGTTCCTCAGGCTGATAGGGCGATGGCTCGCCCGCCAGCGCCGCCTTGATCAGCCGCTGGGTAATGAGATCCGGGAAACGCCGATTGGGAGCCGTGGAATGGGTATAGCCCTTCACGGCGAGCCCGAAATGTTCGGCCGCGCCATCCTTCGACTGGTCGAGCACATATTCGCCTCTGCCAATGAGCTTCACGATCGCGAGGGAGAGATCGGGGAACCTGAGAGGATCGGCCTTTCGCCTCGTAATGAGAAAGGCTTCGAGCGCACTCGAGTCCGGCTCCGGTGGCAAGTGCCCGCCCCAGCGTGCTGCCACTTCCATGATCCGTTGCCAGCGTTCGGGCGAGCGCAGGATACGACGGAACGACGGCATACCCTTTCCGTTCAGATAGGATGCCGTCGCCTGATTCGCGGCGATCATAAAATCTTCGATCAGTTCCTTGGCGCGATTCTTCTGCTCCACCCTGAGAGCGGTCAACGTCTCACCTTCAAACACAGCTCGTGGCTCGATCGTTTCAAGACTCAGCGCTCCCTGCTGATGTCGTCGCTCCTTCAGTCGTTGCGCTACCTGGCTTTGGAGGCGGAGTTGCGCATCGAGGCCTGGGACAGCCGCAACCCGCTCAGGGGCCGGCGTTTCCCCTGCAAGCCATCCTGCCACGCTGTTGTAAGCGAGCTTCGCATGGTTGTGGACCAGGGCCCGAAAGAGGATCGAACTGAGAACCGATCCATCCTCCGCGACGACCATCTCCACCACAATCGCAAGGCGGTCTTGCCCTTCACCGAGAGAGGTCAGGTCCGTGGATAACTTTTCCGGCAACATGGGGAAGATGTCGCCCGCCGTATAGACCGACGTCGTATTGTGCTTGGCATGCCCATCCAGAGCAGACTCTTTCGCGACCAGCGAATCCACGTCGGCAATCGCAACCAAGACCTTCACAGACCGGTCAGTCTTCGCTTCCGCCACGGTGAGTTGGTCGAGATCTCGTGAATCGTCGTTGTCGATCGATGCCCAAAGCAAGCCAGTTAAGTCACGGATGTCCTGGTGCCGACCGATAGTAACGGCCTGTATGCGGGCAAGCTCAGCCATCGCCGCAGCAGAAAAATCCGGCAACAGGCCTCGTTCAACCATGGCGCGGCGAGCGATGCTCTTGAGATCTGTGCGATGATGTTTCATATCCCCCCTCAATCTTTAGTGCGACCTCTGCCTACCTTGCAGATCTATCAGATCAACCGCTGCACTATAACAATGCCCTTCCAAACTTGCTCGTGTCATTTTCCCAATACGACCTGAATCGGTCTTCCACTGTGCACATAAACGCCTCACTCGCTCGGTTCATCACAAGCCAAACAAGATTGTGAGAGACTTTGGTTGCGCCGCCGAACAAAACTGGCAAGGTGTTGACAAACTACTTGAGCAGGACAGGATCGGGAGGTCCTGATACTCGCAGACTCGTTCAGAAGCAATCACGGGCTATTCAGCAAGGGCCACGGCAAGCGAAGAGCTGAAGCGTACTCTCGCATACGTTGAGCTTCCGAGCGCTGATAGAACATCATGGGCGGGCTTTCTCAACAGTCTGCCGACAAACTCTTAAGTGGAATAACCAGCTGACACGCCGGTCGAGTAAGAGTACCATGATGCGTAAATCTAGGACTTCACAGAGAGGAGTTCCGGCCATGGGTAAAGTCAATCCTATATATCATGCTCGGTTGAGAAGCGATGACCTTAAGGCTCAGATCAATAAGCTCGAAGGGCTAGCCCATCACACAGCAGTGAACCCGAGATTCGAGATGTTTGACGCCCAAACAGAAGACATCCTCTTCAAGATATATGGTGCAGGCCATCAATATATCGAGTCGTACAAGTACGCCACTGTAGGGGAAGCCGAAGCAATGGTGAATTTACCCGAGTCGGCACAAGAGGCCCAGACACTGGACATTCCGAAGATGGGTCTTCAGCAGCGTCGCCAGGTCTTGCAGAGCATTTTGACCGATCTGCAAGAACTCGAAACGCAAGAGTCCAATGCGCTCCAGGGTGAAGATCGCGAAGATCCTCCAGGCCCCGGCTAGAATGAATAGAAGCACCAGCCCTTGGAGTGAGAAGTAGCCACTGCCCTGATCGCCGCAGTGCCATGCAGGCTCGGTGCAAGACCTACCAGTTTGAACCGTGAGATTTCCAGCCACATTGAGCAATTACGCCTGAGAGGTCCATTGCTCCGATTGCGTTCTGGATTTGTTCCAGCTATATGATAGGGGCCGAGCCGGTCACCAGTTGCAACCGCCTCCGTAGAGAAAACCGATGAACCATTCCGATGCCCACCTCAACCGATGCGTAACAACGTAGCCATTACATACCTTCGATGGCTCCTCGCGTTCCCAGCCGGTCTCCTGGCCTGGTTCGGAGCGAACCAGACCATTGAAATGGCATTCGGCCTCATCCACGGATACGACGAGCTCGATTCGTTTTGGGAAGCGCCGGATATGGATGGGATGCTGATTAAAGGCACCTACATTATCGTCATTACCAGGATCGTGGCCGCTGCCTCCCTGGTGGCGATGACGATCTATATCGCCCCGCGCTACCACAAGCAGGTGGCGACTGTGGCAACCTGTCTCGTATCCGCCGCTGCGGTAGTCCTCCTGGGCTACATTTGGTATCAAGCATTCAGAGCCGATGTCGCCATCGGTCCGGAAGGCTGGTATCGATACATACTGGACATGCTGAGCATTATCATCGGCGCAATATTCGGCGCCTGGATGGCCTATGGAAGTCGAACAAGACGAACTCGCACTTCGTGAGGGCTTCGCCCCCTCAGGAGCCACCCGCTACCTAATCTCCTCTCGAGCGCCGGGTTAAACCCCAATGAGTGTAGCTAAACCACGCTTGGCTGTCGGGATAGCTGCGAACAGATCAGGAACCAGCAGTTGAAGATCGGCAAGTCGATTCAAACTGCCAGAGAGCACGATGACGGCGATATCGAATGTCGGTAGATTCTGCTGGAAGGAGAGATTGCGATCGACCGTCACGCGACGGCCGCGACAAGCCGATCTTTCGCCTGTTCAAGGAACTCGACCACTTGCTCTCGACTGACGGATGGGACCCCCCCCCAGAAAGTCATCGATCGACTCACCCGCCTCCAAGGACCAAAGGCTACGGAGTTTTTGCGCAGCGAAAACCGTTGTAGTGGCTGTGGTGGTCCCCCGGTGGGCTGTAGTTCCGGTTTGCGGAATGGAGGGACTCCGGGTTGCTGTGCCATGAACCGCCCTTCAGCACTTTGAAGTCACCTCGTTTCGGCCCCTTCGGATTCTCCGACGGACTGTTCTTGTAATAGGTCCTGTCATACCAATCGCTGGTCCATTCCCACACATTGCCTGCCATATCATAGGCACCATAGGGACTCTTGCCATCTTCCAACGCCCCCACCGGCACCAACGACGCATGCTTGTCCCATTTCTTTTTTCCATAGTTCGCCTGTAGCTGAGTGGGCAAATCATTGCCCCATGGATATATCCGGCCATCCGTTCCCCGTGCCGCTTTCTCCCATTCCGCTTCGGTCGGCAGCCGCTTCTCGGCCCAGTGGCAATACGCGTTCGCTTCCGACCATCCCACCATCACGACCGGATGCTTCTGATGAGGAGGCTGATTCATGATCTTCCATTCCGGCGGCGCTGCGTGGTGCGTGGAATCTAGAAACTTCGCGTACTGCGCCACAGTGACTTCGTATTTGTCTATATAATAGGCATCGAGGGAGACCTGATGCACCGGCTTTTCCTCCACAGCCTCGTTGCCCCCCATCGTAAATTCGCCCGCCGGCACCAGCACCATTGGCGCCCCGTCTTTCCCCGTGATCTCCTCTTGCTGCGCCTGCCCGCTTCCCGGCAGAACCACGAGGCCGACTAACACCATGACAATTGCTCCATACTGTTTTCTCTGTCTGGTCATGTCTGCTCCTCCTTATACGATGGTGCCAACAGAGGTGACTGTGCCATATACGGGTTCATACATCAAACGTTTGAAATAGCGACAGGGCCGAGCTTGGTGATTGATCGAAACGGCAGTGAGAACAAGATGTCAGCAACCATTGTTCTCCAAAAATAAGTTCATCTGCAACCGCACACAAACGGCTGCCCCCCATCAACCCCGCGATGAATACCCATCAGCTCAAACAATGGTTCCTGCCACTTTTTTCTGTCCCCGGCTTCGATGAAGGTAACCCGCTGTCTAACGTAATGTTAAGGGGCGCGCCAAAGGCGTGTCCCGCTTGAGCATAGGGTTAGACATGAACTTATTCACTAATCCCGCCAGCCTGTTTTTTTTCGGCTTCCACCATCAATTTTGGAAAGAACTGGCGGTCCTCGATTTCGAATTGGGTCAAGAGTTCTACCATTTCAGGAATCCAATCTCCCTTCGCAAACACTAGAACTCGGTTGTACTTCCACATGAAATATTCGTCATTGTAGTGCTGCTCAGTTTCTACTCTGAGCACTTCAACTCCATCGCAGGAGAGCGATCCTTCCCCGTATCGGTAGTCATTGTCTCCATCAAAACTAGACCCGTCCTTTGGCCGACTCTCAGCCCTGTAGTGATGCTTTCCATATAAAAAGGTTATCCATTCGTTGTGCCTTTCAGAATGCCCACCACCAGTTAATTGCATTCCATGCTCACCCGGTAATGGGTTGGCCTCAGATGCTCTTTCAGCTTGATTTCTCGTTGACCATACAGTAGTCATAAATTTCGCTATCCCGCGACCTAGACCTGATTCTCTTAGGAAGCGTTCGGTGCGCTCAATTTTGTGTTTATCGCCTTCAACATTGCGCTGGTTCGCAGCTATTTCACTTTCGGCTGCATCAAACATCCTCTCGCGGTAGGCTTTGATTGATGCAAGTAGATCCTCATCCGGATCAGTTGTTTGGCCAGGAGGCTGCGGTCCTGCTGTAGAAGAGGCCAGCTTGTCAGCAGATAGGAATCTCTTGAGGAATTCAAACATCCGTTTAGCTCACGAATACCGTACGGTGGGCGTCTTCGGCGATTCTGTACTCGCCTCACTTTTCGTTCAGAACTGCATGCCCCTTCAGCGAGACTGGAGTGAGCTTCTTGTATTTGAAAGTCATGGCGATACCTCCCTTTGAAGGGGTCTAACGTTCGCGTTCACCGAGCGCGAGCCGGCAAGCGAAGCGGCGCTGGCGAGCGATCCAGTGGAACGCATGGTTATATGCTCCGTTGGCAATACGCCTCATATTCCTGAAGAAGCTTATTCAATCGGGCGAAGAATTCCTGCATCTTCGAACACTGGCCATCAATATAGCTTTGCAGTCCGCTCTGGCCAAAAATATTCGCATACTCTTGTAGCGCTACTCGGTGCGCATCCAACTCATCTGGCCTTCTCTCCGCTTCCGTTTGTGGAGAATGACTTCTACTCCACGATTTTAAGAACTCCCTCGGCTTAGCCAAGACGCTGCGGTCGAGATTTTGCCGATGATGCGCCAGCTCATGCGCATATTGCATTGCAAACCTTCGTGAATCACCGCGCACGACATTCTCTGGAATCCAGATAAAAAAGGTCCAGTCTGAGGCTTGCAGGTACTCCAGTATCTCTTGAGTTGTGTTCTCCTCTGGGCCGTTGCGTTCGAAGGTCGAACGTGCGACATGAAACGAGTTGCATTCGTTCGCAGTTGGGCCTTTGATGGGTCTCGACTCAAAAACAACATGAAGACCTGTGCTTGCAACGAACAGTCGTTTCTCGACAAGCTCGGCATTACGTCGAGTTTCCTCCGACAAGAGTTCGCGGCCCGTGAATCGGTCAGGTACTGTCTGCATTGGGTATATAACGGCCACGCGGCTCACCGGCAGGCGCGGAGCAACCGCAAATTGTGCAGCCACTGTCCGCTGTAGCCACTGGTTCGGGAAGCGCGGCGCGTCTCAAACCACGTGCGACAGCCGCGGGGCCGTTCGGACGACGCACAGCGTCACCCGAACAATGTTTAGGCTGACCCGCATAAGAGCCGAATCTGCCAATTCCCATCCGCCTAATAACGCCACTACTACTTGTGAACAATACGCCATAACCATTGCCGTTTCAATGCGTTGCGGCTGATGAACACCGTCAAGTCCTCCCTGATTGATCCCCTACTTTCCGCATATTTTCCGCGATCTGTCTCCAGCGAGGCGAGCGGTGTAGTCTCAGCTGCACGCAGCGGACAGCCACTCATCTAATTGATCATTCCAAGCTCGGTCTAAGCGCGGCCGTCGAACAAAACCCGCCCTGTTTCAAGCATCAGCTAAGAGAGTGGTTGAGGTTGCCCTTGACTGCGCGCATCGAACGAGCACAGTTTCATCGTGCGCGTTCTGCGAGCAAAAAGGGCACCCGACCACTCCCGATCTTCCCTTCGAAGGCCGCGCGTTGTGCGAGCACAGAAGATCATCAGCCTCCATCCCTTTCTCCATTCCGGGAGCAAGGGATCAACAGGGGTGTCATTCCACTCCCTTTTCTGCGAGCAAGAAAGGTGGTTGACTCAGCAACAATCCCTGTGATTAGGTCCACGGCTATCATGCTGATTCGCATCGCCAGCACATTTGCCTCGCTCGTTCTCTTACTCTTCAGTCTCGGCTGCCAGAAGGAGAGCGAGGCGATTGTCTCCATCGCACTCCATCCGACGAACGCCGAGATTCTGTATGTCGCCACGAACGATGCGGTCTATAAGTCCCGCGACGGGGGCCAACTGTGGGAACGGTTCCCGAGTTTCAGCGCCAGACGAGTGACGACCCTCGCGATCGATCCTCAATTTCCGGCGACCATCTACGCCGGCACGATGGCCGATGCCGTCTATAAGAGCCCCGATGGCGGGCAACATTGGCTCCCCCATAACGTCGGACTCAAAGAACATGTCTCCTTTATCAATCAATTCGTCTTTGACCCGACAGACCACGATCAGATCTACGCCGCCACGACCGTCGGCGCTTTTTATACCAAGGACGGAGGACGCGAATGGGAAGAACGGATGGCCGGAATGAAGGAAGTCCACATCGTGGTCTCCATCGCCATCCATCCCCGCGATGCTCGAGTCCTCTATGCGGGAACCACGGGAGGGATCTATCGGTCCGACAGCGCTGCAATGGGGTGGAAAAAGATCAACAACGGATTGATTTCCGAACAGGAGCTGATGGGGGCCATGGCACTGGGAGTCAATGTCATTGTCTTCGATGTGGTCAATCCGGACATCCTCTATGCCGGAACGACGAAGGGACTCTTCCGCACGATAACACATGGAGAACAATGGGAACGGATCGGGCAATCGCTCCCGGATCTCTTCATAAGCGCCATCCTCCTCGACCCGACCCAGCCCCAGACCCTCTACATCGGGGGCCCTGGGGGCATCTGGAAGAGCTCCGACAGCGGGCAGACCTGGGTCGCAGTCAACAAGGGACTGGGTTCCTTGAATATTCGCACCCTCGCAATGAGCGCGCGCGATTCGCGTATCCTCTATGCTGGAACCAATGGGAGCGGCCTCTACCGTTCGACCGACGCCGGCGCGAACTGGACAGCCCTGCCGCTCACGGCTGCAGCCCCACGGACAGGCTGACGCCGATTTCCGGGCCGATAAAGTTTCTCTGAGGCTCAACCCATGATCTCGCATCCCACTATTGGGGGGGCGAATTTACGCTTGACTGAACTCATGTTCTCCTATAGCCTGGGTTTTCTTCCCCCTCGTATTATGAGGAAGGCCCCCACCGGCTCAACGGATTCAATGCCGCAGGGCGAGTGGGCTTGGGTGGGCTACGAAGAGAAAGTGAGCGATTGATGTTTGGATCGTTTGGATGGATGGAATTGACGCTGATTCTGGTCATTGTCTTGATCATTTTCGGCGCGGGAAAAATTCCGCAGTTGGGCGAGGGGCTTGGGAAAGCCATTAAAGGATTCAAGAAGAGCGTCAACGAAGAGGATGCGATCAACGTGACGCCTCCTCCGTCAGATTCGCCCGACACCCCGCCATCGCAGATCGCGCAAACTCAGGCTGCCCCGCCGCCTGTTCAAGCAGGGAAGCAGGTCAAGCAAGGGTAAGGAGACGTGAAGCGTGAGGCGTCAGGCGTGAAGCGCCGAGAGGAATCAGTCATTTCCTTTTTCGCTTTTCGCAGGAGCCTTAATGTTTTACGTATGACGAACCATGTTTGGATTGGGCGCCGGCGAAATTCTCATTATTTTGGTGATTGCGTTCTTGCTGTTCGGCCCCAAGCAGCTGCCTGAAGTCGTTCGCCAGGTTGGGAAAGCGATCAAGGGGGTCAAGGACACGGCGGAAGACTTGCGGAAGTCGGTGGAACCGGAACTTAACATGATCCAGCAGGAAGTAAAGATGGTCGAGCAGGACTTTCAAGCCTCGATCAAAGACGCGGAAGAACAGATCAATGCCGCGACGAAGCCGGCGGACACGCAGACTGATACCAAGGGATCAGCCAGCCAGGTATAACCCAGCACCTCTGTCCAGCGCCCTTTTCCAAGAATCCTATTAAGGTTGTGCCTTCTCCCTCACCAGCCGGTTGTAATCTCTCGAACAACGAATTATTATTGGCGGCGCAAGACTCGCCCGAGTGCTTCCTTGCGCGTTAGAAACGTTCATTATTCAATCAGCATGTGAGGGCCAGCGTCCTGAGATAGACCCGGCGTGAATGCCGTCACATACTGCCCCCGCCGCAATCGTCTTTTGTGTCATCCGCATAAAGGATACGGCCATCGAGAAGATGGTCGAGGAGCATCCCCTCCCACAGCGTCGGAAAATCCCCAAAGACCAGACGATTCGTCCAATCGGTCCGGGGCAGGTTAATCGATGGCCTCTCCGTATCCGATTCCGATACATTAGGAGAATGCTGTGAGAATCGT
Organism: Nitrospira sp. CG24E; assembly: GCA_002869895.2. Classification (GTDB taxonomy): domain Bacteria; phylum Nitrospirota; class Nitrospiria; order Nitrospirales; family Nitrospiraceae; genus Palsa-1315. The sequence continues at coordinate 34,480 of NEWP02000026.1, read as the reverse complement.
GAGACAGATTGGGTGGGTTGGTTTTGCTATCCTCTGCGGTACAGCAACAGTGGCAACGGAGCTGTCATTCCTGGCGGCTCCTGCGCAAGCGGCATTTGAATTGCCGCCAGGCGAAAAAATCACCCATACTGTGGTCGTTGCCCGAGCGATTCCGGACAAAGAAGCGTACGAACTCTACGACCCGAAGATCGGGAAGAACTTCGACATCAACAAGTTCTGGATGCGCGCCGACCTTCGCGTGCGGTATGAAGCGCGGAACGGGACCTGCTTCGGTAGCACCATGGCCACTATCCCCACCGTCGCACCTTTGGGCAACGGCGCCTGCAATACGCCAAACAGCGGCACCACCGCGAATGGAACGGAGGGCAAGGCGAATGAATCCTACGCCCTGCAAAAAGCGCGTTTGGGTTTTGGCTATGACCTTTCACCGGACGTGAATTTCTACTTGGAACTTATCTACTCCTCCGTGTGGGGCGCCAATGGGTCCCAGGGTGCGCCCGTCATAGACAATCAGAGAACCAATAACGGCTCGACTTCAAACGGCTTCGGGAACGGTGGCGTCTTGGGCGTCCGCGCCGGCTATATGTTGCTTCGGAACTTTGCCGGGGTGCAAAACCTGAGCGTGAAGGCTGGCCGGCAATATGTCGTGCTCGGCAGTCATTCTATATTCGGCGCCTTCGACTGGTCCAACACAGGATTTTCTTTTGACGGCGTCATGTTGCAATATAGCACCAAGGATTGGGATGGCTATGCTGGTTGGTTCCGCACCTCTGAGTCCGATCTCGGGCAAGGATCGCCGCTCGGCGCTCTCTCGACGAACCTTCCTGTTGCACCTAATACTACGCCTGGAGTAAATAGCGGCAGCGCAAACATCGATTCCGACGTGTTCCTCTTCTACAACCAAATCAAGTCGGTGCCGGGATTCGTGATCGAACCCTACTATATCCTCTATTCCAACCGGTACAACTCAGGAGACAACCGAGGTCAGGGGCTCGGCACGCCAAAGCACTCGAATCAGACTCGGCATATGGTCGGAAACCGGATCGAGCTCCGCAAGGGCAATATTGACGGATGGAATGAGACAATCTACCAGTTCGGCCAAATGGGCGACGACGGTGGTACCAATGCGGTTCAAAACGGCTATGGCAACCAGAAAAATCTCCATATTAGCGCCTGGGCGACTCGAACCTGGATCGGCTACACCCATTACGAATGGGACTGGAAGCCCCGGTTGGCCTTCAACTTCGACTACGCCTCCGGCGACGGCAGAGCCAACTGCACGATCGGTGGGAACACCGACTGTAAGACTGCCAACACGTTCGAAAACCTGTGGGGGACCAACCATATCCACATGGGCTACATGGATACCATCGGCTGGAAAAATATGATGAAGCCTTCGATCAACTTCCAATTCCGTCCAAGCAAAGATGACCATGTTGAAATTTGGGCGACCAGTTTGAACCTGGCCAATACGAAGGATAACTGGTATCGCGCCACGCAGGGTGTCTATGTCTTTTCAAAGACGAACAACACCACGAGACACATCGGCAACGAATTGGATATCATTTGGACTCGCTTTTTCATGGATGGCAAATTATCCTTCCAAGCCGGCTATGGCCACCTCTTCGCTGGTTCGTATATCAAGGAGAACCTGGGCACCGACAGGGATCAGGATTGGGCTTATGCCCAGCTCTGGGTGAACTTCTAGCAGGGAGAGAGATAGCCCCGATGAGCCCCCTGTGCTCGCGCAACGCGCGGTCTCAGAAGACCCTCGTTGGACGCGCGCAGTGGGGAACTCATCGGGACTATCTTAGAACAGAATAAACGAGCGAGCTTGGAGGACCATTGTAAACACTCGCTGCGGCCTTGCCCGCGGAACGGCGCGTCCTTGGGCGAAGAGGCTGTCTTGGCAGACTCAGGGCGGGCGGGTGAAGTATCCGCTGGGGTTGGGTGGATGAGAGCGCTGCCTTTTTGAGCGTCCTACGTAGAGTTGCCAGACCAGTCGCCTATCTCGCATTCAAAACCCTAGCGAAAATTCCCTGCTAGTACATCTCGATTTATCACGTTCTTCGGCGTATCCTTTCTACTAGTCCACAAACAATGTTTGGGTGTTCAACAAGCAGACAGAAAGATGGCGGCCAAGAAATCCATATTCGATGTACTGGCAGGGTTGCCAGTGCTGCGTCTGCTCAATCTCAGAGGGCACAGCAGGGTACTGCCCGAAGCCTTGGAAGAGCAGCTGGCATCCACTGGCAACGAGAAGGATCACCTCGCGGCGGCCAAGCTGTATCAGAACAAGGCACAAGAGTTGGAGGCCGAAGCAGTCGAATTCGAAACTGCAGCCTCAAAGATCGGTCCCTATGAGGACAGCAAGGGGTTTCGGCGGGGAGGATTAATGACCGCAGCGCAAGAAAAGCGGCATCGTGCGAAGCAGATGCAAGAGCTGCATGCCGCACATCTTGAAAAAGCACAGGCGCTGCATAAAACAGCACAATCCGAATAATGAAATGTGAAAGCGAAGTTTGTGCCTGTCAGTTGAACGCTGATCTCTTTGACTCAAGTTGCTCGACTTGCCCGCAGGGAGTCAGTCCTCTATACTGGCAACTCCCCACTCTTTTGAGTCTTGCATGCTCTCCCCCCACATAGGTTGGTAGCCTGGTCGATCCTCGATTGCGCGCGTCGAACGATATAAATGTTCCCTCCAAGCTCGCTTGTTATCTCTTCGAGAGGGTGGCCTGCTTGGTCTCCTACTGCGCGCGTCCAACGAGCACCTTCTGAGCGTGCGCGTTGCGCGAGCACAGGAGACCAACAGGCTACCCTCTCCCTACCAACCCAATACCCACCGATGCCCATTCTTCTCCAGCAACGCATCCGCTTCGCTTGGTCCCCAGGTGCCGGCGGTGTAGAAGTGAAGCGCTCTCTCGCCGGTCAACAAAGGGGCATAGAGACGCCAGGCCGTTTCGGTGAAATCTGCGCTGACAAAGAGGGTCTGGTCCCCGACCATCACGTCGCGGAGCAGGGTCTGGTAGGCTTCCGGGAGCGGGCCAAAGGACTTTCCATAGTTGAACTGCAGCGCATGGTCGCTCAGGCGGAACGGCCTCCCAGGATTCTTCACGGAGAAACAGAGCGAAAACCCCTCATTGGGCTGGAGCATGATCAAGAGCTGGTTGGGCGAAATACTCCCCGGCTCAAGGGATCGAAACACTTGGGTCGGCGCCTCGCGAAAAGTCACCGCAATCTGCGTCACCTTGCGCGGGAAACGTTTGCCCGTCCTCAGATAGAAGGGGATCCCCTTCCAGCGCCAGTTGTGAATTTCTGTTCTCAGGGCGACAAAGGTCTCGGTGGTCGAATCGCTGGGCACTCCAAACTCCTCGCGATAGCCGGGAATCTTCTGGCCGGCAATCTCCCAGGCTGTATATTGTCCGAAGACAGCATCCTCATGAGTGATCGGAGCGATGGAACGGAGAACTTTGAGTCGTTCATCTTGAATCGAGGCGGCATCGAAAGACACCGGCACTTCCATTGCCACCACCGTCATGAGCTGGGTCAGATGGTTCTGCAGCATGTCGCGGAATGCCCCGGCTTGGTCGTAGTAGCCCCCGCGATGTTCCATGCCGAGATCTTCAGCCACGGTAATCTGCACGTTCTCGATGATATTGCGATTCCACAGCGACTCGAAAATTGGATTCGCAAAGCGGAACGCCAGGAGATTCTGCACCGTCTCTTTGCCGAGATAATGGTCGATGCGGTAGATCTGGGATTCATCGATATATTGGTGCAGCGTGGTATTCAGATGCCGGGCTGAGGAAAAATCGTGGCCAAAGGGTTTTTCGAAGACGACACGAATCCAGCCATGACTCTTCAGCAGGCTCACCTGATCCAGCCTCTCCATGGCTACGGGTACGACGTCCGGCGGCAACGCCAGATAGAACACCCGGTTCTCCGGCATCTTGTGTGTGCGCTCCACCCGCCTGATGTACAGGGCCAAGGCCTCATAATCCTCCGGCCTTCCTCCATGCAGAGTCTGGTAGTGAAGACATTCCTCGCACCAGACTCGCAACTCCGCCTCATTGCCGCAGTCCGCCTGCTGCAAACCTTCGAGGGCCCACGTCCGAAATTCCGTTTCGCTCATTTTGGACGTGGCAGCGCCGACAATCATCGTATTGCGAGTTTCCAGAACCCCCTGATCGCGCAGATAATAGAGCGCCGGCAGGAGTTTCCGACGAGACAGATCGCCGGTCGCGCCGATGATGACAAAGACATGGGGCTCAACCTGATGTTCCGCCATCTGCAGGGTCCTCCATGTGAAGGGTCAAGAGCTTCTGAAGACTGTTAGGGAGGTCTATCTGGTCTGTCTCGTGTGTTTGGTTGGCAGAGTAACCGTAGAAACCAGATAGACCAGACAGACCAGACAGACCAGACGAACCAGTCTCGTCCCGTCGATCAATTGCCTGTGACAGCGGTTGGCGAAGGTTTCGGAACGGACGCCCGCCCCTCCATCCACTGGTAGAGCACCGGCAGTACAATCAGTGTCAGGAACGTCGAACTCACGAGTCCACCGATCACCACGACGGCCAGAGGCCGTTGAACTTCCGATCCGATCCCCTGGGAAAGGGCCAGCGGCACCAATCCCAGTAACGCCACCGCCGCCGTCATCAAGACGGGCCTGAGACGCATGACACAGCCGTTCAGCACCGCCTGCTGCACATTCATCCCCTCCTGCTGGCGAAGCGCATTCATATAGGAGACGAGCACGATGCCGTTCAAGACGGCCACGCCGAACAGATTGATGAATCCGACCGAAGCCGGCACGCTCACATATTCCCCCGTCACCCATAACGCGACAATCCCGCCGATGAGGGCAAACGGGAGATTGAGAATGATCAATGCCGCCTGCCTGAGCGAGGAGAACGATGAGAACAGAAGCAAGAAGATCACGGCAATCGTGATCGGAACAATGATCTTGATGCGGGCCATGGCTCGCTCCATATTCTCGAAGGATCCGCCCCAGACCACCGTATACCCTTCCGGGAGCCGGACTTCCCGGGCCATCCGCTGCTGCGCCTCGGCGACGATGCCCCCGATGTCCCTCCCATGGGTATTGAAACTGACCGGCAGATACCGCTGAAGCTGCTCGCGGTTGATACGCCCCGGTCCTTCGTGCATCCGGATGGCGCCGAGATCGCCGAGTGGAATGAAGGCCCCGTTGCCGTCCGACAGTCGAATGTCCCCGATGGTCTCAATGCTGTTCCGATACTGTTCCGGAAACCGCACGACTAGACTAAAGCGTCGATTCTCTTCGTATACCCTGGTCGCGACGCCTCCCCCGATGGCGGTGGTAATGACTTCGCGCACATCCGAGACGTTGATGCCGTGCCGCGCGATCTTGCTCCGATCGATGTCGATCGTGATGTAGGGCTGGCCAAAAAGTTGTTCCACTTTCAAGTCTTTGACACCTCGAATCGTGCTGAGAATGCCGGCAATCTGATCCCCCGTGAGACGCAACGTATCCAAATCCGGCCCGAACAGTTTGACCGTCACCTCTGCCCGCACCCCGGAAATCAACTCGTCCACCCGTTGCTGGATCGGTTGGCTCATCAGGTAGTTGGCGCCCGGCACCCTCGCCAGCCGTTCACGCACCCGTTCTTTCAACTCCGCCATGGTGGAGGCCGTCGTCCAGGTATCGATCGGATGCAACATCGCAATGGAATCGCTCTCGTTCGGCTCCTGCGGGTCGTTCGCCAGTTCTGTGCGCCCGATCTTGGAGACCATCATCTGCACTTCTGGAAACTCCAGCACCGCCTTCTGCACCTCCCGTTCGATCTTGATCGATTGCTCCAAAGAAATACTCGGCAAACGGATGGTGAGGGGGGACATCGTACCCTCATTCAGAATCGGGACAAACTCCGACCCTAAATATGGAAAGAGCGCAATACTGCCTACCAGCATTAGTCCTGTGGTCGTCAGTACGACAGTCCGATGACCTAACGCCCAGTGCAGCATGGGAAGATAGGCACGCTTGACCCATCGAAGGACTAGGGGATCTGTATCATGCCCCGGCCGCAACGTCAGCAAACACAAAACCGGCGACAGGGTGATCGACAGAATGAGCGACACCATCAGGGCAATCATGATGGTATAGGCCATCGGCTTGAACATTTTGCCTTCCATCCCTTGGAAAGAGAGGATGGGCAAAAAGACGATAATAATGATGATGATGCCGAAGACCACGGGGCGGGCGACCTCGCGAGACGCGTTGAGAATAAGCCCCAAGCGAGGCATGCCCTGGTTGCGGACATCCGACAGATGCCGGTGGATGTTTTCCACCACCACCACAGAAGCATCGACCATCATACCGATCGCAATGGCCAGGCCGCCTAAGGACATGAGATTGGCCGTGAGATCGAACCGATCCATCACAAAGAAGGTCACGAGCGGCGTCACGGTGAGTGTCGCCGCCACAATCAAGGCGCTCCTGGTATCGCCCAGAAACACGAACAACACGACCACCACCAAAAGAATCCCTTCGCCCAGCGCCTTGTAGACGGTCTTCAGGGCGGCGGAGATCAATTCGATGCGGTCGTAAAAAGGCACGATCCGCCACCCTGCCGGCAGCAGACCCTTTTCCTGTATCTCGGCGATCTTGCCCTTGAGCCCCTCTACCACGTCGCGGGCGTTTCCGCCCCGCAACATGAGCGCGATCCCTGCCACCACCTCGCGCTCGCCGTTCAGGACGGCCGCGCCATGACGAATGGCATGACCGATCTGTACCTGGGCGACATCGTGAACATGCACGGGTGTCCCCCCCGCTTCCTTCACGACGATGTCCTCGATGTCGCTCAGTTTCTGAATCAGCCCCACGCCTCGGACAATGAACTTTTCTGCATGCGTCTCCAACACGTCGCCTGCGGCATTCGCGTTGTTGTTCGCCACGGCGGCGAACACCTCGTCCAGCGAGAGGGCATACTTGTGCAAGAGTTCCGGCTCGACGAGCACCTGATACTGTTTGACATACCCGCCTTGCGAGTTGATCTCGATCACGCCGGGAATACCCTTGAGCAGGGGCCGGATCACCCAATCCTGTACCGTTCGCTGCTCGATCAATTCGCGTTCGACTGCGGCAGCGTCCAGACCGGCATGCGAAGGGCCTTCCAAATAGTACTGATAGACCTCTCCCAGACCTGTACTGTTCGGAGTCATCATCGGTTCAGAACCTGGAGGCAGGAACTCCTGCACCTCGATCAATCGTTCAAGCACCAGTTGGCGGGCCAGGTTGATGTCCATCTGATCGTCGAACACGATCGTAATCATCGACAATCCAACTTTGGTGAGCGAGCGGAGTTCCGTCAGGTGCGGAACCCCGGTGACCTGTTGTTCGATGGGAAAGGTGACGAGCCGCTCGACTTCTTCCGGGGAAAGGCCCGGCGCCTTGGTGACGACCTGCACGAGCACGCTCGTCACATCGGGAAACGCATCGATCGGAATCGTGCGGAAGGCATAGAACCCGAGAAGGGTCAGCAGCCCAGCAAATGTCAGGATCAAGAGGGGGCGGCGGAGAGAAAACTCAAGAAGTGTGTCGACCATGCTCAGTCTTTGGGCTTCAACAGCTCGGACTTCAACGTAAAGGCGCCTTCCCGGACGACTTCTTCACCCTCCTTCACCCCTTCGAGAACCTCGGCGAAGGTTCCGTTCTTGTCGCCCACTTTGATCGTTCGCGCTTCAAAGGCCCCTGGTTCTTTCTGCACAAACAGGAAGGTGCGATCCCGGTCGTGCTGCACGGCCGCTTCCGGCACAACCAGGACATCCGCGGCAGGTTCGGAGGAGACGCGGATCGTGGCGAACATTTCAGGCTTCAGCCGGCCGGTGGGATTCGTCAAGGTGAGGCGCACCTGCATCGTCCTCGTCGCGGTGTCGAGCACGTCGCCGACATAGGAGACAATCCCCTGGAACACTTCGTCAGGATAGGCAGGCACATGGACTTCGACCGGCTGGTTCGGAGTAAGCGTCGCCCGGTGCATATAGGAAATATCTTTCTCCGAGACATTGCCCACCACCCAGACCGTCGAAAGATCGGCCACCACAAACAGTTTCTGCGCGGTTTCGACCAGTTCGCCTTTCGTGAGATCGCGCGCGATCACCCGTCCCGCAAAGGGCGCGACAATGGGAATCTGCGAACGGATCGTCTGGGTCTGTTCCAGCGCTTTCATCTCCTTGTCGCCCATGCCCAGCAGCCGGAGACCTTCGCGCGCCTCTTGAGCCTCGGCGCGCACGCTGATCATCTCTCCTCCGCGGCGCTGCAGCTCCGCCTGGCCGATGACTTTCTCCTGGTACAGAAACTGCGCGCGCTGATAGGCCTGCTCCGCCACATGCCGTCGCGCGCGGGCCTTGAGGTATGCCGACTGGGCGAGTCCGAGTTCACTGCTATGAAGCACCGCCAACAGCTGATTGGGCGCAACCGCCTGTCCTAAATCGGCATGGACCTCGGCCACTCGTCCACGCACCAGGGTCGTAATATTCGCCAGTGCGTTTTCGTTCGGCCGTACGACACCGGGAAAGTTACGGTAGGTATGAAAGGCAATCCGCTTGACCGGCTCTACCGTCACGCCGGACCTGGCAACTTCTTCCGGCGGGAGACGAACAAGGCGTACCGCGTCAGACACATGTTTTTTTCCGCCTTCCTCAGCAGGGGCCGGCGTACGGTCGCAGCCCATAGGGGGCAGTAACAGCAGCATGCCGAAGAGCGCCATGCTGGCCACGCTCAGCCGGCTTCGCTGGCGCAGATGACGTCCGCATCGATTCGCCCATCGGCTAACAAAACATACCATGCGTCTCATCCGTTCCCTTCTGAGCTAGTGTAGTGCGTCTTACGCTTCTTGACTTATCCCGTTCGCCCTGAGCTTGTCGAAGAGCTCATGGTTCCGATGGTTTCCGTTCATGCGGTTCGACCGTGCTCACCGCAGGCTTCGACAGGCCTGTCCTGAGCCAGTCGACAGGCTCAGCACGAACGGTGCGCAAAGCCATTTCTGACGCACTGCACTAGAGCGGACCACCCAGGGCTCGCTCAAACCGTGTGAGCGCCAGGGACAGTTCGAAGCGCGCCAGATTGTAATCCACGGTGATCTGACGTTGAACCCGTTGCGCATCGAGCACATCCAGGAGGCTGGAGGCGCCCTGGCGAAAACTCAATTGAGCGATGCGAAGCGCTTCTTGCGCTTGCTTGAGGAGCCCTTCCTCGTAGACGAGGATCTGGTCCTGCGCCGTTTCCGCCTCCCTCGCATGTTGATTGATGGCGCGGGTCAGGTCGTTTCTGGCTCGAACCAGTTCCGCCTCTTCTTTTCGCTGCGTACCGAGCGCCGTCGCAATGTGCCCCTGCTGCCGATACCATAGGGGCGTCGGCACACTCAACCCCGCCACCACCGCCTCGCGGCCTACCTCTCTGGCATATCCGCCAAACAGGGTCACATCCGGCATACGGCTCTGCCGTTCCTTGCTGACAGTAAACTCAGCCTGCTCCACTAATTTGCCCTGCCGTTTCAGAGTGGGATGTTGCGAGAGATCTCTGGACGCCATCTGCTCCGGGTCTAGGCGGTCACGGATTGACCGGAAATCTCCTTGCACCCTGTACCGAGCTCCTAGAGCACCCGCCGTCAAGGTATCCAATCCGACGAGTTTCACCCGCACAGCGTTCTTGGCCTTGGTCATTTCCTGCTTGGCTTTGAGCACCTCTACGTCCGCCTTCACCGCTTCGAATTGCGGACCTTCGCCGGAACGGACGCGGGCTTTGACGATACGCGCCACTTCCTGAACGATCTCCAAATTCTGCTGAAGAAGATCGACCGTCCGTTCCGCCAACAACAGATCGTAGAACGCCGTTTTCACCTCTGCAATGAGATTGAGCTTGGATTCTTCGAGGCCCACCGTCGCGCCGGCCAGGCCCGCGTCTGCCGCATCCTGACGAGCCGTCCGCTTGCCGGGCCATTCCAGCGGCTGACTCAATGTCATATTGCGCTCGGCCATACGCCTCCCGATGCTGGGATCTCGAAGGGCCGCGTCGGACGTCTGGACCGTGATCGTGGGGTTGGGATAGGCGCCGGCTTCGATCTGCTTACCCTCGTTCTGCGCGATCACACCTTGAGCGCCAGCGATGATCGGGTTCCGTTCCAACGCCAAACCGATGATGTGGTCCAGGTCGAACGTAGGGATCGGTTCTTTCGCCTGGACAAGGGACGGTATCGACATCCCACTCGCCCCCGCCGCCATCACAGCCATCAATACGACACAATTTAATATCCGAGCCGGCATGCGCTGCCTCCTTCGGAGTCACGATAAGGATCGCCCGATTGAGAGAGGAGAAGAAACGAAACGGACGATCGACGCTGCGTTAGCCCAGTGAAGCCGGAGGATGCAAGAGCTGGGAGATCAGAAGTGGGGAAAGGGGAATCTCGTTCATTGCGGCATGGAACCGGCTTAATCCACAATCCGGCACACTGACTCCAGAGGCGACGAAGTCGTCCTGCATCCCTTGCGGCGAATCGTCTTCCGACTCGGTCGCCGCCCCGGCATCACTGAATCCGCAGGTCTGTTCATGCCCCGTACCGCCTGTCGATTCACAGGTGTTATCGACAACCCACCTAACCTGCTCAACCGGAAATACGCTGCAGAGAACCAGCAAGCACACGAGGACGGAGAAACCTAAACGGATTATTGCCACAACATTTTCCATCGATACAAGAGGCTACCGAGTCTATTTCTGGACCTGTTCTGAGCAGCCCCTATTGCAGTTGCGGCATAGTCGAAACAGTCGACCCCATAGTACCTCGCTCTCAGACTCTGTTACAAGAAAAACCGTCCGCGACGCTATGACGACTCCTTGTCCGATCTCGAACGACAGGCCTGGAACGAGTCGCATATTGCTCCACTCTCATTCTGACTGAATTTAGAGAGTCCATCACGCACTCAATATGCCTCTCGTCGAGAAGGGCTTCAAACTCTCCGTTGATGCTGGCATACTACGACTCGCGACATCCATCCCATGCTCCTGAGGCCAAGCCGACGACGAACAGAATTATTTTGAATGAGCTCTCAATGCTGAGACGAGCCGCCAGCGTCCTTTTTCTGATTTTCCTTCTCTCTGGTTTCGCTCTGCCAGTTTCGCAGGCACAGCAGCCTGCTCCATCGATCAGTCCGGCGCCCCAGGAAACACCGGCGGGCGCTTCCGTGATTTTCTCCGATAAGACCCTGTTCACGGTCTATGACAGGGTCGGCTCCTTCAGCCCTCAGGAACGTGCCACGGCTATTGCTGGGCGCCTGTCACGATTAGCGGAGAACCCTCTGGCCAAGCCGGATGCGATTGCTGTCGTGGAGGGTGAGCGAACAACCGAAATCGTAGCAGGCGAAATCGTCATCGCAGTCGTAACCGATAGGGATGCGAGTCCGACCGGACGATCCAGGGAAGAGGTTGCACAAGAATATGCGCGCACGATTCGTCACGCCCTGACCACATCGCTAGAGAAGAACAGCGCACGAGCGATGCTGATCGACGGGGCCTATGCGCTCCT
>NEWP02000026.1:9713-22822 GCA_002869895.2 Nitrospira sp. CG24E | reverse complement strand
TTTCCGATGTTGCCGGTGGCCAGGGCAAGGTTGCAGAGCGCGATGACCCCGTGACTGCCCCAGCGATGTTCCGTTACGCCGAGACCATGGACACAGAGCGACCTGCTGCTCCCATAGAGCCTGGCCGCCCGGTAAATCAGATGGGCCGGAACCCCGGTGATGGTTTCAGCCGCTTCCGGCGTGCAGTCCGAAACAGTATTGAGCCAATCATCGATACCCTCAGTCCTCGTCGCGATGAAACCCTGATCGAGGAGTCTCTCCTTGACCAGCACGTGACCCATCGCATTGAGCAAGGCGACGTTGCTGCCAGGCCGCAGTTGCAGATGCAGATCGGCCAGCCGCGCCAGCTCCGTGCGCCTGGGATCGATGACGATCAAGGGCACTCCCCGCCGATGCGCCTGCTTGATCCTCGCCCCGACCACAGGATGGGACTCGGTCGGATTCGCCCCCACCACCATTATAAGGTGGGCCAGCTCCAGATCCTGAATGGAATTGGTAGCAGCAGAGGCCCCGAGCGTTTCCATCATACCGGTGACGGTCGCGCTGTGGCAGACGCGGGCACAGTTGTCGATGTGGTTCGTGCCCATCACGCAACGCATGAATTTCCCGAAAAGATAATTCTCTTCGTTTGTGCCTCGACTGGATGAAATCGTCGCGAGGACATCCGGGCCGTGGGAGTTCTTGATGCGCGTAAACTCCCGTGCAATCAGATCCAAGGCCGATTCCCATGAAATCTCTTGCCAACCGTTGCCGCGCCTGAGCAACGGGACCCGCAGCCGATCAGGCGCATCATGATAGGTCCAGCCGAACCGGCCCTTCATACAGGCATGCCCCTGATTCGAAGGCCCATCGTCTGCTGGAATCATCTGAACGACTCGACCATCCCTCACACCAGCGTCGAACGCACAGCCGACGCCACAATAGGCGCAGGTGGTGCGCACCATGCTTGTAGGAACTCCCTGCTTTACAATTGCCTTCTCCACGAGCGCTCCGGTCGGACATTCCTTCACACAGGCGCCACACGAAACACAGTTGGATGTGGCAAACGCCGCTGTCTCGCCTATGAGCAGCCCGCCTCCTGCAACCGGCCTGGCTGCAAATCCACGCCCGAACATGGTCAAGGCATGCGTACCTTGAATTTCATCGCAGGCCCGCACGCAGCGGGCGCAGGAGATGCAGGCTGCGTTATCGAAGGTAAAGAACGGGTTCGAGTCATCGCGCACCGCGGCACGTCTTTGATGAGATCCATCAGAATACCGAACTCGATGAACGCCGCATGCGAGGGCCAGTTCACGCAACGGCCCCGACGTCTCGCTCCCTTCAGGCAGTTCGGACATATACAGTTCGACAATATTGTGGCGATGCCGCCTGAGCCGATCGCTCTCGGTTCGGACGACCATATCGGATCCGGCCGGAGTCGTGCAGGAGGCGGGAGTCCCCGATTGTCCATCGATTTCACAGATACAGAGGCGACAGGAGCCAAAGGGGGCGAGATGATGCGAGACGCAGAGGCTGGGGATCGAGATCCCGGCTTTCTTGGCTGCTTGATATATCGTCTCACCGGGTGAGGCGGACACCGGACGCCCATTGATAGTCAGATGTATTGTTTGTGCAATTCCGTCCATCTCTGAATCCTCTACGCAGGGTGCTGAGAAATCCGCCAGCCTGTCTTATTCAATGGTCTATTCGGTCTATCTTGTCGACCAGACAGACCAGATAGACCAAACCTCTCCCAGTCTTGCAGCCCACTGTAGTTCAGGTGTGCCGACCGAGTCTTCCCGCGCTGCTAGTGGCCGGCTCCCGGTGAACCACCATGTGGGGCGCCCATCATCTGGTGCATTCCGGACATCCCCTGCATCCCTTGCATCATGCTTCCATGGCCGGCGTTTCCCTTCGCCCGTTGTTCCGGAGTCAAGACCGCGAGCGCATCGTGGCGGGCCTTGAAGGCCAACATCCGCAGTCCCACTTCCAGCATCTCGCTCTGTTTCACCTTGGCTTCGATCGCGGACAGGTCAGCCTTCTCATCCTCCGCCAATGCCCGCAATTCCCGTTCGGCAACCTGAATCTCCGCGTCGGATTTGATCCGTCCACGGTCGAAATCCAGTTCGATGGCCTTCAGCTTCTTCACCTGTTCCTCCGTCAGCCCGATTTCTTTCTGGTGTTTCAAGAGATGACGAAGGTGGTCTGCTGAATTGGTGTCATGCCCCCTATGTCCCATCATCATTTCACAACAGCCATGTCCGCTGGAAGATGCGTGTGAGTGCCCTTCGTCAGCCTTCGCCAGACCAGGCTGCATACCCAATCCCAGCATGGCAATGAGGCTGATACTGCTCATGAGAATATTGGTCTTCATCGACTCCTCCTTGGTTGGTGATGGTCTCTGACAGCTCTCGCATTGCTCATCCGTCACCCGGGTCTCATGAAATGAGCCCCTTGTCTGAACTCCTCTCCGAAATGTTCGATCGCCGTCTCGACCGGATAGGGCGCTCGTCCTCCCAAGGCACAGAGACTGGTGATCTTCATAGTCGCCCCAAGATCAGAGAGAAGCGTGAGATCCTCCGCCGTTCCCTGGCCGCTCTGAATCCGTTCAAGAATTTCACGGCCACGCACCGATCCAATCCGGCAGGGGGTACATTTCCCACACGATTCGTCCGCGGTGAAGGCCATGAAGTGCCGCGCCAGCTCGACCATGTCGGTCTCATGATCGTAGACGACGATGCCCCCGTGCCCAAGAATGGCCCCGGCATCGGCGAAGGCGTCATAGCAGATGGGAATATCGAGTTGCGATTCGGGAAACAGGCTCCCGAGCGGCCCCCCGACCTGCACGGCCTTGAACCGCGAACCAGTCGCCAAGCCGCCGCCGAATCGATCCAAGACATCATGGAGCGTCAGGCCAAAGGGAACTTCCACCAAACCAGGCTGTTTCACTCTGCCACCGAGTTGGAGCGCAATCGTCCCGCGCGACCCTTCAGTGCCGAGGGAGGCATGCCACGCGCCGCTGTTCGCCAGGATGTTGGGAATCGTCGCAAACGTCAGGACGTTGCTGACGACCGTCGGTTTGCCATAGAGTCCTGACTCTGCCGGATAGGGCGGCTTTGCCAGCACAACACCACGACGGCCTTCCAGCGATTCCAGCAGGGCAGTTTCTTCGCCGCAGACATAGGAGCCGGCGCCGACGACTACCCCAAGGTCGAAGGGATAGTCGTCGAAATCCAACAGGCCTGCCTCAAGCGCCTTTTGAATGGCGAACTTCACGGCCCGCGCCGCAGCTGGATATTCGTACCGGCAATAGATGTATCCTCTCGTCGCCCCGATCGTCCTGGCACAGATGAGCATCCCTTCGATCAACCGGAAGGGATCGCCCTCCATGATCATCCGATCACAATAGGTGCCGGCGTCCCCTTCGTCGGCATTCGCCACGACATACTTCTGCTCCGAGCCTGTCTGCTGCGCGACTTGCCACTTTTTCCACACAGGAAAAGCCGCACCCCCACGACCCCGTAATCGCGAGATGCGCAACTCTTCGACGATCGACTCCGGCGACAGACTCTGCGCCTGAGCCAATCCCTTGAGTCCGCCCCGCCTCTGGTAGTCATCGAACGCAAGCGGCTCGGTGATGCCGAAGTTGGCGAAGGTACAACGGGTCTGTTGCTGCAGAAACGGGATCTCCGTAACCGGTGTTCCGCCTATCCCGCCCACGATGCGAGGCAAGTCCTCCGGCATCACGTTGAACCAAGCCTCACGCCCGCCCGGCATATCCCGCTCCACCATCGGCTCCAGAAAGAACGCTCCGCGCGAAGAGGTGCGAATCAGCTGAATCTCAGGACGGTCGCTCCAGGCATCGGCAAGCCGCCCGGCCCCGGCTGCGAGGGAAGAGGTATCGTTGGAGAGGTGGAGACGCGCCGTCTTCATCTATAGGGTTCCAGCAATGACGGAATGCCGGCGTGAATCACTCTCCCATGGAGATCCTCATCGATCATCACCGTTGGCGACACAGCGCAGTTCCCCGCACAGGACATCTGTTCAAGCGTAAATCGATTTTCAGGCTCATTGTCTCCCGCAGAAACGCGCAGGTGATCTTGGATTGCCCGAAGGACTAGGCTACTGCGGTTGGCCAGACAGGATTCGCCCATACAGACTCGAATGAGATGCCGGCCAGCCGATTGAGTCAGGAGGTCTGGATAGTAAGATAAGACTCCGGCGACCTGGGCCTCCGCTATGTCTAACACCTGCGCAATCTGAGGAATGGCGTTCGGCGGCACATGGCCCAAAACAGACTGGACAGCCAGCAGTGTCTGAAGAATGTTCGGTTCCTCCGGCGGCAGAGGGCGACAGGATTCGAGCGTTTCAGTAAGCCTCTGTCCGTGCAATGTCGTCATCGAATCACCTTGCACACTGCAAAACTATTCAGGATGCTCAAAAAGCCCAGCCTTCTCACCCGCCCACCCACTGACAGGTATTTTTTACCCGCCCTGCCCTCCGATTGCTTCGCAATCGATTTCCCGAGACGTGCCATGAGCCCGGGCGAGGGCCTTCCAACATTCTTCATCTCTCGCGAAGGGAGTGGCCGAGGATGCCCTTTACTGCGCGCATCCATTCTTCATCTCTCGCGAAGGGAGTGGCCGAGGATGCCCTTCCCTGCGCGCATCGAACGAGCACTGTTTCATCGTGCGCGTTCTGCGAGCAAGAAGGGCACCCGGTCGCTCCCTTCCCATCCTTCTGAGGCCGCGCGTTGCGCGAGCACGGGGATCGTCCCAGCTACCCCATCCCCCTTTTTCAGGATCCTGCTAGTCGAGTCCGACATGGGCCCTTAGCTTGTTGTAGTCGAACGATGCCTTCCTCACACGCCTGATTCCAGGGTCGTGGCGTTCCATCTCGGCAATCAACACGGCGACCCGTTCGCGACCGGCTGCTGACACTGCGACATGACGGGGCATATGGCCCCCCAGCGACGGACAGGCCCGTTCCGCCCACTCCAAATACAGAGTCTCTAAGAAGCCGTTCAAGAGAGCCCGATCCTCCTCAGCCGACATCACCAACGTGAGAGGCCCTTCAACCGCCAACTCCGATTCCTTCAACTTCCTGGGAGGTGGTGTAGACGTCTCACCGCGGAAATGAAGAGAGAATCCGAACGTCGCAGCCAACTTGTGTTTGACGGCATCCAGCCGATCTCGCGAATCGCATTCCACCCATAACTGGGTCGCGGTAAGGATGAGTCTTGCGACGACCGCTGAATCGAGAGTCCTCCATGCCTGGCGCTGTACAAAGAACTGCGCGTCATTCGAAGCGGAGGCTTCAGCGTAGAGAGGGGCCGTCGCTTCACGCTCGAATCCCTCAAGGCCTGCGAGCATTTCAGTCATGTATCCGTACTCACTGTGATCGTACAGGGCCAAGGCATACAGATAGGGCTGCCCTCCTTCCACCGCATAGCGAATACTCGCCACTGCGTCGAGGAGGGCGGCAAGCCGCATCCCTGCAAAAGTCCACAGCAGCACATGTCCGTAACGTTTGGCGAATTCCGGCCAATCACCGAGTTCGAAGGACCCGGCGGAAATTTCCAGCTGCCGGCGATAGTCGAGCGAAGCCTCCAGCAAATCCTTGGCATCCTCCTTCGACAATACGATTGCGGCGCCCGCAATCACCGCCCGCTCCCACTCCACATCGCCAGGCTCGCGAATCAGCCGCGTGAGAAGAACCTGTCCCTGCTGCAATCCCTTACTGAATGGCCCGTCCGACACACGGTAGGCCCTTCCATCTCCTATCGAACGGAAGACCAGGCGCCGGTCCTGCTCGTCGACCGACAAAAACTCGGCCAGATCGAGAGAGGAATGTTTCAGCGGATCCAGCCACTCCCGCTCTTCTTGCGGAATATGTTCCGTAATCACGTCGCGCAACTGCTCAATGAGCGATAGTTGTCCGTTCTGAGGGTAGTAGTCGGCGTAGAGTAAGAGGTTGGCTAACTCCGTTTCCTCCGGTATTGGGGAGAAGAGCGCTCCCGCACCTCCCTCAAGATAGGGCTGGAGGGCGAGACGCAGTGCGACCTGCCGCTCCGCCGCCATCCTCGGCTCCAACGAAAGGGATTCCAACCGAGCGAGTAACGCTTCGAGCGAAGGGACAAGAGGCACCCAGAGACCGACTGTTGTTTCATTCGCGAGCTTCATGAATTTCTTCCATGACGATACACTCAGCATCGAGCCAGTCTTCGAGATCATGTCCGTCTCGATAGCCCCGCTCTTGCCACAGTTCGAAGGCCTTCCTCAAAATCCGTTCCCTCATGCCATCCGGCAACTCGATGGCTTGCGGCGATGCAGCCAAGGGAGAACGCATCGATGTTTTCTTTTTCGCTGGGAGTTTGACTGCGTGTGTCATCACCCGCTCCTTGGTTAAGTGTGCGTTACGGAAGACGTCTCCGTCGGAATCGCACGGCGATGGCCAGATCCAAACTTTGAGTTATGCACGGCAATAACGGGACAGTGAGCTTTTCGCAGAACTGCCTCCGCCACACTACCGGAAAGGGTGTGCGCGATCCCGCGTCGCCCGTGGGTGCCCATGACAATGAGGTCGCAAGGAAATGTCTGGGCCGAATCCAGGATTGAATCGGCCGGTAAACCTCCCCGCAGCCGAGACTCCATCGGCACATGGGACTGTTGATAGGAGGACACCAATTCCTCCAATCGTTTTGTCCAGGTCTCTCGCTCCTGCTCGCGTGCCTTGCTATCGCCAAAGCTAAAGTCCAAACCGTACGAGACAGGCTCCAAAACGTGCAGCAACATCAGGGAAGCCTTTGCCTGCTGGGCCACCACAACCGCGTATGCCAAGGCATCGAGGGAGCAATCGGAAAAGTCGATCGGCACGAGGATCCGCTCCAGCGTGATAGGCCTCGACAGGATGCCCTCATCCTTGGCATCTGCCTGCTCCGTTCTCACCGTCAGCACCGGGCAGGGGGTTCCGCGAATGACCCGCTCAGCAGTACTGCCTAACAGGACGTGCGTGAGGCCGGTCTTGCCCCTGGTCCCCATGACGATGAGGTCGGAATCCTCCGCCCGTGCTGCAGTAATCACCTCTTCACTCGGAATCCCAGTAGCCATTCTAGTCGTGACCGCAATGCCTCGCCGCTCCGCACGGCCTTTGAGGTCGACTAACTGCGATGAAGCATGCTTGAGCAATTCGCCCAAGTACAGCTGATGCACAGGGGAATTTGGATTGAGCCCCGGCGGAAATTCCGCGACGCTGAGCACAGTCAAAGAAGCCTTCCACGCACAGGCGAGGGAACAGGCATAGTCTTCCGCCCGACGAGCCCATTGTGAAAAATCCGTGGCAAACAAAATTCGCGAGATCAAGGGTCTCCTCCCGCCCTCGTCGCCCCCGAAACCCGTGGAGCGTATCTCGTGAAGCGTCGTTCGCTTCCGAATTCGGACGTTTCACGCTTCACGTTTCACGAACGACGAGAACGACTTTCTTCAGCAGCCTACCCAGGCTCTACACTGCCTCTGCGCTCAGTAAGAGCAACTCACCGGTCATGTTCGGATGGATTGAACATCGGAACTCATATCGGCCAGGCCGTGACATGTTGAATCGAATAGCCGCATCCCGTTTGGAATCGAGAAAGACTCCGCCCAAACCTCGCCCGTAGACAATCACTCCGTCTTTCTCCATCTGAGTGGGAATCCCCTCAAACATGGCCGAGCCAAAATCATGCCGTTCGGCATCCTCGTTCTTGATCTTAATGACTGTAGGGAATCCAAGTCGGAGCACAGCCTGCTTGGTTACATACTTAGAATCCTTGATCGTGACCTCGACGACTTGCTCAGACTGAGCGAGCAAAGGCCCGGCAGCTTCCCACCAGACCAAACATGTGACGGCCAGTACCAGACCCAGTCCCCACTGGACCTTCTGACGTTTCATGCAGACCTCCCTTTGAACCTATTCCCGAGTTATCGTTTCTGCTTGGGCGGCAAGGGAACCGTCAACACCGGACAGCCTGCGGTCCGCACCACCTTTTCCGCCGTACTGCCGAAAAAAATCTTGTCCACATCACCCGAGCGCCCGCCATAACTCCCCATCACCACCAGATCGACTTTTTCCATCCGAGCTGTCTTCGCGATCTCCACAAAGGGTCCACCCTCCAATACCATACGCCTCACGATCACATCCTTGACCGCCTCCGATTCGAGCAATCGGCGCACATTGAGTCGCGCATGATGGCGCAGCCGACGCTTCTGGCCCTGTGCGTCTGAGGGCACAGCCAATAATCCCAGCTGATTGAAGGTTGCCAGGGCGCTTGTGTCGATCACGTGCAGCAGCAGCAGCTGGGCTTGAAATTTTTGGGCAAGTGTCAATGCGACGCGAAAAGCCTCTTCCGAACAGGGAGAAAAATCTATCGGCACGAGAATCTTCTTGAAAAGCGATTCAGTCATGTCACCTCCCACCGAATTGACTCGAGCCTTGGTATCAGCAAGGCCGATGCCATCCAATTCAGGCTGAAGTCTGAAAGCCGATCGCTCTATGGAATCAAAGAGTTTCTCTCTCTAATGAGACCATAAGCCCTCGACCATCGGTTCTTTGCCTGTTGAGTGGGGGTGTCCTGCTACAGTTTCCCTCTTCATTCTGTAGCAGAAGGCAACAGAAGACGTGACGGGTGAGGCGGAAGGAGACAGACATAAAGCGTATCTCGTTTCCGGACTCGGGCGTTTCACGTTTTACCTTTCACGTTTCACGCGCAACAGGCAACGGCATCAGACTTGCTGGTCTCAGTGCAGTGCGAACTGGAGACGGACCCTATGACTAGGACACAGTGGCTGCTACTGGGCGCTGTTCTGCTCGGATTCGCGGTGGGTGTGTACATCCTCTTTTTCTGCCCAACGGATTGTCAGTGAGCTTTGAATGGCCACAGCAGGTATGACAGTGAGGATTTTGCAGATCTGCTCCCACAACTTGAATGAGAGGCGACGCGCATTGAGTTGTGACCAACCAGACTATGAACGCACCCACTTCCTTCTTCGTCTGTGATCAGAGGACGAAACAATGAAACGTACAGTCGTGGGGACGGTAGCGCATGAAACAACGGTAAGACTCTCGCAGGGAGGGCTCTCACTCGAAGGCGTCCTCGGCCTTCCGGCGGAGGCTCTTGGGATGGTGGTCTTCGCCCATGGAAGCGGCAGCGGGCGGTTCAGTCCGCGCAACAATTTCGTCGCCCGCCATCTCCAGCAAGGGAGGGTGGCTACGCTCCTCATTGATCTCCTCACTCCCGATGAAGCGGAGGACCGATGCAAGGTCTTCGACATCGACCTCCTGGCAGACCGGGTCCTGTGGGCCAAAGTCTGGCTTGAGCAGGATGATCGAACGGGGAGTCTGGGCATCGGTTATTTCGGCGCCAGTACAGGCGCCGGCGCGGCCCTGCAGGCGGCGGCCCGAGATCCCTCATCCATTCGTGCGATTGTGTCTAGGGGCGGCAGACCAGATCTGGCCGAGCCCTATCTCCCATCAGTCACCGCGCCGACTCTGCTGATTGTCGGTGAAGACGACGAGCCGGTTATCGAGATGAATCGAGCGGCCTACCAACTGCTTACCTGCCCTAAACGTCTGGTAATCGTGCCCGGCGCCTCGCATCTCTTCGAAGAACCAGGCACGCTGGAAGAGGTGGCGGAATATGCGCTCAACTGGTTTCAGCAACACTTCCATCCGGCCCTGCATACGAGCGCAGATGCGCAAACAAAGGAGCGTCCTCGATGAAAACATTACTCGCAGTCGATGGGTCGGATAATTCCTATGAGGCCGTTCGCGCCCTGCAATACTTTGCCCGGTCGCAACAGCTCACCCTGCTTCATGCGTTGAATGTCCCGAAGCCGGCCTATCCAATGATGATGCCCGAAGCGGCGGAAGAGATCTATAAGACGCTTGAACAGAGTATGAGGGAAGACGGGGAACGACTGCTCGACCGGGTTCAGTCCCTCCTCCCGATGCATGCAGGCTCTACGACAAAGCAGCTTCGAATCGGGTCTCCGACAGACGTGATCCTGTCGATGGCCGAGGAGCAGAAAACCGATCTCATCGTGATGGGAGCGCGGGGCCTTGGCCCCATCAAAGAGCGGCTGCTCGGCAGCGTGTCCCACCGCATCCTTACCCTGGCTCCCTGCGCCACATTGATCGTGAACGGCCCGGTCAAGGCCATGAAACAGATCTTGCTGCCGCTCCAAGATCACCTCGACGCGGAATCAGCGATTCGGTTTCTGCAACTCAAGCCGTTTCACGAGACGATGAAGATCACATTGCTGACCATACTGCCTGAAACGGCGCCACCATGGCCAAACAATGCCGCCGCAGCCGCTGCCTCCGCCGAGCTACTTGAGAGTCAAGCCGACTACATCAACGGTGTGGCGGAACGCCTCCGCGCCATCGGTTATGAGGCGCACGGAGTCGCCGTGCTTGGGACACCCGCTACCATGATCCTGCAACAAGCGACCCTGCTGCGATCGGATCTGATTCTGATGGGCACAAGAGGCCGACAAGGAATCACCCGCTTTGTGCTCGGCAGCGTGTCTCATGCCGTGCTACACAAGACTCCATGTCCGATACTAACGTTTCACTCTGGAGACCGATAGAGGGAGTTGGTCTGGTCTATCTGGTCTGTCTGGTTTTTCTGGTTAGCTGGTTTGTCTGGTTTCTTTCGTTCTTCGTACTAATCCAACTAAACAAACAAGACAAACCAAACAAACCAGATAGACCGAACAGACCAAACAGACCTCACCGACGTGTTCATCCTCCACCCAACACAACATGAAACGTCAAGTCGGCATCGATCCGGCGTACTTTGACCGAGACCTTTTGTCCCGGAGTGGTGCGCTCGATCAGATAATTCTTCAGCTGGGCTCCATCGAGAATCTCCGTGTCCTCGATCGCCAGCAAGATGTCGTGTTTTTGAATGCCTGCCGCTTTCGCCGGGTCTACCACCTCTTTCACTGCCATGCGCAACTTGGTCCCCTCCCTCACCGAAGTCATGAGAACCCCTAATTTGGAGAACATGAGCGGCTTGCCTGCGAGGGCTGCGTTCACAATACGCTCGGCGAGAATTCCCGGAATAGCAAAAGTCATGCGGCTACAATGGGCCTGCGTCTCCTCTTTTTCTGTTTGAATAATGGCGTGCATGATCCCGACGATTTCCCCTTGTGCATTGAACAATCCACCTCCTGAGTTACCGCTGCAGGCCGAAAGGTCGGCTTGGATGAGGCGGGTCTCGACGGTTTGGAGGAAGGTGTTTGTATTTCCGAGTCGTCCGAATGCCATGGTGGGGCCCCAGCCAAGCGGATAGCCAACGGTAAAGACCTCCATTCCAGAAAAGACATCTCCCGCAGCGAACGATGTTCCCTCCTGCAGTTTGGAACGGTGTGGTTCAGCGACACGGTAGATCACGACATCCATGAATGCGCTCTCGCCCACGAGATCGGCGGAAAGTTCATGGAGATCATGCGTAAGGAGGCGGATCTGTTTCTGAATGATCGTTCCTGTCGAGGGGATGTGTTTTTCCGCGGCGTGCCTTGCGGTAATCACGTAGCCATCTCGCAGGTGGAATCCGGTTCCTCGCACGACGACTTTTCCTGGCTTCTCCGGCGTGCGTTGATCTTGCGTATCCTCCAGGATGCCGACCGTGACGTGTTTCGCACGCAGAAACGTCTCCTGGCTGAGTGGCGTCGGTTCTGCGTTGAGTGGAAGAGCGAGCATCGTCACGCCGACCCATGCTGCGAACGCCAACAGCCGCGAGTACGGAGAAGGGGACAGATTGTGGAAACGCATGGATGATCCTTTCGAAAGAGCCCACATGTCAGTACAGTATAATCAGACGGCGGTGTTTCTGAAAGGATGACAGTATCACCCAGATACCTGATTTGAAAATCCGTGATCGTGATAGGGGTGTGCAAGATACCCATCGTCTGTATTTACGGTCGAATGAGACCGAAGGAAGCCGTGAGGGGCTCCATCCCCAATGGATGAGGACCGAGAGCAGGCCTTCAGCGCTTGGTTACCGCCTGATTGGTTGAGACTCTCAGGAGAGGGCCCGTCGGCTCGTGCTCGGGCACCGGAAACAGGCTGGACTGGTAATTCGGATGCAACCATTGTACGGTACAGCGGTCGAGGTTATACTGCGACGCGATCCAGCCCTATCATAAAAATCCCCGTTATGCCCTGATGCAGCGTTATAGCGCATGGCCGGCCACCGCTCTCGTTTTCTTCATGCACATGGGAATTCCCCAGAACGCAGGGGCTGGATCGAAGCCCTCACCGGAGCTGGCCCGCCATTTGACCGGGATCGCAGCCCTGGCCAAGCCCTCACCGGTGATCACCGTCCCCGCCGGTCCGTTTCTGCTCGGCAGCAAGCGCGTGGATGACGATCCCTATGGAAACTGGACGCAGTTCGACGATACGGAACTCCCCCAACATCGCGTCTGGCTGGATACCTACGAGATAGATCGTGATGAAGTGAGTCTCGGGGAATACCTGGCCTTCTTGCAACAGCAGCGACTCCACCCAGCGGACGAGCTGCAGAGACTCATCTGGCACGTCATCACCGTCCATGCCGTCCAGGACCAGACCCTCACCCGGTGGCCCGCGCTCTATGTCACGTGGGCCGAGGCGAACGAGCTCTGTGTGGCCAAGCGCACCAGATTGCCGACGGAGGCGGAATGGGAAAAATCGGCGCGCGGATCAGCCGGCAGCCTCTTCCCCTGGGGCGACACAACTCCCACCTCCACCCACGCCATGTTCGGCCAGCACCACGTCCATGAGATCCCGATTCTCGCGGCCGTGGACTCGCATGAGGCGGGCATGAGCCCCTATGGCCTGCACCATATGGCGGGCAATGTAGCCGAATGGGTACAGGACTGGTTCGGATTCGACTACTACGCCTACATGCCGGAGCGTAATCCACCTGGCCCGCCCGGCGGGCGCTACAAGGGCGTCCGGGGCGGCTCCTGGAAAAGTCACCGGATTATGCTCCGAACGGCGACCCGAGGCGGGGCCTCTCCTGAGCAACGCTCAGCCACCATCGGATTCCGATGTGCCAAATCATCGATCTCCACCTCCCCCTAGGAGCCTGTCCGAGTCATGTCATTCTA
>NEWP02000026.1:879-9613 GCA_002869895.2 Nitrospira sp. CG24E | reverse complement strand
ACATCGACGGTTGCGGATCGGCGGTGCCCATCATAATGGTAGCCCTCCTGATGGACGTCTCTCTTATCATACTTCCGGCGGGAGGAGGAGGGACTTTGTCCACAGCCTGCTAGATAGCTTTCTTGCTGAGGTCCAAAAACACTGTGGTGAAGAAATTGCCCTGCTGTCTCGTGCCATTTACGATTGGGCCCTAGGCGAGTTTGGCGCCATTCATTTTGGCCAGGGGGCAGAGCTAGGGGCTTTTGGACCTACCCTAATTCACGACGGATCAGAGGCTCGCGTGTTCGTGATTCGGTCAGATGGACGCATTACAATCCGGTTCATGTACTTCAAGACAAAGTCCTGGATCGAGGACCGAACGGTGCTTAATGAGTTCCGTGAGAGACTGAACAAGATTCCTGGAATGGATCTTAACGAGAAGGACCTAGGCGGTAAGCCAAAGAGACCCTTGGACCTGTTACTCAACCCGTCGAATCTGAATCTCTTTAAGAGCGCGGTAACGTGGCTGAGGGAACAGGCACTCTCAGCAGGGAAGTAGTCGAGCCATCGAACGATTAGAAGGTTCCTGGAACCATTATCAGTGCTAATCCAAGAATAGTTCCCAGATGCTGCAAGGTGAAATCCCCGCGAGTGCCACCGATCTTCGCTCATGGTCTTTTCCCAGGTCCCTACCTCTCCCCATGGACAGCCCGGTCGATGCTCGAATGCGCGCGCCCAGCGTGGGTTTTCCGATACTCCATACCATCTATTAGGGGAGTGGCCAAGGCTGCCGTTTACTGCGCGCATGGAGCGACCACAGTTTTATCGTGGGGGCTCTGCGAGCAAGAAGGGCACCTGGCCACTCCCGCTCATTTCTTCGGAGCCCGCGCGTTGCGCGATGAGGAGGACGACTAGGTTGCTCAGCCTACTCTTGTCTGCGCATTAGCTGGGCGATCACAAATCCCCGATCTGGACCCACGGAACTCGGGCGAAGTGCTTGCGATCATAGGTGAGGATCTGTGTGAGTCCACGCTCTCTCATGAGGAAGGCGTTGTACGCGTCCACGAAATCGATGTTCGCGTGGACATAGAGATCGAGGGCCATAAAGAGCAGTGGGGTTTCGGGACATTCCAGGTTGGGCGTATTCAGGATCTTTTCGACCTTCGCGGCGATATCCGATTTCTCCAGTTTATAGAAGGATTCGAGCGTCCAGATAATCTCGGCGATGACCAGCAGACTCGTTGCCAATCTGATCTTGCCCCGCAGAGCATCGCGGAACAGGGTCTCGGCTCGTTTGGCTTTGGCCGGGTCGTCGTTGGTCAGAAACCGGAGAAACACATTGGTGTCCACAAAGAAGCTAGCCATGCGCAGCCACCCTTTTTGCGACCGTCTGTTTCACTGATCGGCGGACCTTTTCAAAGTCTTCCGGATTCGCAGACGGCTGGACCGAGCCCCTGAGGTCGAGAATAGTCCCCTTGACGACCTTCAAGATGACCTCTTCACCTCTCATCACGAAAAAAACCTTCTCTCCTTCCTTCACTCCCAGGCGATCACGAATCGCCTTGGGAATCGTGACCTGCCCCTTCCTTGTCACGGTAGATTCCAGCATGCTTACCTCCATCGGCGTGGTAGTACTTTTTAAGTTTAGTGCTACCGTCGGATTGAGTCAATCTCGATCCCGAAAAGTGATGAACTCTGGGGAAACCCGGAACAATTTTCAGTGCCAATCCAAAAACAATCCCGAGATGCCGCGTGGTGAAATCCCAACTGTGGTACCGATCCAGACCCATCGTCTTGAAAGTTTTCTCGCGTCAATAGGTGGCCGGATCAGGCTCAACCTTCGCGCGTCCAACGAGTTTCTTCCGACCCAAAATACCTGTCGTTGGGGGAGTGGCCAAGGCTGCTCTTTACTGCGCGCATCGAACGGCACAGTTTCACCGTGCGCGTTCTGCGAGCAAGCAGGGCACCTGGCCGCTCCCCGCTCTTTCCAAGCTTGCTCGTTATCTCTCAGGGATGGGGGCTGATTGATCTTCCTCTGCGCGTATCCATTCCTCTTCTTCGCTCCATTTCAATGCCCAGCCAAGTAAGGGCATGAGGAGGTTTTGACTGCGGCCATCGAGCGAGGCCCCTCCCCTCTTAGGGCGCGCGCTCCGGGAGCAAAGAAATGTCCGCACGCCCTTGACTCATAAAAATTAGTTGATATATAGTTTGAGCATGATTGCTCCTGCGGTCTCGTTCAAGAACGCCGTTGCCTTATTTCATGCCTTGTCAGATGAGACGCGGTTGGCGTTGCTCGAACGGTTGAAAGGCGGGGAGCATTGCGTCTGTGAGTTGACCGATGCGATGAAGGCAGGCCAGTCTCGACTCTCGTTTCATCTCAAAGTGCTGAAGGAGGCAGGGTTCATTCAGGATCGCCGCGAGGGACGGTGGATGTATTACTCCCTCAATTCCGATGCGATTGAGGAGCTTGAAGAGTTGGTGGATACGCTCAAGAAAGCGGCCAAGTCGGCGGTTTCAGCAGGCCGGGGCTGCTGATTTTTTTGGCCCCATAGATCAACATTTCTTGATAGGAGGTGGCCCATGAGCACAGAACAAGAGCTGAAGGAAGAGATCAAGGCGAGATACGGGCAAGCGGTACTGCAGGCCAAGCAACCGGAACGGCGTTCGTGCTGCGGAACCGGGACGGTATTGGAGGGGGGAAAACTCGATCCGATCACGGCCCATCTATATGCCGATCAGGAGAGGGCGGTTCTGCCGGAGGATGCGGTGCGGGCTTCGCTTGGCTGCGGGAATCCGACGGCGCTGGCGCACATCACGCCGGGTGAAACTGTCCTCGATTTGGGATCTGGCGGCGGAATCGACGTGTTGCTCTCGGCTCGACGCGTGGGACCCAACGGCAAGGTATACGGCTTGGATATGACCGATGAAATGTTGGAATTGGCGAGGGCCAATCAGGTCAAGGCTGGCGTGACCAATGTCGAGTTTCTCAAGGGCGACATCGACCATATTCCCTTGCCGGATCATTCTGTCGACCTGATCATTTCCAACTGCGTCATCAACCTGTCGCCGGACAAGGACCGGGTACTGGCCGAAGCGTTCCGTGTATTGAAACCGGGCGGTCGATTTGCCGTTTCCGATATCGTGATCCGGGGCGAGATGCCGGCTGAAATCCAGGAGAGCCTTGAATTGTGGGCTGGCTGCGTGGCTGGCGCGTTGGAAGAACAGGACTACGAGGCGAAGCTCGCGCGGGCCGGCTTTGAACAGGTGTCCGTCGAGGCGACCCGCGTCTATACGGCCGCGGATGCGCGGGATCTGTTCGAAGGGACCGGCCTCGATGTCGAAACGATCGCGCCGCTCGTCGATGGGAAATTCATCAGCGGCTTCGTGCGGGCGATAAAACCAGCAGCGCAGACGGCGGCCTGCTGCTCCACAACCTGTTGCTCATGAAACGGCGTGTGCTGTTTCTGTGCACGGGCAATTCAGCGCGCAGCCAGATGGCGGAAGGCCTGGTTCGTCAGCTGGCAAGCGACCGTTTCGAGGTATCCAGCGCGGGCACGCATCCGGTCGGGCTCCATCCAGGCGCGATCGAGGCTATGCATGAGATCGGCATCGATATCTCGCAACATCGATCTAAGAGGATGAGCAAGTTCCTGAACGATCCGTTCGATTATGTCATTACGGTCTGTGATCAGGCGAAGGACTCATGTCCGCTGTGGCCCCATGCCGCGGAGCTGATCCATTGGAGTTTCGAAGACCCTGCCGAGGCCAGGGGGTCGCCGGAAGAACGGCAGGGGGCATTCCGAAAAGTGCGGAACGAAATCAGAGCGCGCATTGAAGAATTCATCAAGGACAATTAGCAAGCGTCGGAAACCGTCCGAGTGCCGTTATTTTCCCTCCCCAAAGCGACAGCCTTGTCGATCCTCGCGTGCGCGCATCGAACGATATAAGTGCTCCCTCCAAGCTTGTCCGACAAAATCCAATTTCTGCACAAAATTGAAACCACATGTGCGTTGAACGTACCCAATTGTACGTATAAGTAGTTGCCGCAGGGTTGAGTGGGAGGTTGAGCGTCGACTTCGATGTTGAATCGGGAGGTAGACCCTTCTTTGGGGCAGCAAACCTGCCTCGCTGTACAAAATTGAATACGCAAATGCCACGGCGCGTACCGAATTGTACGTATAAGTAGTCACCACAATCCTAAGCCATTGATAATGCACAACTACGATGCTGGATTGTAATTTGCTAAGCACTCCCAGTGTGAGTCAATTTTCTTCAACGAGGGAGAACAGCATGATGGATTGTCCGAAGTGCAAAGGAATGATGACGTTGGAACGGTTCTCGGATTTCTTCTTGGTGTTCTATGCCTGGAAATGTATCAATTGCGGCGCGGTCATCGATAAGACGATTTGCAATAACCGGCGGATGAGTCTCGCAGCCAAAGCCAAGAAAGAAGTTGAGCCGGCTGTCGTTTGACGAGCGGATAACGTTCGGTCCTGTTCCGTCGTGTCACAGGCCAAGTTCTTGAGGGGGGACGCTGTACTTTCGCTCCCCCACTTCAGCCCCACTGCTACCGGCTCAACTTCTTCTTGGTTTTCTTGTCTCCACAGGGTTCCGGGCGGCTGAGATCGGCCGGCAACTTGGTCTTCTCGTCGAGACAGGCGCTGTCGATTTGCGCTTGGGTTAGGCCCAGCGCTCCCGTGAGGTTTGCGCCCCGCAAGTCTGCCTGCCGCAGATTGGCCGCATCCAGTCGCACCCCGGCGAAATTTGCACCTGAAAACGATGTTTCCTGAAGATTCGCTTCCTGCAGGTTTGCCTGCTCGATCGTGGCGTGGCTGAAGGTCGACCTTCTCAAGTCTGCTGCGACCAGATTGGCCGATTCCAAATTTGCTCTATTGAATTGCGCGCGCTGCAGTGACAGGTTGGGGGCGTAGATCTGGCTGAGGTCGGCGTCGATGAAAATGGTTCCCTTGCCCATCGCTCCAATGAGAACGGCGTTAGGGAGCTTCGCACCGCGAAAGTCGGCTCCATCGAGAATGGAATGGTACAGAATCGCCATTCGAAGGTTGGCAAATTGCAGGTTGGTCTTCACCAGCCTCGCGCCTTCGAAATTGACTCCTTCCAGGTCTGCTTGCTGGAAGCCGGCTGACTGCAGATTGGTGAAGCGAAGGTCGGCGCCCCGGAGCAAGCCGTTGCGCAAGCTGGCCTCCGTCAGATCCGCCTCATCGAAATAGGCTCCTTCGAGGTCTGCTTCCACGAGGCGGGCGCCGTGTAGTTGGGCGCCGTCGAAAAGGGCTCCCTGCAGATTGGCCTGCTCCATGTTCGCTTTGGTCAAGTTCGTCCGGCGGAGATCTGCTTCCAGGAAGTCGGCTCCAGATAGAATCGCTCCATGCAGGTTGGCGCCGTAGAAGTAACTGTCGGCCAGGTTTGCGTTGGTGAGGTTGGCAGAGCTGAGGTCGGCGCCCTCGAAATGTGCCCGCTCGAAAGCAGACTCCTTTAATTGAGTGCCGATCAGGACGGCATTGTAAAGGGCTGCTTCGTCACCGATCACGCGAAACAGGTTGGCGTGCGACAATCGGGCTTGCCGTAGATCGGCTCCCGACAGGTTGCTGTCTTCCAGGCGGGCCTTGGTGAGATCGGCGCCGGCGAGCCGCGCTTGCGTCAAGGTACTCTGGTGCAGATTGGCCTCCCGCAGTACCGTTCCTTCCAGGTTTGCCCGTTCCAGATTGGCTCCGGCAAGTTTCGCCTGGCGCAAGTCTGCCTGACAGAGATTCGCTCGTTGATATTCCTGTTTCTCACGATGCTCAAGCCACTGTCCATGCGATTCCACAATCGCCTGCAACTGCTTGGGTGGAACAGGCTTCTTTTTGTAGGTGCTCGCACAGCTGGTAGGGTGACCGCTTGCCTGATTCGGTTCTGCTGCTTGGGTGATGGCCGGCAAGGCAAGAACGAGCAATGTCAGGATCGTGATGAGGACAGTGCGTTGTGTCATGCTGATTTTCTCCAAAATGATGGATGTGTTCCTTGCCATACCAGAGCCTCATCGTGCTTGCTGGGACAACAGACGGATGTAGGCCACTGCATCCTGCATTTCCCCGTCCGTCAGCTGGCCTCGCCATGCATGCATGGGGCTGAAGACGACCCCATGTTCGATGGTCCGGAGCAGTTCTTCGTCGGATTTAAGAAAGGATGAAAACCGGTGGAAGTTGGTCGGCGCTATCGTGAGGGCCTGCGCCTCCGGTCCATCCCCCCAGCCTCCGGCGCCGTGGCAGGCCTGGCAATCGCGCTGATACACGGCTTTTCCGCGTGCGGTATCGGCAGGGTATTCTTGCGCCTGAAGGAGAGGCCCGAATAGCAGGCCGATGAAGCCTATGCTCAGCGTGACTAGTATCTTCCGGGAAAAGATGCGCATCATGGCCTCCTAGCCACTTGTGGAAAACCTATGGGGCCTATCCGACATTCAAATACCCCCTTGCCATCTACCACAAGATACGATTTTCCAGCATGCTCAAAATGACATCCCAGCTAGGCCGCAGGGAGCTCGGCGACTGAAGCGTACCCTTGGGGTACGTTGCAGGGAGACGGGCGACTGAGAACGACGCTGGGGGTCATTTGGAGCATCCTGCTAGAGGAATTTTGCGTTGACTAGGTCGCGGATCTGACCTGCCGCGTCGGTTGAGAGGAGAGTTGTGCTGTCGATTCGAAGATCTGGGTTGACCGGCTCTTCGTAGGGGAATTGAAGCCCCGGGACAGTATGTGATTCTCCCGATTGGCCCTTTCGATAGGTCCCTTTCTTGTCTCGCTCCATGCAGGTTGCGAGGGGACATTCCACCGCAACCTCGATGAACCGAGGGATCGCGGCCCTCGCAACGTCCCGATAGACCCGGCGGCTTGCCGTCGCATCGAAAATCACCTTCTTGCCGTGCTCCAGATTCGCAGTTGGATCGGAGCGAAAATCACCGTCACACCATGGGCCACAAGCCTCTGCCCGGTGAAGGCCAACGCGCGATAAAAGAGGTCCCGCTCCGATTCTGAGTAGGTCGGTTCCGGCGTGATGATCCGCCTGACCTCATCGGACTCCAACACCTCCACCGTCAACCCAAGCCCTTCGAGTTGCGGCTTCAGAGCTGAGACGATCGTGCTCTTGCCCGATGCCGGCAAACCGGTGATCCAGATAGCGAAGCTGGGGGGATGGTCAATCGTCATCGGTCAATGGTAAACGGGACCCAACGTGGTTGTTGTCGAATTCGCGACAGGTTCCAATCTTCACCGGAGCCCAATGACTAATGACCAATGACCTTATTACACCGCGCAATACTCGTTCACCCGAGCAGGATCGAACCGCGGCTCATCCAACACCTGTTCGATAAACCGAAAGATGGTCCTGCGCACCTCGATCGGCAACTTGGGATACCAGACAGGACTCGCCAGCACTAACCCTCGAAACGCAAAGAAGGGGGCGGCAGACTCTGTGACTGCATGGTCGCGGCTTGCCTCCACATAGGTCTCCCAAAAGAGCCGGAACAGCACTTCCAACGGTCCTGTCAAGCTGCCCCAGCGACAGAGTGAGAAGAACAGGTAGTTGATCGTCATCGAGGTCACATCGTCCGCCGGTTCCCCCCACTCCCCGCGCGACCGATCGAGCACGGAGAAATCCGTTCCTTTCCTGAACAGAACATTCCACGGATGAAAATCTCCATGGACTTGCGACAGACGCTGGGTCTCCCCGCGCAGGCGCCAACGCCATCGGTTGCAGGCTTCTTCGACCCAGCGCAAGAGATCCGCCGAGATGAACTCGTAGCGGTCCGGGTAACTGTCGGTCAGCCCCATGATACATTCGCCGTGGCCGATCAATTCCCTGAGCCGACGCCGATAGAGGGAGGGATCGTTCCGTTTTCTGGCATGGATATGAGCCAGGTAACGCGCCAGGGCAATCGTCCGCTCCCGATCCTGTTTTCTGAGCCTTCCACCTTGGGCCAATCGTTCCAGATCGACATGATAGCTGGTCCCCTCGGTCCACTGAGTCAGCACGAAGAATTCTCGCGCCTGGGCCACCGAAATCAGCTGCTGATCGTCGGTAAAGGCCCCGACATCGAGCGCCTTCACGTGGCGCGGCAACCGGCCATAGGAGTCATAATCCCAGAGAATTGCCTGGGCCCGGTCCGCCGGATGCTCATGACCGAACGGCCCAGGACTCATTGTCTCCAAGACAGCCGACTGGATTCTGCCCCCGATTTGAAAGGTCAATTTGACCGGTGAGCCGTAGCCATACTGTTTGTAGGCGCCTTGCGAACTTTCCTTTCCGATGGCCCCATAGGTCAACAGGGTCGCCTGGGGACCGAACCGGCCACGAAGGTATCGCTCCAGGGACTGTTTCGTGAGAGAAGGCATCGTATTGCAGATACGCAATTCACATTCCATCACACGATTATGATGTTCAGCCACAGGATAGCTCTCACTACTGCCGCTCGCCTTTCTGTGAACTGGTGCATTGAGCTTCACTGCCAAGAGCGCCACTGGGGAAAAATGCGACAGCCGAAGCCAGACTAGGTGTGCGGGGCACGGAGACATAGACAAGAATCATCAAGCCCCTAGCCTCGCGCCTCTACCTCCTTGCCTCCTTCCTAAGGCAGGCACATCGCTTGCTGATATCCACCATCGACGGGTTATCTAGTTGATCTGGTTCCTCTGGGTAGCTGGTTTGCTTGGCTTCTTTCGTTCTTCGAACCAAACCAACTAAACAAACAAGACAAACCAA
>NEWP02000026.1:0-779 GCA_002869895.2 Nitrospira sp. CG24E | reverse complement strand
TCGAACCAAACCAACTAACCAAACAAGACAAACCAGATAAACGAGATAGACCAAACCAACAAATTGGAGGCTGCATGGAGCTGGAAATTGAGAGCCGAAACGTCGGAATGACCCCCCGTTGGAAAAGCGAGATCGAAACCCGCATGGCGGATCTCCAGCAGAGATACGACCATCTGACCCATGGACGAGTCACCCTGACAAAAAATCCCCATCATAAAAAGTTGGCCAATGTTGCCGAAGCCCTCATCGTCATCACGCTCCCTGGTCGGCAGACTAAGACGGCCCGCAAGGAAGACAAGACGTTTGAAGAGGCGATCCGAACTGCCTTCGACGCCATGGCCATTGAGCTCCGCAAGCACCATGAGAAGCGGGGTCGCACTGAGATACGCACCTCCCCAATCCCGCCATTGCGGGGTGTGATCTGCAAACTATTTCCCAAAGAAGGCTACGGATTCATCCTCAAGGAGGGCGGAGGCGAGGTCTATTTTCACAAACATGCCTTGCAAAGTCTTACGTTCGAAGAATTGAAAGACGGAACCGACGTCTCCTTCAACCTTGAAGAGGGCGAGAAGGGCCCTCAGGCCACGACGGTTCATCGCCCATCTGCCATCGTCCAGTAGTGTGATCGCTGTGCGAGAAAGGGAACGCAGCATGCCCATGTACGACTACAAATGTCTGGACTGCGGGAAGGAATCGCTGGTCGTCTTGACGCTGAAACAACATGAAACCGACAAGGTAACTTGCCCGAAGTGCGGCAGCGGCAAGATGCAGCAACTCTA
>NEWP02000025.1:794-15022 GCA_002869895.2 Nitrospira sp. CG24E | reverse complement strand
GGCTGAATCGTTGTGGCTGATCCTCGCCCGCAGCTTTCTCATGCGGGCCATTGCAGCCCCGAAGTCGTACTTCACACCGGGAGGAATGTGCAGACCGAACTCCTCGGCATTCCGCAAGTCGGCCCAAGCCCTTGCAGCCCGAATGATCCCCTTCGAGGGCACGCAGCCGACATTGAGACAGTCGCCGCCCATCAAATGTTTTTCGATCAAGGCCACTTTGGCCCCCAGGCTTGCGGCAATGACGGCCGTAATCAATCCCGCCGTCCCAGCTCCCAACACCACAATGTTGTAGCGGCCAGCCGGCTCTGGATTTACCCAATTGGACGGATGGACATTCTCCGCAAGAATTCGATTATGCTCATCGTTCGGGAGAACGAAACCCTCTTCATGCTGACTCATCGCGATGATCCTCTCTGACGGCTGAGTAACCATCGCAACAGTCCCACTTTTTTCTACGCTTCACGTTTCACGCCTCACGGTTCACGGCGTCCTCGCTCACGGCTTTTTCGCCGTGAATTTCTTGTAGCCGATCGGCACCAGTGCAAGGAGCCCCAGCAAGACGAAGGCGGCAATGACATTAGGGGAGGCGATTTCTTTCAACGAATTGATCGTCCCCAGTTGCCGGCCCGCATAGGCATAGACAAAGGAGCCTGGGATGATGCCGAGCGCCGTAGCGGCCACATAGCTGCCAACGTTCATCCGCGTCAAACCGGATACCAGATTGACGGCAAAAAATGGAAAGAGCGGAATCAGCCTGAGCGTGATGAGATAGCTGAAGGCATTTTTCGCAAATCCCTGCTGGAGAGACTCCAACCATCTGCCGAACTTCTGTTCGACCCAGTCGCGCAGCATGTAGCGAGCAGCCAGAAATGCCAGCGTCGCTCCGCTGGTCGCCCCGAGATTCACCAACAGGGTCCCGAAGACACTGCCGAATAAGAACCCTCCGGCCAAGGTCAAGATGACGGCGCCGGGCAACGACAGTCCCGTCACTGCAATATAGCAAAGGACGAACAGCGCTGCGGCTCCCGCATAGTTGGCTTCCGTGAAAGCCAATAGTTGATCGCGATTGTCTTTCAGCGCCGTCAACGACAAGAACTGTCCGAGGTCAAAATAGAAAAAGGCTCCGATGGCGACCGCGATCACCGCAGCAATGGCAATTTTCCCGGTACTCGAATTGGCCGGCGCAGCTTCAGATAGGGGGCTGGGCATAACAACCTCGTCCTGTATCATGGGGGCTCCTCTCATGACTGTCAATGTCGTGTCCTGCCAGGATGGTGAATAAGTCCGCCTTGTGAAGTATTAGTCGCCGCCCTAGCGATATTCTTACAGGCTCACGACTTCGTAAGAACGCAGACATCCCTCGAAACAGATGGCATGCATAGGACATACGGCCATGGCGCGGAAATGGATGAACGGAATGGCAAGTTCGCTCAGTCGACTAGTATCGAGGAGAAGGCAAATGGGGCCTGTTCAAGAGGCAGACCAGCTCGCATGGGAGCCTGCGAGGGAAACCTCGGCGCCCGCTCTTTTTTTCGTGCGATTCGCGGGGCTCTGAAGGGGGGTTTTGCGAGGGGGGGGATATTCCCTCTGATAGTTGCTGACATCGCGATTCATATCGAGCCGTCCGAGGGTGCGCTCGAACGGATCGATCATGCCGTCATGGTTCTTGTCGAGTTCTTGAAAGTGGTCGTGGAGGATTTCCCCCGCCTGAGGGTTTGGCGCTCGACCTGCTCGGCGATCTATACTGGGGTCGTAGCGTTGCGGCTGCTGGAGAATTCCGTGATACGAGAGGTCCGGCTTCGGCTCAACGATGGCCGGTGCAAGCCATGTTTTCGCGACCTTCCGATGGCGATTGATCTTCCGGGGAACGGGTTTGGCTGGTACCGACTGCTTGTTTTCTACTGAGGGAATGGCTGTAGAAACTTGCCGATCTGGCGCATGGGGCTGAACCGCCGACGGCTTGGCATCCTTCTTCGTCGTGACCGTAGCAGCCAGCGCTGGTGAATCCAACTCGCCGAAACCACTCAGTGCCGCTAGGACGCCTGCCAGGAGAAGCCCGCATCTGTAAGAATGTAATAGCATCGCTCCCT
The DNA here is from genome assembly GCA_002869895.2 of Nitrospira sp. CG24E. Lineage (GTDB taxonomy): Bacteria > Nitrospirota > Nitrospiria > Nitrospirales > Nitrospiraceae > Palsa-1315. Next base: position 12,932 of record NEWP02000025.1, on the reverse strand, counting down.
CGGCAGACTTTGCGAAACCACTCAAGTGTATCAGGCCCTATGATGCCCCACAGACCCCTGATTCCTTAAATGAATTCTTATTCCAGCCCGAAGATCTCCTCATGACCAATCCACTATGCTTCGAGCAGGATGCTCAAAAAAACTGTCCCCAACGGACGGGGCTCTTCCAGAGCCGTCTGCCTGCGAGAGACGCTTCACACCTCACGTTTCACGTCTCTGCCAGTTGTCAGGAAGGCCCTGGCTCCCGTAGTCTATGGCTAGGAGGCCACCATGGACGAACCAAGCAGACTGACGAAGACGAAGGAGCAATGGGCCAAGGCGCGCCGAGGGGGTGAAGAACGGGAAGTATTCTACGAAGGAGACTCCCGCTTGCCACCGGGGCAACACCTTGTCGAGACCTTTCCTGTGCTGGACCTGGGTTTCAAGCCTGACATTCCCCTATCAGAATGGAGTCTGACCATCGGCGGGCTTGTGACCACCCCTGTTACCTGGACATGGGAACAGTTCCTGGCGCAACCCCAATTCAAAGACCTGTCAGATTTCCACTGCGTGACCAGCTGGAGCCGGTTCGACAACGAGTGGGAAGGGGTCAGTTTTAAGCACATCCTGTCCGTGGTGAAGCCTCTGACCTCAGCAAAGTTCGTCCTCTTCAAATCGTTCGACGACTACACCACCAATTTGCCGCTTGAAGCCTGCGACGATCAGGACGTGCTCCTGACCTACAAATGGAACGGCACACCCCTCACAAAGGAACATGGAGGGCCGGTCCGCGTGATTGTCCCGAAACGCTATGCCTGGAAAGGCGCCAAGTGGGTAAAGGAGATCACATTTTCGGATAGGGATGAAAAGGGGTTCTGGGAAGTGCGGGGCTACTCGAATAGCGCCTTCCCTTGGGAAAATGATCGCTATGGGTGAAACTCTCTGGTCTGTCTAGTTCATCTGGTTGATCCGGTGAGTCTGGTCCAACCAAATCAACCAGACAAACCTGACCAGCTACAGAGCCCCTTCCAATACAGAACATGTCCGTCACGATATCTAAAGTAGAGTTCTGGCCGGTGGATCTACCCATCACTGACCCCTTCGTCGTCGCCACCGGCGCACGAACAGTGGCAGAGAACGTCTTCCTGCGTGTCACCCTGGCAAACGGAGTAGAGGGATATGGTGAAGCAGCCCCCTTTCCTGAAGTTGGAGGAGAAACGCGCGAAGGCTGCCTGACGGCCCTCCGCCAACTCTGCAAGGCAGCGCTTGGTCGTTCAGCTGCAGACTACAAGAACATCGGGCTGAGGTTATCCGAACTGGCGCCCGCTCATCCAGCCGCACGTTGTGCACTCGAAACGGCCGTTATTGATGCGTACTGCCATTCGTCGAATATCCCGATGTGGCAACTCTGGGGTGGCAGGGATGTGAGAGAACAGGAGACAGACATCACTATTCCCATTACCGACCTCGACAAGACCGTCGCCCTGGCGTGCGAATGGTACGCACAGGGATTTCGCCTCTTCAAGATGAAGGTCGGCAGGGATGTCGAACAGGACATCCGACGCCTGGAAGCGGTCCATTTCGCACTCCCGGGGATCTCCTTCATCGGAGACGGCAACCAGGGCTTCTCGCGCCAGGACTGCCTGACGTTTGCACGGGGGGTGAAAGCATTCGGCGGGAGAATGGTGCTACTTGAACAGCCGGTGGTGCGGGAGGATCTCGATAGTATGGAAGCGATCCGCCGGGAGACCGGCATTCCCGTTGCGGCGGATGAATCGGTCCGCTCACTCGCGGATGCGCGTGAGGTCGTCGCCCGTGGCGCGGCTGACTATATCAATATCAAGATCATGAAGACCGGTGTGGTCGAAGCCGTGGAGATTGCCTCCTTCGCAAAAACATCCGGCATCAAGCTGATGATCGGCGGGATGCTCGAAACACGTATCGCGATGGGCTGTTCTTTCAGCCTGGTTCTGGGACTCGGTGGTTTCGACGTACTCGATCTCGACACCCCGCTCCTACTCGCCGGAGATCCTGTGACAGGCGGCTATCAATATCAAGGTCCACACCTGCAACCCTGGTCAGGCCCAGGCCTGGACATGAAGGCAAACCTTTCTCCGAATGTCACCACCGTCGAGTAGCTCAACTCCTCGCTTCGTCACATTTCTTACAGTTCAACGTCTCGCCGATATGCTGTTTCCGGCCTTCCTCTGTCAGAACCCAGGGCCGATTCGTCATCGGAGGCTGGTGACGCACATGCTGACCATGGCCGCATTGGAGATCGGCCACCCAATCGCCAAATTCATCCGGGTGATATCCAACAATGGGTTGGTGCATGCATAAACCTCCCTCACATCCTCTTCATCAACTTTTTAGAGATATGCTACACTCGCGCGCATGCTAACACGAACGGAGGAGCAAGCGTGATGAGGCAACCTGCGAGGATCGGCTTCGTAGGGGTTGGGCGAATGGGGGCCAACATGGTCCGGCGTTTGAGGGATCGACAGGAAACCGTCGTAGCCGTCTACGACAAGGCTCTTGCGAGGGCCGACGACCTTGCGGCTGAGTTAGGTTGTGAAGCGGCTGTGACCCCTGCCCGCGTTGCGGAAGTCGCGGATGTCATTTTCACAGTCGTGTCCGATGACGATGCGATGCGCCAGATCTTTTCCGAGACCGACCGGGAGAGCCTTCTCCACTACGCCAAGGATCGGCTCTTTATAAACTGCGCCACCCTCTCGCCGGCTGTGCATATCGACGTAGAAATTCTGATCGCGCAACGTGGAGGAAAGAGCCTCGAAGCCTGCATGGCCAGCAGCATCACCCAGGCGCGCCAAGGCACGCTCTACCTCATGTGCGGCGGACGGGAGGATCTGTTCGAGTCCGTGAAACCGCTCTTGAACAAATTGAGCGCACGCTTGCGCTATGTCGGATCGGCAGGAGAAGCCGCGAAGGTCAAAGCCCTCGTCAACATGGTGATGAACTGCAATACGGCAACGCTGGCAGAAGGACTTGGGCTTGGGGCAGCGCTGGGCCTCGATCTCACGATCTTGCGAGACGTCTTCGGTCAAACAGGGGCCGCGTCGCGCGTGCTAGAGACGGACGGCGAGGATATGCAGCGCCGTGCCCATGACTGTTACTTCTCTGCTGCCCATGCAGCCAAGGACTCCGGCATTGCTCTTTCGTTAGCAAAGACCGTCGGTCTGACCGTCCCGCTCGCTCAAGCGACCTACGATCAATACCTACGGCTTGTCGCACTCGGCAAAGGGGAGCTAGACAAATCCGCCCTCTCTGAACTGACCTTCAAGGACCGAAGCTCTCAATAGCTCGCACGATACGAGCGGGGCTGGTTGATCAGGTTCATCTGGTCTGTCCGGTTTATCTGGTTAGTTTCGTTCAACCAAACAAACCAAATAAATAAGCCGAGTTTCGCACCTCGCCATTCGGCCGGTTCACCGCTTCTCAAAGGGAAGTTCGGACCTCTGACTAGCTGGGAAGTAGGTCCATCGCTTCTGCTCGTTCTCATCGAAACTGCCGAGGAAGGTCACATATCGGTCGAGGGTGCGAAACTCAGCGAGCGTGATGGTACAGTGAAAGGGATCGACGACGCGGGCATCGAATTGGCCCACCACATAAAGCAAGCCCGCTCCCGCCTGGTAGAGATTTCGTCGGCTGACATACCCGGTATTGGGGAACAGCGTCTCCTCAATCGAGCAACCAGCAGGCCCTTTGAGTGCAAGCCGAAGATTGTGCCGAGAGAGGAACATATCCGTGGCGACTCTGGTGACCGTCAGACGCACCTGATCGGTCGAGAATTCAACAGAAGCCGGCTCCGGATCATCGCTGTTGCAGGCCGCCAGAAAGAGGAACAGGACGGCCAAAGACCCTGTCAGATACGCCCGATTCACTTGGTTGCTGGAACCTTCTGCCCTGCGCCAATCGCATTCAGCCCCGCTTGAGCGCAGGCATCGTCGAGGTGCGCGCCTGGAGCCCCGCCAACGCCGATTCCTCCGACAATCTCACCGTTGAACTCAATCGGGAGTCCGCCACCAAGTATCAACACCTGATCGTTCATCTCACGCAGAGCTTGCAGGGTGGGGACCTTATTGATCAGCTCTGCCACCTCGGTCGTTGGGCGGCGGAGACTCGCCGCTGTATAGGCCTTCTTCCTGCTACTGTCGACCGTATGGGAGCCGGCTCCATCGGCTCTTACCATAGCGCGAAGTACTCCGGCCCGATCCACAACCGACACGCTTACCTTATAACCATCCTTGATGCATGCATCCAACGATACCTGAATCGCCTTAACGGCATGGCCTATCGGCAAGACCGCCTCTCGCGGCAATTCATCAAAAGCCTGTATCGTATAGGGCGTCAATATCATGAATGCCGATGCGATCATGAGCCGATATGCGACTGGCACAGAACGGTTCTGATGTGGATGAACAAGTGCCATCGGATGTCTCCTGGTTAAAAAGGAAAGATGCAGGGTAAGGAGCGTACGAAGGCGAGAGAGGGCCTGTCAAGGGACGACTATAGGAGAGAACTCCAGGGAGGAAATGGAGCGTGCGTCGTCAGCTCCAGACGACACGCTCTTGATTGAGGAGGTAATCGATCACTTCGATGCTATTACGCATCTGGATCTGCGCCTTTTCAGACATGGGGAGGACGGCACCGACCAGCTTGCCCGACTCGACATCGTCGAGCGACGGAATTCCTTCAGGTCCACGTTTTTCGAGCTCTTGTCGGTAACTTGCCACGCTTGCCTCCTGTTTCTCTGGAAAGTCCAGCAATTCCTACGCCAGAGACTCATCACCTATCTGACCATCGGCGTACAGGAAGCATAGCACATGGAAATTTACGCTCAGGGAGAATGTCTATCTTGTTGATTGGATGCTACTTTTCAGCTGATCGACGTGCCGCTGGTGAGGCAGGCGGAAGGGCACCAAGGTATGGGAAATGGCCGATCTTGAGAAGTGGCGTATCGAAACGTAGGTGAAAATCGTCATGCCCTGGGTCAATAAAGTATGGGTCGCCGGTAATATCTGACTGGGCTTTCAGTTCCGGGGCCGGCTGGTTTGGATTACCCATGCGAAGATAATCACCCTCCCGGTTGTAGAACGCATTGAAAGACGTCGTGGTTCGACTGGATGGGGCAATCAGAAAACCGACTCGATTCAGCCCAACGACGTTGCCTGTGACCTCGCTCTGGGATTGCCCAAGAAACGCCGCTCCGCCACCATTCTTGACCAGGGTATTGCTTACCAGCATGGCTTTGGCATGATCGCTGACTACGATGGCTTCAAACAGACTTCGGGTAATGACGTTTCGTTCCAACCGCACATTCGACTTGCCGGCGATCGAGACCCCATGGTCGTTATCATGAACAAAGTTCCCCATGAGGACGGCGTCTGAATCGGCAAACTGAGCGCCGGTCGTCTCGCTCCCTCCGATGACGCAATCCTCTATCCGCACATCCCGGACTTGCTGGCTGAACAACATGCCATTGATCGTGACCCGGCGCAGGACAATCCCTTGCCCATTGAATAGGCCGACTGCATGGCCGCCACGGTCATTGATCGTCATATCGCTGATTTCAATGTCCGTCGCTCCATAGGGCCACTTGCCGACATGGAGAGCGCCCACTACAACATCACGTCCGAGAATCGTCACTTTATCCGCTCCAGCTCCGACGAATCTGATCTTCTCTTTGCTGTGAATAGTCACGTCCTGGGTATAGTGGCCGGCCTTGACGAAAACCGTGTCGCCTTTCTTGGCTGCATCCACCGCTTCCTGAAGAGAGCTGTAGTCCCCTGTTCCATCCAGCGCAACCACGAGGGTCCTGGGGCCGGGTAGCGGCCCTTCATCAGCCCATCCCGAACCAACAGCCCAGAGCCCAACCGCCGGAATGAGGCCGATCAGGCCACAGAAAAACCATATCGGCACAGTAGCGATTTGGTGACCGGCAGGTCGAGGACAAGAGGAATAGCCCCACGCAGGATGCTCAAAATGTTCGTCCAGCAAGGCCGCGGCGTACCCTCGGAGGTACGTTGAGGATTTCGATAAGCCGAGAACGAAGCTGGCGAACGTTTTCAGCATCCTGCTGACAAGTCGTTTCATGCAGGATCTCATACAGACCTCCCCAGCTGGAAGTCAATCAGGACCGTTGATTGTGAGGTGAGAACCCTCGTGCTATGCTCCGCACCCATGATTCTAGTCGGTCTCACAGGCGGCGTTGCCACCGGCAAGAGCACAGTCGCCAAGATGTTCAAGCAATGCGGCGCTGTCGTCATCGATGCCGACAAACTGGCCCATGAAGTCGTCAAGCCAGCAAAGTGGGCTTGGCGCGAGATCGTAAAAACGTTCGGCAAGACTGTCCTCAACCCCGATCGCACTCTCAATCGCCAGACTCTGGGTGCAATCGTCTTTGGAAATCGAGCCAAGCTGCGCCGCCTTGAGCGAATCATTCACCCTCGCGTCGAGCGAGAACAGGCCAGGCTGACGAGACAGGCTGCGCGAAACGATCCCAAAGCCGTGGTGATCTATGACGTACCACTACTCTTCGAAGTTGGCATCGACAAGCGGGTGGATACAATCATCGTGGTCACCACCGACCGCGAAACCCAAGTTGCTCGCCTCAAGAAAAGAAATGGACTCTCTCGGACAGATGCGATTCGACGAATTAAGAGCCAGATGCCGCTGTCTAAAAAAATCCGCCTGGCCGATATCGTGGTCGATGGCACACTTCCACAACGACAGGTCATGCAATCGATTCGACGCATCTACTTCGATCTCTTAAAAGAGAGATAGTCTCAGCTGTACTTCTGGCTGGAGCATGGTACGTACTATGTGTGGGCTTCGATGATCGCCAAACCAGACGGTGCGGAAAGAATTCATTTCGATTAGAGGTAAAAGCATTGCCGGGGGTATTGTACGTCACTCGCTCAAAAGCCTATTTCCATTCCCGTCACCAGCCTATCATTCTGATCGAATTGACCAAACAAACCGTTACGGTTTCCGTAAAATAGATCAAACCCCAACCATACCTTCATGTTATCCCGCAGTTCGTAACTCACTTTGGGCCGGACCAGCCCATCACCCTCATTCACATTACGCAGCCACAGCGCTTCGGCCTCCAGGGTTTCATTCAGAAAATGCCTCCTGATCAATAAGGAAGTCGTCGTATCCAATGTATCCCGTACCATGTCGTTCGTGGGATTAAGCAACCAGCTTTGGAACAGTTGGAAGCTCACCAGCGAATCCTGAATGCCGAACCAATCCAACCCCAGGACATAGGCCATTTCGCCAGTCTTGATGACACCATCCCCGTCACCTCGGCTCGTGGTCAGCACGAATCGATCAGTATTGTACGTCGCTTCACCGCGAACGGTCAGCTGGCCGAAGGCATTGCTGAATGAGCCTCCGAAGAGGTGATTGCGCTCATAACGCGGGCTGATTGTGGCGACAGGCCCGCTTGGAGTAAGAGACAGAGACTGAAAAAAGACCGGAAAGTCAGCGTAATGATAGAGGTAGTTAAATGTAAGATCCCATCCATGCCAAAAGGTGGACAGTCGCATGCCGATATCGGAATCAGTCAAGAGATTCTTCGGGCGTTCGATGGAGCGAAGATTCACAGCAATCCCCGGCGGTGCTTGGGGGACTACCAGCGGCGAGGTAAACGCAAAGGTTGCGCCTGATTCCGGAAGTAGATGATACGTGCGATCCGGAATCCACAGAAACTGCAAGTTACTATTACCAAAAGACAGCTCCGCATTGACTGTCCAGAGCGGAATGCGGGAATCGTCGAAATTATCCAAAATGAATTCCCTAAAGTTTTGCGGATTGATGACATCAAGCAGTTTCAGACCATCGGCTTTACCCCATACCACTTGTTGCTTGCCAAGAGTGAGGTGGGCTTTCCAGATACTGGTCGAGCTTCTCAATCACAATGCGGTTATTGGTGTAATAGGACGTATTGATGCTGGCGCGAATATTGGCGCGGCGGTAATCGTAATCGATCTCTTCTTCGAAATCGGTGGGATCTCCGGACGCCGAGTACAGCAGAAATAGTTGTGCGATGAGATCGCGGTTGTCAGGAATGCGATAGGCTTCACGGCGGTTTTCGTTGATGGACCGGTGCATCTGCTTGATGTAATCGACCACCGAGGTCGTTCCGCCAACACCCGGCAAGGTTTCGACAAACCGCTGCAAGGTATCGATGCGCTGAAGATAATCGGGGTTGAACAGTCCCTCCTTGATCTGAGTTTCAATGACGATATCGAGATAATTGGTGCCGTCCATCACCTGATTAATGGCCTTGTCGGCGTAATAAATTGGTTCGTCCCGCTGGAAGTTTTCAATCGTGGCCTCATCGATAGTCAGTCGAAACGCCCCCATCCCACCGATGATGCCAATCATGAGAGTCACGGCAAGAATGAGTCGAGGCCGTCTGATTGCAAAATTCCCCAATGCCGCTACGGCGCGTCCATAGCGGTCGGGCGTGTGTTCGCCACGAATCGCAGGAGGCAGTTTGAATGTCACCAGCATCAACGCCGCAGGAATAAACACCATGCCATACAGCCAGGCGGCCATGACCCCAATGGCGGCGAACAGACCAAAGTACTGCATCGGCGGCATACCGCCGGACAGATACAGGGAAATAAACCCCACGAAGGTGGTGAGAATCGTATTGGTAAGTGGCTTCCAGGTCTCGGTCATTGTGCGCACAATGACATCCAGATGGCTGAGATCGGGGTGCGCACGGCCAAGCCCGTAATAATGAGTGAGAACATGAATAGGTTCCGCAACCGCCATCCCGATGAGGATGGAGGCGAGCCCGTTGGTGATCACATAAAAAGGGACGCCTCCCGCCGCCATGGTACCGAAGGCGGCGGCGACCGTGGCCAGTACCACCACATTCGGCAACAGCGTACCCCACATAGTGCGAAACGCAATACACAACACCAGTGTAATAACAATAGCCACGACGGGATTGAGCCGGGTGGCATCCTGGTCAATATAGTTAAAGAGATATCCAGAGATCGCACCTTCACCGGCGACGTGCAACTCCACACCGGGGATCTGGGGAGTGTCTTTGATCAATGTCATGAAGGCGTTGTAGGTCGTTTCGCTTTTCATCTCATCAAGGATCTCAGCGACGATCAGCGTAGCGGTAAAGTCGCGCGCCACCAGACTGCCTTGATAGAGCGGGAAGTCAGCAATCGCAGCGCGGATGGCGTCGGCCTGAATCTGAGTGGTCGGCAGCGGATCAAAGAATTTGCTTACCAGCATGCCATCGGCAGTGCCGACAATGTTGTTCTCCGTCGCCAGACTGACTATTCCATCGGGATCGACGTTGTTGATTTTCTTGACCCGGTCCGTCAACCATTGCACCAATTGCAAGGTCTCGGGATGAAAGACACCGGTTGGCCCATGATTGATGATGGCAATCACAAACGGATCGGATAACCCAAACACTTTCTTCATCTGATCCCGGTACACTCTGGCGGGATTATCCTTGGCAATAAAGGAATCAGAAGTTGTATCTTTGGTCAGGCCGGGGATGAATGCTGCAGCGCTGAGCATCAGCAAAACTCCCGCCAGAACCAACGTTTTTGGACGCCCGGTGACCCACGAGAAAAAACCCTCCGCTTTGCTAGGACCTGCGGGCTGGCTCATTGCACTCCCTCCTTATAGTGTATATGCACGTATCTGCCCATACATTTCCACTGTTTCATGATGAACCCTCTCTATTTGACTAAAAGAAACTGCGCGGGAAATATGTCTCAGCACTCAAAAGAAGCGCCGCAACAAAATTGTTCCACCATCACGCAACGCCTCATATAGTGCATCTACACGTATTGCCCCCCAAAAATACCGCTCGCCCTAACAGCAATTGCGCTTCCTCCTGTGGTGACCAAGAAAGACTCCAGATTTCATTGTCATCTCAACGATTGCAGTTATTTATCTGGTTAACGCTCTGATTGCAGCCAATTCTTTGAGTAGGCCCTTGAAGCGCGATGGTCCCAAACCATCCACAACTTTCTGCTGTGCTTGTTCCCATAAAGGCAGTGCCTTCATCAAAATGTCTCGGCCCGCACCGGTTAATTTGACCGACTTGGTTCGTGCATCCTTCCCCTGATCAACCCCAACGTATCCTCGACCGACTAATGTTTTAAGATTACGTGTCAGCGTAGTCCGGTCCACGCCAAGAACCTCGGCTATCTCAGTAATCGGTAACTCTCCCACATGATGCAGGACCGCGAGCAAAGAAAACTGCGTACCTTGTATTCCAATGGGTTGAAGTGCCGCATCATAAAATCGAGTGATCGCCCGGGCTGACTTGAGCAGATTAAAACATACGCACTGCGGGCACTGACTAAGCACCTGAGCATGGCTAGATTTCATATGAGTGTATGTACACCTATCGAGACTCTGTGTCAAGCCTTTACGGTGCGTTGCCTTATCTACATCAAGACTTCCAAACCGGTTGCATTAATATATGACGAGGCCGGAGAGGAAGCCACGCACGGGGGACCCACAGAACCTGGATTCCCCACAGGCTGATCAGAAAGGCCGCCTCTCAATCGTGTGACTCTCTCAACCATCTGCTAGCTCACGGTCCCTTCCGTGCTTCAGGCCAGACATAAGCCAAACCAAACCAGACGCCGGTGACCGCCACAAGTACAAATGCATCTGCAGCACGAATGGCAATGGCCCACCACACGATAGCAGCAAGGAGACCTGAAACCGCCCCCGAGCAAGATCCCGCCATCGGCAAGCTGGAACCAATAGGCTTTTTCCCTTTTCTGCGCTATCATGGCCCTATGCCGATTGATCCCGACGACCCACCCATTTGGCTCCGCAAGCTGCACATGACAGCGGCGCAGATCGATCCCAGCGATTACCCCGCCACTCCGGCTGAGGGAATATTACAAGTCTGTCGATTGTCTGATGCGCAGCTCGCCCTGACAAAAGCCTTTAAGCGGTCGAGAAAAGCGACGCCTGATAACTCGGGGAACAGCTAATTCTCCAGATCGCTTCCCATTGCTTCATTCTCTTTGCCCCGCTGTGTTAGCATCTCTTGCATGCGCAATGTCGTCATCATCGGGTCGGGGCCGGCTGGACTGACCGCCGCGGTCTATGCGGCACGGGCCAATCTCTCGCCTTTACTCATCGAGGGATGGCAATCGGGCGGACAACTGACCACAACGACCGAAGTCGAGAACTACCCAGGCTTTGCCAAAGGCATCATGGGCCCTGAGCTGATGAAGGAGATGCGATCTCAGGCCGAGCGGTTCGGAACTATCTTCAAAACCGGCGACGTCACCGCCGTCGATTTGAAAAATCGTCCGTTCAAAATAACGGTTGACGGAGAAGAGACTCTCCGAGCAAGGACCCTCATCGTTGCAACCGGCGCATCGGCCATTCAGATCGGGTTGAAGAACGAGGCGCGCCTTACGGGGCACGGCGTCTCAACCTGTGCGACTTGCGATGGATTTTTCTTCAAAGGGAAAGAGTTGATCGTCGTTGGCGGGGGTGACAGCGCAATGGAGGAAGCAACCTTCCTGACCAAGTTCGCAACCAAAGTTTCGATTGTCCACCGACGCGACAAACTGCGGGCTTCGAAAATCATGCAAGACCGAGCGTTCAAGAACGAGAAGATCTCGTTCGTCTGGAACTCCGCCGTCGAAGATATTCTTGGGAATGACGTGGTGACAGGAGTACGAGTCAAGAATCTCGTGACCGGCAAGGTCACAGAGCTGCCTTGCGCCGGCGTCTTCGTCTCAATTGGGCACCGCCCAAATACCAGTCTCTTCAGCGGCCAAATAGACATGGATGCCAAGGGGTACATCCGTACGATAGAGGGAACCGCCACAAATGTGCCGGGCGTCTTCGCCGCCGGCGACGTGCAGGACTCGACATACCGCCAAGCTGTGACCGCCGCCGGCTCCGGCTGTATGGCCGCGATCGATGCAGAGCATTTCTTGGAATCGCAGGATCACAGCTCATAAAGGCATGTAGGATGCTCAAAATGGTCGTCCAACAAGGCCGCAGGCGAGATAAATATCGGAGGCGTACCCTCTCGGGTACGTTGAGGAATTCGACGAGCTGAGAACGAAGCTGCCGGACTTTTTCAGCATTCTGCTAGAGGAGGCCGCGCTT
>NEWP02000025.1:0-694 GCA_002869895.2 Nitrospira sp. CG24E | reverse complement strand
GATATTATGGCAGTAGAGATAATTTGCAGGGACACAATTGAATGGGGTTAGCGAACAGAATCTAAGAAATGGGGGCAGCAACTGTCTTGACTGTCAAGCGTGTCGAGGCTGTTCCGTCCGCCAGCGCGTCCCACGAGGGCCTTCCCTGTCCTTCCTCCACCCAGGAAATCGCCAAGCTAGCCTTCAGTACGCACATCGAACGAGCACTGTCACCGTGCGCGCTCCGGGAGCAAGGGATCAGCACGGGTGTCATTCCATCCCTTCATCGTGCGCGTTCGGCGAACAAGAAGGACCATCTGGCCGCTTCCGCCCATCCCATCCTGCCCCTATGACGCCTTGGCGGTCTTGGGGTAGAGCTCCGCTTGCACTCGTTCAAGCACAAAGAGTTTCAGGAGCGTCTGGTAGGGGACATCGCGCTTGTTGGCCAACGTCTTGAGCTGATCTAGGAGGGATTTGGGCAGCCGGAGTGAAATCGTTTCCGTCGATGGCTTGAGCTTTGGGAAGATCATCCTGCGGCTTTTCGAGTAATCGATATACTCCGTTGAGTCATGCGACGCCCAGAAAGCGGCCTCCTGCGCTTCACTCTTGAACGTCGGTCTTGGCTTTAATTTGCTCATCGTACGTTCTCCGTTCCTTCGCACTCATGTCTCTCGCAGAAATAACCCGGATCTTCCGCTTACGGATGGTAAAGACG
>NEWP02000024.1:43384-51522 GCA_002869895.2 Nitrospira sp. CG24E | reverse complement strand
ACAGTAGCGGATACCGTTTCTTGATGTCAAGTAGAATATCCAAGGTGGAAACCTGAATCCCTTCTGCAAAATACGTGCGAATGGCTATGCACTTAGCTCCAGTCCATATCCAATGTTTTAGCTGTCCGCGACCAACCCGGAAAATGGAGAAGACTCGATCGCTACAGCTTGTGCCACAAGTCTGTGGAACAACTTGCCACGGTACCTCGATGTCCGACGATTAAAGAGAAACGTGAATTCGTCAAGATGGGAATCCAGTTGCTCACCGGAGAGTGTGCCCTGGTGGGCACTCATTAGCCAGCGCTTAAGTAGTAAGGCCACTCGCTGTACGCGGGGTAGTAAGGTCGTCGCTGTTTTCTCGGTAGGGCTGATCATGCGTGGCCGGTGCTTGAAGCCTGCCTGCTTCAAGCCTGCATAGGCTTCCCACCCATCTGTGATGACCACAGAGCTTGGTTCAACCACGTGTTTTACGAAGGATATGAGAGGGCTTGCCGAGGCGGCTGGAATTCGACGCAGCCGGATTCGTCCAATTCCCTTCCGATCAATCTGCGCAGCGATTGCGACTAAAGCTTTGCTCTCCCGGTGCCGTGAGCTTTCCCTCGTCGTGACCCCGTCGATATATGTTTCGTCTACTTCAACCTGGCCTTCCAACTGGTCCAGGCCAGGTCGCACCATCGCTCGTTGCAGTTTCTGGAGCCACAACCAGGCTGTTCTATAACTGCCAAGACCTAGTAGGCGCTGTAGCCCCGAGGCGGTGAGCCGTTGGGTCTGGTCGGTCATCCACCATATAGCTCGAAACCAGTCCTGCAGAGGAATTCGTGTTCGATGGAAGATCGTCCCTGCTGTGACCGATGCTTGATATCCGCATTGACGGCACATCAAGAGACTTCGAGTCGTTGACCAACTGCCGCCGGTTGTACACTGGGGGCAACAAAATCCATTTGGCCACCGCAGCCTAGCCAGATAGTCACGGCATGCACCTTCTGTGGCAAAACGCCGCTCAAACTCGGCGAGAGTACGCATATAGTCCTCTACGAGACAACTCCATTAATAAGTAATGGCGTGTAAGCGGTATAATCAGAACGTACTGGAGTTAAGTGCATAGATCGTTTGATAGGCAAAGTATACAAAATGTTGCTGGATGTCAAGTGGCGGGAGCGTTGAAACGCACCGCAAGATTCGTGCCTGGAAATACTATTATGTGAATATTTCTCGATCAAAAACCTCTCATGTGCCGACTCATAAATGGCTCACAGATCTCATATGTATATTGATTATATTGAGATCTTATGGATAAATTTCGCAGTAAATCGGTGGAAGACGGTAAGCGATGAATCTGCCCACGCCGCCCGTTACGGCGATGGGTGAAAATCAAAAAGCAGCATCCGTCGCCATGAACGAAGCCGCTGCTTCAGTTGCTCGAAATTTCGCCTATCCCTGGACTCTAATCCGAGTCTAATTTTATGTATACGCATGAGGATTAGTGTACATGGTCGTCTGGTGCAGGCCGGATTTCCGCTTCTCGGTTGAGTTGTTCAATTTGTTGTATGAGTACAGTGCTATCCGTCCATCCGGCCCCGTCCACCGCAGGGATCCATCGCGCTCGCAAGAAGCCGTAGCGGTCGATCAAGAACTCCATATGTTTCGGAGTTGTTCCCTCGCCAGCTAGATCGGGATTACTGAGAGTTCGACGGAACAGGGAGTAGCTGCGCATGATCTCCGAGGCACCCTGCGTCGCCACCGGGAAAGGCATGTCTGCGATGATTGTCGCGATCTCCTGCTGGGTAAGATCATTCATGGGCACGGCCAGCACCGCTGTATCATCGCTGCCGCTTAGCGTGGTGTAAGCCGACCGTAATTGGTCTAGCCTCGCGCGCGATTCAGGCCACGAAAACAGTACCAGCAACACCACTTTTTCCCTGCGGAAATCTTTCAATGTTCCACTGGCACCGTTATGGGTGGAGTAAGAGAAGTTCTGTGGGACCACGTAGGGTTGATTGGGTGCGACATAGGGATTAATGAGACGTGCCTGGTAGCCGCGGGATATGGCATGGAGAAAATTTAGGACATCCCAGCGATCCTCTTCAGAAAGCTTGTTCGCCCATGCCGGCATACCCGTTCCGGGAATGCCGTAGGTGAGCCAGTGGAAAAAGTCGCCTGCAGTATGCTTGGCCGTGTGAGGCTCTGTGAGCAGATCCACCGGTGGTATTGAAAATGTCTTGGCCAGTACACCATTGCCCTTGGCTTGGGGGCCATGACAGGGCACGCAGTTCGCAGCAAATAGGGTTGCACCATTGGCAATGGAAATGGCATCGAATGGAACTGGCGTCTTGCGGTAGGTCTCTGGAAATGCTTGAACGGCAAAGGAGGGGAGTGCAATAGCCAGTGCAAAGATTACAAGTCCGGCCGGGATGGCAATCCGCCACTTGGTCTCCCAGCGTTTGGACCTACCGATTGCGACGGCTCCACCTGCAAGGACAAGCAGCGTAACTCCCACCCCTGCACGGATCATGACGCTTAACTCCCCCCAGGTGGCGTCGATAGAGAAGCGGAATGGATAGGGCCAGTCCTCAATGACCGTATGTTTTGCCGGTACGGTGTTTGCCAATAATGTTGCCGCTAATACCAGAGCCGAGGCGAGCACGACTTCGACTGTGACCCACCGGCGCAGTCCCCTTCCACCGACCGCAGCCCTATCATCGTTCTGACTGAGTAGCGGCATCCATGAGAAGCGCGCGCGCGCGGCGATTATGAGAATCACCGCGAGCAGCAAAACCTTTGTGTTGAGAAACCAGCCATAGCTCGTCGCGGCCAATGCGGCGTAGCTCGTGTCCACCATGCGATCTGCCACAATGATGCCGGTGGCAACCACAGCGACCATCACGGGTAGAGCCATTGCCGAAAAGCGCTTTAATATCTGGACGCCAGACTGGTAGGTTTCTTTGGGTGTTTGCTTCTCGGTGGCAACGAACAATAGGGTAAGAAAGGCCGGCAGTCCCCCAGCCCAGACGCTCGCCAGCACGATGTGCAGCACGTAGGGCAACACCGATATGACGGATAGATCTCCGGCTGCGGAATGGCTCGCAAGCGATCCCACAGCCAGCGTGAGCGCAGCAATGATCGCGCATACCACATACGGCCAGTGTGCTTTTGGTGAGAACCGAACGTAGAGGGCGACACCGAACAGGAGAAGCGCGAGGGCGGCGCGCCACTTCCAGACCAGTCCTATGCGGGTTTTCTGTACGAGGTCGAGCCATGCTCCCGGGTGCCAAGCACTTTCGGCAATGCCCGTGATCTGCGCTGTTGTAATGGCAAGTAAGCCCAGCAGGCCTAATAAGAGTGTGACCGTCAGCCAGGGTAACAGACGCGTGAGGCGGGCGAACCATGGACTGTCGAATACGGTTTTCTCGCGCCCGGCAATCGCAAGAAACACGCAGCCGCCGATCAGGATCATGTTGGATGCAAGCGCCAGCCAGCGGATCAGCGCCGCGATGACCTCGATCATTTCCCTTGCAGGGTGCCCTTTACTGTGAAATCGAAGGACGACTGAATCACATGACCATCTAAGGACAGCACCCGGAACTTCACCGAATACTTTCCGGGCGTCAATTCCGGTAGCGGGAGCACAATGGATTTCTGATTATCCAATGCCAGTTGAGGTTTGACTTCGGTGACAGGGTTCTTGCCGGTATCGAGCACGACAAGCGACGCGTAGGCACTCTCAATTTCCTCGTTGAACCAGAGCTGCACTTGCGATGGCGCCTTGGCGAGGACAGCCCGACGAGGCGGCTCTGTCTTGACCAGTGCTGCATGTGCCAGTACTGGGGTAACATGCATGCACATTGCCATTGCCATGACCACGCCCACCACGACGAGCTTGAGCGCGCGAACCACCCATAATTCCATTGGATCTCCTCCTCGTTCCGACCACCGAGCCCAAGTGCAGTTGTCAACTGTTGGGCCGCTGTGCTTCGGCTCAGCGCTTTCCCTGAGTTCGCTGCAGCCGGTCATCTATGCCACGGTGCTAGCAGAAGTCTTACGACGCCCACGCAGGAAAAAGAAGATTGCCGCTCCACCGGCCACCGCTGTGACTGGAACGATCACTATGATGTAGTGCATGAAGTGGGACACCATGTTTGATTCCCCTATCGAAATCGGGAATCGCGCCGTATGCCCCTGATGCTCCTGCATGCCACCCAAGGTTATTAGACCGACGTACTTGCCAGGCTTGTCGAAGGTGTGCTCGAAACTGATGAAACCGCTCGAGTAGACTTTGGGCGGTAGGTGGACGACGGTGATTGCCTGAAGATCCTGCTCCGAGCCCGTATCTCTAATGACTCGTACTTCCACGGGCAATGATCGAAGTTCCCCTTCAATATAGTCGAGAACCAGCACCGTGCGCCCGACTCCCGGAACTTCCCCGCAGCTTTCTTTCCCAGCTGAGAGGTCTGGCTGATAGCCGGTCAGGTGCATGCCATAGGGTCCGACCTTGAGTATACAGAAGTTCTTTTCCAATTCGTGCGTATGCTGCGCTTGTGCAGAGAGGGGAATCCCAAGTGTGAGTAACAGGAAGCATAGGCCGGCAGGTTTCAGAAATTTCCACGACATCGTCGGTCTCCTCATCATCTACTAGTCACGTCCAATTTCTATACTGTACCAGAGTCGGATCTGAGCCGGTATGACATGTACATTATCGCCATCTTCTTGTCTTGCATGATAAAGAAGCGATCCTGCGCATGAACGGTCTGTGATTCCATAGGGCTTCAGCTTCGCTCTCGGCCATGGTGGACAAGCAACGGTAGCCATTGATCGCCTTGGTTTTGCTGACGGCCCGCTGAGACCGAAAGACTGGCTACCTGGATATCTATGACACGGCGCTATCCGAAGTGTTACGACGACCGCGCATGGTGATAAAGATAATCGCTACGACAATGGCAGCTCCTACAAATGCAATTATGAAGTAAGAGGGAGGCATCCACATTTTCCCTTCACCCACCGAAAACGGGAATCGCGATATATGCTCTGGCGTGCCGCCGACAGTAACCAGACCAATATACTTGCCAGGCTTGTCGAAGTTATATTCAAAATTGACGGTACCCGCTGGGTAGACCTTGGGCGGCAGATGGAGAACTGTAACCGCCTGAATGTCCTGCTCCGAGCCCGTATCCCTAATGACTCGAACTTCTGTGGGCAACGGGCGGAGTGCGTCGTCCATATAATCGAGCACCACAACTGTGCGTCCCGTAGCTGGAATATCCTCGCAGAACTCCTTATTACGTGTGTTGTCAGGCTGATAGCCGGTAAAGTGCATGTTGTAGGGGCCGACCGTGAGTCTGCACATGTCCTCGGCTAGTGCGAGCCCTCCGTGAGCGTGGGCCTGTGTGGAGAATGAAGTCACGATTGCCAAGATCAGAAGGCACAGGCTTGCAGGTTTTAGAAATTGCACAAACATTGTCATGATCCTCCCTCTGGAATGGTGAACCGTATGATCGCGGGCCGGAATACCGGGTGCCCTACGAGCTGGGTGCCGCAGTCCACCACCTCCGCAGCCACTTCGATCGTATGATCTTGTACACAAGCCAGGCAAACAGCAGCACGCCCACCAACGGTCCACCAATGGACATGACCAGCTTCTGATAGTCGATCATGTGGACCCTCAGGAGATACTGGGGGCGCTTCATAAGATTCCGTTTCTCCGACTCAATGATGACCGTATAGAGACCCTCGTCAAGCCTGACTTCGCTTCTGAGCACCCCGTCCGGATGGGTGCTTGGACGCACGTCCGCTACAATTTGTTCCTCGGATTCATTCTTTCCGTTTCCCTTCAGGACTCGCATCCCGACTGGCTCGTTGCGCAGCGCCGGGTCCACGAGGTCTACGACCAGATAGGTATCGCCTTCCTGGGGGATTTCCGTGCAGTACTGCTCTTTCAGTTCGTATTGCGGCTGATAGGCGCTGAAATGCACGGCGCTCTCACCAATCTTGCGTATGCAGGGGTCTTGTTCCAAGTCGCCGCCGCCATGTGCCGTGGCTACATCGGGTTGGTACAGTGCTGCGACAAGCATGAGCGCTGTAGCACCTGCCCGTGTCACGTGCCTCATCATAATATGCCGACCCCCCCCTACTTTTTATCTTGCGCGGATCTGGTACTCGATTGCGCGCAAGGACCCCTTTGCATGGTGGCGTTAAGAATGACGTGTCATTTGATGTGCAATCCCCATAATGCCACTAAAACAGGGCAAGATTCTAGCCCCCCTCCCTACTGCATAGGTCAAGTGGAAAAGTAAAAACGCTCCTCCGCAAGACTCGGCCCAGTCCTGGCTCTTACGGGGTCGGGTGGAAACCTGACTAGGTTTATCGCTGCTGTCGCAGTTAAGAGGGAAGGTCTAGCGGATGAATTTTGATGCCCAGTGGATTGGAACAAGGGCCTAATCAGTGGATTCGGAAAGGCGCTCAACCCATGCCGCGTCATTCTACTTTGACTTGCCGGTATCAGATGGGAGACAATCCTGGTGTGAAGTACCTTCTCTCTTAAAAATCTGAAAATCGCCGTCACTTGTCGTGGTATCGGGTTTGGGAATGGAGTACTGCTTCAGCAGTAGTTGAATCGTTTGAAGCGTCAACAGATGTCAAGAAAACGTTCACCAACAGCGCGATTCAAACGGATTCGAGGCTCCGGTGTTTCCGTTTCCTCTGCCTCAGCGGGATTTCTTCAAATATGCTTCAAACCGTCACACTGAGTGGCAGTCGTGGCCAACGACAGTTATTTTCAGACGTCAGCGTGACAGTCAAGCCGGGCACACTATTGGCTGTGGCAGGCGAGAATGGCAGTGGGAAAACCAGCTTTCTCCGCATTCTCTGCGGCCTATTGTCGCCCGATGGAGGCACGATTCTTTGGCAGGGGGAAAATATCCGCCAACTCAAGGAACTCTATAGTTCTCAGCTCACCTACATCGGGCACCTCAACGGGATTAAAGATGACCTCACTCCGATCGAAAACCTCACGCTCTCTGCTTGCCTGGCCGGGGACGACAGTTCTCGCGCGATCGTACAAAAGGCCTTGGAGTCTGTGGGGCTCGTGCGACCGATTCACCTTTTGCCCACGCGGGTCCTCTCGCAAGGACAAAAACGTCGCGTGGCGCTGGCGCGTCTTTGGCTTTCCACACGTCCGTTATGGTTTTTGGACGAGCCCTTCGCTTCACTTGATGCTGCGGCCACAAATTACCTAACTCAGCGCCTGCATTCACACCTGTGTAATGGTGGTATGGTGGTTGTTTCCACGCATCAGGACATTGCCCTTCCCACTGATTCCATCCAGCACCTGAGGCTGACTCGATGAGCCAGCCCAGTATGAGTGAGGCGTTGCGCGGGGTTGTCCGGCGGGACCTTTTGCTGGCGATGCGGCATCGTTCGGATGTGGCGATGTCGGTCTTCTTCGTCGTTATTGTCGCAAGCCTTTTTCCCTTGGGGGTTGGGCCGGAGGCAGCGGTGTTGAGAACGATCGGCCCCGGTGTGCTGTGGGTCACGGCCCTACTAGCATGCCTGTTATCGTTGGGACGCCTTTTTACGGCTGATTATCTCGACGGTGTTTTGGAACAGACGGCGTTGATTCCACAATCTCTAGCGGTGCTCGTTATCGGTAAGGTTTTTGCTCACTGGGTCGTCTCCGGTCTGCCAGTTGTCTTGCTTTCGCCTCTTCTCGGCTTGCAATTCGGCCTGGGCGGGGAATCGCTGGGGGTCTTGACGTTATCGCTCTTGCTTGGCACGCCAACATTAAGTATGATTGGTGCTATCGGTGCCGCGTTAACTCTTGGATTACGCGGGAGCGGCTTGCTGGTTGCCCTCCTTGTGCTTCCCCTCTTTGTCCCGGTATTGATATTTGGGGCTGGCGCGGTCACGAGTAGCTTGTCTGGAGTCGGCAGCGAAGCGAATCTGTCGTTACTTGGAGCTTGTTTTGTGCTCTCACTTGCTTTTGCGCCTTGGGCTACCGCAGTTGCATTGCGTATCGCTCTGGAATGACACATGACTCATAAGCGCCCCCGGTTTTCCCATTCCTTTGGGTTATTGGGGATGGTCCCTATGGTTCGATAAGAAATATCGGTAATAGGAGCGGCCTAATCGTTTTTGGGGTGAGGACT
>NEWP02000024.1:10258-43284 GCA_002869895.2 Nitrospira sp. CG24E | reverse complement strand
CGTGGTGGCCCAGGGGCAACTCGGGCCTGATGGGACATTCCTCGCCAGCGAAGTGCTGGCCAAGCACGATGAAAATTACATGCCGCCAGAAGCCGCGGATGCGCTGGCCAAAGCCAAGGCGTCAGGCGCCCAACCCAGCAAGACGCTGGTCGTCAATCCACGCTAGGAGCCACCATGATTCCAGAGATCGGTCATTTTGCTTTGATTCTCGCGCTTTGTGTGGCGGTGGTGCAGGGGAGTCTTCCTATCTACGGTGCCGCGGTTGGAAACTCCGCGCTCATGTCCGTAGCAAAACCGGCCGCGCGCGGGCAATTTCTCTTGGTCCTGCTGGCATTTTGTTGTCTGGGATATGCCTTCGCGGCCAAGGATTTTTCTGTGCTCTATGTCGCGGCCACGTCGAATTCTCAGCTCCCCCTTCATTATCGTCTCGCAGCCATTTGGGGCGCCCATGAGGGATCGTTACTTCTCTGGGTATTTATTCTCACGATATGGATGGTTGCGGTCTCGTTCCTGTCAGCCCATCTGCCCGAAGCGATGCGTGCCCGTATTCTTGGCGTGATGGGTTTGGTCAGCATGGGATTTCTCCTATTCATGCTGACGGTCTCCAATCCATTCGAGCGGTTGATCCCGGCTGCATTCGATGGGCGAGATCTCAATCCTCTGTTGCAGGATCCTGGGATGGTCATACATCCACCGATGCTCTACATGGGTTACGTGGGATTCTCCGTCGCCTTTGCTTTTGCGATCGCGGCACTTTTCGGGGGAACACTGGATGCGGCCTGGGCACGTTGGTCACGTCCCTGGACTACGGTTGCGTGGTGTTTTCTGACTATTGGCGTCGCGATGGGGAGCGGCTGGGCCTATTACGAACTGGGTTGGGGCGGGTGGTGGTTCTGGGATCCGGTTGAAAATGCCTCATTCATGCCTTGGTTGGCTGGAACCGCGTTGATTCACTCGTTGGCGGTCACGGATAAACGGGGCAGCTTTAAAGCCTGGAGTGTGTTGCTCGCCATTTTGGCGTTTTCCCTTAGCCTGCTTGGAACCTTCTTGGTCCGCTCTGGCGTGTTGACCTCAGTGCATGCGTTTGCCACTGACCCAAAGCGTGGTCTGTTTATCCTGGTGTTCCTGGCTGTGGTGACCGGAGGCTCACTGATGTTGTACGCGTGGCGCGCGCCGCGCGTGGGACTGGGCGGTGGTTTCTCCATCATCTCGCGCGAGGGGATGCTGCTGGCGAATAATGTGTTACTGGTCGCGGCCTTGGGGTCGGTGCTGTTGGGCACCCTGTATCCTCTATTCTTGGACGCGTTGGACCTCGGGAAAATTTCTGTCGGGCCACCCTATTTTGACACCGTCTTTGTCCCGCTGATGACACCCGCTATCTTTTTGATGGGGATCGGCCCTCTGGCCCAGTGGAAAAAAGCCAGCCTGCCGGAATTAGCCATGCGCCTGCGTTGGGCATTCGGGGTGAGTGTTACAACGGCTCTGGTGTTACCGATTGTCTTGGGCCATTGGTCCCCCCTTGTCAGTCTGGGTCTCTTGTTGGCTATCTGGATTGCGACGACGATCGCTACGGACTTGCGTGAACGCCTTGCCCATACGGATGGAAACAGTCTCTTTGGCCGACTGGCCTCGATGCCTCGATCATATTGGGGAATGGTTGTGGCCCACTTTGGACTCGCCCTGTTTATCACAGGTGTGACCATGGTGAAGGGCTTTGAAGTTGAGCAGGACGTACGGATGAATGTCGGACAGACGGCCACGCTTGGCGGCTATACCTTCCGGTTTGACGGAACTCAACAGTACAAGGGACCAAACTATATCGCAGCGCGTGGAACGATTCACGTGAGCCAGGACGGGCATGATGTGACGGTGATGTATCCGGAAAAACGACGATATACTGTGCAGAATCAGACCATGACCGAAGCTGCGATTTCTCCCGGGCTGTTGCGCGATCTCTATGTGTCATTGGGTGAGCCACTCGACGATGGAGCCTGGAGTGTGCGGCTCTACCACAAGCCCTTTATCGATTGGATTTGGGGTGGATGTTTAGTCATGGCGATGGGCGGTGTCTTGGCTATCAGCGATCGCCGGTATCGGCTTGCGTGGCGGCGTAAAGATGTCGAAGTGCCAGCCACGACACAGATGGCTCGGCAGACAGTCTCATGAATCGGTTCCTCATCCCGCTCGGGATCTTTGTCGTCGTGGTCGTTTTTCTTGGTATCGGCCTGACGCTCAACCCGCGTGAATTGCCGTCGCCCTTGGTGGGAAAGCCGGCGCCTGAATTCTCGCTTCCGCAACTCCACGATCAGCAGAAAGTGCTGTCGACGAACGATTTGAAGGGCCAGGTGTGGCTGCTCAATTTCTGGGCTTCCTGGTGTGGTGGTTGTAAGACAGAGCATCCTGTCCTCATCCAGCTTGCACAATCAGGCGTCGTGCCTATCTACGGCATGGACTATAAGGATCGAAGGGAAGAGGCGCTGGCCTGGTTGAAAGAGTGGGGTAATCCCTATCCGATCGTCGCGGTGGATGAGTCGGGGCGTGCCGGCATTAATTATGGTGTCTATGGCGTACCGGAAACCTATGTAATCGATAAGGCGGGGGTTATTCGTTATAAGCAAATTGGTCCGTTGCGCGAGGATATTTTGCAAACGAAAATTTTGCCGCTGATCAGGGAGCTGCAGAATCAATGAGGTGGTTCTACTTAGTAATCATTCTTCTTCTTCCGGGTCTTGCTGCGGCGGCCTATGAAGCCATCCCGCTCGCTGAGAACCCTCAGGTTGAAGCCCGGTTAAAAGCGCTCGCTGTAGAGCTTCGCTGCCTGGTTTGTCAGAACCAGACGTTGGCTGATTCGAACGCGCCATTGGCCGAAGACCTGCGCCGAGAAGTCCGTGAAATGATCGTCAAAGATATGAGCGACAAGGAGATCATTGATTTCCTCGTCACACGATATGGAGATTTCGTGTTATATCGTCCCCCTCTCAAGACCTCAACCACCTTACTCTGGGTGGGACCCTTCCTCCTGCTGATTGGAGGCTCGACGGCATTGGTATTTGCGCTACGCAGGAGGCAGAAGAAGTTGATCGAGGTGTCATTGTCGGAAGCAGAGCATAACCGTGTTGCACAAATGCTCTCCGAAGGAGCGAATCGCCCTTGACCATTCTATTTTGGTTTATCGCATCGACGATGACCCTTCTCGTCCTCGGTCTGCTGCTGTGGCCCCTGCTAAGGCATAAGGCGGTCATTGCAAAAGGAGAGGAAGAAAAGACCCTGTCTATTTACCGACAGCAGTTCGCAGAATTAGGACAGGACCGCGCAAATGGCGTGCTTACCGACGAACTGTATCAACAAGCGCGACGCGAGCTTGAACGCCGTTTGTTGGAAGAGACCGGTACGACGGAACCAACACCTAAAATAGCCTGGCAGCAAATGCATGCCAGGCCGGTGGCGGTTGCCATCGCCATCGCCATCATCGTCCCGACAGTCAGCGGGTTACTCTATTGGCAAATTGGGAATCCACTCGCGATGACAGAGCCGCCTGCTGCCTCGTTGTCTGCGCAAACGGGAGGGGAAGATGGTAGTCCATTCGCTGACGGACTTGGCCCGTTGATCGAACGGCTCAAGCAGAAAATGGAGCAGAATCCGAATGATGGTACGGGGTGGGCATTGCTCGCTCGTTCATACATGGGGATGGGGCGCCATGCCGAAGCCGCTCTGGCTTACGAGAATGCCACAAAACTGATTCCAGATGATGCCCAGCTACTTGCCGATTACGCAGATGCCATGGGCGTGCTCCATGGTCGCAAGTTGGAAGGGAGGCCTGAGGCCTTGATTCAACAGGCGTTGAAGATTGATCCACGCAATGTGAAGGCGCTGATGCTGGCAGGGACTGTGGCGTTCAATCGGAATAACTTTGCGCGTGCAGCCAAGGACTGGGAGCTCGCTCGTGCGAATCTTCCTGCGGACGTCGATCCGGAGATGACGCAGCAACTGGTGGCTGCGATTGAAGAAGCTAAGAGCCACCTTAGTGGCGGCCAAGGGATGGTATCCGCGAATACGGAATATACAGAACCGGTAGCGCCGGTCCAGCCGGCCAAGCAGGCTGGACAGCCACGCGCGATCAGAGGCACGGTAACCATGTCGCCGAGCCTGGCTAGCAAGGGGTCCTCAACAGACACATTGTTTGTCTTTGCTCGCGAGATGAGTGGGCCACCGATGCCTGTGGCTATCGTACGGGCGACGAAGAAAGATCTGCCCTTTACGTTCCAACTCGATGACTCGACGAGCCCGATGCCCTCTAGAAAACTTTCCAGCGCAGGACCAGTGGTGATTGTTGCCCGTCTCTCGAAGTCTGGCCAGGCCATGCCCCAGAGCGGAGATTTAGAGGGGACGAGTCAGCCGATACAATCTGGGATAAATGGGATTAACATAGTCATTGATCGTGAAAGACCTTAATACTGAGAAGTCCGCTCGTCGTGCTCTTCGATTGCTCCACACGTTACGATAGCTCCTGCCGCTGATTTGGCATGCATCAGTCGAGTACTCTGCTTATTGCGTTAAGCAATATGATTTTTGTGCAAGTCCACTTGACATCTTCCGATATATGCTGAGATATATGCGCGCTGTCCGCTAAAGCATTAGTTCACTCAAAGCCATAATATTGTGTTTTAACAAACGGGGAGTACGCGCATGGTCGACAAATCTTGGTTGGGATGTGGTCTCTTGGTCTGCGGTGTGTTGTTCGCTGCGGCAGTGCCAGTATATGCGGAGTCTCCTGCATCTGTGCGGCTAGTCGGACAGTCACTTACGATTAGCGGCAAGGTCACGATAGCGCCGAGCCTGGCTGGGAAGGGATCCGCGACGGACACATTATTTGTGTTTGCCCGCGAGGCGAATGGTCCACCAATGCCCGTAGCCATTGTTCGGGCGACAAAAAAGGATCTGCCCTTCACATTTCGGCTTGATGACTCGAATAGTATGATGCCGTCCAGGAAGCTTTCTGATGTGGGGACGGTGGTAATTGTGGCTCGCCTGTCCAAGTCCGGCCAAGCTATGCCGCAAAGTGGAGATCTAGAGGGGACAAGCCAGCCGGTGATGCCTGGAGCGGATGGAGTCACTATCCTCATCGATCGTGAAAGGCCCTAGCGAAGGGAAACAAGGGTTTTCTCTTTTCGTCCCAAGTCCGATTATTTATTGCAAAGCTTTGTGTGAGTTCTGATGGCTGCAAATTTGCCTAATGCGAAAATACATGCATATTTTTTACATAAAACCCACTTAATATATTGACATCGAATATATGCTGCGATATATATGCGCGTCACGCTAATTAGTGACCGCTAATATGAACAATAGTAGATGTGAATACTGGCACATACACACGTAACGATCATTAGAGTGGCTGACTTATAAATAGGGCAATTATCATCTGTGGGAGGGTTAATATGACCAACAAATTCTGGTTGAGATGTGGCCTGGTAGTTTGCGGGGTGTTGCTTGCGGCAACAGCTCAGGCAAACTTTCCCAGCGTCCCCCAGGAAACCTACCAGGCGCTGAACCTTGATCGGTCCGCCAGCCCCAAGGAGTTGCATGAGGCGTTGACCAAGCGCTATCTGGATCCAGGCAGAGGTGCGGGGAAAGGGCAGTACGGCCAGTATTGGGAGCCGATCCCATTCAGTAAGTACCTGGATCCTCTTAGCTTCTACAAGCCCCACACAACCGTCAAGTGACCAGGACGGTGGCGGGCTGGGTTCGTGTGATGGGAGGGGGAACATTGGGTGCGGTCGCCAGTTGGCCTTTGATGGTCTCCGCTGACACCACGCCTGCAGTGATGGCAAGACACGGAGCCATGACCAATGCGCTGATCAATCCGGCATGACGCACGCTACGTGAAATACTCTTGGACATGACGCCTCCTTTGATTTTGGACTGCCCTGACGGTTTCTTCTCTCATTCGACGTGGGACGAACCGAATGATTTCAGCCCTACTCTCAGGGCATTCGGATGTGTCCCCTGCTTATTTAGCAGGTTTGTAATCCGTATGTTCGGATGGGTGGCCTCCGTGCGAAAACTGGTGCTCATACGCCATCACTTGCCAGATCTGCTCCTCCGACAGCATGCTCTTCCAGGCTTTCATTTTCGTCTTCGGGATACCTTCCGCTATTCGCCAGAACCAGAAGCTGTCTGAAAAGCGACCGACATTTTTCTGGTCACGAAGATCCCGCGCACCCTTCTTTACCGGCGCACCATCCTTGCCATGGCAGCTTCCACAGTTGACCTGCGGATTCGCCTCGCCGCTGTAAATCAGCCCTCCCTCTGCTATAGCCTTAGCATCCGTCCACCCTCCAGCCGGCATATGTTTGTCTGCATACTCGGCTGGAATCGGGGGCAAAGGGGGATCATCTTCAGCGAAGGCCATGCCTCCTGACAGAATCAGAGCGCTCCCCATCATCATGATCGACATCCCGAAATTCCTTCCCGTCATTCACGCCTCCTTGTTTTTCTAAATGGTGAGTCTGGTCTATCGACGAGGTCCCGCCCCATGGGGCACATCACAGGTGACAATTAGGATAACACATGCTAATCGGCCTTGAACTGGTTGATAGGAAGAGGCCGATTGTTTTGGAAATGTGTCTGTGATTCAAGTAACGCGACCATCGAAAATTACGATACCAGCCATGGCTGACGATAAAAAGAAGGGAGCTCAAGATACCTCACGCCCTTCCGTAGTCGATGATTCCTGCATTGCCTGCGGATAGTCCATGTGTGCTGGTGGTCATGGTTAATTCTCAGGTGAGGAATAACCCTTGTTCTAGATCAACAGTTCCGCCTCTATAATACTCGATAACAGACTCTTGATCCAACCGTTGGCATCAGAATTTTATTCGTTGTGTTCCCCTTTGGGCCACCACATCCGGGACAAGCCAGTCCTGCCATACCGACGGCATAAGAGACCGTCTAGGGACAACCACACAGCGGGAAAGTTGTCTCCCATTGCGCCCTTCTCTCGCCACGTGGGACGCGATTTATCATACGAACTAACTAGTAGTCAAGGGGATTGTGCAACAGGCTCCTATGTGCCGGAGCGGGGACGTATTCTGGTAGGCGGTGCAGACCTCGCGCAGGTGGATCCGGCGTGGCTCCGCCGGTAGGTGGGCGTGGTGCTCCAAGAAAACTTTCTCTTCAATTGTTCCGTGCGCGACAACATTGTGCTGACCGATCCAGGCTTGGCGATGGAGCAGGTGATGCAGGCGGCCAAGCTGGCCGGTGCGCATGAATTCATTCTGGAATTGCCGATGCCGTTGCATCCTTGGCGGCTGTGGAGGAACAAGTCTGGATCGCTCGAATCGGCATGCAGGCTGCGACTAAGGAACTGGATCTCGCGGACGAGCGCTATGCTGCAATTACGACGGCGAGTCATTTCGAACTGACCAATGGACTTCCTTCCGTAGCCCGCGCCAGAGAAAATCTCGTCAACGCCCTCTTCCAGCTCAATGCCGCGCGCGTGAATCTCGCCCGATCGACGGGAAGTCTGAACCGGTTGAACTAACTGTTCAGCTGGTCTGTTCGGTCTGCCTGGCCTATCTTGTTTCTATGAATCTATCTGACTTGCCCCGCGCGAGAGGAGGCATGAACCGTTGTCATTCGGGTGCGCCCGATGATACGGATTGTGTTCAGCGTCGCGGGGCTATGCGAGGGGGACTGACTGATTGGGCAAGGAGGTAGGGGGTACTGTGACGGTCGAGACCTCCTCTGAACAGGGGCTTTCTAGACCGTTATAGGCGCTGACCGAAAAGTAATAAAGAGTATTAGGGTCAAGGTTAGTGATCATGGCTGACGGAGAATCGACATACATGGAACTTTCGTATGTGCAGCTACCAGGCTGACCCGGTGATTGCCGACCGTAATGGACGAAATAGGCAATGACTGAGGGGTCCTGAACCGGCTGCCATTCGAGAGACGCGGTGGCTCCTACCGATGTCGCTGTTGACCCGCTGCCGGTCTGTTCTTCTGGCGCGCATCCTGTCAGCAGGGGTATCATCGTCAGGAGAAGCCCGGTAATGATGGAGGCAAGATGCAAGGGTGTGCGAGGGATCTTTGAGCCGCTGGTCCGTGGGAAGCACGGCTGCTTGGTGGATGCGCTCAAGATCTGCTCCATACGGTGCGATTGGGTTTTGTTGATGGATGTTCCGGCTACTTCGTGCTTGCGGATGAACAAGAAGTTAAACATGCTTGATAGCAGAGCAAGGCATGTGCCATGGCGTGATGGCGTAACCTCTTAATCTATCTACAGAGTTCGATAGTGGCGCAACGGTGTGGATATGTTGAATCTGTACAGTCTGAAGGGGTGCCCATACAGGCGCATTCGGCTCCCAGAGCGCTTTTACGCCCATCCATCTCCATCCCCCAACCATGAGGGCCTATAAATGAGCGGGGATCCAAATCAGCAAGAGGTTGGGATAGGTGGGAGCTCAGACTGGGTAACGCGGGAAGGTTTCTGTTTCCTAAGAAGTGGGCCTGTAGAATCCGCAGTCGTATGACAGAGTGAGTGAGATGTGACTTACTGATCAGTTCACTAAATAGTGCGTAGTGTGCTATCATGCTGGCATGCCCAGACGAACGGATGCCAGGACCTTGGAGCCGTCGGCGCTGCACCTGTTGCGTCGACAGGTGGTGCGAGCGGTGCGCGGCGGCATGCCGCAGACTGAGGCCGCGCGCACGTTCGGGGCCAGCCTGCGAGCGGTCAGCACATGGAGGCGGCTCGACCGGGACGGCGGGCTGCGAGCGCTCACGCTCAAGCGGCGGGGCCGGCGCCCGGGCGAGGGCCGCCTGACCCGGACGCGCGCGGCGCGTATCCGCTCGCTGATCGTGGGCAAGCTGCCCGATCAGCTGAAGCTGCCGTTCTATCTCTGGACGCGGGCCGCCGTGGCGAGCCTGATTGCGCGGGAATACGGGATGGCCGTGTCGCTCGTGACGGTGGGGCGGTACCTCCGGGCGTGGGGCTTGAGCCCGCAGAAGCCGGTGCGGCGTGCCTACGAACGGAACGATGCGGCCATCACGCGGTGGTTGAAGCAGGAATACCCGGCGCTTGCCCGGCAGGCCAAGCGGGACAAAGCGGCGATCTACTGGGGGGACGAGATGGGGCTACGCAGTGACCATGTACCCGGGACGAGCTATGCGCCGGTCGGACGAACCCCGGTCGTGCGGGCCACCGGCCAGCGCTTCGGATGCAACATGCTCTCGGCCATCACCAACAAGGGGGCGCTCGCCTTCATGGTGTTTGAGGGCACGTTCAAGGCGTCGGTGTTTGTGACGTTCCTGCAGCGGCTGCTCAAACAGGTGGCCGGCAAGATCTATCTCATCGTGGATGGGCATCCGGTGCATAAATCCGGAGCCGCTACGCGCGTGGCCGCCAAGCACTCGTTGCGGCTGCGGCTAATTCGGCTGCCGGGCTACTGCCCGGAACTGAACCCCGATGAATTGTTGAATCAAGACGTCAAAACCAACGGGCCCGGCAAGAGCCGTCCGACCAACCGGACCGAACTCCTGGCCATCGTGCGCAGCCATTTGTATCGGCGCCAGAAACAACCGCAGGTGATCACCAACCTCTGTCGTGAGAAACATGTCCGCTATGCCGCGTGAGAAACTACGCACTATTTGGTGGTCGGCTCAGTAAGCGAAGTACGCGAGATTGTCGGTCGATGCTCGGATTTAGGAGGTTGGGTTTGTCCATCTTTCCCTCTCATGGAACGGTCCTGTCCCGGAAAAATCGATACAGCAAGTAGACATTCACCATCATCATGATCGTGAAGATGCTATATGTGGTGATCGCGTTGGCCAGGTTTAGCTCGGTAAGCACTCTGGACAATCCGAATGCGACGATCAAGGCGTCAAAGGCCATGCAGATTCGCCTGAAGGTTTCAGGGTCCATCCAACGAATGAGAAAGGTTCCGAGCGGAATTCCCAAGAGGACGCTGGGGACGATATACAGAATGACCTCCATGCTGGCCGAACTGTAGAGTCCGATGAAGTAGTAGGCGATTCCCGTCATGACCGCTTCCCCCACTCGAATGACGCCTAGCGCGGCCCGGAAATCCTGTTTGACATATCCTTGATTGTTGAAGAGAACCGCAAGGGGAGGGCCTGAGATGGTGGTGATGGAATAGAGAGTTCCAATTCCCACTCCGAAGGGGATCGCGATGGCCTTTTCGGCTTTGATAGGTTTTCTAATACCGGCTGCTTGGAGCAGAATCAGAGGCAACAGCATGACGTAAGTCACAAACTTGACCCAGGACGGGTGAACGAGGGAGAGAATATAACTGCCGATCCCGACTCCGATCACGAGGCCTATCAGGATAGGCGCTACACGCCACCAAATGTTCGGGACGCTCTTGCGGTTGATGAAGAGGACGTATCCATTGATGACCAATTCGACGAGCACTAACGCCGGATTCAGAATACGATTCGTATAAAACAGCAGTGCGACGGGAACTGTGATTGAAGAGAAACCGTATCCTAAAGCACCATTGACGGTGGCCGCTGCGAAGGTGATCAGTACAAGTACGACGACGTCCATGATTATCCTTTGCGATGGCTGGAGACGAAGTCGTCGAGTGTGTAGTGGTCCAGGATATCGGCAATGGCATCACGCACCGTACCCATCACATGTTGCACCGGACATTGGGCATGTTTAGCATAGGGGCAGTCTACACATTTCTGGTAGGCCGTCTTGCTCACGCATCCGATGGGAGCAAGGGGGCCATCCAAGATGCGAATCACCTGGCCGAGGGTGATCTCTCCTGGAGGCTTAAGTAGTGCGTAGCCGCCGTTCATTCCACGGCGGCTCGTGACTAGTCCAGCGCGCTTCAAGGCGAGAAGGATCTGTTCCAGGAACTCTACCGGGATATGCTGGCGCTCTGCGATATGGTGTCGTTGTAGTGTTGCCTTTCCATGGAAGAGCGTGAGTTCCAGTAGCGCACGAAGTCCGTACTCACTTTTCTTCGAGAGTTTCATTCTGTGTGTCGCTAATCATGAGTAAGTTTATCAACAAGAAATACAATAGAGGATCAGCTCTGGTTTCGTCAAGGGTGAATGTGAAAGATATGAATAAAGCAGTTCAAAGGATCTGGCTCTAAATGGTTATCCGTTCGTGCCCCTGTAATCTTCCACAAGCCATTGATCATAGAGGGGTTATGCCTTGACAGCTTCTGCGCGTCCTGTTAGTTTCTGTGCTCGTCCTACTGCTTTTAGCGGAGAATCCTTCAGCTTCCCATATCAACGACAGGACTATTCGTGACATTCCAGGATCTCATCCTCACGTTGCATCATTATTGGGCCGAGCAAGGCTGCGTCATCCATCAGCCCTATGATCTCGAGATGGGGGCAGGCACCTTTCACCCGGCTACGTTTCTCCGGTCCCTGGGTCCTGAGCCATGGCGGGCGGCTTACCCCCAACCATGCAGGCGTCCCACAGATGGACGCTATGGAGAAAATCCGAACCGCATGCAACATTACTATCAGTATCAGGTTGTCCTAAAGCCGGCGCCCGACAACATTCAAGCGTTGTATCTGGAGAGTCTGGCTCAATTGGGGATTAACCCGAAGCAGCACGACATCCGATTCATTCAGGACGATTGGGAGTCTCCCACATTAGGCGCCTGGGGCCTTGGTTGGGAGGTGCGTCTCGACGGGATGGAAATTACCCAGTTCACCTACTTCCAAGAGATCGGCGGCATAGAACTGAATCCGATTACCGTCGAGATTACCTATGGGACGGAACGGATTGCCATGTATCTGCAACAGGTGAATAGCGTTTTCGATCTGGCGTGGAACGATTCGATTACCTACCGCGACATCCATCACGAAACTGAAGTCCAGTTTTCGACCTATAATTTCGAAGAGGGCGATGTGGCGATGCTCATGGCCACATTCCAATCGTTCGAAGGAGAATGTAAGAGGTTGCTGGCCAAAACCGAGAAACGATTGACGCTGCCGGCCTACGAGTTCTGTATCAAGTCTTCGCATCTCTTCAACCTACTGGATGCCCGTGGTGCGATCAGTGTGGCAGAGCGGACAGGATACATCGCGAGAGTTCGCGCCCTCGCGCGCCAATGTGCCGAACGTTACATCGAAGAGCGCGCAGCGATGGGGCATCCGCTGCTCAATCGTAGGATGGAGCGTGGCGGAGCAAAGTTATCGGGCGCACGTTCAAGAACTGTCGCTGGTCGGTCTTAGCCCAGCAGAAGGATCCATGCCAAAGGCTCAGAAACGTCGACGTTCCGTTCTTGCTACGAAGAAGGGTGGGCGTCCTTCTTCGGTAACCGCTGCTGAGTTGTTGCTTGAGATCGGCGTCGAAGAACTTCCCTACCAGTTTATCGCTCCTGCCTTGTCTTCTCTCAAAGACTCTGCTGAGCAGCTGTTGAAAGACCAACGTCTCACGTTTCAGTCCGTCCGTACGCTGGGAACTCCACGAAGATTGACTCTAGTGGTTGAGGGGCTCGCAACTCAGCAAACCTCTATGGTCAAGGAGGCGATGGGGCCTTCCAAAGCGGTGGCATTCGATCAGGCTGGCCTACCGACCAGAGCCGCGACAGGGTTTGCCGCAGGGCAAGGAGTTACCGTCCACGAGTTGCAGATTCGACAGACCCCGAAGGGGGAGTATCTCTTTGCAGTGAAGCAGGAACTCGGGCAGCCCGCCAGCGTGGTTTTGAAAGAACTTCTTCCGCCGTTGATCGCAAAACTTTCTTTTCCAAAGGCGATGAAGTGGAATCACACCGGCGCACGGTTCGCTCGGCCGATACGGTGGCTGGTGGCGTTGTACGGAGGGGCCACGCTTCCCATCGAAGCCGCGGGGATTACCGCTGGGAATCGGACGGAAGGCCATCGCGTGTTAGGGAGTGCAAGAGGGATTACGGTCCGAGACTACGGATCCTATGTGAAGGGGCTTGAACGTCACGGGGTCATTGCCGATCCTCAGCGTCGGCGACGCGTGATCGAAGATCAGATTGCCCTGATCTGCAAGAAGACCAATTTTAGTCTGAACGTCGATGTCGATCTGCTGGATCAGGCGGTCTATACGACCGAATGTCCCAATGCCATTGTCGGATCCTTCAAGGATGCCTACCTAGAGGTGCCGCAAGAGATTTTGATCACCTCCATGAAAGAACATCAGGGGTTCTTCTCCTTGATGCACAAGGATATTGGCAGACTTGTGGCGCATTTCATCGCGGTGGCCAACAACCAAGTGAAAGACATGACTCTCATCCGTGAAGGCAACGAACGGGTTCTGGCGGCGCGTTTGGCCGATGCCAAATTTTTCTTCGACGAAGACCGCAAGGTGAAGTTACAAGACCGTGTGAAGAAGCTTGCTGGTGTCACATTCCATCAGAAGCTCGGAACCATGGCTCAGAAACAGCAACGGGTCAGGAAGCTGGCCGGCTTCATCGCCTCAAGTTTGCGACCTCATGACGGCGAACTGAAACGGGCCTGCGAGAGGGCAGCGGATCTGTGCAAGGCCGATCTTCTCACCGGTGTAGTCGGTGAGTTTCCTGAACTGCAGGGCCTCATGGGGGGCGAGTACGCAAAACATGACGGTGAGCCTGATGCGGTCAGTCAGGCGATCAGGGAACAGTATCTCCCGCGATCGATCGAAGGCGAATTGCCTCGGACCCTGGCCGGTCAAGTCCTGTCGTTGGCCGATCGGATGGATTCCATCGCGGCGTTCTTCCACGTAGGAGTCATACCCACCGGATCGGAAGACCCCTTTGCGTTGCGCAGGAATGCCACGGCCATTGTCCGGATTGTTCTTGAGGGAAACCTGCGCACCAACTTGGGGCGCTACATTAGCAATGCGAGAAACTTCGTTTCCGACGATGGCTTCAAGGGGATGCCAGATTCCGAACAGCAGGGCCTGCGGCGCATGACGGAATTCGTCTTCGAACGGGTTCGGCACTATGGTCGGGTCATCTATGCATTGCGAGATGATGTCATCGAAGCGGTGCTCAAGCCGGCTCATGACCAGGCGTTGGATCTCGTCGATCTCGTGCTGAGAATGAAGGCGCTTGAATCCGTGACCACGAAGCCGGAGTTTGATCCGTTGATCGTCGGGTTCAAGCGTGCGCACCGGCTCGTCGAAAAAGAGCAGTGGGATCGCAAACCGGTCGATCTGACGCGGTTCGAGCATCCTACGGAGTCGGCGCTCTACCAGGCCACGACAGAAGAGCAGGAGAAGATGAAGTCCGCGATGACCCGTGGAGACTATGGCCAAGCTCTGGACGCGCTGGTGCGTCTGAAGCCTGCCATCGATGCGTTCTTCACGGCTGTCATGGTCAATGCAGAGGATCCGATCGTCCGAAGTAACCGGTTGTCGCTGCTCAAACACGTGGATGATTTGTTTATGTCATTCGCGGACTTCTCGCAGATTGTGGTACAAGGAGGGTAAGAGATAGGTGGTCCGATAAGTCCCCCGTGCTCGCGCAACGCGCGGCCTCAGAAGGCCCTCGTTGGACGCGCGCAGTAGGGGACTCATCCGGACCACCTATCAAGTGAGACAAAGCGATCGGGTGTGGGGATGGATCACTCATTGTCAGACGATCAACGTCGGGCGAAGAAAATCCGTCGGTTCACCATCGGCGTATCTCTTGCCCTGATCCTGTTCTGCAACGCGATCGTGTTGGTTGGGTTATGGGCCAGTGGAATCAATCTCGATGAACTGGCAACGGCCCCCGATGTATTCAATTCCAAACAAGATATTTGCCTTAAACTCGGCTGGCAGTCCGTTACGGGAGCGGCAGAGCCGGTGCGCCTCTGCATGGAGTGGATCAATCTCTCAGACAAATCCGGCAAGACTCATCAGATTCAACCGGATCTCAAGCTTCGGCATGGACCGGACGGGCAGTATTATGCGGATCGGGGAGTACACGCCGATTATCGGCTGCTTTTCATGGTGCTGATTCTCGTGGCAGTCATTGCCTGTGGGCTGGTGGCGAAATGGTATCTCGTTGGACGGTATCGGTTGCATCTCGAATCCGTTGCCGGCCATGGAGCATCAGTCGCCCATTGAATTGAACTGACGTCAACGCGAAGGAGAATGCGGCGTGGCTAAGAAATATGTGTACTACTTCGGCGACGGTGTGGCCGAAGGGACTTCCAACATGAAAGAGCTTCTCGGTGGGAAGGGCGCCGGACTTGCCGAAATGACGAATCTCGGTATCTCCGTTCCGCCCGGCTTTACGATTTCAACTGAGGCCTGCGTCGAATATTACAAAAATGGCAAGCAGTATCCTTCCGGCATGTGGGATGCCGCGCTGAAATCGCTCAAGCGGGTCGAGCGGTCGATGGGGATGGGGTTCGGCGATCCTGAGCGGCCATTGTTGGTCTCGGTCAGGTCCGGCGCCAGGGCTTCGATGCCCGGCATGATGGATACGGTCTTGAACGTCGGTCTCACAACCAAGACGGTCGAGGGGCTGGCGGCAAAAACGCGCAACGATCGATTTGCTCAGGACAGCTATCGCCGCTTTGTGGCTATGTATGGCAGCATTGTCATGGGCGTGCCGCGCGAACATTTCGAAGCGATCCTCAAGCATAAGAAGGCCGAGGTCGGCGTCTTGCACGAGACCCATCTTGATGCCCGGCGTCTCCGTGAATTGGTCGCCAGCTTTAAGACACTCATCAAGGAAGAAACCAAGAAAGAGTTCCCCGATGAGCCGCTCGAGCAGCTTCGCTTGGCGGTCAATGCCGTCTTTTCCTCCTGGTTTGGGGCGCGGGCTGTCACCTACCGGCGTCTCTACGGAATTCCCGACTCCTGGGGTACGGCGATCAACGTGGTCGCGATGGTCTTCGGAAACATGGGAGAGACGAGCGGAACCGGTGTGGCATTCACGCGCGATCCGGCTTCCGGCGACAAAAACTTTTTCGGTGAGTGTTTGATGAATGCCCAAGGCGAGGATGTCGTCGCCGGCATCAGGACTCCGCTTCCA
The DNA here is from genome assembly GCA_002869895.2 of Nitrospira sp. CG24E. Taxonomy (GTDB): domain Bacteria; phylum Nitrospirota; class Nitrospiria; order Nitrospirales; family Nitrospiraceae; genus Palsa-1315. The sequence continues at coordinate 27,313 of NEWP02000024.1, read as the reverse complement.
GTGACGGCGCTCGCGAAGAATGTACCGGAGGCCTACAAGGAATTGGAGCATACCTACAAGCGACTCGAAAAACATTACCGGGACATGCTCGATCTGGAATTTACGATCCAAGAGGGCAAGCTCTACATGTTGCAAACCAGGGTCGGTAAGCGGACCGGTATCGCTGCCGTGAAGATTGCGGTCGACATGGTGAGAGAGCGCCTGATTTCGAAGGAGGAAGCGGTCCAGCGGATTGGGCCTGAACAATTGGCGCAATATCTCTACCCGATTTTCGACACGAAAGAAGAGGCAAGATCCAATCCGTTGGGGAAAGGGCTTCCGGCCGGTCCTGGCGCAGCAGCAGGGAAGATCGCTCTCACTCCGGATCGTGCTGTGGCGATGAAAGAGTCCGGTATCCGTGTGGTATTGGTCAGGCAGGAAACGAGTCCTGACGATATTCATGGGATGAATGCTGCAGAGGGGTTTCTGACGGCGCGGGGAGGGATGACGTCCCACGCGGCGGTGGTCGCCCGGCAGATGGGTAAGGTCTGTGTGGCCGGCTGCGATGCAGTAGAAGTGTTGGATGGCCAGTCCGTTCGCATCGGGGCCAAGGTATTCCGCGAGGGAGACTACCTATCGATCAACGGATCGACCGGCAATGTGTACGAGGGGGATCTTCCCGTCGTCGAATCTGAAATCATTCAAGTCATCCAAGGTAAGTTGGATGCGAGTAAGTCCGATAAGTACCAGCGGTTTGCATTGATTCTCTCGTGGGCCGACCGCGTGCGGAGGTTGCGCGTCCGCGCCAATGCAGATGTGCCGGATCAGGCGAACATCGCGCGTGGTTTCGGTGCAGAAGGAATCGGCCTCTGCCGGACGGAGCATATGTTTTTCGCCGAGGATCGCATCCCGATCATGCAGAAAATGATCTTGGCGCGGACAAAAGAAGAGCGGGAAAAATTTCTGGATCAGCTCTTGCCTCTGCAAAAGCTTGATTTCATCGGGCTCTATCGCGAGATGGCCGGCTACCCGGTCACCATTCGTTTGCTCGATCCGCCGCTGCACGAATTTTTGCCGAAGCGTGAAGAGTTGATGGTGGAGATCGCGCAGCTGGAGCTGACCGGGCGCGACGGAGCCAAGCTGCAAGAAAAGCGTCGATTGTTGGCTCGAGTCGAAGAACTCCACGAGTTTAATCCGATGCTCGGGTCGCGCGGGTGCCGGCTTGGGATTACGATGCCGGAGATTACCCGTATGCAAGCGCGGGCGATCATGGAGGCCGCGTGCGAGCTGGCCAAGGAAGGGAAGACGATCGTCCCGGAGATCATGATCCCGCTGGTGGGGATGGTGTCGGAAATGAAGGCGCAGAAAGACTTGATCCGCGAGGTGGCGCAGGAGACCATGAAGCAGTACAACGTCAAGCTCTCCTATCTTGTCGGCACGATGATTGAGTTGCCTCGTGCCGCCGTGACGGCCGATCGTATTGCGACAGAGGCGGAGTTTTTTTCGTTCGGGACGAACGACCTTACACAAACTACGTTCGGATTTTCTCGCGACGATGCGGCGAAGTTTATCGATTTTTATCGGACGGCCAACATTATGGAGGCGGATCCCTTTGCGGTGCTCGATCGAGAAGGGGTGGGGGCTTTGATGAAGCAGGCCATCGCCGGCGGCAGGAAAACCCGTCCTGGAATTAAGCTCGGCATTTGCGGTGAGCACGGAGGCGATCCCAGTTCTGTCGAGTTCTGTCATGAGCTCGGATTGGACTATGTGAGTTGTTCGCCCTATCGTATTCCGATTGCGCGGCTCGCGGCAGCCCATGCATCGTTGGCCGAAACTGGATCGAGCCGTTCCCTTCCCAGGCACAAGGCGTCACGATCTCGTGCAACGGTGAAGAAAGCGACGACGAAGACTACGAAGACGAAGTCGGCTCAGTTGCCTCGCAGCCGACCGCGCGTCACGCGCAAGAAACGGTGACTGCCACTACACCGCACCTCCACTTCATGACCCTGGCTCTTCGCCTCGCAGCGAAGGGTCGGGGTAAGACCAGCCCGAATCCGATGGTCGGCGCCCTCGTCGTCAAGAACGGATGCATTATTGGCCGTGGCTATCACCACGGTCCTGGGCAACCTCACGCAGAAATTCTTGCGCTCAATCAAGCAGGGTCGCGCGCCAGGGGCGCGACCCTCTATGTCACGCTCGAACCCTGTTGCCATCTCCTCAAACGAACTCCCCCCTGCCTGCCGGCAGTGGTGCAATCCGGCGTGAGGCAGGTGGTGGTGGCCATGGCCGATCCCAATAGGATGGTCAAAGGACAGGGAATTGCCGCCTTACGCAGGGCCGGGATCATGGTGACGTCGGGAGTCGCACAAGAAAAAGCAGTAGAGTTGAATCGCGCCTATCTCCACTGGGTGACGACCGGACGTCCCTATGTGGTCCTGAAAGCCGGAATGACTTTGGATGGAAAGGTGGCGACAGCGAAGGGAGAGTCCCGATGGATCACCGGTCCGCTCGCGCGACAAGATGCGCATCGACTCAGGAGTCAGGTGGATGCAGTGCTCGTCGGGGTTGGCACAGTGCTCAAGGATAATCCTGCACTGACAGCGCGACTGTCCGGCCGCCCACGTAAGCTGGCCCTACGACAACCGTTACGCGTCGTGCTTGATAGCAAGCTCAGGACGCCAGCGGCAGCAGCGGTCTGTACCAAGCAGGGCCAGGCGAAGACGTTGATCGTGACCACGAGTCGTACATCTCAGTCACGCCGCCGTCTCGTTGAACAGGCAGGGGTGGAACTGGCCACTCTCCCTCTGAAGAATGGGCAGGTGTCATTTCCTGCCCTGCTGACGATGCTGGGCAAGCGCGGCATCACCTCTCTGCTCATTGAGGGAGGCAGCACAGTGAATGCCTCAGCAGTACGCGAGAAACTCGTCAACCATGTCGTGCTGTATGTGGCTCCTATTCTAATGGGAGGGCAGGATGCCAAGGCAATGATCGGCGGCCACAGCCCAAAGCTCTTGGCCCAGGCGCCGACCTTGCGCCATGTCAGAGTTCGACGCATTGGAAAGGATCTGGTTGTGGAGGGAGATCTGTGACGAGGCTCCTCCTCTGTGCTGTGCTTGCCGTGATCTTTACGGCGTTCACCGGTCATAAAACGGATGCGACCGTTGGAGTTCCCTCTGCTGAGCTAAAGACGCAGGTCTTCCGTTACCTGGATAGCACGGGCACGGACGAACCAACTCGCACCCTTTTATCCATCGTGTCAGATCCAAATGCGACAATTGATCGGGTGGTACGGATTATTCAAACCGAGCGGGACTATGCCCCGCAGCCGACAGGGACTATTCCAGACGAGCGAATCGAGGTACGGGGACGTGCCTATCATCTGGCGCTGTCCATTCCCCAGACCTATCAGCCGACGAAGGAGTATGGATTGGTAGTCTGTTTGCATGGAGCGGGATTTAGCGGCGAGGCCTACTTGGAACGCTGGCAGGCGCGATTGGGGGAAGACTATGTCTTGGCCTGCCCGACTGTTCCGATGGGCGCATGGTATACGAGGGGTGCGGAGGATTTGGTGCTGGCGACAATTCGTTCCGTGCAACGGCGCTATCGCATCGACCCCGATCGGATTTTTCTCACCGGCATGTCCAACGGCGGAATCGGCACCTGGGTTATCGGTATGCACGATGCGCCGCTGTTCGCCGGCATCGCACCAATGGCCAGCGGCCTCGACAACGTGCTGATGCCGTTCCTGGCGAATCTTCGCTCTACGCCGATCTATATCATCCACGGAGCCAAGGACGAGGTCATGCCGGTGGAACTCAGCCGCACCATTACAAAGGAATTGATTAGGCTGGGCTATCCCTTTGTCTATCGAGAGCATGATCGTGAGCATCCCATGGCGGGAGGGCATTACTTCCCTAAGGAGGAATTGCTTGAGCTGGTCAACTGGTTCAATGCCCAACGGCGTAACCCCTTGCCGACGACTGTGACGGTGGTGCGAGAAGCGAGCCACTTTCAACCGTTTGGATGGGTACGCATCGATGCGACTGACGCCATTGCCGCCTTCTCCGAAGATCTGGTCAGTAAGCGGGACGATCTGATCAAGCGCCGGGAATATGCGCGATTGAACGTCTCCATCGTGGCGCCGAACCGCATTGAAGTTCAAGCGGACCGGGTCCAGCGCTACAGCCTCTTTCTGAACGAACAGCTCATCGATCCGTCCAAACCGCTTGTCGTGCTTACCAACGGGCAGGTCTCCTTCGAAGGTCCCGTGACGCCATCGCTTGAAACTTTGCTGAGACAGGCGCGTGTGCGGCAGGACCCTCGGCAACTCTTTCCCATCCATCTCGCCATCCGAGTTCGAACGCAGCCGTGATGATCTCCGGATCGCTGGATTCGCGGAGGGCAGGCTCACGATTGTTGCTCGTCGTGATTGGGCTGAGTGCGATGATCTATGCAGGCTTGGTCCATTCGGAGGCCTGCCTGTTATCCTCTCAGCATGCAGGGGTGACCTTTCCAGTCGAACAGATTGAAGCAGGCTGGGGCTGCTCCCTGCAGTCGATCATCAGCGACTACACCACGGCCAACAAGATCGGGCCGATACAGGTGCTGCTTCCCGCACCAGTCTATCGCTTTCTTTTAGACCGGCCTCCGATGACCGCGGCTTTGATCAATCGGCTTGATCTCAGTCCCTACAGGTCGGAAGCGAGGGGGCCTGGTCGTTTTTTCGTCAACGATGGTGAGGGAACGGAGGGGATGATCGAACTCGTCTATCAGGATCCCACCAATCGGATTTACTATGTGGAAGGGACCCACACGAGCACCCTGTTGCCGGATATCAATGGGAAAGCAATCGTGTTTGTGAAAATGGGTCCGGGACAAGATGGACAGGGCAACGAGGCAGTCGAAACGACCTTGGTGGCCTATGCAAAATTGAACAGCCGCCTGTTGGCGGGGCTCGTGTCGCTCATCAGGCCGCTCCTCGACCGCACCATTGCACGGAAGCTGACAAAGGGCATCACGGTCGTCAACCGTCTGGGGCAAGAAATGCGGCAACACCCCGATCGGATCATTTTTGAAGCGACCGTCTCCCCATCGTTACCGTCCGAAGAAGTGGCCTTCTTGAAGCAGGCATTGGAGAGCCTTGGCCAATCCAGCAACAGGACGCCATCCAGGGCACTTTTACCATGACGACATCTCGCAGCTTCACCCTGCTCTGCACCGTCGGCGTGTTTTGTTTTATCAGCTACAACATGGTCCGGATGCCGGTGTTGTCGCTGTTCGCAGAGTCGCTGGGGGCCAGTCCTGAACGAATTGGGCTTATCGTATCGGTTTCTACACTCACGGGAGTATTTCTTAAACTTCCGTCCGGCGCCCTGTCCGATATCTATGGTCGACGGTTTCTGCTGCAGATCGGCGTGGTGGCGTTCGGGCTCCCGCCGTTTCTATATCCCTGGGTGACCGACCTCGATGTATTGACCGGCTTGCGCTTCTTTCATGGACTGGCCACTGCCATCTTCGCGCCGAGTGCGTTGGCGACCGTGGCAGATCTCTATCGAGAACGGCGAGGCGCCGCGCTCGGCACCTACACGGCTTCGACACAATCCGGTGCGTTGCTCGGACCATTCATTGGCGGCTATCTGATCTATGCGTCGGGATTCTCTTCCGCCTTCGTCACTGCCGGTCTGTTCGGCTGTGTTGCCATTGCGATTTTCTATAGCCTGCACCTCACACCGCCTCCTCCTCGTATTCAGGAGAAGGGGATGACTCCGCTCATGGCAGAAATGTGGAAGGGCTTCAGGGTGGTGGCCAAAAATCGCAAGGTCCTTATTACCAGCTCCACCGACGCAGCCAAGATGATTGCAAACGGGGCACTGATGGCCTTCCTCCCGCTCTACGGGGTCTCGGTGGGATTGAATCCGGGAGAAATCGGGTTGCTATTTACTGTTCAGGCCTTCACGTCGCTCGTCTCCAAGCCGATCATGGGCCGGGTATCTGATGGGGTAGGGCGTCAGCCGCTCATCATCATCGGTCTTGTGATCTGCGCGGCGACCTTCGTCTGTATTCCCCAGGTGTCGATGTTTTGGCTGCTATTGATGCTCTCGGCCGGCTTCGGATTTGGCGAAGCAGTCGTCTCCTCCTCCTCCTCCGCGCTGGTTGCGGATAGTTCCGAGTTCAAAACGCTCGGGGCCGGGATGGGCATGCAAGGGACGATCGGAGACATCGGCCATGCCAGCGGGCCGCTCCTGGCTGGGATCCTGATCGCACACCTGGACTATGCCAACGCCTTTGCTATCATCGCAGGCCTGCAACTCATCGCAGCGTTGCTGTTCTGGATGACGATGAGACGTGTGTAGGTTCGGTGCTATATAATGGACCCTTCATGAAGACCATCGCGACTGAGAATATCGTCATCGGTGTGCTGGCCAGCATCGGTGTGCTCGTGCTGCTCGTCATGTTTGGCTATATTGTGAAACAGATTATGAGGAAAGAATAGTTGTGTTCACAGGCATCGTTGAAGAACTTGGCGCCATCGTTTCAATCGATAAGACCCTGGCTGGAACGAGGATGGTAATCTTAGCCTCAGCTGTGATGGCCGATCTCAAAATCGGGGACAGCATTAGCGTCAACGGCACTTGTTTGACCGTGGTACACAAGGCCGAACACAACTTTTCCGTGGAGGTCTCTCCCGAAACACTGTCCGTGACCACCCTCGGGCAACTTACGGCCGGTGCACCGCTGAATCTGGAACGGGCGATGAAGCTCAACGAACGGCTCGGCGGGCACCTCGTGGCCGGTCATGTGGACGGCATTGGCACGATTCGCAGTCGCCAACAGGATGGGAATGCCATTCTCTTCTCGATAGAAGCCTCGTCTGAAATTCTTCGCCACTGTATCGTGAAGGGGTCTGTCACCGTGGACGGCATCAGCCTGACGATTAACCAGGTAACCGATCGTGGTTTCACCGTCTCGATTATTCCCCATACGGCGAAGGTGACCACTCTGGGCCTCAAACAAGTCGGCGAGCAGGTCAATCTTGAATCAGATCTGATTGGGAAATACGTTGAACGTTTGCTGCAGGAACGGGGACAGCTGCCAGCTAAACCGGCCCCCGTCATTGACAAGGACTATCTCAAAAAACACGGCCTTCTCTAAATTAGGATGCTGAAAAAGCCGCCCTTCTCACCCTCCCGACCCTGGCGCGCCGAGACGCGCCTTATCCCATGCGGCGTTCTCAGCTCGTCGAAATCCTCAACGGGGACCCGGCCGCCTCACCACTCGGCGGCGCGCACAGACGTGGTGTTCCTTATTCGTCACACCGTGCGCCCCAAGGGTACGCCTCCGGTTTCGACTCGCCGGCGGCCTTGCTGACGGACTTTTTGAGCATCCTACGTGGATTCTTCCGTTGTTCCCTCCAGAAATACAGGCAGTATCCACCCATCAACTTCTAAAGTAGATAGGGTCTCGGATGGCGGATAAGGCCGCTACATCAAAACGTCTCACCGTGGATCGATTGCTCTCGAAGCTTGGCATCGCTTCCCGTGGAGTGAGCCAGGAATGGGTCCGCGCAGGACGAGTCCGCATCAATGGTCGAGTCATCCACGATCCGGCCACGTGGGTCTTATGGCCAAAGGATTCGGTCTCGATCGATGATCGGCCGATTCAAGACTCGGTCAAGCGATTTGTCCTCTTTCATAAACCCAAAGGGGTGGTCACCACGCACAGCGACGAAAAGGGCCGCAAGACGATTTTCGACCTACTGCCGGAAGACTTGGGGTACATGCATGCCGTCGGGCGGCTCGACCAGGCGACCAGTGGTCTCCTCCTGCTTACCAACGACTCGGCACTGTCCAGCGCCCTCACCGATCCAGTTAGTAAGGTGATGAGGACTTACCTGGTTTCCGTGCGAGGAGAATTCACTGAGACGCGGGCAGCAGAGGCGACAGTCGGAATAGTTGAGGGGGGAGAGAGACTTCAGTGCCACAGTGTGAAGATTCAGAAGAGTTCCGGACGAGAATCACATCTGGAAGTGATTCTGACCCAAGGGAAAAATCGTGAAATCCGCAGACTGTTTGAGGCATTGGGGCATGAAGTGACCAGGCTCAGGCGGATTCAATACGGTCCATTTAGGTTGGAAGATCTCCAGGCTGGCGCATGGCGCGAGATTCCGATTGAGGACGTGAGGAAGGCGCTTCGATCCTTGAGGTAGTCGGTCATACCGACAAGCAAACCAAATAGACCGGATAAACGAGACAGACCAGATATGTGCCAACTTCGGCACGATGGGTAACGCGGGTCTGTTACGCAGACAGGTAACGGCGCAATCACCGGAGAGAAAAGACCCGATCATTTTCGTTTCTTCAATGCTAGACGTGCTAAACTGATGGAGCCTACCATCATAATGTTCTGATGTGTCTTGGGAGCACCGCCGGTATTGTCTGCACGCGAATGAAAGGACCTACGTCGATGAAATTACAACCGTTGCATGATTGGGTATTGATCCGGGCCGGCGAGCCGAGCGGCAAGAGCTTCGGTGGCATTATCATTCCGGACTCCGCGCAAGAGAAGCCGGAGGAAGGAGAGGTCCTCGCCGTGGGAGCTGGTCGCCTTGTCGGGGACAAGGATTCCAAGGAGAAGGTCAAGAAGAAGACATTTGTGAAGACCACCCTCAAGCCAGGTGAGCATATCCTGTACGAAAAGCACGCCGCCAGAGAAGTGGAAGGCGACGATGAAGACTTGGTGTTGGTGCGTGAAGAGGATGTATTGGGCTATCGTCAGTAATTCACGATCTTCGCAGAAAGAGGAAGGCGCTCGAATCGTGGGTGGAGCTCACTCCGGAACGTCTGACTCTGGCTCAGATTTCTTTCTTTTCCCCACGATAGTTTTCTTCTCCCGGATAGGAAGCAGACTGCGTAGGGGGCCCTCCGGTTTATTCTGATAACGAGCGACAAACATGTCGCCTGCTGGGCGGGCGTGATCTTCGGCTTCTTCTCTTGTCGGAAAACGCTGTTCCCCGACCTGCCACCAGACATTCCCACTCATGCTCTCACCCAACAAATCCGTCACCGAAACTCTCAGCGCCTTTGCCAATCTCACCAACGTGCTCAATGTCGGGTCGTACTGTCCCAGCTCCAGTCTCGTCACGAACGTACGCGAGAGGCCTACGTTCACCGCGAGCTGCTCTTGCGTGAGACCACGGCTGGTTCGGATCCTCTGAAGTTGTTTCCCGAGACGCTGAGCTGCGCGCATGCCACCTCAAAGGGGGCGAAGGTTCATGCTTGCTACGAATCCTGCTCGCGGAGATGATACCCCGCCCGCTCCAACGCACGGCGAACGGCATTCATGACTGCAGGACTGTCGTTGTAGGGCATCACAGTGACTTCCCGTGCGGCGCGGAGAGAGGCCTGGACTGGTTCTGCTTCTGGGCCGGCCAGCGCATCGCAGGTTTCATACAACCCGCCCGCTCCCTCTTCCAACACATTGTGGTCCACAAGGATCTCTTGAATCGTTGCCAATATCGCGGTAGTCGGTGTCGGCATGACTAGCGAGGCAAGGGCGCCATGATCGAGTCTAAGCTTGGCCGCGAGAGGAAGGGGTTCCCCACCGCGCTGTCGCTGAGCGGCAGGCAGAAGAATCTTCTCTTCCATGCCGATATGCCGAAGGAGCCCTGCACGGAATTGGGTATAGGCCTGGTCATCGATCGTCCCGGAATGAGCCGCAGCCGCTTGCAACAATCCGTCGAGCCGCCGGTGGTCTTCGACAAGAAACTCCGTGAGCATTCCCGCGTTCTTTTTCTCTGGTTGTCCCATCAACCGATTCCAACCATGGCCTATGTCGTGTTCAAGCACCATGATATGGATCTCTTATCCAGACTGCCAGCTACCCTGTTTTGCACTCTGGTTGATCTGGCCTGTTTGGTTCGTTTAGTTTCTTTGGTTTATTTCGTTTGACGGACCGGTTGGACCAGATAGGCCGGATCGAACGAATATTCCAGATAAACCATGCATCAGACAATCAGCGCGAGCCTCCCGTCAGACCATTCGGAGTTCTTCGTACTGCTCTAGATTCCCTGTTGAATACAGCCGAAAAGTTCGCTATAAGACAGCGGTTTATATCGGTCTTATAGGGAGGACCAAATGGGAAAGAGTAACTCGCTTTCAGAAAAGGGATGGCGTTCCCGCCTTACACATTTATTGATCGGGGTAGCGGCATGGGGTCTGGTGGTCGGGGCCGGGTCGGAGGTCTTCGCTGACGGCTCGACCCTGTCGAATGACTTCCGTCTGTGGTCGCCGGTCTTTCTGACCGTTCCGCTCTCGACGTCTTTTCTCGGGTACGCGGAGGTAAACCCGCGATTGGGGGAGGACGTATCGGATCTCAATCAACTGATTCTTCGCACAGCCCTCGGGTACAAATTGAACGATAACTGGTCTGTGTGGCAGGGGTATGCGTGGAACACGGTCTATCAGCCTGAATTTAACGGGGAACACCGCATATATCAGCAGCTGACGTACAAAGACAAGTTTTCATTCCTAGAAGCATTTCCATTCATAAAAATTCAGAGCCGCTCCAGACTAGAAGAACGATGGATAGAACATACTGGTGGCACTGCTCTGCGCGCCAGAACGCTGTTACGTGTGGATGTCCCACTGCCAATGTTTCCCAGCTGGGGGTTCGTAACGTTCGATGAAATTTTCTTCAACTTGAATGGGATTAGCAATGGGAGCAGCGGCCAACGTTTCGGTCCTGAGGCAGGATTCGACCAAAACAGATTCTTTGTCGGCTTCAATTACGAGTTTATGACACAGTTCAATGTGGATTTAGGCTATCAAATGCAGATAATCAACACCCGAAGAGATCAGCTCGTCAATCAAATCAACAACACCATCATGATAAATCTCTTTATTAATTTGTAGTATCACTGGCTTCTGGAGAGGGTCTTTAACATTCGGGAAACCACTCGCATCTGACGTCTGTGTTTGCCTCGGTGTGGAAACTATCAGGGAGTGCCCAAGATCTCTCGAAAGACCGCGGCGAGGTCCTGCAGCGCTTGTTCCCCGTTTCCGGTATAGACCGATCCGTGCATTGTCGCCACCGTCTTCGGTTGCAGAGCTGCTAGCCGTGCCAATGTCGCATCGGTTAGCGGGCCATAGGGCAAATAATTCGCCAACGGACTCTGCTGATACTCCACGAGAACTTCCCGAGAGCGGCCTACCACATCCGACTGCGTCACCGCTTCCACATTACCGGCTTGATGGAAGAGATCCGAACACAAGAGTGTCCGTAGTGTCTCTTCGAACAACAGCCCTGCGTCCCAACAGTGCGGCACCTGCGGCGTCGCTAAAAACCTGAAGCGGTATCTGCCTGTCTGCAGCACCTCGCCGTCCGTCATCCCTTTTGCCGGCCGTATCGCGAGACAATCATCAACATTCACGAGCTTACCCACCAGACTGCAGACCGCCGTGGAATGCCTGGCCAGCTCCTGCCATTCTGGTAACGAACCGCACTCGTCCGCCTCAAAATGGCTGAACCCGATCCATCGCAACGTCTGGAGATCAATGAGCGCAGCCACGGCTTCCTTCACCGCCGGAAACAGCACACGTGGGCCGGTGTGGAATAAGAGCGGCTCGTCATCGCGCACCAAGAACTGACTGAATTGTAGATTGTATGGTTCGAGAAATGTTGTGATGCGGAACAGGTCCGGAGCGACTTCGGTAATCTGCGCCATAGATTCTCCACCAAGCATGAAGGCAGGTATCGTACAGGCTCTCTTGTCGAGCTTCACCCAGAGCAGGGCATTGCCGTCTCTTCTGTTTTGTCCATGAAAGGCATGGTTATGTAATCTTGATCAGCGCAGTTCGCCTCGCTCGTGGTAGATTAAGCCTGCCTCACCAGGCATAGGCTTCCGGAGCAGGCCCACCAGGGCCGGGGAAGATGCCGTCGAGTCGCTTCAAGGTGTCCTGGCTTAAGGTGAGGCTCAGGACGCGCATCGTGCCGTTCAACTGCTCCATTGTGCGAGGTCCGATGATCGGCGACGTAACGGCTTTCTGGTGCAGCAGCCAGGCAAGCGCCACATCGGCCTGGCGTTCGCCGAGTTGTCTGCACAATGAGTCATAGGCTTCCAGCTTTGGACGGTGTTGCTCGATTTCTTTTTTCAAATCCTCGCTGGCGCGTCGACCGACCTTCGCCGGCTCCAATGCTCCGGCCAGCAGCCCGCGCGCGAGCGGGCTCCAGGGGATCAGGCCGATGCCATAGGCTTCACAAGCCGGAATCACTTCTAACTCGGCCGTCCGCTCGTTCAAATTGTAGAGACTCTGTTCGGACACGAGTCCGAGGAAGTGGCGGCTGCGCGACAGCTCTTGCGCTTGGGCCAGGTGCCAGCCGGCGAAATTACTGCTGCCGACATACAGAATCTTGCCTTCCCGGACCAGTTGCTCCATTGCCTGCCAGATTTCCTCCCACCTTGTCTCCCGATCGACGTGGTGCATTTGATACAGGTCGATACAGTCAGTCTGAAGGCGCCGCAGGCTCTCCTCGCAGGCCCGTTTGATGTGGAGGGCGGACAAGCGAGACTGATTGGGCCATTCTCCCATCCTGCCAAACACCTTTGTGGCCAAGACGACCTTGTTCCGCCGCCCGCCTCCCTGCGCAAACCAGCGGCCGACAATCTGTTCCGTCCACCCTTCGCCTACCTTCCAGCCATAGACGTTCGCCGTGTCGAAAAAGTTGATGCCCAACTCCAGCGCCCGATCCATGATCGCGAAACTTTCCGCTTCATCGGTCTCCGGCCCGAAGTTCATCGTGCCCAGACAGAGCCTGCTGACTTTCACTCCCGAACGACCGAGATGGACGTATTGCATAGACACCGTCAGGAATTATGTTGTTGTGTTATTCTCTTGAGCAACCAGGTAGATGCGCCTACATCAGGGCTCTTCTTCTTCGACATACTCAATCGACTCTTTGAGCGCTTCCACAAAGGCCTGCGGCTGAGCCAGGGCATTCTCCGTCAATTGGAATTCACTGACTAACACACCGTCTTTGTCGACAAGCATCAAACGATAGCCTTCTTTCACAACAGCTCCTTCTTGCTTCCCATGCGACGCATGGATAGGAAACATGACTCATCGAACAGGCTAGTCGGCGAAAGTTCAGATAGGTAAAATATCCCCACTGTATGTTCCCTATGACTGAAGGAGGCGCCTATGGCAGTTGTTTCGATGATGCTCCCGTTCGGAACTACAGCTCCTCCATTTGTCTTGCACGATGTCGTAACCGGACAAGTGTACTCGCTTGACTCATTTGTTGGGAAGGCTGCTTTACTGGTCATGTTCCTCTGCCGTCATTGTCCCTACGTCGAGCATGTTCAGGACGGGCTTGCCAGGATCGGACAGGATTATCAGGAGACAGGCCTTGGTATTATCGGTATCAGCAGCAACGATCCGGCACAGTATCCGGATGACGCACCGGAACGGCTCAAGAACATGGCCCAACAGCTCAAGTTTCGGTTTCCCCTGTGCTTCGACGACAGCCAAGAAGTCGCCAAGGCCTACAAGGCCGCCTGCACACCGGATTTCTATCTCTTTGACGCCCAACGCCGACTGGTCTACCGGGGGCAGTTCGACGACAGCCGCCCCGGCGGCAACAGGCCGGTCACCGGCCGCGATCTTCGTGCCGCGATCGATGCAGTACTCGCCGGCACAGCAGTCAATGCCGACCAAAAAGCCAGTATCGGCTGCAGCATCAAATGGAAGCCCGGTAACGCTCCATCCGATGCCTAGTAGGAAAGTAGAGTCTCAAGAAAACTAGAGAGTCCCTGTTTCATGTCTCAGTGGGTTGATGATGGGAGTTTTGCACGTAGGATACGGAGGTTTTGAGAGTGCGGATAAGTGGTTGACCGCATGCATTGCAGGTATAACGTTCCGTTGAACGTTTCAGGTCAAACCCCTGCCACCTCAGGGACCGACCTGCCAAGGTCAGGTCACGATGGGTGCAGGGTGAGCGGTCCACCGATTGGTTCACTCTAATGCGTATCTTCATCGGTGTCCGTTCATGCGGGCAAGGTTAACAAATCCCCATGCTCCTTTTCCACTATGGCGCGGTGTTGAGGACGATTTCCCGCCAGTTCAAGAGAGAATCCTGTCCTTTTTGAGTTTCGATTTCTTGAGGGACAGGCGAGCGCATTCGCACATCACGATTAAAGAGGAGTCCCTGGTTGGTAGATCTATCTGATTGAATAGGCTCAGTATTTTAAGGCATGAGCATCAATCCACGATCCACCGTTAACGTCACGTTTCACGGTGGAACCATGCCTATCTGGTCGGCTTGCTTTGCTCGATTTGTCCGCTTGACAGAGCCTGAGTATTAAAGAGACTTGAGTGGCTGGGCAACCGAGTTGCACATCAAGAAGTTACGGAGGGAGGAGGATCTATTGAATGCCTGCTTGCCGTTGGAGCCAGCGCACATATTTCACAATCTGATCGACATCTCCCGGAGTCACGTTCTCGATCTTCGGCATATTGCCGAATTGCCAGTGGTGCGCCTGGACACCGTTGGCCGCAGCCCGTTGGAAGGCCTGATCGCCGTGATGGTTCGGTTCGTAGACCTTATGCACCAACGGAGGTCCGTGGTCGGTTCCCGCTGCTTGTTTTCCATGGCAGGCAGCACAGTTCGTGTTGAACGTCGTTTCGCCCGCTTGGAACTCGGTCGGCACAGGACCACTGCTCACGACCGCTTGTGTCGGTTGCGAGGAATCGCAGGCCACAAGGAGGCCGAGCCCCAGCAAACATACTCCGAGCTTGAATCCTGGCGTCATCTGGTTTGTCATAGAATCAATATCACTGTCTGGACCATTCGTGAATCGTGAGCGAAAAAAACTTCCAGCCAGTCTCGCATTTCTGGCACATCTCGTGAGCCACGGACTTATATCGCATATGCGATGGGATCTACAACCCCGGCCTTCGCAAATCCCTCCAGCCGGATCAGGCAACTATCGCACCTCCCACAAGCCTGCTCTCCCACCGGGTCGTAGCAACTATGGGTCAGATGAAACGGGACCTGCCGTTCGATTCCCTGCCGGATGATGTCCGCCTTCGTCATCATCAGTAAGGGGGCTTTAACATGGAGAGAATTTCCCTCCGCGCCGGCCTTTGTGCCTTCCTTCAATGCCGCTTCAAATGCGCGAATGAATTCAGGCCGGCAATCTGGATACCCGGAATAGTCGAGCACGTTTGCGCCAAAATAGATGGTAGACGCTCCTACGGCCTCTGCATGGGCTGCCGCAATCGAAAGAAAGATGAGGTTCCGCCCAGGCACATAGGTAACGGGAATGTTCTGGCTACGCTCTTTGCCCGTTCGGTCCTTTGGTACGGCAGTCAGGCTGGTGAGCGCCGACCCTCCGATGGCACGAAGATCCAGATTCATCACCAGATGATTCGCCACGCCCAAGGAAGCAGCAACCAGTCTGGCCCGCGCCACCTCTATCGCATGACGCTGCCCGTAGGCCAGCGTGAGGAAGAAGAGTTCGTACCCCTCCTGCTTGGCGATAGCTGCTGTGACGGTAGAGTCCAGCCCTCCGCTTGCCAAAACGACCGCTCGATGACAGGTTGGCTTCATCACACCCACTCCCGTAACCGACGTAGCGTACCAAGCGTCGTCATAGAACGCGAGTCTTGCCTGACAAGGCAGGAGTCGGGAGCATTATTCTAGACGGGATACGGACCCTGTGAGGCAGGGGAGGGGCCGATCGTGCGGGAGAACGCCTAATCGCGGTCTTCTTCTCGCTCGATTTTTTCCAGCAGCTCTTCTTTCGACTGGCATTCGACGCAGAGTTTTGCAAACGGAACGGCGTCCAGTCTCCGCTCGCTGATCTCGACACCGCACTCCGCGCAGATCCCATAGGTGCCTTCGTTGAGCCTCGTCAATGCTTCGTCGATGGCCTGCCGTCGGCGGTTGCGCATTTCCATCAAAGAAATGCCAAGCTCGCGATCCAGATCCATGAGGGCTTGATCGCCGACGTCGCGCGCAGATTCAAGCCGCCGTTGTTTATCTTCAATGAGGGACTGGCCGAGACTCCCCTCAATCTCCTTGATAATCTCCTGGCGCTTCCGCATCAGCATCTGATGGAGAATTTGGCGGCGGCGTTCCCGGTCTTCCCGTTCTTTTGCCGATTCTTTCGGCCTTGCAGCCAGGGGAGAGACCGCCATGCTGACAGGTTTTGGGGCAACCACAACTGGAGCCTGTTTTGGTTTACTCTCTGGCTTCGCGAGCTTGGCCCGCACCTTGGCTTTTGCCACCGGCTTCTTTTTGGCGGGGGTTTTTGTTGCCATGACGAGTCCTACTCCTGTTGTAAACGTCGAATAGCTGAAAAAAAGTTCGGCATTCATAGCACGGGGCTATGATCTTTGACAAGAGGTTGTGGGCAAAAAGTTGAAAGCCCCTAGGGATAGAGGATAGTCGAATGGATGGGGTGGCCGACTAATTTTTCGCGACCCTTAAGACCTTGGAGCTCCACGAGAAAGTCGAGCCCCGCGATCTCGCCCCCCAACTGCCGAACGAGGGATACCGTCGCAGCTGCCGTGCCCCCTGTCGCGAGCAAGTCGTCCACGATCAGTACCCGTTCTCCGATCGCAATCGCATCGCGGTGGATGGCCAGGGAGTTCGAACCGTACTCGAGACTGTATTTGACTTCAAAACTGTCGGCTGGCAGCTTGCCGGGCTTCCGGACTGGGACGAATCCGGCGTTCAACCGGTTGGCCAGCATCCCTCCGAAAATGAATCCGCGAGATTCAATGCCGATGACTTTGGCGATCTTCTGTCCCTGATAGTAGGTCGTTAATTCATCGGCAATCGCCGACAATGCGTGGGCGTCTTTGAGCAGGGTAGTGATGTCGTAGAAGAGAATACCGGGCTTGGGAAAATTAGGGACTTCGCGAATGAGGGCGCGATAATTGATCGTGGTCATCGATCAGAGCAAGTCGGATTGTGTCATGGTTCTTCGTTCAATGGTATGGCGCAGTCGCGCCAAGGCGGCCATTTCAATCTGCCGGACCCGCTCACGGGTCAACCCCATCTCCCGGCCGATTT
>NEWP02000024.1:9603-10158 GCA_002869895.2 Nitrospira sp. CG24E | reverse complement strand
AGCCTGGCTCTCGACCCCACCCTATAAGTTCGATGCTTCCCGCTGCCTGGAAAGCTGCCGCCTCTGCCTGGATGCCTGTCCCTCGCAGGCGATCTACGGGGTGTTCAAGAAGGGGGAGAAGATGTTGGATCCGCAAAAGAAGACGGGGTAGCCTGGTAAGTTCCCGTTGCTCGCGCAACGCGCGGCCTCCGAAGGATGCGAGGGAGCAGGCAGACCGTTCTTCTTGCTCGCAGAACGCGCACGATAGGAATGTGCTCGTTCGATGCGCGCAGTAAAGAACAATCTGCCCACTCCCTCTGGGGAAGTTGGGGCCTCAGAAGACCCTCGTTGGACGCGCGCAGTGGGGGATCAGCCAGCCCGCCCTTTGGAGAGGCAAACAATTCCTCGGTTGCTCAGGTTTTCCTAATTAGCGACTGTTCACTTAGACATGACTTCTCTAGTGGTAGTCAGCCTCTATCGGTTCTTCGCCGAAGAACATTACTTCATGAACATTGAGATCGTCAGAGGAGGAGAACTGCAGACTCCAGATAATTTACCCTGGGGTAATTGAGCTGA
>NEWP02000024.1:0-9503 GCA_002869895.2 Nitrospira sp. CG24E | reverse complement strand
TCTTGAGGACGAGATGATGGTAATCGGTGGAGAGCTCGCAATGGATTCCGTCCGGCAGGAAGTCGGTTTGAATGTTGTTCGACAGCTCTTGTGTGGCAAATGCGCGCCAGTCCTCCGCCTCGCCAAATTCCGGAAACACCACGGCCGCTAGAAAGATCGCGCAGAGCTCCAAGGTGCGGTGGTTTCTCGCCGGTGTGAGGTGCTCACGCAGATAGCAAATCTGACGATGCAGCGATCCGAGGAATCGCATGTAGAAATGGGAATCAATGGCGGCTGATTGATGGATCGTCACAAAGTAGTAGTGCGCAAATATCCAATTTTGGATGCGCCGGCCTGCTACGTCGCTGGGTAGGAAGTCAAGTGGAACTGCGTCGATCCACGAAGACGTGAGATCGACCCACTTCTCGGCGTAACAGGAAGCCTTAGTCTCGTCATACGCCATCCCCAGTCCAACGGCATAATAGAATTTGTGGAGAAGTATCAGCCATTCACGATCGTGACTGGGATTCACGGTCCATCGGATCGGCGTCGGCACGACATGGGATTCCTGATTAAACTCAAACCGGCCATTGAGAATATGCTCGATCTTTTCCCGCGCGGTTTCGACGGGATCCACAACAGAGAAATAGCGCGGCGACGTCCTCGTTTGGAAATGACGGAGGAGTTGATCAGATGTCCAGGCGTCGTAGGGAGCACGGAACAGGTTTCCGTATTCCGCAGTTCTAGACACCGTCTGTTGATCAGCAGCAAGTGGCATGAGATTCTTTCTGAACGGTCGCGTTGTCGCACGTCTGCTGTTCGAATAACGAACACAGTTGTTTGGTGGTCGTTGCTGAGTCGAAGATGCGGC
Organism: Nitrospira sp. CG24E; assembly: GCA_002869895.2. Classification (GTDB taxonomy): domain Bacteria; phylum Nitrospirota; class Nitrospiria; order Nitrospirales; family Nitrospiraceae; genus Palsa-1315. The sequence continues at coordinate 8,653 of NEWP02000024.1, read as the reverse complement.
CGATCGTGTCTCGCCCTGCCTGGCCTAATTTCTGTCGCAGTTGGGCGTCGGTCAACAGCTCTTCCATCGCTTTGGCGAGGGCATGTACATCTCGCTGCGGGACCAACAAGCCGTTGTCACGGTGGACGACCAACTCTGGAATTCCCGAGATATCCGTCGAAACGACAGGGAGGCCTGTGGCCATGGCTTCAGCCAACACGTTCGGGATGCCGTCACGATCCCCGTTGTTGACGATCTGGCAAGGGAGGACGAACATGGTGGCCTGTCGATACAAGGCGCGTAATTCGTCCTGGGTCGTGCCTGGCTCAATGACGACACTGTCTTCAAGCGACAACTCGCAGATCAGCTGCTGCACAAACTCGCTTTGCTCATCCGGTTCTCCCAGAATCCGGCACTGAAACCGATGGCCGTGGTCTTTCAGAATCCGACAGGCCTGCACCAGGAACGGGAACCCTTTTTTCTCGACGAACCGCCCGACAGAGAGGATGACAGATAGTTCGGGCTCTCCGTCCGGTGAGGGATGAAACCGGAAGGTATCGACACCATGGTAGATCGTATGGACAGGCGCCCCATCAGAACAGGCCTCCTCCAAGTATTGTTTGTTGGCGCCGGTGCAGGTGACGATAAACTGGGCCCGTCGCATCTTAATCTGTAGGAGATCGCCGGGATTCAGCTTCGGGAGATAGATATCCTTGGCATGGGCCGTGAAGCTGAACGGAAGACCAGTCAGCATGCCGGCGAACATGGCCATGGTGGTCGAGCCATGGCAGAAATGCGCATGAAGATGGCGGACATCGCCAGCTTCATTGACCTGGCAGGCGATGAAGCCTGAGCGGAGGAAATCTTTGTAAAACACTTTCTTGGGCCACAACAAGGCTCCCGATCGGCAACGGAAACTCAGCCGCAGCGCCTCGAATAGCGTCCGAAGATATCGGCGAGGGGCGATCCGGAGCACTTGGAGGTGGCTGGGAAGATATCTCGGAAAGTTTGTGAACAACCAGGGAATGAACCCGCCGTCCCTGGCCTCGCCGGATTCGGGGAGGTAAGTCAACGGGGATGCGATAGCTTGGACACGAGATCCGGTGGCGGCTCTGTCGCCTTGAAAGGCCGAGAACAGGCGAAGTCTGAGCCCCATCCGTTCCAAGAGATAGATCTCACTCGTGATAAAGGCTTCTGAATTGCGGGGAAAGCCTTTCAAAATGTACCCGATCGTTCCCTTCACTCCCCAAGGCGTCGCAGCAGCCAGTTCCTCTGAGAACAGCTCTTTGAGCCGTCGGCTCGACTGCTCGGACACAAAATTATTCACGATGGTTTCCCGCCCAGCCCGGCCGAGTCGGTGTCTCAGTTCCGGATTCTCGATCAGCCGGCCCAGTGCCTTGGCCAATGCATCGGCGTCCTGTTGTGGAACGAGGAGACCGTTTCGATTGTGGCGGATCAGTTCGGGAATCCCCGATACGTCGGTCGACACGACCGGAAGCCCCATCGCCATCGCTTCCATGAACACGTTCGGAATACCGTCGCGATCCCCGTCAGGAAGCCGCCCCAGCCACCCGTGCGGCCTCATGCGGTCTGGATCAACCCGCCGAAGGAAGAATCGGCTTCGCAGGATCGCGCAGGAGCCACGATCTCGATCGCAGACGACCAACGGGTCGTACGGAAGGTTGAGGGGATCGAGGTGGTGTCGGAGACCGTGGCCGTCTCGCCTTACGCGAGCACGACGTCGACGGACAAGGTGCTACACTAAATGCCAACGGCAAGTGTCCCAAACTCATTGACACGTTCCGGAAATGGAGGAGGCAGTGTAAGTTCTGAGTTCTGGGTTCTGAGTTGGGAATGAGGCGGAAGGTTTCGAGTTTCGGGTTGGGAAGGGACTTGAGTGTTCTGAGTTCTGGGTTTTGAGTTATGGGTTTGGAAATTATGAATGAGGAATGGGGGGGGAGGAGTTCTGAATTTTGAGTTCTGGGTGCTGAGTTGTGTGTGATCGATGTGGGGTCATTGCTTGACGTTGCATCGAGCCTCACTCCCCTGCCATGAGTCGTGCGAGCGACGGAGACATGTTGGCTTGGTCTGTCTTGTCTTTCTGGTCTATCTGGTTTTTCTGGACGGTCAGGATTCTTTAGGAGTACGGCTCTCCCAAGCCGGATAGACCGAATAGACTAGATAGACTAAATCAACGGGGCACGAGGCGGCAAGTGGGTCTTGTGTATTATGGGTCTTGCGTATTGTTGACCGCTCACGTTTCGAGTGCTATCATTCTGCTATCTTTGCGCTGTCTGAACCAGGAGGCGTATATGGCACAGGTGCTTGTTCGGCAACTCGACAGCAAGGTGGTCGCCCGCCTGAAGAAGCGGGCGAAGGAGCATGGCCGCTCTCTGCAATCTGAAGTAAAGACGATTCTGGAAGAAGCGGCGCCGGACTACGAGGCAGCCTGGAAGCGAATCGAGGGATTTCGCAGGCGATTGAAAAAAACCCGCTTGGCATTCAGCGATAGCGCCGATCTCATCCGCGAGGACCGCGACCGGTGAGCGGCTATGTCGTGGATGCCAGTGTGGCGATCAAGTGGTTCATTCCTGAAATCCATTCTGAAGCCGCACTCCAGGCCACGCGATTACGCCAGCTGCTCCATGTTCCGGCCTTCATCACCATGGAACTCGGTAACGTCATCGCCAAAAAGATTCGACGAGGGGAACTCTCCCGGGAGAATGGCAGAACCATTCTCAAAGAGTTACCGCATCTTCCGCTTCAGCGACATGCTGATCAACGATTGTTTTCTGCCGCCTATGACCTGGCGCTGGATACGCAGCAAAGTCTGTACGATTGTCTCTATCTTGCCCTGGCCGAGGCGATTGATGGGCGTTTGATCACCGCCGACCGGAAATTCTACAAGGCATTAACCGGCGGGGTCTTTGATCAGAGATTGGTGTGGGTGGAGGATCTGGCTCCACTGCCCTGATTACTCGCAGGTCGCCCACCGGTTGAGGTGAAGGGTCAGGTCGCAAGTGGTGAGTGGCAAGTAGGAAGTGGTGAGTGGGGGGCAAGTGCGCGCGAGACAGGCGGGACGAGCGAGAAAGGCGCGACGCGAGGGAGTTCTGGGTTCTGAGTTATGGGTTGGAATGAGGAATGTGGAATGAGGAATTATGGATCACAGGCAGGAACAAGGGATACAGGCTGAAGGGGCAAAGTTGGGAGTTCTGAGTTCTGGGTGCTGAGTTGAGTTAGGGATGATGAATTGGAAATTATGGATTATAGATGGGGAACTGGAGGCGATAGGTAGAGGGAACGTTGAGGGTAGAGGTTGTGTTGAAATACGGGGCCAGGCTACTTTCCAATCGCGGTTCGAGCACGTTCTGCCTCATTCATCCGGCGCCGGCCGCGCGGTTTCACACGGGGCTGGACGCACTGCTTCATTGCGAGGCCAGCCGCTTCAACGCATCAGAGGTGCTCACCACCCATGTCCCATCGGGCAGTGTGTACGCGGCTTTTGTGCGGCACACGATCATTTTTTGCTTCACCCGTCCCGGTTCGGCGGTCTCCAAGGCCTTCAGGCCACGGGCATCTGCGTGCCCTGGATGCTCCTTCCATTTACATTCGATGGCAATGAGCGAGCCGGCGCGCTCGATCACCATGTCCACCTCCGGCCCACCGGCGGTGCGCCAATACCCGACCGGCGTGGTCTCGCCGCGGCTTGCCGCTTGGCGAAGGAACTGACCGAGGACATGCGACTCCCAGAAGGCGCCGACGAGCGCGGATTCCGTCAGCTCACGCACGGAGCGGAATCCCGCGAGAAATGCGGCAAGACCCGTGTCGAGGAAGACGAGCTTCGGCGCTTTAATCAGCCGCTTGGTTCGATTGCCGAAATACGGTTCGCTCATGGCCACCACGCCAGAGGTCTCAAGCAATCCTGCCCATTTGCGCGCTGTATTCGGCGCGATGCCGGTATCTCGCGCAAGATCGGAGTAATTCACCATTTGAGCGGTCCGCAGCGCGCAGGCACGCAGGAAGCGATTGAATTGCGGCAGGTCGGCAATTCGTAACACATTGCGCACGTCTCGTTCCAAATAGGTGGCCACATACGCAGGAAACCACAGGTCAGGGTCGACGCCGAGGTGCAATTCGGGATAGCCACCGAGAAACAGGTAGCGGGGCTCCTCGATCGCACGGCCCGCCGCGAGTAACTCGGCTCGCGCGAACGTGTGCAGATTCAGCACGGCGCAGCGGCCCGCTAAACTCTCCGACACACCGTGCATCAGTGGGAACACCTGCGACCCGGTCAACAGATATCGGCCCGGGAAGCGATCTCGGTCGATCCTGACCTTAAGATGCCGCAGCAACGACGGAGCGTACTGAATTTCGTCGATAATCACCGGGGGAGGGTACCGCGCAAGCAACTCGTCGGGTGCGGTGCGCGCGGCCTCTGCGTTCGCCGGAAGATCGAGGGTTAGATAGGAGGCGTTCGGATAGAGCTGCCGCAGCAACGACGTCTTACCGGTCTGCCTTGCACCAGTGATGAGTACGGCGGGAAACTGCTTCGCCATTCGCCGGATGAGCGGCTGGACCTGCCTCGCAATCCACATGCGGATAATATGCACCAGCTGTGCAAATTATGCAACTCTCCTTGAAGATCCTCTTATCCTGGTCACTCCCACCTCATTACTTGACGTTGCATCGCGCACCACTGCCCTGCCATGAGTCGTGCGAGGGCGGGAGGCAGGCTAAGCTGGTTTGTCTGGTCTATCTGGTTTGTTTAGTTTATTTGGTTTGTCTTGTTTATTTGGTTAAACCAGATGAACCAGATAAACAAAACAAACCAGCTTGAGCATCCTGCTATGGCTTCGTGGGAATTGCTGGCTGTGTGACGGCAGCCCTTGCACGGGCATGATTCCCGCCCAGTTCGAGGTAGCGTGTGAAGGCCTCAACCGATTTCGGTTGATCCTTTATCGCGTCGGCGTAGAGAGTGCCGAGAGAAAAATAGACGTCACGATAGTTGGGATTGACCACCAGCGCCTCTCGCATGGCCTGTTCTGCCTCGCCATACTGCCCACGCTTTTCATAAATCAATCCGAGCGTATACTGAGAATCCGGGTTTTTGGGCGCATACTGCATCGCCAGCTTCGCCGCCGATAATGCGCCATCGAGGTTCGGAAGCACTTCTAACAAGACATAGCTCTTGAGCACGTAGGCGTCGCCAAACGTAGAGTCGTATTCCAACGCGGCATTCAGCAGTTCCAACGCTTCCTCCGAGGATTTCCCCGATTGGAGAAGCGCGAACGCCTGCTCAAATTTTATCTTTGCCGCCTGCTGTCGTTCGGCTGGAGACTGGGGCACTGCCCCACTCAGAAAAGCGGCCTTTCGGCCCTCGATCAACACCGTATCCCCGTCTCCTTCGAGCTGTACAAACAGGGGATGCTGGATACCCTTCGACCGTTCCAGAACCTGTTGTTGTACAAAATCCCCAACCTCTGAGGCCATGAGCCAACCGTTTTTGTTACGATCCGCCATGCCGTTCAAACCATCGATCAACGCCTGCACGAAGAGACTTCTCCCATTCTCCTGACTCAACGGCTCGCCCCTATCGCCAGCCGTCAACACTTGCACAGCGCGTCGCTCCGTATCGTCTTCCGGAGCCAGTCGTCCTTCGAGAGACAGTGGCTGAGCCGCGCTCACCTCCCACCCGCGCACCGCAGCATTCAAGAAAAAGAGGGTGTGTTTCGATGCACTGCGCCGGCTGAACTCTTTCAGCTGTTCAAAGGTCACCGATTTAGACACATTCCCGATCTGCGCATCCCAGGGAACGAGATACCCAAGCTCCTTTCCGTCAAGATCCTGCGTCACACCAGCATGTCCGACGAAATAAAAGAGAAGCCTGTCCTGTCGACCGACCTTGCGGGGCAGGAAATCGGAGAGCGTCTGCTGCAGGCGTCGTACACTCGCATCCTTGTCGTAGAGCTCAACGACCTCGTCGAAACCCAGTCGACGCAGGGTCTGGGCCACGGCCTTGGCATCCTCAATCGCTCCGGGAATCTTTGGGGCCAGAAGATAGTTCTCCACCCCAATGACAATGGCCCACGACTTGTAATAGAGCCCTTCCGGCTTTCCCAGTTGGGCAGAGGCCGACGGTGGACAGAACGTCGCTGCCAGCATGTAAACAAGATACGCGAGCAGAAAACGCTGCGTCTGTCGGTAGGCGATCGGCAACATCAATTGGACCGGCCTCAGTGTGTGACAGGGTGTAAATTCACCCTACTCTTGGCCTTGCGCGACTGTCAAGAAACGGCAGACCGAGGTTTAACAGGATGCTCAAAAAGGCCGTCAGCAAGGCCGCAGGTGAGTCGAAACCGGAGACGTACCCTCAGGGGTACGTTGAGGATTTCGATGAGCCGAGAACGATGCTGGCGGACTTTTTCAGCATCCTGCTTAGGTATGGTTGAGTTCCTACCTAGCGCTCTAGCATAATGTCACGGTTCTGTTTCGGGCCTCGACCTATAGGAGACACCGTACTATGCCAGAGAACATCGATACCCTCCTCAAGGAAAGCCGCCTCTATCGGCCGAGCGCTCAGACAAAAGCCGCCGCCCATATTCAAGACTACGAAAGCGCCTACAAGAAATCGATTGCCGATCCTGAAGGTTTCTGGAGCGACGTCGCCAAGGAGCTTGAGTGGTTTACTCCCTGGAGCAAGGTGCTGGAATGGAACTATCCCTGGGCGAAGTGGTTCGTCGGCGCCACCTGCAACATCACCTACAATTGTCTGGACCGTCACGCTAAAACCTGGCGCAAGAACAAGGTCGCCATCATCTGGGTCGGCGAGAACGACCAAGAACGAGTCATCACCTATGGCGAGCTCTACCGACAGGTCAATCGTTGCGCAAATGCGCTCAAGAGACTTGGCCTCTCACAAGGAGATCGGGTCACGATCTACCTGCCGAAAGTTCCCGAACAAATCATCGCCATGCTCGCCTGCGCACGCATCGGGGTCATTCATAGTGTGGTCTATTCCGGGTTCAGCGCTCCGGCCCTTGCCAGTCGCATCCAGGACGCCGAAGCCAAGCTGGTCATCACAGCCGATGTCGGTTTTGACAGGGGAAAGGTTCTGAACCTCAAGCAGGTGGTCGACCAGGCCGTAGCCAATTCCCCCACCGTTGAACGTGTCGTAGTCTTACGCCGACAGACTCCGGCAGTCGCCTTGTCCGCACCGAAGGAAATCGATTGGCATGACTGGTTGAAGGACGAGAAGGCAGTCTGCGAGGCCGAGCATCTGGATGCGGAACATCCGCTCTACATCCTCTATACATCCGGGACCACCGGCAAACCGAAAGGCGTCGTGCATGTTCACGGCGGCTACATGGTTGGCACCTACATCACCACGAAGTACGTCTTCGATCTCAAAGAAGACGACGTCTACTTCTGCGTCGCCGATCCAGGCTGGGTCACCGGCCACAGTTATATTGTCTATGGCCCCCTTCTGAACGGCGCCACGATCCTCACAGCCGAAGGCAAACCGGATTATCCGAACCCGGGCCGCTGGTGGAATCTCATCGAACGCTACGGCGTCTCGATTTTCTATACCACCCCAACCGCGATTCGCCTGCTGATGCGCTACGGAGAAGACTGGCCCAAGAAATACGACCTCTCGACCCTCCGCGTCCTGGGAAGTGTCGGCGAACCGATCAATCCGGAAGCATGGGAATGGTTCCATCGCGCAGCCGGCGGGGATAAACCGATCATGGACACCTGGTGGCAGACCGAAACAGGGTCTATCCTGATTACACCCCTGCCGACAGTCCCCTTGAAGCCGGGCTCCGCAACCAGGCCCTTCCTCGGTATTGAAGCCGACGTCGTGGACAGCGTTGGCAACAGCCTCCCAGCCAACGCCGGCGGCTTTGCGGTCATCAAGAAACCCTGGCCCTCAATGATGCGGACGATCTACAAAGATCCTGAACGGTACAAGACCTATTGGAACACGATCCCGAATTGCTACACCGCCGGAGATATCTGCCACAAGGATGAAGATGGCTACATGTGGTTCATGGGTCGCGCCGACGATGTGATCAAGGTAGCCGGCAACCGCCTGGGCACGGCGGAAGTGGAAAGCGCATTGGTCAGTCACCACTCCGTGGCAGAGGCGGCGGTGATCGGCAAGCCGCATAAACTCGTCGGTGAGTCTATCAAGGCCTTCATCATCTTAAAACAGGGGGAAGTGGAAAGTCCGGCATTGATCCAGTCGATCAAGGATCAGGTATTACACGAATTGGGCAAGATCGCCGTACCGTCCGAAGTCGACATTGTGCCTTCGCTGCCCAAAACTCGGTCTGGGAAGATTATGCGGCGAGTGCTCAAGGCAAAAGAACTCGGACAAGATCTTGGCGATATCTCGACGATCGAAGATTGATTGAACCGGCTTAAAGACCGGTGATCAAATAGACATCCCTGTGCCTTACAAAACATCGGAGGTCTGTCATGGATACAGCAATAGGTTCCAGAGTCACCGTCGCCATCGGAGTGCTGGCCATATGCCTGGCAGCGCTCAGCCCATCAGTCACCTTGGCAGCCGAACCGGTCACGCAAGTGAAGAAGGCGAAAAAGGCATCCCAGGTTCGCTCAAGCGCACCAGCTTCAAAAGCGACCGCTCCAAAATTGGCCTCGACAGAAACTG
>NEWP02000023.1:3160-5493 GCA_002869895.2 Nitrospira sp. CG24E | reverse complement strand
ACTGCGCGCATCGAGCGACCACCGTTTTATCGTGGGGGCTCTGCGAGCAAGAAGGGCACCTGGCCGCTCTTCCCCATCTCTCCAGGCTTGCTCGTTATCTCTCAGGAATGGGGGCTGATTGATCTACCACTGCGCGCGTCGACTTCATCCCTACTTCCTTTAGCGGGCAGCCTGGTCGATCCTCGAATGCGCGCATCGAACGAGCACATTCCCATCGTGCGCGTTCCGCGAGCAGGAGGACGACCAGGCTGCCCTTGTGAGAAATATGGGATTGGAAGGATCCGCGCAGTGGGAGGTCAATCTACGAATTCACTACGGTTCCGGAAACTTCCTACTCGTCCCGATCATTGCTATTTAACCCGGGGATAGTCTTTGAAGGCCTCGGCGACTCCCTTGTTAGCCAATTCAAAATTCTTCTCCAAGTTGTCCCTCAACACCGCCTTGATCACGGCCCGCCACACCAACTTCTTTTTCGACGAGTCCGCCAGATCCACGATCAAGGTGCCTTCATGATCCTCATAGGTAGTCACGACGCGAGTGCTGGCGGGTACCCAATTTGCCTTACCCTCCTGCTTATAGGGGTTCGTACAAAAACAACAAGCTCACCCCATATACCGAACTCCATCCTGCGTAAAGCTGGCGAATTCAATGAGGCAGTGCAACAACAACCCATTGGTAAGCTCCTTGGTGCCACACTTACGAGTTCAGCTACAGGACGTTACCGCTCACTCCTAGGCGCCTGGCCGATGATGTGAACACGTGGGCCGTACGGAAGCCGGATTACGCGATCGTTGTCCGGCTCACCACCTAGCACCCACAGAAAGAGTCTCCGCGCGTCGTTCAGTTCCGGGTCCTTCGGTACGCCGTATTCTTCCTTCTGCATCAACTCGTCGTAGAGGCCGATGCAGCCGTGAGAGGCAGGATAGCCGGGCATGTCCCGTCCATGGATCCAGTAGGATACTCCTTCCCGATTCACATGAAACCGAAGCGCGTAGTTCATCGGGTACGGACGGTCCGTCCCTTCGATCATATAGAGATCGGATTGATGTTGCAGATGGGCAACGGTCAGACGGAACTTCCCCGTGGGTGTTTCGTTGAGTCCATCCCCAGAAGCGATGGGGACCGCGAAGCGAAGGGCTCCATATTCGTAGGCTCCGAGAAACTGCTCGGACAGATCGATCAGAATGAATTGCTCGTCTTGTTCTGCAATAGGATAAAGCAGCGGAAGAGGAGTAAAGGATGCGATATTCTCCAGGCGCTTCGGGACCTTAATGGACAGGCCAGACTGTGCATGACGCCGGTCGATCCGGTTGAATCGCGCAACGTCGATCCAGTTTTCGCCGAACATTCTTTCCAGCGATTCACCGGATCGAATCGTTCGACAGTCCCACTCAATCGACGTATCACTCGGATAGACCATCTCGCAGGAACCACGATACTTCTTGGAATATTCAGCATGAGTGATAGTCGGCGCGAGCACTCCCACCAGCAGGGCCACAACAATCACGGTCATCCAGAACGGCCGGGGCATAGGGATGGACATGATCGAAGTACGTATGTGAGCCCCGAGGTGAGTAAAATATTCGCCCTGCAGGTTGTTCAAAAAGACTGTCCAGCAAGGCCGCAGCCGATGGAAGCACCGGAGGCGTAGCCTCAGGGCTACGTTGAGGATGCTTTCGAGGCGAGAACGAAGCTGGCGGGCTTTTTCAACAGCCTGTCATGACCAGTACTGCGACGCCTTCATATACCCAAACAACAAGTCTCGTCGCGCCAAGATACCGACGAGTTTGCCGTTCCTCACGACCGGCACGCGCGTGATGTACCGATCCTGGAACAGATTTGCGACCTGCTCCAGGTTCATATTTTCGGTCGCCGTCACCGGGTTACTGCTCATGATTTCTACGGCCATAATCTTTCTCAGGTCCCGACCATCGATCATCGCCTGAAGCAGATCATACTCACTTATCAGGCCGACCAGGGTCCGGTCCTCTTCCACGACCGGCAAACTGCCAAAGCTTCGCTGAGTCATCATACGGCTGATGGACAAGGCATCGGCCCTGGAGCCACAGGTAAACACCGCATCCTGCATCAATTGCCCCACCGTCAAGGCCTTGGGGTCGCAAGCCGCCGTAAGAAACTCCGTTTGTCGCATAGCCCCTCCTTTCTTATCTTCTGTCCAGCAGACTGAGGGAAACCACGTCGGCACGCTGAAATGTCTGTGATCCGAGCTTGCAGCACGACAGTAACGTATTCCCGCAGGATGCTCAAAAAGTTCGTCCAGCAAGGCCGCAGCCGATGAAAGCACCGGAGGCGTAGCCTCTGGGCTACGTTGA
>NEWP02000023.1:0-3060 GCA_002869895.2 Nitrospira sp. CG24E | reverse complement strand
TGTTCCCTCCTCACTAGTTATCTCGCAGGATGCTGAAAACGTCCGCCAGCAGCGTTCTCGCATCGTTCAGATCCTCAACGTCCAAAGAGATTCTCGGAAATTGGAATCTCTGGAGGGGTTTTTCCGTTCGCCAAGACCCATGACAAGGGCGAACGGCCACACGAAGTGCGGCGCGTACCGCCTTGCCTCTTTGCTCGCTGCGGCCTTGCTGGACGGCCTTTTTGAGCATCCTGCATGGTGGGCTCTTGTTGCCCAAGCCGCATAGACCAATGAAGTTCTGGCGTGCGCACAGAGTTTTTCCGCAGCCTGCTAAAAGAGGCCCGGGTGCGTCGGCCTCATAGGCTATTCCTAAGTCCGAGCTTAACCCTCCGCAAGCGAACTTATGTATCTTTCTGCGTGAGACTGCTAACGAACAGACTACTGAGCAGGGCTGGATCAAGTCGCGTGGGCTTCGATTTTGCGCTCGGAGTTTTCGATGAAGGCGGCGCAGACGACGTCGCCTATGACGTTCACCGCAGTGCGACCCATGTCGAGCAGGCGATCGACTCCCAGAACCAGCGCCAAGCCATCAGGAGGAACGCCGACCTGCGCCATCACGATCATCAACAGAGGCAGTGATCCTCCGGGCACGCCTGCCGCTCCAATGGAAGTCAACACGCACAGACCGATGACCAATGCCTGTTCACCCAGGCTCAGGTCCACGCCGAAAATCTGAGCGAGAAACAGGACCACGGCTCCCTCGAACAAGGCTGTGCCGTTCATGTTCATGGTGGCGCCCAAAGGCAATACGAACCCGCATACCGATTCCCGCACCCCCAGTTCCGAGTGAGCGAGGCGCATCGATGTCGGCAAGGTGGCGCTGCTCGATGAAGTGGAGAAGGCCGTCACCATGATGGGCATGGCCTTGCGGAAGAATTCCACCGGGCTGCGATCGGCCAACCAACGGAGGAGAATCGGATACAGGCCTCCGACTTGAATCAGATAGCTGGCCAACACGATGCCGACATAGGCCGCCAGCTTGGCGAGCAGTTCCCAGCCAAAGCGCGAGGTCACGATAAATACCAAGCAGAAGACGGCATAGGGAGCCAGCTTCATGGCGAAACCGACAATGATGACCATGACATCGGCGACGGTGTTGAGCCACGAGGTCATCGCGTCGCGCCGGTCGCGCGGCAGGAGGGTCAATGCCGCGCCGAACAGCAGGGCAAAGACGATCAGCGGAGCCATTTCCATCTTGGTGATCGACCCTAAAATGTTGCGTGGAATGAACATGTCCAGGATCTGGTTCACTCGCGCTATCGGTGTGGATACTCGCTGGGCATCGGATGCTGCTTTTACAGTGGCTGCGTCCGTCGCGAAATCGGACATGAGCCGGTCGCGGGTCTGTGCGTCGAAGCCGACGCCCGGTTCAAGCAGGTTCATGCCAACGAGTCCAATAGAGGCGGCACAGATTGACGTGAGGAGGAAGAAGGCCAGCGTGCGTCCGCCGATCCTGCCCAGCTGGCGTAAGTCCCCCAGTCGTGCGATACCTGCGGCCAGCGAGGCAAAGACCAGCGGTACCACGACGAAGAACAGGATGCGGAGGAAGACCTGTCCTACGGGATGCGCAATGTAGGTGGAGAAGAAGTCGACAAGTTGCTGCGCGCTGGCTGAACTACCGGCCCAGGCCTTGGCCCCGATCCCGGCGATGGCTCCCAAGATGAGGCCGGCCATGATCGAGTATTGCTGGCTCTTCGATCCGGTCATCGCGGCGATAGTACGTGCGCGCACTCACACCGTCAACAGTTGCCTCATCATCCTTCTTGCTCGCAGAGCATGCACGAGGAGGGGATGGAGGCTGATGATCTTCTGTGCTCGCGCAACGCGCGGTCTCGGAAGACCCTCGTTGGACGCGCGCAGTGGAAGATCAACCAGTTCCCATCCCTACAGAGAAGCGAGTCAGCTTGGAGGGGGTATAAACGGTGAAGATGCACTCAGAAGGTAGCTAGGCTGAGCTTATTCAGGGGGTGAAGAAAAAGAGGCTTTGATCTATCTGGCATCAGGCGGTTCGTATTCATGGGATTCTTTGTACATCGCTAAGATAAATAATTTTATCTTCATCGTCGATCCTGAAATAGATAGTTAATGGAGGAAGACAGGTAATTGTTACGGCTCGGTACTTGGTGAAAGATTTTCTTCGAATAAATAGGGATCACGAATGACGTCTCTTTCGAAAACAAGCTGAATGTCATCTCTAAGAACTGGATCACGTACAAGGCGAGCAAAATTCCGAGTATAAAATGGTTCCTCAATAATTGAAAAACCAGGATTACCTTCCTGATCCATATCTAGCAGCCACCTCTTGCCCTGCCCTGATTTGCTCTTCTGTCAATGGCGAAGAGGAAAGCCAGCTAGTTCTATAATGAATAGTCTCTCCCAATTTTGTTAGGCGCCATCCGAATTCTTTGTGCGATTTTTCGCTAAGTTCGCTTCCGGTAAGAGCCCAAAATTCTTTGATGATGCGATTCACAAGCTCTCTCTCTTGTTTGGAAAATATCGGATATGGTTTCCTCTTCGGGATTATACGATGAAGAGGTTCACCAACTATTGAAGGTTCGTATTTCATTTCAATGGCCCCATCTTGCTTCAATCTGTCCTGTGCAGGCAATCCTCCTCGTGGCGCTGGCCCTTCCGGCAAATGCTGATATTCAGCCCCAGTAATGGATTTCCCTAAATTGCGATATGCTGTGAAATCAGCGTAATAAAGCAATTTATTGAGCTTAACCGCTCCGCATCGAGGATCGGAAAGGCTCTTTTGGGCAATATGAAGTATTAGCTCTCTCAGCTTTTCCGCATTGTACATGTTCTTTTCCATGCTTTAGCCTAAATCGCAGACAACATTTTAGTCAAGAGATTGGTGTGTGGGAGAAAGTGGTGGTGAAACAACGGGATCGTTCCATTTTCTCGGCGCAGGGGTGTGGCTCAGAGCGGACGTCACCGGAGGAGCGGGGGCCCGTCGAGGCTTGATCGCGGAAGGACTCCATCATGAGGACTATCAGGTTCTCCTGATCGACCCGGAAG
>NEWP02000022.1:61161-91533 GCA_002869895.2 Nitrospira sp. CG24E | reverse complement strand
GTCATGTTAGTCACCAAAGGGCCACAGTCTAAATCGTGTGCGGTCGGTGCGTTTGCCATAGACCACTTCTTCAGCGATCCCCTCTCTGTTGAAAAATACATAGAGATTGTCGCTCTTGACATCCATTCGGATGAAGTTCAGCAATATGAGCATCATCGCCGGCGATTTCCCGTCATAGTAATAGTAGTGAAAGATCTCTCGATCGTTGCCTCTCACAATCCGATCCGGCGCACCGATCGAGGAAACGACTTCTGCCATGGTCGTTTTGCCTTTCTTGATTGCCGAGACCGCTTCTTCTTGAATCGGCTCGCCGACCGTTCCCCTAGTCACCACACAGCCCTGAAGCAGGGTCAAGGTCAAGACAATGATAATGCCGGCCAGAGGCTTGAAGAATAACATGATGACCCCTTTTGCTAAGCTTCGCTTGGACAATCCATTAACCCCTTTTGGCGTGCCAGAACAAAATCGGTTTCAAATATGGCATACGATGAGGGGGTGAGCCCCACTTTACGGTACACTGCTTGCGCGACGCTGTTGTTCTCTTCGACATACAGACGAACACCACAGACGTTCGGGCTCGTCTTGGCTATAGCCATCACCCTTTCATGCATACGGCGAAAGACGCTCCGACGGCGCCAAGCTGGGTCAACATACACGCTCTGGATCCACCAAAATGCACCGTTACGCCAATCGCTCCATTCGTATGTCACCATCAGCTGTCCAAGGAGTCGGCGTCTCTCGCCTTCCTCCTGTTCTGCAACAATGAAGAATCCCCTTGCGGGGTTTTCAAACAGAGCGATAGTTCCGAGATGCAGGCGGTCGAGATCCAGGTGGCGGCCTTCCGTTTCAAGGGCCATGGCGGCACTGAACGACAGAATCGTCGTTATATCTTCCGGCCTTGCGCGTCGGACATTCAGCTGATCGAGGACTGGCATTGGGCTTACGCCGGTGTTTTTGGGGCTTGTAGCCATCCAGTTTTAGGCTTGTACAAACCGGCGGTACACTCCATCTTAATGGCGTCCTCCGGTGGCAGATTGATTGGACGTAACTCTGACTGAGGAACGAGTGCGAGAAAACCGGTGAAAGGATGGATGGCAGTCGGCACAAAGACCATGAATAAAGAGGCTGGTGTTGCGACTTGCAGCGCCGCCGGTGCGGCACCCATGACAAAGCCGATCGCCCAGAGACCCTCTCGAGGAAAGGGAAAGGCCACCACTGTGCTGCGCCCGAATCGAGATCGGAACTGAAGAAGATCGGTCATCCCTTTCAGAGTGCTGTAGACGCTACGGACCAGTGGAACATGCTCGATCCAGCGCTCAATCCCGCTGATCATACGCTGTCCGACTACCTGGGTGGCGATGGCGCCGACCATAACGACTAGGGACAGAAACAAGACGAGGCTTTGTCCTGGATTCTGTTGGGTTCCGATATTCCACGGAAGATCGTCAATTAATTCGTTGAGTGCGTGAAAGAGCGTGGAAAGAAGTAAGAATGTGATCCAGGCCGGAACAAGGACCAACAATCCGGCCAAAGAGTATTTCCACAAAGTCTTCGGCATCACCGCTTGCTTCCCTCTATCTGCCCATACGATTAGGCGAGGCCTCCAGTGTAGCAGAACCTGTGAGGCAAAATGGAGTCTGTCGGTAAGGCTTGATCTCTGCGACTTCCGTGATCTATTGTAGAAATTAGGAACCTACTGGATTTACATAGGGGGAATGTCATGGCAGAACGTACAGAAGGAAATCGCCCGGTCAATATCGACAAAGATCTTCTTGCCATCCTCTGTTGTCCCGACACGAAACAGGAAGTGAGCCTGGCGGATGGATCGTTGATTGCCAAGTTGAATGAGGCCATGAGCCGTGGGCAACTGAAAAATAAGGCGAATAAACCGATCACCGAGCCCCTGGACGGAGGGTTGATCAGAAGCGACCGGAAAATCTTATATCCTATCCGCGAAGACATTCCTGTCATGCTCATCGAAGAAGGGATCCCCCTGGAAGGGCTGCTCTAGCCTGGCTTGTCGCTCACGGACAACTGTAGCAATCCACGACTCTGCTCTCTTCTTCTAGGCCAATAGATGCGAATCCTTCTCCCATAGGGGAGCGGCATGTCGTAAACCGTTCTCGGTTAATCGTCATAGACGTGCATCAGCGACGCGGTCATCTATTCGTTATCGGTCTTGGAGCCGGTTGATGCTCCACAGTGTTGGCAGAGATATTCGTATAGATTCCCTGTAGGAAGTATGAGCAAAAGTCGCTGACGAGTGGGAGTTGCAACTCGGCAGGAGGGACAATAGAGCAGCGAGGCATTCAACGATCGAAATTGGTCCGGCTGTTCTGACGCGTCTGGCCTTGGTCGTCTGGCAGGTCGTGGAAATGGACCAGCGGGTCTATACGGAAGGCCTGACATAAGCTGGTTCCCTATGAATGGAACGGCAGGAGCCAATGATCTCGTGCATTCTCGCAGGGTGTTGGCCTCACCATGAAACGTTGGGTTCATCTTTCGACGGTAACTTGGGGACCTGCCAAACCATTTTCCATGCGGTCCGTCCTGCTTGCACGAGACCGTAGACCATAAGTCCGCTCAAAAAGCCATAGAGTCCAGCTGTATTCCATGGCCACAGGCCGGGAGCATGTAGCACGACCCCGAGTGCAATGTGCCCGCCGACTCCCAGGCACAGGATGAAAGCGATCACTTCTCTGATCATCGGAACAATAGCCATGGGTCATCTGAGAGAGACGACAAGTGCAATTGTTTGAGGGGCTCGATGAAGAATGGAACGCTACGCTGCCGGCGTCTTGGCAGACTCAATGTCTGTCGCTGTAATCAGACTCGATAAATAATCAGCGACAAAATTGAGAGCCTCCTCTCGGCCGTCCGCACGTCGGCCCTTTTCTCTTCTCTGAACCGATAATTCATGATCCAGATCGGATTTCACTTCCGTGAGCACTCGCTGGAGCGACGAGGGGGTCAGGTTCGCATCCATATCTTCGAGCTCTTGGCAACGATCGAGCACCCAATTCAAGCCTTCTATTCTTCCGGCGTAATGTTCCTGCTCCGCGGTATCAATCCGTGACATCGTGGTGGCAAATGTTTGGGCTTCGTATATGAGATTGTAGAAGCTGGTCACTGCTCGTTGTAGGGTTGGATTCATGTCGCTCCTTTGCGCAAATTATTAACATCCCGATTATACACGAGAATGCCAAGGCGACAAGAGAAAAATGTTGGTTTAGGTAAATAGGAGAGAGTGAAACTCGTTCATGAAGCCGTAATAGAGCGGGGCAAAATCTTTGAGACTCTCGGGGCTCGTTTCTTTCAGGCGTTTAAAGAAGAGGACCTGTGCGCGAGGGTTGATCTGTTCCAGGAGACTGCCTAACTGAGCCATGGTGTAACTGGTTGGAGCACTGAGGACATAGTGTACGAGGCGTTCGACAAATTGCTGGGCGAGATATTCGCTGGCGAGATAGCCCTCTGGAATTTTTCCTGCGGCCAGGAATTCGTCAAAGGGTATTGCTTGCGCAGCAAATGGGATCGATGGTTGTTGTTGAGTGCTCACGTCGGTATTACCACAGCTGGTAATTGGGAAACATCCACATGTACGAGCAACTCTACTGGACCCCCTGACGCACGTCAAGTGTACAGAAGGGGCAGACAGAGGCTGAGCCGAAAGACTGGTGAGAAATACTTGGGGTCACAGAGAAGGGGCGGAGCCCCCGAAGGAACTCCGCCCCTATGAGAAATGCTCTACAGAAATCCTACAGCCAGGTCACACGCTCGGCCGGCCGGATGTAGATCGGCTCTTCCACCTGAATCCGCGCCACTTCCTTGCCAGACTTGTTGAAACCCAGCACGGTGTCGTTATACATCTCAAACCGTTTTCCGTGAATTTGGGTCTCAAACACTTTCGGACCGGGAATGACGTCGTATCGGAAGACGATCTGCTGGCTCGCTCTCCAAAGTTGGAGGACTGCCAACAGCTCTCGGCTCGGGACCAGATACTTCTCGATGGCGTTGTCCACGCCCGGCCCGAACATCTGACGGGCATAGCCCCGCGGACTGTGCCGTGGAGGAATATAGAAGCCGTTAGGCTCCGTACCCCACTGCGGATAGAGCGGGAGCGCGACTTGCTCCACGCGGATCGCATAATAGAGTGGGTGCCATCGATCTTCCGCCCAGAGGCCGTCTTCACCGATCCGCACCAGGCTCTGCATCCGGATTTTTCCGACGCAGGCTGCCATACAGCGGGTTTCCATCGGCTCGCCGCCCGTCAAGGGGTCCTTCCCTTCGATGCGTGGATAGCAGGCGATGCACTTCTCCGACACGCGGGTCGTCCCCCGGTACATCGGTTTTTTGAAGGGACATTGCTCCACGCATTTCTTATACCCACGACAGCGGTTCTGGTCGATCAATACGATTCCGTCTTCCGGTCGCTTGTAAATCGCCTTCCTGGGGCAGGCCGCCAAACAGCCTGGATAGGTGCAGTGGTTGCAGATCCGCTGGAGATAGAAAAAAAATGTCTCATGCTCCGGCAAACTGCTGCCCGTCATCTTCCAGGGTTCGTCCCGTGAAAAGCCGGTCTTGTCGATGCCTTCCACCAAGGCGCGCATCGACGTCGCGGTATCCTCATAAATATTCACAAACCGCCATTCTTGATCGGTCGGGATATAGCCGATTGCCGCTTGACCGACCTTGGCCCCGGCATCAAATATGGTCATCCCCTCGAACACGCCGTAGGGCGCATGGTGCTTCCGTCCCACCCGGACATTCCAGACCTGACCACCCGGGTTGACCTGCTCAATGAGCTGGGTAATTTTCACATCGTAGAACTGTGGGTACCCCCCGTAGGGTTTCGTCTCCACGTTGTTCCACCACATATATTCCTGACCCTTGGAAAAGAGCCAGGTCGACTTATCCGCCATCGAACAGGTCTGACAGGCGAGACACCGGTTGATGTTGAACACAAAGGCGAACTGCCACTTCGGATGCCGCTCCTCGTAGGGATACAGCATCTTTCGTCCCAGTTGCCAGTTATACACTTCAGGCATAGTCGTTCCTCCTCGTTATACGTTAATCGTTACGCGTTACTCGTCTGGGATCTCCCCACGGTTCACGGTTCACGGTTAACGTCCTCAGACTTTGATCTTGATGTGTTCGCCTTTGAGCCACTTGATCATGAACTCATTTTCTTGGCCCGGCGTGAACCCGGTCCGGACCGGTTCCCAGGGCCCGCGCGCCCCGATACCGCCGTCTTCCGCCTTGGTGATACGGATGAGGCATTCTTTTGGAACCGTGTTGATCGCATGGTGGTCAACTTGGTAGCCCCACTTAAACTTCCAGGCGATGGCATGTTTTGCCGGTAAGGAGTCGAGTTGGTGCATCGGCATCAGCCAGTTTCTAGTAAAGGACTGTTGCGCCCCATACCTGAAGTTGGACTGATAGCCTGTGTCCACCGCAATGGCCCGACCATCCGGTCGCGTTTCATGGCCCTTGACCGACTTCGGTGTCGCCACGTACGGAGCATGCTTACACATCGTGACGTGGTATGGATAAGCAGGGTTGTACTTGGCCCGGATCATGAGGCGCGCGACCTTGTAGTAGGGATCCGATGGTTTCCAGCCTCGATAGGGCCGATCCACCGGGTTGCCGTCCACATAGACATAGTCGCCATCGTTGATGCCGCGATCTTTCGCCGCCTGCGGGTTGATATGCAACTGGTGCTCACCGACTCCCGGTGTCCGCTTATCCATGCGGTACGGATCGCCGAAGTTCGACTCGTAAATTTGCACCCAGTCGTTCACCGACCATTGGCTGTGCACCCGATGTCGCGTCTTCGGGGTCACACAATAGAACTGGTACCCCTTCTCCCATAAGGGGTTCGCATGCCGCTTGATCTCCTGCCACGGCAGCTTGATATTCCGCACCGTCTTGTCGTCATGGTGCTGCGCCGTGATCGGAATCCCGTAGTCGTCCGGACGGACGTAGGGGTTACTGGTCATGATCGCGTTCGGCAAATAAGGCGTCGCTTCCGTCCCTTCACGGTGCGAAATGAAGTTTTCGCCGTATTCGATGGCCTCCGGTTCGGTCCGGTAATTTTCATACCGTCCGGTCCTGGTCCACATCGGCTTGGATTCGTTGGTCTCTTCCCAGAATGGGGTGCGCGGATAGGTCCGTACCATGACCATCCAACCCTTTTCCGACTTCAGCATCACATCGGCGCTGTAGCCGTAGAAGGTACTGGAGGCATCGAGCATCCGCTGCGCATAGACATCGACGCGGTTCTCGTAGACGAACTTGAAGTAGTCCCGCATCCGCTTATCCCCGGTCATATCCGACAACTTGGCCGCCACCCCCGCAAAGCTATCCAGATCGTTCCGCGTGTCATACAGCGGCCTGATACCGCCCTTCCAGATCTGGATCCACGGATTGGACACCGTGATCGTCATTTCCGGATAGGTGAACTCCATCCAGGAGTTTGCGGCGAAGGCGATGTCGTTGTGGTTCACGTCCGAGGTCATCTCGATGTCCTGCGTGATCAGGGTCTCGATGTTGGGATCCACATTCCGCACCATGTCGTAATGGTGCTTGGCGTTATTGAGCACGTTCACATTGACCACCCACCGGAACTTGCTCGGCGTCGGCATGTGCGTCTTGCCGGTGAACACCTTGCGGCCATACTTGGGCGTATTGACGATCAAGGCGGTGTCGCCATGGTTCCAGTAGCCGACCTCCTCCCCGTAGTAGTAGGACTTGGTTTTGATTTCCTTGCCATGCGCGTTCGGATCGAGCGTGATATTGAACGGATCCTCTCCGGTGTGCACTGCGAGACCGGCGCCGGACCATGGCGTCGCCGTCCAGCACCCGGCCTTGTAGTTACCGGCCCAGGTATGCTGTCCTGTTCCGAATTTCCCGACGTTGCCGGTGACGATGAGCACCATCGCGGCGCCACGAGAGTTGATGGTCTGATGGAAGTAGTGGTTCGTTCCTTCGCCGTTATGGATTGCGGCTGGCTTGATTGAACCGGAATCTCGAGCCCAGCGCACCAGCAAATCTTTTGGCGTGCGACAGATCTGGTGGCAGGTGTCCAGGTCGTAGTCCTGGAAATGCACCAAGTACATCTGCCAGACCGGCATCGCATCGACCTCTCGGCCATTCAGCAGCTTGACCCGGTAGGTTCCGGTCAGGGCGGCATCGATACCGCTGTTCTGATAATGCCAACCGACCTGCTCCCGATGGAGCGGGACCGCCTGCTTCTTGGTCAGATCCCAGACCATCATGCCACCAAGCCGCTGGACCTGCTCGGGCTTTAAGGACTGCACCCGACCCGAGTAGCTCTTCGAGAAGTCCGGGAACTGGTAGTCGGCCACCACGTCGCGTGGATCCAGGAACTGCAACGTATCCGTGCGAACGAGCACCGGCGAATCGGTATAGCCCTTCAGGAAATCCGTGTCGTGCATGTTCTCATCGACGATGATTTTCATCGCCCCGAGGAAAATGGCACCGTCTGATGCCGGCCTGAGCGGCATCCAGTAATCGGCACGATAGGCGGTGGGGTTGTACTCGGGCGTGATGACTACGACGCGCGCACCTCGCTCGATACATTCCAGCTTCCAATGGGCTTCCGGCATCTTGTTCTCGACGAAATTCTTGCCCCAGCTGGTATTGAGCTTTGAGAAGCGCATGTCGGAGAGGGCGATGTCCGATCCCTGAGCTCCGCACCAAAAGGGGTGAGCAGGGTTCTGGTCACCATGCCAGGTATAGTTCGACCAATAGCGACCGCCCTGAGCCTGATCGGGACTGACCTTTCTGATCCAGGTATCCAGCAAGGCGTTGACACCTCCGTTGATCCTGGTGTTCCCCATTTTTCCGATGATGCCGAGGACCGGCATTCCGGCGCGATGCTTGAACGTGCGCGTCCCCGCACCCTTCATCATTTCGATCATTTCCGGCGCATACCCCTGTTCACGGAGACGACGAGCCCCAGCTTCTCCGCTGTACCGCGTGGCAATAATGATCATGGCCTTGGCTGCATAGGTGAAGGCCGTATCCCACGATACCCGTAACATGTCGTCCAGAAAGCGGCTGTCGAACTTATACTTGCGCTTGGTTTCGGACGATAGCTCCGGTGAACCGGCATCCATCCACTCCTTCCAACCTCTTCCGCATCAACGGTCCCTTCAAGCGATAGGGGCCATACACTCGACGGTGGAAGGTAAAGCCCTTCAAACACATGCGTGGGTTATGGGCAAAGGTCCCGCGATTGCCATAGAGATCTTCGTACGTCTGGTGGTCATAATTCTGTTCGACCCGCATGACGACGCCGTTCCTGACAAAGGCCCTGACGCGGCAGGCATGCGTATCGTTTGGAGAGCAGACCCACGTAAAGGACGAATCATAACGATATTGATCGTGATAGACCCGCTCCCATGAGCGATCCGGATAGTCCCCCAACGGGTTCCCGACCTCGATGACCGGCTGGAGCGCGGTCAGCGCCAGGACCTTGTCTGCCACCGCCACTGCGGCAACAGTCCCCACGGAGACCTTTAAGAACTGCCTACGTGACAAAAACATTGGTGCCTCCTCCTCCAATTGAGGGCCTCAATCAAGCCCCCGAGGTTTTACTGACGGACAATCGAGATACAATCTCTAAATGAATTCTTTGAAAGCCATCAAGAAACAGAACCTAAACATGCACTTGCCGATGAGATATTGTTAAACCAAAATATCTAATAGAATTCTGCATCGCGGTCAGATAACCTTCGCAATATGTACGCCAAAATGAATGAATCAGTCTTATTGTATTTAGCGCTCTAAATAATTGAATAGTAATGCAAAAATTAATCGATGAATGGTCGTTCAAAGCAAACTTAATTTACGTTACTGAGTATTTACTGTATCGCCCAGTGTCCGCGCGGCCGCATTTTATAAGACAACTAATTAATAAATCAACATTTTATTTAAACTGTCTGCCCGTTACGTTTTGGTAGCGCTTCTTAACCCATGTAACGCAGGGAACAGGTAACGATGACTATCAAAGACTGCAGATAGCTTGACAGCATTGTTCTCTCATCAGTAGAATCCCACCCCTCTGACCGACTGGATCGAGCGGGAATAGCTCAGTGGTAGAGCATCGCCTTGCCAAGGCGAGGGTCGCGGGTTCAAATCCCGTTTCCCGCTCCAAAATCAACCATCCCCTCAAGTTTTCTCCTCACTCGTCCCTTCAGCGTCGCAGTAGATACCACCACCGTTCTAAATGGACAATCAGCGAGCTGGATGCGTCAGGGATTGTAGGCGCCCCAACTGTTCCATCGCACGTGAGAGATCACTCGGAGTAAGCGGAGTTCGACTAAATCGTCCCTGATGATAAAGAGCGGTTACCTCTGCCACCAGAGGGCCGGCTGACTTCCATTCCCGTTCAACCAGTCTGGCAAATTCACTGGCCGTAGCAGTTGGAGGTTTATTCACTCCCTGTTGTTCCACTATGCGAAGCATACGGGTATAGAGTTGGGCAATCGCGATCTGGGGATGCGATGTGGAAAGGAAATATGTGGTTGCCCAAAACCCTATCCTGTCTCGAAGGATGAGGAGCAACGAGGATAGACCGACTACGATCACTCCCATGACGAGCCCCCACATCCCAGGATGAAACATGCGAACCTTGTGCAGCAGACGACCGAGAGCCTGACGTATCGGAACAGTGAACGACGAAACCCAACGGCCTGTTCTTTCACGCACCACATCGCTGCCTTCTCGCACTCCGTGAACGACTGCCAGTTGATCCTTCGCACTGTAATGCACAAACAGGCGATCCCATTGGAGCCAAACGGATTCCGCCAGCCGGCTGAGAGGTTCCCAGCGGGAGGTGGCAAACCCTGCGTTATTGGTCGGGGTGGGATCCATTGTAATCCAGCCTGAGTGAGGGAAGTAGACCTCGACCCAGGCATGGGCATCCCGCTGACGCACAGTGAAATAGCCTCCGTACTCGTTCCATTCCGTAGCTAAGAATCCTGTCACAAGTCGAGCAGGGATACCGACAGTTCGCAGCATCACGACCATGGCAGTCGCGTAGTGTTCACAGTATCCCGTTTTTCGCGTGAATAAAAACTCCTCAAGCGGATGATCGAGCGTGACCGTGGCGCTTTCAAGGCTGTAGCGGTAGTTCTCCAGGAGATGTTGCTGAATCGCCAGCGTCTGATCAAAAGGAGTCGCACCCTGCTGGATAACGCGATGCGCGAGGTCTGCAACCTGCTGTGTCCCCGGGGGAACTTGAAGGTAGTGGGCACGGATAGAGTCGGGGTAGGCCAGGATCGATGCGGTTCGTTCGCCTGCGGCGATCTGCGGAATATGAGAGGTGACGGAGTATCGAATGCGGGAAGAGGGAGGGGATAGCAAGTGGAGCCCACCCATGGCATCGGCCTGCAGAGCGGAAAACTCCCCACTGACTAGTTCAGCGAATGGCGCGGCAAACAAAACTGCCGTATCAAGCGTTTCCAGCAAGATATCTTGACGAATCGTTTCCGGCAGACCGTCCGAAGGACGATGGCCGAACGGGCGAGCGAGGAATGTCCCATCAGCAACGAGATTCAACGAACGCCGACTGGTTCCACTATGGCTCCATGACTGTCCATTGTACTGATCGTAGGCAAGACCTCTCAGGTAGAAATGGTCTTTCCCAACAGCGGACTGGTCCGGCAGTTCGACCCGCATGACGACCTGCGGATCCTGCTTCACCGATCCGATCGTTCCCAGATCGACCCGATCTGAAAACCCCGTCGTTCGCACTGCTTGTCCGGTTGTCTTCTGCAATACCCCGGCACCGATGCGAGGGATGAGAAAGAAAATGACGAGTGTCAAGGTGATCGCCAAGATGGCAATACCGTTGGTCAACCAAAAAAAGCCGTGAGTGACGCGGCTCGGAAATATCGTGTGACAAACCGCAGTGCTTGAAGGTGCGATGACGGCAGGGACTTCACTCTTGGCCTGAGTCAAGTGATACAGCAAGAGCGTCCAGACAGCCGTGAGCAGATACAGCAAGAAAACCGGGACATACCAGGCCTCGGTCGTAAGCGCCGCTGAAGCCAGGATTGCCATGAGACTAATCGCGTAGAGATGCCGATAGTCGCGCCTCTGCTGAAGGGTGAGCAACTTGATGCTCAGCAGCACAACCAAAAAGTGGATGCCAGCCGACAGAAGATCTCGCGATACCACCGTGAGATCAATCAGCAAGATCACAAAGGCCCCTATCAATAGGATATTCCACAGAGTCGTTGAAACGGTGATCTGCGCGATCGCCCGTCGAAGGAAGAGCAGCCCTCCTGCGTGAAACAGTGAGATGATAAGAATGCTCGCCGTAGGAAGGGCGAGCCAGAGGGGGACGCTTTGCGCCAGCACGAGGCCGCTAAATGCCGTGGCGGCGAGGAGGACGGAGCTGAGGGCAAAGGCCCGATCAAAAGGCATGTGTCAACTCTTCGAGTTGTACGGCATGGAGCACCCGATCAGCTTGCACAGTCTGTGTGGGCGCCCCCTTGCCCGCCCAGGGTATGACCGCGACCGTGTAGCCCCGTTCCCCTGCATGGGCAACCACTGGGGGCTCAGCGTGACGATTGATTTCATCGGCTGCGGGCAGCTGCCGTTTGCATAGAGCCAACAAGCGCAGCATGGCCATCAGATGAGGGTGTCCGGAACCGAGGCCTGAGTCTTCTGTTCCTACGATAAGCCGCACAGGGTGGACTCGCTCGTTCAGTTGCCAGAGAAGCGATGCCACGAACGTCACGCTGCGTTCGAATAGAGGTTCGCTTTCTTCGGGAGCCACGATTGAAAGGACGACTGTGACGCGTCGTTGATCCTCTGCTTCGGTTTCCCTCACGATGAGCTGAGAAGTGCGGGCGGTCGTCACCCAGTGGATGGCGCGCGAGTCATCGCCCGGTTGGTACAGGCGAAGGTTATACAATTGTGTCCCATCTCCTCGCCGTGCGAGAGCGGCTCCTTGTCCATCGCTGACCAGTTCCTCCACGAATCGCAATGAGAGCGGCTTGATGGGTGGGCTGACAAGCAAAAGCGCTTCCGCAAAGTACCGTCCCTTCTTCAGGAAGAGCCCAAAGGGAAAGAGTGTCTGCGCCCCAATGCCTTCGAAACGGATCCACCCCCTTTTCGTGGCAATCAGTGGATAGGACAAAAGGGCTGAACCCTGCGGGGGCAGAAGATGGATCGCGAGACCTCGGTCGACATCTTGCCCTTCGGCGACGTCAAACAGTCGCAAAGAAAAACTGGGCAGATGCCGGTTTCGGTTGGTGACTGAGATGGTGAGGGTGGTCGGCTCGTTGGCCATGATAAGGTCCGGCACATGCCGACGAAACTCCAATCGCCGAAGACAGTGCTCGGAAAGCAATCCAGAGATCACAATCAGACTGAGCATCATCGCGAGGAGTAAATAAAACAGATTGTTGCCGGTATTAATGGCAGCGAGCCCGATCCCCAATGTGAAGAGAAGAAATCTGGTCCCTTCAGGCGTAAACCGTACCGACCGCCTCCGGGACAGACCTCGGACGAAGGTAAAGACAGTGGATGCTCGGAGACTGAAGAGTGGGTACTTCACACACGTAGCTTATCCAGTTGACCGAACCATCCTCGACTGGCTACACAGGAACGGGAACGGTCTCGACGATATCCAGCACCATGCGCTCCGCCTGCTCGAAGCTCTGCGTCCGCATGCCGTGGGTCCGATTCAGCATGACGCGATGGGACAGCACGATCGGCGCCAGTTCCTTGATGTCGTCGGGCAGACAATAGTCGCGTCCGCGGACAACCGCCAATGCCCTGGCCGCCTTACTCAACCCCAGAGCTCCGCGTGTGCTGACTCCCAGGGATAAGAGCTCGCTCTGCCGAGTCGCCTGTACGATTGCCAGCAGATAGTCCGTCAAACTCTCCTCCATATGGACTTGATCGACCTGGGCCTGCAATGCCAGCACTTCGTGGGCCGACAACACCGCTTCCAGCATTTCGGCGGGATGCAGCGAATGGGGACGATCGAGCACTTTCCGCTCTTCTTCGAGCGCAGGATATCCAATGCAGAGGCGCATCAGGAACCGGTCGAGTTGAGACTCTGGAAGAGGGAACGTCCCGTGATATTCGGCGGGATTTTGCGTGGCGATCACCATAAAGGGCTGCTCAAGCGGATGGGTCTGATTATCGACGGAAATCTGCGCTTCACTCATTGCTTCCAAGAGGCTGCTCTGGGTCTTCGGCGTAGTGCGATTAATCTCGTCGGCCAGCACAACATTGGCGAAGATCGGACCTGGTATAAACTCAAAGCCCTGTTTTTGACGGTTAAACATGGAGATGCCGACGATGTCGGAAGGCAAGAGATCGCTGGTGAATTGAATACGCTTGAACGAGCAGTCCAGCGACCGGGCCAAACTGTGTGCCAACGTGGTTTTCCCGACTCCGGGAACGTCTTCAAGCAGAAGATGACCGCGCGCCAATAGGCAGACCACCACCCTCTCGATCACATGGGTCTTCCCCTTGATGACCAGAGCAATATTATCCTGGATAGCCCGGATGGCGTGAGCTGAACTCATGTTGGGATTAGTCGTCCTGGAAGTTCAGAAATAGATGATGATTTGGCACGATCGAAGTCTAACAAAGGGTCTGAAGACGGTCAATTTTCGCGTGAGTTTTTGCATTGACCAGGCTGCAAATGGCGATTCGTATGGGCTTGCGCCGGTGGGGCGGTTTCAGTTCGGGTCTATTCCGGCACGAGAATCAGCATCCAGGGGGGACTCTCTTCGACCATGTCAGAGAACCGTCTGGCAGTACTACTGGCTGGAAGGCCAGAAAATATGGCTCCGCGTCGGACCTGAACGGAACGAAACCGATGGAAGGGATCCTGTGCAGAGAGCAAGGGAAGAACTCGCGGAATTTGTTCGCGTAATGAACCACAATCCGACAAGCTCATGGTCTCACCCAGCGTAAGACGCGAAAGCCTCTCGAACGTTTCTCCAAAAATCGCCTGGAGATTATCCGAAGTGAACGGTTGATTATTCGGTCGATACCGTACGTCCTCAAGGAGCTGTGCCAGGATTTCCCAGAAAACCTGGGTGTCGACGGCGCCAAGAACACAGAGACGGCCTCGGCGCGCCAGCAGGTCGAGCAGTGCGAGAGGGCCACGAATCTCGAACTTCCATGCCGGGAAGAGAAGTACGCGGTCCCTATGCTGGACCTCTAGGGCCGGTTCGCCGGCAAAGCTGGTCTGCCGAAACATGCCTTTAGTTCGATGGAGCTCTTGGGTGATAACCTGATCGGATAATCTGGTCGGTTCATAGGCAAACGTGGGTGTCGGGGGAGCCCAACAGGTCGCAATCGTATAGCGAGGTGCGAGTTTTCCAGTTAGGTCAAGATTGCCCAATTCGAACATGTCCTGATTTCCATAGAATTGGAACGAGAGTCCGGTTCGGGATCGGAGGCCGTTGAGGCGCTCCCGTTCCGGATGAAGTGGACCACCCAACTTCGATCCTGGCTGAAGCCGATCGAGACCATGAAGAATCAATTCCCTCTGTCGCTGTTGAAGAGGGGCTACGTAGAGATCCACAAGCTCGGTCGCGAACGAGAGGTCGCCGGCTCCCAGATCGAGCAGTGAAGCCACGTCTGCATCGAGAAGCAAGTCAAAGGGATTGGAGTGGGAGCGGGTGAAGGCTTCAATCTCCTCGCTCTGCAGGGAAGTCGCCGGCCACTGCGCCATCGGACCCTGGACGACGCCGAACCATACACAGAGAGCCCTCACGGCTTTTGTCGGAGGGAGTCCAGTAAGCTCCTTGAGTCGGGGACCTGGGAGGTCTTGAATTCGTGCGGCTTCTGAACTACCCAAGGCCAGAGTGATCGCATCACGGACAACGACGGGGACATCGGCGCGATGGGCTTCTACGATCAACCGTCCCAATGTCCCAGCGAGCTGCTTTGCCTCGACAAGCTTGCGTGAGGCTTCCCACTCTTTGTCTCGTTCCTGCAAGAGCTGGGTGACCTGTGATCGAAAGTCTGCAAGGACCTGTGCTGTGGAGTTCATGAATCGGTAACTGCGTGGGGGTGATGGAAGAATTGACGTTATCCGGTTGGTGAATGTTTAGAAGCATACCGACCCGGTCTACCAGCGTCAAGGTTGCCGTCTTGCCCATTTCGAGAAGCCTGTGTTAGGTAGAAGGCATGGTCACAACACAACCGCCGTTCGCAACACGAGCAATCCTTGTTCGATGCAACCTGCTGGTAATCATCGCCGTCTTGTGCCTCACCGCGGCCTGCACAGGTAGCGGGAGCGTTAAATCTTCTACCCCCTCACAGGACGGACTTCATGCCCTGTATAAGGAATGGCAGATCATTGATACGGCAACAGGACTGCCAGTCTCCCTTGACCAATGGACCGCGTCGTTACTCCAACAGGACATCATTTATCTCGGCGAGGAACACCACAACCGGTTCCATATCGATGCTGCAACGACCGTGCTGCAAAGACTGAAGGCGGAGGGGCGCACACCGGCCCTGGGTATGGAAATGTTCGGCTGGGACGGCCAGACAGCGCTTGATCAGTACGTTCTCAACTCAGAAACGACCCGCCAGGAATTCCTTCAGGCCGTCAAATGGCACCAGAACTGGGGTGGCCCGTTCGAGGATTATGAACCGCTGATTCAGTTGGCAAAGGAACACCATTGGGCTGTGGACGCCATGAATCCTCCGAAGCCGTTGGTGCGGATTGTCGCCAAGAGCGGCCTGACTCAGGCGTTGCCTGATCCCATGATGGCGCAATGGGGCATGAAGGATGAAGTGATTGCCGATGATCCGATTTATCGAACACGCATCCTTCAGCAACTTCAAGCCTGTCACGGTGGGTCTGACAGCCTCTATCAGACCATGCTCGAAGCCTCCATGGTTCGCGATGAAGGGATGGCCAGGACATTGGTCTCCCGCCTCAACCAGATTCGCTTGGGAAGCGACGGGATGGCTGGACCGGTCGTGAGTTATACAGGGGCCGGACACATTCAGTATAACCTCCCGGTTCCAAAGCGAGTGGCCCGCAGAATGGGCAATCAGATCCGCCAGGTGAGCATCTATATGACCTCGTTCGATGTGGGGCGCATCGAGGAATTCCAAGAGATGATCCGCGAAAAGATTGCAGACTACCTCTGGCTCACCCCCGTCAGTGCAAAGGGACCGCCACGCCGATGTTGAGATAGCAGTACGCGAGCCCGCAGTGCCACAGCTGCACCTCCACAATCCTCGCAAACTCGTAACGTAGCCCATCGGGCACAGTCTCTTCGTGCGAACGGAAGAAGCCCGCGGACGACTTTTTAACCGCCCGTTGAAAACCTTTGAATTCTTGACAGCGACGCTGGTCTGTTTCAGACTGCCCTGAAACAGCCGTTGGAGTCATTTTCGATTGGGAACGCAGCGTATGAGAAATAAGATCCCCTGCTCCGCTGAGCGGTTAAGCCTCCTGGATCCTCCGATGATCCAGGCAGTGGTTGATCGCAATGCCTTTCATATCGGCAATCAGTATATTTCTGAGAATCGCGTGCGGATCGTTGAGGCCGATGATGCCCAGATTTCGTCCGCCGTCATCGGAAACTCCGGCCTCTACGAGCAGACGATCCGCCTCAAGGAAGGACACCTGATCTCAAAATGCAGTTGCGCGTTGCCGGAAGAGCCAATGTGTCGCCATTGCATTGCGGCTCTCTTAGAGTATCATCGCTGGGCGCAACCGAAGAACGGCCAACAGAAAAAAGCGGCGCCAGCCTCAGCTCCACCACAGGCGCAGGCCACCACTCCGAATCGCGACAGCGCACCTCCGCCGAATTCCGCTTCACCGACCGACCTGAAGCTGGGCGAGGTGATGAACTTCGTCGAATGGCTGCAACCTGCCATAAAGGCGTTGGAGCGCGGACAGCCGTTACCTGATTCGCCAAGACTCGTCGGCGATCTCGCTCCCTGGGTCCAGACTATTCGTGGTCTGGAGGAACGCCGACGTGAGAGCGAAGAAGTACGGGCCAACCTGGAATCCGACATGCAAGACCGAGAAGCCTATGTCGGTCGACTCACGCAACAGGCCCAAATCTCCACGGAGGAGATCAAGTCTCTCCAAGCCAGTTCTCTACAACTGCGACAGGAGCTGACTGCTTGTAAGGAAATGCTCGCAAAGGTTGCCGAGGTTGCCTCGGAAGTCGGGAGCTACGATAGTCAACTCAAGTCTCTGGCTAGCGAAGTACTGTCAAAGGGGTCACAACTCGATAAGCTCGCCCATTCTTTCAGAGAAGTCTCATCTGCATTAAGGGCTCTGGCTAAATCCCCTTCGATCTCCTAGCAGACTGTTCCTGCCCTTGTTTTCGCTTAATCGAACATCGCTTCGTAGGATCGACCACCTTCTTCCAATCAGCCCATCGCGACAGGTCCACATCAGCTACAAAACGACCGGAGGCGTGGTCCGGAGAATCTTATCGACACTTTTTCAGAACATATGAAATCTTGGCGATTTTGAGTGGAAAAGGCAGAGATACCGAAGAGCATATCTTGGGCAACGGAAGAACTATCCACTCATAGACCGTCACCCACTGAATAATTGTCAGACAAGCGCGGTCTGAGCGTTCCCTTCAGCCGTCCAGGCCCTGCAACGCCAAGGAGCCTGGCGGAACCAGACAGGTTCATTGTCTGACCCAGCAATCGAGGTCGTCCCGCGCGGAGCGCTTTCGTTCTTTTTGGGAAGGGACATTGGCGGAATGACTCCATCTCTGTCAGCGAGGTCCGTAGGGATTGGGCAATAAGCCATGCGAGCGTCAAACTTGGGCTCCAATACACTGCATCGCGAAGACGATCGACAAGTTCGCTGGGAAGACTGACAGTGAGCCGAACCGTTCGAGACTGGGGTCGTTCGGTCTTGTCCGGTCTGGATGGCGGACTAGCAAGCATTGGGCATTCATGTTTCATCAAGGCGCTCGGACTATCCTGATCAATCTGTGACATTGTCTGCCTCCCAGGTTTTTCTGAGATTACACAGCCCCACGGACTATGATCTGATCTAATTACCCAGCTTCCAGCACCCCTGTTTGTGTTGGAGGGCCGCACACTGGGAAGACACAGGGTGCGACCCCGATGGCGGAAGCTTGTGGCGGTGGGAGGACTCTGGATGGGCACAATCCAGAGGTGCACCACTAGCATGAGAGGCGTTAACCTCGTGAGTGGGACCCACCGGCGGTTCGCTTCGCCATTAGTCTTTCAGTTTCCGACCATCAGTTTTTCTCCGCTATTTCACGTAATGAAAGGGCTACAACCATACAGCAACCCCTGTACCAGATCATTCATAGTGTCGACATTCTCGATCTATGCTGTAAGTCATTGAGTGAATGTGATTTGGTGAGTGGGCAGGAATGAGGGGGCTATAAGACAGGGGCGTATCTTATTCGGTACGCCTCTACGGAAGAAGATACAGGCATTGGGGGAACAGCATGGCGCAGAAGGAAGAGCCGGAGATTGCGAGCAGTCTATTGGTGGAGATGTTTCATTGCAGCAGCACAGAGAAGAATAAAGAAGCCTATCCAAAGCGCAGCCTGTTGGAAAGGGATCGCTTCGTAGGACTCTTCTTCCCCCTCTTCTGCGTCATCGGACTTGAAAACCATGGTGTAGAGAAAGAGCGTGAGAAGACAGAGGACAAGAAACAATTTGACAAAAAAGACGGTCAGGTATTTAGCATGGTGCTGGATTCCGCTCCCCGTTTGAGCGGTGATAAGCTGATTGACGTAGTGGACATTAATACCGCCGGTAAACAAGAGGACCAAGAGGAGAATGCCTGCGACTTTCTTGTAATGCTGATAGAAGACATCGGTAATCGGCTTGATCTGCTCCTTCGCAACCGCCTGTTTCAGCCCGGGAGTCACAGCGATGACGAGGAATGCGAGTCCGCCGATCCAGATGACCGCCGATACCAAATGAAGCCAATGGTTGACGATCGGAATCAGCGTACTAAAGTCGGTGGCGAGACTTTGAGGCGCGTCCATGCTCTAAAGCCAATGAGTAATGGGGAATGTGGAATTAGAAATGGGGAATATGGAAACCGGAATCATGCGCGAAAGCTAATGCTCACACGCTTCATTCCTCATTCACAATTCCTCACTTCCCACTAGACCTTAAAGACGGGCGCATCGTTCCCGAATCGTTTCTTGCGGAGCTCTTCCATCAATTCAATGGTAATCACGGGGATATTATTCTCGCGTGCGTGTTTTTCAACGCCTTTTTTCACCATGGCGCGCAAGAAATAGGGAATCCGGTTGAGTCTGGTTTCTGAGTCCCCATCCCACGCTACCTGGCTTTCTTCCGGCGTATTAAATGCGACTTTGATTTTCTCTCCCCCCTTCGGGGTGTAGAGACACCATTGATCTTCATCCAGCCAATCGCCGTGGTCGACGTAGGGACGTGCACGGCAACCTCCGCAGATGTCCGTATACTCGCAATCGCCGCACTTGCCCTTCAGTTGCGGGTAGCGGAAGGAATTGAAGACATCGGACTTTTCCCATAGATCGACGAAGCTTGCCTCACGGATGTTCCCGGCAGACAGCGGCATATAGGGGCAAGGGGTGAGCTCGCCATTGGGAGTCACCCGTGCGTAGTTCGTGCCGGCAAGACAACCGCCGCCCATATATCCAGTGGCTTTAGTAATAGGGGAGTTCGGATCTTTTTCGTATGCGAGCCGTTTGAAATGGGGCGCACAACGGGCCCGGACGAGCATACCCTTGTAATTATCCTGACAGTTGACCAGGTAGCCGAGCACCTCTTCATACTGAGCCGGGGTGATATCAGTTAATTCCTCTCCGCGACCGGTGCAGACCATGAAGAAGACATTGAGTACCTTGGCGCCAAGCTGATGCGCCCAATCGATCACTTCAGGCAGTTCCTGATAATTCATCGGTTGCGCGCTGAAATGTACTTGAAAGGCCAATCCATTCCGCTTACAGGCCTCGATACCGGCGAGTGCAGCTTCCCATGCACCAGGCACACCTCGGAAGCGGTTATGCTTCAGGGGATCGAGTGAGTCGATGCTGATACCCATACCCATCACGCCGATTTCGACAAGTTCCTTTGCCATCCGATCATCGATCAACATGCCGTTGGTCCCAAACACCACCATAAAACCGAGCTTCACAGCGTGGCGCGCGATGTCGAGGATGTCAGGACGGACAAGCGGTTCGCCGCCTGTGATCACGAGAAGACAACCCCTATTGACCTCGGCAATCTGATCGATGAGTCTGTAGCATTCTTCGGTCGAGAGCTCGTCGTCTCCACCGGCCGACTTCGTCGTCGCGTCGAGATAACAATGGTCGCACTTGAGGTTGCAGCGCTTTGTGAGGTTCAGTGCAATGAGATAGGGCTTGAAGTCATCGACCGTTCGGCCATCATAGGGCCCTTCGCCTTGAGTGGTGGGCGTGAGAAACTGCGTGACCTGCTGTTGAAAGGCCCCGATCACTCCGCTGAGTAAGGGGCCGTTGAAGATCGGTAGCGATTTGCCCATAGTCTAAAAGAACTGTGGAATTCTAAATTAGGAATGTGGAATGGGTGATGCGGGAAAGTTGGCTGTCCGGTCAATTTCACATTTCACATTCATCATTTAAAATTTCAACGCTACGATTTCGTCTTCCCGGTCAGGTTGGCAATCATGTCCTTCAAGTTGCCGGTCTTCATGGCTTCCGCCATATAGTCCTTGGCTTGTTCGATACCCTCGTGCGCCACTTCAGCCGTGATGACCACCACACCGATCTTATCGGCATGTTTTTCGATCAGGGCACGGGTACAGTCTCGCATAAACCCTTCAGGCGCCCGTTCAAGCCGTGATTGCGCCTCCGGCATCCAAGTGTAGGAAGAAGGGGCAGGAGTAGGTTCTGCCGCTTCACCGCTCCCCTTTCCATGACCATTCTCGCGGGGGATGGCCTCACCAGTGGCGCCGTTCGTCACTTCAGCCACGGTAGCTTGCGCTTCCGCCGAGGCGCCGGTTCCTTTGTTCGCAAAGATAGGCATGTAATCCTCTGAGGCTGCTTCCTGAATCATCGGTGCGGCATACTCCAGCGTGATCGTGGTCATGCCGAGTTTGCGAGCAGTCTTCTCGATTTTAGCCTTGGCGCGCCTGCGTTGGAAGCCGGCAGGGACCGCGCGGATGCCTTCTTTAGCATCTTTCGTCCATTGCATGGGGACGTCATCATAGGCTAGGTCGATTTCGAGCACCCCTTCGACATGCGCCGCCGCTTCGAAAAGAGACTTGTCAACCAGTTTGAAGCGTTCACCTCCCGCAGCGCAAACGGGGCACTTGACAGGCGTCTCGCCCTTGCCGATGTAGCCGCAACCGTCGCAGATGAAATAATCCTGGGCCATCCGGTCTAAGTAGGCTTGAGTGTTTGCACTGACCGTCGGTTTTTCTTCCACAACCTCGGTCATCATACCGCTGAGCGTCGAGCCCATGAGATCCTTCAGCACAGACTCGTCCGCTTGCATCTTATCGCGGTCGATGCCGGCGGCATCCAGGTTGCCACCCAATGCGCGCATCGCATCCATCGCGCCCTTAGGTAGGATGTGTCCGATGGCCGTATCAACCACTGTGTTGCTGATGATGGTGTGGCCCTTTTCGATGGCATAGCGGTGGATGGCGGTTTTAGCCACGCCTCTGGCGAATATCGGAATCTTTTCCATCCGGCGGAGGGCTTCTTCCGTCCAGGCGATCGTGTATTCCGCCAACGTATCGATCGGTGGGACATATTTCCGGTTCGACACCAGGATATTGCAGGGCGCGGACCGCAGGAGATTTTCGGTGTTGCTGCCGATATCCATATCCTCGTCACTGTGCACACCGATCCGTCCGACGATCAGTAATGCCGGGATATCCTTGCGCACATATTGAATGATCTTTTCGAAGGCCTTGCCGTCCAGCAGGGTTGTCTTGACGTCGGTTTGCTCAGCCTGAGCGATCTCACGGCAGATATCGAGGTGCGACTGGTAGATCTTTGCGAGGCCACTGTCGATGATTTCCTCGTGTAGCTTTTCCTGCTCCTTAAACCGAAACACCTTGCCGGCTTCCTCGTTGAGCACGCCTGAGATACTGTGAAAGGCGGCATAGTGGAAATAGGGGTCGAAGGCCGAAATAGCCTCGACCGGCATGTTGAAGGCCTTACCCAATGCCAGGCCGGTCATGAGTCCGCCGAAGGAATAGGGGCTGCCGTCCACCGCCACCACGATTCTCCCGCCGGTCATGGGCTGAGTCTGCTTGACGATCAGCATGTCCGAATTCCGCACGCGACGAAGCACACGCTCGGTATTGCTGCCAATGACGCTGTCCTTCACCGCTCCGACGCCCAAAGCGCCCATAATCACCAGGTCATAGGCATTGGTGTTGATGTCTTCAGCCAGTACCTTCCAATTCCGGCCTTCGAGCGAGCGACGCTCGATCGGCAGGTTGTTTTCCGCGCATTTCTTATCGACATAGTCAAGGTAAGAGTCGGTGATGATCTGGAGCCCACGGGTAATCAGCGAATCATGGATCTGGCGCTGACGGTCGAGTTCTTTTTCATCGTGGTACTCTTCGGGCAAGCCCGCCTCCATCTGCTTGAAGCGTTTGTCGTGCATTTTGGCTGCGTAGACGTGGCTGCCCACGATCTTCGAACCAAAGGTTTTGGCAAAGTGCACACCGATATCGACGGCTGTATTGGAATGGTCGGAATTATCGACCGGAACATAGATCGTCTTATACATCGCGATATCTCCTCAAGATGCCCTCCAGGCCAGGGCGAACGAGAGTAATCATCAAAATTTCCAAACGGTTGACGTATTTCAACAGCCTCAAAGAACGTGCATGCTAGCACTGGTCTGAATTCGAATGCAAGGCGTCGACGGGACTGGCAGGACAATGCTAGGATGCCGGGGTGATGACGGACTTTCCGTCCGAACCCTTCGCGGAACGAAGCGAGGGACGGGACCGGAGGATCTCTTCCAGGGACAAAAGGGCATCGCGCCCAGAGTTCCCTTCAATCCCTCGAATCAAATTCTTGTCGGCGTAGGCACCGGACTCTTTCGGGGCTTGGGAGAGAGATCCCGTCCACTTCCGTGGGTCACGACTTCCTTCTTTCCGTTCCCAGGCCCGCAGGCAGGCCTTGGCGATGAACGAGTTGAGCGGCGCCGGATTATAGAGGAGCTTTCTGATACTGGTCGGAGTCAGCATCAGAGGGTTATAGCCGGACGAAAGATACCCCTCTTCTAACAGCCGTTGTTCCAAATCGGTATTCGGCTGAATGCCCAAAAAGAACATAAGGGGGAACACGCGCTCCTCACCCAGGATCGAAGCAACCACCTTGTAGGACTCTACGCTTTGGAGGAGTGACTCCTCCGTTTCTTTTGGGCTGTTCAACGAGTAGTTGAGAATGACCTTCCCCTTGAACCCAGCCTCTGCCAGGTAGCGACAACCATCGTACAGCCGTTCAAGCTTGAATCCCATGTGGAGGTCGTTCAGCACCACTTGGGAGCCGGACGTAATGGCAACCTCGAGGTCGCCGACACCGGACCGAACCATGAGTTTTGCCAATTCCGGGGTGATGAGCGACGTCCTGATATAGCCGGACCACTCGATCTCCAGCTTCTCGGCGAGAATCCGCTCCAGGATCTCGATGCATTGAGGATAGGCTTCTTTCCCGGTAATGAACTGGGCATCCGTGAACCAGAACCGCCTGGCGCCCCATTGATGGTAGTGCTGAGAGATGTCCTTCACGACCATGGCAGGTGGCCGATAACGAACCCGCTTCCCTTCGATGTAGGGGTAGAGGCAAAAAGCGCAGTCGTAGGGGCAGCCTCGCTTCGACTGGACCCCGATCGATTCACCAAGATATTCCTGATGCTGAGGGAAAATCGAGGTCAAGTAGGGCAAGTCGACCGTCAATGCATCGAGCAGGGCTGGCGAACCCTGCCGGCCCTTTCGAATGGTCTTCCCCTCCCGGATAATGTAGCGCTCATTCTCCAGCGACTGGCCTTCAACAACCTTGAGGATGGCGTCTTCACCCTCCCCAAGAATCCCGATGGTGCCTTCCGGGAGTTTCAGGATGAGCTGATCGGCAAAAGCGGTAAAGGCTCCCCCGCCGATCATGATCTGGGCTTTCGGAAACTCCTTGGCGATCAACCAAGGATAGGAGAGTGCCGCCCTGATATGACTGTAGTAGCGGTAAAGCTGCTGCAACCCTGCAAACGAAGCCACGACCCGCTTGAGCGGATTGCTTGCAAAGTAGAAATTAAACGCATGTTCCAGCGAGGAGTCTCCCTCGTGCGGCGAAAAGATCTGAATGTCGCGCCAAGAGAAACAGACGAGGTCCGGCTTGAATTCGATGGCGGCATCGCGAACCGCGCTGAGCCGTTGGGAGTCCGGAAAGAGGGACAGATCGAGGATGCGCTGCCGCACGTCCGGCTTGCGCCGATGAATAAAGTCAGCGAGATAGGTCACACCGATGGGGTAGACCTTCTTGCAGGGGAGGAATATGTAGAGAATCGATTGCATGGTTAATGGTCGATGGCTAATGGGTAATGGAGACTGGCTGATGGTCGATGAAGAGGTTTCGTTCCGTGTCTTAACTCATTAACCATCGACCATTAGCCATATCATTTGACCGCCACATGGATCGCAACGATTCCGCCGGACAAATTGCGATAGGTGACCTGTCGGAAACCAGCATCGAGGAGCATCTGTTTCAACCGTTCCTGGTCCGGGAAGTTCCGGATCGAGGCAGGAAGATATTCGTAGACGCCGGTCGTGTCATGCGCCACTTTCGTGCCGATCCAGGGAAGAAGCCGGAACGAATACCAATCGTACAGTGCCCGCAGCCACCCAAAGATTGGTCGGGAAAACTCCAGGCACACAAATCGCCCACCCGGTTTCACAATACGGTGAATGTCTGAGAGTGCTTGCCGGAGATCACCGACGTTCCTCATGCAAAACCCTGTGGTTACGGCATGGAAGGTCCCATCGGGAAACCCCAGATGCTCGGCGTTGGCTTCAAGACAGGTGATCTTCTGTCCCAGGCCCCGCCCAGTGACTTTCTTCAGCCCCTCGACAAGCATGGCATGGTTGAGGTCGGACGCAATCACGCGACCGTTGACCCCCATGCGCGGTTCGATCAAGAGCGCGAGATCAGCAGTGCCGGAGCCGACATCGAGTGCCCGGCCTCCTGTGGTGACGGGCACATAGGAGGCAGTAATGGTCTTCCACCGGTAGTGGAGTCCAAAGCTCAGGAGCGTGTTGTTCAGGTCGTAGACACCGGCAATCGAAGTGAACATCCGTTGGACCGCCTGCTCGCGCGCCTGACCAGACCAGGTCGAGACAGTACGAGGAGCCGCTGAGGCCTCGGTCCCCTTCTGAACGGGTGGAGTATCCACATGCACCATGAGAGCGTGGTACCACCGCCCCTCCACGTTTGTCAAGGCAGCCAGCTCGTCGTCATCACTGCCTCGATGGGGCAGGGAAGGCGCTTACTCCCCGAATAAAGTCAGGCTGGCTACCATCTGAAAGTGCCGTTTGTTTCGTGTCATCAGAGGAAGGCGCTTGACGAGAGCGGTGGCAGCGATGAGCGAGTCACCTTTGTCGAGTGAAGGATGCAGGCGGCGAAGATCGGAGTATCGAGCGGCAATGGAATCGGACAGAGGAATAAGCCGGCATCGGGCCAACTCGACCAAAATAGATTCACGTTCAGAATCGCGGAGTCCGGGCTTGCCCAGCAGTTCCCTTTTTGTGATGATGGAATAGTAAACGGTGAATCGGGTGGAATCGAACAGAACGTGAAACCGGCTTGTGTTGAAATAGTCGATGAAGATGTCGGTGTCTACGAGGACCGGGATTTTTTCCATGCCTCAATCTCGGCCAGGAACGCATCATCGGACTGTTTTCGGCTCTGTTTCCGGAGTGCGGCCACATAGTCGGCGCTATCATCCACGTCTGTATGTCCGTACGGGTTGAATTTTTCCCTGACGAGATTTTCGAGCACGGTCACAGGATAGACACCCCTGCGCTTGGCTGCCTTAACGACCACGCTTTTCAGCGCCGGGTCGAACGAGAGCGTCCATTTTTCTTTTCTCAATGCGGTCCTAGGCATGCCGTCCTCATGTTTTATCGTACGTATAGTAGACGTACGGTGAGATAGTGTCAAGGATTGGATCTCGTTCGGCATGGCGCTGATGTTCGGCACGGCCGGCCTGCCGCACATTCTGATGCGCTTTTTCACGGTACCGAGCGCCAAGGAAGCGCGCAAGTCGGTGATGTGGGCGACCGGATGGATCGGCTATTTCTACCTGCTGACCTTTATCATCGGTTTCGGCGCAATCACCTTCGTACTGACCAACCAGGAGTTCCTCGATGCCAACGGTGCGCTCAAGGGCGGCAGCAATATGGCGGCAGTGCACCTGGCCAACGCGGTGGGTGGGAATGTGTTTCTCGGCTTCATCTCGGCTGTGGCATTCGCCACCATCCTGGCGGTCGTTGCCGGTCTCACATTGTCCGGTGCATCAGCCGTGTCACACGACCTCTACGCGACGGTTATCAAGGGCGGCAAGGCCGACGGCCATTCCGAGTTGCGGGTGTCGCGCATCACCACAGCCGCGCTGGGAGTCCTGGCCGTGTTGCTGGGTATCTTGTTCGAGAAACAGAACATCGCGTTCATGGTGTCCCTGGCCTTCGCGATCGCGGCATCGGCCAACTTCCCGGTCCTGTTCATGTCGGTGTTGTGGAAGAACTGCACGACCCGCGGCTCTGTCATCGGCGGTTTTCTCGGACTGATCTCATCGGTGTTGCTCACAATCGTATCCCCGTCGGTGTGGGAAGCGACCTTGGGCTATCCGAAAGGCAGCGCATTGTTCCCCTATACCTCTCCGGCGCTGTTCTCGATGACGATCGGTTTCGTGGGCATCTGGTTGTTCTCGATTCTCGACCGAAGCAGCCAGGCGGCGAAGGATCGTAACGGCTTTCTGGCCCAAGAGGTAAGGTCGGAGACGGGCATCGGCGCGACGACCGCATCCGGGCACTGAACCCAGACTCCTGGGAACTGGGCACGGCGACAGGCAAATAGCGACCTACGTGCTCGATCGGCTTGTCGAAGCCGTCGTATACTGGACAGGTGCTGAAGGGAAGCAGGGGTGGGTTCAAGATTCGGAAAAGCACGGAAGTGAGGGTGACGAAGGGCGGATATTCCGGGAGTCGCCATAATACCTTGGATAGAAACCGCTC
Source organism: Nitrospira sp. CG24E (assembly GCA_002869895.2). Lineage (GTDB taxonomy): Bacteria > Nitrospirota > Nitrospiria > Nitrospirales > Nitrospiraceae > Palsa-1315. Next base: position 64,271 of record NEWP02000022.1, on the reverse strand, counting down.
ATGTCCCTTTCTTACCATTGGCCGTGCGCTCCTCTAAAACGCGACCAAGGGTCGCAGGCCGTCGCACAGCTGCAATCTTCTGGCTGTTATCACCCCGCGCCCGCTATGGCGACTCCCTCCATATCCATCCCTTCCACCCCTGCGAAGTAGGAAATGGATGAGAGTGGCGGCTGATGGCTATGCCCCTCAGCCGTGTTTAGGGCGGGCTACCCGCACCAGCAATCCAGGAGAGAGGTCTTATAGCTCATGATGAAGTCAGGACCGTATCAGGAGATAATCTCCATTATCGGCTCGCAATACTTCACGCCGATTGCAAAGCTCGTTGACCATTGGGTCGCTCATCCCACTATGCGTCGCGACTCTGTTGGCACTCAGTTCTACGCAGGCGGTTACGCGGTTGCCGTCATCCTCCTGCTCGTGGCCGCGTTAGAGTCATTTGTAGCGAGGGATCGCCATTTCAGCAAAAAGCAGCCTTTGCAGAAGCATGTTGCTACTCCCGAGTACATGAAAGAGATTTATCGCTATCGCGGGTACAAGCGCCTTTCGGAGTTGTTCGTCGTTCGCGATGCAATCATTCACAGCCATGTATGGGTCATCAAGTATAACTTACCTAAGCGTGGAGGGCGTCGGTTCCTTTCCGCTAGTCGTAAAAGCTGGAGTGGAAACAAAAGACTAGAACAGCGCTTGGACTCAAAGACGTACCGAACCAAGCTCCTCCGATTCAACGCCATACCCTCGCGTATTGATGGAACCGATGTCGTTAAGACCTTTGATGTCGTGTTTACAGCGCTTCGTTTCCTGGAGAAGAGAGGCGCCAATCCTGTCGCATTGCTTTCCATTACCGTAGCGCATCAAGGGCTGGATGTTCCCTTCGAGTCAGTAGCAAAGCGTCTTGCTGTCGCACTTATGAAATGACTAGTGACAATTGACCAGTGACTCTTTGGAAAGGAGCCCATGCCTACAATCCTACTGCTGACCGTCTCCAATATCTTCATGACCATCGCCTGGTATGGGCATCTCAAATACAAGGACTCGCCGCTGTGGATCGTGATTCTGGCAAGCTGGGGGATTGCGTTTGTCGAGTATTGCTTCCAAGTGTCGGCGAATCGCATTGGACATGAGCCCTGATGATCCATGACGGTTCGTCACGAAATCACGCAGACACGTCGCGAGGCGGACGCGTGGAGACGCGAGGGAAGGAGGCGTACTCTACGGAGTACGTTGACTGACTGAGCGGCGAGCCCGTCCGCCGCCGCAGTGTATCCGTGATTGCAGTAGAAGCGTTCATGGATCATCAGGGCTGGGAATTCAACGCCGCCCAGTTGAAAACCATTCAAGAAGTGATTACCCTGGTCGTGTTTTGCGTCTTTTCGGTGGTCTACCTGAAGGAAGAACTGAAATGAAATTATATTGTCGGTTTTGCCATGATGATCGGGGCGGTCTTCGTCATCTTCAAAGAATGGTGAGGGGGACGGGAGCAACCTGCCCATGCTTCGTGCTCTCGGTACCCGCACAATAAGACGGTCCTCGCCTGGGACAAGAGCGCGTCTCGGCGCGCTCGGGGTTGGGTGGGTGAGAATGTTGCGCGCAGTAAAGAATAGGCAGGCTGATCCCTTCTGAGTGCAGGGGGTTAAGGAAAGGAACCGAGTCATGGCCACAAAGAAGAAAGACTCAGCTACGTCGAGTGAACCGGCAAAGGCATCGGCTTCCGCAGCAGGCGGGAGTACGGCTGAAGATTTCGAAAAGCTCGGCGTCTTTTACCTTGGACGGCCTTACGACTTAGTAGCTAAACAGCCGAAGCCTGGCTGGCTACTCTACGATTCCAAAGATTTAGTGACCCATGCGGTCTGCGTCGGCATGACCGGCAGCGGCAAGACGGGTCTGTGCCTCTCGCTTCTCGAAGAGGCGGCGATCGACAATATTCCCGCCATCATCATCGATCCCAAGGGAGACCTCGGGAACTTGATGTTGACCTTTCCAAGTCTGAAGGGAGAGGATTTTCAACCCTGGATCAATGAAGACGACGCGCGTAAGAAGGGCTTGTCGCCCGCCGACTATGCCAAAGCGCAGGCCGAACTGTGGGCAAAGGGATTAGGGGGCTGGCAGCAGGACGGGGCTCGGATTCAGCGGTTGCGCGATGCAGCCGAAGTCGCCATCTATACGCCGGGCAGCAACGCCGGCTTGCCTGTTTCCATTTTGAAGTCATTCGCTGCGCCGGCTGCCGATGTTCGCGAAGACAGGGAGCTGTTCCGCGAGCGCATCAGCACGACCGTGACCAGCCTGCTCGGCCTGCTCGGCATTGAGGCAGACCCGATTCAAAGCCGCGAGCATATCCTGCTTTCGACGATTCTCAATCACACATGGATGAAAGAGGAAGATCTCGACCTCGCAACGCTCATTCAAGCCATTCAATCTCCGCCTGTTTCGAAAATCGGCGTGATGGATGTCGATTCGTTCTTCCCCTCGAAAGACCGGTTCGCACTGGCGATGAAATTGAACAATCTGCTTGCAGCGCCCGGATTCCAGTCCTGGCTGGAAGGGGAAGCACTGGACATTCAGCAGTTGCTTTATAACTCGGTAGGGAAGCCGCGCCTGGCGATCTTTTCCATCGCGCATCTGAACGACGCCGAGCGCATGTTCTTCGTCACGCTGCTGTTGAGTCAGATGGTCGGTTGGATGAGGGGGCAATCGGGCACGACAAGCCTGCGGGCTCTCCTCTATATGGATGAAATCTTCGGCTACTTCCCACCGGTGGCCAATCCACCGTCGAAGCTACCTTTGATGACCCTGCTCAAACAGGCCAGGGCATTTGGACTTGGTGTCGTGCTTGCCACGCAGAATCCGGTCGATCTCGACTACAAAGGGCTGGCTAATACCGGCACCTGGTTTATCGGACGGCTACAGACAGAGCGCGACAAGGCGCGTGTGTTGGAAGGATTAGAAGGAGCCTCCTCCAGCGCTGGGAAGAAGTTCGATAAAGGCAGGATGGAACAGACTCTGGCAGGCCTTGGCGCCAGAATCTTCTTGATGAACAACGTGCATGAAGATGAACCGGTGGTATTCGAAACCCGCTGGTGCCTATCTTACCTGCGTGGCCCCCTTACGAGAAC
>NEWP02000022.1:47599-61151 GCA_002869895.2 Nitrospira sp. CG24E | reverse complement strand
AGTTTGATGGATAAGGCGAGGGACGAGGGGCAAGGGGCAAGGGGTAGCGCACAAGATAGGCCGACGGATTCTCTCCCCTTACCTCGTGCCACTAGCCACTTGCCTGGCGGAGCACGTCCTATGCTGCCCCCGGACGTCCCGCAGCACTTTGTGCCGCTTCGGAGTTCCAAGCCTGGCGACAGCGAGTTAGTCTATGCGCCGATGCTGCTGGGATCCTCTCAGGTCCGCTTCTCCGATACGAAAAGCAGCGTCGACACGACGCAGGATGTGACGGTGCTTGCGCCCATGACCGACGGGGCAGTGACCGTCGATTGGGACCAGGCAACGGTTGCGGATTTCGCCGTAGCTGATTTAGAACAGGAGCCTGAAGGCGACGCCCAGTTTCTTCCGCTTCCCACCGGCGCCGGCAAGGCCAAGAATTATGTCGATTGGACCAAGGATTTCGGCGGCTGGATCTTCCGCACGCAGAAAGTGGAACTGTTCAAGAGCCCGAGCACGAAGGACTCTTCCAAACCTGGAGAATCGGAGCGGGATTTTCGCGTGAGGCTCCAACAATCCGGACGTGAACAGCGAGACAAGGGCGCTGAGTCGTTGCGTCAGAAGTATGCGCCGAAGATCACCACACTCCAAGATCGCATCAGGCGAGCCGAGCAGATGAAGGAAAGGCAACAGGCTGAATCGCGTTCCAGCCAGGTGCAGGCGGCTATTTCAGTCGGTGCCTCGATCCTGGGGGCCTTTCTCGGGCGCAAGACGATCAGTGCGTCGAACATCGGTCGAGCAACCACGGCGATTCGCGGAGCTGGTCGCGCGATCAAAGAATCCCAAGACGTCGGCCAGGCGGAAGAAAATGTTACAGTGCTTCAGCAGCAGCTGGCGGATCTCGAATCCCAATTCAAGTCGGAAAGCGAATCGCTCGCAGCGGCCACCGATCCCTTGAACGAGAGACTCGAATCGATTGCCATCCGGCCAACCAAAACCAACATCGCCGTCAAACTTGTAGCCCTCGCTTGGACACCGAATTGGCGGGATTCAAGCGGGGCGACCAGCCAGGCTTGGTAATAGCCTACCGCAGACGGATGTAAATAGCTCATCGACCGGTATTCGGTTAGCCGAACGGATGTGGGACCGACATTACACCTATTGTTGCGGCTAGGAGCCTGTCCGACATTGCCTTCGTGACGAGGCGAAGGAGATGCGGCCAGGTGCGAGGCCACAGGCCCGGAAAAACCGGAGGCGTATTCGCTGCTGGAATACGTTGAGGATTTTTTGGGGCCGAGAACGACGCAGATGGATGCAGATCATTCGCCACAGTAGAACGGTCAATGTCGGACAGGCTCCTAGTGAACAGATATATCTACGTATTCCCTCTGGCTTAGATAGCCTCTATCTGCTAGTGTAATGGCTCTCACTCGGAAAGGCGGTCAAAATGACTGCTCCTCTTCCTCTTTCTCCTCCTCTTCGTGAAGCCGAGAGGCTCTCCGCACTCTATCGGTATGAAATCCTCGACACTCCCCCAGAAAAGGAGCTGGACGACCTCGTTCATCTGGCAGCCTACATCTGCCACACCCCTATTGCGGTAATCAGCCTGGTCGATTCAAATCGCCAATGGTTTAAATCGAAAATCGGCCTGACCGCTACGGAGACTAGCCGATACATCGCCTTCTGCGCCCATACGATCCTCAGCCCGGATATCCTGATCGTGCCTGATGCGCTGGAAGACGAGCGGTTTGTAACCAATCCGCTGGTGACGGGCAATCCTCATATCCGGTTTTACTGCGGCGCGCCGCTGGTGACCTCGGATGGATATCGGATCGGCACGCTCAGCGTCATCGACCATGTGCCTCGCACCTTGAGCGCCGAGCAGCAAGAGACGCTGCAGACCCTGAGCCGGCAGGTAATCAAGCATTGGATGCTGGACCGGAGCCTCAAGGACGTGACGCACGCCCACCGCTCGCTTGCGGAGGCGCACGACCAGTTGAGGCGCAGCGAAGAGAAATTCAGAGCCTTAAACGAATCTTCCCCTTCCGCCATCTTCATCTATCGGGACGACCGGATTGTCTATGCGAACCAGGCAGCGGCCTCCATTTCCGGTTACTCGATCGAGGAATTGTTGACGATGGACATATGGAAGATGACGCATCCAGACTTTCTGCCTTTCTTGCAAGCCCGCGCACGGGCCACGCAAGAGAGCGACATCGGCCCGGCGCACTACGAATTTCAGATCATCACGAAGGACGGCCAGATGCGCTGGCTGGACTTTACCGCGGCCACGATCGACTACGAGGGGCGACCGGCCCGGTTGGCCACCGGCTACGACATTACCGCCCGTAGGCAGACGGAGAGGAAGCTGGCTGAGCGGGAGGGGATGCTGCAACAGATCTTCGACGCTGAACCGGAATGTGTGAAGCTGCTGGCCGCCGGAGGCATTCTCTTGAACATGAATAGAGCCGGATTGGCCATGTTGGAGGCTGATACCCCGGAACAGGTTATGAACCAATGTATCTATCCATTGATCACGGAGCCCTACCGATCCCGATTCCAAGCACTCACGGAACGCGTCTTCCAGGGCGAATCGGGGATACTCGAATTTGAAATTCTCGGCCTCAAAGGGGGCCACCGGTGGCTGGAGTCGCACGCGGCGCCGATGCGGGGCAAGACCGGGACAGTCACCGCGCTGCTGAGCGTCACCCGGGACATCACGGAGCACAAGCGGACGAGCGCGCTGCTGGAGACGGACAAACGCGTTCTCGAACTGATCGCATCCGGCGCAGCGCTGACCGAGGTGTTGGAGCGGTTGTGTCGCATGTTCGAAGACATGTCTCCGGGCCTGCTCTCGTCCATCTTGCTGCTCGACCAGGACCGCCTATGCCTGCGACACGGCGCGGCGCCAAGCCTGCCGCCGGCCTATCGGGCGGCGATCGACGGCGAACGCATCGGCCCCGGCGCGGGCTCGTGCGGCACCGCCGCGTATTTGCGACGGCAGATCGTCGTCACCGACATTGCCAACGATCCACTCTGGACCGGGTATCGAGAACTCGCGTTGAAACACCAGCTGGGCGCATGCTGGTCCACCCCCATCTTCTCCAAAGACTCCTCGGTTCTGGGCACCTTCGCCATGTACTATCGTGAACCCCGGAGCCCCGGCGCTCACGATCTGCAAATCATCGAACATGCCACGAAGCTTGCCTCCATCGCGATCGAGCGCGCCCGGGCGGAAGAGGAGCTGCGGGTGAGCGAAGAACGGTTCGCCCTCGCGGTGCGCGGCACGAACGACGGCATCTGGGATTGGAATATTCCTTCCAACGAGGATTATCTCTCCCCTCGTTGGAAGGAGCTGCTGGGCTTCGAGGACGATGAATTGCCCAACCACGCGGACTCCTTCATCACGCGCCTGCACCCTGAGGATCTCCCACGGGCGCAGGAAGCCGTACGTGCGCATCTGGAGCATCGCGTCCCCTACGATCTTGAAGTTCGGCTCCGGCACAAGGACGGATCATATCGCTGGTTCCGTTCGCGAGGCCAGGCGGTCTGGGACAAGACCAACAAGCCGGTGCGTATGGCCGGGGCCATCACAGACATCACCGACCGAAAGCGGGACTTCGATGCCTTGCAGGAGGCCTATCGCCATCTGCAAGTCCTAAGTCGCGAGGTGTGGATCGCGGAAGAAAAGGAGCGTAGCCGTCTCTCGCGTGAGCTGCACGATGAGTTTGGCCAACTCTTAAGCGCGCTGAAGTTGGAAGTGACCCGCATCGCCAACAATCTTGCCAATAAACCTGCGCTGAAGCCATCGGTTGTGCGTAAGAAACTGACTGTGGCATCGGACATGGTGGACCGCCTATTCCCCTCACTTCGGAGGGTGATCCAGGGCTTGCGTCCGCCGGTGCTGGATGAGCTGGGAATCCTCCCTGCCATACAGACTCTCGCGAACGAGGCGCAGGAACGATCTGGTCTCCAGTGTCGTGTCATGGCCGATCAAGAGGATTTCGGGAAGTCATTTGGACCTGAGCTCGAAGGTGCGCTCTTTCGCATCACACAAGAACTGTTGACGAACATCGTTCGCCACTCCAAGTCGACAACCGCAACGATCACGCTCAGTTGCACTGACGGACTGATCTATCTAACGGCGCAGGATGACGGTCAGGGTTTTAAGGTCGATTCGCTCTCACTCAAGCGTCGGTTCGGACTCCGCGGAGTCCGGGAACGGGCCGAGCTGCTGGGCGGAAAGGTCGAGATTCAATCGGAACAAGGCCAGGGGACCGCCGTTACTGTCAGCATCCCGGTCTCGCCTACCCTCCAGGGCAACGGCTCCACGGTACCCTCGGTATCCTCTCGGTCGCCTACGTCGGCGTCAAAAAAGAAGAGGCAGCGGCATGGGAAAGAAGTGTAAATGTCTGATCGTCGACGATCACCCGATTTTCCGCAAAGGGATTCGGGACCTGCTCAGCCAAGAAGGAGCCTGCGCGCCCATCGTCGAAGCGGACTGCGCGGTCGCAGCGCTGGAAGCTGTCCGCCGTGAACCATGGGATCTCCTCATTCTCGATCTGGCACTTCCGGACAAACACGGCCTGGAAGTGTTGAAAGAAGTGAGGCTCCTGCGCCCGAAGATGCCGGTTTTGATGCTCAGCCTCTATCCGGAGCGTGAGTTCGCGCTCCGCGCGATCAACTCAGGAGCGGCCGGATATCTGACCAAGGACAAAACTCCTCACGAACTGCTGTCGGCAGTCAAAGAAGTGGTCGCCGGACGGCGATATATCACCAGCTCGCTGGCCAACCAGCTCATGGACTTTCTCAACAGCGGGCAGCCTGCTACTCCTCATGCCGTCCTCTCCGATCGGGAGATGGAAGTTTTGCGGCTCCTCGGTCAGGGCAAGCGACCATCGCAGATTGCCGACGACATGGCGCTGAGCGTCAAGACCATCAGCACCTATCGCGCCAGACTGCTGGAGAAACTTGGATTGCAATCCACAGCCGAACTCGTGCGCTACGCCATCGAACATCATCTCACAACCTAGCTCGGCCAATACGCTCCTTCAGCTCGTACTCTGTCCGGCTGTAGGACGATTGCGGATATCCCTATCAGCCATACTCTGCTATCTATGCCCGGTAATCGGCAGTAGGCTGCCTATGAAGAGCGCACGAGTCATGTGTATGAACCAGCAACACCATGCTAGTCCTCATTGTCGACGACCATCCACTCTTTCGCCAAGCTGTCAAGCACGTCATTGAAGATCTCTTCCCATTATGGAAAATTCGAGAAGCCTCGACGGGAGAACAGGCATTGGACAGCGTGCTTGGAGAATCGGTTTCCTTGGCCGTGCTCGATATCATGCTGCCGGATCAGAGCGGTCTCGGTCTGCTGAAACGGATCAAGCAATTACGACCAAACCTTCCCTGTCTGATGCTCAGCCTGCACAACGAGCCGCGTTATGCCGAACTGAGTTTGTGTTTCGGCGCGTCCGGTTATCTGACAAAAGACACCGGAAGCGACGAACTGCGCGTCGCACTTCGCACGATCCTCACCGGAGGGCATTATGTCGAGAGCTCTTTGGCAAGCACACTGGCAGAGCACCGTACAAGTAGTCGCACGCCCCCCTCAGCCTCTCTCCTGTCGGCCCGCGAACTCGAGGTGCTGACGCACTTCGCACAGGGCTTAACCGTCTCTAAGGCTGCTACGCGGATGAAACTCAGCGTCAAGACCGTCAGCACCTACCGCGCTCGTCTCCTCGAAAAACTCCGCTTGAAAACCACCGCTGAGCTCATCCGTTATGCCGTGGATCATCGCCTTTAACTGGACCGTCGTTTCAACAAGGGCCTGCTGTAGGACGAACGCCGATACCAGAAGAAGAATCAGACTGATAGTCTTCCTTTCGTTTTCTGGATAGCCTGACATTGTGCGAGGGCCGCCTCCACTATTCTTTTTTGAGCTATCTTATGAAGAGCAAGTCGACTCCATACGGAGAACGTAGTCGATCCACGCTCAAGACTTGTCCTCCCCCTTCATCCGTTTCTCAATCCATATGCCAGATTCGCGTGCTGATCGCGGACGATCAGGAGATCGTCAGAGTCGGCCTGCGCACCATGTGCAAAAACGAACCGGACCTGCTGATTGTGGCTGAGACCGGCTCCCTAACCGACACGGTACCTGAAGCGCAGCGAGTCCAGCCCGACATTGTTTTGCTGCAATATCGTTTTTCAGAAGGGCCTGGATCTGAGTTCTGTCGGACCCTGATCGAGATAAACCCGAAGGCCCGAGTCATCATCCTATCTTTGGATAACACGCGTGCCGCATTCAGTGGCGCCATGGAGGCAGGCGCCGATGGATATTTACTGCTGGGAGCCAACCGTCAGGAGTTACTCCGGGCAATTCGCGCGGTTGCCGCCGGCGCCTCATATGTCGATATGGCGGTATTGCCTCACCTGTTCGCCGCCCTACGAAGGGGACAAGATGCGCTTCCGTTTCGCAGGCCAGAATTCCCGCATATGTCACCACAGCAACAGCAAATACTTCCCCTTCTGTCGGAAGGCAAGACCAATAAGGAAATCGCCCGACAACTATCTCTATCCGACAAGACCGTAAAGAACTATCTTGCGAACATATTTAAAAAACTCGGAGTGACGACTAGGGCGCGAGCGGCGGCTTTGTTTGTTCTGAATCAGCAGGGGACATCGAGTGCCATCAAGCAGCCATCGGCACTCTCGATGAATGGGAACAGCTAACATGTCGACCATTCTCGTCGTTGAGGACGACGAACAGCTTCGCAGTTGGTTGCGAAAACTGCTCGAGAGCAAAGGATATTCGGTCTTGGAGGCAGGGGACGGAAACAAAGCTCTTGCCTGGATTAATCGCGAGAGACCCGATCTGATCGTGCTCGATATTTATCTGCCTGACAGGGATGGATTGGAGACATTGCTACAGCTCCGCAAAGGCGGCCAGACTTTCAAGGTATTAGCCATTTCTGGAAAATTCGACGCAGGGCACAGTACAGACGCCCTTGCCATAATACTCGGCGCCTGCGAAACCTTGGCCAAACCCTTCGCTGCATCTGTCTTCTTAGAGCGCGTGGAGCGGCTCCTGAAACCAGCGTGAAATCTCAGGGGATGCCCAAGTCAATCTCTAGCCAAGATCGATATGGATCTTAAGGCCGTGATTCTAACGACCCCCGGCCCTGCGCAACTTTGTAGTAGCAAAACCCTTCATGCTCAACGAGTTTTTTCGCAATCACTCCCGCCGCTGTTTCCAAGGTGGCGGCAAGGGTCTCGTTGTTCGCCCCAAATAGACTTCCTCCGCGGACCGTTCTTCCAACCAGCGATGTCACGGCAGCTTCTGCGCGCCACGAGTCACGGGTCACTCGTGCCAAGGCCTCCAGGGAGATCGCAGGATGATCGGCATCGAATTCCGGGTAGGGCGATTCTTGGGAGTTCCCTCCCACTTGTAATGCGGTGGCGCCATGTACGGCCGGTACGCGAAAGGCCGTATCGAAGAAGGCTTCCAGAAAAATGCGGGTGAGATCGGCACTGACCCGTTGGGAGTCGACTGTACCGGCTGAGACGCGCAAGGATTTGGCAGGACTCACCTCAATAATTTCAGCCGAGATCCCCGGAAACAGCAAAACATTGCCGCTTCGATCGACAAACCCCTTCGAGACGACCTTGACGATCCCGCGATGGCTGCTTCCTGTGGAAGCCGATCTCGCGGTGAAACTAAGGTCGCCAAAATAGGCCTTGTTATAGGTCAGCAGCGTCCGAGCGAAGCGAGAGGAGTCCCGCTCGAGTTGATCCTCATCCAGCCCCAGATGCCCATGCCATCGCCTGGCCATGTCGATGACCTGCGTGAGTTTATCCAGGTCGAGGCGCGCAGTCTCGTCGTTGGCCATTTCAGTGAGAATATCGGCAAGGATAGAGAGGGAGGCTCCCTTTTCATGATGCCGTCGGCGAATCGCATCGATAACGATCCCCAGGGGACGGACACTTATCGCATGCGCCTCCGGGCTATCCGGAGATAGAGGTTCGAGTGAGGCGCCGGAATCACGGGGCTCGCTCAACTGTTCGTCATGGGCTTGCCTGGTGCAAGCCAGAAATTTCTCCGCCAGCTCTTTCTTGTCGGCCAACTTCTGGCGGAAGTCTCCGCGATGGAGATCAAGTTGGCCGTGAAGTTCCAGGACCGAAGAGCTGCAACCGGCCTGTATGAATAGAATGGCCAGCAGGGGCAACAGGAAATAGGGCAGTCGGTTCATCATTGCCTCCTGTCAGGTCGACTAGCTGGAAGGCTGTTAGGGGCAGAAACCAACTTCAGTCCGAATACCTGGGCATTGGCGCGTTGGGTCAGTGCTTGCGTTCTTTCTGCATGATCTTGTCTGTCCAGGCCAAAAGAATGGCGGATCCGAGGAAGGTGAGGTGAATAAAGATCTTCCACTTGATGTGCTCGGGATCTTCATGCGTGATGTCGACGAATGATTTCAGGAGATGAATGCTGGAGATGCCGATCAGCGAGGCAGCGAGTTTAATCTTGATGGTGCCTGGGTCGATATGGGTCAACCAGTCCGGTCGATCGGGATGGCCCTCTAAATCCAATTTGCTCACAAAGGTGGCGTAGCCGCCGATGATCACCATCGTGAGCAGGTTCGCCACCATGGTGACATCGATCAGCCCCAGCACGCCCAGCATGAAGACGGTCTCTTGTTGCTGATCGATATGCCGGACCATCTCCCATAGTTCGACGAGAAACTTGTATGCGTAGAGCAGCTCAGCCACGATGAGGCCGCCATAGAGTGGAGCCTGAATCCACCGGCTGGCGAACACGATCGTTTCAAATACATGCTCGACGCGGCTGCCGGGAGCATGGGGCTGTTTCGATGCAGCGGTTTCTGAAAGATTGGAATGACTCACGGCCCGTTATCCTAGTGGCGTGGAAGCGAGCTGTCAATTCACACGACGACGCTCAGGCCGCGGGAGATACCCTGGATCAACGTGAGGCATCGGTTAGGCTAGTCCACCAGATGACGGTCGAGGGCGTAGCGAACGAGTTCGGCGGTGGTCGCGAGCTGCAACTTGTCCAGGAGACGGGATCGATAGGTACTGATGGTCTTCACGCTGAGAGTGAGGAACTGCGCAATCTGTTTGATCGACCGGCCCCTGGCGAGTAGAACAAGAACATCGAACTCTCGATCTGACAATGGAGGATGTTCGGGACTGGCAGGACTTTTAACCGGACTATCGGCCATCTGCTCTCCGATGGAGGGCGTGACGTACCTATGGCCGGTCAGAACTTGCTTGACTGCCTTGGCCAGCTCTTCCGGCGCGGTGTGTTTGGTGAGGTACGCCATAGCACCGGCACGAATGGCGCGCACGGCATACTGTTCCTCCGGGTGCAGGCTCAACACCATCAGAGGGAGCTTGGGCGCTGTTCTGTGTAGCTCTTGAAGGAGCTCCAATCCGCTTTGGTCAGGAAGGCTGATATCCACGATTGCCAGATTCCACGGTTCTCGCCGCACTTCAGCGATCCCCTTCTGCGCAGTCTCAGCTTCCCCGACCTCAACATACAGGAAGTTCTCTTCAAGGATCTGCTTCACTCCCCGACGCACGACCTCGTGGTCGTCGATGATAAGAACTTTTACCGACTCTGTGGCAATCATGAGCTGAAGCACTCCGCAACCGGCACGGAGACGCAAGCCGTGGTTCCGACCCCGGAGGTGCCTACAATATGAAAGCGGCCGCCTAGGAGGGATGCTCGTTCCTGCATTCCTCGAAGCCCGAAGGAGTCGGGCCTGTCCATCCGCTCGCGGATGAGGCCTTTCCCGTTGTCTGTCACTTCTACCATGACATGACCGTCACTCTGATAGAGCCGAATGCGCACCAGTGAAGCGGCGGCATGGCGCATCACATTGGTCAGCAATTCCTGTGTGATTCGAAACAGGGCAGTAGAGGTTTCGAGAGGCAACGCGATGGATAACAATGCCGGGTCCACATCAATTGCGCAACAAGCGCCCGTTCGGATCTGAAACGTCATAGCAAGAGATTCCAACGCCGGAACCAGGCCCAGATCGTCCAGCATTGCAGGGCGCAACGCTCTCGTTGTTGCGCGAAGGGACCTCAAGAGTCCGTCGACCGATCCGGACATGGCCCGAGCCTTGTCCTGCAGCTCCATACTGTCCGTCGGAGAGGGCGATTGCGCCAGCTTCCTGCCGAACCAGGCCAGATCAAACTTCAAGCCGGTTAGGGCCTGCCCGAACTCGTCGTGCAACTCCCGTGCAATTCTACGGCGTTCCTCCTCGACCGCCCTCTGAGCCAAGCGAGTGGCCTGCTTCAAAGAAGCTTTTGTGTCGGCTTGGTTGCTCCGGCGCATCCCTCGGCCGGGAACGTTTGAGGATGAGGCCGCAACGCGATAGATGCTTGGGTGTTTCATATCGTCGTGAGTACCGGTTCAAGATAGATGTCGGCGGTAATGCATGTGCCTCGGCCTACCGTGGATTGGATATTCAGATGACCGCCGATCTTCCGAACCAGATTATCCATCTGTGCGAGTCCAAGACCCCTTGCCCGTCCATGGGTGATTTTGAAGCCACATCCGTTGTCGCAAATGCGCAGTCGTACCCGCGAGCCGATATGCCGAAGAGCGATCACGACTCGTGTGGCGCGAGCGTGACGAACACAATTGCTCAAGGTTTCTCGGGAAATTGCGACAAGTTCATGGGCCTCTTCGCCGGTCAACACTTCCTCTGCCGCTGGCGAGACCACCACCCGAATCCGTAATCCGCTTACCCGTTCACAGGTCTGGGCAAGGGCCTGTAACTCATAGACCAGCCTAAAGGGATCCACCCTGTCGGATTCTACCCTTACGATCATGCGCCGGATGTCTTGGATGAGTTTGTTGAGCTGGTCGGTCACATGACCATGAACATTCTGCAGAGCGGATGGAGCCTCCCTGCACGATTCGGGGGATTGCGCACGGCTCACCGAGATCGCATAGAGGGCTTGCAACACGGAATCGTGCAGCTCCCTCCCAATGCGGCTGCGATCGTGCAGCAAGGCGCTTAGTCGTTGCTCTGAGGCCTTGAGGGCTGCGGCAAGATCGCTTCCGACCTGTTCACGTACGAGGAAAGGAAGAGCCTCCGTTGTATCGTAGGGAATTGCTTGAGCGAGAGCAGCTCGTTGCTGCGTCGCCTTTCCTGGTGATTGCCGAAACCCGTCGAGAATCTGGAGCCCCCGTCGATTTATCATCGGTTGAACCATCCTTTCCGATCCTGCGCATGAAACGTCGACGGAGTCGTGTTTGTCTTTAGGAGACTCTAAGTTTGTGGAGCTCTACTAGTACGCGGGGGCCGTCCATTCCGTCACCTGGCGGAACCGCCAGGTGACGGAATACGTAGATTATGAAAAACCACTGCACAGGAAACGCTAGGGCCTGGATGTGCTCAACGAAAGGGGACAACGGATGCGCGCGATGAACGATGTCGAGTTCAGTGAAAACGGTTTTGTCGTAAAGACGTTACATGGGGAACAACTTACCCAATCCTATCGACTGCGGCATAAGGTGTTCGCCGAGTCACTGAAGTGGGTTCCTGAAACGGAAGACCGGCAGGAGGTAGACCTATATGATTTATGGGGAACAACCGTTGGGCTGGTCAGTCATGACGGAACTGTGGTTGGCGCCGCTCGACTGCTTCCCTCTTCCGGGCAATTCATGCTCGAAAATGAGTTCGGCGCTTTGCTTCCAGCCGGCTACCGAATCAGAAAACATTCCGATACGGCCGAGATCACCAGGCTGGCGATCGATCCTGAAATCCGCGACAGAGGGCTCTCATCCAAAATGATGCTGGCCCTGCTGAAAGGCGTCTATCAATGGGCGGTTGCGAACGACATTCGGTACTACTACCTTGAGGTCGAGCACCGGTTCTTTCGAACCCTTCGCGCACTAGGGTTTCCTTGTGAAATGATCGGGGAGCCGGTGGTGCTTCCTCCAGCCGGCGCCAGTTCCGTGGCCGCGCTGTACGACATGGTCAGGTTTGACGAACAAAACACGACCAAAAAGCCGCAGTTACTCGACTGGATATCCTCTATTGAGACGCTGGATGGAGAGATGATCGTGGGCCGGACTTCTGCCTATTCAAACCGCGAAAGCTTGATGCCAGAGGCTGCAGCAGCGTGATGGGCCGTCAGCGGTGATCGAAACTGCCGAATGTGATTACACGACATTCGGCAGGCCATGCTCGAGGGCGGTCGCGACCGCATGGGATCGCGAGGTGACATCCAGTTTCGAGAAGATGCTCTCAACATGGAACCGTATGGTCCGTTCCGTCACCCCCATGATTTTGGCGATCTCCCAGTTCGTCTTGCCGTTTTTCACCCAGTTGAGGATCGTCATCTCACGTAGCGTGAGCTCCCTGACGCAGGGAGCCACCGCTTGCGAACTCTTTGGGGCGGTCCGTAAGAGCGCAAGATGGATGTGATAGCCGAAGTATTCGACCAGCGGCATATACCGTTTTGCATCCACCCGTCCTGCAGAGGCGAATGAACAAAAGGTTGCGACCCCGCATGCGGGGTCCGATGTTCCAGTTGTGATTCCATCCCCTAGACCGAACTCCTTCGCCGTTTCCATAAATTCGCTCTGTTTGTCCGAGCTCGCGGCCTTATACGTGGATTCCCAATGTTGAGTCCCTGGTTTCTGCAAGGCAGTCTGCAAGACCGGGTCGACGTCAAAGTACCCCTTCTGCCAGTAGAGGCGGATCCACTCCTCCGGATAGCTGACATTGAGTACGTTGGTAAAGCCCTCAAATCCTCCGGTGCGGCTGAGCTTTGCAAGCCCGCCGATCGTCCTGGTAAAAGGAAACAGCGCTTCAAACCGGGCCAGCACGTCTTTGACATCTTCGACGCTTTCCGATTGCGCCGCATAGTGAAGGATCTCGATAAAATGTTCACACTCCGGTTTGGTGAGCTGGGTAAAGAGCGCTTTGGGAAAGGGCCGCTTGTTCTGGAGGTGTGCCATAGATTGCCTTCCTGATAGTACTGAAGTCTTGAAAGGCTACCATAAAACAAGTCGGTTTTGCGAGAAGGTATTTTGGCCCTAGCGAGTTCCAGGTCGATTCAGCTATATAGGTCTGGAACTTCGAGAAGTTCCGCTGCCGTGAGGAATGCATAATCTTTGAACTGTCAGAAAATGATGACAACCAGTAGGAATCAGGCATGAGAGGCCAGCAATGGCTCTTGGCTCTCGTGCTGTTTTATATCCTGTGCCCGCAGCCTGGACACGCGCAGGGGGTCCGGTTCCAGCCACAGGGAGCGACGGCGGCCGGGCAGGGCAATGCTTTTGCGGCGCAGGCCGATGATGCCTCCGCCATTCATTACAACCCTGCCGGGATGACCCAACTTTCCGGCATTCACATGCAACTCAATACATTCTTGGTCGGAGGATCCGTCAAGTTTACGAATCCAGCCGGCGTCAACACCCAAGGGGATTTCGGCGGTAGTATCGCCTGGCCTCCCCCAGCTCAATCGTACTTTACGGCCAATCTTCGAGACCTAGGATTCCGCCATGTGGGCAACACCGTCATTGGTC
>NEWP02000022.1:16132-47499 GCA_002869895.2 Nitrospira sp. CG24E | reverse complement strand
ACAGGCGGGCCTATTCTGCAACCGCAACGATGGAAGACCGTGCCGGTCGTGGCCATCGGCACCGAATACAAATGGCTCAACCCTCCGTGGCTGCCTCATTGGGATGTGGCAGTGCGATCGGGCTACACTCGTACTGAAGATCCGGTTCCCGACAGCACCTACAGTCCAGCCGTCGCCTCGCTGTCTTCCAACGCCATTTCAATCGGGGCCGGATTCTTGTGTAAAGAAGGTGGGCGTTTTTTGGGAGTGATGGTGTGCGGAGGTCAGCAAGGGTCAATGCCGTGGCCGAAGGCCATCGGTTTCGACGTCGCCTATCAGGAATGGCTCTATGAACCTCGCACGGTTACCGGCAACCTCAATAATCCAAACGTCAACGGGAGCTACCATGCCCATATCCATCTGGGAACCTTCAGCTTCAGATTCATGTTTTAGCTGCAGGATGCTGAACCAGTCGCCAGCCCGTCTTGTTCATTTGGTTTATTTGGTTTGTCTTGTTTATTTGGTTGAACCAGACCAATGAACCAAACAGACCTCACAGATGATCGCATTCAACTCTGTGAAGAAGTAGACTTCGCAAGCGCTTTCCGTATCTCTGCGACGGCCTTGCTATCGAGACCGGCTGCCGTCAATTCGTCATCTGTGGCGGCGGCGATGTTCGCCAAGCTGCCATAGCGTTTGAGCAGGCTGGCCCGCTTGATTTCGCCGATACCGATCACCTGATCCAATCGCGAGGCCATCAGGGCCTTGCCGCGCAGCTTGCGGTGGAAGGTGATCGCAAATCGGTGGGCCTCATCGCGGATGCGCTGCACGAGATGGGTGGCGGGAGAATTCGAGCGAAGCAGGATTGGGTTCTTTCGTCCCGGCAGGAAAATTCGTTCCTCCTTCTCGCCGCGCGCCTTGGCCAATCCGATAATCGCCAGATCCCGATGGCCGACCTGTTTCAGACCTTCCATGGCCGCGGCGAGTTGGCCTAATCCCCCATCGATCAGGATGAGGTCCGGACGTGCCAGCTCTTCGCTGTCTCCATAGCGGCGCGTGACGACTTCCCGCATGCTGGCAAAATCGTTGGCCCCGGTCACGGTTTGGATTTTGAATCGGCGGTAGTCGGATTTCTTCATCTGACCGTCTTCCCAGACGACCATCGACGCGACCGATTGATTGCCCATAGTATTTGAAATGTCGAATCCTTCGATACGCCGAGGCGCGACGGCCAATCGCACGAGCCGCTTCAGTTCTTCAACCGCCTGTCGTTCGATTTCTTCGTCTCGCAGGTGATTGGCGGCAGCGGCTGCGGCGTTTTCTTCCGCCAGAAGAAGCAATTGGTGCTTCACGCCCCGCTCAGGCGCGACGATACGGACGGCGTTCCCACGTTTGCCCGAGAGCCACTCTTCAATCACCATGACGTCGTCGAGGTCGGTGGGAATGAGCAGTTCTTTGGGCGGCTGCCCGTCTTTGTTGTAGAACTGTTCGATCGCGGGCCGCACAAGCTCCTCATCGCTTGCGTCGGCTGAATTGGGCCAAAAAAAATCTTTGCGTCCGATCAAGAGGCCCCCGCGCACAAAGAGGATCTGAAGATCGACCGCCGTTCCTTGCCGCGCCAGGCCGATCACATCCTGGTCGGTCGTCGTCGTTTGGGTGATGCGCTGTTTTTCGAGCGTGCGTTCGATGTTGAAGAGCCGATCGCGCAAACGCGCCGCTTCTTCGAATTCCTCACGCGCCGCCACCG
The DNA here is from genome assembly GCA_002869895.2 of Nitrospira sp. CG24E. Lineage (GTDB taxonomy): Bacteria > Nitrospirota > Nitrospiria > Nitrospirales > Nitrospiraceae > Palsa-1315. The sequence goes on along the minus strand of NEWP02000022.1, from coordinate 45,773 downwards.
TTTCCATCTGGCTGCGCAAGTCGTCCAGCAATTCATGGTCGCGCCCTTCGAGAAACTGACGGACCTGCGCGACGATGTGGCGGTAATCCTCTTTCGACTGATTCCCCGTGCAGGGCGCCGTGCACCGTTTGATTTCAAATTCGAGACAGGCTCGCTCAGCCTTGCCGTCGATCTCGATCGTGCAGGTGGCCAAGGGAAAGGCTTTCTTGATGACTTTCAACGTCTCCCTCAGAGCGCCGGCCGGCGTGTAGGGGCCGTAGTAGAGCGCGCCGTCCTGTTGCACACGGCGAACGATGGAGAGGCGCGGAAAGTCCTCTTTGATCGGCAAGCGAAGGTAGGGATATTGCTTGTCATCACGCAAGACGACATTGAAACGGGGGCGGTGCTGCTTGATCAGATTGCTTTCGAGAATAAGCGCTTCGAGCTCGGAGCGAGTGACGATCGTCTCCAGATCTGCGATGTGGCTGACCAGGACAATATTTTTTGGAGAATGGTCTGTCCCCTTCTGAAAGTAAGACCGCACGCGGTTGGACAGGACTGCGGCTTTCCCGATATAGAGTAATTCCCCCTGCTCGTCCCTGAATAGATAGACACCAGGCTGGTCCGGGAGGTGGTCGAGTTTGGATTGCAAGGTGCTGGTCATTGGTCACGCACGGAGGTCAATGGTCATTGAGGAGAGACAATGCTCTTGCCAGTGACCGCTGACTATTGACCGTCCTGACGATTCCCTACCTGTCCGATGCTCCGGATATATCCGTTCAGCAGACGGAGGAATGTGAGCAATTCCTGGTGCAATGATTCGGCTTCACTCTTTTCCAGGTAGGCTTCATCCTGACATGCGATCAGATGGTCAATCAACTCGTAAGCTGAGCCTCTGGCGATGCGACAGTACTGAATATTTTCCTTGAAGTGGAAGCGCCCATATCCCTCAGCGACATTCGCAGTCAACGAAACGGCTGCCCTCCTGATCTGCGAAGCGAGGTTATATCGTTCATGTTCAGGGAGTTTGTTGGCTACAAGATAGAGCCGTCTCCGAATCTCTCTGCCTACCTGCCAGGCCTCAAGATCCTGGAAGGTTTCGACACGACTGACCCTCTTAGGTTTCTGCTCCATTGACTATTGACCACTGACCAAAGGCTTTTTCAGCCTAAGCCACGCACAAACGACGGACTCAGGGTTCCTCTGGCTACTTCTGCAACGGGACCCTTCATAGTCAGGCTGAAGTCTGCAGCAACTTCGATGTTCAGCTGGCCCCCCGGCATTTTCACCGTGACAGGGCTTTTCACCAACCCGAGCCGGACTGCCGCACTCGCAGCAGCGCAGGAAGAGGACCCTGATGCCTGGGTTTCACCGGTTCCTCGCTCCCAAATCAGGATAAAGAGTTCCTGTGGGCTGGTCGGTACGGCCAGCTGCACGTTCGTTCTCTTTGGGAACAAAACATGGTTCTCTAGTGCCGGACCCAGTTTCAAGAGATCCTCGCGCGACCAGGACTGTCCAACCGGTTTGAAGACGACACAGTGGGGATTCCCCACACTCACTCCGGTGAAGGTGAGAGACTGGCCTGCGGCATCGATAGGCTGTTCGATCAGTTCCTTGACCGTGAGGGTGCAAGGGAGTGCCCCTGGCTGGAAGGTGGCCCGGCCCATTTCGACTGTGATAGAACTCGCATCTCCATGCCGGTCCACATGGAGCGCAATCGTGACCAGCCCGCCTTTCGTCTCAACAGTGAATTGTTTTTGTTTCGTCTTGCCTGTGGCATGGAGATAGCGGGCGAAAATGCGCAGGCCGTTGCCGGATTTCTCCGCCTCGCTCCCGTCAGGGTTAAAGATTCGTAGGCCGAAGTCCGCTTTTCTTGACGGAGCCAGAACAAGGATCCCATCGCTTCCGAGGCCCCAATTGCGGTCACAAATGGATCTGATCCTTGATGCCGTGAGCGAGAAGGACAGTTCTTTGGGGTCCATCACGACATAGTCATTGCCGAGTCCATGCCCGCGGAAGAATCCGTTCTTCATTCTTGAAGCCTCCAGACTTGTCACTGGTCAATTGTCAGTAGTCAATAGTCGTTCGCCCGGCCAAGATGTCTTGTCCGCTATCTTACCAATGACTGTTGACCTTTGACTATTGACCTCCGTGCTTGACCAATGACCGTTGACTTGTCTCTACACGATGGCTACGCCGGCAGGCCGTTCGATGAGTTCGATTTCGTAGCCGTCCGGCGCGTCGATGAAGATGAAGGAACTACCGGAGGAAGTCCGTGTCGGGCCATCGGTGATCTTTATGCCTTGAGCTTTCAGTGAAGCGATTGTGTCGTCGAGACTCTCCACTTGAAATGCGAGATGGACGAGATCTTCTTGGACTTTCACTGGCCCGCTGGGGGGGAAGCTGGTGAGTTCAATGAGCTCCTCGCTGTTAGGGACTTTCAAAAAGGCGAGCTGCGATCCGCGAGGGGACGTTTTTCGCTCCAATACTTCGAGCCCCAACACAGTTGTGTAAAATTGGATCGTCTGATCCAGATCGCTGACCCTCATGCGGGTGTGGAGAAGTTTCTTGACGCGCATAGGGATTCCGAATGGTCGATGGTTAATGAAGACGGAAAGATTCGGTCGGATTTTGCCTTCGTCAACCATCGCCCATTGACCATTTACCATGAACCATTTCTTCTCTGCGACCATTATCCATCACCATTCTCATTTACCCCTCGCCGGGCCGCTGGTCTTGCGCAGCAGAATCTCGGAACTGCCTGAGACCAGAAAATTCGGCAGAGGGCCGATCTCCTGGTAACCCTGTTTCTGGTAAAAGCGCCTGGCGTGATCGTTGAAATCCGATACGCAGACGAACAGGTTTTTCGCCCGCTCGAAGACTGCCGCTTCGACGTGGGTAAGCAACAGGCCCCCTAGCCCCGCTCCTCTCGCCCAGTTTGCCACTCCCAGCAACTCTACATAGTCTCCGAGCAGGAATTTCTGACGAAGGACTGCAATGCCGGCGACTCGGTCGCCCTGATCTACGACATAGCTGTCACGTCCCTGCGGGAGCGGTGCGAAATAGCTGTCCCAATCACTGGCCTGGTAGCCCAGCCGTTTCCAGGGATCGGAGTCGGCAAGCAATTCGATGACCTCGGCCCGATCTTCCGCCTCCATGAGGCGAACGATTGAGTTGCTCACTGAGTCGCCTGGCCATTACAGACTAAAAGATCGCTCATCGTCATAGGGGTGAGGTTCCGCTGGGGTAGAAACTGCCGATGCAGATCTTGAACAACTTCATGTGTATGTCTGCCCTTCCCGTTGGCATGCATCACAACCACGCTGCCCTTCTTGACGGTCCGCTTCAAATGGTCTTCGATCTGAAGCGCCGTGATCGTCGGGTCCGGATCGCCGGATACGACATTCCAGAGAATGAATTGAAGGCCAAGGGCGCGGGTCACGTCGACCGTGACATCATTGAACTCCCCATAGGGAGGCCGAAACAAGTTTGCGTCATGGCCGTACTTGGCTTTGAGCAGGCGAACCGGGCCGAGAATCTCTTGTTTCTGCTCCTCCGCCGAATGGAGGGGCAGATGGGCGTGGACATCCCCATGGGTGCCGACTTCAAAGAATGGAATCTGGAGCAGAGCCCGTACTTGCCGATCGTGTTTGGCCATCCACTTTCCGGACATGAAGAAGGTGGCAGGGATCTTGTGTTCGATCAAATAATCGATCAAGGCCTGATCGTAGCCCGCTCCGTTTCGCACCGGGCAGAGATCGAACGTCAAGGCAACTCCTGGGCATGAAGCCGGGCCTGACTTGATCACTTGGGCCTGCGTAAAGGAAGGCGATGCTGAAACAAACAGCATTGTGAGGGCCAGGCACAGTGTCCATGAAGCATAACGAGGTTGCATGGTCACTAGTATACCGGAAGAGGCATCGAGGAGGCTGCGGAAAAATTATTGTGTGCCCAGAAGCTTCAACCCTCCCGCTGCGGCTCCTGTCCATCTCACTCGTCCCGCCCGTCCCGCTTTTCGCGCGAGCCTCGCTCCGCAGGTTGACGCTCGAATTCCTGCACTGCTACGGTGACGCATGGCTTTGCCTCATTGGAAAATCGGCCGGGCACTCGGCATCCCGATTTACGTGCATGCCTCTTGGTTTGTCGTGTTTCTCTTTGTGACGTCATCTCTAGCGACAGGCTATTTGCCGGATATGCTGCCAGGCCTGTCAATTCCACGCTACTGGGGCATGGGCGGCATAGCAGCCCTGTTGCTGTTTCTCTCTGTGTTGCTCCATGAATTGGGCCACTCCTATGTGGCGTTGCGCTACCAGATCCCGATCAGACAGATCACTCTCTTCATTTTCGGAGGGATGGCCCACATGGGGAAGGAACCACCCAGTCCGCGAGCCGAGCTCTTGATCGCGATGGCTGGACCGCTCGTAAGTTTGATCCTGGGGGCTGTCTGTCTAGGCGGAGCCATGGTGATGGATCATCTGTTCGCGCAACCTGGGCTTCAAGGACTCCTCGTCCTCGGAAGCTTGCTCGGCCTGGTGAATGTACAACTCGGCCTGTTTAACCTGATCCCAGGGTTTCCACTAGATGGAGGACGTGTCTTACGGGCGGGACTATGGGCCTGGAACAAGGATTTCAATCGTGCAACCAGTCAGGCGTCCCTTGTGGGACTGGGATTCGGCGTAGCTCTTGGGTTGATCGGTGCAGTCGTAACGGTGTGGAACTGGTCCGGCGCCCTGGGACAGTCCCTCGCGACGAACGGGGGCTGGCTCATCTTTATCGGCCTCTTCCTCTTTTCGGCAGCCCTGGCAAGCAGACGGCAGGCAGCCCGACAGACCGCTATGGCTTCTCTCACCGTTCGCCAGGTCATGGTTCACCGAGTCGTGACGCTGTTGCCGGATATGACTGTCCAAGATGCAGTCGATCGCTACTTTGTCACACAGGGATTTGGTGGATTCCCAGTATGCGAAGGGGGGCAGCTTCTCGGTGTGGTCACGGTGCGAGATGTACATGCGCTTCCCATCGGGCTCTGGCCGTTACGCCACGTTCGCGAGATCATGCGCCAAGCATCGCCGGCCCTCTGTATCCCTCCGGACTGGCCCGTCATGCAGGCAATGGATCGAATGGGCCAGAGTGGATTGGACCGTCTCGTGGTGATGGAGAACGAAGAGATCGTGGGGCTCGTCACTCAATCGGCCATAGCTCATTTCTTACAGTTGCACAAAGCGTGACACGCGAACGGTGAGAAGGGTGGACCTAGGTTGTAAGTAACGACGTGTCATACCAAACATCTTCTTGACCAGGCGCCAACAGTACCCGGAAACCAGGGGCAAGAGCGAGGAAGGGTATTAATGGCGAACAGAATTTAGATAAATGCGAAACGTGCACTGGTTGGATGAACGCCGGATCGTTAGATAGTTCTTCACCGCCCCCAATATACCATCCGCAGGTTTCACCTTCTGGTTGATGCCGCAACGCATTCAATGGCTTTAGCGACAGAGTCGAAAGCGCAACTCCAATCTTCTGCTCTGGTCTCGGTGTCTGAATCGATGATCCGAATCGTCGACAGATCTCAATTTCTTTTTCGGATATCTGCATTGCTAGTACTGCCGCGCGATCAATGTTTTGGCTTCTGGCTAGTTATCCGACCGAGCGATGGAGATGTTTTGCGCAATGGCAATACGCACAAGATGGACCACGAGGAGAAATCCGTAGACGACGCAGAAGAACTTGAAGGTAGCCCGGTAAAAGTCTGTGAGGAGAATGGGGAGACAGAGAGCAAAGAGCAGGCTGACGATCAGCGTCATGAAGGTCAATCGTTTGCAGAACTCATGGGAGGCCTCCCGCCCAATCTGTTTCAACGCTCGGGCGTAGCGCTCAGCCCGTTGGAGTCTGGCTATCTGCAAAGCGGCCTCGCCTGTCCCCCAATGCCGTAGATAGACATAGCCGCCCAGAATCAACAGCCAAGGCAGAGCCCACAGAGGCCAGTAGGCCGCGCTTCCGTAGGCTTCTCCGCTCAGGAGCGCGGCGAATGGCAAAGCGTAGAGTAGTCCCAATACCAGGGGCAAGATGCGCTCATCCTTTGGACGTTCCCCTTCCGGCCCGCCCTGGATCAGCTCCCGCTCAAAGAGGGGGTAACCGTACTTGAGGACCACCAGCGCAATGGCGGCACTCATGGTCTTGTCTGGAATGTAACGAATCCAGTTCTGGAACCAATTGACGATCCACCAACTCAGGCTTTCTCCCCAGGTGATCCCGAAGAGGGATTCGAGGTAGAGACGCACGGCCTGTTCCCATTGGAGCACGCGCTGGCTCATCGATTCGGCAACCTCTGGATTCAACGCAAAAGTCGTTTGTTCATGCAGCGCTGACTGGACGAAGGTCCCTGGCAGACTCATGACCAACGCGCTGCCGACTCCGAAAATATAGAGGAACCAGGCATGGGACAGGGCGGAACTGCGTCCCGTCCTGAGATACTTTTGAAACCCTGTTTGCCTGGCCATCCAACCCCAATAACAGGCGCCCACCATACTCACCAGCGACCAGGGGAAAATCACCACGTCGCCTCCGGTTTCCGGGTACAACAGCCAATTCACGACTGAATTCGAGAGGAGGGCGGCGATGGCTCCCCACCAGGGACCCAGGAGAAAAGCGACCAGCGCTGTACCTGTCATGTCGAGAAATAGAATGCTCTCCAGATGGCGGCTCAACGTGAGCCCGATGTAGTTGAGGATCAGGCCTGCCGCGATAATGACACTGGTTTCGTACAAGAGGAGATAGGAGATCCCACGGAAAGGCTTCGACGAAAAGAAATCGATCGAAAGAGATGAATCGGCGACTGGACGCTCAGGAGCGGAGGACGACTTTCGATCCTTCTTCGATGTCATCCGGTTGCGGAAATCCAGCAGCTTCTCCAGGACGGACAACAGGGCCGCGAGGAACCCCACCACGGTGCCGCCGAGCATGAACATGTCTTTGCCGAATTCCCCGAGCAAGTCGAGCATGAGACGATCCCCTTACATACGCCGGTAGATATTCTAACTGCGAAGGGATATCCCCGCCAGCAAAAGCCTGGAAGCCGACAGCCTGATTTGGTCTCTTGGTTGATCTGGTTTGTTTGGTTTATTTGGTTTGGGATTCGTTCAACCAAATGAACAAAATAGACCAGATGAACCAAACAAACCAGTTTTTTTATACCGGCGGGCCATCCGGGAATGTTGGGGTTGAAAGGGGGGCTCCTGCGGGCATAGCTGACAGCACCTGTTCTCGTTGTTGGAGATGGTGGGCGACTTCGGCGCCGATCAGCAAGAGGGCTGCGGAGTAGTAGACCCATAAGAGCAGCAGAATGACTTCCAAGAGAGATCCGTAGAGGTGGGCATACACGCTCGCATAGGTGCTATAGGTCACAAATATGAGTTTAGCCGCAACCCAGAGCAGACTGAACGTCAGCGCACCGATCATCGCCTCACGCCATTCTGGCCGACGCCGTGGAACGAACCGGTAGAGCCCCGTGACCGCGAGAAAGGCCAGTGCGAAGGGGAGGGTGTAGGTAAGAAACAGGTCGTGGGCTGCGAGGGCCAGGAGATCGAGCCCCCAGAGGGTCGGAACATATCCCGTCAGGATGTTCACGATATGGGTCGCGCCGTAGGAGAGCAGCATTGCGAATTCCGTCACGGCGAGGGAGGCAACGGCGATGCCGGTTGAAATGAGGGGATGCCGCCGCCATGTACTCTCGAATACGACGTTCAAGGCATAGTCGAGTTCATAGAACACCAATGTGCCGAACCAGACGAAGGTCAGAAACACCGCCCATCTGACGGTTTCCAGGCCGCTTACCCGGTGCAATTCTTTGGCAACGAGTTCTCCCATCGAGGGGAGAAAGCCCTCCAGAAAATTAGGGAGCACCTGCTCTCCTATGACCTCCTGACTCACGACGAAACTCAGGCCGTAGAGTAGAAGAAAGCCCAGCGGAAAGAGGGAGAGCAGGGAGAAAAATGCCAGAGAGGCAGCCAGACTGGCGCACCCATGGCGCAGAAACGATCGTACAAGGTCTCGGAGAAAACGAAAGGGCTGCATAGGACACGATGGGTGATGGGTGTGCTACCACCGTAACACGAGTCTCCCTCTCCTGCACCTATTCAGAGCCTTATCGGACGAGAGAATTACTTGAGGGTCAGGACGGACTGGAGCGCGAAACTGACGAGTGGGTTGGGAAAGAGGCCGAACAGAATCACACCGGCGACGGCACAGGCCAACACGAAGGATAGGGCCGGAGAGGTGGCGAGTTGCGGCGGCGCCACTGAGGAAGAACTGGGCTCGCGCATATACATCACCATCACCACCCGCATGTAGTAGTAGGCGGATACGGCAGCGAAGATCAGTGCAACGGCGGCGAGCCAGGCCAAGCCTGCTTCGACTGCGGCCATGAACACATAAAATTTTGCTATAAAGCCTGCGGTCGGCGGAATGCCGGCGAGCGAGGCCATGAAGACCAGCATCAAAAAGGCTGCGAGTGGCTGACGTTTTGCGAGACCTGCGAAATCCTCGATTTCTTCTCCCTCCATCCCGCCTTTTCTGAGCATACCGATAACGGCGAACGCACCGAGCGTCATGAACGAATAGATAGCAAGATACATCATGACGCTCGCAAGGCCTGGTGTGCCCCCGGATGCGCCATCCCCGCGGCCTGCAGCCACAAAACCGATCAATACGTAGCCTGCATGTACGATGCTGGAGTAGGCCAGCATCCGTTTGATGTTGGTCTGCACGATAGCGACGACATTGCCCAACACCAGAGTCAGGATGGAAATGATCAGGAACAGGATCGACCAGTCCGCCTTGAGTCCGCCAAGCCCTTCGACGAAGACACGGATAAATGCGGCAAAACTGGCGGCCTTCGACGCCACCGCCAGGAAGGCCGTAATCGAGGTTGGGGCGCCCTGATAGACGTCGGGCGTCCACATATGGAATGGCACCGCGGCGAGCTTAAAACTAAAACCGACCGCAATCAGAATCGTTGCAATCAGCACAAGGGGATCCTCCGTCCCGCGCGTCCCGATAGCGCCTGCGATCGATGCCAGCTTGGTGCTGCCGGCCAGACCGTACAACAATGAGATGCCGTACAACAGAATTCCCGAGGAGAAGGCGCCGAGGACGAAATATTTGGCTGAGGCCTCCAGCGAGCGAGGCTTGGAACGATTGAGGCCTGTCATGACATAGAGCGAAATGGACATGAGCTCGGTGCCGAGGTAAATCGTGAGCAAGTCGACTGCCGAGACCATGACCAGCATGCCGGAGAGGGCGAGCAGGATGAATCCATAGTATTCGCCCAGGTGTATGCGCTCGGCCTTCAGGTAGGGCAGCGACAGTACGATGGTTACGCCGGTCACGCTATAGAGGAGGACTTTCCAGAATCTGGCATAGGCATCGATCGCCACCAGATCGCTAAAGGCAGAGACTCGAACATTTTCTACGCTGATCTGCCAGCCGGTCAGCCCAAGACAGAGGGCGAGGGCGCCAACACTCAGCCAAGCCAGGAGGTCTCGTCGCGAGGCGGGAGTGACTGGATCCAACGCAATGACGACACAGGCCGTGAGGACGACAATGAGTTCTGGAAGCAAGGCCAAGAGGTCAGTGCCGTACAGACTCATCGCGATTCGCCTTGGATCTCCAGCTGTTCGTCACTGTCGACCAGCAACGGCGCTGTTCCACCGGCGGAGGGGTGGGCAGTCGGAGCAACCTTCTCGCGGGACATGGAGGCAAGGGTGTTGGTCACGCTTTGGTGCATCCGACTGACGAGCGGATTCGGATAGAATCCGATCCAAAATATCAGCAGGACCAGCGGGACCAGGGTGACGAGTTCCCGTTGGTTAAGGTCTCTGAGATTCGGAAGATGGTGTGGAGACGGAACCCCGAAGACCACTCGCTGAACCATCCAGAGGAGATAGGTGGCGGCGAGAATAATGCCCAACGATGCCACGGCGGCTGCGATCTTACTCCAGGAAAATGTGCCGACGAGGACCAGGAATTCTCCGACAAAACTATTGGTGCCGGGAAGGCCCAGCGAGGACAAGGCAAAAATCACCAAGAGAGTTGCATACTGCGGCATGGGTGCTGCCAGTCCGACATTGTCGGCAATCAGCCGGCTGTGGGTGCGCTCATAGATGATCCCGACACAGAGGAACAGCCCGCCGGTCGTAATCCCATGGTTGACCATCTGGAGAACCGCTCCCTCAATGCCCTGTTGGTTCAAGACAAACAGGCCCAGGGTCACAAACCCCATATGGCTCACACTCGAATAGGCAATCAGTTTCTTGAGATCGACTTGGGCCAGCGCCATATAGGCGCCGTAGATGATCGCGATGATGGAGAGGACAACCATGATGGGTGTAAACAAACGGCTGGCATCTGGCAACATCGGCAAGCTGAATCGCAGAAATCCGTAAGTGCCCATTTTCAAGAGAACGCTGGCGAGAATGACGCTCCCGGCGGTTGGAGCTTCGACGTGGGCGTCCGGAAGCCAGGTGTGAAAGGGAAACATGGGAACCTTCACGGCAAAGGCGGCGAAGAACGCGAGGAAAAGCCACATCTGCAGCTGAGCAGGGTAGGTGCCTTGGCTGAGGGCGAGGATGTCGAACGTATGCCCGCCATAATAGTACAGGACGAAGATGGCCACGAGCAGGAGCATGCTCCCTGCGAGGGTGTACAGAAAAAACTTGATGGCAGCATAGAGTCGGTTGGTCCCTCCCCAGACGCCGATAAGGAGATACATCGGAATCAGCATGGCTTCCCAAAACACGTAGAACAGGACGAAGTCCAAGGCGGCAAATACTCCCACCATGGCCGTTTCCATGACGAGCACCATGGCCATGAAGCCCCGAACTCTCGTGGTGATCGCATTCCAGGATGCCAAGACGCAGAGCGGCATGATCCCGACGGTCATCAACACCAATGGGAGACTGATTCCGTCAAGACCCAGACTGTAGTAAATGGGAGGAGCGGTGATCCAGGCGACATGTTCGGTGAACTGCATCTGACTGGTCTGGGGATCGAAGAGCCACCAGAGCGGGAGGGCGACACAGAGATTGGCCAGGGTCGCGGCCAGCGCAATCCATCGAGCGCTCGTTTCCGGCACGAACGACATCGCAATGGCTCCCGCAAGGGGAAGCACAAGAAGCAGCGAGAGCCATGGAAAGGAACTAGTCATTGATGGTTGATCAATCGTCAATCGTCATCGGCACGAGAACAGGTGTTTGCTGTCCCCATTGACCAATGACTGTTGACTATTGGCACTCCTTCACAAGAATAAATACATCGTCAACAGGACCACTGCCCCAAGCGCCATTCCGAGCGCATAATGTTGTGCCTGCCCGCTTTGCGTGAGCCTCAGGAGCCATCCTCCCCAGGCAATCGCGCGGGCGACACCGTTCACTGCGCCATCGATCACGTTCACATCCACACGCTTCCACAGTTCGGTTGCGCCGACAAAGGTGGGGCGGACGATCGTTCGATCATAGGCCTCGTCGACATACCATTTGTGCAGCGACGCCCGATACAACGATTGCCACTGGCCGGCAAGTCGATCGGGCAGGGCCGGGTTGACCACATAGACATAATAGGCGCCGGCGATTCCAAGCAACCCCATGCAGGTGGCCGCCACCATGATGCCGATGGCAGCTCCTCCCTCGTGAGTCGCCTCGGCGGCGCCTGTCTCGAACAGAGGGTCGAGAAACTCCGGAATGCCGAGATAGCCTGTGAGGATGCTGAGCATCGCCAAGACGATGAGCGGCAAGGTCATGGTGTTCGAAGGTTCGTGGACGTGGTCTGCATGGTGTGGATCGACATGCGAGGGGCCCCAAAATGTGACAAAGACCAGCCGGAAACTGTAGAAGGCCGTCATCAACGCCGTCACCAGACCGAGCAGGGTCAGGCACTGACCGAGGGGACCGGCAGACCAGGCCGAGACGAGCAGATGGTCCTTGCTGAAGAATCCTGACGTCAGGGGGAACCCTGCGAGGGCGAGCGAGCCGACCACGAACGTCCAATAGGTAATCGGCAGTTTATGTTTCAGCCCGCCCATCTGCCGCATATCCTGCTCGTGATGCAGGGCGATGATGACGGACCCGCAACCGAGAAACAGGAGGGCTTTGAAGGCACCGTGCGTCAGGAGATGGTACATACCGGCGGCATAGGCGCCGAGACCGCAGGCCATGACCATGTAGCCGAGCTGGCTGATAGTCGAGTAGGCAACGACGCGCTTGATATCGGTCTGAGTCAAGGCGATGGATGCCCCCACAATCATCGTGATACCGCCCGTGATCGCCACGAGCGTCATGGCGGTGGGAGACAGGTTATAGAGAGGAGCCAATCGCGCGACCATGAACACGCCGGCAGTGACCATCGTCGCGGCATGGATCAACGCCGAAATGGGGGTCGGACCCTCCATGGCATCCGGCAGCCAAACGTGGAGGGGTACCTGAGCCGATTTGCCGACTGCGCCGGTGAATAATAACACGCAGATGAGTGTGAGCAGGGAGATGTCCCAGGTTCCTCCAAATGGGCCGAGGACATTGATAACCTCGCCGGCGGACTCATGCGCACGCACGAAGATTTCGGAATAGTCGAGGGACCCAAAACTGTACCAGACCAACAGGAGGCCGAGCATGAAGCCGAAGTCGCCGACACGGTTGACGATGAAGGCCTTCATGGCGGCGGAGCAGGCAGCCGGACGATCGTACCAGTGACCGATGAGTAAATAGGAGCAGAGGCCGACCGCTTCCCAGAATACGAAGAGTTGAAGCAGGTTGTCTGCCATCACCAACATCAGCATCGAGAAGGTGAAGAGGGCGATATAGCTGAAAAACCGGGCATAGCCGGGATCTCTGTGCATGTACCCGATGGTATAGATGTGGACGAGCGAACTCACGGTCGTAACGAGTAACAGCATCACAGCGGTGAGCCGGTCGATGGAGAAGCCGATATGGATATCGAGCAGACCAGAGGTGAGCCAGCTGTAGAGTGGGAAACTCGTCTGGTGGCCGCCTGCGACATCGAAAAAGACCATGAGCGCGAGCAGCCATGACACGACAACCGCCGGGACGGCGACGAGATGGGCCTTGTCCTTGATCCAATGTCCGAAGATCCCGAGAATCAGGAAAGCGGCGAAGGGAAGCAATGGGATCAGTGCGTACGTCATCCGACTTCGTTCCTCGCCCCTCGTCGCCCGTGAAGCGTCCCCGATGAGGAATAAGCCGGCAAAACCAATCCGTCATTCACGAACGATGCTTCACGTTTCACGAACGACGGCATGGTCACCATTTCAGCATCTGAAATTCGTCGATGTTGATCGTGGATTTGGCTCGATACAGGGCAATGATGATGGCCAACCCGACTGCGACTTCCGCCGCAGCGACGGTCAGGGTAAAAAACACGAACACCTGTCCTGCCACATTGTGGAAGTACTGAGAAAAGGCGACGAAGTTGATATTTGTCGCGTTCAACATCAATTCGACCGACAGCAGAATAATGATGATATTTCTGCGCAGGAGCACCCCGATGACTCCCGTCAGGAACATGATGCCGCTCAGCACAAGATAATAGGACAACGGGACCGTCATGAAACCCTCGTGAAGCGCGCCTTGTGAAACGTGAAACGTGAAACGTGAAACGCCGGAAGAAGGTGACGACTCGGGGCCTTTAACGAATGACGATTCACGCTTCACGCTCTCCAATGTCTTTTTTGGCCAGGACGATCGCCCCGATCATCGCCACGAGCAGAATCAACGACGCCACCTCGAAGGGAAATAAGTAGGTGGTATAGAGCACGTCGCCTATCGCCTCCGTATTACCTGCTCCGCCGATTGCCGTTTCTGTATCGGTTGCAGCGGCAGGAGTCGTCGAACCCTTCATCGCCGTCAGGATAATAGCTTCAATCACCAGGGTCGCCCCCACCGCCGCAGCCATGGGCCACTGCCGATGGTAGCGGACATCCTGCTTCAGATTCAGCAACATGACGACGAACAGATAGAGGACCAAGATGGCGCCGGCATAGACGATGATTTGAACGGCTGCGAGGAATTCAGCATGAAGCGTGACATAGAGCCCCGCCACGTGAAAAAACATGACCAGGAGCGCCAGCGTACTATAGATAGGATTGCGCAGGGCGACCACGAGCACCGATGTGGCGGCGATCACAAAAGCAAAATAGAAAAAGAATGCCTGTTCCATTCCCCTGTTCCTCTAAACTGCTGTCATCTTGCCTGCACAAACGGTATGCTGGGCGAGGCAGGCGACGCACCCGACGCCACACCCTGACCCCGCCTGTCGCGCAGCTCACGCCCATCTACGCCAGTCTTGCGCAGTTATCCGGCGCGGAGATTCAGTCAGGTTTTTGCGGCAGGTGCTTGAATGCGACGTTGAAGAACGCCACATTCGGATGCTGGAGTTCCAACTGCTTCTCGCGAACCGGGAACGATCGGTCGCCGATGGCGAGCAATTGTTCCTTATTGAGGTGCAGTTGCCGCTTGTCATACACCGACCACTCGTATTCGCGCGTCATGCCGAGGGCATCGACCGGACAGGCATCGACGCACAGGCCGCAAAACAAGCAGCGGGTCATGTCCATGTAATACTCTTTCGAGTAACGTTTCGTCGGCTCGCCTGGGACTTCCGCGCTGACCACGCGGATCACACGAGATGGACAGGCGGCTTCGCACAAATCGCAGCCGACGCACTTTTCCGTCCCGTCGTCATACCGCAACAGGGACAGCATCCCGCGATAGTTGTCCGGCAGCGCCCGTTTTTCATGCGGGTATTGCATGGTGATCGGCTTGTAATGCAGGAGATGCGACATCGTCGCTTTCATCCCGACGACCAGCTCGTAGAACGTGATCGTTCTGATCCATGCCTTGAACGTCATGTCTGCCTGGTTTGTCTTGTTTGCATGGTTGTTTTGGTGAGTCTAGTCGGTTTTGATATCTGCACCTTCTGGCCAACGTAACGAAATAAACCAAACCAACCAAATAAACCGCCTCTTTAGCCCCGCGGAAAGAAATACACGGTGAGTGCCGTGATGATGATGTTGGCCAAGGCAATCGGCAATAGAACCTTCCAACCGAACCGCATCAATTGATCGTATCGCAATCGGGGCAACGTGGCGCGCAGCCAGATGAACATGAAGAGAAAGAAATAGACTTTGGCGGCAAACCACACGATGTGCTCTATCCAGGCCAGCTGTTGGAAGCCGATATACTCGAAGATCGTGCCGGGATAGGGAGCGTTCCAGCCGCCTAAGAACAACGCCGCGGCGACGCAGGATACGAGGACCATGCTCGCATATTCCGCGCTGACGAAAAAGGCGAACTTCATCCCGCTATATTCCGTGAAGAACCCCGCCACCAATTCGCTTTCTGCTTCAGGGAGATCGAAGGGGATACGATTGGTCTCGGCCACGCCGGCAATGACAAAGACGACAAAGGCGAAAACTTGGGTATGGATGGGGAAGAATCCATCGGGGCGCGCCCCCCAAACGAACCAATGCCAAAAGCCGCCTGCCTGGGCTTCCGTGATCTCCACCAGGCTCAGAGATCCCGACAGCAGCAGCACGCCGACGATGGCCAGCCCGACGTTCAACTCGTAGCTGATGACCTGGGCCGCAGAGCGCAAGCCTCCCAGCAGCGAGTATTTACTGTTGGACGACCAGCCTCCCAGAATAATGCCGTAGGCGCCGATCGAGGCAATCGCCAGGATGTACAAGATCCCGATGTTGATATCGGCGACGACGAACGGTTTAATCGTCAGCCCACCGATGTCCAGAGTCATGTCGGGGCCGAAGGGAATGACGGCGAATCCGATCATGGAGACGACCATCGTCAGCATCGGCGCCAGGGCGAACATGGCCTTGTTCGCGCCGGCCGGCACAATATCCTCCTTAAAGAACAATTTGACTCCGTCGGCGAGCGGTTGCAGGATGCCATAGGGGCCGACTTCCATCGGTCCCATGCGGTCCTGCATCCAGCCGAGCACCTTTCGCTCTGCCAGGGTCATGACCGCAACGGTGAACATCACGATGCTCATCTCCGCCAATATCTGTACAAAGGAAACCGCGAGTCGCAAGCCTAGCTCAGTCACTGCCTCACTCCCTGATGACAAGTGGAAAATACCATCGGTTCCCGTCCGTTCACGTCGCTTTCAACACGGACACAGTCGCCGTCCGAAAGGACGGGACTTTCGTATCCGGATCGATGACACAGTCGAAAAGTCGTAAGGCCTCCTGCGCGAAGTGATCGGGGAGCCAGGCCAACCCCTCGGGCACCCGCTCGAGCACTTTCACCGTAGTGATGAATTGACCACGGTTGTTCGAAAGGCGAACTCGATCTCCCGAACCGAGGGCAAATCGAGCGGCATCTACTGGATTCATCTGTAAAAATGCGCTCGGTTCGATCTGCAACAGCCCCTTTGAATGGGTCGAGAATTTCCCTGAATGAAACAGGCTCTGAACCAGTCCAAGCTGGACCGTGCCTTCCTGCCGCACGGCTCGCGGGGGCAGTGTATACCGAATCGCCACGTCATGGCGATATCCCTCGGTTACGTATCGGTCGATTGCGGAAGGATCTGCAGTCGGAGCGATCGGCGAAGGGCCGAGCGAGCCATAGCCGGGAATCACCGACCGAATCTCTTTGAGGATCTCTTTGGCTTCGCCATATTCCAACGGCGCGCCGAGGAAAACTGAAAATGCCGACAGAATTTCCCAGTCCGGGCGGCTGTCGCCCACCGGGTCGATCGCGGGCCTGACGGCCTGGGCATGGCCCTCGGTATTGGTGAAGGTCCCGGCCTTCTCCATGGCGGAGGCTGCAGGGAGCACGACATGGGCAAGCGCAGCTGTTTCCGTGAGAAACAGCTCCTGGCATACAAGAAGATCGAGCTTGCTCAGCGCTTCTTTGGCTCTGATCTGGGAAGGAAGGCTCCCGACAGGATTCTCTCCTACGACAAAGAGGCTCTTAATGATCCCGGCGCTCGCTCGATCGACCATCTCGATGAGGGTGCCTCCCGGTACAAGAGGAAGCTCCTCTTTCCAGGCACGAGCCATCCGGTCGCGCGAGTCCTGATCTGTAAGGTCGAGCGCTCCCGGCAGCAGCTCTGCAACCGCCCCCATTTCAACTGCTCCCTGATCGTTATTCTCTTCCGCCAAGGGAGCGAAGCCGCAACCGGGCGAGGTCAGCTTTCCAGACAAGAGAAGCAGGTCGAGGAGATTGAGACACATGCCGTAGCCCCCCTGGCTGCGCAACAGGATCTGCCCGGCAAGGACCACGACGCGGCGCCCACGTACCACGGAAGCGGCCATTTGGGCGAACGAGTCGCTCGATATCCCCGTGCTTACGGCAAGATCTTCCCAAGCTATTTGCCGAACCGCGTGAGAGAGGGCCGAGACATAGTCCGACGCCCGTTGCCGGATTCCAGGATCGACATGGTCTCCTTCAATCACAGCCTTCAAGAGGCCGAGAACAGCTGCGCCGAATTGGGACGGGGCGACACAGAGATGTTGCTTGGATAGGTTGGTAATGTTGCTGATCGTGCCGACCGCTGGCTGAAGCGCCTCGATCGTCAACAATGTCGCCTCCTGTTTCTTGACCGCTTCTTTTACTTTAAGACCCGTAATCGGATTGGCTTCGGTGATGTTCGTACCGACCAGGAGCAGCACGTCCGCCTGCACGATGTCCTCGAACGTCACCGTCCAGCGGTGCGTGCCCTGTACCCGCCGCATCGCCTGTACTCCGTTGACGTGGCCGTACCGCGCGCTGCTATCCAGGTTATTGGTCCCAATCGTGAGGCGCATGAACTTCTGGAACAGATAGAGCTCTTCGTTGGTGCAGCGGCCGGAGATCAGCCCGCCGAAAGCCTGAGGGCCATGAGCCTGCTTGATCCGGTTGGTCTGCTCGGCCACAAACAGCAGCGCCTCCTCCCATGTGGCTTCGACCAGCGTGCCGTTCCGTCTGATCAGCGGGTGGGTCACTCGGTCGGGATGGCTCGCCGCATGAAATCCAAAATAGCCTCGCGCACAGAGGTCTCCGTTGTTCCGACCGCCGCTATGAGCGCTGTTCACCTCGATCAGCTCCTGGTCCTTGGTTTGAACCGTGATCTGGCAACCATCGCCGCAAAAGGTGCAGATCGTATCGGCGCGTTTGAGCATCCAGGGACGGTACTCGTACATTGAGAGGCGGCTGGTAATGGCGCCGACCGGACAGATCTGCACGCAGCCACCGCAGAACTCACAGTCCAAGGGATGGTTGCCGAAGGACTTGATCTCGGTCATCGTGCCTCGCCCGATCGGAGCGAGGGCCTTCACATCCATGACCTCGTCGCAATAGCGGACGCAACGCAAACATTGCACGCAACGGTTCATCTGCGTTTCGATCAGGGGGCTGAAATATTCTTTCTGGAAAATACGCTTCGTCTCGGCAAATCGGCTGGTCGCGGTGTATTGATGGGAAAAGTCTTGGAGATCGCACCGGCCTCCTTGGTCGCAGACCGGGCAATCCAACGGATGGTTGGCCAGAATGAATTCGAGCACCGACTTGTGAGCGTCATTCACAACCGTCGTGGCCGTCCGAACGGCCATGCCTTCGGTTGCCACGGTGCTGCAGGAGGTCTGGAGTTTTCGCACTCGTTCGATCTCAACCAGACACATACGGCAATTCGCATCCGGCTTGAGCTTCGGATGGTAGCAGAAATGCGGGATCATCACGCCGGCCTGGCGAGCGGCTTCGATCACCAAGGTGCCCTTTGGCACCGAGATGGAAATGCCATCGATCATCAAGCGGACAGTTTCAGTCGTCTGGTTGGCCATGGTTTCGTTATTCGTGAGACGTGAAACGTGAAACGCAAAAGCCGAATCTATCTTTTGCGATTAACGAATAACGGTTCACGGTTAACCTTCCTGCGAATAACGGTTCACGGTTAACGTCTTCAATGTCTCGCTACCGTCGGTTCCAGCCTGATGAGATTCGCCGCCTCTGCTTCCTGAATCAGGGTGACATACTCAGAGCGCCAATATTTGAGCGTACTCATGATCGGCGCCACTTCTGCCTCGCCGAACGCGCAGACTGTTCGACCTTCGATGTTTTTACATAGATCGACCAAGGTTTCAAGGTCTTCCATCTGCCCCCGTTTCGCGACAATTCGGCGCATGGTTTGGACCAGCCAAGAGCTTCCCTCCCGACAGGGGCTGCACTTGCCGCAGGACTCATGATAGAAAAACTCCATCAAGCGGAGCGCGGCCCATACCATGGGAGTGCCCTCTTCCATCACGGTGACCCCTCCGGAGCCGAGCATGGAGCCAGCGGCGGCCACGGACTCAAAATCGAGTTTGACGTCGAGGTGATCCGACGTGAGGAATGGCGCGGACGCCCCTCCCGGAATGAAAGCCTTGAGCGGCTTGTCGGAGCGCATGCCTCCAGCATGCTCGTATATCAATTCGCGGAAGGTGACCCCCATCGGCACTTCGTAGTTCCCCGGCCGCTTCACATGGCCGCTGACACAGAAGACTCTGGTTCCCGTGCTTTTCGGCGGAGAGCCGATCGATGCAAACCATTCAGGACCTCGGCCGATAATGTGAGGAAGGTTGGCCAGTGTCTCGACGTTGTTCACCACGGTCGGTTTGTTGTAGAGACCGTTTGTTGCAGGGAAAGGAGGCTTGAAGCGCGGCAGGCCGCGTTTGCCTTCGAGCGACTCCAGTAATGCCGTTTCTTCTCCGCAGATATAGGCGCCGGCGCCCCTATGCACCCACACATTAGCGGTGATTCCTGTACCCAGGATGTTCGCTCCGATATAGCCGGCGGCCTGTGCCTCCGCGATCGCCTGCTCTAATATCTTCGCCGCGAGGACCAATTCACCCCTAATATAGATATAGGCGGATTCAGCTCCGATCGCGTAGCAGGCAAGCACGATGCCTTCCAAGAGCTGATGGGGATCTCGCTCCATGAGCTGGCGATCCTTGAACGTGCCTGGTTCGCTTTCATCCGCGTTACAACAGAGGTAGCGTGGGCCTTGATAGTCCTTGGGCAGGAATCCCCATTTCACCCCGGTCGGAAACCCTGCGCCGCCGCGCCCTCGCAACCCCGATTTCATCACCGCCATGGTGACCTCGGTTGGCGGCACCTTCCCGACGACCTTGCGGAGCGCCTGGTAGCCACCGGCCCGCTCGTATTCTTGCAGCGAGCCTGTGTAGCCTGGCTGCATCATGTTTTTAAGCAATATGAGTTCGTATTTAGGCATTGTCCTAATCTCGTGAAGCGTCGTTCGTGAAGCGTGAAGCGCTAGAAGTCTTCGATCTCCGTTTTGCGAACGGCGAGATTCGCTTCACGTTTCACGCCCCCGGCTTTGCCGGGGCCGGTTCCGGCCACATAAATGGGCCTGTCTTGAGTGAACAGCTCCCGTCCTTCTTGAGATCGGCCAGGATTCGGTCGAATGTGTCTTCTGTGAGCCGTTCGTAATAGTCGTCGTTGACCTGCATCATCGGCGCAGTGCCACAGGCGGCAAGGCATTCGACCGCGCTGAGGGTAAAGAGTCCGTCGGTCGTTGTCTCTCCCGGTCCGATTCCGAGCTTCGTCTTGACCCATCCAATAACCGTATCGGATCCGGCCAGGGCGCACATCAGGGATTTACAGACTTGGAGATGAAACTTCCCCACGGGCTTCAGATTGATCATCGTATAAAACGTGGCAGTCTCATAAACTTGGGGTGGGGTCAGGTGCAAGAGCCCCGCGATCTCCTTCATCGCCCCCTCCGACACGAAGCCCTCGTCCCGTTGCGCCAGGTAGAGCAATGGAATCAACGCCGACCGCTTCACCGGATACCGGCTCAGTAACTCATCAATTTCTTGCTGGTACTTGTCTTTCAGCATCTGACTTTCCTACCCCACTCACTCACGGTGAGGGCATGGAGAATGCCCTTTACTGCGCGCGTCCAACGAAGGCCTTCTGAGGCCGCGCGTTGCGCGAGCACGAGGGCACCCTCCTTCCCTCACCGATCGCATTCACCCATCACCACATCGTAGGTCCCGAAGATCGTGATGACATCAGAGATCAGGTAGCCCCGCGCCATGTGGTCGAAGGCGCCCATATGGACAAATGAAGGCGAGCGAATCTTCAGTCGATAGGGGCGAGGGCTGCCGTCGCTCACGATGAAAAATCCCAATTCGCCCTTGGGAGCTTCTGTCGAGCAGTAGGTCTCGGCCTTCGGCGGCTTGATGCCCTGGGTGTAAATGATGAAATGGTGAATCAAGCTTTCCATATCCCGCATGACCAGCTCCTTGGGCGGCGGAATATACTGCGGCGCCTCAGCCATGATCGGCCCCTCCGGCAGCTGATCGAGACATTGTGCGATGATCCTGGCGCTCTGCCGCATTTCTTCCATGCGTATCCAATACCGGTCGTAGGTATCGCCGTTCTTGCCGACCGGCACTTCCCACTCGACTTTGTCGTACACGCCGTAGGGCTCAGCCTTGCGGATATCGTAGGCGACACCCGACCCGCGCAAGACCGGCCCGGTGCAGCCGAAATTGATCGCATCCTCAGCCGAAAGCAGGGCCACGTTTTTCGTGCGACCGAGCCAGATGCGATTCGACGCGATGAGCGAATCGTATTCCTTGACCTTCTCGGGGAAAATATCGAGGAAGGCCCTCATCCGCTGGACCAGCTCCGGGGTGAAATCGCTATCGACCCCGCCGATGCGATAGTAGTTCAAGGTCAGACGGGCGCCGCAGAGCTTCTCAAACATGTCCAGCAGTACTTCACGCTCCCTGAAAGTCCAAAAGAAGACGGTCATGGCGCCGATATCGAGAGCCTGCGTGCCGAGCCAAAAGAGGTGACCGATGATCCGTTGCATCTCGGCCACGATGGTCCTGACGTATTCGGCTCGGATCGGCACGGTGATCTCGAGGAGCTTTTCCACGGCGCGCACGTACGCGTAATTATTGGACATGGCACAGACATAGTCGAGCCGGTCCGTGTGCGGAATCATCTGCATGTAGGTCAGACCCTCGGCCAATTTTTCAACACCTCGATGCAGGTAGCCGAGGTCCGGCGTAGCCTTCACAACCCGTTCACCGTCCAACATGAGCACGACCCGCAACACGCCGTGGGTGCTCGGATGCTGCGGCCCCATGTTCAACAGCAATTCCTCTTTCCTCCCTGGGCCCGGCGTACCAGGTTCGGTTCGAAAGGTGTCTTTCGTCTCCTCGGAGATCTCGCTCTCAACGACGTCCATCGGGGCCTCGTCGAATCTCGGAATGAAGTCGAACTGACTGCGCCAGCCTCGGCCTTCCGCCGGGAAATCTTTTCTCAAGGGGTATCCCTCGGCATAATCCTCCGGCAGCAAAATGCGGCGGAGATCGGGATGGCCGGAAAAGCGAATGCCCATCATGTCGTATACTTCTCGTTCCAGAAAGTTGGCCCCCTTCCAGATTCCCGTAACCGATGCAATCGCCGGATCCTCTTCCGCGATACGCGCCTTGAGGCGCAACCGCTGCTGAAGCGGAAGCGAATGTAAGTGATAGACGACTTCAAACCGCATCTGATCTTCCGGATAATCGACCGAGCAGATGTCGGTCAGATGATCGAAGGCTGCTTCCGGCGCATCGTGCAAATAGCGCGCAATATCGAGCAGACGCGCAGCGGCCACGGAGACAGAAGTCTCGGCCCGCGCGGCATCGACACGGGTCGCGAGGATCGCGTCCGGGAATTGCGCTTTCAGGTTGTCGAGCAGAGCTTTCATAGCCCCCGTGAGCGTGAAGCGCAAGAGAACTTGGTCTATTTATTCCTGCGATTCACGTTTGACGATTCACGTCATTTTACGAACACCTTCTCCCGCTGAATCTTTTCCTGCAACTTCAGTATTCCGTCGAGCAACGCTTCCGGACGGGGCGGACAGCCCGGCACATAGACATCGACCGGAATAATCTGGTCGACACCCTGAACCACCGCGTAACTATTGTAGTGATTACCTGAGGTGGCGCAGGAACCCATAGAAATGACATACCGTGGTTCCGGCATCTGGTCGTAGATGCGGCGGATCACCGGCGCCATCTTGCGCGCTACCGTGCCCGCGATGATCATGAGATCGGCCTGCCGCGGTGAAGCCCGAAAAACGCCGGCGCCAAAACGGTCCAAATCGTACCGCGACGACACCGTCGCAATCATCTCAATGGCACAGCAGGCGAGACCGAACGTCATCGGCCACAAAGCGGACTTACGCGACCAATTCACGACTGCGTCCAGATTGGTCGTCAGGATATTCGCCTCAAACTGCCGCTCCGCAAAGCTCATGGTTGTCCCGTTATTCGTTAAACGTTATTCGTAAATCGCAAGAAATGTTTCCGTCCAGACCCTTCACGGTTAACGATTCACGTTCAACGCCCTTCCTAGTCCCATTCGAGCGCCCCCTTCTTCCAGGCATACCAGAATCCGGCCAGTAGGATGCCGATAAACACGAGCATTTCGATGAGCCCCAGCAGGCCTAGCGATTGAAACCTGACGGCCCAGGGGACCATGAAAATGACCTCGATATCGAAAATGACGAACAGCATCGCAATGATGTAGTAGCGCATCGGAAACTGGATGCGCGCATCGGAAAACAAGGGACTTCCGCTCTCATAGGGGGCCAGCTTGGCTCGGTAGGAACGACTCGGTCGAAGGAGCGAGCCGACAAGCAGGACGCCGGCGACAGAGATCCCTGCAATGACGAAAAACAAGATGATCGGTATGTAGTTCTCTGGAATGGCTGCGTTACCCATCTCGTTTACTCTTGCAGGCTAGGGGCAAGGGGTGAGCGGCTAGAGGTAAGATTCTGACCCATTGCCTCGTGCCTCTCGCCTCGTGCCCGGCTCGCTGCCAGCGCCGAGCCGAAAAAAGGTTTGAATTTCAAGCCGTCCAGTTCCGGACGACTCAGTCCCTTGTGTTGAATGAGCACCTTAAAGGTACTACCCATCCCATCCGGTCTTAGGAGATGGATCGCGGCCTGAAACTCTGGGCTCTCCGGCTCCAATTCTCCGATCATCTCTTCAACACCGAGCCCCATGAGAAAACTCATTTGGTTGGTGAATCCCGTCACATGGAGTCCCTGCTCTTCACCGACGGCAGCCAAGGACGAAAAATCCACGTGGGCCGTCATATCCTGCTCGCCGACCCGCATGAACGGATCTTCGTTGGTCAGCTGCTGGAAGTAGCAAAGGAATGTGCCGTTCTTCCTCTCTGACCCATAGAGATCTTGCGCCGTATGGCCATAATCGATAGTCACTACAAACCCGCGATCGATCTGCTGAGCCACCTGTTCCATCCAATCCATCGCGTGCAGATTCACTTCGGTTCGATAGCCCTCCGGCAAAGTCGTCTGCAGTCTCTGCAGATACTCGGCGATCCGGGTCGTCGATAGGGGCATCGGACAATCCACAAACCGCCCATCTCGATAGTCCACATAGAGTTCATCGGTTCGCCCGGCCGTGACTTGAATCCTGTGCACGGGAAAGGCATCCACCAGCTCATTGCTGAGGAACAGACCGGTCACAGTCTCCGGAGCGAGTCCATCGAGACCTTCCACCCAAGTGACGAGACCAGGCTTGCTGAGCCACGGAGCCAGGTTTCGACACTGCAGTTCCCGCATAGCGGGACTCCGTTCGATCAGGATATAGCGCACACGCGACGCAAAGCTGTCTCCTTGACTATGGATTGCCGTCAGGACATCCCGAGCTAATAAGCCTTTGCCTGCGCCCATTTCGACAATCGTGAATGGAGTGGGGCAAGCCAATAGTTCGTCCATTTGCCTGGCCTGCGCAGCCAATGTGCGACCGAGAATCATCGGAAACACATCGGAGCTGGTGTAAAAATCACCGGACCAACCGATACGTTCACGGCCTATGCCGTCGGGTCGGCGCATGTAATAGCCGAATTGAGAGTGATAGAGCGCCAGCTCCATGAACCGGACGAAAGGAATAGGGCCTGAGAAAGCGATCTCGGACGCAATGGCAGAGATAAGTTCAGGGTGCCCAGCCGTCACAGACACAATTCCTTTCCTCCGCTTAACCGGCCTAAGCAGGAACACCAATGCTCCATAACGGGTAAAATCCACCCATCATGATTGGTGTGAAAAATAGCTTAGGTTAGACTCTGATTACTCCCTAAGTCAAGGTGAAATAAGGAGGAAAGGTTTCCGTTGACCGAACACACGAGGCTATTCCTGCCTCCGTTCAGCAACCCAAGCCGAACGGCTCTGAATCTCGGTCAAGATCTCCCAAATGAGCACGATCCATCGCCCCAAATCCCAGCTTTCATCTCGGCTCGCTGGAAGGGCTGTAGGTTGAGGCGTTCGACATGACGTCGGCAATAACTGAGGACGCACGGCGATCCACGTGCGACGACATTGCGACGCTTCGGCGCAGTTTAGAGGAGTGCGTGGTGATTATGTGGCACGGTCAGTAGCGGCAGAGGCGCGTCGCATCATGGCAACGCCGAAGTTCCATGCCCTTCGACAGCCGAGCCGCTTCAGACTCCGTGGCACTTTTTGTATTTTTTCCCGCTGCCGCAGGGGCAGGGGTCGTTGCGGCCAACTTTGTCGTCGTTTCGTTGAGCGGTCTGGGGTGCGACCGGCTCTTCTCCACGATTGAGGATGAGCGGGGGAAGGGGACGTGAAATGACAGGCGGTGGCGGGGGGGGAGCTTCTGGTTGCGCCTCGGTCCTGACCGCCTGCACATGGAACAGCCGATCGAGCGCGTCAGACTTGACCCGCTCCATCATGCCGGCAAAGAGATCGTAGCCTTCGCGCTTGTATTCGATAAGCGGATCTTTTTGTCCGTAGCCGCGCAATCCGATCCCGTCGCGCAGGTGATCCATCCCGAGGAGATGGTCTTTCCAATGGTGGTCGATGACCTGGAGCATGAAGTTCTTCTCCAGGAAACGCATCAAGTCCGAGCCCAGGTCCTGCTCTCTCCGATCGTACGCCTCATGCACCTGCGTGCGAAGATCTTCGAGCAACGCATCGCGTCCCACCTCGCGGAGTTGCGCGCCTCCGTCACCCTTGCCCTGGGTAACGTCGAGACCGAACTGACTATGCATGATTTCAGCAAGCCCTTTCATGTCCCATTCCTCGGGATATTGTTCAGCCGGACAATAGATGTTCAGTGCTGAGTCGACCATGGTATCCATCATGTCGCGAAGGTCGTCTTTCCGATTTGTCCCGCCTAAGACAGCGCGTCGGTGCTGGTAAATCACCTCACGCTGCTTGTTCATGACGTCGTCGTACTCCAGCAGCTGTTTCCGGACATCGAAGTGGTGCGCCTCCACCTTCTTCTGAGCATTGGCGATAGCCCTGGTGACCATGCCATGCTCGATCGGAACACCCTCTTCCATACCGAGCTTGAGCATCAGTTGGGAAACCCGCTCGGAGGCGAAAATTCGCATCAGGTCGTCTTCCAGCGATAGGTAGAATCGCGACGAACCTGGATCGCCCTGGCGACCGGCTCTGCCTCGAAGCTGGTTGTCGATCCGGCGGCTTTCATGACGCTCGGTTCCGAGAATGTGGAGTCCTCCGGCCGCAATGACCTCCTGTTTGTTCTTCTCGCAGTCAGCCTTGATCTCCTCGAAAATCTCAAGCTTGCGCGCATCCGTCAGATTCTCTTCCCGATACAAAATCTGTTTAAACATGAAATCGGGATTCCCGCCCAGGAGAATGTCAGTACCGCGGCCCGCCATATTCGTGGCGATGGTGACAGCGCCCTTGCGTCCTGCTTGGGCGATAATTTCGGCCTCTCGCTCATGCTGTTTAGCATTGAGGACATTGTGCTTTACGCCGGTCCGGCTCAAGAAACCGGCGAGACGCTCCGACTTTTCGATAGACACCGTGCCGACCAAGACCGGTTGGCCGCGCTCGTAACATTCCTTGATATCTTCGACGATTGCGGCGAATTTTTCTTTCTCAGTCCGGTAGACGACGTCTGCGTAATCCTGCCGGATCATGTTGCGATTGGTCGGAATTACGTTGACGTCGAGATTGTAAATCTTGGCAAACTCCGCCGCTTCCGTATCCGCCGTGCCGGTCATGCCGCTGAGTTTTTTGTACATCCGGAAATAATTCTGGAAGGTGACCGAGGCCAACGTTTGATTCTCGTTAGCAATCTTCACCCCTTCTTTGGCTTCCACTGCCTGGTGCAGCCCATCGCTCCAGCGACGCCCCGGCATGAGCCGCCCGGTGAACTCATCCACGATGATGACTTCGCCCTCTTTCACGACATAATCCACATCCCGTTTGTAGAGGGCGTAGGCTTGGAGCGCCTTGACGACGTGATGGACCAGATCCATATGGTTGGGGTCGTAGAGGTTGTCCACGCCGAGTAACTTTTCGACCCGGACGTTACCCTCTTCGGTCAACGAGGCGGTCTTTGTTTTTTCCTCGATCGTGAAGTCGTGCTCCGCTTTCAGCTGGGGGATAATCGCGTTGATGCGGTAGTAGAGATCGGTCGTTTCATCCGTCGGGCCGGAGATAATCAAGGGCGTGCGGGCCTCGTCGATGAGGATACTGTCGACTTCGTCCACGATGGCGAAATTCAACTCTCGCTGCACGCACTGGGTCAAATCGTTCACGACCAAGTTGTCACGGAGATAGTCGAACCCATACTCGTTGTTGGTGCCGTAGGTAATGTCGGCCCGATAGGCTTCAGCCCTTGTGCAGGGGCGGAGGGATTGGAGCCGTTTGTCGGAGGCCTCATAGGTTGGATCGAAGATATATGAAGCATCGTGTTGAATGATGCCGACGGACAGTCCCAATGCGTGATAGAGCACGCTCATCCACTGTGCGTCGCGCTTGGCGAGGTAGTCGTTCACGGTGATGAGATGCACGCCTTTGCCTTCGAGCGCATTCAGGTACACCGGCAGCGTGCCGACCAGGGTTTTCCCTTCACCGGTCTTCATTTCAGCGATGCGGCCTCGATGGAGAGTCGCGCCGCCCATCAATTGCACGTCGAAATGACGCATATTCAGCTTGCGGCGGGACATCTCACGGCAGACCGCGAAGGCTTCAGGCAGGATATTGTCCAGGGTCTCCCCGGACTCAAGCCGCTTCTTGAACTCTTGGGTCTTATCCGCGAGGGCTTGATCGGAAAGTGGTGTCAGGCCGGATTCCAGGCTGTTGATCTGCTCCACAATCGGACGGAGCGCCTTGATTTCACGATCGTTTTTGCTACCGAAGATCTGGTTGAGTAGTTGCGTGACCATGGTACTGTCGTTCGAAACGAACGCCGATATCCCCCCAAATGTGTGTCGCAGTATACAACATCTCTTTGCTGAATCCTATAATAAGCGGCTGCCAGGTTTCAGTAGTGGCCGGCTTGACAGGTCTAAGGGTATCCATTTAAGATCTGTACGACGTAGGCTGGGTCTGTCTTATGATGAACCACACAGTCCGCAAATTTGCGTCCATCCTCTTGGTGGTCTGTGTCCTCGCTGTCGGCGGATTGGCTCAGGCTCAGTCGGTTGAACACGCAGGTCACCATGCCCAGCATCAGGCTGCCACTCATGGCACTCTGCTCTGCTCCTGGATGTGTGCCGCCGGGACGGTTCTCGACACGGCAGCGGTCACATTCCAAACAGAACTCAGTCCGATAGCGTTCGTCGCATTCCCCCATTCTGCGCAACCTTCGATCGAAGCTTGCAGGGTTTCTCCCAGCCGCGCTCCTCCGTCTCTCTCTCTGTAATTTTCGTTGCTCATACGGCTCAATCAGAGCCGTATCTGTCTATCGCACGATCCATTGATGGGTTGTGGCGTAGCGGTTTAAACGATTCTTCATAGAGAGAAAGGACCAGCGTTACCATGATAGCGAAACGGTTCATCCTCGGATTCATTCTCAGCCTTGCGGTCGTCGTCTTCTCCTGGCCCGTCGTCCAGCAGGCGCAAGCCTCCTGCGGCGCCGTGACCTGTTTCGTCGTGATCGGGTCTCAGCAGCAAGTTCCGCAGGCAGGTCTCCTCACGGTCAATGCGATTTACAATTACACACCGATGCGATTACTGGATGGAACCAATGGGGTCATTGCAGCGGTGGATCAGGCGGACCGGGCGTTAATTTTGGATCATCATCAGGAGACTCGAACCATTACCCAGCAGTCTACGCTCGACCTCAACTATGGTCTCACCGATCGGATCGGACTACAACTCACTCTCCCCTATATGTGGCGCACGCACAAGCACATCGATGGCCTGGGAGAGGGGGGAGCGAATGGCGAAGGCGATGCCTCGAATTTCTCCGCCAATGGGATTGGGGATATACGTGCTGCCCTCAAGTACAATGTATTGCCCACCATTCGGAGTATGGTGGTGCTGGGATTCGGTGTCTATCTCCCGTCCGGCAACACCCATGCGCATGACAGCGCCGGGAGCGTGATGGAGTCGCCCGCACAACTCGGCAGGGGACAAGTCGGGTTGAATCCGACGATTTATCAGACCTATGAATTGATCCCTCATCGGCTCAACCAGTTTGCATCGGCCAGCTACCGCCACACATTCCGAAACAACGATGGCTATCGGTTTGGCGATGAATATATGCTCAATGCCGGGCTGAACCTGGTGGCGACCCCCTGGTTGATTCTTACCGGCCAGGTGAACTATCGCTACCTGGTACACGATAATTTCA
>NEWP02000022.1:0-16032 GCA_002869895.2 Nitrospira sp. CG24E | reverse complement strand
GGCTTAGGGCAGCTCGTTGAATCTAGCTGGACGAACATGACGTCGCTCTACTTTTTCGCGCAGATCCCGTTTGAGCGGGACTCCAACAATAATTTGGCTCAGGGAACCAGTTACATCTTTGGGCTTACACGCTCATTCCAAGTAGCGAACCCATCGTAATCGAACTGTTTGAAGCCAAGGAGGCTGACATGAAACCAAGAAGAACTACCGCCGTACTTATGGGGCTTGTGCTGCTCGCTGCCTTGACGGCGCTGCCGGCCTTCGACGGTTGGAGCATGGGCTCGCGAGTCCCGACGGTCGGCATGCAGGCAGAGGATTTTCGCTTGGCCGACCTAGCGGGCAAGGAACAGAGCCTCAGCCAGTATCGCGGCAAAATCGTGCTCCTGAATTTCTGGGCCACCTGGTGCAAACCCTGTACGACAGAAATGCCGGCCATGCAAACAGCCTATGACAAGTTGCGCGACAAAGGCTTCGTGGTTTTGGCCGTCAATGAATTGGAAGACGACGCCAGAGTTCGCGAGCACATCAAGCAATACGGCCATACATTCCCGGTTTTGATGGATCACGACAACAAAGTCGCCAATCAGTTCGGCGTGGTCGGGTTGCCCGTAACCGTCTTTATCGACCAAGAAGGGCGCGTGCAGGAATACATCAAAGGCGGCCTGCTGACCGAACAGAAAATCGACGAAACCGTCGCGCGGATTCAGAAGCAAGCACCAGTCAAGGCGGCAGCTCTTCGATAACGATCTATATGAATAGCAGGATTCGACAATTAGCGGTCGCAGGGTTCGCACTCTGGCTTGTGGCGCTCAGCGGGCTTGTCTACCCGCAGCTCACCGCCCACATAGGACAACATGAGCATCACAATGCGGCGACTCACGCCACCGCATTGTGTTCTTGGCTCTGCATCGCAGCCGACGCTGTCGAAAGCACAGCGGACGATGTCGCGCCCGTCCGATACGCGATGTTCCTCGAACAGGCCTCTCCCGTTTCCCCACTTCACTTCTTCCATACCTCGCAACCGCCATCACGCGCACCGCCCCTCGTCTAATTTCTCCATCCCTAGTGTTCTTCATCGTTGGATTGTTCTGATCCTCGTTCCTTCATCTTTTTGAAGGAATTTGGCTGACTCCTTTGATGACCGGCACCTATGGCGACACCGTTCTCACCACTGTTCGTGCCGAAGAGAGGATATTTCACGATTGTGCATATCAGACAATTCATCATCAGGCTTGAGGTGATTACGTGACGTTGAGCTCGAATGGGCAGTATCGCGCGCAAGGATGGGTAGTATCCGCACTCGTTCACGGGCTCGCACTGACCGTGGCCCTTGGGTTCATCACACAGGTCAAACCGGTCCTGCCGACAGAAGTGTTCACGTGGGACGTTGCGTTGGTCGAGCCGCAACAGCATCAAGAGACGCATCAGGCTGAGATCAAGCCGGTTCAGGAATCTGCTCAACCGACTCCTCGCCCTGTAGCCCCTGCCCCCATTCGGCCCCAACCGATCGCGCAAGAAGTGCAAGTTCCAAAGGTAACGACGGTTGTACAGCGCGAAATCCCCCAGGTGGTCGAGACGAGCGAGCCGATTCAACAGATGGTTGCAGCGCCGCAACCGGTCGAGGTCGAGCAGACCACTCAGTCGCTCGTCGAATCGGTGGCTCCTGTCGTTCAACCTGAAGCAGCGCCCGCCGAACCTTCGATCGCTGCAACATCGGCGACAGCTGCAATAGCCGACGCGAAGCCGGCTGAATCCGTCGCGCAGGAGCCCCCACTGCAAGTGGCGCCGGTAACCCGTTCGGTTTCCGCTGTCAAAGTCGATCATGGCTGGCTGGCCGAATCGCTGAGGCGGAGACTGGCTGAGATCAAACGCTATCCGAGCGCCGCGCGCCTCAACGGATGGGAAGGGAAGGTTGTGCTGCGCGCAGTCATTCGAGCCGATGGTCATCTGTCGGAAGTGAAGGTGCATAGAAGTTCCGGCTATGAAACGCTCGACAATGCGGCCATGGAAGCCATTCGATTGGTCTGCCCGCTGCATATGACGAAAGCGATGGACGCTGCCGAAGTCGCGGTCTATGTGCCGATGGTCTATAGCCTTGGGAGTTAGTCAGAGGAGGCGATGTCCGATGGCTCTGCGATCAAATCAAGGATTGAAGATGGTTCAAGCGGCGGCGATGTGCAGCCTTCTGATCCTCGCGGCTCTGCCTGTTTGGGCTGGAGAGAGGCAAGAGGCCATGTCCGAACAAGAGCGGGCGGCGCGGATTCAAGAATTGCAGCGGAAGCGAGCAAAGGTTGAGCGAGAATTGCGCCAACTCCGCTCGCAGCCGGAAGGAATGACTCAGTCCACTGTTCCACGGTCTGAATTCTTGGATCAGCCGACGAGAAACATGAAGAAATCGCTAGAATCGCTACCGGGAGTGAGCGCGCAGCAAGGGTCAACCGGGCGCGACATCCACCTATCCATTCGTGGATCGAAGTGAGGCGAACCATGGACGTACGAAAATTCAGAACTAAGAAACTCGCATGGATGGCCGGGATTGCGGTCAGTGCCGTTGCCCTCGCATCCACAGTTACGGCAACGCCTGAGTCGCCGATTGTGTTTGGCCCGAAACTGACGACCGATCACCAAGTGCGGGCGGTCGTAAGTCCCTCTATCCGAATCGACGACGAGGGCCGTATCTCGCTGGCCTGGGTCGAGGAGGACAAGGACAGACGTACGATATTCTATGCGAGGACGGAGCAGCCTGGGGGACCGATCGGAACCCCGGTCAAGGTGAACCAGTCGACCGAAGCGCCCTACATGCGACAGGAAGCCCCGGCGCTGGCCGTGGCTGGAGACGACATATTCCTGACATGGGCCTTAACCCATCCCAAACTGACCGAAGACAAGCCGTTTTCGAATGAACTGAGGCTGAGTCGCTCTAAGGACGGCGGCAAAACATTTCTCCCGTCCATTCTCGTGAACGACGACGAGCAGGTCATCGGCCACAGTTTCGATTCACTCCACGTCGCTCCTGATGGAGTCGTCCACATGGCCTGGATCGATGGGCGGGAGGGCAAGAAAGAATCCGGTACCTTCGTCACGCGCTCGACCGATCACGGTCGCACAGTCATGAAGAACCTCAAAGTGGACGACAACACCTGTGTCTGTTGCCGAACCTCTCTCACAACTGGACCGGACGGGACGCTCTATGTGGCCTGGCGCAAGGTTCTCCCTGGCGACCTCCGTGAAACCGTGGTCGCTCGTTCCACAGACGGAGGGAAGACGTTTTCATCGCCGGTGATTGTCGGCCACGATAAATGGCAGTTTCCCGGCTGCCCGCATCGCCCCGCCTCGATCGGGACGGATCGGCTCGGACGGCTCTATGTCGTGTGGTACACGGAGGGCGTCGATGAGACCCCGTCGGTCTTCCTAGCCTACTCGGACGATCGGGGTGACAGCTTCTCACCCAAACAAAAACTCAATGTCTCCAAGGGAACCTTCCCGGATCATCCCCAGATGGCGGTCGATCCGGATGGACGTCTCGTGATTGTCTGGGAAGAACAATCGCCCGTTCGGCGTGAAGTGGTGATGAGTGTCTCGCTCGATCGTGGGCGGACATTCAGCGCCCCGCAAAAATTGAACGAGAAGAAAGGCCAGACGCCGTCTCTCTCGATGAATTCGAAAGGACTCGCGGCCCTGGCTTGGATGGAACATGCCATGCCCGTTCATCGCATCGTCGTGCAAACTATTCAACTACCGGCTGCAAAGGTTCTCGCGAGACAGGATCCATAACGTGAATCAGATACTGACCCGACCTGGAATTGCCGCGATGCTCGCTCTGCTATGCATCGTCTCGGCCGGTCCCTCGCTTGCCGGCGATCCCTTTGTCGCCCTCAAGATGAGCCAGTTGCCTGCCGGGAGCACAGCGGCCCCCTTTGAACTCACAACGCTGGAAGGCAAGATCGTGAAGTCGAGTGAGTTCGCCGGGAAGGTCATACTGGTGAATTTTTGGGCCACCTGGTGCGGGCCCTGCAAAGAAGAAATGCCCTCCCTGGCGCGTTTGCAACAGCGGTTGGACCCGACGCAATTTACCCTCCTGACAGTGACGACAGATCTGCAACGCCAAGGGATCGCACACTTTCTCTCTCAGCTGGGAATCAGCCTGCCGGTGCTGTTCGATGAAGATCAGGACGTGTCACGGTCCTTCATGGTGCGCGGCCTTCCGACCACCATCGTAATCGCGAAGGATGGCACGCTCGCCGGGAGAGCCGTCGGACCCCGTGCCTGGGATAGTCCCGAGGCGGTAGCGATGATTCGGCAGGTCATGGAGAGTGGGAAATGAGAAAGTCTGTCGCCCCGCTGGCGCTGATTCTTACGGCGCTATATCTGACGTTATCGGTCAGTGCGGTGGCCTGTCTTTTTGCACACGAGGGGCAGCAGCGCTCAACCCATCATCACACGGGTGGAGCGACGCATTCTTCGCTCTGCGCCTGGGCCTGCGACACGAATCCAACCGTCGATCTTCTTGCGGCCTCGTCACAGACGCAGTCGCTTCATCTTGTCACGATATTACAGCCGGTCACTCCTTCCGCGCCCTCGTTGCTCTCTCAACAGTCGGCGCAGTCCCGCGCGCCTCCTCGTTCGTAACTTCGCATCCACTATACATTCATCAGCCGTCTCCCTGTGCGGGCAGAGCTACGGACCTTGCGGCCTGTAACCGGCTTGGAGGGCGGTGTGTTGTTTTCATTCTTACAAGAAGGAGTCCGGGCCATGGTGTCATTCAAGAGAGTTACGCAAATCATTGTGGCGATCACAGCGCTCGGAGGCGTTGCCGCTATGGATCACGTCGCGCTGGCACAAGAGCCGGCACCGACAGAGGCGGTACAGCAAAGTCCGCGGGAACAACAACTGCGTGAACAGCTAAAAGGAATCTTGCAAGAGCTGGAAGATCTCAAGCAGGGTCGTGAGAGCGCGCTGCCTCCGGCCGAACAACCCAAGACGGTCACTGAGAAGGTGTCGCCCGAGCAAGCGCAGGTTACCGGAGCAATGCCGGAATATGAGTTGAGCGACACGAGCATCGTCAGCACACGCTTTCAAAAGCGTCCTGAGGGCCTCTCGTTGTCGTCGACTCTTCCTTCGGAAACGGATTCTCAGCCGACCAGAACGATGAAGGAGTCGATGGAGTCGCTCCCCGGCGTGGTCTTGCGCCAGGCGAACGGCCCGCGCGATTTCAGCATGATGATTCGTGGCCAAGGAGCCAAGACGACCTTCGCAATACGCGACATCAAGATCTATGAAGATGGATTCCAGCAGACCCAATCAGACGGGCTCTCACGACTCGACATCCAAGATCCCTGGTTTATGCGGAGCGTCGAAGTCATCCGAGGCGCCTCATCGTCGCTCTACGATAACTACGCGTTGGGTGGGATGGTGCAATTTAGGACCAGACGCGGTAGCGATATCAATGGAATAGAAACGTTCCTGAGCGGAGGGTCCTTCGGCTACCATAAGGAGGCCCTCGCTGTCGGCCAGCAGTATGAAAATCTCGACGCCTCGCTCTTCGTCAGCAACGTGGGAGAAGATGGATTCATCCGGCACAGCAACTACAGCACTCAGACTATCAATCTCAATCTTCGATTCAGAATCGACGACAAACAGACTTTCTACTTCAAGGCCATCACGAATTGGCTGGATACCTTCGTGCCGACTCGTTTGAATCAGGCACAGTTCACTGCCGATCACCGGCAGGCCGGCGGAACAGGAGTCTGCACGGCCAATAGCTGTAGTGACTCCGAACGGCTGGCACAGCGGCGGCTGGATCGTCGGACCATTGTCGGAGGCATGTACGAGCGGCAGCTCAATGCCAACACACGTCTAACCGTCGAAGCGGACTACGACGTCAAAGATATCAACCAAACCTTTTCCCAGATTTCCGACAACGTCAATCCGAATTTCAAACATTACGCCAACCTCCGGCACGAGGGAAAGTTGTTCGACATGCCGCTGCAGAGCAATGTCGGGTTCTTTCTCAATAACATGGAGCAGGAATCGCAGACCTTCCAGAACCTCGCTGATGGCTTTGGCACTCGGGGTAGACTCATCCAGAATTCGCGTGGAACTATCAGGAATGTCGGAGCCCGCTTCCGGGAGGAACTGGAAATTGTGCCAAAAGTGATCCTCGTGGGTGGATTGGGTTTTGAGCAATCGATGCTGAGCGTACAGGCGATTAACTATGACGCCGCCAACGTCCAGACTCCCATTAGCGCAACCAGAACCTTTACCAACTGGGCGCCGGAAATGTCGCTGTCCTGGAAGCCGACCGAAGCCCAGCGGCATTGGGTTCGAGCATCCACAGGGTATGGGATCCCCGGTTTCGGCAATCTCCTCCGGGATCCTGTGACAGGTCAGCCCGGCACGAACTTCAGCCTGAAGCCGCAGAAGAACCTCAATTTCGAGATCGGGACTGAGTCCAAGCTGACCGAGACCTTGACGGTTCAACTCGTTGGTTTCTGGACCTTCTTCAAAGACGAATTGATCTCTCGAGCCGTGTCGGGAACCAATGTGGCGACGGTGAATGCCGATTCGTCTCAATATCGGGGCATCGAAGCCTTCTACGACTGGCGTCCGATGCCTGGCATGCGCTTCTCCGGGGCCTATACCCACACAGACGCCATGTACATCAATTTCTCAGATCAGGCCAATACGGCATTAGGATTTTTGGTGCGGGATGGCAAGAAGGTTCCCAATGTGCCGACCGATGTGTTCAATACCAAGTTTGCGTACGAGCATGAACCGTCCGGATGGGGCGCCTGGGCCGAAGGCAGTTATTACAACAGCTACTTCCTGAACAACAGCAACACGTTCAGCATCCCCTCATACGTGGTCGCCAATGTGAACATTCACAAGAATTTTGAGCTGAACAACTCCTGGTTCCGATTCGCCAAATTATTTTTTGAGGTGGATAACATCGCGGATAAGAAATACGCCGCATCCGGCCAGGTGATCATCGGTGAAACAGCCGGTGCTGCCGCCGGCCAGCAGGCGTTCTTCGCGGGCTATGGCCGGGCATTCTATGGCGGCGTGACGTTGGGATTGTTCTAGGGTTTTGCAATAAGAAGGGGAGCAGGGCTGATGATGAGGGCGCCTTTCAAGTGCCTCGTCCATCGGGAACCCTCTCACAACACAATAAGTCAGATGACGACTTAACACGAGGTGCAAGATGAATAAGTCATTGCTCCGGGTCAATGAAGCGGCTGCGGTGTTGAATGTGAGCCGCTGGACCGTCTATCGGTGGGTGGAGGAAGGGAAGTTGAGCGGCACAAAAATCGGCAAGCAGAGCTTGCGCGTGATCGGCAGCTCGGTCGACAAGCTGATCTGCGAGAATCGGACAGATCACTAAGGAGCAGCGAAGGGACAGGCACCCCCTTAGCCTGGCGACGGGGGGTGCCTGTCCCGATCTGGCTTGCATCACGCTACACTCGAATCACGTCAGCAGACCCGTTTACGATTCGTGCGGGTAGGAATCATTGTGCGGAAAGGACCGGGGTGGCTTCATGGAAGGACTCAAAGAACTCGTCGAGTATGGCGTCATCGGGCTCTTGTTGGGGCTGAGCTTCTGGGCCGGCGGAGTGGCGGTGGAGCGCTGGCTGTTCTACCGGCAGGTGGACGTGAAGCAGTTTTCCACGACGGATCTGTGTGAAGTCGCGTTGACTAGGAGGCTGGTGGTGATCGGCACTGTCGCCGCCAATGCACCCTATATCGGCTTACTCGGCACGGTGCTCGGCATCATGCTGACGTTTCACACAATGGGCACTTCCGGCACCTTAGCCGTGACGTCGATCATGATCGGCCTGAGCCTCGCGCTCAAGGCCACAGCGGCCGGGCTGCTGGTCGCGATTCCCTGCGTGGTCATGAACAACGTCCTCCGCCGCCGCGTCAACGAACTCCTCGCGCAGTACAAGGCCCACGGAGAATCGTGAGCAAGGCTTATTCACACAGGCGCGCAGGCGACTCGCTATATTTTGTTAGAAGCCAGATGCGGAAGTGCGCACGTCCCTGTCTGCGTGCGGACTTGCACGGGCATGCGGGGACTGGAGGGAGTGAGAATAAACCGTTACTCCTACTGCGTCATGCCACGCATTCCATTTATCAGTTGAACTCGTCCCCTGCCCGACGTAATTCTCTCCAGAGCAGGTTCCCTTTTACCCTGTGCCCATTTTCCTAGCCCGCCTTCACCGATTTCGCTCCAGCAATGGCTCAAGTACTGGGAATATCTTCTCGACAATCAGGCGATAGCCTTCTCCGGTCGGATGAATCCCGTCGGCTTGATTGAGGGTGGACGAAGTAGCGACACCGTCGAGAAAAAATGGAATCAGCGTCAGACGATACTGTTTCGCCAGAGACTTGTAGAGCGACTCAAACCCATCGGTATAGTCCTGGCCGTAATTCGGAGGGAGCTTCATACCAGCCAACACGACTGTGACCGAAGCCTGCTGGAATTGCTGAATGATCCGTTCCAGGTTAGCTTTCGTCTCCTGCAGGCTCAGACCTCGGAGTCCATCGTTGGCGCCGAGTTCCAGAATGACGATCGCCGGCTTGCTGTTCAGGGTCCAGGAAACCCTCCGCACTCCGCCGGCGGTCGTATCGCCGCTGACCCCCGCATTCACGACCCGATAGCCATAACCGGCTGCATCCAATGTCCGCTGCAGATGTGCAGGATACGATTGCGCCGGCGCGACGCCTAAGCCTGCCGTCAGGCTGTTCCCGAAGGCGACGATGCTTGGGCGTTCGGCTGATCCGTGATTCTTTGACTGGCCCGGCTGCGCCGTGACATCGATTTGAAGACCTGAACCCACCCCATCGCGTGAAAATCCAGGAGTCGAGGGTGGAAAGGAAGAGGCCATGCCGGACTGAGAGCCATAGAGGAGGGTCAGGGAGAGGCAGAGGCAAATTAGTTTTGTGAGAATCCGTAGGCGGCGCATCGTTCTCCAGTATAATATACGCTTTACCTGGACGATACTGTTGGGGACTGACATCTTTCTTTTTGGCGTCTGTCCCCGCCGGAAGAAAACCTGACAGCAACGGAACAGGCATCCCCCTTAGCCAGGCGACGGGGGGAGCCAGTCCACTGGCGAGCTACAGAGCAACCATGATTACAGTCTCTCATCTGACGATGCGCTTGGCCGGCGGAGGCCATCAGGTCACGATCCTCGACGACATCTCCCTCGAGATTCCCGATAAGCAACGGGTCGCCATCGTCGGCCCATCCGGGAGCGGGAAGTCCACGTTGCTGGGTCTCATTGCGGGATTGGATCGTCCGACATCCGGCTCTATCATGTTGAACGGCGTAGAGATCTCGACGATGCGCGAAAGCGCCTTGGCAAGGTATCGTCGCGATCACATCGGCTATATCTTCCAATCCTTTCATCTCATTCCTACCCTGACAGCCCTGGAAAATGTCCTGGTGCCGCTGGAGTTGGCAGGGATGTCGGAGGCACG
Source organism: Nitrospira sp. CG24E (assembly GCA_002869895.2). Taxonomy (GTDB): domain Bacteria; phylum Nitrospirota; class Nitrospiria; order Nitrospirales; family Nitrospiraceae; genus Palsa-1315. Next base: position 6,552 of record NEWP02000022.1, on the reverse strand, counting down.
AGACCGCGCGGCACATCTCTTGAGAACCGTCGGCTTAGAAGATCGGCTGCATCATTACCCGGTCCAGCTGTCGGGTGGCGAACAGCAACGGGTCGCCGTGGCCAGAGCCTTCGCCTGTCACCCGCCGATTCTCTTGGCCGACGAGCCGACCGGCAACTTGGATTCCTCCACGGGCCATCACGTGATGGATCTGCTCCGTGCTCTCCATTGCGACTTCGGCACTACCTTAGTCCTCGTCACCCACGACCTCGCCCTCGCATCCTCCATGGAGCGTGTCATTGCCTTGCGCGACGGGCGCATCGAATCCGATACCTTCACCGATTCAGACCATCGACCCACCGAGTCATCCCTGTGAATCGCTTCATCTTGAGGATGGCCTGGCGTGAAACCAGGGGAGCCTGGCGGCACTTCCTCTATTTCTTCGCCTGTATCGCCATCGGCGTCGGGGCCCTGGTCGGCGTGTCGCTGTTTAGCAGCCATGTCGAGCGAGCCGTCACGAAAGAAGCGCGGGGAATATTAGGCGGCGATCTCGAAATTCGCCTGACCCATGCGCCGAGTCTTCCCGGGCAGGCGGTGCTGCACGAATTGGGCGAACGAGGCCTGGCCGTTACCCACGTGAGCGAGCTGGTCGCCATGGCCGCGCGTACGACACATGGGCCGGTTGCGACGCAAACGACCCAGATCGTCGAACTGAAAGCGGTCGAATCGATGTACCCCCTCTACGGATCGGTCCGACTCGACCCGGCGCAATCGCTCGACGTGCTGCTCCACCCCGATGAACGCCGCTGTAGCGGACGTTCCTGTTTTGGGGCGGTGGTGCAGGAATCGCTGCTGATTCGAATGGGTCTTTCGATCGGAGATTCGCTCAAGATCGGCCAAGCGATGTTCCTGATCACCGGCATTGTGCGCACCGAACCGGATCGAATGGCGAATGCCTTTACCTTGGGTCCACGGGTGATGGTGGCGCAGGAGGGATTGCGAGCGGCGGAGTTGATCAAACCGGGGAGCCGAGTGCGAGAACGATATCTCGTGAAGATCCCGCCCGATATGCCGCTGGAACCGCTCCTCTCCGAACTACGCGACCGGCTGACGTCGGATTCCGCGCGCGTCACCGGCTATCGCACGTCGCAGTCGCAGTTACGACAATTCCTCGAACAGCTCTCCCGCTATCTCGGACTGATCGGTTTGACCGCGCTGTTCATCGGTGGACTCGGCGTCGGCACCTCGATTCATGCGTTCTTGCGCGACAAGTTGCGGACAATCGCGATCTTGAAAGCCGTCGGCGCCGACTCTGCCACAGTGGTTTCGACCTATGTGGTGCAGGCGATTTTCCTGGGGTCGGTCGGGAGCTTCGCGGGAATCCTGCTGGGCATCGCTCTCCAACGAGGGCTGCCTTCTTTCGTGGCCACAATGTTTGGATCCGATCTCCTCGAACAATTAGGCGTTTCCTCAGATTTGTCCTGGTCCTCGATTGGGCCTCTGGCGAAGGGGGCGGCGCTGGGACTGTTGTCGACGCTGCTGTTTACCCTCTGGCCCCTGCTGAAGATTCGAGAGGTGCAGCCAGGCGCGATCTTCAGACGAGATGCAGAACAGGTGACAGTCGGGCCTGGGATTCCTTCGTCGCGCTGGTGGGTGAAATGGGGACTGGCCGATGGATGGAATGTCGGCACGGCGGGAGGGATCATTCTCGGATTGTGCGGTCTCTCTGTATGGCAAGCCGGCTCCTGGTCGATCGGCTTCCTGTTTCTCGGCGCCTTGTCCCTCGCCATCGCGATTCTCTTTGTCTGCGCGCGGCTGTTCGTGCTGGGGATGGCTGCGATTCCCTTACCTCGCATCTTGAGCCTTCGCTTTGCCTTCGGCAACGTCGTACGGCCTGGGAGCCAGGCAACCGGGATCATGGTCGCTATCGGCATCGGTGTGATGGTGATTGTCACAGTGTCGCTGGTGGAACAGGCCTTGCTCCATCAAATACAGGAGAATCGTCCGGCGGATGCCCCAACATTTTTCTTTATCGACATTCAGCCTGATCAAGCGAAGGAGTTTGTGTCGTTGATCGATCGACACACCGGCTCAGCGCGTCCTGAGCTCATCCCCCTGGTGCGTTCTCGACTCCATGCGGTCAATGGACAGGCCATCGCAGCAGAAGAGGGAGCAGAGAAGGGAGAGAAACGTGCGGAGGGAAAAGAGGGGAGGGGTAAACAGTGGTATTTCACCAGGGAATATGTGCTGACCTTCCTCGACAAACTCCCGAAAGACAATCAGCTGGTTAAAGGAGAATGGTGGAAGCCTGGGCAGACCTTCTCGACCCCACAGGTTTCAGTAGAAGAAGACGCGGCCACCAATTTAGGTCTTGCGATCGGCTCGACCCTGGAGTTCGATATTCAGGGGACTACGGTTTCGGCGGAAGTGAGCAGTATTCGCAAGGTCGATTGGGGAAACTTTTCGACAAACTTCTACATGATCTTGTCTCCAGGTGCGATTCAAGGAGTGCCCTTTACCTATGTGGCAACCGTGCGGGTCTCGCCCGAGAAGGAAATCCCGTTGCAGCAGGCAGTCGTCGCCTCATTTCCGAATATCAGCGCGATCCATATCGGCGACGTGCTTGCCGGCTTCGCGCGGGTACTCGATCGTCTCTCGCTGGCGATCAGGGCAGTGGCGTTATTTTGCGTAGTGGCAGGGGGGTTGGTCATGGCTGCGGCACTCGCCTCGACACGCTACCGGCGTCTCTATGAGTCGGTCCTTCTCAAAGCGCTCGGCGCAACCCGGGGTCTTATTGCCCGTGCCTTTGCCATGGAATATGTCCTGCTGGGCGCCGTCGCCGGGTTGATCGGACTGGCCCTAGGGAGTTTCTTATCATGGGCGCTGTTGCGATTCATGTTCGATCTTCCTTGGAACATACATCCACAGGTACTTGGCATCGGCCTCCTCCTTACCATGTTGTTGACCTTGATCGTGGGGTTTGCCAGTACCTACCGGATTCTCGGCCAACGGCCGCTGGCTGTGCTCAGGCACGAGTAGCAGATACGAGCAATCGGCCAGGTTGTCTTCTTGCTTGCAAAACGAGGGCCCCGAAGGATGGGAGAGGGAACAGTCAGACCATCCTTCTTGCTCGCCGAGGCCGCACAATAAGAATGTGCTCCCTCGATGCGCGCAGTGAAGGATAGTCTGACTGCTCCCCCTCGGTGACGCAAGATAGTGTAAGGCTCTCGTCCGGACCCAGGAAAATCGGTAGCAGCACAATTGAAGGATGGGGCAGCTAGAGAATATTTTCCGGTGGGTGGAAGAGATGCGGCAGGACCTAGCTGCTTCGACGAAGGAAGGGGACGGGAAGTCGAGATGAGACTCTGGAAGCTCATGGTCCCGGTAGCTTTGTGCCTCGCCCTCGCAGGCTGTTTCGAAAGGATTGTTGAACCGGCGGATGTGTTCGGCAATATCAGGCAGGGAGGCAACTATAGTCCGGCTTCGAAAATGATCGATGACTGGTACGCAGTGGAAACGATTGACATTCAGACTTTTGCCATTAACGAACCGAGGTCTTCCCAGTACAACCCCCCCTATCTGATCGTCGGAGATACCCAGGCCATCATGTTCGATGCGGGCAGCGGCGAACGGCCCGCCGGTTCCCAATCCATGCGAGAGGTGGCGGAGCGTTACACAGACAAACCGATCACGCTGATCCTGTCGCACTTTCATTATGACCATATCTATGACGCAGCAAAATTTGAGGGCGTCACTCTCATCGACCGTCCGGAAATTCGCGCCAATATCAGAGGCGGTACCTATACCATCAGCGCGTTGGAATCGGTCGACGCGGAGATGCCGCCGCTCAAGGTGGCCGCTGTCATCGCCGATGGCGATGTGATCGATCTTGGGGGCCGCAGACTCGATGTACTCAACTTACCCGGACATACCACAGAGTCGGTGGTCCTGCTCGACCGGGTTTCCAATCAAGTCTTCACCGGTGATTTCATTTACCAACATCTGGGCGGCATCATAGCCTTTTCGCCTGCATCAGACCTTCAGGCCTATAAGGCAAATAGCACCAGGTTGTTACAGCTCACCAATGCCGACACACTGTTTTTCGGCGCGCACGGCATCCCGAGATTCGGTCGCGGCTGGCTGATACTGATGGACAGTGAACTTGGCAAGATCGTCATGGGCAAACCGGAGTACCGATATGTGGCCCACTATCTGGCCCCTGGCATCCCCTGGCGTGTGCAGCAGAATGGAAGCATGTATATCTACACCACTCCCCTGGTCGATCCCCCGCTATTCTGGTCTAAATGGACGGTGATGGTTCTGGCGGGCCTGTGCACGATCACCCTGTATCTGCTCTACCGGGTTGTCTTTCCGCTAGTCGTTCCAGCTCGCCAGAAACGCAGCGGGACCAAGCCCGGTTATTAACCCGCATCGATATGCAACTGGCTTATCTCGAGAAGAATGCAGGGGAAAGCAACAGCCTCCTCCTTACGATGTTGCTGACCTTGATCGTGGGGTTTGCAAGTACCTACCGGATTCTCGGTCAACGGCCGCTGGCTGTGCTCAGGCACGAGTAACATGGGCGAGGAACGAACGACCATGAGTAGACTGCGGGGAAACTTGGATATGCACAAAACGTCGTTGGAATCTCCAGAGTGACCCAGACGCCTCAACAGCTTCAGGATGCTCAAAAAGGCCGTCAGCGCGATGACGAGATCGCCTGGCTGTGTGATCAGCTCTAGGTGCTTGGGCTGTTTGACTTGAAACGGGCGGAAACTCCTTCAGGATCATGCGCAATCCACTGCGAAGGACAGGATTGTTGCTGATCAGCGCGATCCTGAACGCGCAAGCGCCCGATTCTTGGATGGCCATTTGCGTCCTTTTGCTTCTCGTACGCCCTATGCTTCCGGTCTTCGTCGCCGAACCGGCCAATTCGGCGGATAGGCCGCTGTAGCAAGTATCAGTCAGGACTCGTATCGTATGCCGCGTAGAGTCTCATGTCGTAAGCTTCCCGGTCAAGGGGTAGTGAGCTACCTATGTAATGCAACGACCGGCTCAGGAGAACTAGGAGAACCCCGAGACCTAGCGGGAGACATTACCAGCACCTACATAGTGGTGTTGGATTCGGTCATGCTGTCTTCCCTGTTGACCCCGCCGGATAGTTCCATTAGCGTAGCGATCCTAGAACAGGCCAGCCGGTCACAGGAGGGAAGAAGGAATGCATGTTGTGGGACTGATGTCCGGGACATCCGGTGATGGTGTCGATGCAGCACTCGTGGATATTTCCGGGCGAGGTCGTTCTCTGAAGGCGCGAACACTCGCGGCCCATACGTTGGCCTATCCACGTTCGTTACAACAGCGGATTCTCGTCGCGTCGGTTTCTGGGACGGTTGCGGATGTGTGCCACCTCAATGCGTTGCTGGGTGAATGGTTTGCGAATGCAGCGCTGCTCGTCATTCGACAGGCGAAGCTTCAACCGAGCGACGTGGTGTTGATCGGTTCTCATGGACAAACCGTACACCATCTTCCGCATGGGACCCATGCATCGGGTGTCGGGGCGATTCGGTCGACTCTCCAAATCGCTGAGCCGGCGGTCATCGCCGAAAGAACGGGGATCACGACCGTAGCCAATTTCCGTTCGCGTGATATTGCCGCAGGAGGTCAGGGGGCTCCGCTGACGCCCATCGCCCATGCGTTGCTCCTGAAACATGCGCGTCGTGCAAGGTTGGTGGTGAATCTTGGCGGTATCAGCAACGTGACCTATGTGCCGAAAGGGGGACATCTCAGCGGAGTGCAGGCATTCGATACGGGGCCGGCCAATATGGTGCTGGATAGTCTTATGGCGCGTGTCACCGATGGGCGTCTATTAATGGATCGCGATGGGAAGTTGGCCATGAAAGGGCAGGTCGACTCGCGGCTATTGGGCAAGCTGCTCGCACATCCCTTTCTGTCCAAGCGTCCGCCCAAATCGACTGGACGGGAGGCATTCGGTCCCGATTTCATCGAAGAACTGATCGCCATGCAGCAGCAACGCAACCTTTCGATGGAAGATCTACTGGCGACCTGCAGCATGTGGACGGCCAAGGCGGTTGGAACCTCTCGGCGTTGGATCAACAGTGAGATCAATGAAGTGGTGGCGGGAGGAGGTGGCGTCCGTAACCGGGCGATCATGGCCCACCTTGCCACGGTCTTTGCCCCGGTTCCGGTTACCACATTCGATGCTCTGGGGTGGGACAGCAAGCTGTTTGAGGCCGTGGCCTTCGCCCTGTTGGCCTATCAAACTGTGACGGGGCAGTGGGGCAACGTTCCCTCTGTGACGGGCGCCGACCATCCGGTCCTACTCGGCACGATTGTCCCGAACGGACCACGGTGGCGTGAATCCCTTCCTGCGCGGTAGTTGCTATCATGGAAATAGCTTTCATCGCTCTTGCCCTCGCGTTCTTGGCTTTTCTGGTTTGGCGGCTGAGGGCTTCGTCAACCAGTGGGCCATTTGGAAAAGAAGCCTTTGTTCTTCCTCCTAGTGTCACGCTCCGTCCCCAGCCTCTTCTGACCGACGCAGATCTTCTCCTCTAT
>NEWP02000021.1:297766-299271 GCA_002869895.2 Nitrospira sp. CG24E | reverse complement strand
CACCTTTTTCCTGTCACATTCTGGCCGACCGTCATCTCTGAACTTTGCTATACTTTTTTATAGTATGGCACCTGATACACCGACTTCGAAACCGTCCGCACGAGACCGTCGCGCGTATTTTCGCGTCAACACCGTCCTATCGATCAGCATTCAGGCCGAGACGGACACAACAGAAGGTGAGTTCATAGAAAAATCCGTCAACATCAGCGGCGGGGGCATTAGCGTGACCGTCAACGTGGCCTACCGCCCTGACGATGTCCTGTCGATCACGCTGATCCTTCCCGATCAGCTCATCTTCAAAACCTACGCCGAAGTGTTGTGGCTAGACCCCCTCCCGTACCAGATCAATACCTACCGCTTACACGCCCGCTTCATCAGGATGACCACACAGAATCAGGAATTATTGATCAGACACATCCTAGGTTTTCAACGCAACCGCCTCGAAAATCATTATTCTGCATAAATGCGTGCCAGCAGCATTCGCGTCAAAGAAGTCCCTACGCCGCCGCACCGAAATTCTAACGTCCCACGCCAGCACGCTATGCTACGGTTCCAGCCACCTTATTCACACACGCCTCCATTCTTCTGGCCGACTGACTACGCAGCCTGGAGCAGAAATTCAACCTTTACGGCCTCGTAGGGAAACTCAATGTTGCCGGTCTCGGTGCGGTTTAGCAGGCCTGCAGAGAGAAGAGCCGTCACGTCGCTGTGAACGGCCTTCACGTCTCGTTGGACGCGTCGCGCCGCTTCGCGTATGGAGACCGGCCCAGCACCACATAAGACTTTCAGGAGCTCCCACCGCTTGGCCGACAGAACCTTCCAAAGGAGTTCCGGCGTCGCGAAGCCAATGCGCGCCGACCGCTGCGCTTTCCCGGACTTCCAGGTTTGCACGAATTCATTCATACCTTCGCCAGGTGCGCGCACTTCAAGCGTAACCGTTTTCATTGTTCCACCTCGCAATGTCTCGTTGAAAGTCAGCGATCAGCTTTTCAGGCGTAGAGAAGGCGTAGTGGCCTTCCTTGCCACCGAAGTGCCGATGATCGCCTTTACCTGATTCGTTGTCGAACCTCAGAACGCACTCGCCCTCTACGACGTAAGCGAGCCGATACTTGAAGGCATGATTCGATCCGGCAAGGGGTTTCGGTACTCGCCAGAGAACCAACTCGGCGAAGGAGTGTTCCGAGTAAACAATTCTTCGCCGAAAAAGCTCCACAGCCTTCATGTTGGTAACTATGCCAACACATGACCATTGTTGTCAATGACTACAACACGAGCGAAAAATCTCTACAGAACCCAGCATAAAGCCAAGCAGCAGGCCGCCGTTCGGAAAACCTAAGAGCATTCTTCAACCGAACGCTATGACACGGAGCCTATTCTGCACACATGCACCCAGTGAGTGAGCGCGTGGCGATGTAGGTCAGATTGTTCCTATACCGAGTAAAGCCCTTCTGCCGGCTGAATAACCGCAACAAACAGTCCGAAGACTTCTGCTCCACAAAAAATCC
>NEWP02000021.1:287480-297666 GCA_002869895.2 Nitrospira sp. CG24E | reverse complement strand
AGTGTTTGCCAGTGGGTGGGCGGGTGAGAAAGTCGCGCGCAGTGGAAGATCGATCAGCCCCCATCCCTAGACAGAAACGAGCAAGCTTGGAATGAGCATGTATATCGTCCGATGCACACAGGAAGGAATAAGCTGGCTATTCCCTTTATCGGGTAGAAGAAGCAGAAAGTACTCAATCTTTGCAGGCTGCTCAAAAGGCCGTCCAGCAAGGCCGCAGCCGATGAAAGCACCGGAGGCGTAGCATTTCCACCCGCCCAACCCCGAGCTGTCGGAACAGCTCTTTTCCCGGGAGGGCTACGTTGAGGATGCTTTCGAGGTGAGAACGCCGCTGGCGGGGTTTTTCAGCAGCCTGTTAGGTTGTGAGACGGGAGGTTTGCCGATGGACCACCCAGACTCCCGCCAGGATCAGCACGATGCCGAGAATTTCATTCGTGCCGACTGGTTCTTTCAACAGCACAGCAGACAGGACGATGGCGGCCACAGGAGTCAGATTGCCAAGGACAGAGGCGCGCGAAGGTCCAATACCCTTCACGCCGAACAGCCATGCCTGTTGCGCGATAGCCGTCGCGAACAGGACCAGATACCCCAGCGCCATCCAATCTGCAAACGTCACGGATCCGAGTCCCGCATCCAGCATTTTACGATCCATCCATAAGAGAGGAATTTGGAGAACGGTAGCGACAAGCAGGGTTGTCCAATTGACGGTGAGAGCCGAGTGACGCTCCATGAGGTGCCGGCTGCCGATACTGTAGAGCGCCCAACTCACCACGCCGAGAAAGACCAGCAGGCTGCCGAGCAGCGGCTGATCACCCGTTGCTTGAAACCCCGCCACGGAAACCAGCCCCACCCCAGCGAAAGATAAGAGACCGCCCGCCCATACAGCGCGTAGGGGGACATCGCGAATCAACATCGCCGAGAGCAGCGCCGTCACCACCGGGCTCGATCCGATGATGACCCCACCTACCGCCCCACTGACATAGTTGAGCCCCATGAGAATAAAGAGATGGTTGCCCAACACACCGAGCCCGAGCAACCCCAACATCCGTACATCAGCCTGGGTCAGTTTGGCCAAGGTACCTTCCTGCCACCACCAGGTGGTCAGAAGGATCGCTAACCCGCCGATGTCCCGCAGGACCGAGGCTTCAACCGCCGAGAATCCACTCAGAGCCAGTTTCTGGGCCACGATCGACCCGCCCCACAGCACCGCGGCAGCGATGATCGCTCCATAGGCCAGACGGCTTGTCTGCGTGGTCATAGGCAGTGAGAGGAATCGTTGTTGACCGGTATCACGCGATTAGCATTCCTGGTTGCGGTCTAATCACCAAAATTCCGTCCCTGACCGTCACCAGCACCGCTGTGACACGGGGATCGGCCGACACCACGCGGTTCAATTCCTGAATCGCCGCAGTCTTCTCATCCGGCGCCGGCTGTTTCAGCACCTCTCCATCCCAGAGGACGTTATCGATGAGAATCATGCCACGCTGCGACAGCAGATCGAGCGCCCTGCGATAGTAATTCACGTAGTTGATTTTGTCTGCGTCGATGAAGATCAGATCGAACGGTCCTACGAGGTGCTGTATCGTCTCAAGCGCCGGCCCCATGCGCACTTCAATCTTCTTGCCGACCGGCGATCGCGCAAAATACTGACGCGCAATCGCGGCCGATTCCTCGTCAATGTCGCAGGTGAGCACAGTCCCCTCTGCCGGCAACGCTTCCGCAAAACAAAGCGCGCTGTAGCCGGTAAACATGCCGATCTCCAAGACGCTGGTCGCCTGCACCAGCTGCGTCACCATCTTGAGAAAGGCCCCTTCCAGGGGCCCGACGATCATCTGGGGAGATGCCATCCGGCGCTGAGTTTCTTCCCGCAAGGCTCGACAGAGATCCGACTCCGGCATGGAATGGGACTGGGCATAGGCCTCAATGTCGGCGGGAACAAGTCTCTTCATCGTGCTGAGCGCCCAAGGGTTTGAAAACGGATCGCTCGTTGCGTACACTGCGTGACTGAATGCGGAGCGGCGCAATCATAGCATGACGGTTCCTGGAGGAGACACCCTACTGTGAAAACCCTGAAGACAGTGGAAGCCTTGACAGCCAAACTTTTGGAGATCCAGCGCATCAACAGCGCGGCCTCACTCCTCTCGTGGGATCAAGAAACCTACATGCCGGCAGGCGGGGGCGAAGCCCGCGCCGAGCAGATCTCGACGCTCCAAGGCATTGCGCACCAGAAGCTCATTGCGCCGGACTTCGAACGACTGCTCGCCGCCTGGATCGATCCGGAAACCGGTGAGATCCGTGACAGCCCGGGAGAGGCATGGGACGAGCCGGCCCGGTCGTTGCTCCGGGAGGTGTGGCGTGATTTTAGCCGCGCCAAGAAGCTGCCCTCCGATTTCGTCGTGACGCTCAGCAGAGAATGCTCGCTGGCGCAACAAGTCTGGACCGAGGCAAAGGACAATAAAGCCTTCTCGCAATTTCTCCCGAATCTCCGCACGGTCCTGGCGCTCAAGCGACAGGAAGCCGAGTATCTTGGCTACCGAGACTCGCCGTACAATGCCTTGCTCGATACGTACGAGCCTGGCTCCACCATCGCGGCATTACGCCCGTTGTTCGCGCAGATCAAGGGACGGCTCGTGCCGCTGCTCAAGAAAATTCAGCAGAGTTCGGCGCAGATCGACGATACCATGCTGTTTCACACCTTCGATCAAGCGCGCCAGCTGGAGTTCGGACGGATGGTCTTGATCGCCATGGGGTACGACTTCGAGCGGGGACGCCTCGATCTGTCGGCCCACCCCTTCACGACGTCATTTCACCCTACGGACGTACGCGTCACCACGCGTGTGCACGAACACGATCTCCAATCCTGTCTGTTCAGTTGCATCCATGAAGGAGGCCATGGGCTATACGACCAGGGTCTCGACCCCCGCTATTTCGGCACACCGCTTGGCGATTCGGTGTCTCTCGGCATCCACGAGAGCCAATCGCGCATGTGGGAAAACTGTGTGGGCCGATCCCGCGCATTCTGGCGCTTCTTTTTCCCCATGCTGCAGGCCACGTTTCACCATCAATTGCGCGGGCTCGATGAGGAACAATTCTACGCGGCCATCAACCGCGTGAAGCCGTCGCTGATTCGAGTCGAAGCCGATGAGCTCACCTACAATCTCCACATCATGCTCCGGTTCGAAATCGAACAGGATCTCATCGAGGGCCGGACGCGCCCGGAAGACCTGCCGGGAATCTGGAACCGGAAAATGGAAGAGTACCTGGGCATCGTTCCCTCCAACGATGCGGAAGGCGTGTTGCAAGACGTGCACTGGTCCTTCGGCGCCTTCGGCTATTTCCCGACCTACACACTCGGGAACCTCTACTCCGTTCAGTTTTATCAACAGGCCAAACTGGAGATCCCACACCTGGAAGATGAAATTGCGGCAGGACAACTGACGGTACTGCGACATTGGCTCGGACAAAAGATTCATCGCTGGGGCAGAATGTTCACCCCCGATCACCTCGCCCGGCGCGTAACGGGAAGAAGTCTCGACCCTGAGCCTTTCTTGTCCTATGTCGAACAAAAATACGGCGAACTCTACGGGCTCTAGGCGAGAGGCGCGGGGCTAGTGGCGAACGGCAAGAAACCACCGAAGCTGTTGGCGGATTTCCCCTCGCCTCGTGCCTCGCACCCCTTGCCTCCTCATGAGAGGCTAGTACCCCATCGCCTGATTGAGCTTGACTAGGCTCGCAGCCGGCAATGTGAACTCCGCCTGTATTTCGATGCGAGACGGGACTAAAAGCGTCGTGTGAAAGACGATGTCGCGAATCGGGATCTTAAACTCCGGTTGCTGAGGAGTGCTCAACTCGACCGACTCGACCGACCGGGTGATCGTTCCGCTTTCTTGAGGACCATAGACGGCCACCACCGCTTTCAGAATTTCCACGATCTTCTCGTTTGTCTCAACCCCCTCGATACCTTTTTCCAGTAAGGGAATAATCTCTTCCTGTGCCTGGTCGGAGAGCGTGAAGTTTTCCACCCGTTCTTTCCGGCGTAGCGACATCAAATCGTTATCGAGGTCCTTACTGAAGGCCCCATAGGCAAACCGGAAGAACTCAAAATGAAAACCTTTGAAACCCTTGCCGAACATCTGCAGTTCGCACAGAAAACACAATTGCTGCAGCTTGACGTCGCTGAGCAATCCGTGGGGCTCCGCACGGTTAAGCACATAGAGCAGAAGCGCACGGTCGACCGTAATCTGATTGGGTTGCCGCATGCCGGTAGTTTTTCTTTCTGGCTGCTTCTGTGAAAATTGCACTATAGACAGCGCTGGAGATCTCCGTCAATTCATCATCTTTACCCCGACCGCGGGCAACACCCCTTGACCGGTTGGGCGGTTTCGTCTTTAATGAGGCCTGATCGGAGGCCTGTCGTGGCAACTAAGCATGTGAAAGAAATGGATGCTCTGAAAGAGCACCTGGGAAAGCACCAGCTCAAACTTACCCGCCAACGTGAGTTGATTCTCAGCGCCTTCCTTCGGCAAGAACACATTACAGCAGAGGCGATGTATCATCAATTGGCTAAGTCCGACCCTCATCTTGGACTCGCGACAATTTACCGGACGCTCAATCTGTTCTGCGATGCCGGTCTCGCACAGGCCCGACACTTCGGTTCTCAGACGAAGTACGACAATGTCTCGCACAAGGGTCACCACGATCACCTCATCTGTACCGGCTGTGAAAAGATCGTGGAGTTTGAAAACGAGGAAATCGAGCGACTCCAAGAAGAAGTGGCCACCCGTCACGGCTTTACCATTAAGACCCACCGACTTGAACTCTACGGCCTCTGTACTCGTTGCCGTGATTGACGAACGGCCCTTTTTTTAGTATAATTTTGAGACAGTTTATCAATTTCAATTCCATAAGGATTACCCATGTCATTCGTATGCTCCTTGCCCACATTGTACAGAACGGTCCTCGCAAGCCTCCTTCTTCTCTTCATCGCCGGAACCTGCGCGCCTTCGGTCCCGGCCGCCGATACACTGACTATCTACTCCGGTCGCTCGGAACGCCTCATTAAACCCGTACTCGATGCCTTTACAGCGAATACCGGGATTCAAATCCAGCTGTTATCCTCCGGCACAACGGAATTGGTCAATCGGCTGAAGGCTGAAGGCGATCGCACCTCGGCAGACCTCTTCATCACCAACGACGCCGGCAGCTTGGAACTGGCCCGCACAGCCGGCCTCCTCCGCCCTTTGAATATGCGGGAAATCGACCGAGCCATCCCGTCGCAATTTCGAGCGCCGGATAATGCCTGGGTGGGGCTCTCCGGACGATTTTGGATCGTGGTTTACAACCGAACGATGGTGCAGCCGGACCATGTGATATCGCTCCTCGACCTTGCCGATCCGAAGTGGAAAGACAAGATCGCTATTCCGAATTCAGGCAGTGAATATTTGCAAGCCGGCGTGTCGGTTATCCGCGCGACCTATGGGGACGAAAAGACCAGACAATTTTTGCAAGGCATCAAGACCAATGCGGACAACCAGGTCTACCAGAAAAGCTCGCAGATTGTGGATGCCGTCGCCAAGGGACAAGTCCCACTGGGCATCGTGAACCACTACTACATCTATCGGCACCTGGCTGCGCAGCCTGACGCGCCAATCGCGGCATTGATGCCGGACCAGCAAGAGGGCGGCATGGGGGCCATCATGAATGTCGCCGGTGTCGGCATCATCAAGTCGACCAAGCGACTCGACAGCTCCAAACTGCTCGTAGAGTTCCTGGTCGCTCAAGCTGGACAGAAACTCTTTGCGGAACTCGACAAAGAATATCCCCTCCACCAGGATGTAAAGGCAGACCCGGCACTCGTGGACCGAAAGAGTTTCCGCGCGGCGTTGGTTCCCCTCACCAAACTGGCCGAACTGCGCGAGCCGACTCTCATCTTGATCGAACAAGTGGGCCTCCGGTAACTCGAGGCGACCCACTGTGAGCACGATTCGACAACAACTTGTTTCGCCATTACAGCTTCTCGTTCTGGCCACTGCAGGAATTATTCTCCTCCCACTCGGCTACGTAACGGCCCAAGCCCTCTCGGCCGATCCGGCCATCTGGCGCCGCTTGTGGGCGACCCGCATTCCCGAGCTGCTCTTTAACACCGTCTCATTAGCCGCCAGCGTATCGGTCTTCACACTGATCCTGGGTGTCTCGACCGCCTGGCTGGTTACGCGAGTGGAATTTCCCGGTCGCAAACTATGGGAAGGCGCCTTGGTCCTTCCGTTGGCCATGCCAACCTACGTGCTGGCCTACGTCTTTTCTTATCTATTGGGATTCGGCGGTCCCGTCGAGCATCTCTGGCAACTCATAGCCGGCCCCCAAGCCAGGATATTTTCCCCCCATAGTTTTTGGGGCGCGACACTCGTTATGACATTGGATACCTTTCCCTTCGTCTATCTCTTGAGCCGCAGTGCCCTTCTGAGCATGAACGTATCGTTCGAAGAGGTGGCGCGGGCCAGCGGCGTCTCCCGCCTCTCGACCCTCTGGCGCGTGACACTGCCCCTGATGCGGCCCTCGATTGCCGCCGGAATCGCGCTCGTCATCTTATACGTCGTATCGGATTTCGGTGCGGTCAGTTTACTCCGTTACCAGACACTCACCTACGCCGTATTCCAGCAGATGACCGGACGGTCCGACAATACTGCCGCGAGCATCCTGAGCCTCTTGCTGGTCGTACTCGCGCTGATTTTTCTCATCACTGAACGGTGGTTTCGCCAGCGGAGCCGGTTCTACCAGACCACCGGCCGCTATCGAGCTCCGTAGCGGCATCGCTATGGCTGGCTCGGAACCCTCGCCGTTAACGGGTATCTTGGACTGATTGTCGGCGCGGCTTTCATAATCCCTGCCTCGCTATTGATTCAATGGAGCCTGTCGCCCGAAGCACAAGCGACCATCGACAGCCGGTTTTTCGGTTTCATCTGGAACAGCGGCATCTTGGCCGCCTGTGCCGCCACAGGCGGCGTGTTAATCGGCTTGCCGCTCGCCTACCTCGCCAGCCGTCGGCCGACCCTGCTGAACCTGAGCTGTCTCCAAGCCGCCTATGCCGGCTATGTGCTTCCCGGCCCAGTGGCGGCGCTGGCCGTCCTCGTTCTCTTTACCACCTTGGCTCCGGCCGTCTATGGATCGGTGCTAATCCTCATCGTGGCCTATGTGATCCATTTTCTCCCTGCCGGGCTCCAGTCGCTTGAGCCGGCGCTCCAGCAGATGTCCCCAAATCTGGAAGAAGTCGCGCGCTCGCTCGGCCTCGGAATGCGTGACACCTGGCGGCGAGTGACGTTGCCACTCGTTCGGAACGGATTTGTCGTGGCTTGGGTCCTGATGTTTCTGCAAACCATGAAAGAATTACCCGCAACCCTCTTATTGAGGCCTGTGGGATTCGACACCCTGGCCATTCGTGTCTGGATGGAAGCGAGCGAGGAGTATTATCAACTCGCCGCCCCTTCGGCGCTCCTCATTGTCTTACTGAGCCTCCCGGCGCTGGCTTTGCTGGTCTCGAAAGATTGGCGCGCCGCCTAAAAGAAAGAACCTTGACTCAGTGACTTCAAACCATTCCACCACGCCATCCCGCCAGCTGGAGACCCTCTCTGAGGGCGACCTCTTCACACCGGCCTCCTCCGTCCTAGAACTGCGCACCGTGTCCTGTGCCTACGAAACAGGACGCCCTGCAGTTCAGGATATTTCGTTCGCGGCGCGGGAAGGGGAAATTCTCTGCCTGCTCGGCCCCTCAGGCTGCGGAAAGACGACGATTCTTCGAGCGATCGCCGGGTTTGAACCGGTTCGCTCCGGCCAGCTGTTCCTGTCGGGCCAACTCGTATCGTCGCCGGGCGTGATGACCCCAACGGAGAACCGGCGCGTCGGAATGGTCTTTCAAGAATATGCGTTGTTTCCCCACTTGCGCGTGCAGGACAATATCTCCTTCGGACTCCGCCACCTCGCTCGGGACGAACGGGCCGCAAGGGTCCAGGAGATGCTGCGTCTCACCGGGTTGGAGGGATTCGAACGGCGGTACCCGCATGAATTATCAGGCGGCCAGCAACAGCGAGTCGCGCTCGCTCGCGCCCTCGTCCAGCACCCAGTCGTGCTGCTGCTCGACGAGCCATTCAGCAATTTGGACCCGGACATGGCTGGACGCATGCGCCAGGAGTTGCACGATCTGTTACGCAGGACCAAAACAACGACTGTGCTCGTGACACACGACCATGACGAAGCGTTTGCCATGGCCGATCGAATCGCCGTCCTCAATCAAGGCCGCTTGGAGCAATTCGATACGCCGGAAATGATCTACCACTTGCCGGCCACACCCTTCGTAGCCGACTTTGTCGGCCAAGCAGACTTCATTCCTGGAACTGTCTCCCAAGGCATGGTCCACACCGAACTGGGAGAGTTTCCCGACACGATCGAGTGCAAGGATGGCACCGCGGTGGTTGTCATGATTCGACCGGACGACGTTCACCTGATTCCCACAAAAAACGCCCGCTCACGCGTCCTCTCGCGTCAATTTCGCGGCTCGGAGAATCTCTATACGGTCAGCCTCCCTTCCGGCCAAATTGTCCATAGCAGTCAAAGCTCCACGAGCGTCTATCAGGCTGACACAACGGTAGAACTCCGTGTCTTGGCTACCCACACCGTACTCTTTCGGCGAGAGGACCCCACTGGCTAGACTGCATCGCCGGTTCGATCGATCGCACGAAGACATTGACAGACTTTTTCACGATCTGGCATTGATAGACCCTCACGACGGTCTCCTGCCCCACCGATCCGTGACTGGCTCAGAGAAAGCGAGGCCTCCTCGATGAACGCGTTACAAAACGTGGTCGATTACGGAATCATCGGACTTCTAGTCGCACTTAGCGTCTGGACGATGGCCATCGCAGTGGAACGGTGGATTTTTTACCGCCGGGTGGATCTTGCCCAGTACCCAGACAGCTTAGGGTTGGAAATGGCGCTGACCAGACGCTTGGTCATCATTGGCACAGTGGCTGCAAACGCTCCTTATATTGGCTTATTGGGCACAGTACTTGGTATTATGCTCACATTCCATACGATGGGCACATCCGGTACGATGGCCGTCAATGCCATCATGATCGGACTCAGCCTTGCGCTGAAAGCCACGGCGGTCGGACTACTCGTGGCGATCCCCTGTGTCGTCATGAACAATGTGCTCAGAAGGAAAGTGACCGAGCTCCTCGCCCTACACAAGGAATACCATGCAGCGAGACATTGACCAGATCAACGTCATCCCCCTTGTTGACGTCATGCTGGTGCTGTTGGTCATCGTATTGACCACCGCCACATTCATCAGCAGCGGACAGATTCCGGTCAATTTAGCCAAAGCGAAAGAAGTCGGCGATCGCAAAGATGCACCCATCGTGATCACCCTGACGGCCGACGGCACACTCTTTCTCAACGACCGTACCGTCCCAGAAGGAGGCCTCCAGGGTGCTCTGACTGCGGAGCCCCGAGAATCAGCGGTCGTCGTACGGGCGGATAAAGTTACCTTGCTTGAGCGATTTGTGTCGGTAGTGGATGAGGTACGGGGGTTGGGGTTTCAACAGGTCAGCCTGGAGGTCGTTCGACTGTGATAGCTGCCGAACCCCATCGCTCCGGAGTTCAGAAGGAAGCTCATGCCCAGGGATGGCTTGTCTCCGTCCTCCTCCACAGCACCGTGGCTCTCGCAGCGATCTTACTTGTGAAGCAGATCCAACTCGCACCGCAAGACGAATCGTTCAAATGGAATGTCGCGATCGGATCGCCGACACAATCCGTCAAATCAACAGCATCGTCTCGAAGCGAGTCTCTAGCCCAATTTGTTCCGTCAACGACACCGGTTCCTCCTCACATAGAACGGACGGCGGCGGCACGAACGGCCCTATCACCCACCTCGCTTGCCCAACAGGCGACTCCCTCGATTTCTGAGCAAGCTGCCGCTTCGGTGGTAGCAAATCCTCCTACACAGCCCCTATCGCAAGCACCAGCTCCTTCCCAATCAGCGGTTCATACAACACAACCAGCCGAGCCAATCAGACATGAGGCTGTAGCATCGATGGCAGTCGCTGAGGAATCTGTCGCTCCGACGGCGCCATCGAGCGCGTCCGAAGACTTCGAACAGACAGCACCGTCTGACCAAGCTCCGCTCCCAACCCAGGTA
>NEWP02000021.1:248782-287380 GCA_002869895.2 Nitrospira sp. CG24E | reverse complement strand
ATCACTGATATCAGGGTAGAACGGCACGGCGAAGAGAAATTCCCATTGGGATTCGGCTCTACTGGATCGGGGAAACTGATCTACGCCAAACCGTTTTTGAGTGCGCCGAAAGCCATCGTCGGTGGCTATGCCGACGTCATGTACAACAATCTCTCTCGCCAAAATCTGGACAATCCAAGTCGACACTCATTCGGTCAACAACGGCTGGTGCCCTTCATCTATGCGGACATCACCGACCATATCAAGTTCGCAACGGAAATCGAGTTTGAACGCGGGGGAACCAATGCTCCTCAAACTGGTGATGGCTCGATTAATGTCGAGTTCGCACAAATAGACTATCTGGTCAACGAGACCATCAACGCCCGCGCTGGTCTCCTTCTGATGCCGGTCGGCAAGTTTAACTTGCTGCACGACTCGCCCTTGAACGACCTTGTGGATCGCCCGATGGTCTCCAGAATCATCATACCCAGCACCTGGTTCGAAGCGGGCGCCGGCATCTACGGCAGCCTCTATCCTTCCTCTCAGTCCAAACTGGACTATGAAGTCTACGCAGTCAACGGCATGAACCAAACTGCAGGCGCAATCACTGATGCGGGAGTGCGAAGCGCTCGAGGCAGCGTCTCCCGTGACCGTGACGATAACAAGGCCGTTGTCGGACGCGTCGCCTTCAGCCCGATCCTGGGCATCGAAGTCGCAGGGTCCGGTTATCATGGCACGTACAAACCCTCAGCGGGGGCAGTCGGAACCGGGCGTATCAGCATATTTGCACTGGACTGGACCCTCCAGCGAGGCCCATTCGAAATTATTGGAGAGTCCGCCTGGTCCAGAATCACTAACAATGATGCGACCGGAGTGACCGGTAACCCCATCGGGCCAGCAGGCATGCAAGGCTACTACATTCAGGGGAACTATCACTTCATGCCGGAACTTCTGAAGAAATGGGCGCCGAGCCACTTTACAGATGCCTCGACCTTCACTGCGGTCGTGCGCTGGGAGCAAGTGGACACCGACACCGACGATCGTACGAAGGCCAATACTCTAGGGAACAGACGGGAGCTGGAGCGACTGACGCTCGGGGTGAACTTCCGGCCGATCGAAGACACCGTGTTCAAATTCGACTGGCAGTTCAACACCCAAAAGAATGCCCAAGGTCTGGTGAATGGAGGAGATCTGGCTGGCGCAAACAACCCGTTAAACGGAAACGGGTTCTTGATTCAAGCCGCGACGTACTTTTAGTTGACCTGTCTCAGGTGCGTCCTGCCATAGCGGGACGCACCTGAGGCACAACAGGACTATTACGAATGTATCTTCGCTACATTGGTCTTTTTCTGACAATCCTACTCCTGACTGCCTGCGCCTCTCTGAGCGGCATGCAACAACGATTTGCCGTCTGTAGCTATGAGCACGCCTGGGAGGCCGCACTCGGATCGGTGAAGGATCGCGCGATCGACACGAAAGATAAGAATTCCGGCATGATCGTCACCGGCTGGTTGGAGATTCCAATGCCGGGACGGACCTTTGGCGTCCTTCAACGAGACTTGGGAGATAGCAAAGACCGGTCCCGCATTACTCTCATCGTAAAACCACTCGACGACGTCACAAAAATCAGCTTTGTAGAAGAGCGGCAACAGTGGGTATTTCGAGGCGGCTCTCGCCTCTTCGGTTGGGCCTCAACCGACCCTTCTGACGATGTCAAGCATGATGTCCAACGCCGCCTGGATGCCAAATTGAAGGAGCACGGATGTTCACCCGTCTAAGTTATACTGCTCTTTTCCTGTCGGTATACTGGCTATTCTCCAATGACGTGTCGGCCACCGAACGCATCTGGGACAATGACATCAAACGCCATCTCACCGAAGAGGAAATGGCACATGCGGAAGTCTTCATGGCTGAGAATGATGCGGTCAAAATCATGCTTCCGAAATCAGAACGGGTCCGGAAAGACGTGATTCACATGAGCCAGGAGAAGAAAAGCGTGATTGAGCAACGCATCGGCTGGAAATTCCCGGAAGAATCGTTTGAGGTGTATATCGGAGAAACCGGCGACAAGATCGACGGTTACGCCATGGTCCAGAACACCATCGGGAAACACAAACACATGACCTACATGGTCGGCGTGGATGCCAAAGGCGTTTGTTCCGATGTCGAGTTGCTGGTCTTTCGCGAATCAAAAGGGAGCGAAGTAGGACGGAAGCGGTTCAATGCCCAGTACGAAGGCAAGACCGTGTCAGACCCGATCCGCATTAACAAAGACATTATAAATATTAGCGGGGCCACGATGTCGGTCCGCTCGATCAATGCCGGCGTCAAGCGCGTATTGGTGCTCGTCGATGAGTTTTACTTGAAACCGGCCGGCATGGGGAGCGATACCGTCGCAACGCGAAGTTCTGAGAAAAGTTTTCTTACGTCAATCTTCGGGAATTGAAGAAAGCGGACCGACGGCCTTCTCACTTATGCGCAACTTCAACACCCGCTTCCGTCTCCGCGACTCAGATCGGCACATCCGACTGGTCTACACGTTTTTTCTCCTCTTGATGCTGGCTGGCTTCACCTTTTCTTTTTTCTGGGCCCACAGTATGACGGGACTCTCGCCGCAAGGGATCGCCAACCACTACCGGGGCTCGGATGTCACATTCGGCGAGCCGATGTCGTTCAGAGAGCTGGCAGAAATCACCCACTTCCATCTCTTTACGATGCCGGTCGTGTTTATCATTCTGGTCCATGTCCTGTATCTCACCAACGTCAGTGGCCGACTGAAGGTCGTCACAACCTGGCTCTCATTCGGCGGAGTCATACTGGATCTGGTCTCTCCGTGGCTCATCAGCTACATCTCTCCCATCTTTGTCATAACCATGCTGACGGGCGATACCCTCATGACAGTGGGTTTTCTGATCATGATGCTGATCCCGCTCTATGAGATGTGGATCTTGAAACAACCGCTGATGGCCGGAAAACACGGGGCAGAAGAATGATCTGACGCGCTCAGACGCTCGGCATAGACAACGGCCAGAGGTTTTTCACCCAGAGCCCAAGATCACGATGTGGTCTTGGGCTCTGGGTTTTCTAGGAGCCTGTCCGACATTGCGTTCGTGACTCTGGTTTCTAGTTTCTGGCTTCTAGTTCCGAGTTTCAGGTTGTCGGGGAACAGCCTCTTACAACTCGAAACTTCCAAGGCAGATGGTCGCGCATCGTTCGCCGCAAATATTGGACAGGCTCCTGAGGAGGAATATGATGGGACGGCGTGTCTGCGAACACATCCACCCTGGGATCATCACGATACAGGCTATGCTCAAAAAAATCGACCGCCTCCAGCTCCCCCTGGCGTCACGCCGTGACGTCGAAAGTATCCTCGTGCGGCAAGTCAGCCAAGAACTCGATCGCGCGCTGCCCTGGCAGGCAGGCCACGGCCTCCGCACAGCATCGATCTCGGGGCTGATCGGACAAGCGATCGGGCTGCCCCCCAGCGCGCTGCATGATCTGAAGCTCGCCGCCTTCCTTCATGATATTGGGCTGTTAATGCTTCCGGCCCAGCTTTCGAACGGCAAGAGCCCTCTTGAACATGAATCCTACGTTGCCCTTCAGAATCACTCCCGACTCGGTGCGACCTTGCTTGAACCATTCCCTTTCTTAAGAGAAGCCTCCATCCTCATCGCGCATCACCACGAACGGTGGGACGGATCTGGCTACCCCTATGGCATCAGGGGAAGGTTTATCCCGCTCGGAGCGAGGATTCTTGCCGTAGCTGACGCCTTTGACGCTGTCAGGGTTCCCGGTGTTTACGATCGCATCCTGCGCAATGTCATCGCGCTGAAGATTCTCTTCGTCTCATCCGGAACCCAATTCGACCCCTCGATCGTAGATATGCTTGCGGATGTCATGACGAGCAATGCGGGGATCTGTATCATGCGGAAAAACAGGCAATGCCCAGACGGTGACTGACCCATCAGCAAGAAACTGGGACTGTGTCTTCCCAGTTCTTGGGAGGCAAACCTCACTTCATCCTGAGACCCTCCATGACGTTCCTGCAAAAACGCAACTGGTCGACGGCAGAACAGAGGGTAGAAATTCCTTACAACTCTTTTTTAATCTGTTCAGCCAGATAGTTTTCTAACCCCACCTGCTTGATCGTTTCCATCTGGGTCTCAATCCAATCGATGTGCATATCGACGTCCTTCGCCATGTCTTCGAGCATGTGGCGTGTCGTAAAATCGCCCACTTTGGCACAATGCGCCACACCCTCGCTGAGTAGCGTCAACATTTCCTGTTCCGCCTTGAGGTCGAGCTTGAACTGTTCAGGAACCGTTTCTCCCACCTGCACCGTATTCATCCGTTGCACGTTCGGCACACCATCCAGATAGAGGACGTGACCGATGAGTTCATCGGCATCTTTCATCTCGTCGATACTGCGCTCCCGCACCTTATGATGCAGCCGCTCATACCCCCAATTCTCACACATCTTGGCATGGACGAAGTATTGATTGATGGCAGTGAGGTCGGCGGTCAAAACCTTGTTGAGAAGATTGATCACCCCTTCTTTTGCTTTCATCGCGTCCTCCCTTCCGATTGCGGGCTAGCCCCTAGATTCAGAGACTCAGTGTTAGTCATTGTTCGGCACGATCCATCAAGAAATCTCCATTCATTATCGACACCTTCACCCCGTTCGTCAACCGAGCAGTACGAGGCAACGCCGGTACAGGACCGGCGCCGATGACATGGACTCTCAGTTTCGATTGAATGAAGGCGGGAGGGGCGAGCGAGGTCCAACTGTTCTGAAATGCGTGACGAACTCTATCCTGCTTCGCGATAGCCGCATTCCTCGCTGCGGCATTGAACGCTACGGCCGACTTGCTTGCTGACTTTTTCAATGAGGAACGGGGCGCTGCAAGTCGGACAGGTCTTATTGATGGGGCGATCCCACAGGGCATATTCGCAAGCCGGATACTTACTGCAGGCAAAAAACGAACGCCCCTTTCTCGTACGCTTCTGAACAAGATCGCCGCCACAGCCAGGTTGAGGGCACTTCACACCCAGCGCGAGAGGCTTGGTGGTTTTGCACTCCGGATAGGCGGAGCAGGCAATAAACTTTCCAAACCGCCCGGTCTTCACTACCATTGGACTGCTGCACTTCTCGCACTTCTCATCGGTCGTCAACTCGATCTTCGGCACAATTTTAATAGTGCCATCCTCGAGCTTCTCAAAGTTCTGCGTGTTCTTGCAGGGAGGCTTGTCCTTGTATGCAGGACAGGCGAGAAACTTGCCGTTACGCCCCCACTTAATCTCCATCATCCGGCCGCACTTCTCACAGGGCACATCGGTCGGCGGCTCCACCGTGTCCTTGGGCCCGGGAATCGTCTTCGCTTTTTCCAGATCCGTCGTGAAGGTCCCGTAAAACTCCCGCACCGCCGTCACCCACGGCTTGTTGCCTTCTTCGACTTCATCCAGCTCCTCTTCCATGTGCGAAGTGAAGTCGACATTGATCAGGTCCGGGAATCCCTTCATCAGAAAATCGTTCACGGTCCGCCCCGTTTCAGTGGGAGCAAAACGACCTTCTGTCTTCTCGGCATATTTGCGATCTTGAATCGTCGAAATGATACTTGCATAGGTGGATGGGCGGCCGATGCCTTTTTCTTCCAATTCCTTGATCAGCAAGGCCTCGTTGTACCGTGGCGGAGGCTGGGTGAAGTGTTGTTTCGAGAGCATGCCGGGAACGGTTTGGCCCTCCTGAGATACGAGACGCAACCGCTCCCCTTCGCTGAGCAGCGGAAGCTGGCGCTCGGCCTCATCTTCGACCTCCTGTTCACTCTTTTGTTTCTGCGCAAAGAGTTCCTTGTCGATCCCCTCCATGTAGACAATCGTATGGCCGGGAAACTTCACCACGGTGCCGGTCGATCGAAATAGAAACTTCCCATTCGTCATGACGGGACTCGACTCGACCCGAGTCACGTCGAGGATCGCCGGAACCATCTGCGAGGCAATAAACCGATTCCAAATCAATTGGTACAATTTATGGACATCCGGCTCTAAATACTGTCTGATCGATTCCGGGTCACGGGCCGCCGCCGTGGGACGTATCGCTTCGTGTGCTTCTTGCGCCGCCTTTTGAGTCTTATATACGTTCGGTGTCGCAGGCAGGTATTCGGCTCCAAACCGGTCCTGGATCACCTGACGCGCTTCCGCCATCGCCTCATTCGAAATGCGCGGAGAGTCCGTCCTCATGTAGGTAATGAGGCCGGTCTGACCTTCTGCCCCGATCTCGATCCCTTCATACAGTTTCTGCGCGAGGGTCATTGTTTTCTTCGAGGAGAAATGCAGCTTGCGCGCTGCTTCCTGTTGAAGCCGGCTGGTGATGAAGGGCGCGACAGGATTGCGCCGTTTTTCCTTTCGTTCGATCGAGTCGACGACAAACTCTTTCCCCTGAACGGCATCCACAATGCGTTGCGCATCGGTCTCCGTCGCAATCGATGCCTCCTGTCCGTTGATACTGTGCAATTTGGCTTCGAATGGAGGGGGATTGGTTCCGGACAGCGTCACCGCGATCGACCAATATTCTTCTGCGCGAAAGGCTTCTCGTTCCTGCTCTCGTTCGCAAATCAATCGCATTGCCACGGACTGGACCCGGCCCATGCTGAGACCTCGACGCACCTTGGTCCAGAGCAATTGGCTCCCTTGATATCCGACGATCCGGTCAAGCACACGGCGAGCCTGCTGTGCATTCACCAGCTTCATATCGACCTGCCCCGGCGATTGCAGCGCACGCTTGATGGCCGATTCCGTGATTTCATTGAAGAGCACCCGGAACACCTTGCCCTCTGTCTTTTTCTTGGACTTGGACTTTGATTTACCGAGCAATTCCTGCTCGAGATGCCACGCGATGGCCTCGCCCTCTCTGTCGGGGTCCGGCGCAAGGAACACCTTGTCGACTGCTTCCGCCTTCTTCTTAATCTCGGCCAACACCTTCGATTTTCCCTTGATCGTCACATACTGCGGCTCGAAATCGTGTTCCAGGTCCACCCCAAGTTTGCTGGTGGGAAGATCCTTGATATGGCCCACCGACGCCATGACGGTATAGCCGCGGCCCAGATACTTGGTGATGGTGCGCGCTTTCGTCGGGGACTCGACAATAATGAGTGCCTTGGCCATGAAAACTCCGGTTTGTTACAAGGGTTACCGACTCATCCGTATCAAATAATAACAATCTGTGCAACTGTTCGATGATTACGCTCGGAGGTAACGTTGCCCCGGCAACTGTCTGACTCGCTGTCGAAGCTCAAGGGACAAAAGCGAAGCCATCACGGCGGACACCGACAATCCTGTGGCGACAACCACGTCGTCCACTGTCAGTGGAACATACGACAGGACATCATACACCCGCTGCCCCTCGTCGCCCAACGGAGCGGCAGACGCTTTTTTTTCTCGGGCAGGCTTCAGGCGGAGGCGCAGCGTCTGGTCCAGTTGAGGAAGGACCGAGTCAATAACATCCTGCGCGCGCTCGATCAAGGCTGCGCCCTCTTTGAGCAGCGCGTTTGTCCCGCGACTGGTGGCGTCTTTCACAAAGCCGGGCACCGCAAAGACTTCTCGTCCTTGATCGGCAGCCAGTCTCGCGGTAATCAACGATCCACTATTGATGGCTGCTTCTGTCACAATCACGCCTAGCGACAACCCGCTGATGATGCGATTCCTGCGAGGAAAGTGATGGCTCAGAGGTGGCGCGCCCATCGGCGTCTCAGACAGAATGGCTCCCTGCTCCTCAATCTGTCTTCGCAATCGTTCATGTTCCATCGGATAGGTCCGATCGATCCCGCAGCCCAGCACTGCAATCGTACGCCCCTGCGCCGCGAGCGCGCCTCGATGGGCTGCCGCATCAACCCCGCGCGCAAGCCCACTGACCACCGTCATGCCCGCTTCCGCCAGGTCGTGGCTTAACTCTTCGGTCATGGCGCGCCCTGCCATCGTCGCATTCCGCGCCCCTACGATGGCCACCGCGAGCTCATCCTGCTCGGTCAATGTCCCTGTGATGTAGAGAAGCGGCGGAGGGTCCGCAATCATCTTCAATCGCGCCGGATAGGTGGGGTCCAACAGGCTTCGGACTTCAATGTGTCCACGCTCGATCGCATGGAGTTCCGACTCAATGTCTCGCTGGGTTGAACTATCAGGCCCACGTCGTATCGCGTCTGCCAACTGTGGGCTGCATCCACGCTGAATCAACTCATCCCGTGACGCAGACAGGACAGCCTCTGGACCACGCCAGGCACGGATTAACCGAACGATCGTCAGATCTCCCGCTCCATCGATCGCCCGCAGACGGAGCCACGGCTCTAACATCGTCGAGGTCATACTGTGGCCTGGAGAAAGCGCAGCGGCAGGCTGAATGAAAGGCTGCATAGGTCTCGCCGCACAGAAAACAGAACCCTAGAGAACGGCCAAATCGTACTGTTCCAGATGTAAGTGCTCATCGGGCATGACGATGATTTTTGCGGCGCACTCGCGTTCCACCGCCTCAAGACCCGGTCGTTCTTCATCTTGCAACAGTCCGACGACCGTGGGATGGGCGCCGATGACGATGCGTTGCGGCTCGGGACTGCTGCCGATCCGACGGACATCGCGGAAGATTTCATAGGCCACCGTGGTCGGAGACTTCGTATAGCCTCGGCCTTCGCAATAGTGACAGGGTTCGGAGAGCGACCGCAGGAGATCCTCTCTCACTCGTTCACGAGAAATCTCGATCAGTCCAAGATCGGAGATTCTGGACACTCTGGTGCGGGCCTTATCGCTCGACATCGCATCGAGTAACGCGTGGTAGACCTTGTCACGATTCTTTTCTCGCTCCATATCGATGAAATCGACGATGATGATTCCTCCGATCCCGCGCAACTTCATCTGATAGGCCACTTCTTTCGCCGCCTCCAGATTGTTCCGCAGAATAGTCTCCTCCTGATCTCGCTTCCCCACGAACCGTCCGGTGTTGACATCGATGACGGTCATCGCCTCCGTATGATCGATCACGAGATGCCCGCCGGACTTGAGCCAGACTTTTCGGCTGAGAGCCCGGGCCATTTCCTGCTCTACTCCCAGATGATCGAAGAGGCTCTCCTCTTTGTCGTAGAAATGAATGCGCGACGTTTGCTCCGGCGAGAATCGCTGCACGAAGTCACGGACTGCCTGGTATTCCTCACGCGAGTCGATCCATAATCGGTCGACTTTCTTTCCAAAGAGATCGCGCACGACGCGGAAACTCAGACTCAAGTCGGCATGGAGCAATGCCGGGGACCCCTTCTGCTCACGTTTTGCCAAGATGTCCTGCCAGAGCACATGTAGAAAGTCGACATCGGACCGGAGCTCGTCTTCTTTGACCCCTTCACTCACCGTGCGGACGATATATCCGCAGCCTGGGTTCCGCACTCGCTTCATAATATCCTTGAGTCGAGCCCGTTCTTCGTCACGGGCAATACGGCGCGACACACCGATATGCTCCACGTTCGGCATGAACACGAGATACCGTCCAGGAAGCGACACATAGGTCGTAACCCGCGAGCCTTTTGTGCCGATAGGCCCTTTGGAAATCTGCACCATCAGTTCCTGCCCTTCGCTCAGCAGCTGCTCGATCGGCTTGGAACTTTGGCGCCGGGGACCCAGCATGTCTCCATCTTTATCGGCATCCTTGTCCTCCTCATCGGTATCGACAAGCGTGTCGCCCGGCTCGGAGTCCAATGACAAATCCGATACATGCATGAAGGCCGCCTTGGCCAAACCGATGTCCACAAAGGCCGCCTGCATGCCAGGCAACACCTTCGCCACTTTTCCTTTATAAATATTCCCGACGAAATCCTTGCGCTTTGCGCGATCTCCGAAAAGATCCGTGACGACTCCGCCGTCCAAGACGGCAACGCGAGTCTCCTCGCGCGCAACTGTAATGGCAATTTCTACTCCCATACCGACTCCTTCCATTCAGCAAAACCGCCTCGCCGATGCGCAGGACGAACGCGGGGAATCCCCAGGTTCCGGCCTCCACTCGATTATTCACCGGCACGGCGGTTTGCGCCATAACATGACACCTCTTGCCTCGATCCCGGATCGCTCGGGACCCTGCAATCACGCATGCACTAAAAGAAACTCAATCGACGCCGTTTGACATTCAACAGCAGGCCGAGCGACGCCATGGTCATAACCGTCGCACTCCCGCCGTAGCTCATGAGCGGCAGAGGAATTCCCACGATCGGGAACATGCCTACCGTCATGCCGATATTGATGACGACGCAAAAACACAGCATGCAAATAATACCGACCGCCAATAGAGCCCCCAGCTGATCCTTCGCGCGCCCGACGATTTCCAAGGACAGCCAGATCAATGTGACAAACAATATCAAGAGAGCCAGTACTCCGAGAAACCCCCATTCCTCGGCAAACACCGAAAAAACAAAGTCTGTATGCCCCTCGGGCAAAAATTTCAATTGGCTCTGCGTCCCTCCGTAAAGCCCCTTCCCTGTCAATTCTCCCGCTCCAATGGCAATCTTGGATTGGAGAGCATGGTATCCCTTGCCCCCCGGATCGTAGACCGGATCGACGAACGTCATAATGCGCTGTCGTTGATAATCATGCAATGACCCCCACATCAGCTCCCAGGCGAAGGGGAACAGCATCAGCGAAAACAGGAGGATGACACCTATCGCCTTCGACCTCATCCCCACCATCAGCAGCATTGCGGCATACACCGCCATGAAGCTCAAACCGCTGCCGAGGTCCGGCTGTTTCAGAATCAGAAGCAGTCCCGGAAGGACCAGCAGACCCGGCAGCACCACTCGCTGGAGCCAACCCACCCGTGGCCTTTCCGAATAGTAGTGCGCCAAGGTCAGAATGAGGACCAGCTTGGCGAATTCCGATGGTTGGAATGCAAATGGTCCCATCGGAATCCATCGTTGCGCCCCTCTGCTACTCCTGCCTTCAAACAGCACGACGGCGAGTAGGATGAGGATAATCGCATAGGCAGGATACGCCAACCGCGCGATTCGATGATAGTCCGAAAGCCACATGACGAGAAACGCGACTGTACCGAGTACAATCCACACGAGCTGTTTCGCATAAAATGGAAACGCGGCTCCTTGGTCATGCGTCACACTATAAATCGATAGAACGCCGACTCCCAGGATGGCAAAGACAAGTCCGATAAAACGGAAATCGAAATTGTCGAAGCCTCGGCTATTAATCACCCGATCGATCATCTGGTTCCCTTCCTCCGGCGCCCTCTTTCTTCGCACTCGCACCGTCCGTCACACCGGTAGAAGCGGGAAGATCTAGCTTCACATAGGCCTCGATGAGTTCTTTGGCGAGCGGCGCCGAGGCCGACCCTCCATGCCCCATATGTTCACCCAGCACCGCAACCGCAATCGCAGGCGCTTCGACCGGGGCAAAGGCGACGAACCAGGCATGATCGCGGAACTTCTTTGGAATATCCTTCTCTGGGCCTGTGCGCAAAGCCGCCACCTGAGCCGTGCCGGTCTTCCCGGCGATCGTCACCAGCGCCGACTTCGCCCGCGTGGCGGTCCCCTCTTTGACCACTCCGGCCAGCGCCTCCTTAATTATCGGTAGGATCTCGGGCCTCAGCTGCACCGTGCGTTTGGGAACCGCAACCCTCTTTTGTAATTCCCCGGTTGCCCGATCCAACACTGCCTGGACCAGTCGAGGGCGAAATGTCACACCGTCGTTTGCAACGGTGCCGATCAGACTCGCCATCTGCAGCGGGGTCACATTCACATAACCCTGTCCGATGGATGCCGAGATCGTTTCCCCCGGCAGCCATGGCTCATTCTTGGCTTTCCGTTTCCAAGCCTCGGAAGGCACGATCCCAATCCGTTCAGACGGCAGTTCGATCCCCGTCTCCTCTCCCAACCCAAACTGATGGGCGAAGGAAGCCATCGTCTCGATCCCCATCCGCTGTCCAACGGTGTAGAAATAGACATCGCACGATTGCACAAGCGCGTGCCTGAGATCCACCGATCCATGCCCTCCGGCTTTCCAGTCATGATACAAGCGGCGACCGAATTGATACCCTCCATTGCAGTAAATGGTCGTCGACGGTGTCACGGTCTTGGTTTCCAACGCAGCCGCAGCCATCATCACCTTGAAAACCGAACCAGGCGGATACTGCCCTTGCGAGGCTCGATTGTTCAAGGGGCGCCCTTCATCTTGCACGATCTCGGTCCATTGTTTCGGTGTGAGCTCCCGCGAGAGAATATTCGGATCGAAGCCAGGACGGCTGGCCATGGCAAGCACGTCACCTGTCCTCGGATCAAGCGCGACAATCGCGCCGGTCTCCTCCCCCAATAGATTTTCGGCTACTTTTTGCAGCCGCGCATCAATGGTGAGGTAGAGGTTGTCCCCGGCATGGGGTTCGTCTACGACTACCGTCTGTTTTTCATGTCCAACGGCATCGACTTCTACACTTTTCTGCCCGGCCTGACCACGCAAGAACCGATCGAAAAATTTCTCGACCCCATATTGCCCGACGATGCTGCCCTGATGCAGGTCGGCATATTCCGGTCTCTCTAACTGCTCGGGCGACACTTCCCCGACATAGCCCAAGAGATGCGAGGCCGTGACCCCGCCAGGATAGTTCCGTTGCGATTCAACTTGCACCATGACGCCTGGCAAGTCCAGGCGGTGAGACTCAATCAGCGTCGCTTCTCGAAGAGTCAAGCGACCCTTCACCTTACGCGGCAGTTGCCTGCTCCCGCGAGCCGTGAGCTTGCTTCTCACGAGCGCAGCGTCTAATCCTAAGAGATTACTGAGCTGATCGACGAGCAGGTCGCGATCTTTGACATCCTCGAGCGAAACGTAGAGCGTGAAGCTTGGGACATTATTGGCCAACAACACCCCATTGCGATCATAGATGAGCCCCCGAGCCGGTTCAACGATGACGGAGCGTGTCCGATTATTCTCGGAGAGATCGCGGTAGTAGGGCCCCTCTCGAATCTGCAAGTGCCAGAGTCGCAGTCCCAGCAATGCCACGACGAGCAACAAGCCGATACGGAGGATGACTACCCGGCGTTGGAGCTCTCCAAGTTCAGAATCCTGCAGACCAGCTGTTGCCATGCGTCACAATCAACATTCCACCACGCCCATCATAGGCCCGCTATTCGGCCCTGAGGCGGATGACATCATACCGTTGAGAGAGCAACCAATAGAGCCCCGCTCCCACCACTCCGTCAAAACACGCTTGCGGAAAGACGATCGATTCGATCATCCACCACATCTGAGACCCGTCGAGGTGCTGGAAGTTCATTATCGCAAACACTCCACTCAGTAAGGACGCCAGCAGAAGCCCCAGACCTAATGCGATTGCCGTCATCTGCGACCCCTGCCGTCCCAGGAATCCTGCCAAGAGCCCGACACCCCCGTCCGTCAGAAGCACTAACCAGAGCTCGCCGGCTGAGAACATACTCAGGATCCATCCGATTGCGAGTCCCACGAGAAGGCCTTCCAATTCACCGGCAAAAAGCCCGACAAGCGCCGCCGCCACAAGGCCTAAATCCGGCTTTACATCCCACACGCTCAGATGGGGCAGCAACGTCGTCTGCAGGGGAACGAGCAGCAATACGAGAACCAGATAGATCAGAAATTTCACGGCAATGGTTTCCCGAGCAGGTCCGCTCCCGCCGCCTTCGAGGACTGCCCATACGACGTCTGGATCACCAACACTTCCTCCACACGGCCGACATCGACTTCCGGCGTGAGTTCGGCAGACTGGAAGAGGGCGCCCTCCTGTTTATCGATGCGGGTAATCGTGCCGATCACGAGCCCTCGGGGAAAATCTCCAACAAGACCTGAAGTCACAACCCGATCGCCGTCTCGAACCGTCGACAGCAACGGAATATACTTCATATGAGCCAAACCCTGTTGAGTCCCCTCCACCACACCTTCGTCTCTCGTCCGCTGAATGAGACCCGCGATCGCGTTGCTTGGATCTGTCACCAAAAGCACCACGGACGATGCCCCGGTCGTCTTCACAACACGCCCGACGACACCGGCGGGCGTCACCACTCCCATATCCGGTTTGATCCCATCACTTTCGCCCTTATTGAGCACGATGGCACGATACCGGTTCGTGGCATCGCGCCCGATGACTTGAGCCGCAACCATTGTGGGAAGCGCCTGCTGTTTAAATTGCAGCAGGTCCGTCAATCGTTCTGTCGCGGCAACGGACTCGCGCAAGTGGCTATGTTGACCGCGCAACCACTCGATTTCTTTTCGGAGCTGTTGGTTCTCCTCCTGAACTCCTTGCAACGCCACGTAGCGCTCCCAGCGATCGGCGATACCGGCATCGATGGACGCAATGGCTTCGAGTGGGACACGCACGACGTATCCAACCGGCCCATCCAGATACTGCAAAAGTCCTTGGATTTGAGTGGGAAGCAGAAAAAGGGCCACCAGCAGAAGCGCAAAGCAGGCAATCGCCAGGCGTCTGGCACCGTAGGAAGAACGAGAGTGAGCCATCCACATAATATGGGAGTGAGGGATGGAGCCTTATCGGTAGGTATTGGCCTGGGACATCACCGACACCTTGGCGAGCAGATCCAACTCATCGAGGATTTTCCCGACCCCCAAGACTACGGACGTCAAGGGATCATCCACGGTGATGATCGGCAGATTCGTCTCTTCCCGAAAACGCGTATCCATGCCCTTCAGCAAAGATCCCCCGCCCGTAAGTACGACGCCTCGGTCAATAATGTCGCCCGCCAACTCAGGCGGGGTATTTTCCAATGCCACTTTAATCGCGTTGACGATTGTCCCGATCGGTTCCTGCAACGCTTCACGGACTTCCGCGTCATCCACCACCAACGTACGGGGAATACCGGAAATCAAGTCGCGCCCCTTGATCATCATGGTCTTGCGTTCCTCAAAGGGATAGGCGGATCCGATTTCGAACTTGATCCGCTCCGCCATATGTTCACCGATGAGAAGGTTATACTTCTTCTTAATATAATTCATGATCGCGTCGTCCATGCGATCGCCCGCGACCTTGACAGACTCGCTATAGACGATTCCGCCGAGCGAAATGACGGCAATATCGGGAACGTTTCGATGCAAACAGGCGAAGAGCGGCCAAGGGAAACTCGCGCTCTTCAAGGATCTCAAGCGTTTCTTTCCCAACCGCCCCGGTCGCACCGAGGATCGCGACCACATATCCTGATTTCTTTTTCAACATGGCTGTCAATCCTGATTACAGCACGATTTCGCGAATCCGATGATTGAATGTATCGGCCACAAACAGATGCCCTCTGCAATCCACGACAATGCCAAACGGATAACTCAATCCGGCTTCATGGGCCGCTCCCCCATCGCCTCCATATTGCGCCAGACCAACCCCGGCAATACGTTCGATATGCCCGGTGATTCGATCCCAGCGCCGCACCAGATGGTTGTCTGAATCGGTAAAGTACAGATTCCCCTCTTCGTCCAATGCGATTCCCGATGGCCGGGAAAGACTGGGGCTGGCTGGTTCTCCCGGTCCCTGATACCGATACTCACCGCCATCGCCCGCCACAGTTCGTATGAGACCAGTGACAGGATCAACGGCACGAATCCTTCCATTGAAGCTATCGGCAATAAACAACGTGCCATCTGACGCAAGCGCCACTCCACTAGGACCAGCCAGTCCGGTATCTGTCCCAACTATACCATCTCCATTATATGAAGCCGTCCCAGTCCCTGCGACTGTGTGAATCATTCCGGTGGCCAAATCTACCGCCCTCACACGGTGGTTGTTCTGGTCGGCGATATAGAGGATACCCCCGTCACTAACCGCCAAGGCAGCCGGTTCATTCAAACCAGCCTCCACGGCCAATCCTCCGTCACCTGAATATCGAGGTTGGCCCAGGCCCGCGATCGTTGTGATCACTCCTGTCACTACATCCACTCGCCGCACCCGATGGTTCAGCGTATCCGCAATGTAGAGATGTCCTATCCGATCGACTACAACAGCCGTCGGGAAATTTAAGAGGGCTTGATCGGCAGGGCCGCCGTCGCCGCTAAATCGTCTAATCGGCGCTGTCCCGGTTGCAACATATCGAACAGTCCCACTCAAGTCGGCCTGTTGGGTAAAGGGATGAGCATGAGCTCTTTCACCTTCAGCAAAAGGGTCGGCATCCTCTCTCTCAGCCACCAGGGCGTTCGACGCGGGCTTCGCCCCTGATTCACCCCCCTGAATACGTCCCGCCACCGTCCTGATACAGTTGCTCTTCCTGTCGATCTTCCGGATGAGATGGTTCTCAGAGTCGGCAATGAATAGGTTCCCCTCTGAATCGAGGGTAAGACTCTTCGGCTCATTCAGACAAGCAGCAAGGGCCAGGGCGCCGTCACCCGACCAGCCGGAGTTTCCAGTACCGGTAACCGTCTTGATTAATCCGGTTTTAAGACCTGTGCTCATGTGTCTCAAAATACTTGCCTAGTTCAGATTTTGCAGGATGGCCTCACCCATTTCTGTTGTCGTGACTAGCCGAGTACCAGGACTCTGAATATCTTTCGTACGATAGCCGAGTTCAAGGGTCTTCACAATCGCCTGCTCGATGGCTGCTGCTTCCCTATCCAACTTGAATGCGTAGGACAACATCATGGCAACTGAGGCAATCGTCGCGATTGGATTCGCCACATTCTTCCCCGCGATATCCGGTGCGCTGCCGTGGATCGGCTCGAATAGTCCCACCTGCGCTCCGATACTGGCCGACGGCAACATCCCGATGGACCCGGTCAACATCGCAGCTTCATCGCTCAAAATGTCGCCGAATATATTATTACAGAGCATCACGTCGAACTGCCGCGGGTTACGCACGAGTTGCATCGCCGCATTGTCTACGTAGATATGGCTCAACTCCACATCCGGATAGCCCTTATGGACATCGGTGACGACACGGCGCCAAAGCTCCGATGACTCCAGCACGTTCGCTTTGTCGACGGACATCACTTTCTTTCGACGCTTTCTTGCCGCATCGAACGCGACTTTTGCAATGCGTTGGATTTCTTCAGTGGTATAGACCTCGGTATTGATGCCCCGTTCGCTCCCGCTCGGTAGCTTCTCGATGCCTTTGGGTTTTCCGAAATAGATGCCGCCGGTCAGTTCACGAATGACGAGGATGTCGATCCCTTCAATCACCTCTCGTTTCAGCGTCGAGGCATCGGACAACATCGGATACAATTTCGCCGGCCGTAAATTCGCATAGAGACCCAGGTGTTCGCGCAATCCCAACAACGCGCGTTCCGGACGCAAGTCATACTTCAACCCTTCCCACTTGGGTCCACCGACCGCACCGAGCAAGACCGCATCGCTCTGTTTGGCCAGGCTCAGTGTCTCCTGAGGAAGCGGGACACCCACTGAGTCAATCGCCTGCCCGCCCACATCACCGGAAAAGAATTCAAACCTGTGCTGGAACTTCTCGGCTACGGCTTTCAGCACCTTCACGGCTTCCGGAACGATCTCCCGACCCACTCCATCACCAGCCAATACGGCAATCTTCGCCTTCACAGACCACTCTCCCTCTTTGCAGGTGATAACCGCCGAAACCTCTATTCCAAGACTTCTTCATCCTCTAGCCGCCAAGCGGGATCAACCAGGCAGAGGAACTCAATGGCAATGGGCCCATTGTTTTCCAGAGACTGTTTGCTTCCTGGGGGCACATAGACAACAGAGCCTGGATTCACAGCGATGACCGAGTCGTCTACAGTCAAGTGTCCCCGACCGGCAAGAATATAGTAAACCTCTGAGGATGTGAGCCTGTGCCATTTCGACCGATTGCCGGGAGCTAATGTCCCATGCGCCACACTATACCCAAGCGCAAGGGATTGTCTTGCCGGATGCAGCAGCTCTCGAAGGACGGTATGGTCGCCGGCTAGAAACTCCGCTCGATCTCCCACGGTGACATGAACCACGGAGCACCTCACAGTCAACGATACCTTCCCAACTCTAGGCCTGAGCTGGTGACTCTACCGTGGCCACTTTCCTTAAATCAAGTTCACCTTCTGCTCGCCCTGCGCCTGTTTCCCCGCCAAGTACAACAACTTGTTCAGCGCATTGAGATAGGCGCGCGCCGACGCCGTGATGATATCCGTATCGGCGCCATGGCCTGAAACGGTGCGTCCATCTTCCTGAACCCGAACAGAAACTTCGCCCTGCGCATCGGTTCCACCGGTAATTGCCTTGACGACATACATGAGGAGAGTGCTCTTTGTCTCCGTCATTGCCGCAATCGTCCGATAGACCGCATCTACCGGTCCATCGCCTGTCCCTGTCTGCGCAATCGTTCGTCCGTCTATTTCGAGTTCGACCGTAGCGGTCGGCACCTGATCCGTCCCACTGGCTACATGGAATGACTTCAGCGAAATCCGATCGGGCATTTTGGCCAACTCTTCGGAAACAATCACTTCGAGGTCCTCTTCGTAGATTTCCTTTTTCTGATCGGCCAATTTCTTGAACCGTTCGAAGGCATGATTTACCTCCTCGTCCGAGAGCATATATCCCAACTCCACCAGCCGCTGACGAAACGCGTGCCGGCCCGATAGTTTCCCCATGATCATCTTGCTTTCAAGCAGGCCAACCGTCTCCGGCCGCATGATTTCATAAGTCGTCTTATCCTTCAGCAACCCGTCTTGGTGAATCCCGGAGGTATGGGCGAAGGCATTGGCCCCGACGATTGCCTTGTTCGGCTGCACCACCATACCGGTGATCTTGCTCACCAATCGACTGGTCTTCGAAATCTCTTCAGTACGAATCTTCGTGTCGGCTTGATAGAAGTCTTTCCTAGTCCGTAGGCCCATGACCACTTCTTCCAGCGCCGTGTTCCCTGCCCGTTCACC
Organism: Nitrospira sp. CG24E; assembly: GCA_002869895.2. Lineage (GTDB taxonomy): Bacteria > Nitrospirota > Nitrospiria > Nitrospirales > Nitrospiraceae > Palsa-1315. The sequence goes on along the minus strand of NEWP02000021.1, from coordinate 268,540 downwards.
AATTCCGTTAATCGTGCATTCGACTTGGCCGGCCCCTTCAAACACCGCCGCCAAACTGTTTCCCACCGCGAGGCCGAGATCGTTGTGGCAATGGACGGAGATTACCGCCCTCGTGCTGTTTGGCACCCGCTCGAGAATTTCACGAATGAGTCTCCCGAATTCTTGTGGCACTGCATAGCCGACCGTGTCGGGAATATTGATCGTTCCGGCTCCAGCGGCAATCACCGCCTCGATCACCTCATAGAGGTAGCTGGGATCGGAGCGACTGGCATCCATAGGCGAAAACTCCACGTCGTCGACATACCCTCTCGCCAGTTGCACCATCTCGACCGCTCGTTTCTTCGCCTCATCCCGCGTCATTCTGAACTGATGTTTCAAGTGGATGTCGGACGTCGAAAGAAACGTATGGATACGGACCTTCGGGGCTCCTTTCAATGCCTCCCAGGCTCGTTCGATATCCTCCGGACGCGCTCGTGCCAAACTGCAAATCGTCGGTCCCTCGACTTCCTGCGCGATCCGCTGTACCGCTGCAAAATCTCCTGGCGAACTATAGGCAAATCCGGCTTCGATAATATCGACGCCCAAACGCGCCAGCTGCTTCGCCACCATGATTTTCTCTTCCACATTCATGCTGGCCCCTGGAGATTGCTCCCCATCACGCAAGGTCGTATCGAAAATCTTGATCATCCGTGTCATGGTTTCACCTCTCGTATTGAGTGAGATTCCTCAAAATGTCTTTCCAGCAAGGCCGCAGGAAGCGGGATGACTGAGGCGTACCGTTTCTCACCCACCCACCCCGAGCTGCCAAGACAGCTCTGTCACCGATGGGTACGTCGCAGGGAGGCACGCGACCGAGAGCGCTGCGGGAAAGCATTTTCAGCAATCTCAAATAAAAAAAGCCTCCATCCCTACGCCCAGGGACGGAGGCTTGTAACAAGCTCCGTGGTACCACCCTGATCTAGCCATGAACAACCTGCGCTGCCCACAGCCCTTCATTACGCCCTTCACGGGGGCGAGGCGGAATCCATTACTCGGGTTTCACGGACTCTGGCTCAGAGGCGAGTTCGGCGCCGCACAGGCTGGTTTGCACCATACACCAGCTCTCTCTTCTGTACGAATCGCGTACTACTCCTCGTCGAAGCCACTAGAACTTTGATTCACTCACCGACTGCTCGGTCTTAGGCGACGGACGTTTCCCAACTACCTTAAACAGAAGTCCGACAAGCCGCTCTGCCGGACCGAGCAAGGCATACCCGGCAAAGACGACAAAAAGCATCACTTGAGGCCAGGCGGCGATAAGCATGAGCGCCAAGATTCCCCATACCAGATAGGTAATGTGCTGCCCTCCGCGAAACTTCATGTCCTTAAAGCTTCGGTACTTGATGGTGCTCACCATCAAGAACGAAAGGGTCAGCGTAATGATCAGCACGAGAATAGGCTTTACTTCCGTTCCAATCCTGACGCTATAGTGGTCGAAGATCACCAGCGACGCCACGACCCCTGCCGCTGCAGGAATCGCCAACCCAGTAAAGTATTTGCCGTCCGCCACGGCTGCAGTCGAATTAAATCGAGCCAGCCGAACCGCACCCATCGCCACGTAGGCGAACATCACCGCCATGCCGAACATACCTTGTCCGCTTAGCGCCCAGGAATAGATCAAGAGGCCTGGAGCGACCCCGAACGACACCACGTCGGACAAAGAGTCGTACTCAAAGCCGAAATGGCTAGTGCTGTTCGTCAACCGCGCCGACTTTCCATCGAGCACGTCGAAGACCATCGCCACCAGAATGGCGACCGCCGCGACCATATAGTCCGCATTGAACACGGACAACATCGAAAATACCCCGCACAAGAGATTCCCTGTCGTAAAAAGATTCGGAATCAGGTGCATGGCGGCTTTGCGCCGTTTCCCACCTCTTGCAAACGATTGACGAAGTCCCGTGGTTTTCATGGCAATTCCCCCACGATGGTCTCTCCACCCTTGACTCGATCGCCGACTGCAACTTTTACTGCCGTTCCGATAGGAAGAAAGGTGTCCATCCGTGACCCGAATCGAATCAAACCGAAACGTTCACCGCATACGGCTCGATCTCCCGAAGAGATCCAACAGACAATCCGTCTGGCAATCAACCCGGCTACCTGCACACACAACACCTTGGTACCCTGCACCGTCCGAATCATCAAGGCATTTTGCTCGTTCCTCAAAGTCGCATCCGGCTTGCTGGCCACGAGGAATAAGCCCGGCTGATACTGAATGTCCTCAACGACTCCTTCACAGGGGATCCGATTAATATGCACATCGAACACATTCAAGAAAATCGTGAGTCGAATGCAGCGGTCCTTAATGAATCGTGGTTCAAACTCCTCTTCGATGGCAATGACTTTCCCGTCACCGGGCGCCAGTACAAGACGAGGCCCCTGCGGCACCACCCGAGGTGGATTGCGAAAGAACCAGGAGACAAAGAGCGTCAGAATCACCGCTCCGATGGCTACGATAATCCAGCCGAGCCATCCTGCCAGCAGTGTAACGCCAACAGCAGCCCCGATGAAGGGAATTCCTTCTTTGGCAAACGGGATGCCGACGGCACGATCTGCCACAGATTCCTCAACCTCAGTTTTTGTTCTTATCGACCAGTTGGTCCTTCTTCAGCCACGGCATCATTGCTCGAAGCCGACCCCCAACCTCTTCGATGGGATGGGCTTCGCCTTTCGCCAGCAACGCATTGTAGACCGGACGGTTGGCTTGATTTTCCAACACCCACTCTTTGGCGAACTGACCCTGCTGAATCTCACCCAAGATCTTCTTCATTTCCTGCTTCGTCTGCTCCGTCACAATCCGAGGACCACGGGTAATATCACCATACTTGGCTGTCGTACTGATGGAATACCGCATGTTGGCGATGCCGCCCTGGTAGATCAAGTCCACAATCAATTTTACCTCGTGCAGACACTCGAAATAGGCCATCCCCGGAGAGTAGCCGGCTTCCACGAGGGTCTCATAACCGGCCTGAATAAGGGACGTGAGTCCTCCACAGAGCACAACCTGCTCACCGAAGAGGTCGGTCTCGGTCTCTTCACGAAAGTTCGTTTCGATCACCCCAGCCCGCCCGCCCCCAATCGCACTGGCATAGGCAAGCCCAACTTGCTTGGTCGTTCCACTTGGGTCCTGATGGATCGCAAGCAGGCAGGGCACCCCACTGCCCTTTGTATATTCCGATCGAACAAGATGGCCCGGTCCTTTAGGGGCGACCATGAACACATTGATCGTGGACGGCGGCACGATCTGCCCAAAATGAATATTAAAGCCGTGGCCAAACGCGAGGGAGGACCCAGGCTTCAGATTGGGAGCGATATCCTGCCGATAGATGACCGCTTGTGCTTCGTCAGGCGCAAGAATCATGATGATGTCGGACGCTTTGACGGCATCGGCCACCGGCATGACTTTTAGTCCACTTTGTTCCGCCTTCTTCCATGAGGCGCCTTCCCGCAGCCCAATGACAACGCTTACACCGCTCTCCTTCATATTGAGCGCATGGGCGTGGCCCTGGCTCCCATAGCCGATCACCGCCACCTTCTTGTTCCGAATCTGCTGAATATCGGCATCCTTATCGTAGTAAATCTTCATCGATCGCTCCTGGGTAACAACGGTGTTCGCTCGGCTGAGCTCTGGTGTAGGAAACAAGCCCGGCAGAGACTATTCGCGGGCAATTTTTTTCGCCTGCATACCTGTCGATCGAATCGATTCGCGAGCAACCGCAACTCGCCCAGTACGGGTGAGTTCTTTGATTCCTAGAGGCTGTAGCAGGTTGATGATCGCTTCGATTTTTCGTGGATCTCCCGTCACCTCGATCGTATAGGTCGCCGGCGTGGAGTCGATGACGTTGGCTCGGAAAATATCGGCAATCCGCAACGCCTCTGCGCGATCTTCCGGCCGCGTATGCACCTTGATGAGCGCGGTCTCCCGCGAGACAAAGTCGCTCTCGTTCAGATCTACGACCTTGATAACATCGATGAGTTTATTGAGCTGTTTCACGATCTGCTCGATGATCCGTTCATCTCCGGACGTGACGATGGTCATCTGCGACATGGAAGGGTCAAGCGTCGGCGCCACGGAGAGGCTTTCGATATTGAACCCCCGACCGCTAAACAGGCCGGCGACACGAGACAACGACCCAAACTTATTCTCCACGGTCACTGAAATAATGTGTTCCATACCAAGTGCATACTCCTGAATCAAGGCGGTTAGGCCGTGAGGATCGTGTCTGAATCTTTCGGAGCCACCTGCCCCGCTCCAATCTGCTTACTCTTCAAGGCCGGTGGATCTTCCAAAATCATCTCATGATTGCAGCCGCCGGCTGGAATCATCGGATAGACATTTTCATACGGATATGTCGGGACATCGACAATCACCGGTTTGTTCACCGCAATCGCCTCTTTAAGGACAGCATCGATCTCCGTTGGCTTGCTGGCCCTGAGTCCGACCGCTCCGTATGCCTCAGCCAACTTCACAAAATCCGGCGTCGTCTCCAGATAACTCGATGCATACCGGCCTTCGTAAAAGAGGTCCTGCCATTGCCGGACCATCCCGTGGAAGCGGTTATTGAGGATGATAATCTTGACCGGCAACTTGTGCACCACTGCCGTCGCCATTTCTTGCATATTCATCTGGATACTGCCGTCGCCAGCGATGCAGAGGACCAGACGACCCGGAAACGCAGCCTGCGCTCCCATCGCAGCGGGAAACCCGAAACCCATGGTTCCAAGTCCTCCCGAGGTCAACCAGCGATTCGCCTTCGCCAGTTTAAAGTACTGGGCCGCCCACATCTGGTGCTGCCCGACATCGGTTGAAACGATGGGGTCTCGATCCTTCGTGAGTTCATAGAGCCGACTGATGACATATTGCGGCTTGATCGGCCCATCCGACTCCTGTTGATAGGTCAGAGGATTGGCCTGTTGCCACTCATGGATTTGATTCCACCAAGACTTACGGAGCTCCCTCTGATCGCCGTTGACCGTGGCACGAAGAATCTGGAGCAACTCACGAAGCACAGTCTTACAATCGCCGACGATCGGAATATCGACATTCACGTTCTTTCGAATCGAGGTTGGATCGATATCAATGTGGATCACCTTCGCGTGGGGACAAAATTCAGAGACCTTTCCGGTCACCCGATCGTCGAATCGCGCACCGATGGCGATGACGAGGTCGGAGTAGTGCATCGCCATATTGGCCCAATAGGTTCCATGCATCCCCAACATGCCCAGAGATTGCGGATGCTCGCCGGGGAAAGCGCCAAGGCCCATTAATGTCATATCGACCGGCATATGAGTCAGTTCAGCCAACTCCAATAATTCCTGCGATGCGCCGGAAAAGACGACGCCGCCGCCGACGTAGAGTATCGGCTTCTTCGCCTTCGTCATGGCCTCAGCTGCTTGCTTGATTTGCCACTTATTTCCTTCATACACCGGATTGTAGCTACGGATAGAGACGGAACTCGGATAGGTAAATTCCGCCTTATCCATGGAAACGTCCTTCGGAATATCCACGAGCACAGGGCCTGGACGCCCCGTTGTCGCAATGTAGAAAGCTTCCTTGATCGTGGTTGCCAACTCTGCCACATTTTTCACAAGAAAATTGTACTTGGTGCAGGGACGGCTCAAGCCGACATTGTCTGCCTCTTGGAATGCATCATTCCCGATAAGGCTGGTAGGGACTTGTCCGCTGAAACAGACCAATGGCACAGAATCCATGTAGGCATCCGCTAAGGCCGTGATGACGTTCGTCATGCCTGGTCCAGAAGTCACAAGACAGACACCAGCTTTACCGGTCGCCTTCGCATAACCTTCTGCCATATGGCCGGCGCCCTGCTCATGGCGAGTGAGGACCACGTCAATGTCCTTCTGCTGATGAAGTATGTCGAAAATCTTTAGTACGACACCTCCGGGAAGCGCAAAAATCGTCTTGACGCCTTCCCGCTTGAGGCATTCGAGGAGAATCTCTGCGCCTGTGAGTTTCATGACAGAACCTCCATCCATACCACCGGCACCCCCCGGTAGGGGAACCGGGATAATACACTACCCCGTCTTTCGTCCTGAGGGAGCAGACTCAACAGAGACATTTCATCAGAACATTCTGAAAAATCAGGGAGAAAGACATGTAATCCTATCACCGCGCGTTTCAACACGTCAATAGTGGAAGGATCCGGAAGCTTCCCTCCCTGACAGCCTGCCCCCTGCGTGATACTCTCTACCATCCAAGTTCGCTGTCGCGGGTTACAGCTCCATGGATCTACCTATCCGTGTGACCATCCTCTCTCGTAATGACTGCCATCTCTGCGAAATCGTCTACCAAATCGCGCGACGTCTTCAGTCAGAATTGCACGTAGAAGTACAAAAGGTGTCTATCGATAACGACAAAGTCTTGATGGAACGCTATGGGGCGCGAATTCCCGTCGTCTTGCTAGACGGGGTTGAACATTTTGTAGGGGCGGTGACGGAAGGAGAACTACGTCACGCGATAAAAAAAGCGCGGTGGAGAAGACCTATAAGCCGGATTCTGTCCCATCTAGGATTTTCTCCCAAACGGGGATGATCATTTCTCTGGGATTCGAGTTGCCTCGAACCTCAAGCGACCTACCCGAAGACCTCGGCCGGGCCAGCCGGTCGCCGACTCTCCGAAGAAAGCCGACTGATGTCTTCCTATTTGGCCTTGCATCGGGCGACGCTTACCCTGCCGGTGATGTCGCCACCACCGCGGTGGGCTTTTACCCCACCGTTTCACCCTTACCTGATCCAAGGCGACCGGATTGGAATCCCGTCGTCTTGGCCATCGGCGGTTTGTTTTCTGTGGTGCTGGTGTCGGATCGCTCCGCCTGGGAATTATCCAGCGCCCTGCCCATGAAGTCCGGACTTTCCTCTTAAAGCGTTACCGCTCCAAGCGATCACCCGGTCTTCTCCCTCGCGCCAGAATACTATAGGGCCGGATGTCTGCGCTTTCAAGACCCACCACGAACTGCCACGATCTACTGCACCGACGGCAACACCGCTGCAGGAACTGACGGCTTGGTTTGGTAAATAGCCATGGCCTCGGGCATCCATTTTCTCAGCTGGGCAATGCGGGTCTCGTGGCTCGGGTGCGTAGACATAAATTCTGACGGCGCACCGCCACCGGACATCTGCTCCATCCGTTCCCACAGGGCAACAGCCTCGCGCGGATCATAGCCGGCATCCGCCGCGAGCAGAATCCCGATATAATCTGCTTCCGATTCATGCTTTCGACTGAAGGGCAGTAATATCCCTACCTGTGCTCCCGCGCCGAGGGCCGCCATCGCTGCTTGCCCCAACATTCCGCCCCCGCCGGCAGCACCGGCCGCTGCACCGACGATCTGAAGTCCGGCATTCGTCAGCTGGCCCTGACTCATCCGTTCTGCACCGTGCCGGGCCAGGGCATGGACGACCTCATGTCCCATAACGGCGGCCAGCCCTGCTTCCGTCTTTGCCATAGGGAAGATGCCGGTATAGACTGCCATCTTGCCGCCAGGCAACGCAAACGCATTTGCCGTCTTATCATCCTTGATCACCGTCACTTCCCACTGAAACTGCTGCGCCATCTCGGCATATTTCGATCGCTTTGCCGCCTCAATAATTCTGGCAGCGACCCGCTTGACCGGTTCGACTTCTCGAGGATCATGCGATTGCCTGAGCTTGGGATCGTTCTTCACCTGACTGTAGGCCTGGGAGCCTAATTGCATCTCCTGAGATACCGAGGTCATCAACAACTGCGACCGTCCGGTGTAGGGGTTCGTTTCGCACCCACCCATCACCATCATCATTCCAATTCCCGCAACAAACAATAACAGTCCATGCGAGAACGATCTCCGTGCCTGCATCGCCCATCCTCCTTATCAATAAGGACCAGTTGCTTACTTGTGGGAAATTGACCGTCCTCTGAGGCTCTGTTAGATTACCGCGCCTCACCGAGAATCTCTACTAGGTCCATGGACCTGTGACCAAAGCCACTAAGACAATACAGATTGAACGCATCGGCATCGATGAGTCCGGCAAGGGAGACTATTTCGGCCCGCTGGTCATCGCTGCCGTCTTCGTCGACGCCATCACAGAGGGTGAACTGACTCTCATGCAGGTTCGGGACAGCAAGAAAATCTCCGACGGCCGCATTCTCGCCATGGCGCCCGATATCCGGATGATCTGCCCTCACAGCATCATTGCAATCGGCCCGCAGCGGTACAACGAACTCTATGCGAAAATCCGGAACCTAAATCGCCTGTTGGCCTGGGGACATGCCAAAGCCTTGGAAACTCTGCTGGAAAAGGTTTCGTGCGGGCACGCGATTGCGGATCAGTTTGGCGACGAGCGGTTGATTTTGAATGCCCTGCAGGAGAAAGGGCGCACGATCGTCTTAGAGCAACAACATCGGGCCGAGTCCGATCTGGCCGTGGCCGCAGCCTCCATCCTGGCCCGCGCGGAGTTCCTTCTCCGATTGAAGCGTCTCTCGGATGAGGTCGGTACGACGCTGCCCAAAGGCGCGTCGTCAACTGTCGAGCTGGCCGGTCGCATGATCGTAAAAAAGCACGGGGAGGAACGATTGGGATCAGTTGCCAAACTACACTTCAAGACGACTCAGGCTGTGCTGGCAAAAACTGATTAGACCGACTCGCCGATCTCAAGAGCCGACGTCTTGTCGAGATCGGGACCCGGCGTTGTTTCGACAGGAATTTGCCCATCCCAATACAACATCCGACGGCAATAGGGGCAGGTCTGGATATCAGACGAGCGTTTCACTTCTGAAATCAGTTGCGGAGGAAGCTGAAGACGGCATCCGGAACAAATCCCCTCTTTAATCTCGGCGAGCGCCTGATCCTTCCGCGCCCCCTTAATCGCGTTATAACGGCCAAGAAGCCCCTTTTCGACATGAACCGAACGGGCTTGCTGTTGCGCTTCGAGATCGGTCAGCTCAGATGAAAGTGTGCGCTCCAATTGGTCAAGCCCCTGTTTTTCCTGCGCAAAGCCCTTTTCGATTGCGCTGAGCTTCTCTTGCGTCTCTTTCGCCATGCGCTGCACCTGCTCGATCTTTTCCATACACAGCAAGATCTTCTCCTCAATATCCCCCCGCTTCTTGTTGGCAACTTCGATCTCGAACAGATGCGCCTGGTATTCCTTATTGGATTTCAACTCGGACAGCCGCGACTTCATCTTCTCAGTGTGCGCTTCATGCGCTTCAAGATCTTGTTCGTACGAACGCCGCTCTTTGATGAGCAGGTCCACGGAAGCGCTGGTCTGTTGATGTAGGTGCTGGGCTTCTCGAAGCGGGGCTTCAATCGCTTGGATCCGGTCTGGGATTTTTCGGCGCTGGTCCTTGATCTCCGCGATGCGGAGATCCAACTTCTGTAGTTCGATAAGGGGGAAAAGATTCTGGTTCAACTCGCTCCTGTTGCTATTGTTGCGAACAACGATCTCGGGCTATGAGTTCCACGACCGAGCTGGTGGGCCCACTAGGACTTGAACCTAGGACCAGCTGATTATGAGTCAGCCGCTCTAACCACCTGAGCTATGGGCCCGATCAGGCGGATGACTCTCTCGCGCCTGCCCCCAGACACGAACGCACAATATTAGGCTGCCCAGAAAGCGGAGTCAAATCCCGTGGAACGTTCCTTGACTCGTCACAGACTTTCAACAAAGCTGCGCAGTTTCTTACTCCGACTCGGATGACGCAGCTTGCGCAGGGCCTTGGCTTCGATCTGACGGATACGTTCGCGGGTCACTTCGAAATCCTGACCGACTTCTTCGAGAGTATGGTCCGTGGCTTCTCCGATGCCAAACCGCTTCCGCAACACCTTTTCTTCCCGTGGCGTCAGTGTTTCCAATGCGCTGTTGATCTGGCGTTGGAGATCGTACCGAATCGCCGCCTCCAAAGGAGAAACCGCCTTCTTGTCCTCGATAAAATCGCCTAGATGGCTGTCCTCTTCCTCGCCGATCGGGGTTTCCAGAGAAATCGGCTCACGCGCGATCTTTAGAATCTTCCGCACTTTGTCGAGCGGCAGGTCCATGCGCTCGGCAATTTCCTCCGGGGTCGGTTCGCGTCCGAGCTTCTGGACCAGATGACGGGAGGTCCGGATCAGCTTGTTGATCGTCTCGATCATATGTACTGGAATACGGATGGTCCTCGCCTGGTCGGCAATTGCGCGGGTAATCGCCTGACGAATCCACCAGGTCGCATAGGTGCTGAACTTGTAGCCGCGCTTGTACTCGAACTTGTCGACGGCCTTCATCAGGCCGATATTGCCTTCCTGGATCAGGTCAAGGAATTGGAGACCGCGGTTCGTGTACTTCTTGGCAATGCTGACGACGAGACGAAGATTGGCTTCGACCAACTCGGCTTTCCCACGCTTGACCTTGTCCTCCGCCACATCCAGATGCTTGACCGCGTCTTTAATCTCCGTAGCGGATACGAGAGCCTCTTCGGTTTCGAGTATAAGAATCCGGCCCTTCGCAGCCTGGTATACCTTCTTAATTTCGTTGAGAGCCTCCTCCGAGCAGCTGGTCTTGCGTTTGACAGCAAGGAAGTCTTTCCGTTCGAGGCAGAGCCTCTTCAGAGCCTCGGCGCCGGCTTCACCGCTGATCCCAATCCGGCGCTGGCAACTGACGATCTCTCGCTCGGCTGTCCGAATCTGAATTGCCAACTCCCTTACGCGCTGCACCATCCGATCCTTCAGCACGCCATGCAGGTTGACGGACTCCATCTTCTCCACGACCTGATCGCGGATCGTATCGATTTGCTTCTTGATCTTCTTCTGTTTGGCGGGATCATTGTTGGTGCGCCGAGCCACTTCATAGAGGATCTTGAGCGAGGTCGAGATTTTCCTGACAGAGTTCAGCCCTTCGAGCGTCTTGACCCGAAGCTCCTCATAGTCCCGTTGAATTTGCTCTTCCTCGAACTCCTCTTCGGTCTCGACGATCGGAACGATCTCACGCACATCGATGGTCCCGTTCTTGAGCTGATCGTACAGTGCCAGGACAAACTCGATCGTCATCGGCATCCCATAAATAACCGACGCGATGTCCTTCTTCCCCTCTTCGATGCGTTTCGCGATCTCGATTTCTCCCTCACGACTCAACAACGCCACACTTCCCATCTCTTTGAGATAGAGTCGGACCGGGTCATCGGTTCGGCTGAGTGCGCCGGGAGTTAAATCGATCTCCTTCTCTTCCTTCTCACTTTCATCCCCGGCGCCGGCTTCGCCCTCACCATCCTCGGCTTCTTCACTTGCCTCTTCAGTGTCCCTGGCTTTCCTGATTCGTTCCCCCTCCGGCGCATCGACAATCTCGATGTCCATTTCACCGAACATCGTCATGATGCTGCCGAACTGCTCGGAGGACACCACTTCCGCGGGTAACGTGCTGTTCAGCTCGTCGTATGTCAAAAAGCCTTTCTCTTTCCCGATCGAGATCAGCTTCTTTACTTCGCCGAGCAACTCCGGTTTCGCCATGACTACTCCTTCACTAAAGACATCAGCCCGGTGGAAGGCCGACCGGCCTTGTGCATTCGCAATTCATTCACTTGTGCATTCAACACCCGCGCATCCTCCATACGGCCTTCTCGTTCGGCAGCCTTGAGTTGCGCAGTTTTATCCCGAAACGCGGCCTCGGCTCTCTTGCGATCCAACGTCTCTAAACACCCGGCGACGTGGGCTTTCACATCATCAAAATGGTCTTCTCTCATAGACAGCTCTGTTGCCAGCGACCCGCAATCCGGATGATCGACGACCGCATCCAGTAACGGCCTGAGCCCGACACGGCCATCCCGCTCAAGATGCCTCAGCGCCACCTCGACGAGGGATCGACAGGCCGGAACTGAGAAGGCCTCGGGCTTCAGTCGATGCACATCTGCGGGGGTCAAGTGCCCATGGAGCAGCAAATACACCAGATCCCGCTCTTCGCTCGCACCCTTGAACATCGCCGATATCATGCCGGTTGATTGAATGGTCGCCGGTCGCCGCCCCTCCGACTGTACCAACACCGGATATCGTTCGATCAACCGTTGCTGGCTCACCCCCAGCCGTTCTGCTACCACGCGAATCCGTTCCTCTCGCTCGATCGGATGTTCACTCTTTTGCAAAATTCGCAGCACATCGTCCACACTGCGGATACGCCCTTCGATCGTACTGGACTCCGCCGTGCTCAAACTATGCTCAAGGGCAAAATCCAAGAGACTCGGAGCCTGCTCTTCCAACCGAGCAAAGGCTGCCGGCCCTTCCTTCCGCACATAGGTATCGGGGTCCTCTCCGTCCGGCAAACTCACGACTTTCACGCCGAGCCCGCTGTTCACAAAGAGATCGAGCCCCCGCAGTGCAGCGCGGACCCCCGCCGGATCCGGATCGAACAACAGCACGACCTTCGAGGCAAACCGTCTCAACACCTGAATATGTTCCGCTGTCAGTGCGGTCCCCAGCGTCGCAACCGTATGGGTCAACCCTGCTTGATGAAGCGCGACCGCATCAAAATACCCTTCCACCACGATCACGGTCTTCAGCCGAGCGACCGCTTCCCGCGCGAGGTCGAGCGCATAAAGCGTCTGCCCCTTTTTAAACAGGGGTGTATCCGGTGAATTTAGGTATTTCGGAGTCCCTTCGCCAAGAATGCGCCCTCCAAAACCAACCACCCGCTTACGCAAATCTGTGATGGGAAACATCACACGGGCGCGAAAACGATCATAGGATCCTGATGCATGCTCTCTGGCTACCGTCAACCCCGCAGCGGCCAAATCGCTTTGTGCGAACCCCTGCTTACTCAGCGCCTTGATGAGTCCGTCCCACTCAGCCGGCGCACTGCCGATGGCAAAGCGTTCGATTGTTTCAGACTGAATGCCTCGACCGGATAAATAGTCCCGCGCCGTTGCGCCGGTCACGCCATCCCGAAGATTCTGCTGGAACCATGCCGTTACAGCCCGATTGAGCGGCTCAAGGCGACTCGCCTGCGCCGCCTGCGGCCCTGTGATCGGCCCACTGTCCGGCACCTCGATCCCGAATTTGTGTCCGAGTTCGCGAACCGTCTCCGGGAAATTCGCGCCGGTTATCCGCATCAGAAACGTAAATACGTTGCCACCCGCGCCGCAGCCGAAACAATGAAAAATCTGGCGGGACGGACTGACCGTAAAGGAAGGCGATTTTTCCTGATGGAAGGGACAGAGTCCCTTCAAGTTCTGGCCGGCCCGAGTGAGGCTCACATGTTGTCCCACCACTTCGGCAATATCGACCCGATCTTTGACCTGATTGATCACATCTTCAGAAATCAGACCTCGGCCCACGGGAGTCGCGGCTCCTATTTTTCCCACCTGACACCGGCGAGAATGGTAACTGTAAGTGGTCGTAAAATAGACCGGTTAGGCTAACAGACAGATGAGAAATCTGTCAATGTTGTGGGAAAGCCTGTTCTTTGAGACCCACCCTCCGATCCCCGATAAGCTCTACCGGTTCCCCCTCCTTCGGGTTAGCCTATTCGTGGGCTATCCTGCTTTGGCTCTTGAGCGTATGCTCCTCTTCTATCGTAGCGCGGTTTATAGATTGGAGCTCCTGATGGCCACCGAACCGAAGTCCTCGCCTTCCAGACCGAAACAGGCTCGATTCGTGTTTCGCCCCTATCGTCGCGTACCACTCTGGCGTTCCCTCTACTATCTCAGTCAGGAATGCGTAGGGAAAGGTGTTGCGACCAATCTGTCTCAATTGGGAATGCGCATTCAAGGCGAACATCAGGTTGAACCAGGCCTCATTTTAGCGTTGCGCCTCACACTTGCCGATGATGGGCCGACCGTGGAAATCGAACAAGCAACGGTCCGGTGGGTGGATGGGTATGATTTTGGTCTGGACTTTGTCCGCATCAGCCCAGTTGCTGCAAAGCATATCGCCCATCTCCTGAATCGACAGATTCGCGTCTCGCCGTTATCGAATTGAACAGCCCTCCCATTTTTTATCCCCCTACTACCCCGCATCCCGTTGCTTGACGCTTCTTCAAGCCCGCTGCTATATTCCGATTTCGGCGCTCGATAATTCATCTGCTCGTCTTGGTTGCCAATGCTTGAGCCGCAAGGAAAAATTTGGATGGACGGGGCGTTCGTCAATTGGGCGGACGCGCAGGTCCATGTGATGACCCATTCGCTCCATTATGGGTTAGCTGCGTTCGAAGGGATTCGCTGTTACAAGGGGAGAGCCGGCTCCGCGATTTTTCGGTTGCAGGAGCATGTCGACCGGTTGTTCGATTCCGCCCATATCGGCATGATGCAGGTGCCCTTCGACAAGAAGCAGGTCGCAGCGGCCATCGTGGAGACAGTCAGGGTCAATAAGCTGGACGCCTGCTATATTCGCCCGCTTCTCTACATCGGGCACGGAGCGATGGGGGTCTACCCCGGCGACAACCCAATCAAGCTGGCTATCGCGGCCTGGACCTGGGGCGCTTACCTGGGAGACGATGCGCTTGCGAACGGAATGCGAGCCCGAGTGTCATCGTACACTCGTCATCACGTCAATATCTCAATGACCAGAGGAAAGATTTCCGGTTATTACGTGAACTCAATTTTGGCGAAGCGGGAAGCGAAGGCGGACGGATACGATGAAGCTATCTTGCTCGATACCGAGGGATACGTGTCCGAAGGAACCGGTGAGAACATCTTCATCGTGCGCAAAGGGCAGATCAAGACCACGCCGCTTACCTCGATCCTCGACGGCATCACCAGAAGCTCCGTCATCGACTTGGCGAGAGAGCAACGCATCTCCGTGGTGGAAGAGCGCTTCACGCGCGATGACATGTATATCGCGGATGAAGTGTTCGTCACCGGGACGGCTGCCGAATTGACGCCGGTGCGGGAGATCGACAACCGGCGCATTGGAACCGGCACACCAGGTCCGATTACACAGTCTCTGCAGAAGACCTTCTTCTCCATCGTGCGTGGGGAAGACCCTTCCCACGAAGCCTGGCTCACCAGAATTTAGTAAGCCGCTGAAGGGTTTCAGCTCACGCCTTCGCACTCCCTCCAAGGCATCCGTGACACCCGTGAACCTTGAGAACCGGCTGGTCGCTCTGGTTCATATGGTTTGGTTGGTTCATCTTGTTGGTCATGCAACCACACGAACGAGACAAACCGGATAACGGTCTTCGTGTTCTGGCGAATTTTTTCAGCGCTCTATTTAGTGTTTGCCTGAGGAAGAATCGCCTGGAGCGTGGCTCTCAGCAGCCGGAGCTGCCGGCGTAGCGGGCGGGGTTTCTGGGGCGCTCTGGGAAGTCTCTTTCTTTTTGAGGTCGATGACCGTAGAGGAAAAGGCTTGTTCTTTGGCGAGAATAGCAAGGCCGAGCGATGTCAGCATGAAAACTGCCGCGACCACGACCGTAAACTTGCTCAAAAAATTTGCGGGTCCACGACTACCGAAGACCGTCTGAACCAGAAAGACCGGCCAACCAGACAGACAAGCCCGACCGCGTTGCGCGAGCACAGAAGATCAATCAGTCCCCATCCCCTCTTCTACCTCGTGATGAAACGTGATCGGATTCAAACGGAAGTCAATGAGTGAAAAAGTGCTAGCCGGGAGGCCAGCCCATGTGGCGGCCGCCTAGGATGTGGAGATGAAGATGAAACACACTCTGGCCGCCGTCGGCACCGGTATTGACGACGAAGCGGTAGCCGGAATCGGCAATCCCCTTCTGTCGGGCAACCTTGTTGCCTGCCAGCAGCAGACGGCCCAGTAGCGTCACATCCCCATCTTGTAGTTCGGCAATCGAGGTGACATGTTTTCGGGGGATGACGAGGGTATGTGTCGGCGCCTGGGGATTGATATCGTCGAACGCCACCACCAGCTCATCCTCATAGACCAGCGTTGCGGGAATGGTCCGCGCGACAATTTTGCAAAAGAGACAGTCGCTCATTTGGCCGTTTCTTTTCTCAAGCCTGATTTTCCGAACCGGGTCGCCAACTCCTGATAGATCTCCTGCGGCGTGATGCCGTGGTACCCCAGCGCTACGAGTGTATGGAACAGCAGATCCGCCGTTTCGTAGACAATTTCATCCTTCTTCCCACCCTTTCCCGCAATCGCTACCTCACCTGCTTCCTCAACGACCTTCTTCAGGATACGATCGACACCGCCTTCCAGCAGTTTAGAGGTATAGGACTCGCTTGAGGGCTGACGCTTCCGTTCTTGGATCATCTGGTAGAGACGCTCCAGAATTCCTCCCCAGGACTCGGAGGTCTTCTCCCCGGGGGAGTCCAGACGAGAAAAGAAGCAGGCCCTCTCTCCTGTGTGGCAGGTCGGACCGACCGGTTCGACCTGCACGAGAAGGGCATCGCCGTCACAATCTAAAAATAGATCCTTGAGCTGCAGCCTGTGACCGGAGGTCTCGCCTTTTTCCCAGAGCGCCTGGCGCGAGCGGCTCCAGAAATGCACGGACTTGGTTTCGATGGTCTTTTGCAAGGCCTCCTGGTTCATAAAAGCCACCATCAGCACCGTCCCGTCCCGCCAATCCTGCACGACTGCAGGAATCAGCCCCTGCGCATCGAATTTCAATTGCCCGGCATTCATAATCGAACCGCCACTCCCTTCTGACGGAGATAGGCCTTCGCCTCAGGAATCGTGTGGGTCCGGAAGTGAAAAATAGACGCGGCCAGCACCGCATCGGCCTTGCCTTTGACCAATCCATCATAGAGGTGATCCAAATTTCCGACACCGCCAGACGCAATGACCGGAACCGAGACAGCCTCCGATACGGCGGCAGTCAACGCCAGGTCATAGCCATGCTGATGGCCGTCTTGATCCATGCTCGTCAGCAAGATCTCACCTGCCCCATACTGCGCCATTGTCTTTGCCCATTCGACAACGTCGAGCCCGGTCGACTTGCGGCCACCGTGAGTAAACACTTCCCACCCTCTCGCCGGCGCAGCGCGATGTTTGGCATCGATCGCCACGACGATACATTGCGTCCCGAATCGCTCCGCTGCTTCCTTCACAAACTCGGGCCGTTGGACTGCCGCCGTATTGATACTCACCTTATCCGCTCCCGCGTTCAACAGCGCCCGGATGTCCTCAATCGTTCTGACTCCTCCGCCGACGGTCAGGGGCATAAATACCTTCGCCGCCGTCCGCTCGACCACATCGATGGTCGTCTTACGGTTCTCATGGGAGGCCGTGATGTCCAGGAAACAGAGTTCATCGGCTCCTTCGCGGTCGTAAAGTATCGCCGCTTCAACGGGATCTCCAGCATCGCGAAAATTGACATAACTCACGCCTTTGACGACGCGGCCGTCTTTGACATCGAGACAGGGAATTATGCGTTTGGTCAACATACGAACTCGTGAAGCGTGAAACGTGAAACGTGAAACGAAAATGCCGGAAGATAATTTCTCATGCTGAACCCTTACGCCTCACCGAGGGCTGCCAGAGCAACGCGATAATCCAGTTTGCCGTCGTAGAGCGCCTTCCCCACAATCGCGCCTTGAATCTGTGGGCCAAGCGCCTGCACGGCCTTCAAGTCTTCGACTCGTGAAATCCCGCCGGAGGCGATCACGGGGAACGACGACAACTCCACCACTTCACGCAACGCTGTCAGATTCGGCCCACCCAGCATCCCGTCGCGGGCAATATCCGTATAGATTACGGCGCCCAACGCATGGCCTTCCAGCTGATTGAGTAGATCCGTCGCTGTTGTTTCCGACAGTGCCGTCCAACCTCGCACCGCCACCTTCCCATCCCTCGCATCAAGCCCCAACAGAATCCGGTGAGGAAATTCCAGACAGGCCTTCTCCAGGAACGACCGATCGGTCAAGGCCGCAGTGCCGAGCACCAGCCTGGTCACGCCTGCGCCGAGATAACGACGTACCGTTTCGATCGACCGGATGCCTCCTCCCACCTGCACCTTCACCGTAACGGTACGAATGATCGCTTCGATCTGGGGAAGATTGCGGGGCTCCCCATCCACTGCTCCATTCAGGTCTACAACATGGATCAGGGACGCGCCTGCTTGTTGCCATTGCCTTGCGACAGCCGGTACGTCGTCGGAATAGACGGTTTCGGCTGCCATGTCGCCCTGACGCAACCGGACACAGCGGCCGTCTTTCAGATCGATCGCTGGAATCACGAGCATATCTGCTACCGTTCCTCTGCCTTTCCAAACGGGAACTCGAGGAGCAGATGTTCAACTCCGTAGGCTGCCAGCTCATCCGCCGTGACAAATACCCCGTGCCGCTGAATAAATCCCATCATATCTTCCGTCATCGGCCGCTGTCTCTCGTAGTAATTCCCTTCCCACAAAACCTGCCCGTCAGCCGCGACAACCTTAGCTTCAAAGCCCACCATCGCAGCAGGGCTGGCGCCAAAGCGACCACCGACTCGCTCCTGATACACCAACACTTGGCCGATCAGTGAAGCATCTACCTTGAGCTGCTTTATCACTGTGACCGCCGGTAATTGACCGGCTGGAAGTTGAGTCGCCGGCTGGGATGCCAGCACTCTAGCTGCTTCGCTCGGCGCCAGCACCGTTACACCCTGCCTTGTCCTTAACCTGCTCCAGAATAATTGGGTAACAGTATCCCCGGCACTAGTCGGCACAATGACCGTTTGCCGGACGGGCTGTTCGGTATTCGGCGGTATGGCGAATGCGATGTCAGATCGGCGAACCCCCGCCGGCACCGAGAAGGTCTGATCGACGACATCCCTCACCTGTGGAGTCGTGAGTGTCGTGAACGGGACCAGCGCGATGGTACGAACCTGATAGCGCGGCAATTCTGCGGACGATCTCGTCGTCACTTTCGATCCGCTGCAGCCCACTACGGCTAGCGCGAGAATCACCAGCGTGAGCGCGTGAGGCGTCAGGCGTGAGGCGACCGTTCGCTGGTATCGCATTCTCATCACTTTACCCCTCACGCCTAACCCCTGACCGCTATCCAAGCCAGGATCCAAAATTTTTGACCAACTGCAACCCGACGGCCTGGCTCTTTTCGGGATGGAACTGACAGGCCACCACATTATCCCGCCAAATACTCGACACAAACGTCGCCCCATAATCCGTCGTCGTTGCTGCAACGGCCTTGTCGGAGGGGTCGACATAGAATGAATGCACAAAGTACCAGTACGACTCGTTGGGAATCCCATCGAACAGGGGACAGCGCCGCTCAAGTGAGACCCTGTTCCACCCCATGTGCGGCACCTTTAGGCTCTGATCGATGGCGAAGCGTTTGACTTTTCCGGGAATGATCCCGAGCCCCTTGTGGGCCCCAAATTCCTCACTCTCCTCGAACAATAATTGGAGCCCCAAACAGATTCCCAAAAATGGTTTTCCCGATTGAATCGCCGTGCGAATCGGTTCCGCCAGCCCATAGCGATCAACGTTGGCCATACAGTCCCCAAAGGCCCCGACGCCCGGTAACACCACATGACTCGCATTTCCAATCACACGCGGGTCACGTGTCACCGTCGCCTGATGTCCCACCGCCTCGAAGGCTTTGGAGACACTGCGGAGATTGCCCATGCCGTAGTCGATGATCGCGATCATATCCAATTCCTGCAGGATGCTGAAAAAGTTCGCCCTTCTCACCCGCCCAACCCAGGCGCGCCGAGACGCGCCTTTTCCCAGGCATCGTTCTCGGCTCATCAAATCCTCAACGTACCCCACTCGGAGAACAAGCTGTCTTGGCAGCTTGGGGTGGGTGGGTGAGAAATGCTACGCCTCGCTTCTTTGCTCGCTGCGACCTCGCTGGACGGCCTT
>NEWP02000021.1:195521-248682 GCA_002869895.2 Nitrospira sp. CG24E | reverse complement strand
ATCCCGCCCCCTGACATATCACCGGCAGAGGCCATCACCGCACCGCCGCTGCTGATCCCGGCGCCGGCTCCGGCTTTTGCCACGCTTTCCGGCGTCACGCCCTCCGCGGCCTTGTGGCAGTAAATCACCTTGGCCTGAATCCAATAGTTCGCCTGCTGCGGATCTTTGATCAGTTGATAGCCCTTTGCCGCGAGTTTTGTGTTCACTTCGTTCAACGTCACCTGTTGATTCTCCGAAGCGTTGCGGAGCTGCGTATAGACAGTCCTGTTGGTGTTGGGGTCGAGGAAGATGGTGTTGCTGTTCATCAGGCCGGAGCGAATGATATTGGAGCAGCCGGTGGTCAGCAGGAGCAGTAGTAACAGGAGGGCGAGGGGTAAGGGGTGAGGAGTAAAGCGTTGAAGAAAATTACTCATCAGAAATTTCCTGCGACAGCGGCGCTCAGCTTCTGTTGTAACAGGGGGGTTGCTTCCGTTTCGTCCAATTTCTTTTGGTGCACGTCGGCAGCGAGGCGAGTTTGATAGACGCCGGGCTGGTGGCCTGTTCCGGATTTTGCCGGGACCGGCGCGGTCGCGCCCTGCTCGGTAATCTGGATATCGGCGATGCAAGCGTAATTCACGTCATCCGGCATCTTGGGGCCCGATGAGGACGAGCTGAACAGACTGCCGACCGCGCTGCCGATGCCTTCGATCGCACTCAGGCCCATTGAGGCGGCGGACCCGATCAACGCACCCTGCGGGCCTGCCATGCTGGCCATGCCGGTCATACTTTGCAGACCGGACATCATGGATGAGCCGAACCCGGACCCATACCCGCTGGCGACCATGGCCTCCACCGGCATTTCCGGCTTCGTGAGGTTGCAGTAGACGATATTGGCCAGGACGATGTAGTGCGCCGCGCTGTGATCCTGCACGACTTCATAGCCTTTCGCCGTCAACCGCGATCCCAAATCGTGAAATGAAACGCCCTGGTTATCGGACGAATTGCGGGCCTGAATGTAGACGGTTTTCTGCGTGCTTGGAGGCAGGAAGAACGTATTGCTGGCGATGAGGTCGGTATCTTTGATATTGCCGGCGTAAGCGGTGAGAGGAAGCGCAATGAGAAGGGACAGCAGGATGTATCGCATCGACACCTCCCAGCGCAGCGGGGTGAATTGTACGCAAGAGTCCTTGAGAATAGCAACGCCCATGTGTGGAAAATAGAGCGTATTGTCTCCTCAGGCTGTCTTGAAGAATGCCTATGCTTAGGCTAGCATGGCGGCCTATCTAGCCTGTTTGGTTATCCCATTAGGGAGAGCCATCGATGCACATCCGCATTCTCCTCATGTTGATTCTATTCTTAACCGCTGATTGTGGCGGCGGCAATAAGCATCTGCCGTCCTCGAATCCGCCTGAATACGATCCCAAGAAGGCTTCCACGACGCCGTCTGCGCCACCCAGCATCCCAGCGATGTCGGTTGCAAAACCGGCAGAGCCTGACCCACCGCCAACCCAGCTGCCTCCGCTCGAACCGGGGCCGAATGAAAAGGGTGAGTGGAAGAAGGTGCCGGTCAAGCCGGAGTCGCTCCAAATATTCAAAGGAGTCAAAAGCCCCTGTGAGGCCTTGTCGAAAGTCGTCCAAGGCCTCGGAAGCGCACAGCTGTTTGCCGGAACGGAAGGACAGGCGTTCAAGCAATCGCTCGGCCCACAGGCCGAGTCGGTTGCGCGATCCTTAGACCAGCAGTTGCTTGACAACTTCAAGGCACAACTCGGGCCGAATGTCGCCGATTGTCCCACGCGCAAGAGCAGCCTCGGCGAGCCCCTTCACGCACCTCGTCTCCTGCTGGCCACGGGGCCATCCCAGGGGTCCTTTCAGCTCGCGCAGGCCACGGCGCCGGGAAGTGATCGGGAGGGATATACCATCACGAAAGGCTCAGTGAACATCCCCATCCCTCCCGATGCGGTGGGCAAGAAGTCACGGGAATGGAGAATTGAGGAAGGAAACACACCAGCAACGGCCGGCGACCGCAAAGGTTTCTCGCTCATCAATGGCGGCTATGCCCAAAAATGCCCCACACCAGACCCCGGCGTGGAAGGAGCCTATGTCGTCGAAGGGGACTATGAGTTTTCGCTAGTGGTGGACCAGACAATCAACTATTCCGGAAGCATCCGAACGGAGTACAACGCCCGGAGTATTCACGCCACCTTAAAAGGCCACGTCGGCGATGATGCGAAACTCCAGTATGTCGATCTTGACGCATCGCTGGTGATCGGGAACGGAGGGACGAATAGGCCGACGTCGTTTGCTCATCAGCACCAGCATGTCCGGTTCGTGCCCGATCGTCGCGCGGGAGGTATGCCGTCACAGTTTTCCAATTGGTCGGTCTCGGAATGGGACTCTGGGCTAGCTGGTTCGGCCCAAAGCGACGCCATGAACATGTTGCTGTTGGCTGTAACGGTATTCTCAGGACCATTCTACCTGGCTGCTGAAACGGAATGGAACAAGCCCAACGCTTGCGTGGAAATTGTCTTCACGCCGCCCACCAGAACAAAAAAGTTTGTTCCCAACGAATCGACTCCGGTGAAGACGGAACTGCGGACCAAGAAGGAGCAGGCGCTTGTTCCGGCGAAGTTCAAGGAGGCGAAAGAGCGGCCAAGGGAGGGCAATGGTCGTGTGTCTCCAAGGGAGAAAGAGTCGCAGCTCAACACCCCTGCCACGTTCAACTACCAGGCTCCTGCGACCAAGATTCGGCACAGTGGATTCCGGGTGAGTGCGGTCTCCCGTGCGGGAGTCGCTGAAGCGAAGGACGGGGAATGGGAACTAGCCCCCTCTGCTTATGTCCTTGAATTCAAGTCGCATATCGTTCAGGGGCCGTTAAATCTTCCGAATCCCGGTATCGGCATGTTTATGAGTTCGAATGGGTTCGATGCCCATGTCCAGGCGATCGTTCCGCTCCGGCGCAGGGAAGATGGTGAATGGGTTGGGGAAGGTGTAATGCAGTATGCGACTCGCACAACGACTCAGCCCGCTTCGTGCGAAATCCGTGTTCAGGGCACCGGCACGACCACCTTTCATGTGAACGGAGGTTCGATCAGCAGCGATCCTGAGCCATTTGCCGTGAACTTGATTATTCTTCCAGGGCAATCAGGGGAAATAGCAGAGACCCACTGTACCAGCGGCAATACGCCCCAAAAATTAAAGGAGTTGGCTGCGACGCAAGGCGTGCAAGTCGGTGAAACACATGGCGCTTCAAAAGGCGGAGGATGGAGCGGGGCCTTCCACATCACTCGCTTCAGGACACTCAATCGGAATAAGAAAGGCTATGAGATGGGAGGCTGGACTCAGGTGCTCAACTCCGATGTCGTGGCAAAAAAGACGATGACCGTCAACTGCAGCATCATGGAACTGAGCCCATGCCGGGAAGAGACGACGCTGATCTTGCGATTGGCCGATGAGCCGGATGCAGCCGCATCCCCGCCGAGATAGGTGGCATTCAGGGGAGGGCCAGAAAGATTCCTAAAGATCTGACTAAGCTCAGCATCTTATGGTGAGTATGTGATCGAGCGTCCTATTCAGAGTGGAGAGTTACAGCGCCGGCGACGCCTGCTGTGTCTACTCAGTCGCCGATACAGTCCGCTCAACCCGAGCGCCCACCAGCGCTCTTAGGCATTCCCTGCGAGAGACCGCTCACGAAACCATCCGACGCTGAAGAGCCGCCGATCGTGTGCGGAGGAGGATCGGGAGAGTCGGGGGACGGTCACGCGCTGGGCCCAAGTATACCGGGCAAGGCACGATTGCGTATCAAACTGGTCCCTTGCCCAACTGGAACGCGTGTGATCCGTTAGTCCGTGGACAAGGTACGGTGCCCGTTCGAGTCTTCCAGGCGTTTATCCATGTGGAGGATCGGCCGAGCGGGGCTACGGCATCTACGGGAGGCTCCGCAAAGATTGAATTGCTGTACGGCATACTCGGGATGTCGCAGGAGACCAGCACGGGCATGCACTACATGCTCAATTATCAATGTGTCCCGAATCCGCCGGAGCTGTCTCCCTTTTGGTCGTCCATGTTCATCAGTGGGCGCGGTGAAGTGTCCACCGTACCCGAAGTGATGTTTCTCCTAAAGGATTGGACGTACGTGGGTCAGGAGGGTGTGATCGCGACGAAAACGCTCCAAAGCACTTGCGGAGGGATGTGCGATCAGGAGGTGAGCATTTTTACGTTACGAATAGACAGTAGCGCGGAGGGAATACCAACCCGTTGAGAAATGACTATGGCCCGTCGCGACAACTCTTATCAGCGAATATGACATGCGGCCGCCTTCACAAACCCCGCGCCGGCGCATGATCGATCTTCTGACCGGCGCCAGATTGTCGTCTTATCAACTGGCGCAGATGCTGGGCATTCCCGAACGCCAGGTCGAAGAGCACCTGACTCACGTCGTGAAAACCGTTGCGCGCGACAAGACAAGGAAGTTCACCCTGGACCCGGCACGTTGTCAGGACTGTCACTTCGTCTTCCGTGAACGCCGACGCCTGACGAGCCCAAGCCGCTGCCCGCATTGTCGAAGCGAAGCTATTTCGGCACCACGCTATGGCATCGAGTTAGCAGGAAGCTGAAATAGTCCGCCAGGGCTTTGGGAAGGTTGAGGTCGAGGTTAAGGTTGAGATGAGAGACCTCAGAATCATTGCTCAACCTTAACCTTAGCCTCAATCTGTCGTTACCTAATACCTAATAGGAGAAGCTATGAGACCATGGATTCACATAGGGGCTGTTGCATTGTGCGTTCTTCTCGCAGCCTGCAGCGGGGACAAGGCCAAGGAACTGCTCGAGACCGCCGAGTTCGAAGAGCGGCAGCAGAATCTTCCCCACGCGAAACAGCTGTACGAGGATATTGTCCGTCTCTATCCCTCCAGCCCACAGGCAGAAACCGCTCGCACACGCCTCGACTTACTCAATAAAGCCCCGTAGCCTATCTGGCCAGTTCATCCCTCAGCGATGACCCGATAAGTCGTGAGGCCAAGCGACAGAGGATCCGATCCCACCATTGCGTCCTCCAATGTCCCGGTTCCTGCGCTTCACGTTTCACGCTTCACGGACTTCCGTCGTGGTAGTCCCACAAGTCCGCATCTCGGCGTGAACGGCCTGTGAGCCATTCACGAAATCCCGGAATGCGGAACGAGAGGAGGCTCTGGATCTTGTCGCAGCGGAGCGAAAGGTCGGAGGGCCTGGGACTCCCAACATGGTTCCGTGCGGAACCTTTTATCAGGCGGCCTTTTAACTCCGGATACCAGGGCAGCAAGGCTTCACCGATTTCCCAGCGTGAGAGCCGTTCGTTCCCGCCCAGGTGATAGAGGCCCGGCTTCTTGCAATCGACGAGTTCCCATATGACTCTGGCGATGACCGCGGCAGGAAGCGGGCAGCGGAACTCATCGGCATAGAGCGTCACGTCCTTGCCGGTCCTCGCGGTCCGACACATATCCTCGACAAAACTCCTGTCGCCTGTCTCCGACGTTCCGGCAGTCAGGACAATCCGAACGACTGTATGGAGAGGATTCTGCAGGACAGCCCTTTCGGCTTCCAGCTTCGTTTGGCCGTACACGTTGATCGGGTTCGGCTTATCCTTTTCGCCATACCAGCCGGTCCTTCCATCGAAGACTTCCCCGCTGGACAGGAAGATGAAAGGAATGTCCTGGGACAGTTCCGCGAGGTGCGCCGTAGCCTCCACATTGATGCGGCGGGCTGATGCAGGATCTTGCTCGCAATCCTTGGTTCGGCTGAGCGCGGCACAATGGATGAGGAGGTCGGGCTTCAGCGCATGAATCCGCGCTTCGACGTTCGAGGTTTCAGTCAGCTCGAGATCCGCGCGAGTCAGCCCCTGCACACTCCAATCAGGAGCCCATCGAGGAGCGGTTTTGACAAGGTACTGCCCGATCAATCCCGCCGCCCCGGTGATGAGAACGAGCGGTGGCGCTTCCGATGCGTGAAACGTTGTTCGTGAAGCGTATTTCGTTCCGGAGTCGGACATTTCGTGACGATCTGAGCCTGTTGCACAAACCCTCTTTCTACTGCAGCGAAGGATCCGTGGCCATCTACGTCGTTCTCGGCCCGAAAAAATCCTCAACGTATTCCAGCAGCGAATACGCCTCCTGTTTTTCCGGGCCTTGCGCCGCTCATTTGACCACACCTCCTTCGCCTCGTGACGAAAAGGGTTAGGGTTTGTGCAACTGGCTCAGCTGTCGAAGGTTAAATTTTGGATGTTGAACCGCCTCCCGTTTTACACCTCCCGTGAAGCTTCCATCGACTCCGACAATTGAACATTCCTCATTCAACACTCCCAATTCCGCTTCACTCTCTGCTGCGCTTCACACTTCACGAATGACGCTTCACACGCTAGCGTGTCAGCTTGCGGTAGCGAATCCGATGCGGCTGATCTGCTTCCTTGCCCAACCGCTTCTTCCGGTCCGCGTCGTATTCACTGTAGTTCCCTTCGAACCAGACCACTTTGCTGTCGCCTTCGAAGGCCATAATGTGGGTCGCGATCCGATCCAGAAACCAGCGGTCGTGACTGCTGATGACGGCGCAGCCGGCAAACCGTTCCAATCCTTCTTCCAATGCGCGCAGGGTGTTGATGTCGAGGTCATTGGTCGGCTCGTCGAGGATAATGAGGTTCGCCCCCTCTTTCAACATCCGGGCTAAGTGCACCCGGTTGCGTTCGCCGCCTGAGAGGTCCTTTACCTTCTTCTGCTGATCGGTGCCGGCAAAGTTGAACCTGGCGCAGTAGGCCCTGGCGTTGACTTCCGCCTTGCCGAGCTGAATCATCTCGTGGCCCTCGGAAATGATGTCGTAGACGGATTTGGCCGGGTCCAGGCTGCGATCCTGATCCACGTAGCCCAACGTGACCGTCTCACCGACCTTGATCGCCCCAGTATCCGGTTTCTCTTTCCCGATGATCATGCGAAACATCGTCGTCTTGCCTGCCCCGTTCGGACCGATCACACCGACAATGCCGCCCTTGGGAAGACTGAAGTTCACATTCTCATAGAGGACCTTGTCCCCATAGGCCTTGCTGAGCCCCTTGGCTTCGACCACCACATCGCCCAGCCGCGGGCCTGGTGGAATATAGATCTCCAAATCCGCTGCCTGCTCGTCCTGTTTCTGATTAACCAGTTCCTCATAACGGTTCAGCCGCGCCTTGCCCTTCGACTGGCGGGCTTTCGGCGACATGCGGATCCATTCCAACTCATGTTCCAAACTCTTGCGGCGCTTCGATTCGGCCTTTTCTTCCTTTTCCAGCCGCACCTGCTTCTGCTCCAACCAGGACGTGTAGTTCCCCTGGAAGGGAATGCCATGGCCGCGATCGAGTTCGAGAATCCAGCCGGCCACGTTGTCGAGGAAGTAGCGATCGTGCGTGACGGCGATGACCGTGCCTTTGTATTGCTGAAGATGCTGTTCCAGCCATTGCACGGACTCGGCATCCAGATGGTTCGTCGGCTCATCGAGCAGCAAGATGTCCGGCTCTTGGATCATGAGGCGGCAGAGGGCCACCCGGCGCTTTTCGCCGCCCGACAGCACCCCGACCTTCGCATCGGGCGGCGGACAGCGCAGCGCGTCCATGGCAAGTTCGAGCACGTTCTCCAATTCCCACCCGTTCGCCGCTTCGATCTTTTCTTGCAGCTGCGCCTGTTTCTCGAGGAGTTTTTCCAGTTCATCCGGCGAGGCCTCGCCCATCTTGTTACTGACCTCGTCGTACTCGCGCATCATGGCCACAAGCTCTTTCTTTCCCTCTTCGACAATTTCTTTCACCGTCTTGTCCGGATCGAGCTGCGGTTCCTGTTCGAGCAGACCGACGCTGTAGCCCTTCGAGCGGGTGATCTCGCCGGTATAGTTCTGATCGACCCCGGCAATGATTCTGAGCAGCGAGCTCTTGCCCGATCCATTCAAACCCAACACGCCGATCTTGGCGCCGTAGTAAAACCCGAGATAGATCTCGCGCAGCACCTGCCGCTTCGGCGGATAGACCTTGCCGACATTGACGAGTGAGAAAATGACTTGCTTATCGTTCGTCGCCATAGTTCCCCTATCTATTGATGTGCTGCTGAATTGAAATGGACGATCTATTCACAGGAACTGTCGCACAAGCCCCCTACAGCGAATGCAGGGCTTGGAGTCCGGAGTTTGCCTGAGCGGCCAAACCGGCAAGGCCGGCCCTGACCTCCGACGCGTTGCGCACAGGACCGGCAAAGGCCACCCGCCCGCCCTGCATGCGGCCTGGAGTAGTGATCCGAAGATGAAAGCCTAACCGATCCAGCGTCGTCACCGTCGCCTGCTGCGCCTCCATATTGCCGAACACACGGGCCAGCAGCAACAAAGTCTCTGCCTGCTCCGTATTGATTTCACGGATCAGGTTCGAAGCTTCATCTGCAAGGGGGTCTACGGCCGCCCCTGCGTAATCGCTCGGCATGACCCAGCCCATCGACCCAAAACCCCCGACAAAATAGATTTCCGCCAGTGCCATGCGAAAAAATCCGAAGTCCTGGAAGTCCACCCAGTAGGAGGCATTGTCATGACGCTCCAGGTAGAGAGCGCGAACCTCTCCGATCTCCTCCTTCGGCACCTTGGTCACCGACCCCATCAACGTCACCCTGGCTGCGCCCAGGGGATCACTGCGGCTCTCAGGCGGTGTTACCAATAGACTGGCGCGTGGATCGCCCAGGAGATTTTGCGTATGCATCGCCATCGTGCTGATAAGAAACACCGGTTGCCCCTGGTCATCCAACCCATAGGGCATCACAGACCCGAAGGGCCAGCCAGGTTGCTTGCGCGAGAGAGTCGAGAGGCTGCCGGTCTGCTGCAAGTGAACCAGGGTCCTGGCCCGCTCTGCATGGGACGGTTCAGGCACGTCAGGACCATCTGAATCCGGCCCGCTGTTATGTTGTCGTGATGATGTCATGTGTGATCTCTTGTCTGGCAATGAACTGGGTGACACCTTACCCTGGATCTGTCGTCAATTTCCACTGAGGGAGCCGCTGATGGCTGAAAGCTGACTGCTGCTCGCTTCAGTCACGCGCGACAAGGGTTGCATTCATCGCGAGCGAGATGCGCCGGCGGTTCAGACCGAAACGGCTCCAGCACCTTTTCTCTTCCTCATCCGCTGAGGTGCAAGGTCAAGCAACGACCCCATAAGGCGACCCAGGCTTAAGGCACTACTCATACCTGGGCCCCATCTACGCCCATGATGCCTTTCGTAAAAATGACGGCTCCGCACCCGCAACTATCGTTCGTTGGAGTCATTGACAACACGCGGGATCGTTGGTATCGTCTCCAACATGAAGGCCGTCGTGCTCATACGCACGAGAATCGTTTACTCTACGACGGCGTTCGCTGAGTTGGCGCTCTGGCAGCTGCCCAAACCGTTGGCGGGCTCCACCCATCGGTTCAAGTACCGGCTCGCCTACGTCGTTCGCGGTGCGTGCGCGCTTCGTTACGACAACGAGGCCGGCAAGGGCGATCATCGCCACTACGGCGGAAGGGAACGCGCCTATGCGTTCTCAGATCCAGATAACCTGATTGCGGCCTTTCAGGCCGACATTGCGAGGTGGAACCATGAAAACCGTGACGCTTGACGTTCGTTCGCCGTCCGATGCGATGGGCGACTTTTCACACGCGTGGAAGAGCCGAAAAGCTCAACGGTCCGCGCGCATCA
This sequence comes from Nitrospira sp. CG24E, assembly GCA_002869895.2. GTDB lineage: Bacteria > Nitrospirota > Nitrospiria > Nitrospirales > Nitrospiraceae > Palsa-1315. Next base: position 239,003 of record NEWP02000021.1, on the reverse strand, counting down.
GCTTTGCCACTCCCGAGTTGCTGTGGCAGGTGCTCACTGCCAAGCGCTGGGAATTACTCAAAGCCCTTTGCGGAGCCGGGCCGGTTTCTATTCGCGAGGCCGCCCGTCGAGTGAACCGAGATGTGAAGGCTGTGCATGGCGATGTCACGGCCCTGCTCTCAGCCGGCGTGCTCACCCGTGCAAAAGGTGGTGGAGTTGAGTTTCCATTCGAAGCCGTCAAGGTCGCGTTTCTGCTCCAGGCTGCGTGACGATGTAACCGAATCGGGTGAAAGCCTGGTCTCCGCAGTCGCTAGCCCACATTATTCATGACGGTTCGTCGCGAAATCGCGCAGTCGCGTTGCGAGACGGGCATGCGGAGCCGTGAGCTCCCGAGGCGTACTTGAACAGTACGTCGAGGGAACGAACGGCGAGCCTGCCCGCCGAAGGCTTGTCGCAGCAGCGAATCCGCGATTGCAGCAGAAGCGCTCATGAATAATGCGAGTTAGAGGGAATCAATGATGGAAGATTGACAGGACATGAGTGATCCAGTAGCCTGAGCCAACACGAAGGACGGCGCTGACATGGACGATCAGGTACTGATTGAACATATTAGAAAGTCAATACCCAGCCTCATCGCACTGTACCGCTTCGGCTCTCAGGCGAAGGGAACCGCTCATCTTGACAGCGACGTAGATCTCGCCCTGCTCGCGCGCGATCCGATCCCTAACCTACGCCGGTTTGAGCTGGCCCAAGAGTTGGCTGTTCAATTGCACCGCGAAGTCGATCTTGTAGATCTGCGAAACGCGTCAACCGTCATGCGGATGCAAGTCCTTTCCATGGGAACATGCCTGGATACTCAGGACGAATCAGTTCGGCGGGAATTCGAAATGTATGCGTATTCGGATTATGCCAGGCTCAACGAGGAGCGGAAGGGGATTCTCGATGACATCCGTGCGCGAGGCTCGGTGTATGCTGAGCGATTTCGTACACAATGATGCAATTGCCCGCACGCTACACGTCCCGACCCTTGATCTTCCTATATGAATAAAGCATTCCTCGTTCTTATCGGCCTTCTTCTTGCTTCCTGCGCGACGGTTCCTGCAACGATAAAGATTCAAGACAACGAAATCTTGAGAGGCTCTGCGAGTGGAAGCTTAGGCAGCGATGCAGTTATTTCCGTGAAGAATATTGATGGGCTCTCCTGCGAGGGGAAAATGTTTGTTCCGGCTTACTCCGCTAATACTGAAGGCACAATCGAATGCAATGACAAACGAAAAGGCAATTTCATTGCTAATGGCAACGCAGAATCATGGGCCGGAGAAGGAAGATTAGATGACGGATCGAAATTTTCCATCTTAATTGGACCACAGAAAACAACAATAAAGTACTAAGCCTGAGACCCTCCTGCCGCCCAATCTTTTTTTATCGAAACGCCATTGCTTAGTGTAAGTCGATACTCATGCCTGACCCTATATTTCCCCCTAAGTACCGTTTCTCCTCGGCCTTCTGGAGGCGAGAGAAAAACCTCTTGTTCCTCTCATACTTAGTGCGCCATGACGCTTGGCCTTAACCTAGCCGTAAGATCGTAACAATACCGCAACCAAGAAGACTCTGCCACTCCTATTTTGGTCTCCTTATAATGTTGTCAGATCGCTCGACGGGAGGATTAACGGAATATGACGTCTGGGAAAAATCCATCGCCTCCTCGATCGTGGAGCCAATCAAGACGGAGATCGTTGCCTTGAATCAATTTTTCAATTTTCCTCACGAGAGTTATTGAATTGTCGACAATTGGCTCAACTTCACTAAACTCGGTATTGAAAAGCTCCCTCTCTTTCCCCGGTTCCATCGTTATTAAGTTAGGCCCAGGAGATGGATGTGCTATGGCGTCTCGTAAAACCTTCACTCTTTCAAGTAAGAATTTTACTTCGGCGGAGTTACTCTCCTGTAAGGGGGGATGGGTAGATCCAAGAATTATTCTTGGGTATTGCAATATCTTCTCACGTAGCGAGAGATATCGAGGACAGTCTTTCTGAATATCCCATTCTGTCAAAATTTGCTTGTCCTTCTCGTCAAGAGTTTTCCTATGCGTAACATAGTGGTCATACGCTAGCCCATTGAGATATGACTCAACAAAGTAAAAAGCGCTGGTTGCTGTGCCACGGCAGCATGCTTCCAACTTCTTTGAGTCTGTTTTCGACTTACCCTGTTTATGGGCACTGACCCTTCCGGCTATTTCCTTAGCAAGATTGAAGAGCCCGCACATATCTTCATACAGTTTTGCCTCAAGAAGATAGACTTCGATTTCGCCAACCGATTCCCTTTCAGTCCCATCGTGCAGCCCTATACTTGCGTGTTCGGGTAACAAGTCAAAGCCTGGAAAGACCTTTCCATAGTTCAAGAAATAATGCTTGATAAAAAACTTGGGTACCAAGAAGTCCTTCCCAGGAATTGCTCTCGTTTGTGCTGACAATTGGACGAAGACGGAGTTTGGCACCTTGGCGCCAAACTCTTTTCGAATCCTCGAAATCTTAGATTCCAGAATATGGTTACGCTTTCTGATTTCAGTCTTCTTTAACATTTCCAATTCAGATATGGCTTGCTTCGCAGCTCGATTTGATTCAATCGTGGCAACTTGTACAGCAACCTGTAGTGCCTCAAATTCAATACAGAGCTTCTTGTATTTCGCTCTTTCTTTCAATAACCCAAGATCGGACATGGGACCCCCCAGTGTCTAAGTGTACGCGCAAAAACAGAAGGGCAGGCTCCTTTTCAGAAACCTGCCCCCGTTAAACCAACACCATTTTCTGCTACCCTATTCTAGCTACAACATCCCCTTCGTCGACAGGACCTTCCCCGCCAGCCGTTCTTCCAGCGTTGTCGCCTGATCCAATCCCTTGGCCAACGCCTTGAAGATGGCTTCCATAATGTGGTGCGGGTTGCGCCCGTACATGAGATTCACGTGGAGGTTCAATCCCCCATGCGTCACGAAGGCCTGGAAGAAGTCTTCGAACAGACCGAGGTCAAACGCCTTGATCTTCCGATCCGGCAACGCCACGTTGTAGACAAGATAGGGCCTACCGCTCAGATCGACCGTGACCTGGGCCAGCGTTTCATCGAGCGGGGCTGAGGCAAATCCAAACCGCTTGATTCCCGCCTTCTCGCCCAGGGCCTGATGCAAGGCCTTGCCCATCACGATGCCGACATCCTCTACCGTGTGGTGTTCGTCGATATCGATGTCGCCCTTGGCTTTGACCGTGATGTCGAAAAACCCGTGCTTGGACATCAGCTCCAGCATGTGATCGAAGAAGCGAATCCCTGTATCAATTTTCCCCTGCCCGCTCCCGTCCAACGTCCATTCGACGTGAATATCCGTTTCCTTCGTGGCTCGGTGAATCGACGACTGTCGAGGTGCAGATCCGTTTTTCTTCATGAAAACCTGCTTTGTGCCGACTTGGCATGGGCGTCGAACCCTTCGATATGGGCCAGTCGCACGAGATGATCCTTTACCCTGCTCAACTCCGGGCGCGTGTAATGCACGATGTTGCTCACCTTGATGTAGTCGTGTACGGAGAGGGCCGAAAAGAAACGCGCCGTTCCGCCGGTCGGCAAGACGTGATTCGGTCCCGCCACGTAATCTGCAACCGATGGAGGAGTATACCGGCCTAGGAAGAGCGCCCCCGCGTGACGGATTTTCTCTAGATACTCAAATGGCTCATCGACCGAGAGGGTCAAGTGTTCGGGGGCAATCTCGTTGGCCACATCGATGGCTTCATCCATGGTGGCGACAACGAAGGCCACCGAATGTCGCGCGATGGACTTGGCCGCAATCTTTTCCCGTTGCAGCCCCTTCAACTGGCTCTCGATCAGTCGCACCACATCCTTCGCCAACTGGGCCGACGTTGTAACGAGATAGACCTGCGCATCTTCATCGTGTTCTGCTTCGCAGAGAAGATCGGCCGCGACGTGGGCCGGTTTGGCGTCGTCATCTGCCACGACGAGCAATTCGCTCGGGCCTGCCACCATGTCGATCCCGACCGTGCCGTAGAGAAGCCGTTTGGCCGTCGCAACATAAATATTGCCGGGACCCACAATCTTGTCGACGCGCGCGATCGTCTTGGTCCCATAGGCCATCGCTCCGACTGCTTGCACGCCTCCGACGCGATAGATTTCCGTGACCCCGGCGATGTCGGCCGCAACCAGCAAATAGGGATTGATCGGACCTTTTTGTGGCGGGGTACACATGACCACACGGGAAACACCCGCGACCTTGGCCGGAATCGCGCACATCAAGACCGATGAGGGATAGACGGCCTTGCCTCCCGGCACATAGACCCCGACTGAATCGACCGGTGTGACCAACTGTCCCAGTGTCGCCTCGTTGTCCTGATACATCCAGGTCTTGATGCGTTGGCGCTCGTGGAACGATGTGATCCGCTGGGCCGCGAACCGGAGTGCATCACCCTCGTCTTTCCGAATATGGAAGTATGCGTCTTTGATTTCTTCCGGAGTCACGCGCAGCTCCGAGTCTTTCATGGAGACGCGGTCGAATTGTTTGGTATAGCGGAGGACGGCCTTATCGCCGCCCCGTTCCACGGCTTGCAGAATCGACTTGACCGTTTTTTCAACGGCCGCCCCCTGCACGCGGGCGCGCGAAGCCACTTTTTTCAGTGCGGAGGAAAAGACTCGCTCGGTGGAGGCGACAATCTTCATATGGGCGTCCGTCTCACCTTTCGACGTGCTCCGCGCGAAGACTTCCGCGGAACGGATGGTCGAGGCTCTATCGCTGCGCTGGTGACGGCCCTGAGATTTTTGATCAACTCTGTGACCACCGCATGCTTCAGCTTCAAACTCGCTCGATTGACGACAAGCCTGGCTGTAGATCGAGCAATACACTCCACTTCGACGAGGTGATGCGCTTTCAGCGTGTTGCCGGTCTCGACCAGATCGACGATCCGATCGGCCAGACCGACCAACGGAGCCAGCTCGATCGACCCGTACAACTTGACGATTTCGACCGGCACGCCGCGCTGATTGAAATACCGCTCGGTGATCTTTGGATACTTCGTTGCGACCCGAATTTTCGAGGATAGCCGGTCGCGTGAAGCCTGCCCATCGAGCGCGGCGACGGCAATTCTACACGCTCCGAACCCTAAATCCAATGGTTCATATACGTCGCTATCCTGCTCCATCAAGACGTCTTTCCCGACAATCCCGACGTCCGCCGCGCCATACTCGACATAGGTCGGCACGTCGGTCGGCCGCACGACCAGAAAGGTCATGCCGACCTCCGGACAGGGAAATACCAGTCGACGACTCTCGGTCGAGAGGCTGCCCATGGCATATCCCGCCCGGCGAAAGACGTCCAGCGTGAGATCCAACATTTTCCCTTTCGACAAGGCAATCGTCAGCATAGTATCAACAAGCCTCGGCTGAACCCGCGCCTTCTTTGTGACGGGTAATCGTCGCACCCAACCCACGCAGTTTCTCCTCCATCCGTTCATACCCGCGATCCAGATGGTAGACCCGCAAAATCTCCGTCGTGCCTTCTGCTGCAAGACCGGCCAAGACCAATCCTGCGCTCGCACGAAGATCGGACGCCATCACCGGGGCTCCAGCCAACTTAGTCGGTCCGGTCACGACCGCCCGATTGCCTTCGACCTTGATCTCGGCGCCCATCCGCCGCAACTCTTCGACATGCATGAACCGGCTTTCGAATACCGTCTCCGTAATCACACTTGTGCCCTCGGCCGCCGTCATTAAGGCCACCATCTGCGCCTGCATGTCGGTGGGAAATCCGGGATGCGGCAATGTCCGAATGTCGATCCCCTTAAGCCGCGATGCCGCATTCAGATGAATCCGTTCCTTCTCGACCTGCAACTCGACACCGGCTTCCCGTAACTTCAACAGCAAGGCGTCTAAATGATGCGGGCAACATCGATTGAGCGTCACTGCTCCGCCCGTAATGGCCCCTGCCACCAGATAGGTTCCCGTTTCGATGCGATCCGGAATGATGTCGTGATCGCTCCCGTACAACTCCCTGACGCCTTCGATCGTGATGACATCCGACCCGGCGCCGTCGATACGGGCTCCTCGCTTTATGAGGAAATTTGCGAGGTCCACGATCTCCGGCTCCTTCGCGGCGTTTTCAATGACCGTCGTTCCCTGGGCGAGCGACGCAGCCATCATCAAATTCTCCGTTCCGGTGACCGTCGGCGTATCGCAATAGATCTGCGCCCCTTTCAGCCGTTTCGCTTTGGCATGAATATACCCGTGTTCCATCGAAACTTCCGCCCCCATTTTGGCGAGTCCGGCAAGATGGAGGTTGACGGGCCGCGACCCGATCGCGCAGCCACCGGGCATCGACACCGTCGCTTCTCCCCATCGCGCCAACAGCGGCCCCAGCACGAGCACGGAGGCCCGCATAGTTTTCACAAGATCGTACGGAGCTTGGGTCGACGTGATCACCGCGGCGTTAATGGTCGCCCGATTCCCCTCATGCTGCACCTTCGCGCCCAAGATGCCCAACAGCTTGCCCATGGTGAGGACATCCACCACGCGAGGTACATTGGTGATCACACATTCGCCGCCGCCAAGAATGGTCGAGGCCAAGATCGGCAATGTGGCATTCTTTGCCCCGCTGATCTCGACCTCTCCTCGAAGCGGCGCCCCGCCGATGATGACCGTACGATCCATCGTCCCCTATGCCCCTACTCGCTCCACGATCACGACACGCTCAAGCCCCGCCTCATCATAGACCAGCCGGTGAAATCTATATTCGGGCATCTGGTCGACAATCCGACGCATGGCACGAGCCTGTCCGGCACCGATTTCCATGATCAATGCGCCTCCGGGAGACAGGTATTGGCCGGCCTCCCGCAGCAACCGTTCATGTAACTCCGTCCCATGAGGCCCCGCCACCAGCGCGCCCCGCGGCTCGAATAACCGCACTTCAGGCTGAAGCGTCGCCCAATCGGTCTCTGCAATATACGGTGGGTTCGAGACGATGACGTCAATACACCCTTCAAGCCCCTGCTTGACCAACGGCTCCAGCAAGTCGCCTTCTAACCAGGTGATGCGCTCGCACACCGCATGACGAGCGGCATTCTGCCTGGCGACAGCGAGCGAGGAGTTCGAGAGGTCCGTCGCAATCACCCGTGCGCAAGGTCTCAGTCGCGCAATCGACACGGCAATGCACCCGGATCCCGTACAGGCATCGAGGATGGTTGCCTGTCGCTCGACGGAAATGCGTTGCAGGACGTACTCCACCAACAGCTCGGTCTCCGGCCTCGGGATGAGCACTGCTGGGTTCACCGTAAATTCCAATCCGCAAAATTCCTGAGTCCCCAGAATGTACTGCAAGGGTTCACGACCGACCCGCCGCCGGATCAGCCCTCTCGCAGCTAACAATTCGGCCTGGGACAACAGTCGATCTCGGTCGGCGATCACATGGTGTGCGGGAAGACGAAGCACATGCTCTACGAGCCACAAGGCCTCCTGATCGGCGCTCTCGATACCGGCCTGTTCCAGCATCCGCCGCGCCTCAGCGATCACCTCACAGAGCGTCACTCGGCCTGTCGATTGGGGAATCGGGGCAACTGCATCCATATTAGGCGGCTCCCACTTCTTGCTGACGCTGCGCTTTCAGCGCCTGGACGAGGTCGCCGAGGTCGCCCTCGAGCACCTGCTCCAACTTATGCAAGGTCACACCGACACGATGATCTGTCACACGATTCTGTGGAAAATTGTAGGTGCGAATCTTCTCGCTTCGCTCGCCTGTGCCGACCTGGGCCTTGCGACTCTGGGCGATCTCCGCCTCCTGCCTCTCTCGCTCTGCCTCGACGATTCTGGCCCGCAGGGTTCTCATGGCCTTGTTGCGATTCTTCAGCTGCGACCGCTCATCCTGGCAGCTCACCACCACACCGGTCGGGATATGGGTAATCCGTACCGCCGATTTTGTCGTATTGACACTCTGCCCTCCGGCGCCGGATGAGCAGAAGGTATCGATGCGAAGATCCATGGGATCGATCTGCACATCCACCTCATCCACCTCGGGCATGACCGCGACGGTAACGGTTGAAGTATGAATCCGGCCGCTGGCCTCTGTAACCGGGACACGCTGGACACGGTGCACCCCGGCTTCGAACTTGAAGTGACTGTAGGCGCCCTTGCCTTCTATCAGCGCCACAACACCCTTGTAGCCCCCGCCCCCGGTTTCTGTGGCTTCCACCACATCGACCTTGAAACCCTTGATCTCCGCGTATTTGCTGTACATGCGGAATAGGTCTCCGGCAAAGAGGGCTGCCTCATCACCGCCGGTCCCGGCGCGCACTTCGAGAAGCAGACTCTTCTCGTCACGTGGGTCTTTTGGAATGAGCAACTCCTGGGCTTGTTGCTCGATCTCACGCTGTTGGCGTTTGAGCGTAGCGCTCTCCTCCTCCGCCATCTCGTACAAGTCGACCCCAGCGCCGGGATCTGCCAGAATCTGAGCCGCTTCTTCCAACTGTTTGGCATTATCCCGATAGGTGGCAAGAAGCTTCGCCGCCGGTTCGATATCCGTCCGTTCCTTATTGACTCTGTGTAGCTGCGAGGGCTGGCTCATCAGAGAGGGATCCATGAGCTGATTCGTCAGCTCATCATAACGGGCGGCCAACACTTCCCATTTCTTCAGTAAGGCTGCTTCCATGGCCCCGTTTCCTTCCGACTCGCTCCCGGCCCCTTAATGCACAAAAACAAAGAGACCCTGCCCCTCAACGAAGCAGGGTCCCTCATATGATCCCTTCTCGAGCTACTTGTCTTTCTTCGCGTACTTCTTCTTGAACCGTTCAACGCGCCCTTCGGTGTCGATAATCTTCTGCGTCCCCGTGAAAAACGGATGACAGTTCGAACAGATATCGACATTGATGTCGCCGCCCGTCGATCTGGTCTTATACTTATTACCGCAGGCGCAATGCACTGCGACTTCCCGGTACACGGGATGGATGCCCTTCTTCATAATTCACACTCCCCGAACGTCTACAATCATCGACCTTCGCCCATTCGAAGGCCCATCACTCTATCCTGTCCCAGCGACCAGATACAAGCCCGATGTTATCGATTCATCGACTGCAAGAATTCCTGGTTTGTCTTGGTGCCGTGCAATTTGTCCATTAAGAATTCCATGGCCTCCATCGTCCCGAGCGGACTTAACACCTTGCGCAAAATCCACATCTTGTTGAGACGATCCTTGTCCACCAGCAATTCTTCTTTTCTCGTCCCGGACTGGCTGATATCGATAGCCGGGAAGAGCCGCTTGTCGGCCAGACGGCGATCGAGATGGACTTCCATGTTACCGGTCCCTTTGAACTCTTCAAAAATCACATCGTCCATCCGGCTGCCGGTGTCGACAAGGGCCGTTGCCATGATGGTCAGACTGCCGCCGTTTTCGATGTTGCGGGCCGCCCCAAAGAACCGCTTCGGCCGCTGGAGTGCGTTCGAGTCCAAACCGCCCGATAAGACCTTGCCGCTCGGCGGGGCGATCGTATTGTAGGCGCGAGCCAGACGAGTAATGCTGTCCAGCAACACAACGACATCTTTCTTATGTTCGACCAGTCGCTTGGCCTTTTCAAGCACCATTTCAGCCACCTGAGCATGGCGTTGGGCCGGCTCATCGAAGGTGGAGCTGATGACTTCGGCCTTCACCTGCCGTTGCCAGTCGGTGACTTCTTCCGGCCGTTCGTCGATGAGCAACACAATCAAGGTGACTTCTTTGTGGTTCTTAAGAATGGCCCGGGCGATAGCCTGCAACAACATCGTCTTTCCGGTTCTGGGAGCCGCGACGATTAACCCACGCTGGCCTTTGCCGATCGGGGTCGTGAGATCCATCACGCGGGTGCAATATTCTTCGCGATCGAACTCAAGGACCAGACGTTCTTCCGGATACAACGGAGTCAGGTTATCGAAAAGGATTTTGTCGCGAGACACTTCAGGATCTTCGTAGTTGACCTTCTCGACCTTGAGCAGGGCGAAATACCGTTCGCTCTCTTTCGGAGGGCGGATCTGCCCCGACACAATGTCGCCGGTGCGGAGGTTGAAACGCCGTATTTGGGAAGGCGAGATATAAATGTCGTCGGGACCGGGAAGGTAATTCGAATCGGGAGCGCGCAGAAATCCGAACCCGTCGGGGAGCGTTTCGAGCACCCCTTCACCGAAGACCACGCCGTTGTTCGCGGTCTGCGCCTGCAGAATTGCAAAAATCAATTCCTGCTTCCGCAGATTGGGAGCGCCGTCGATCTTCAGGTCCCGCGCCACCTCATTGAGATCGGCAATGGACTTCTGCTTTAGTTCCGCGAGATGCATAACCTCCCCCTTCGTTTGTGCCATGAGTATCCTCTCAAGCCCTCGGCTGCCTTGTTATCGGCAGCAATCGCACATGGTGAACCATGGGAAATTGTCCACGAACTGACATGGTGATGATAATGCGTTGATGGTTGTATCGTGTCTAACAACTACAAGAGGATGACCTGTGAAGGACTTACCTATTTTTGCTTGTTGCTATCAGGGTGCGACCCTGTCTCAGTGGTTGCGGATATTGTTGCAGGCCGGAACTCATGCCGAGCTGATTCGCCTCTGTCCCCTGAATAAATAAATTATGACTTGTGTCGAGATGCGCCCCGGAAGTCTTGTGTGTGGAGATAATTGTGAATCGAACTGAGATAGTACGTGAATAATAGCGCGAGCGGCACGCCTTGTCAACACGGATATCTCTTTCAGATCCAGAATACCTCCAGGCCATACACCACTCTCTCTCCTCGGGCTGCGCGTCTTGCCCCTGCATACCCTGTTTCGAATATCGATTGTCCGCCCTGGACTAGGAAAGATAAAGCTCTAGAAACTGATCGTATTCGGCAGGAAGATTCAGGCTGGACCGGTTGCGCGCAAGGCCAGCAATGATTCCACGGTGCTTCTTGCTGAGCCCGGACGATTCAAAAGCTTGACGAAATTGCCGCCATCGCGCAGTAGCGTCGGTGGTCAGGCGCGCACGTTCCAGCGGCGGCAATGCGTGGGCCGACGTCGTAAGCGAACGAATGGCGCTTTCGACACTCTCATAGGGCGGCGCCAGTTTGAGCTGGGCATAGAACAGTTCAAGGTGATGACGGAACTCCTCTCGAAGCGCCAGAGTATGATCTGCTACAGGATCTTTCGGTTTAGGCATGGCGATCTTAAACTGGAGTGCAATGATACTGGATAAACCGTTAACGATACCTCCTCAGTATTCGTCGCTGGGCCGGCCGTTGATCCTATTCACCGGTATCTCAACGAACCGTCATGCCTGAGGCACGCGGGATCCTTCGAGCAGTTCCCGGAGTTCTTCATAGACGATCGTAAGCCGGGCATTCTCTAATCGATAGGCAAACACAACTGTAATGGCGCCGGACAACAAAAAAACAAGTCCCAATCCCACAATCCCAAAGGCCAGGGTCATTCCTCCTAGTGCCGCCAGTTCTCCTTCGGCAAACAGGGAGATCAAGGCCCCTACCGTACCGACGGCCACCAAGACAAACCAGAGGCCGGTGAGAAGAGCCGAGGACCAGGGAGTGAGCTTTCGGCACATGACCGCAACTGCATCACCTTCGTGAGACAGGGAGACCAACCCTTTCAGCGGCCACAATGTTCGGAAGCCCATGGCAAACAGCCGGTACTTTTGGCGAATCACGATCTGGTTCAGATCCTGGTAAAATCTCGCAGTTCCATGCGGCAACGTTAAAAGACCATTGGCATCAAACCGGTCGGCCAGTTCCTTCATGGTCGTCTGCGTGAATCGGTCATGCACGCGGGCGATCCCGCATCCATACCGACTCGCATCCGGCGTGAGGCGCATGAAGTAGAACCAGTCTCCGAGAATGAGGCCGAGGAACAAGGCACCAGCAAAGAAGCCAGCGAAAATCATGCCGGTACCTATCCCATAGCGACCGCGAGCGAATCAAGTTCAGGGCTCAAGATAATCTGTTGACTCGCTGCAGCGAGTTGGCTAGAGTAGCTCGCGTGCTGTTCAGGCGGGTCCCCTCGCTCCATTCAGGTGCTCCGCCGCACAATTTTCCCTTATGTAGTTGCGGCAGTCGGCCCATCCCTCGTGTGTCGAGGAGCGCAAGTCGTCTTGAATCATATATGGAGTCGGAGGTGACATGGATTTAGCGAAGATCGAGCGCGTCTATACGTCTTACGCCAAGATCTACGATCGGATTTTCGGGAAAGTGTTTCACGAAGGGCGCCAGTCGATCATTCAGAATTTGAACGCCCAGCCCCATGAAAAAATCCTCGAAGTGGGAGTCGGAACCGGCTTGGCCCTGCCGATGTACCCCCGCCATTGTCAGATCGTCGGCATCGATTTTTCCGAAGGCATGCTGGACCAAGCGAAGCAACGAGCGGCAGAACACCGGATGGACCACGTGCAACTCCATCGAATGGATGCCGGCGCGATGGAATTCAAAGACGATAGTTTCGACACAGTCGTCGCCGCCTACGTCGTTACCGCTGTCCCGGACTACCGTAAGGTCGTCAGCGAAATGATTCGCGTCTGTCGGCCCGGTGGACGGATTATCATGTTGAATCACTTCAGCAACGACAACAAAGCCATCGCCGCAATCGAAAAAGTGCTTTCTCCTATCACGAAAAATTTAGGATGGCGGACAGACCTGGCGCTCCACACTGTGCTGGAAGGAACGCCGCTGCACGTTGCCAGGAAGCAGAGCGTGAATCCGTTCCGGCTCTGGGCCCTGGTGGAATGTGTAAACGAGAAATATGTAAACGGCAAGGCGCACGTCAACGGCGTGAAGAGCGGGAACGGCGCTGCGGCCTTCGCGCATCTCAACGGCACCCGCCTGCCGGAGCCAGCCCCCGGCCAGGCCCTGGTATAAAAATCTAATCCGGCAGTTAAAAACGCGGGACCAGGCTAGTGACTCTATTTTATGAGTCTGGTCTGTCTCGTGTGTGTGGTTGAATCAGACGAAGATCCCCCAGCTTCGTTCGGTTCCTTCGTCAACCCTCCTGACCGCCCCCCCACTCACGACTCATCGGCTCCGCGTAGCCGTCCCATCGACTTCCAATGCTGCCATTCTCCACCAGGAATGATCGTATTGCCCACCAGGCACTGGCCGGAGAACCGTTGGACGATCAAGTCAGCCAGGAGCGAAAGGACCTGACCGGTACGGCGATCCTGCATCCCCAGAACTCTCAGTACCATGCCGAACCCTGACCCTTCATGGGGCCCATACAGCATGCAGTGAATCCCTCTGACATCCATTTCCCCTTGCATCGACGCCGGAAGCAATTCCCCTTCCCACTGAATGGCAGAGTGCTGTCCGGGAGATGAAACAATCGTTCGCCAGACACAGGGAACACCCGCCAGGTCCAGCTCGGCCAATATCCAGGTCACCGTCGGCCAATCCGTCGCTGTGCTTTGAAATATCCATTGGGCCACCTGCTCCAACGAGAGGGCTTCGAGGCTCGGCGCCGCCACTTCTTCCAGCTGCACTTCCTCGCAGACCGCGTAGAGCTCACCCTGGGGGTCGAACCAGAAACGGAATTTCCCGTCGGTCAATTCCGCTTGAATCACCCCCAGCGTCGAGCAATCGGCCCCTTCCTGTTCAAACATCGAGAAGTCCGTCACGCTGTTCATCGTCAGTTTCGCGACGCAAGCCATCTCGCGAATACGATAGCGGATCACGACCGTGACCGTCGTCCCGGCCGGCACTTCGCGGCCCGACGCTTCGTCCAACAGCCGTCGCTTCGATACCTGCACATCCGTGACATAGCCGCCGCGGAATCCGCCGGTATGGCCCATGAGCCAACGCAGATCCTCGATGGTCTTGATCAGTTGCTTCATGCAGCGAATTGTAACGTAGCCCGAAGCAGAACAGCTAGCGTGGACTTGTGGCTGTCCAACAGGACACCACCGGGAAAACGCGGCGAGAACGGAGCGTCGATCTCAACTCGCATGAATCCTGACGTTCCAAGCCCGCGTGACTACAGAGCGAGGCCGCGATCGCTGCCTCCGCCGCGCCTTGGTTCACCATAACGAACACTCCATTGGGCTTTAGATTCTGAGCGATGCGTGAGAACAATGCCTGAGGCGCAAGCAAAGAGAGCGGGAGTCGCCAGGCAAGAACCGGTGCAGGCGTCACGAAAGGATACCAGGCCACGACGACATCGGCCGCCTGCCCGTACTTCGCATAGTCGCCGATGACAAATTCCGTGTTCGGCAAATCCTGAATATAGCCGCACGCGTAATCCCAGCGGCTATACCCGTTGAAATATATCCGATGACCTTCGACTTCGATGCCCGTCAGTTCAGTCGGTCGAAAAAAGGCGTGCAACACTGAAGCGTACCAGAAGTTGCTCGACCCGACGTCCTGCACAACACCACCGATCGAACGAGGGCGCCCCCACGCCGACCAGGCTTGTTCGAGGATATCGAGATAATCGTAACTTTTGAGCGCCGTCAGATGTTCACTGTGCTGCTCGAATTGGACCATGAAACGCCGCTGAAGCGCCGCGATCCTTTCCTGCTGAATCCCGTTCAGATGGTTCAGGCGCCTCACCGGCCGCTCGCGATAGACGCCGCGCGACCAGTTCAGTCTCTCGCCCAATCGATACCAGAACGCGTGATAATCGGACCGCAGGCGCTGAGACAGAGAATACCGTGGCGATGGACTGGCGAGGGCAAGCGGCAAAAATCGTTCGTTGCCGGAAACCGTGCTTTCAACCTCTAGCGGCATGGTCTATTTTCGGAAGATAGACGACGGATCTGAAGGGTAAAACATACGAACTTGCGAAGGAGCCGGACCAACGGAGGTTCAGTCCTCGAAGCTTATCGATATCTTGACCATCTGCTGCAGCACAAGACTCTAATGCAAGCGTGACGGAAGCAACCTGAGATCTCGTCGTGCGTTCGTGTGACGAGCTCCCCGTCGCCAACAGGAAATGACCGGTGCAACCAGACGGGAACGGATGGACCGTTTGATATACGTCGACCCCATATTGCTCAGCCCTACCATTCGACAAAGTGCAGCTGCAATGTTCGCCTCGGCCTGGTTGTGGTTGACCATGACAAACACCCCGTTGGGATTGAGGTTCGACAAAATGGCCCGGATAAGAGACTCTGGATCAAACAGCGAAAGTGGTAACCGCCAGGCGAGTAACCGTCCAGAAGTGATGAACGGAAACCAGGCGGTGATCACATCGGCGCGCTGCCGAACCCCCACGTAGTCCCTCACCTCAAAGGCAGCGTGAGGAAGCTCGCGCAGATACCCACGGGCATAATCCCGTCGGCAATGTCCGTTACGGTAAAGCCGATAGCCATCGACTTCCACGCCAACCAACCGTTTTGGGCGAAAGAACGCGCCGAGAGTCCGCGCATACCAGAAATTCGCACAGCCGACATCGTACACAATGCCGTGCGATGGACGAGCAAGGTCCCAATCTGTCCATGCCTGATCGAGCAAGTCGAGATAATCATAGGTTCTCAGGGCAGTACCGGCGCTCAGATGGGCCTCGAACTTCATACTGTAGCGTCGTTGCAGAACGGCCACACGGGATCGCTGTTCCTGCGTCAGATCGAGGAGATGGCCGGCAGGCAGCTCGCGGTACTCGCCCAAGGACCAGCGCAAGTTGTTCGCAAGACGATACCGTACGGCATGATACGCGGAACGCAACCGCTGATGGATCGAGTAGCCTGGCAGAGAAACATCGATCGTGGCAGGAAGCGCCCCCTCGTGCCCGACAGTCAGATAGGCAGTCTCAGAAGACATATCCTACCTTTCGGACGATTCGAGGCAAACCTGAAATCTGGAATAGAGCTCCTACACTTGCGGCTCACGTCCACTTGACATTTCTTCGTTTCCCATGACAGTTAATCCGATGCGCGCCGTCTGTCTGACACATGTTCCCTTTGAAGGGCCAGGAGCTTTCGCGACGGCGCTGACTGCGCACGGCGTAAGCTTGGAGCGCCATCTCGTTCCACGAGACGGTCTGCCGAAAGACGCGGGCGATCTACTCATTGTAATGGGCGGGCCTATGTCGGTGAATGATTCGGATACTTGGATTGCCGAAGAGACGGCATTCATTCGATCCGTAATCCTGTCCGGCAAGCCAGTGATCGGTGTCTGCCTAGGCAGTCAGTTCATGGCAAAATCGCTGGGAGCCACTGTGCGATCCGGCAAGGAACTGGAAATTGGGATGACGCCCATTCGGCTCACGAGTGAGGGCAAGAGTGATCCCGTATTTGCTGCCTGCCCTGAGACTTTCGAGGTATTTGAATGGCACGGCGAAATCTTTGATCTGCCCAACGACTGCGTCCCACTGGCCGGTTCAGAAATTGCCCCATTGCAGGCATTCCGATATGGCCCACATGCTTATGGCCTCTTGTTTCACCTGGAAATGGAGCAGACTGGAATCGACTCACTTTGCTCAGAATGTGCGCCAGACCTCGCGAAGGCAGGTCTCGCTGCGTATAACGTGAGATCCATCGCACTTCCCCATCTCCCACAACTCCATCAGGTCGCCGATCGGCTGGTTGCCCATCTGCTCGATCCTGCACATTGATTGCCGGCACTGCTCTGAAGTACTCTAAACCGCCTCGTGCAAGGCGATCAGCAATCAGTCTGCTGATCACTGAACGCTATTCCATGAAAGGAGTCTGATCGAACATGGCCGGTTTCCCTATTGAGGTCGCAACCAGAATTAGGACTCTCCCTCCCTATCTCTTTGCCGCCATCGACAAGATGAAACAGGCTGCGATTGCCAAGGGTGTGGATATCATCAATCTCGGCATCGGCGATCCGGATTTGCCCACCCCGGCGCCGATCATCGACAGTCTGGCTCAGGCCGCCAAGAGTCCGAAACATCACCAGTATCCCTCCTACGAAGGCATGCTGGCCTTCCGCAAAGCGGTCGCCGACTGGTACCAGCGCCGATTCAATGTCACGCTCGATCCGGCGAACGAAGTACTGACCCTGATCGGGTCAAAAGAAGGGATCGGCCACATTCACCTGGCCTTCGTCGACCCTGGCGATATCGTGCTCGTCCCGAGCCCTGGGTATCCTGTGTATCCGGTCGGCACCAGTTTTTCAGGCGGTGTGTCGCACCTCATGCCGCTGACGAAGGAGAACGGGTTTCTGCCGGACCTGAACGCGATCCCAAAAGACATTGCGAAAAAAGCGAAGTTGATGTGGCTGAATTCCCCGAACAATCCGACGTCGGTCATCATGAGCAGAGACTACTTCAATCGCGTCGTCGAGTTCGCTCACGAGAACCAGGTCATCGTCTGTCACGACGCGGCCTACTCTGAGATTTATTACGACGGGAAGCGCCCCACAAGCTTTATGGAAGTCGATGGAGCCAAGGATGTCGGCGTGGAATTCCATTCGCTCTCCAAGACGTACAACATGACCGGCTGGCGTATCGGCTTCGTCGTGGGTCACAAGGATGTCTTGGCGGGGCTCGGCAAGGTGAAGTCCAACCTGGACTCAGGCGTGTTCGAAGCGGTGCAGGCTGCCGGAATCACGGCGCTGGAGCTGGATGATTCCGTGACTGACGGCATTCGAAAGATCTATCAAGAACGGCGCGACACGTTGGTGCCTGGATTGAAAACCCTCGGACTCGAGGTCGATCTTCCACCTGCAGCATTCTACATCTGGGTGACCGTGCCGAAGGGTTACACCTCCGCTTCATTTACAGCCCACTTGCTGGAAAAAGCCGGGATCGTGACGACACCGGGCAACGGATTCGGCGCGCCGGGCGAAGGGTATATTCGGATGACGGTCTGTACGACGAAGGAACGGTTGGCAGAGGCAGTCGAGCGAATTAAAAAATCGGGATTCTAAGCGGGAGCCGAGGTGTCCAGGCAAGTGGCTTGCTCGCGGAACGCGCACGATGAAACTGTGCTCGTTCGACGCGCGCAGTCGAAGGCAACCCAGCCCCATCCCCTAAGGGTGTAGAGACCCCGCTGCGGGCGGACGGGCGCCCAGGTTCGCGCCACCCGTCGAGTCACGACGTGCCAGAATGAGATGAGAATAGGAGAGGGAAAAACGGGCAGGCAGCAGGGCCGTTCCATTGCTCGCGCAACGCGCGGCCTCAGAAGGCCCTCGTTGGACGCGCCCAGTCTGGCCCAGCCTTGCTGCCTGCCAGAGAAACAACACTGGCCCTTAGGGAGTGAAGGGAATAATGAAACTATAACAACCTCCGAACCGCTTAGCCTCAGTTCCAGGAGGGGAAAAGTTTATAGCGCCTATGGATCTGTGGCCTTGGGAAGAAGATTGATCTGATGTCTCAAACGAACGCAGCGATCGCGCGTAAACTGGCCAGTCTAAGTTCTGACTGCTCATTTCTCCTCACGCACTTGATACGCCAGAATGGGAAACGGCGTGATGCCGAGGCAAGGAAAATCCTCCGCTCAATTCTCGATGCTGATACCACCACGAAACCGAGGCCGCGTTTGAAGTCATCCTCAGTAGGCTGGTACAGCAAAGTGGCAAATACTAAAGTCTTCAATCCGAAGACCATCAAATTTAACGGTTCAATTGAGTCGAAAGCAGTCTGTTTTACGGAAAGTACCCTGTCAGGATTGAAAGCACATCGCGAAGTACTTTGGCTCAAAGTACGGGATCGCATTTGATCGAGACCTGCTGTTCGAGCGCGGCGCAAATCCCTGCCTGAACATTAGAGAATCATTGCTCAAGGAACAAATATAAACTCCTATCGATGAAAACTCACGGCATGTTTATAACTTCATCCCTTATCAGCTCCAACCCTTCGTCAATATCATTCATGAGAGTTTCGATGCGACGCACGAGCGTGAATGGCGTTATCCTGGCGACTTGTCATTTAGTTACCAAGACGTCTTGTTTGTATTCTGTCCTGAGAAGGATTTCCCGAGGTTTTGCTCAATCCAGTCTTCAGGACGTCCGGTGCTTTTCGACTTGGCCTGGCTGGACCGTTTATGACCATTACCTACCCGGTGCCGTGTAGATTGCGTAGGGTTGTTGCTTGACTGGGCACTTCGTCCTACCGTAATTCAATTGATAGTTCTGAGTTTCAGGGATCTATTCGTCATTCAATTCTCCCCTGATGCAATTCGCGCCGGAGCATGAGGGACGGAGATATGGAAACGAAAATAAAGCTGTTCTTCGACCCGGTCGGAAACACACTGACGGTGTGGTTTGGAGACCCCGATCAGGAACACCTGTGCGAAGAAACCGGCGATGATGTCATCCTTATGAAGGATCGCAAGGGCCAGGTCATCGGGTTCGAAAAGTTAAACTTCGTCCCTTTGGGAACAGACATGCCGCTGGTCAGTTTCGAAACCATGGCCACTCCTGCCCGATAAAGAAGAGACTTCTCCGAGTACCAATCGAGATGCTGGAACACCCATCACGAGTACACGAATGATGACCAGTCCTCCTCACGGTCTTCCACCACTGCAAGCTCGGCTCGTACTCTAAGACACTTTCGGTTGGGCGTCAACTTAGCTATCTGGCGATGCCGACCAAGTGCACTCCCTTGCTGGACAGGCCATGCTTGCTGAGTATAATGTGCCTTAGCGGTGAAGTTGTCTCCTGTACCAAAGGATAATTCCCCGGCATGAATCGTCTTCTGATCACGGTCATACTTGTCATCACTGCTCTCTGGGCGGTTCCGGCTTATGCGGCGTCGCAATATGAGGAGAGTTTGAAGCAGTTGGCGGAGGGAGTGATCGCCGACGCTGTCAAGGCGGGAAGGGGACGGCTGGCGGTGGTGGACTTTACGGATGCCAAGGGCAAGGTCACACCGATAGGGACATTTTTGGCGGAAGAATTAGGCACCCAGATTCTGGTCGCAGGTGACATCAAAGTCGTCGACCGCACCTTGGTGGGCTCGACGTTGAAGAAGTTCCATGTCACGCAACTCGAGCCGGCTCAGGCTAAAGGAGTCGGCCAGGCAGCCAAGGCTGTGCGCGCCGATGTATTTGCGACCGGTTCATATCTGGAATCGCCGGACGGTTTTCGGGTGACGGTGAAACTATTCAGCCCCAGCACCGTGCAATCACTGGGTGCGACGCGCGGCACGATTCCTACAACCGGCCCTCTCGCGGAGCTGATCAAGGAGGCAAACAAGCCGCCTGTCGTAAAGGTGGATACTTCTGCCAAGCCTGCGCCACCGCCCGGTCTTGGATTCTACAGTAACGATCATTATCAGCTGGTCGCGACCGCCCTGCACAAGCGGGACAAACAGGTCACGGCCGATATCACGATCGAGAATAAGTCCTCGCGCAATGTCAAGATGCTGTGCCTGCTGCACGACACTCTGCTCGAAGATGAGCATGGTGGGCAGTGGAAACTGGAGGTGGAGGATAACCGCGAAGGCCTCTGCATGCGCGGCATCGAGATCGCTCGACGGGGAAAGGGCCGGGCTGTGCTGACGTTCTCAGCTCCGGCCGACACGACCGGAAGCCAATTCACCTTTCGTTACCACGAAAAATTGCCAAGGCCCGATGCTCTCTTCACAATCGAAGGCCTCAAGACTGAATCAACTGGAGCTCCTCCAGCAGCAATCGACGCAATACCGCTACCTTCCAATTGATAGGCACATGGACACACAAGCCATCAAGCAAGTCTTAACGATTGCCGGATCAGACTCCGGCGGAGGAGCAGGAATTCAAGCCGACATCAAGGCCATGTCGGCCAATGGCGTGTATGCCATGTCGGTGATTACTGCCGTCACGGCACAGAATACGGAAGAGGTCACCGATGTCTTCGAGTTGCCGACCTCGATCGTCGCAGCGCAGATCGACGCTGTATTCGACGATTTCGAGGTCGCAGCGGTAAAGACAGGGATGCTGTCCTCTGCGGCGATCGTCGAGGTGGTCGCCAGGTTGCTGAAGCCTCAACGTGTCATGAATCTCGTGGTGGATCCGGTGATGATCTCGAAGACCGGCCATGCACTGCTCAAACCGGAAGCGATTGATGCCCTCAAGACACAGCTCTTCCCTTTGGCTCTGCTCGTCACGCCGAACATCCACGAAGCCCAGCAACTATCCGGCCTTGAAATCAAGACCCTCGCGGATGCACGCCGCGCCGCCAAGATCATTCATGGGTTCGGCTGCAAGCATGTCTTGATCAAGGGAGGACATTTACCGACAGATCGAGCGACCGATCTGCTCTACGACGGCCGATTCTTCAATGTATTCAAGGGAGAATTCATCGATACCCCCCACACTCATGGCACCGGCTGCACCTTCGCTTCGGCTATCGCGGCCCATCTCGCGCTGGGCAAACCTATGAACGACGCAGTGCAAGCGGCCAAGGCCTATCTCACCGAAGCTATCCGTCACAGTCTGGCGATCGGTCACGGAACCGGGCCTACGAATCATTTCTACTTTTTGTAAGCCTAGTGGAATGCTGAAAATGGGGCGGGGTGACTGGGACGATCCCCGTGCTCGCGCAACGCGCGGCCTCAGAAGGATGCAAGGGAGCAGGCAGACCGTTCTTCTCAGCAAGGCCGCAGCCGAAGAAAGCACCGGAGGCGTAGCCTCTGGGCTACGTTGAGGATGCTTTCAAGGCGAGAACGCCGCTGGCGGATTTTTTCAGCATCCTGCTAAAAAATCATCGCCCTCTCCGCAGTATCGCAAAGAGGGCGATGGTCACTCACCTCTGCGAAGAACGATTATTTGAGCATAAGAATCTTGCCGCCAACATGCCCCGGATGGAGGTGACAGCGATAAATCAGCGTATTCCCCTGAGTGGCGTAGAACATGTCACTGGTTGGAACCCCGATATACTTGGTTTCGCCAGGCTTCAGCACCACTTCAGCTTTCATCACAAATGGAGAACCAGCGTTCACCGCATCGGTCATCTGGAATCCATGCTCAGCAGTGGCCTTGTTCGTCACCTTCAGCAAGACAGGACGGCCAGGTCGAACTTTGAAATCGATCACCGTGATGGGTGGATACCACGTCTTTAAGTCCCCTATCTCGATTGCGAACAGCTGGGCGTCAACATCCAGCTCCTTAAACGACTGACCTACGACGGAGCCAGTCTCCAAATCCCCGATTTCTACTCCGCCTGCCTGGAGCGCAAACGCTACAGATGCCCCAGCTGCGACCATCACGAGGCCGAAGAAGACCCCTAACATCGTCTTGCCCATGACCTACCTCCTTAAAAAAGAAGAGATGTAATGAATTGGTGAATCCCTACTCCCAAGCCCACGTAGCCTAGACCTTATCGACCACGACCGACCTGCGTCTGTCCATCATGTCGTAATCGTTCGTATTCTCTTCGAGAAGCAGCCCTATAGATAGCACTGCGACGAAAAAGGAAGCAAGAACGTTATTCTATATCTTTTCTGAGCCCCACCTTCAATATCGAACTTTACCTCAACCTTCGAGTCATAACTGTTTCAAGAGATTAGTGTCGCTTCTCCGCCCCAGGCTGTGCCTCATGGATCGTGGACCCGATCAGGAGGTCAAATGGCGCATGGTCATCCGTGAGCACAAGCCCCGCCTCCCAGGGTTGAGTACGGCGGGTGCCCAGTAAGTCCATAACCTCGAATGGAAGACGCTGCTGTTCAATCAATCGGTGCACGTCGGTCGCGATATGAGAGAACGAATGCTGTTCAAGCGGCGAACCGGCAAAAAAAACTATATTCTCCGACCGCTCCGGAGAAGACTTCCATGGCCCCTTGACCCCAAAGGACTCAATGCTGGGGAAAGACCGTCTCATCGTCTGTACCACCGCATTGGCTCGCAACAGATCTCCCCCCTCGCCCGACGAAGCCAAATTCAATGTCAGGACACCATTCGGCTTCAGATGGGCGCGCAAGGCTGCGAAGAATTCTACCGTGGTCAGGTGAAACGGAATCATCTGTCGAGCAAAGGCATCGACCCAAATGATGTCGTAGGTTCGATCCGTAGAATTCAGAAAGACCCGGGCATCCCGAACGTGCACGTGATGTTGGGGAGGCCGCCGATACGAGAAATAGTCTTCGGCCATGCGGACAACCGCAGGATCGAACTCCACGATGTCCAGATCGAGTTCAGGCCAGCGATGGGCGAGCCATTTCGCCAGCGATCCGCCTCCGTGACCCAGGATCAAACCCTGTTTGGGTTCCGGCACCAACGCCAGCGATGCCACCATCACCTGGCTATAGGGAAGAAACAGCGCGATCGGGTCCACCTTCCACATCACCGCGTGGTAGGTCCGGTCCAAGATCAGGTAACGAAACAGGTCATCATCGCGAATTCGTACTTGCTGGTAGGGGCTGTCTTCCTGATGTACCGGGGCCGGCAACACCTGGACCGGAAACCAGGCGCCGGCCCCTAACCCTAGAACGCTTAGCAGGGCCGTTCCGATCGCCACTGGCCGCCCAGTCGTCCCCCTGATCAACCACCAGATACCAAGCCCCGCTTGAACAGCACCCAGCCATGCAACAAGCGCCTGGCTGCCGATCCATGATAAAAAGAAAAACGCCGTCCCCCACGTTCCCACCAAGCTGCCCATCGTCGAGAGCGCAATCATCCGACCGGTATGCCGGCCGAAATACTCAAAGTCCGACACGGCCAACCGCAACAGAGCCGGCAGTACACCGCTCAGACCAAAGGCCGGCGGGCCTAAAAGCAGTGCCGCAGCGACACAGGGTCCCCACCGAGGATCTTCAATCGCGGAAGCCACCTTAAAGAGCGCCGGCTGGCCGAGCCACGCGATAAGAAAGGTCCAGGCTCCGGAGAACAACAGTAGACCCGCCAACACCTGTGAACCGGGATACCGATCGGACACCCAACCGCCGAAGGCATATCCGCTGCTCATGGCGGCAAGAATCACCCCGATCAAGGCGCCCCAGACAAATAGTGAGTTTCCGAAGACAGGAGCTAAGAGCCGGCTTCCCACAATTTCAAGCGCCATCACCACCGCACCGGTCGCCAGCGCCGTCAAGAGCAGAAACCATCGGGGGGTGCGAGTCGAACAGCCCACAACAGTCATGCGGAAATATCACACAGGGTAGGGGGTTCAGCCGGCCCTCGCCCGTGAACCAATAGGCTCACAGACCGCCCCAGTTTTTGAAGTAGCGCAAGAGGTCGCGGACGGAGATGATGCCGACGATCTGTCCCTCGTCGGAGACGGCAAGATGCCGAATCCCATGCTCCGCCATTTTCTCACTCGCCTCGTGGGGTGAGCAGGCAGCATCGATCGATAGGAGCGGGCGGCTCATGACGGCACGGACCAACGTCTCGTGCGGCGGACAAGAATCGGCCATCCCCTTGCGAACCAAATCCGATTCGCTGACCAGCCCTCTGTAGTGGCCGGCCTCATGCACCAGTAAGGCGCCGACTTTTGTGTCACGCATCAGCTGAGCCGCCTCCAACAGCGTCGCATCAGGACTGATCGTGCGCAAAGTCCGGCGCATCATCACGGCGAGCGGTCGCTGAAGCGGTCTGCTGTGAGTTGCCATACGTAGGAACTGTCCGATGAAGGGTGTAAATAGTACTCAGCCCCCGCACAGCTGTCAACGAGCGGCTCTTCCAGCTGGGCATGGCTTCCATAACTTCCATAACTTCATTGCTCGACTTCGAGATCGTTGTTATACTCGGCACAATTTGTTCTCGGCCATAGGAGGAGAGACACCCATGAATATCAGTGTGATTGGAACCGGCTATGTCGGGTTGGTTACAGGAGCCTGCTTTTCGGAATTCGGAGTCAACGTCACCTGCATGGACACAGACGCCAAACGAATCGCCAGACTTGAGAAGGGCGATGTGCCGTTCTATGAGCCGGGCATTACGGAGCTCGTGGCCAAAGGCATTCGGGAAAACCGGATCAGCTTTACCACCGACGTCGCCAAGGCCGTCGATAAGGCCCTCGTCATCTTCATTGCGGTTGGAACACCACCCCGCCCAGACGGATCGGCGGATCTCTCCTATGTGGAAGAAGTCGGCCGTGGCATTGCCAGAAGCATGACCGGGTACAAGGTCATCGTGACCAAGTCGACCGTCCCGGTAGGAACCGGAGAAAAACTGCGCGAGGTGATCAGCGCCAATCAAACGGGAAAGTTCCGCTTCGACATCGTCTCCAACCCTGAATTTCTTCGCGAAGGGTCCGCCATCGAAGATTTCATGCGGCCAAACCGAGTCGTCATCGGCGCGGACAGCGAACAGGCGGTGGCCATCATGAAAGATCTCTATCGCCCGCTCTATCTGATCGAAACCCCCTTCGTCGTGACCGACATTCCGACCGCTGAAATGATCAAGTATGCCTCCAATGCCTTTCTTGCCACCAAAATTTCGTTCATCAATGAAATCGCGACAGTCTGTGAACGGGTCGGCGCAAACGTACAGATGGTCGCAAAAGGTATGGGGCTCGATAACCGGATTGGATCGAAGTTTTTGCACGCAGGACCGGGGTTCGGTGGATCCTGCTTCCCGAAAGATCTGGCGGCGCTGGTACAGACAGGGGAACGAGTCGGCTATCCCATGCAGATTGCAAGCGCTGCCGCCCTCATCAACGAGCAGCAGCGAGTCCGCATGGTTGAAAAGATCACGAACGCGGTCGGGGGACTCAAGGGGAAGACCTTCGCCATGTTGGGCTTGTCGTTCAAACCCAATACGAACGACCTACGGGATGCGCCGGCCCTGGCCATCGCACAAGCACTCATGAATCAGGGCGCCACCGTTCGCGCCTACGACCCCGCCGCGCTTGAAGAAGCCTGCCACACGGTGTCGGGCCTCATCCCTTGCAATGATGCCTATGAAGCGGCAGAGGGAGCGGATGCGTTAATTCTCATGACCGAATGGAACCAGTTCCGAACCCTTGATTTCGACAGACTGAAAACCCTCTTGCGCCAACCCATCTTCTTCGACTTGCGCAATGTCTATGAACCGGACCGGGTCGCGGGCTTCGGCTTCCGTCATATTTCGGTCGGAAGACCCAGCAAGGCTCCTGCTTCTGCCACATAACAGGACGTTATGTCAGTCGCGGCGCTTCAACGCCCTTGGCCTCATCCTTGACCTTCGGCTTATAGCCCATCCGGTCCAACACCTTCATCACCCTGGCTTTCAATCGATCGTCAGCCTCGGCGAGCGCCGAGGCCAGCGGTTCCACCGCCGGCTTTCCGATTTTACGGATGATTTCTGTCACGGATTGTCTGATTTCATCTTCCTCCGAAACCAACAAAGGCACGAGCGACGGCACCGCCGCTCCCCCGATTTTGATCAAGGAATCGTAGGCCCGTTGCCGGACATCGCCGACGTCATCCGCCAACGCATCGACCAACGGCCGAACGGCGCGGGTTTCTTTGAGCTCACCCAGCACCTCAGCCGCATATTTTCGATTCAGCCAGTGGCTATCTTTCAGATCCAACAGCATCGCGTCGGCCCGAGCCGCATTGGGATCTTTCGCGCGAATCCGGAAGCTCTTGGCAACCCGTCGCCCACCCTCTTCGACGACGCGGATCGTGGCGCCGTCCCCCACCTTGATCCGTTTCAGCTCTTCAAGCGCCTCGTCATCGACGTCCAATACAACCGTCTTCCCATCGTAGGCCAACAGTTCGACTTCGAGCTGTTTCGCCTCAGGGTTCACCGCAACGACTCGTTCCGTCACGAGATTGAACCCATCTTTCTTCGCGCCCCCCTTGGGACCGATCTGAATAAGCTTTGGAGGAGCTTCATCCGCCATGATGTGTATCCTTTACGTACGCAGAATTATTAATTAGCCGACCGCGGAAAAAATATTTTCACCCACGAGAACTTCTTATGGTCTGACAAGCCCGGTCTATCTGGTTCATCTGGTTTGTTTAGTTCATCTCGTTGGTTTCGTTCAACCAAACAACCGTCTTCATACGCTGGCAGGCTTTTTCAGCATCCTGTATTACGGCTTCGCGTTCCAACCAAGACTCGCCAACACACCTTCGACTGTTTCCTGGACCATCGTATTCTCATCTTCGAGCAGCGGGAGCAGGGGTTCGATCGCCTGCTTCGCCCCAAGCCTCGCGAGCGACTCGGCGGCATTCCGCCGCACAAGCCAGTCTTCATCCTTGAGCGATTCGATCAAGGGGACTACCCCACGGACATCGCCGATCTTGCCCAAGGCTTCGGCCGCATGGCGTCGCACCATCCAATTATTGCCCAGCAACCCGTCGATCAAGGCCTCCACAGCCCGCGCATCGCCGATCTTTTTCAACACACGCGCCACGTCCTCACGCACCGTGTTATCGGTCAAGGCTTCGATCAACCCGGGCACCGCGCTCGCATCGCCGATCCGCTCAAGCGCCCAGACGGCGGCAGTCCTCACCGCGCCATCTTTGTCCTTGAGCGCCTCCACAAGGGGATCGACCCCTCGCGGATCCTTCAACTTGCCCAAGCCAGACGCAGCCTGCTCGCGAATCGCCCATTCATCGTCCCCCAAGGCCTCGATCAAAGGCTCGACAACGGACGGACCGATCCGCACAATGGCACTGGTTGCCGCTTCCCGAATCAGAACATCTTCGTCCGCCATGAGGCCAATGAGCGGCCCCACCGCGCCCTCACCCACTTGACTCAAACTGGCAATTGCATGGTCGCGGAGAGTCTCATTGTCGTCCCGAAGGGCCCCGATCAATTGTTCGATCCGTTCAGCCTGTATCCCGTCACTCATCGTCCTCCTGCCCCCCCTGACTCCCGACAGGCGCCCCGTCGAGCGCTTCAAGTTTGTCGGCGATCAACCCTGAGTTGTAGGCAACCAAGCCGTCTCGATCCGTCCTCAACCGATCGAACAGCTCCTTGTAAGGTCGCAACACTTCCACGTCTTTCACCTTGGCCAAGGCCTCCATGGCATAGACCCGCAGAGGTCGAATGGGAATGGCTTCGATATAGAGTTGGGCTGGCCTGGCATCGCCGATCAACCCCAATGATTTCATGGCCAGTTCTTTCACCCCTGTATCTTTGTCGACCTGCAACCGACGCATCAAGGGTTCGACTGCGCGCACATCGCCGATCTTCCCCAGCAGGTCGGCGGCAGCTTCCCGGACCACCCAATCGTCATCTTCCAGATACTCGATCAAAATCTCCACACTTGGACGCCCGATGGCCAGAAGATTGATCACAGTACTCATGCGAGCCTCTTCCCGCTCGCTCAACTCTTCGATTGCGCGAAGCTCGTCCAACACCTGGTCGATGCGCTCACGAATGGCGCTCAATTTCTTGAGAGTCCGTACGGCAATGTCTCGAACGGCCGGTTGCCCCATGGCATTGATGAACGCATCCGACGAACGGGGGTCGAGCAAACGTTCCAGCATCTCTGCCGCCATGATCTGCGCTTCCGGGTCCTGATGGGTCAACATCTCGCAGAGTGGCGCGATCGCATTTGGAATGATCCCCAGCAACTGCGAAGCCACCAGGCGAACCCTCTCGTCCTTCGACGCATAGAGCAGCGAGGTCAGCGCGGCGGCGGTCGTCTCGTCAAGCACTCCCGCCATATGTTCCAAGGCCGATGCACCGGCCTTGCGGACGGCCTCATCTTCATCACGGAGTAAGCCAACCAAGGGGACACCGGCCTGAGGATCGTTCACACGAGCCAGCATGGTCGCCGCCTCGGATTTCAACGCCGGTAAACCGGTCTGCAATGCATGAACGAGAGCCTGCACTGCACGAGGCCCGCCAGACAGGCAGGCAGCAGTCGCTCGCATCCGTCGCCAGTCCTCTTCGTGGACGAGCTCAGAGACCAGCATTTCGATCGTTTCTTTCGGCATAGCTCGATGGTCTGACTTGCAATAAGTGCTGAGTGATCAATTAAAATCCAACATTCACCATTGCGCATTGGCCCAATAGGATACTCAAAAAGGCTGTCCAGCAAGGCCGCAGGCGAATCGAAACCGGAGGCGTACCCTCTGGGGTACGTTGAGGATTTCGATGAACCGAGAACGACGCTGGCGGCCTTTTTGAGCATCCTGTTAGATGCGGCCAGGCCGCCAGCCCACCTTGGTCAACGTCTCTTTGATATGGTACCGGATGTTGTCGTCCGACTCATGTGCCAACAGAGCGAGCAACTGAGCGATCACCACGCCTCCGAATCGAGTCAGCGCATCGGCGGCATCCGCCCTTGTGACCGTATAGCCGAGCGCCTTGATAAGCGACGGAATGCCCGCCTCGTCTCGAATCGCACCTAAAGCCCTGGCAGCCGCACCCAATGTGATGAGTTCCTCGCCCCATTGATCGCCGCAGCCATCGATTGGCATCGAGACCTCCGGTCGGCCTACTCCCTCAAGAACATCGATCAACACCGGCACCGCTCGACGATCGCCGATCCTGCCTAGGGCCTCGATCGCCAACGGCCCCAACCCCGACTCCTTCATCACCGTCACGAGGAATTCCACCGCGCGCGGATCGCCGATCTGACCAAGCGCGCGGATCGCATCCTCGCGAACCGCCCTGTCCCGATCGTTGAAGAGTACCGACAGCAGAGGGGCCACCGCCTCAGGAGACTTGGTTTTCCCCAAGGCTTCTACCGCATGCAATCGCACCAGCCATTCACTGTGAGTCAGGGCAACAAGCAAAGACGAAAACGCCGCTTCCCCGATAGCCGCGAGGGCAGTCGACGCCTCCTCACGCACGGCCTTCACCGAATCTTGTAGTCGCGGCACCAGCGGACCTACGGACTGAGGGTCTTGAATCCGCCCCAGTGCTTTGGCCGCATGCATCCGCACAATCCAGTCTGGGCTCGCGAGGGCCGCAATCAGCTGGGTGAGCACCCGTACATCGGCAATGGTAGCCAATACGGAAGAGGCCAACTCCTGAACCGTCAGCACCGGATCGGAGAGGCAGGCACCCAGCGGCATCACAGCCGGCTCTCCAATGGCCAAGAGTGCGCCGATAGCCGCATCACGAACCGCGCGATCGCCGTCGCGAAGCATGGAAACCAACGGCACCACAGCCCTCGAATCCCGAAGTGTGCCAAGCATCATGGCAGCCTCTTCGCGAATCGCCCAATCCTCGTCCCTGAGAGCTGCGATCTGTTCGGCTACCGCATCAGCCATGCAAAGCCTCAATCCCAACTTGAGCGTGACGCGCAAGAACGGACTGGTTTCTCTTGTTTATTTGGTTTGTTTGGTCAGAGGAGACTAACCAGACGAACACAACAAACCAGATCAACCCTTCCGCCCTGCTAGCCCCGTTGGGCAAAATCTCCCGAAGGACCGAATCGGCCTGAGTCGCCAAGAGGCATCTCCACCCTGGCATTGTCGACCGCACTCGAATTGACGACAACGTCTTCCGGTGACGGTGTCCACCCTAACTTTTCAAGTGTTTCAAGGGCCAATTGCCGCAGGGCATCTTTTGCCGTCAATCGGACTGACGCGTAGGAGAGAACCCGCTCCCCTTCTGCAACGACTTCGGAGGCTTTCGGATCATAGAGAAAGGCAATCAGCGGCTCGATCGCCGTATCGCCGATCGCCGCCAACGCGGCACTGGCCTTTTCGCGCAATACACCATCCTTCAACAGCATGATCAAGTCCGGAATGACGCGCGGATCACGGAACTGGCCGAGCGCCGTCGCTGCCGCTTCCTTGATAAAGGCATCCTCGCTGACGATACAACCGGGAGTCGGTGTCCCGTCCTACCGAATTCCCTTCCCCTTCAAGGCATCCAGGACAGGAGGCAAGGCGCGGGGATCGCCGATCATACCGAGCGACGCAATGGCATGCCGCTTGACCGCCCCATCCTTCATCGCTTCGATCAAGGCATCGATGGCCCGGGGATCGCCGATCTGGCCCAGGGCGATCGTGGCATCTTCGCGGACGGCCCGATCCGGATCTTTCAATGCGGCAATCAGTACATCGACAACTTTAGAATCCCGCACCCACGTTCGGCCGATTTGATAGTCTGTCGTCATCCCACCCAGTGCGCGGGCTGCGTGGCACCGGACCACAAAATCTTTATCCTTGAGACAGTCAATCAGTGGATCGACGGAAGGCTGACCAATAGAGATGAGTGCGGTCCCGGCTGTTTCTCGCACGGTTTTTGACGGATCACGGAAAAGCTTGATCAGGACTGGGATTGCCTTCGGATCGCCGATTTTTCCTAAGGCCTCTACGACCGCACTCTTGACGGCACCATCGCGATCTCGACAGACGAGCACGAGCGCCTCAACGGCTTTCCGGTCCTTTATTTCCCCACAAGTCTTCGCGGCATGCTCGCGAACACGCCACCGCTCATCCTTCAATGCGGCGATCAAGCGATCCACGACAGCAGTTCCCATTGAAGCCATAGCCATGACAGCATCGTTCCGCACTTCCATGATTGAGTCGTTAAACAGGACGATGAGGGCTTCCACGGCTTTTGCCCCGCCAATCCTGGCCACACCCCAACCAGCATGGGCCCGCACAGTCCAATATTCGTCCCCGCAGGCACCGATAAGCGCGTCTGCTGTGGTCGGGTCGGCCAGTTCCGCAAGAGCCTTGGACGCCTCCTCTCGGGTTGCGTCGTCGATATCCTCGAGCGCTTCTAACAGACCTTCAAGCGACTGGGCCATTGATACCGCTCCTCTACTGATACTGGTAATCGCGCTGGCCGCCGTATGGATAGGTCCGGCTGCAGCGGATGGTGAGGGTTTGGGTTCCACGCCCCCCGACACATTGGTCGAGCGACTGGGCAAACTCCAACTTCCCCTCTAGGTTCACCGAAAAGGGAAAATCAAACGTGAAGCTTCCAAATTTATATTTCCCCGGCTTCAGTTTGAGGGCACGAGACTCGGTCGTCTTGTAGGCATCCATGGATTCTGGGTCCGACGCATAGATGGAGGGGGTAAAGCCTGGCACTTGCCACCAGGATTGAGGGTTGATGGTGGTGGCGTCGATTGTGATCACATGTTCCTGACTGTAGGAGGCCGGCTGACCGGCTGCAACTGGCGAGACAGCCGCTGCAAAGCCCAGCAACGTTCCGACCAGACAGGGAATGAGGTAATTCTTAACCTTCCGCATCATGCGATCTATTGCAGGCCAGATTCCTGTGGCGCCGCCACAAAGGTTGTCTGAAAAATTTCTTCCACGGCATGACTCTCCCATTCGGTATGGGTCTGTAATCCCAACGTCCGCATCACCGTCGCACCGGTATCTAAAATAGAGACCGGCTGGTGAATCGCGTGACCAGGTTTAATCCCCACCCCGGAGGCAATCCAGGGCACCATGGGGACAGTCGCGTCAGCCGGTTCCTGATTTGCATCCCTGCCTTCGGCGCTGAGCGATGTCACGAAGAGGGTTGTCCGTTTCGTCAGTCCCTGCTCGTGATAGATATCCAACACGGAGTGGATAGCCCTATCCACCGAGCGAAGGGCATCACGGTACTCCTTCGAAGTCCAGCCTCTGGACGTACCGACTCGACCAGCCTCAGGAAGATGGACGACCAGGAAATGAGGCAGTGCAAGAATGGCGTGTCCGTAGCCATGGCCGCTGGTGGCTTTCTTGAAATATTGACGGATATAGGATACGATTCGGTCCGGGCTGCACTCAGGTTTCAGAGGTCCGCACATCTGGTAATCTGTATAAGGTTCAGGTCTTGCCAGCTGATAGAGCGACTCGTCCATGAGAAAAATTGCGCTGTCCCGCCCTCCGCTGAGATCCAGATAATCAAATAGGCTCGGAGCACGCGGATAGCCGCGGCTGAATTCGAAGGAGTTCCAGGTAATCCCGTGTTTTTCGACCGGCATCCCCGTAATCAATGAGGCCATCGTCGGCAGCCGTAATGCTGGCTTCACCGCTGTGGCAGACCAGGTGACAGATCCTTCCTTGATTAACCGGCTGAGGGTCGGCATCGTACCGCCTTTCAGCGCATTCTGGCCGAAGCCCTCAAGAACGAAGAGAATCACGTGTTCGGTCGAGGCCATTGAGGCAGAAACCGGCGCCGATGCAGCGGCAACCGCCTCGTCTCTCGGAAGGATCAGATTGAAAATGAATAGGGCGACGGCCAATATTCGGATCGGCCATCCGCGATCAAGGCGGACTGAGCTGTGCACAGATTAGTCCTTTCTATTCTCTCCCAAGGAAGTTTCTACGCTATCATGGCGTTTTCCGCCAAGGCAAGCGAGACAAGGCCCTGCTCTCATGATCTACCAGGATTCATGCAGGTGGAGCGGCTCCTGGCGCAATAGTCGAGGTCGGTGTTATGCTTATCGTGACTCTCGTAGAAGCCGACGAAGCGGTTCCTGGCGCGTCAATCCTGTCGGGAAGGTGAGGGCGATGCCACAGATCTCCACCCCGCAAACTGCCGCTCAACCGGCGTTCCCTCGGATCCCATCACCAAACGTGGGCCTCTTTGCGTTATTCGTCATCCTGTCCGTTTGGCCGTCGGTAACCCTGGCAGAAGTCCGAGTCGTGACCGCTCAGGGTGAACACCGCATGGGAGAGCGTGACAGCCGAGAGGACGCCATCCGGCTGGCCACTGAGGCGGCCAAACGAAATGCCCTGGAACAGGTCGCGGTTTATCTCGAAAGCGTCACTATCGTGAACGGCCTGGATGTGACAAAAGATGAAATTCGAACCTATACGGCTGGATTGGTTCTTGTCTTGGATCAAGCAACCAATACAAGGCTCGATGGGAACACCATTATCATCACAACGGATTTGGTCGCTCAGATCGAGACAGAAGAAGTGAAACAGGCAATCGCAGCTTTGCGGGAGAACGAAGACGCCCGCCAGCAACTCGTCGCGCTACAACAGGAAAACGATCAGCTGCAGCAGGACCTCGACGCCGCAAATCAAGCTTTGGGACAAGCCTCAACCACGGAACAGACCCAACAGGCTGCGCTGCGACGCCAAGATATCTTGAACCGGGTGCAATCGAACGCCATGGTGTCGCAAGCCTGGACGGATTGGGTGCTCATCTCACCAACCGTCTACCCCTCTTCCTTTGCGAGATTGGCCCAGATCCAGGCTCTCCTGAACGTCGCCCAGGGCCTATCGCCTACGAACCAACATGTCCATATGGCGCAACAAGTGATTACGACAAGACTGCCGCCGTCGCCCCCTCAACCACCCATCCCCCCTCAACCGGGGGCAAGGCCACTGACCATGCCACGCTACCAGCTCATTCCGGCACCGGGGTCTCAGACTCTGCCGAGAACGTTGAATGAAATCATCCATCACACACCGACAACACCGGCGCACATCGACAATCAGTCTGACGTCAGGCATCAGATGCCACAACAATCAACCGTGGGCGCACCACCTATGATCGGACAATTCCCTCCGACAAGGAATCAAATCCATCCGCCGACTTTCCAACATGTGCCACGCGTACCTTCTCAGATTGCTCCGCGGGGATTCGGTGGAGGCGGGCATCATGGGGGGAGCGGCCAAAGAGGCGGTCATGGTCATGGTGGAGGACGAGGAAGATAACCGGTGAACAACAGAACAGTACAACAGTTCATCGCATTGGTGATTGCCAGTTCTGTAGCGTTGCTGCCGTTTGAGGTCAACGCGGCAGACGCCGGCGATATTCGCAGTCACGCCGAACAATCTTTCGAACGACTCAAGCAGCAGGGAGAGGACAGAGACACTCTCAAGCCGGGTCAAGCACCGCGTCTCACCGCCGAGGATCGGAACAGTTATTCGTCAGATCAGTACTTGGTCGGCAAAGGTCAGGGTGACATGGCTAAGGGGTCGATCATCTGCCAGCGCGTGTCGGAACTCTCTGCCCGAACTGATTTGGCCAAGCAGATCAGGATTCTCGTGAAAGAACACATGATCGATCGCATCCGTGAACGGACCGGGCGCGACCTCGAACAGGATATCGAGGTCACGCGGGAGGAAGTCGTTCAAGAATATTTACAAGGAGTGAAGATTGTCGATCGCCAAATCGATGAAACCAACAAAATCTGTTCTGCCACCGCAGTCATGCTGAAGAGCCAGATCCAGCCAAAGTCGGCGCTTGACCACCTTGAGCCAACCCCGACCGTCATTCGATAAATACACCCCTTACGTCATCCTCCGTTGCAGTCTGTCACCAACATCAAGTATGTAACTCCCCATGCCGACCGAAAACAATTTTCAGCACGACGAAATGTCTCGAAAGAATCCTGGCGAGCGGATCACCGTTCGCCAGGTTACTCCGACAATCCTGCCGGAATCGCCCTCCGGAC
This sequence comes from Nitrospira sp. CG24E, assembly GCA_002869895.2. Classification (GTDB taxonomy): domain Bacteria; phylum Nitrospirota; class Nitrospiria; order Nitrospirales; family Nitrospiraceae; genus Palsa-1315. The sequence continues at coordinate 203,916 of NEWP02000021.1, read as the reverse complement.
AAGATGTGATGGCTGCACTCGGGAAGCAACTCTCACAGGCCGGGGTCCGCCTGATCGTCTTACTGCATGGCTCCATCCCAGGGACCGACGCCTTTGGGGTACAGAGGCTAGATGAGCTGGGCGGGCTCAAGCGGGGCTATTCACGCGGCGTAGCAGGCCTCGACGCCCTATTGGCTCTGATGCGCGAAAGCAGCAACGGCATTGCACCACTTCGAAGTGGCTTGAAACCACCGCTCGTGAATGACGACGCCTCCAAAAGGCTGCTCGATGAGCAGATCGGAGACGCCGGAAATTTTACAAACTCCTATGTCGAACTGATGCGGCAATCGCTCAGCCGAGGCCTGGATCATCCGATCCATTGCGTTCGCGAGTTCTGGTCCTGCGAGCACCATCACCTGGGCCGTGCCATGGCGGCAGTCACGATCCTTGGACGCCTTCGTGACTGGTGCGAAACCCACAGGCTGGGCCAAGGAGACCGGATACTCGTGCAAGCGCATGGACAGGCCGGATTGGTCCTGGCCCTGGTCTCAAACCTCCTATGTGCGGCTACCCTCAGCAGTCGAACAAGGGTACTCGACCTCTTGTCGTCCTATGCCTTGCAGGTCGATCGATCGGACATCCTTTCCGCGATCCAACGCATCGCTCCATTATTGTCCAGCGGCACCCTCCTCAATGGAGCGACACTGGACGTCGTCACGTTGGGCATGCCGGTACGCTACGGGTGGGATCCGTCTGGACTGGGCAAACTGCTGCACATCGTCAATCATCGAAATCTTCGGACCGATGGAAAAACCTGGCTTTCGAAAATGGAGTTGCCCCAGATTACGATGGAGATGCCGATTGCCTGGGGTGGAGATTATGTACAGGAGTTGGCCGTGGCAGGCAGCGATGCCGTGCCTGCGACCGATGCAGCCAAGGCAGCAAATAGGGGTCTGTGGGAAATCGTGGAGCCGCTTGATGGGTTCGAACGATGGATCGAATGAGCCCGCCGCGCCGTCCGAATCCCCAGTGAAGGGCTCGGAATTCTTGCCGACTACAAAGATTCTACCGGATCAACAAATGTACGCGACCATTATTTCGGCCACGCAGCCTACACACGCCTGAATGCGATGCTCTTTAATACGACGGAGATTGTCCGCACTTTCTATCCTTCATAGAGACGTCTCAATTTCATCGAAGCGCCAACGGATGTTCAAAAGGGCTGTCCAGCAAGGCCGCAGTGAGCGAGAGCCCGAGGCGTACGCTTCAGTACGTTGAGGGTTTGAGCGATGCGAGAACAACGCTGGCAGACTTTTTCAGCGTCCTGCTACCCTTCGCGCAGCTGCACCGCCAAGGGTTCCCACGAAAAGATCCCGTCAAGGTACGCATGGCCGTTCGGAGTGGTGGCAACGAGTTCAATGGATTCATAGACGCTGATCGTTGTGCCACTTCCGGCTGAAGCCGAGACTTGCATCGTGAGGGCTGCGCTTGGCGCATGCGACGGAATGTCCTGATGGGTCCGTAATTGCCTCGGCGATGCCAGAAGGCTCACAAGCTGGGCAGGTGGCGCCTGGCGGAACTCGCCATCATAGGTCACCCACAATCGCACGGCAGCAGACACATGCGCGTACCACTCATCTCCAACCGCGTTAGCCTCAACCCAATTAAACAGGGTATTCACCCGTGACATGATCGACACCGTCGTCGGCTCCAACGAAGCGGGAATCTGCAGCAAGGTTGTGTAGCCGGCGTGGACATACCCGAGCGTATCCCAGAGTGAAGGATTCCCCCCCACACGCGCCTGGAGCGATTTATTCGGCAGTACATGCTCGACGTAGTGGGGATTTGCGGCAAGACGGAGGTAGTGCGTATCTTCGAGATATTTGATCTGATCGAGCCTGCACAATGTTTCATCCCGATCGCCAAATCCTATGGTGTTCGGCGCTGAGACGCTATCCGATCCGGTAAAGATCAATTTGCTCCAGCCGATCGGCGCAATGCAGCTGGCACTCGCCAGTCCATTCAGCTTTTCCAGCACCTCCACCCGACTCTTGATGTCGCTGAAGACCGACTCGAGCCCTTCTCTCGTTCCTCGGACTCGTTCGACCAGGATAGTCTTTTCAAGTTTCCGTTGCTCTTCGAGCTGCCGTGCAAAGAAAGCTGTTTGCCGATCGAGTTCCAACACTGGTGCCATGGGATCCCCCTTTTCATATTCATCTGACCTGTTTCCTGTCGAAGATGAAACCGAAAGGGTGAGTGAGCAAGAGCGATGCCCTTCCTAACCCCATGAAAACCGGCTCTGAGTCTTGGATAGATGAAGGCAAGCACAAACGATGGGCACAGGATTGGACGGAAATGCGACACCATAGCGATTCCGATATCGGCGGTTGCGGCGCAAAAGTGTGGTGTGTTAAATGAGGGGCTTCGCGGAGGAACAGTATGGCGCACGACGATGAGCAGGGACCGCACGAGCGATTATTTACATTGCCCGAGGCCAATCGCCTCATCCCCCAGCTCAATTCCAGATTGATTTCGATTCAACAAGCCAAAGCTGTTTTAGCCCGCACGAAAGAGGATACAGAGAAAGCCAGCGCCCAGGCTGAGTACGGCGGAGGCAGTACTGTTGGGCACCTCTACATCGCAGCCTTGCAACAGGTCAGTGCGAATCTTCAGGCCATTCAGGAGCTTGGTATCCTGGTCAAGGATCTAGATCTCGGCCTCTGCGACTTTCCTCATCTCCGTGACGGCCGAGTCGTGTATCTCTGTTGGAAGTTCGGAGAACAAGAAGTGCTCTGGTGGCATGAAACGACCGCAGGGTATAGAGACCGCTGTCCGATAGAAGGCCAAGCCTGATGACAGAACTCTACTTTTTAACCTTTGAGTCTTTATGAAATTCGTTATCCTCGGATTTGATGGCCCCGACGGGGAGGCCAAGAGAAAGATCCATCGCCCTGCGCATCTTGCAAAGATGGAACCCCTCGATAAGCAAGGCCTGGTTGTGCTGGCCGGCCCGCTCACAGACAAAACCGGGAGTCTGATTGTCATCGAAGCGGACTCGCTGGAAGACGCCCAACGGTTTGCCCAGGAAGACCCCTACACAGTCCATGGTGTATTTGAACGGGTTGAAGTCCATCCATTTACACAAATTTTCCCGAAGGACCGGTAGCCGAAGACCTCCACTCCCCCTTCAGCCTTTATTCCTTTCGTCCATCTTTGGTTGCATTGCCCCTTCAACTATCGAGCGGTATAGTTATCTGAATGGAACTGTACCGGCGATTGTTCTATCTCTCCCTCTCCGCACCCCTTCTGTGGTGCACCCCTGCCTTCAGCGCTTCGATGAAAACTGTCATCGCCGAAGCCGAATATGTGATGTCCGACGGTGACACCTTAGCCAGCGCAGAAGAAAAAGTTCTCCAACGGGCCCAACGCAGGGCTGTGGAAGAAGCGGGCATGTATCTCGAATCCACATTCCACGATGTCGAGAAAGAATCCGGCGGGAGAAGCACGCAAACTAGTTCGTTGGAAATCAGAACGATTGCCTCCGCTATCACGGAAACGGAAACCCTGGAAGCCAGGCGTACCTTCAAGCTGGACCGTCCCGTCTTCTACATTCGCATTCGCGCCACGGTGGATGTATCCGGTCTCGCGGAATCAATACGCCGACTACAATCCGATCAGCAACTCGCACAACATTTTCGCCGACTCCAACAGGAAAATCACCAATTGCGCTCACAACTGCAAGAGCTTCAACAACGGCCGAGCGGAGTTCGAATGCTGGCCATCGATCCGACCGGGAAATCCACCTCGCATCAACGCGCGCGCGCAATGCTTGAGACGGCTCTCCACACCTCAAATCTGTGGGATAAGATCCAGCTCAGCTCCGACGCCGCTCTCCTCGACGATCACTACGCCGATCCGTTGATTGTGCGAGGCCAAACCTATCTTCGGCTGGTCTCTCTGGTTTTTTCCCAACAACCTCGACCGGCGCAGTATACGGACTATCTGGACAAAGCCAGAACAGACTTCGATCTCGCCCTCACGCTTGACGACAAAAACATCTGGGCATGGATGGGAAAGGGCGATGTACTCACGTGGTTGAAACAATGGGACGCGGCGGCCGCAGCCTATGAGCAAGTTCTTCAGCTCGATCCATTTGCTGACATTGCCCGGCTGCGCCTCATCGACCTATACACGACACAGGCCCGCCGCCAGGCTGGTACGAAGTCTTGGCATCAAGCATTGACGACACTCAAGAAACTCCTCAACGCTCAAACAAATGAAAGTTGGATTCCCTATCAAAAAGAGGCCTATGCACTGCGAAGCGAAGTCTATCTCAAACTGAATCAACCGGAAGCGGCGATCGAAGATCTCTCCACCGTTATTCGAGTGGATCCCACCAATACTGCCGCCCTGGCGACCAGAGCAAAGCTGTATCAAGAACGTTTACAAGGCCGCCTGGCCAAGGAGGACCTTGAGCGAGCCTGCGCCCTCGGATCTAACCCAGCCTGTGAGCAACTACCATAACACCGTGTAATATATTCATATTGCGTGAGTGCCATTAAGCGTGAGCACCCCGGCCAATAACAGCCTGACGCCTACTAAGTAGGTTTGACAGACTGAAGTGGCCGACTCTATAATGCCCCCTCCTAAATGCGAGCTAGAGAAGCACTCATGGCTAGTTATGCGCAAAACTTCCATTTAGGGCAAAGGGCCTAATCTATCCTCACTCGATAGCCCAAAATTTCTGATGGGTGGGCCTTCTGCGAGGTTGCAGGGGGCATGTAAAGAGCATAGAGTAAGGATCGCTGAGTCCATTGGAAATCTTATATCCCTTGTTCTTTAACCCCTTGCCGGAGAGTATGTATCAATGACTCAGTATCGTGTCCTTCCAGGTCCGGAACATTTTCTTCCTCCATCGGCGGCAAGCATGGGTATTTGCTTGCCAAACCCTGGGGAAGCTCATATCAACGGTGTTATTGTCCCAGAGGAAAAGGCCTATGAGGAGGCGGCGAAACAATTTCTCATGGCCAAGGTTCCAACACTCTTCCCTGGTCCCTTAGTGTTGTGGGCCTGGAACGAAAAGGCGGCCAAGAAGGCCACGGCCATCCGCCACCTGTACAACACGCTTAAAGAATGCGTGCAGCCTGGGCAAACGCCCATGCTGATCCCGATGCCAGACTACCGTCCCAAGTATCCTAAGATCAATCCTGAAGTCGAAATTAATCCCAACCACCCGAATTTGACCATCTGGCACAATAAAATCGACTGCTGCATGTTCATCGGAGTCCACTGCCATCAGGCAAATTTGTCGCTCAAGATCATTCGGGGTGGCACCTCTTGCTATACTATTGCGATGTGCGCTCAAGCCGGCCATGAAGATGCCATGCTATCGTTCCGCGACGCATCGGTCGAAAAGATCATGAAACTGGCAGAGTGGGTGAGAAAATTGAAAGGGACAGTCCAACCACGGCTGACGTCAGCCAAGAGCGGAGCCTCGAATTAACGCGGAGTCGTTTGAGGCTCTGACGACAGTGAAAGGAGCGTGACCATGGCAGACACACACTCAGTCATCGGCACTAAAAATAAAAAAGGACAAACCTTTACCGACACCTGGGAGATGATGAACAACGCCCCGCGTACGCCGTCGTTCTATACGGGCAGCGAGGTTATTAAGGAAGCGCTCCGGCGAGCCAGTTGCGACGTCATGATTGCGTACCCGATTACACCACAGAGCGAAGCGGCCGCCTTGATCGGCGAGCTCTTTGCCGAAGGTTACATTGGCGACTACTTCCGCGGCGAGAGCGAATTCGCGGTCATGTCGCAATGCGCAGGAGCGGCCTTCGGCGGGGCTCGCGTATTTACGACAACTGCGGGACCCGGCACGATGCGCGCGATGGAGAACTTCCCGATGTGGGCCGGCGCGCGGCTGCCGATTCAAATGATCGTCACCTGCCGCGGCATCAACTCACCCCTGTCGATTCAGCCTGATACTTTAGAAATTGCGTATCTTCTGAATACCGGCATGCTCGTCTGGCATGCGGAAACCGCACAGGACTTTTTCGATTGGATCCTCAAAGGCTACATGGTGTCGGAAGAGCCTGACGTGCACCTCCCCCTGGCGCTCTGCTGCGACGGATTCTTCGTGACCCACACCAAGGACGTCGTCAATCTCACACCAGCGGATATGTGCCTGCCTCCCTACGACCCCTATCGCTCACCGGTGCCCTGCATGGACATGGAATGCCCGCCGGTCCGGATGATGCGCGACCCGTTCGTCATGAAGAGCAACTACATCAGCTATGCCACCCATGCATCCTGGCAACAAGAAGTCTGGGCGGCAGTGGAACGGTCCCGCAAACACACGATCAAGTGGATAAACGGGTTGATCGAGACGGAAAATACCGATACCGAGGTCCTCATTGTCTCCTCCGGCACAGCCGTATCGCAGGGCCGTGAAGCCATCAGGCTCCTCGAAGACGAAGGCATCCGTTGCGGTCTGGTAAAGATCAAGTCCTTGCGGCCCTGGCCGGGTGAGGAAATCCGTGAAGCGACAAAAAACGCCAAGCACATTATTGTCCCGGAGTTTAACGTGACCGGCTGGCTGGCAAAGGAAATCAAAGCTACCATCCCGAACAGCGAGCGTGTGAACGCCGGCCCGCATGTCTGCGGAGGCATGACGATGCCGCCGGAAATTATTGTCTCCGAAATCAAGAACCTGCTCGGCATGCGCACCATGTCGTTGGCCGGTCGTGGGAGTTGATCGCATCTGAGCGGCAAGATTCGAACGATCTGAATAAGACGCACCACTGAGGAGGCCATCATGAGCAAGGAACGTATCAAGATTTCGGAAGACCTATACGACATTATGCCGTCCGACTATCAAGACCTGGTCAAAAGCGCGACCTATGGTAAGGAGGACCGGGGCTGGAAGGATATCGGGAACAGTAAGGAACTGATCGAACAGCACTCCCTCTGCGCTGGCTGCCCGGAATCCATGGCCTTCCGGTACATCTTGGCCTCATTGCCGAACCCCGAAGACACAGTCATGGTCGGCTCCACCGGCTGTACCAGCCTGGTATTCCCCATGGTAGCCGTACACAACATTCACTCCCTCTTCGGCAATCAAAATGCGATCGCTTCCGGCTTGAAGCGCGCCTTGAGCGTCCGCTTTCCTGGCAGGACAAAAGACGTGGTCGTGCTCGCCGGCGACGGCGCCACCGTTGATATCGGCCTCGACATGACACTTCAAGCCTGGTTCCGCCAGGAGAAGTTCACCACGATTTGCTTCGACAACGAACTGTACGCCAACACCGGTGGCCAGGAGAGCGGCCTCATGCAGAAGGGGTTCGTCGCCAAAATGGCGCCGGTCGGGAAACTCTTCGACAAGGTCCGTTTGCCCGAAATCGCACGCGAATCTGGCTGCCATTACGTGATCTCATGCACCGTCAGCAAACCGTCGCTTGTTGAGAAGGTGGTGCGGAACGCGGTCATGATCGCGCGAGAAATCGGCCCGACTTACCTCCAGCTCTATACGCCTTGCATTCTCGAAATCGGCAAAAACAGCATGGAAGGGCTTCAGGAAATGCGAGACTCTGAAAAACCGACCGAGCGGTTCGCCTACAAAGAATACATCAGCGAACCAGCCAAGGAACTCTTGGCAGAGGTGGCTGCCAAGGACAAGGAAAAGAAGGCTGCTGCAAAGCAGCTTGCCGCTCAAGGGGCCTAAACCGATTCTCGGGAGAGACGACCATGATTAAGAAAAGACTCAACGTCCGAATGTCAGGATTAGGCGGACAGGGCGCCGTGACCGCTGCGCATGTTCTAGCCATGGCTGCCAATCGCGACGGCAAGTTTTCAATATCCAATCCCTTCTTCGGCGCCGAGAAACGGATGGCGCCTGCGGAGAGCTATTGTCGGATCGGTATCGAACGGATCTACGACCGAGGCGAGTTGGTATTTCCCGACGTCATTCAGGTCTTTCATCCTCAGGTCATCACCATGGGAAAAAGCTATACCATGCCCTTCTATTCCGGCGTGAAGGAAGGCGGCCTCGTCATTATCAACTCCGACCAGCCACTTCTCTCTGAAGAAGATGTTCAACGGCTGAAGGATCTCAACGTCGCCTTGTTTTATATTGCAGGCACTGAACTCGCAATCGAAGTGGCCGGAACCGAGCTATCAACGAATATGTCGATGCTTGGGTCGGTCGCGGGCATCACTAAGTGCGTCTCGATGGAATCCCTGGATCTCGCCTTACAGGAACGGTTTGGAAAGAAGTTCGTCGCCTCCGGTGGAACAGCCTCCTTGGACGAGGCCATCAAGAAGAAATTCGCCAAGAAAGAAATGCTGCTGGCCAAGAATCTGGCAACTGTGAAGGCGGCCTATGACATTGCCAGTGCGTGGGCCGAAAAGAATC
>NEWP02000021.1:174436-195421 GCA_002869895.2 Nitrospira sp. CG24E | reverse complement strand
CTCTGGGGCACGTTGAGGATCTGAACGATGCGAGAACGAAGCTGGCGGGCTTTTTCAGCATCCTGCCAGGAGGAGATAGATGGAAACTGAAGACAATGTCATAGGTGAACTCCTTCAAGAGATTTCTGGCCTGATCCATGAATACCCGAAAGCGCTCGAACGCCGCGCAGCTGAAATTCATGCCAGTGGGAAAGACCCGGATTTGGCGCACACACTCGTCAAGGCTGCCGATACCATGCGCGATAGTGGCAACCTCTATCTGACCTGGGCAAAGCATTACGCATCTGTCGCAGCAGGTAACACGGATGCAAGCTCGGATGAGGACGAAACAGAAGATTTCGATGTGTAGCGAAGCGTAGGCCATGCTTATCCGTCTCTCCTCTAAAAAAGCTCGCTCCCACCACACTAGTTTATGCTAGAATGCCCTCGTTTCGTCTGGACCAGATTCCCCGGTAGCTCAGTTGGTAGAGCAGCCGGCTGTAGGAACGTGGGGGACTCGTGGCGGAGCGCCGCACATACGCCGATCGTCGCAACTATCTCATCGATGCCGTCCGCAAACGCCGGAAGACGGTTCGCTACAGAGCCTTAACCTATAAAGGTGGGCGATGCCAGAGATGTGGTTACGATCAATGTATGGAAGCGTTGGAGTTCCATCATCTCACTTCGACCAAGAAGGATTTTGGTATCTCGAGTAAGGGATACACCCGCAGCTGGGAAAAAATCCGAGCGGAGTTGGATAAACCGCCCTGCCGTGGTGATTAGCAGCGCCGCCTACCATCGAGCGCGGCCCGACCTCATGATCATGGCCATTACAAGTCAACAACCCTCCACACTGTCCGTGGGCGAGGTTCAAATCCAAGACTGGCGAGGCGCAGGGTTGCTCAAGCCATCCGTCCTCAAACCGATCCTCACCACCATCGACCCCGCCCTCGTGCGCAAGAGGCTAGGACAACTAGCCCCGACCGATCAAGCCGCTCTTCGGCAGGCGCTCAACATCATTCTCGGGTAGACCCACCGCTTCCTGCTTCTTTTCTGGCGCGCGTGCTTTGAGTATCGCATGCCTATCAACCATGCACGCCATCAGTTATTCTGCTGTCCCCTTTATTTTCTCAGCAACTCATTATTTCTAAACACCTGTCACGGCATATCGCAGACTAAAAAGTCCCCATCGCCGAAGCCGACGGTAAGTTGTCCGAACGTAATGGGTGTCAGGTCTTGCAATCACACATGCACCTCTACCGTTAATGCTATGGGACAATCTGATGATAGATTCTACAGATTTCCGCACCGGAGGCAACGAGAATGCCGCATCGATACCGGGTTGTTGCAGGCTGCTCAAAAAGGGGATGGGGTGGCTGGGATGATTCCAACTGCGCGCGTCATTCTCACACTCCCACTCACCGGTACACCGAGACGTACCAGTGCCCCGACGAGGGCCTCCGATTTCTCATGTCTTTCTTGGAGGGAGTGGCCAAGGCTGCCCTTCACTGCGCGCATCGAACGAGCACATTCTTATCGTGCGCGCTCCGAGAGCGCGGCAGCAGAAGGCTCAAAAAGGCCGTCAGCAAGGCCGCAGCGAGTGAAGACCGGAGGCGTACCCTCTGGGGTACGTTGAGGATCTGAACGATGCGAGAACGAAGCTGGCGGACTTTTTCAGCATCCTGCCAGGAGGGGTCAGATGGAAACTGAAGACAATGTCATTGATGAGCTTGTTCGAGAAATTGCCGGTCTGATCCACGAGTACCCGAAAGTGCTCGAACGGCGTGCAGTTGATATTCATGCCAGCGGGAAAGACCCAGAATTGGCGCAGACACTCATCAAAGCTGCCGATACCATGAGGGACAGCGGAAACCTCTATCTAACCTGGGCGAAGCATTACGCATCAGTCGCAGCAGGCAATACCGATGCAAGCTCGGGTGAGGACGAAACCGAGGACTTTGACGTGTAGACCCGAGAAATACGACTCCGCTCCTTGTTGCTTTCATAAAAACGCTCGCCTTGATCCTCATCACTTATGCTACAATGCGTACGCTTGAACTGAACTACGTTCCCCGGTAGCTCAGTTGGTAGAGCAGCCGGCTGTAGAAATTGCAGCTTCCACAGGAGACTGTGGTTGAAACTTTGGGTGAATTCAGGGAAGCCTGCCCCGATTCCACGACGAATCGGAATGGGAATCCTGAGCGAAGCCTGCCGAAGGGTCAGCGTGTAGGCAGGACCGTGCAGAGACTAGAGGCTGCGGAACCCGTCCAATAACGCCTCACTAGCGCCCGACACCCTCCCCTGCTTTTGCAGGCGGGTGAAGAGATAGTCCAAGCCCGGTTGAAAAACTGGGGCACTTGTAACCGGCTGGTCGCAGGTTCGAGTCCTGCCCGGGGAGCCACAATCAAAACGGGCTCTTGGCGTCTTCGCCAAGAGCCCGTTTTCTTGCCACGCACCCTACTACCTCTTAGGCAGCATTTGAGGATACTCGTGGGGTGAATGCGAACGCCGCCACGCCGCTCTTGAGAACAATCTCACAGACATGGTCAAGCCGCTCAATATGCTCATAGGCAGCCCATGGGTCCTGCGCCACGGCGCAGACCCCGTGGTTGGATTGTCCCACAATATCGAACGCCAGCGTCCCATCATGCTTCAACCCGAGACACTCTGCCGTGACATCGGCCAATTCACGAGACAGCGCCGGCAATGTCGGTACGGTCTGTCCTACACGCGTATAGCGAGCGATCTCCGGAAACTCGGCGCTGATTTTCTGCAGATCAACGCCGGCATAGATCGCAGCCACGATGTGCGTTGCATGCACATGCACGACCGTCCTAGTGCGTTTCGAATCACGCTGCAAATTCCAATGCATCCACAGTTCGCCCGAAGGGCTCTGTCCTTCGCGGACATTTGGAATCAGCTGGTGTGTTACCGGGTCTTCCGTAATCTCCAGTCGCACGACATGTTCCGGGTGGACAATCGTCTTCCGCCAACCTGAAGGCGTGATATAGAGATATCTCCCCTCTCGCTTTCGCATACTGATGTTCCCGTCTCTGGTCGTAATCCATCCCCGCTCGTACGCCCGCCGCATCACGTCGCCAATTGCCGTCAGCATATTCCCCCCTCCGTACCTCTGAATCTCGTTATCGGCATCCCGCATCGAGGCCTTGAATCGAACAGATCCGCTAACGGAAAATCCTGAAAATTGGACGACTCAACTGAGGCCTATCGAATCAGTCCGCCTTCCTCGCTACGAGGAGTATGCTGGACAGAGCACATCGCGAGCGAGGAAAAACCGTTTCAATACAGGGAACAGCGAAGGGCTGACGCCTATAGAACAAGATAGGAGCACAACTGCAGGCCAATCAGGTCAGGTTGTTTGAAGATGGGCACGCACTTCCTGCGCGTAGGTTTTGAAGGGATCAGGCATGGGAAAGGGCGCATGGCCACTGAGTTGGAAGATCGACCAGTTGATTACATACGAAGGGGAAAACCGCTCTTCTGGTTTGAGGTCGGCCGATTCATCATGCGATCCACAGGCCAGCAAATGTCGGACAAGTTCACCACGCCCAAACGCCCTGGTATTACGTGGCGGATGGTCCATCAACAAGGCAATCGCCTTGTCCGTGGTGAGCCGTGGAACCTTTCCTTCTTCCATGAGACCAAAATAGAGCCCCTTGCCTTGGTGAAGATTGTGATACTCCAGATCGAGACTTTTCAGAACCGGATCCTCCCAGTTCATCTGTTCAGCCTCGCGAAAGGTTTCAAGCAGCCACAACTTCGAGGCCCAATCGACCCGGCCCACTAGCATGGTGTAATCCCCGCGGAGATCTCGCAAAACCGCTTCCCATTGATCGAGCACCCAATCGGTTTCGTCGTCCTGCCCCCGATAATGAGCCTGCGCCGAAGCGAGAAACGCCTCCTGAATATCGATGGCAGAGACCGTTCTCCCTGATTCCAGCCGAACGATCCATTGCCGCTCTTGATCTTGCGACAGTTCCTGCATGGCTTCAACCGGTTCATGGATCTCAAGGTCGAGTGGCGCATGACCCTCTTCGATCAATTGAAGAACCAACCCCGTTGTGCCTAGTTTCAAAGCCGTCGCGACCTCGGCCATATTTGAATCGCCCAATAACAGATGAATGCGGCGGTATTGGTTCGGATCCGCCAGCGGCTCGTCTCTGGTATTCACGATGGCGCGATTCTGCTGCACCCATTCGAAAAAGTCGTTCACGATGTAATCAGCGCGCTGGGAGATCTGAAAGGGAAGAACAGGCTGCGGCGCATGGCGGTAGGTCGCCCCTCTTGGAACAATAAGCCGATCTCTTTGAACCCACCCGTCCTGAGGCCCAGCTGTTCCGACACGTCCAGCCCCCGTAAAGATCTGCCTGGTAACCAGAAAGGTCACCAAGGGTCCGAGGCCGCGCCTGGTAAAGGGGAAACGGCGCGAAACGAGATAGTTCTCATGCGATCCAAAGGTTGCATCGGTTTCATGGTCCACATTGTTCTTGATCAACGAAACCGTGTCGGCTAGGTCAAGGTCTTGAATCGCATCCTGCAGCAGCTGGTCGCCGGCGCGGTCGGCTGCGAGCACATCGGTGAGCGATTCACATTCCGGCGAGGCCCATTCCAGATGTCCCATGTCGAGATACATCCGCCCGGCATTGGTGAGAAATCCTCCGTTACCGGGCGGCTCATCGTGCCCTCGATGGTGCAGATCCAGCACACCTCGCCGTTGGACATGAAAGAGATGGTCTCGAATCTTGTGGGCGAACCAGGTGGGGGAATGATCAGGCCGATCTTGATTCACCAAGAGTCCGTATTCGGTTTCAAGTCCGAAAATACGGTTCAACATCTCAGTTTGCCACGCCGGATTGAAACATCTTTGGCAGGAGCTGCGAAAGGTCTGCCTGCTTAAGCGACCGATACTTGGAACTGCCGGGAGCCTGCCGTTCGAGGACCGCGCATTCGATCGTCCGTTCGCCGGCAACCTTCCGTACATGTGCCATTAAGCTGTCGCGGCTTGGGGTTGCCGAAGTCGAGGAGTCAGCACCTCCGTTTGCCGATGGCTTGGCCTCTGTCTGTTGGTCTGCCTCCTCCTCTTGATGCGCTAAGGAACCGATCGCCCAAGCTCGCAACGCCAGGTCCAACGCCTGATCCAATGACTGGGTGGCTCGCATCTGTTCCTTGAGATAGGACAGCATCTTGGTCTGAACAGTGGGGGTGGCAGCCAGGGTGGCACAGCCGGTCGCTTCCTCAAACGTGCCATCGTAGTTGATCGTCAGGAGCGCGTCTTTCTCAGGCTTCGAGCCCAACTCGGCCACCAGAATACGCACGATAAATGGCGCTTTATACACTTCCTCGAAGGCCTGCTTGATCACCGGAGCAATACCGTATTTCACCAGTCTCGATCCCGTCACATCGGACGGCGAGCGGCTGAAACCTTCGACATGCGCCATTTCGAGCAGGCTGAAGCGCAGCTTTTCCAAATCCGTGGGATGTCCCATTCCGCCCAGCGCCAGCCGGTCGTAAATCTCGTAAAGCTTCGGCGTCCCCTTGCTTACCGTCGTCAGAAGAATGCCTCCTTCATAGGTCAACGCGACGACTGGGCTCCCCTGCTTGAACTGGTCGTCGAGATACTGCCGACGATTGCCGACTGCTTCCACCCAACGATAGGGCTCTTCATACATAGCGCACCACCTGTGATTCATAGAGGGGTTTTAATGTCGCATCCGGCACAGTCTGCACGCCGGCCTCCGTAATCAACTTGACGACAGGATAGAGACTCGCTTCCCGATTGACGCCGCCGGTCGCCGAATCAAATTCCGCCGCGCTCGTGAGCAATCGTAAGGCCTGTACTATGGCCTGTTCTTGCGGCAGCGCATTGAGAGGCTGCTCGCCCCACGTATTCAGATAGTGCAAGATCCCCCGGATCGTGGGAGAACCGGACCCGGACACAGCATATTCCACCCCTTCAAACTCCGCTCCGAGAATATCGTAGAAGTAGATTTTCGCGGAACCCTGTTCCATATCGTAGCCGGCAAACACCGGAACCACCGCGCCAGTCCCAGCCAAGGCCGCCGGCACATTCTCCTTCAAGAGCTTGGAGACAGAACGAAGCTTGCCATCGAAACTCAATTCCTGCAGCTGCGTTCTCCGGTAGTACTTGAACGAATGCTCCAGGATCCGCACCATTTCGTAGGCGGTCGCCGGGACGCCGGCAATCGCCATCACACTATGCCGATCGATCTCCAATACCTTGTCCGTGCGATCGTACATCACCATATTGCCGGCGGTCGCACGGCGATCGCCAGCCACCAGCACGCCATCACGATACTTGAAGGCCAGTATCGTCGTGGCATTCGTCATCTCCTGTCCATGGCCTGCGGCAACCGAACTGCCAAGCTGATAGCCCTGCTCTTTGAGTAATTGATAGAAATCGCCTTGCATCCCCATGTTCTTCTCCGTGAATAGTTATCCGTTACACGTTAATCGCAAGAGAACAGGTCCCCCTTCCAGGCGTTTAACGGTTAACGATTAACCAATAACATTTATTCGCCTGTTCTCTGCCGATACCTCTCCGCCTGTTTCGGATCAACCTTGCGCATACGCTTGAGCAAATTATCTTTATCGGGAGACCCTGTCTCAGGCCGCTTGGGCCCACCGCCTTCGTCGGATGGACTCGGGGCCTTCGGCATCGGATTGCCCGGCCCTTCACGGCGTTCCGGTATTGAGATGTAGTTCATCATCGGGACTCCTTTTCTCTGTTCCATGTATTCAGCGCATCCATCGGGGATGCCGCGCTCTCAAATATCTGCGCGCAGGCTTGCACCGCCTGCGGCTCAAAGAGATCGCCCATCTCCAATGTTCTCGGAAGAAGCCCTCCGCTGAACTGAATCCGTTCCCATTGCATCGTCTTGATTTGATCCGGAAACCGTCTGATGCAGAGGCCTCGAATCCCCGCTCTCGTATCGGCCGGACCGACCACCAGAGCCGATTCAACATCCTGCTCCGACGTCATCCGCCAGGCCTTCCCTTCCGCCTCGAGCCCCAGGAAGAGCCCGCGGTCCGGATTCACATTATGGTATTCCAAATCCAAGCTCGCCAGCCAGGGATCATCCCACCCGATCCGTTCTTCTTGCATAAAGGTTTCCAACAGCCAGAGCTTGGTGACCCAGTCAATCCGCCCGACCAGTTGCCGTCGATCGCCCGTAAGTAACCGTAGCGTGATGGCCCATTCCTGAAGAATCCAATCGGTCTCCTGGTCAAGACCGGCCAAGTGCTTCTGGGCCGCAAGGTAGTACTGCTCTTGAATGTCGAGGCCCGTGATGGTGCTGCCGTCCTTCAGACGAACCGTCGCCTTCAAGCTTTGATCACGTGACAGCTGCTTCCCCGCTGTGACCGGATGTTCCAATTCAAGAACAGGAGCGGCACTTCGCGCGATCAACTCCAGCACCAACTGCGTCGTCCCGACTTTCAACGCCGTGCTGTACTCACACATATTGGCGTCACCGATGATGAGATGGAGCCGTCGATATTTTTCCCGAACCGCGTGTGGCTCGTCCCTCGTGTTCAGAATCGGCCGGTTGTGCATCGTGTCCACACTCAGATCCGTCTCCATAAAATCGGCTCTCTGGGACAACTGATACTGGCCCGGCACGAACCCGCTTTCCTGCCCCTCCACACCGACTTTGCCAGCACCAGCAATGACCTGCCGGCTGACAAGAAATGGCAAGAGCCCAGCAGTCAGCGACGGGAATGGAATCGACCGTGAGACGAGATAGTTATCGTGGCAACCATAACTATGCCCGTGAAAATCCGTATTGTTCTTGTAAAGCTGCAGATGGGACCCACCCAGCGCATGGTTGCGACGTTCTGCCGCCCGCTGAACGATTCGTTCCCCCGCACGGTCGTGGGCAAGAAGCGCTAAGAGCGTGCGACATTCAGGCGTGGAATATTCAGGGTGCGTATGGTCGTTATAGAAACGTGCGCCGTTCGGGAGAACCAGATCGCTTTTCATCTCGTGAAACGAAAAGGGGCGATGGGCATCGACCTTGGCGAACTCGTCTTCCTCTTTATCTTGCTGCAGGCCGGAGACCCGAAACCCCCTCGCATCTTCGTGTGGATCTTCACCTCCATAGTCCCAGCACCGCTCGAACGAGGCAGTCAGATGGGCCCGTACCAGTTCCATCGATTCCACCACCGGATCGACCAGGTCCTGGTCTTCCCTGGTAATCCCATACTCCGTTTCAATCCCGAATAGTCGCATAAATCGTTAAACGTCAAACGTGAATCGTGAAACGACAGAACTCGTTCTAGGCCGAGACTGGAGATCTACACCTTTCACGTTTTACGCTTCACGTTTCACGTCTTCAAATAATTTGGTTAATCAGCTTTTCTTCGGACTGCCGCCCCTTCCGGAACGACGAGAGCCCCACCACTTGCTCCGGATGGTGATCGAGGAGCTTGAGCCATTCTTCCGCCGCATCGTCAGGCGGTAACATCTCACCCTCTCGAAACTCTGCATGCACGGAGTTCACCAGATCGTCCAGGGTCATACCACCCTGCTCAGTCCCACCCGCTGCGATCACACGATCGATCGCCCGTTCCTTCGCCCGTTGAACGATCGAAGCCAGGATCGCGCCGCTGATCAAATCGCCTCGATAGAGGATCTTGTTCTGTCCGCTTCGAAGCCTGATCGAGAGGAGTCGATTCTCATCGATCCGAGAAAAAATAGAGGAGAGCGCATGTTCCACGAGATCGGCGCAGGCCTTCTTCCGATCTCCACCGTGCTGATCGATCCATTGCCGGTCCAGCGGGAGGTCTTCTGTCAGGTACACATTGAGAATCGCCGCCGCCGAGTCACGATTCGGCCGGCTCACTTTAATCTTGCGGTCGATACGCCCCGGCCGCAGCACGGCAGGATCGATCAGATCAGGCCGGTTCGAAGCCAGAATGATCACCACATCGTGCAACGACTCGATTCCGTCCATCTCCGAACAAAACATCGGCACCAAGGTACTGGAGATGTTGAATGAACGGGATGCCCGCCTCGTGCCGAGAACCGACTCCGCCTCATCAATAAAGATAAAGGGCAATGCCCCTTCGCTCCGGCGAGCGCGGGCCTGGGCGAAGAGATCCCGAACCATCCGCTCCGATTCCCCCAGCCACATATTGAGGATCTCGGGTCCCTTGACATGGAGAAAAGCTCCTCTGGTCACTGGTGGCCTGCCCCCCTTCTCATCGGATACTCCCTGGCTCGACTCCCTCACCAGTTTCGAGAGACTGGCGGCAGCAGCCTGCCCGATCAAGGTCTTCCCGCAGCCAGGAGGCCCATAGAGCAAAAACCCCTTCGGTTGCGTGAACTTGAACCGCTGAAACGTCGCTGCATGGAGCAGCGGATACTCGATCGCCTTCTGAATCGCTACGATCGCCTCGGCTTGCCCCCCGATCTGCTCCCATGTGACAGAGGGAACCTCATCCAGCAAATGGGACTTGGCTTTCCGGTCTTCCAATTTTTCGATCGCCACGTGGAGGCTGGAGTCGATACGCACCTCATCGCCAGCCTTCAGATCCACGCCGATAAGATCGCTCGACCGTTGTAGTATCAAAACCTGCCGACCCATCTCCTGTTCGAAGCGCAATCGCCCGTCTGCCAAGGCCTCCGCCACCTTCAACACAGGCCCATTACGGTCATAGCCCAAGATCTTGATCACCGCATAGGCTTCATTGACCAGAATCTGGGCTCCGATCTTTAACTCGGCAGCCTGCACTCTTGGATCGACCGAGGCATAGTATTCAGCCCCCCCCACCAGAATCCGTGCGAGGCCTTCGCCAGGCACCTCAAGCAGGGTGCCTACCCGATTGGCCGGCGCCGTGAGCTTCGCGATCACGTCGGCAACTTTCTTGAATTCGACTTCGCGCTGCTGCTGGGCTGCTTGCCCGAGGATCACGGCATGACGCAATTTGTAGAGAATCTTCTGCCGCGGGTCGCTCTCGGGAAATAAGGCGAGACATTGATCAATCAGTTCAAGCGGATCGGTTCCCATGTGCATCGACGGATTCGTGGTATCGCCCGTCTTCCCGGTGGGCTCAGAATCCTGTGGTTCAGTCGGTCGGCGATCACTCATTGGTGGTCCTCCATGCGGAACAGATGGGTGATCCTACCATAGTGGCCTCACGGATTGTCGCCTGCGACCGCCATTCAATTAATGGCTTGGAGCGTCACAGAGACACGTTCGCGGCGGTTTTCTCGCAGAATCTCTACTGTAACCCGATCGCTTATTTTGTGCTGATCCATTATAGCCATCAGATCGTCCTGGGTCTCGATCTGCTTGCCGTCAACCGACACAATGACATCGCCCAATTCCACACGCCCGTTGAAGGTTTCGCGCGCGCCTTTCAACCCAGCCCGCTCAGCCCCGCTGCCACGGGACACTTTCCCGATAATTAGCCCCTTGATCCCCCACCGTTTGGCCATTGCATCAGGAACGAGCGAGACCCCGAGGCCTGGCCGGATAAGTTTGCCGTGCTTGATCAGCTCGGGAACGATGCGATTGACGGTATCAACCGGCACGGCAAAGCCGATTCCGGCAAAAGCCCCGCTCGGGCTCACAATCTGGGTATTCACGCCGATCAAGCGGCCGGCGCTGTCGAGCAGGGGTCCTCCGGAGTTTCCGGGATTGATCGCGGCATCAGTCTGAATGACCCCCTCAATCGTTCGATTCGATAATGACTTGATCGTCCGCCCCAAGGCACTCACCACGCCGGTCGTCAGCGTGTGATCGAGGCCGAACGGATTCCCGATCGCCAGTACCTTTTGCCCGACCCGCAGATCATTCGAGATGCCCACCACCACCGGAGAAAGCGCCTCGTCCGCCGCTTGAACTTGCAGCACTGCAAGGTCGTGATCTGGATCTGCTCCAATCACGACAGCCTTATGTTCAGACCGGTCGGCAAGAGTCACCTTAATCGAATTAGCTCCATAGACAACGTGGAAGTTGGTGACGATATGGCCCTGCTTGTTCCACACAAAGCCGGAGCCGGACCCCTGCGGAGCCTCGAACAGGTCGAACGACCAGGGATCACGGCGAATGGCCGTATTGGCGATGAAGACCACGGATTTCGTCGCCTGCTCGAACACAGCCATCGTAGCCCGCTCATCCGCGCCCAATTCAGGGGGTGAGGGTGCCACGATGCGCGGTTTCCCTTCAGGCCCCCCATAGGCCCCGCCCAAGGGCTTCCCCCACTCCGCCGTCGCCAAGGCAGGGCAGAGGCTGATAAGCAAAATCCCCACGGAAACAATAGGCTTCTTCATCCCCATCATTCCCCCATAATTTGGATAATCAGTTCCCTGGTTCTGGATCTGGTGTCGAAATCGACGACGACAACCTGCTGCCAAGTCCCCAGTAGCATCGCTCCCTCCAGGAAAGGGATGGTCACTGACGGTCCTTGTAGCTGACCTCGCAAGTGGCTATGGCCATTGTCTTCACCGGCATTTCTCGTATTATGCTGCCAGTCAGGATCGACCGGTACCGCCCGGCCCCAGAAGGTCTTGGTATCGGCTCTGATACCGGGCTCGTCTTCGATGATCATTACCGAGGCGGTCGTATGTTTCACAAAGACCGTGACAATTCCGGCCGACAGCCTGGCACCAGCCAGAGCCTCGGCCACGGACTTCGTTACATTTTCAATCTGGGTGCCCCCCTGCATGGCAAGACGCAACGACACAGTCTTAACCGCCATCGTTATGACTCCATCGCTCGAAGGGCTCGTCGTTCGCCTTGCGTGAAAACATGGCCTCGTGCCTCCTCCAGAATTGCATCAAACTCGCCCTGCGCCGTCAACCGGCGCAAGGCCCCCATCACCCTGCCGCTCACAATACCCTCCTGTCGTAGTTTTTCCAAATAGGCAAACGCATCAACCAATGTTTCCTTCTTTCGTACATAGTAGTCTCGTCCACGACGCCGATTGCTATAGGCCTCAAACTGCTCGCAAGCGACAAGAATTTCCGCCAATTCCTTAACCCAGGGCTTCGCCGAGGCCAGCCTCTCAGGATAGTAATAATAGAGCATCACCTGCTGCATCCAAGGCGCCCATGTCACTCCCATCTCTCTTATAGCCGGTTGAGCTGTCCGAAGCCGACGGGCAAGCCGCCTCGCATAACCAAGACGCATCTCAATCTGCTCCTTCGCCCAACCGGTCATCGCAAGACCATCAGCCTCAAGATCCTTTCGATAACACCGGAGAAAGGCCTCCGTTTCACGTCCGTAAGGAGTGTCTTTGTGTAGAGCCCTCCACTCTCGTGGCCTCGTGGGAATTCCCCGCTCCTTGGCCCAAGACCAAATCTTCCCGAACAGTCTACGGTCGAGCCCGGCCCGGCCCAAATCATGCAGCAGACAGGCAATCTGATACTGGCGGACTCGCTCTGTGTCGTGCCCCAATGAAGTTGCGACCGCTGCGCACATGCGTGCAGTCCGCGCCGCGTGCGGACGATCGTATCCGCGAATGAGGCGCCCAGGGTGGACAGGGTGCGGATAATCATAGAGCCTCATCAATCGGGACAGAAGCACGCGGGGAATCAGAAGCGGAGCAGGCCTGTGGAGGGGTCGTATCATGGGTTTAAACATGCGCAAGCACATGGGTGATTGCTACAGACGGTTTTTCAGAATATCGTTCGATGAAACGAGGTGTCAAGGCGAGCCGGTCTGCTGGCCCTCGATAGAGGCCGTGATCTCTGCTATGCTCGTGCGGGTGGAACAAATAAAACTTTTCAAGAAGGGTGCCTTCACCAAAACAGGACAGCGCAAGACCCATCAACCATGACAGATCCAAGATGCAAAGCCTGTTCAGGTGCCTGGCCCAAGGCCGACCATTTCATCGCCGACCTCGGCCTGTCGAACGCCTATCTCCACGACGATCAATTCTTTCCCGGCTGGACCCTTGTCGTACTCAAACAGCACGCGACTGAGCTGTTCCAGCTGGCCCCTATGGAACGGATTCAGCTGATGGAGGAAGTGAGCCTCGTAGCCAAAACCCTTGCCCAAGTCTATGGGGCCAGAAAGATCAACTACGAACTCCTTGGCAACCAACTTCCCCACATCCACTGGCATGTGATTCCCCGATTGGTCAACGACCCAGCCCCCCTCGAACCAGTGTGGTTGGTGCAGCATGAGCCCAAGCTCGCTTCAGGGGTCGATCTCCAGAACAGGGTCCAGCGCTTGCAGCAAGCCATTCAGAGCAGCCGCTGACTCACAAATCGCCGTTCCCCTCGACAAAATCCACCTAGCAGAGCGTCGATAAACTACTTGAGCAAGACAGAAACGCAAGGCCTGGATACCTACGGACTCGTTCAGAATCCAGCGCAGGCTGTTCAGAAAGGCCGTCCAGCAAGGCCGCAGCAAGCAAAGAGGCGAAGCGTACTCTTTGCCGTACGTTGAGCCTCTGAGCGCGCGAGAACGCCGCTGGCGGACTTTCTCAACAGCCTGCTGGCCCATCGACATCGATTCGGTGATATAATACAAACCGTTTCTGACAAGAGATCAGGGGGGTTATACGTTTCCGATGCCTTCTCGATTGCTGCTCGCGGCCCTCTTGCTTGTGTCCTTCATCACAGAATTGCCCCTCCATTTATCGTTCGCGCAAACACCCGAGAGCGAACCGCTCCCAGCGATCGAATCCCCGACTCCGTTTTCTGAAACTTCACCGGCTCCGCCTACGGATGAACCGCAACTCCCCGAACCCAGGCCGCAGGAACGAGCGGACGACTTAATCCTGCTGGGTGAATTGCGCAGCGCAGTCCTCGTGTCGCCAAACAGCACGGACACCCGGCTGAAGTTGTCACAAGCGCTCTACCGTATCGGCGATCTCGATGCCGCGCTCGACGAATGCCGCGTGGCAATCAAGCTCGACTCACGCAATGCCCGCGCCTATCTGCAACTCGGCATCACCTTGATGGCTAAACAAGATGGGCAGGCAGCCTCGATCGCCTTGATGGAGGCTCTCCAGCTCGATCCCAAGTTGACCCAAGCGCATTACAGTTTGGGCACCGTCCAGTATTCGCTGGGCAATTTACCAGCCGCGATCCAGTCCTATCGGCGAGCCTTGGATCTGCAACCGGATTTTCCCGACGCCCGCTACCGTCTTGCCCTGGTCTTGAAGCTGACGAACCGGCATGAAGAAGCGGTGCAATTTCTGGAGAGCGCGGCCAACAGCGGGATTGCGCAGGCCCAGTACTTCATGGGAAACGCGTACCGCAACGGACAGGGAGTCGAGCGGAACCTGACGTTGGCAATCCGCTGGTGGACCAAAGCGATGGAGCTCAGCCAGCCGCGCGCAGCAGAGTCTCTCTCACTACTGCGTCGACAGGCGCTATCGCCCGATCAGCCCGAGCAACGCCGAACGGACGCGATCACTGCCTTCAGGCAATATCGCCGTGAGCTCTGGGACGACTACCCTGATGCCGGCAAGCACAATTCGAACGAGTCAGTGGGCATCACCCTGCTCAAAAACGGCCAGGTCTCCGACGGAACCACCGCTCTATTTGCCGAAGCCTTTGCGCTCGGCGAGGCTGCGCACGATGAACTGGCGCAGCTCTATGAAACAGGCCTCGATACCAGCCTCGTGCAATTCGATACACGCATCCTGCGATGCTTTACAACCACTGCTGCCGATGGTTTTATCCCGTCAAAGAAAGCCCTGGCCCGTATCTATGGCAAGGGCATCGGCATCACGCAGGATAGGCAGAAAGCCACAGCGATGCTGAAGGGACTTTCCAAACAGGAGATGCAGGAAGTCCTGGATGAGATTGCAGCACAATAGAGAATAGTTATGCTCGATGCCTCACGCCTGTGGCGACGATTTCTCGGCTCCTCCTGGCTCCAAGCCGGCGCGCTGGGGTTACTGGCGACTGTCCTCGCGTCAGGTCTGTGGGCTCCAGCCTCAACCACATTTACAGCTTTGGACTGGGCTCTCTACGATTTCTGGTTGACCGATCGCGCAGCTATCCCAATAAGCCCTTCGCTCCTGATTGTCACGCGAGATCCGACCAGCGAAGAAAAGCTCGGCGCCGGACCGTGGGACCGAGCCATACTTGCACGGCTCCTGACCAGCGCATATGAATCAGGAGTACTGGCGATCGGCCTCGATCATCGTCTCGACCATGCCAGCCAGACACAACAAGGCGGAGCGGCAAGCGATGCCCTACTGCTGGAAGCCCTGAGCAGCGCCGGCCCCATCGTCGTGGCACAGGGCCTTGACGCGACACTTACCTCCGACACAACGATCACGAGCCATCTGTTGGCCACCACCGACTCGGATCATGTCGTACGGAGGGTGCCGGTTGAAACCACCAGTGACAGCAAATCTATCCCAGCCTTCGGGATCGCTCTGTATGAAGCCTTTCAACGACAAACCTCGCCAGCGAATCAGTCACGTTCAGAGCGAGGCCTGACCCAGCTCTTGGTTAATTATGTCGGCGATGGAACAATCAGCCCCTTCCCAACTCTTCCCATGTCTACCCTCTGGAATGCCGTCGAGCATCACGAAAACGATCGGCTCACCGAGTGGTTCAAAGGCAAGATCGTCGTTTTTCTTCCAAACCCACTCGCGGAAGGAAATACGCTCTTGCCAACGGGACAGAGGGTCACAAACCCGGTGATCCATCTCCATCTCTTAAACATGTTGCTGACCAACAATCGCCTTTGGCAGCCAGACGCAGCCGGACGCACTGTGATTACACTGTTCGTAGCCTGGTTGGTCGCCTGGCTCCTTCTGCATTTCCGAGGCACGATCAGCCTGCTCTTTGCCGGGAAGGCCATTGCCACCTACGGAGTCCTCGTTCTTCTCTCGCTTGCGCTGGCCCACGTGGCACTGCCCCTCGCCTTGCCACTGACGGCAGCTCTGTTGGTCCTCGTCGGCACGACCATTTGGAGTCACCTTACTTCTCATCAGCGTCTGCAGCTCTTAGAACAGGATATGCTTCGTGTGCAGCAGGAAGCAGCTGCCGTGCGGGAAGCGCTGGTGCTGCGAGAGACCAGATCGGACACATTGCAGGAAGACCTAACCGCTGCGCGGGTCGCCATCACGCAATCGGCGGGTCAGCAGGAAGCACTCACCAGATCTGCCGACGTCCTTCGTTCCCAACTTGCTGATGCACAAACACAGGAAGAAGAGGCGCGCAGGAAGTTAGAAGGACTTGAGCGCCAGCTCCATAGTCTGCAGGCTGCCACGAGCTCGCCCATCGCAATAGGCAATGTGGAACTGGATCGCCTCCAGGGCGAATGCCGCGAGCTAGGCATCGTCACCCAGGACGCCGGCCTCTTGCGCCTCTATCGGGATCTCAAGAAGGGAGCCAAGTCACCTCTAACGTTCCTTGTGCTCGGCGAACCGGGAACCGGGAAAGAACTCTTCGCCCGAGCGGTCCACCGGCTCAGTCCACGGGCCGGCAAGACCTTCCTTGCCGTCAACATGGCGGCCATTCCTTCTGAACTCTTCGAAAGCGAACTCTTCGGCCATACGAAAGGCAGTTTTACCGGGTCGACATCAGATCGGCGCGGCTATTTCGAACTAGCGAACCACGGTACGATTTTCTTGGATGAAATCGGCGATCTCCGCCTGGATCACCAGAGCAAGCTACTGCGGGTGTTACAAGAACGATCCTTCTATCGCGTCGGTGCAACAATCCCCACGACGGTGGATGTGCGTATCGTGGCCGCCACGAATCGCGATCTACAGCGAGGGGTTTCTGAAGGTTGGTTCCGCGAAGATCTCTATTTTCGTCTAACTGGTCTCGTGTTCCGGCTGCCGCCGTTGC
Source organism: Nitrospira sp. CG24E (assembly GCA_002869895.2). Classification (GTDB taxonomy): domain Bacteria; phylum Nitrospirota; class Nitrospiria; order Nitrospirales; family Nitrospiraceae; genus Palsa-1315. The sequence continues at coordinate 178,629 of NEWP02000021.1, read as the reverse complement.
GCGAACGAACCGGCGATGTGTCGATCCTCTCGGAAATCTTTCTCGCCGAACTTGCCGATCAGATGGGCAAGCCGGCGCCGAAGCTATCAAACGAGGCGCTTCGGGCACTGGTCGAGCATGAATGGAAAGGCAACGTACGGGAGCTACGGCATTGTCTGGAACAGGCTGTCGCCCTCCATGACGGACCTCTCCTCAACAAAGAGTCATTGCGGCTCGGCAGTGAATCCATACCTCCCGCTGCCCAAGCTAAGCAGCCGCAGATTCTACCCGACCCGGCCAGCGATGCGGCGGTGCTGAATTGTCTGAGACAACGGGGCTTCGACATGCAGGCAACTGCACAGGCCCTAGGGTGGGACCGGAGTACGGTGACACAACGACTCAAGGGGCTATGCTTCCAAGCGCTGGTCGAGACACATGGCGACAGAGCCCAAGCTGCAGCTATGTTGGCGGGCGATCCCTCCCTCACGAGAACAGTTGAACTCAAGCTGATGGACTACTACGACCACCTCTTGATCACGATCCAACCTTTCGCAACCGCGGAAGAAGCCCTACTCGACTGCAAGAGGCGATTCAAGAACCTCCCGGATCGACACTTCCGCTCGGTGGAGACCTTAGTCCGAGAACACTTTCGTACCGGCCGACCTGCTTCATTTGGGTTGAAAACAGGCGCCTGACTCCCTTCTCCCCTCCATCACAAGGCAATCTATTGATCGAGCAAGGATCGAAACATGATCATTGCATCCTGATAGGTCCCATCGTTCTTTCGCACCGCGCCTGGGATCGCACTCAGTGCTTTGAAGCCACGCTTTTCCCAAAGATGGCGCGCTGCCACATTTTCAGAAAACACCAGGTTGAAGATCACGCTGCGGTAGCCGAGTTGCTTGGCGTAGGCCAGCATAGTAGCGCCCAATAGCCAACCCAACCCCTTGTTGCGCCAGTCCGGCGCGACAATAAACCCCGCGTTCGCCACTTGCCTTGCGCGCCCAGGCCAGTTTGCTTTGAGGTAAAAAGCCCCAGCCATACTCACAGCGCCAGCACGGTCCGGCACATAGGCCGCCACTGTGCTCTTGCCGCGAAACCAATAGTCCATGAAATCATTCTGATTCGGAAACCGGTCATGGGGGTACGACGTCCCCTCCTCGACAATGATCCGGTAAAGATCCCGCAGAGGCTCAATATCTTGATGGTCGGCAAGCAACAGCTGAACCGACGAGCCGTCCTTAAGCTTGGCTTCGACAGGGAACGTCAGACTCAAGGAACTACACCTTCACTTGGCAAACAGCCCAATTCCATGCCGTACCTTACAACGACAATAGAGATCGAGTGGCAGGCCCAACGATTCCATCAACCTTCAGTCCGTGTTTCCTTTGAAAACTTTTGACAGCTTGATCCGTCAAAGCCCCAAACAAGCCGCTGGCCTTGACCGGATAACCGGTTTTCGATAATGCCTCTTGAAGCCGTCGAACGTCCGGCCCTTTTAAGGGAGGTCGTTGAAGCATCAGGGTGCGAATCGGTTCTTCCGCAGATACCAGAACAGATGGAGTAGAAGAGAGGACCGCCTCGTCGATCATGACATTTCTGACCGTAAACGGAAGCGCGAGACTCCATTTGCGACGGCCGATAAGATCCTGAAAGGCCTCCATCCGATAGACCGTTTTGTGAAGCAGGGGGTTCGGGTGATTGGCCAACCAATCCCGTCGTACCGCCACATACTTTCTGACCCATTTATTGGCCTTAATCGCTTCCGGAGCACCGAACTGCTGGATCGTGAGATCTCTCACTCGTTTCCAGGAGCCATGGATCATGCTGTCATACACGACGGTGCTACCCAATCCATTCCCGATCTTAATCCTGGAGGCTTCGCGAATCGCAGGAAGCCAATAGACTCTGTCAAAAAATCCATCCTGCGTGTCCTGCATCACGGGATCCAGACCGGCATCCCGCAAGAGAATCCTTAATCTCAGGTCTTGATCCAACTTCAGATCCCGCTGTGCGAGCCTCGTGAGATATTTCCCTAGCTCCTTGGCATAGCCGGGGCCATCAGTTTCACAGTAACTCTTGATCAACAGATGCAAATTCCCGCTCGCCAATGTCGTTTGGGCTCGACCATAGGTCAGGTGGCCGCTATCACCTGGCAGGACTGTGACACGACCATAGTCGCCTTGCGCCTTCCCCGTCTCAAAGACATTCACAATTGCCTGGGCAGATTTTTTCTGAAGATCGGTCAGCAAATCGATCACCTCCCCTTACCGAGCCTTCTTCAACGAGCGCCCCTGTATCCGCATATACCGTTGGTATCGAATCCCGCGCCGAGCGCCCTTCGCTCGTGATTTCAACTTAAGTCGACGAGCTGCCACACCATCACCTTGTGCGGAAAACGTGTCGTGATCGCCCTTCTCAGGGTCGAAAAATCCAACGTATCCGCCCGGATTGACGCCGAACGACCGCAGCGTCTTCCCTTTATAAGACCGTCCAAGAAAGTCGTTTCGTCCTCCCACCTCGTCCCCGCCTGTAAAATAGAGGGGCAGGACGAAATTTGAGACTGCTACGCCGTCGATGTCATAGGTTTCCGTCTGCACTGCGTCACACATTTCATACCAATGAAAGACCGTTCTCTCCGGATCGGCTGGATGCGGACCCTGAACCAGCAAATTCACCTCTGAATCACCCAACATTTCAAGGGCCTCATGCGACAGCGTGACGGACCAGTCTTCTCCCAACTGTTCAGCCAATGCTGTAAACACGAACCCATGCGGAATACCTCGGTTGTTGGCGTCGTGGTAACCTAATGCGTCATCGACATCCACCGAATTCCAGAGATACAGTACCGCATCGCCTCGCATGTCGCTCAGATTCTGCTTCGATGGTCTGGTCCCGCTTTTCCCTTCCAACCGCAACTCTCCGCCGATATGCCAATAGGGCTCATAGTCTTCACGAATCTGCCGGTTGACCGCCCGAATGGCGTTCTGCAACTCTTCATCGGACACCTCCCCTGCCGTGTGATTGATGACAGAAATGATCATGTCCAATTCCTATTCGTGGCTGCTCAACCTTAGCCTCAACCTTAACCTCTCCCTAAAGCTTTCGGACTTTGATCGAATATTTCCCGGTCCCACTGCGCCTGCTATAGTGACGGACCTGAACGAAATAATCCCCGGCCACGAGGTCCGCCGCGATTCTGGCATTCAGGTCGAGCCCTGAGTCGTCATCCTCTGCGATTAACGAGGTCTCGCTGTTCGGCCCGAACAGCTTCATGACCACATCTGTCGGCCCCAACGTATCGATCAGGTAGCGCCCGTCCGCCGTAGCCGTAAACCGATACAGATCCTCTTCTCCCGCTTTCCCGATCGAGGCCTGCGTGCGGCGCTTGGCATTCACATGAAGCACAACAGCCGTAGAGGTTGTGCCACCTGTCTTCGGATACATTTTGGCGCCTGCGACAAAGGCCTTGTCCATCGCCGAAAGGACTTCATTCGCTTGTGTGCCGATACCATTGAGCGTCCAGGATGGAGGAAAGAAGTACAGCATGATGGAGTCCGGATCGAACGCAGTCCCATTGATCTGATCAGCGCGATACTTGTTAAGAATATTGTGCCGCGTGGTCGCCTCATCCCAGAAGTTCGGCGATTTCGCCGCCTCCCGAATCACCACTGCTTCGTTCCACTGAATCCCTCCTGCAGGGTTCTGATGTTCATGGGCCAATCCGATGGCGTGGCCGAATTCATGTCCCGCGGTCCCTCCATCCAGGAACCCCAAGTTCATCGTCGGTTCGTCCAACGGGATACTCCGGCTATCGGTCCCGACGTAGGACCAGGCGCCATCGTTGTGATCGAATCCAATGCGAATCTCGGCATTCAAGGCGTTGTTGAAATCAAATTTCAGGTTCGCCACCTGTGACCACCACTCAGCCTGTTGTCTGGCGACAATCTGCTCGGCCGGAGTGCCGCCAAAGAATCGCACTCGGAGCGTCGTACCATTCATCCAGGTTTTCCCGATAGGGGCAATGGCTCGCCTCCCGCCCCCTCGCATGGCTGTCGTATGCTGAAGTCGCATCAGATCCCTGGGAAGAATTCGATCGATACAGACCTTCGGAGGATTATCCATTGTCACATCTCCTTTCAAAGATGATGTTGAACGATACAGCCTCTAGCAGGCTGCGGAAAACTCTGTGCCCATGTCAGAATGCCATGGGC
>NEWP02000021.1:29490-174336 GCA_002869895.2 Nitrospira sp. CG24E | reverse complement strand
CGCATCCCACGCCGGTTCAAACCTCCCCGCATTGATCCCGCTCCTTCTCAAGCTTCTGAACTCCTCAATTTCCCTCACAGTTCTTTCAATTCCATCCCTTTCCTTCACCGGCACTCCAGTTGCTCAAGCATCGGGCCATCGGCACACGGCGCCAGCGGCTGGAAAGGAGGTGACACAAGGCCAAGGCCGAGACGATCACTGGCGCGTTTCACGTTTAACCTTTCACGTTTCACGAAGAAGGAGGATCGCATCATGCAGAGCCCATCATCGTCAGTCTCATCAGGCAATATTTCTCCAGCCATTGTCGTGCCAAGTAAGGACACAAAGGAGGTCTATCTCATAGGAGGACTGGTCGTAGGCGTTGCCATCATCATTGGAGCCTTCTGGTACTACTCGGGACAGGACCAATCCTATGCCTTGAAGGCCCAGCCTGGGACCCTGACTAACGCTCAGGTTACGAAGGTACTCAGGACTAGCCCGATCCAGCCCATCAAGCCAATTGTGCACAGCCAGACAGTCCCCACCGTCGGCTACAAGTCAGACAGCATTCATACAGACATCTATTTCGAGGTGGGTCGCAAGGGGCTCACAGATGAGGCCAAAACGATTCTGGCTACGCAGGCCAACCTGGCGAAGCAGGATCCCGATCTCGGCATCCTCGTGCAGGGCTATACAGACCGACAGGGATCGACCGATTACAACATGAAACTGGGAATGAAGCGGGCTGAGACCGTCAAGACGGAGTTAATCGATGCCGGCGTGGCGGAACATCAGATCAAGGTCGTAAGCTTCGGAAAAGATGGCGCACTCTGTCTCGACAATAGCGACGTCTGCCGTAACATGAATCGGCGGGTACATCTTGAAATCCGCAAGATCGGGAAGGACCATATGATCCTTCCCGCCGTCTCCACAGACCCGAAGGCCGCCGAATCGATCCAATCAACGAATGACCTGAACAGCCACACAGAAAACCATGGCTCGCTGATGGACAATCTCCTACCCTCCATAGATCCATCTCCAATGGCGACAGATCCGGTTTCCGGCAGCTAACGCAGCAGCACAGCCCCTGTTTGAAGCGCTCTGCTTCATGCAGGGGCCAGCCACGTATTCTTATACGATGAGAGCTGCTTCCTGTTGTGATGAGGAAAAATGTGGAGGAGACGGAAGATCGTCGGCAGGCTAGAGAGCCGGAGCTAGTTCGAATACTTCCGGCTGGTCTTCTTGGTGGCTTTCCACTTCCAGGGTGGCACTGGGTCCGGCTCCGACCACAGGCCCCTGTGCTCGGCTCTGGCGAGTTCTTCGAGATCCCCGAGACTCGGATCACCGGAACCTGCCTTCTGCCACCAGGCCAACCCCTCCTTCACCAACTCACGCCCCACATTCGGTCCGTTTGGAAGGAGGAGAATTTCTGCCGACAGCCGACCCTGCTTGTCTCGCGCGAGCGCTCGAACGACCACCTCGCGGTTCCCAACGATAGCGGCCGTCACATGCTTGGCTTGCTTTCCGTAGGGCTGCTTGAGTTCTGGGCAATCGATATCTTTGAGGTAAATCGTCTCACTTCGCCCAGCGTGACGAATCGTGAGACGGTCACCCTCATGGACAGTGACGACTTTCGCGGCAAAGTCCGCCCACGAGAGAGACGGACAGGCAGCTACCAAGGCCAGCACAAGACCGATTATGATGGGACGTTTCTGCATGGTCCGTATGCTAACGTCTCCGGACCATCCAGCCAACTATTTCTCGAATTTGGACAAGCAGCCATTCGGCAAGGATGAAACCACCGAATCTGAAGGAGGGAGGCGCACCCCAAACAAAGTGCGGAAAACAATTCAAAAGGAGAGAAGAGTAGGAGGCAGGTAGTTCAAAAATGACATTCTGGAAGGCCGCAGTGAGCGAAGAAGCGAACCCCTGAACGACATGAGAATGAAGCCGGCGGACTGCTTCAACCGTCTGCTAATGAGCCAATTCGTACCGTACCGCCCCCAACAACTGCTGTATGCTAAAGGGCTTTTGGAACGTCTGGTGCGCGCCTAACAGTTTCGCAACACTCAAGGAACTCTGTTCCCCCTGTTCGCCTGAAATCGCAATCACCTTTGCGTCCAACAATCCGCGCGTCAGCTCCAAGATCACGTCCAACCCATTCAGCTCGGGCATACAAATATCTGTGATGACCAAATCCGCCTGGCTTTGCCGGTACAACTCAAGCCCAATACGACCGTTGGGAGCCTCCATGACCTCGTACCCGGCCGCCTCAAGGACGGTACGGAGAAGTGCGCGGATATGCTCGTCGTCATCGATGACAAGAATCAAGGCCATGGCACAGATCTCCCCTCTCGTCCAGCGTCTGGACAATAGCACTCGCGAGCGTACAGAGAGTCCCCTGGTTACGCAGCAATCCTTGTGCATGGTTCGACATCGAGCTGCGCAGCCTCCCGCTCGTACTCAGAGGTCTTGTGCGCCGGCGCATGGATGGCCGCTTCCTGTAAGCGACGGTTCGCCTCCATGATGGCATCCGCCACATGACCGCAATTCAGACAGCGCCATCCCTTCATGTACGAGAACCCATAGGTCCCCTCCATATCCATGTAATGGGCTTCGATCATCATTCCCTGACAACGTCTGCAATCCATAATGTCCCCTCCTGTTGTTCCATCCCGTAAACCTTGGCTTTAGCAGGATGCTGAAAAGCCTGCCATCGTATGAAGATCAGGATTAGGTCTGGCGGCTTGTCCGGTTAACCTGGTCCATCTGGTTGTTTGCTTGGATGAGACACCAGATGAACTCAATCAACCGTATCCTGATAGGAGAGCATAACGGCAATAGCCGCAGGGCAAAAGACCCGAAGGAAGTAACTCGGAAGGGGGGCAAGATGCCGAACTTGGCCCTTACTGGATCGGCAGTTTAGATGGGAGTGTGCGAGCAGAGAGCCGGATCGGCATATGTCATCTAACTAGCTGAAGTGCAAAGCGAAAATACGTTACAACAATAGGAATCGGTCCCACTATAGATCAGACTCCAACTCCCCTTCCTGCCATGAAAGTCTGCGAGAAATCGTAGATACGCTAGAAGGAGGATGGTTAGTTCGTACAGATGTAGAACCTATGCAGGTTCGAACTTGCGAGACTGCTGTATGTCCCCGAAAGATCAAAACCCACTGAGACAATGTACCGCCACCCAGATATGAGCGACTGCGCGGCGAAAACAATATGCCCCAAAGTGAATCGTCAGCCAACCCTACCTTGACACCTCCCCATGGACGGCTTAGCCTTGCGCAGAAGCAACTTGTCAGAGGTATAAACCTGTAGGAAAACTATCATGCCTATGCGGCACCCCCTTCTGCTTTTTTGTCTGATCTTGGGCATGTCCCCGATCATGTCGAATGCTTATGCCAGGACTGATACCGTGACATGTGAATACCAGTACGTCTTGGGGGATAACGACACCAAGCATGACGCCAGGGAAATAGCCTTCATTGAGGCTAAACGACGCTGTGCGGAGCAGATTGGGGCCCTACTCGACTCGGAAACCATCGTTTCCTCGTCTGACTTGACCAAGGATGACATCCGCGCCTACTCCTTCAGCTTTATGAAGACCGAACAGGTCTCAGAATCGTTCTTGGCTTCGGGCGAAGGTCTCGCCGTCCTCGTCAAACTGAAAGCTCAATACGATTCTGATTTGATGAATGCCAGACTCAAGGAACTGTTGAGTGATCGTGGTAAATCGCAGGAGCTTAAGCATACGCAAGAGGAAATTCTTGCCTTAGAAAGGCAGGTGGTCAGCTTGCAACGACAGTTGGGGGAAATGAAGCCTGACGAGCAAATTATTCGCCTACGCGAAGAGAGACACATGGTCCTATCTCAATACGACACTATTGTCCATAATCTTGAACACCTCAATGCGAGAACTCAAGAATATGCCCATTGCGGTATGACCATGGATGAAATCAGGTCTGTCCTTGGCCCCCCAATACGGAGAGCCGCAAGGGATTGGCATAAAACCTGCTGTGACACAGAGACGTGGAACTATGGGAAACAGTGGCTCAAGTTTCAGGGAGGAGTGGTTGTTGGAATCGCGGAGAGTGATTCGGTTCCAGAAGAAGGACAAGGTTGCCGTGCGCTAAAGCCCACTGTTGTTAACAAGTCTGATCTTAGTGCGTTGAAGAAACCTGCTGACAACATTCCCACCTTCGAGGCCTACCTGGCAGAACAAGAGAGGTCCAAAGCCTCCCAAAGTTCGACTTCTAAAGGAGCCCCCAAGGAAGAACTTGAAGAGCACCAACGAGCGAAAGAGATGCTGTCGATGTGGCATCCAGACTGGCAAAAGATCGTAGGCCCCAAGGGCTCGATGACGCCGTATCGGATCTGGCTTGCCAGACAGCCCGAGGCATACCGAACCAAAATAGAGGGGTCAAGAGACCCCGCGGACATTTCCCTCTCTATCGACAAGTTCAAGGCAGAGACGAAATAAGCATCGAATGACTTGTTGACCGCCTATTACAACGTTCGTTGTAGCACGATACTCTACAAGAACATATTTAGCGACGCCGAGGGTTCTGGCCCAATGACCGTCTGCCAACCTGCTGAAGGCGGCAATGCCAGCCTGGAAACGGGGACGATAGGGCTCACGAGCAACCAACGGCGTGAAACCCCTCACTTCGAGGGGTTTATGTTGTTACCCCACTCCCTCTCCATCGCGGATATCAAGGGCAGAATGCACTTCCTCATTCACCAATAGAGGATAGTTGTATGGCTACGCGATACCATTTCAACTACACCGGCTTGAGAATTGGGGAAGTCTTGGGGTTGAAATGGTCTCAGCTTGATCTGGGGGAAGGGAAGCTTTCACTGACTCCCTTACAGACGAAAACAGAAACGCCCAGAGTCGTTTATCTGCCGCCCGATCTATACCGAGGCTGAAAGCAAAGCGACGACATGAGGCTAGCTATCCAGCCTCGCCATGGGTCTGCCGACGGTATGGAACACGACAGCTAGAGATCAAGCGGTGCTGGAAGCGAGCCTGTAAACGTATGGGTCTTGAAGGTCGCCTTGTGCACGACTTCCGTCGGACGGCGGTGCGGAATATGACCAGGGCAGGGATTCCTGAGAAGGTGGCGATGGCAAGAAGCGGCCACAAGACTCGGAGCGTGTTTGATCGTTACAACATCGTCGACGAAACTGACCTCACGGTGGCAGCGAATACCCTTGCACCTGCTACGAACGGGAGAAGGTTACACTTTCGGTTACACCGGCAGAACTGGGTAGGCAGCGGAGCGGGTTCGTCAACCGGGAACCAGTTGAAACATTGACTGGTGTTATGGAGCCGGCGATCCGGATTGAACGGACGACCTGCGGTTTACGAAACCGCTGCTCTACCAACTGAGCTACGCCGGCCCTCGCGTAAGACCTCACAACTTACACGGGTTCTTTCTCCGCCTCAAGGATTTTTTCGTTCGACGGTAGGTAACGGGTGAAAGGCGAGATTTCTACTGCCGGACGCGTCGGCTGACCAACCAGCCTACCAGCGCTATTTGAACTGGGCCACTGGTTGCAACCGGACCGAAGCCCCCTGGCCTGGCCTGGGAAGGCAGAGAGGCTCCTGCCCACTACCATACTGTTCCTGGGCTACCTTGAATACTTGACCCTTGGTATAGGCGCAGAGTTCGCCGGCCAAAATGGTACCGTTTCTATCGAGATCTGCCACGCCACCAAGCCCCTTAAGTAGTTGATAGGTAAACAGCCCGTGCTTGCCTGGGTCATAACTATTGCTTTCCTTAACGAGCTGATTGCCGACCATCCACATAATGTTTTCTTTCCCGTTTCCCTCCTGTCCCCATAAGGGAACCACTCCATCTACTGCCTCTCTGCTCGGCGCCCGTTCGAGCGAGAGATCAAGCATCACAATGGCCTGCCGGATCGGCAATGATGTCAAAGAGTCCTGCAGCCGGCGCAGCGAGTAGCGCCGCGCACCGGACGCGGCGGTACTGTCGAACAACATCACCGACACTGCGCCGGTGGTGGACTCAACCACTCCTCTGCCGATGATTGAAATATAGACTACGGTGGTGGAGTCTACCTGCTTGGGCAACCACTCTTCCAAGACTTCCGCCAGGTCATCCTTGAGAGCATGGGTATCGAGGAGGGTACGAACACGCTCGGGAGGAATCCCTCCAATCGATTTGAGGTACGTGGCCATAGCTTCCGCATCCCGTGCCGCATACTTAACCTTGGCAATACCGCTTTCCCGAAACCGGCCCACCCCGATGACAATGCCGACAGCCTTCGGCTGTTTGAGCAGGCTGATCTGTTTCGGCAAATGATCCACATCGACCGGCAGTGCCACAGCCTTCATATCGGATTCAGGCTTCGCCGCCACCACAAACTTCTTGGGGGCTGGCAACTGAACCGATGGAGACCCGGCTCGCATAGTCAATGTCAGCTCCGCCTCTACTGCGTCTTTGACTCTCCCAGCCTTGCCGTCCAACGTGAGGTGCTTTACCTCGCCGGGCTGCAGATCCCCGACGGATACTATGCTGGGAATCCGCTCGATCAAGGGCGGCGTAGCAGCCACCGACAGTTCAACCGCCCGTGCTGTTCCAGGCCCCTCATTTTTGATTTCAATTTCGATCGCAACTGCTTCACCGGCATGGAGCACCTGATTGTGACTTTCGGTCCGGACAATCGCCCGGAATATCACCGTGGCAGCCCCATCCACTGGAAGCGGCACCGGAACGGCTACCGCCGATTGCGTTGTCACTGCCGGCTTCGCAGATGTGGCTGCCTTGGGGCCGGCAGCCTTGCGCGCTTGAGCGGCATCGATAATATTGTTGGATGTCCCGAGTTGATTGGCCATACCATCCGTCACATAGTCGATGGCCTCTTGGGCAATCACATCGAGCCCCTTCACCTCACAGGAGGCAGCAGTAACATCGACCTCTCCACGACCGATGCTTTGAATCTTTTTACTGTAGAGGACCCTTCCGTCGGCGGCCCTGTAGGCAAAGTCCAATCCCAAAGTGACTGTGGCCGGATAGCTTTTATCGACCTTTCCAGGGATGACAAGATCGACATAGGCCGGACCCAACGAGGTATCGACATACCCATCGGAAGCCGACAAGGATCCGGTCTCATCCGTCAAGACCCTTTCAAACACGCGGCCTGTCTTTCGCTTCAGCAGGTCCTGTAGGGGTGAACCGATCGGCAAGTATTGCTTCTGGCCGCACGCATCCCGATAGGTAAGCTGCGCCCCGACGATACCGGAATCAGGTCGAAGTTGGACTGTGAGGGGAAGATTGGATCCGAGATTCGAGCTGCCGCGATTCGAGAAAAGTCCGCAGCTCATCAAGGTCGCAATACAGAACCCCACAACAACCCCTGAGGCTGCACGAAACAAGAGGGAATGACGCGCTGAATCAATGACCTGCACAATCATTCTTATACAGAAAAGCACCCAACGAGCACAACCCGACGGGACCGGTCTATCTGGTTTGTTTTGTTTATCTGGTTGATTTGGTTCATCTGATTGGTTTCATTCAACCACACAAACCAAATGAACCAAATGAACAAGAGAAACCAGCCGCGGCGCGGCGTTGACAGTCCAACAACCCTCGGCTAAGTTGATCCCCCATGACTGAATCTTCTTCGGTAGAATCAGGGCCGCCTTTGTCGCCTCAACTTTCCTGGTCGGCCATCAGCCGACTCATTCGTCTCCAGAGCCAGACTGGGACCTGGCTGCTCATGCTCCCAACACTCTGGTCCTTGGTCTTGGCAACTCGCGGCATGCCTCCGTTGCGCTTGTTCGCCATCTTTGCCATCGGGTCCTTTGTGATGCGCAGTGCAGGAGTCGTCTTAAACGATTTAGCAGATCGATCCTTCGACCGACATGTGACCCGCACAAGGGTCCGGCCACTCGCATCGGGTGAACTCAGCCCCACGCATGCCTGGCTCGTCTTCGCCTTCTTCCTCCTACTGGCCGGAATACTCGTACTCTTCCTCGATCCCTTCACAATCCTCTTGAGTCCGATCGCTATCCTCTTGGCCGGCGCCTATCCCTTCGCCAAACGCATCATCCATATCCCCCAAGCCATGTTGGGAATCGCATTTGGGTGGGGCACGATTATGGCCTGGACCGCGTCACGTGGAACGATTGAAGCGCCGGCCTGGTGCCTCTTCGCTGCGACGGTCTGCTGGGCGATTGGGTACGATACGATCTACGCGCTACAGGATCGGGAGGACGACCGTCGAATCGGCGTGAAATCTTCAGCGTTGCTGTTCGGTTCCTCGACGTGGATCGCTGTCGGCACGGTATTCTGCGCCATGCTGTTATTGCTGGGACTTGCAGGCTGGCTGGCCGACATCGGCTGGATCTATTATGGAGCCCTCACTGCGATCGGCCTCTGGTGTGCGAGACAAGCCTTGCAGCTCAGGAAAACTGTACCGACTCCCACCGCTTTTCACATGTTTCAGCAACATGTGTGGGTAGGAGTCGCGGTCTTCATCGGAATAGTCGCGGGATTTCTACTCTGAGATCAGCTTGCCGGCTTGCTGACGGGTAAAGGCTCTTCCGGCTTGTTGGTCGAACCTTCCGGATTACCAGCCGCGCGTAACGTCGTCAAGTACATCGTCACGGCTTTGGCATCGGCATCACTCAGCCCGAGTGCCGGCATCCTGGTCTCTGCGTCCATCGCCTGCGGGTTCTTCAGCCATCGATAGATCCAAGTCGCGTTCAACCTGAACCCTGCTCGATCGAGCGCCGGCCCGACCTTCCCCCCTTCACCGCCGATGGCATGGCAGCCGTTGCAGCCATACTTATCCTCATAATACCGCTTGCCGAGCTCCACCAACTTCGGAATCTCTGCCGGCTTCACGGTGAGATCGGGCCGCGCGACACTCGTGCCTTTTCCCGGTCTGGCCGAGAAATTGTTCATCGCAGCCTGTGCCGCATCGAGTTCTCTTTTCGCTTTCGCCATGGCTGCCAATTCAGTGGCATAGACCGCATCATCGACATCCACATTTTTCTTTTCGGCCTCTTCGTTGGCTTTCTTTTCAGCCTCCTCATAGGTCTTCGTGGCCTGCTCAAAATTGGCTTGAGCCGCCGTGAGTGCGTCAACCAACTGTTTCTTTCTCTCTTCGACCTTAAACTCCATCTTCGTGCCGTGGAGGCCACGGACATAGCCGACAATGGCCCATATCTCGTCTTCCGACAGGGTGTACTTGAACGTCGGCATGGTAGGCACGCCGAATTCGTCGTCGCCGATCTCGTCGCCCCCTTCACCCGTATCTTTCATATCCCGATAAATCGTCTCGAAGATGTCTTTGTCTTTGAGGGTGCTCATCTCTGACTTGTTCGTGAGATCTTTGGGCTTCGGATCCGGCATCGAGGACCAATTGTAACCTTCGTTCTGGCGTCCACTCTCGCCGTGACAGTGAGAGCAGTAGTGGTTGTACAGTTCATGCCCCTTCGCCTGCTGCTCATTGGCGCAGCCTCCGGCAACCAAGGCCCCGATGCCAATCAGTGCACCCACCACTCCCGATACATATAAGGGGGCCGCCTTCATGCTCGATGCCCTTTCTTGAGATTACGGATCAGAAAAAACTGAAATCCAAAAGCCAGGCCGACCGCGATGGCTGCATAGTAGTAGCCGGTATAATTCGGAGGCGCCTCTGCGCGGAAATTCCACCAGGACGAGACCGCCTTTTGAGATCCCTTCTCCTTGATCCCTCCGCTGACGTCCTTCTTGCCGTCCCAGACGGCAAAGGCAATATTGATAAAGCCGCCCATCTCAATCTGCGTATCTTCTTCCAGATGTCCGGTGACGAGCGGTCTCGTAAAGACGACTTTCCAGGTGCCGTTGCTATAGACGCCTTTCGCCTGCACGTCCTGGTGTTCCTGTACTTTTAGTGTGCCAAACCCCATGGCATTCATGTCGACGCCTTTGGCGTCCTTGTTTCTCCAGAACCAGATATTGACCGGCCCGCCTTCCACCTGTGCCATGGGCTGACCATGGGCAAAGTGGGCTTTTTTATCGCCGACCATGAACTCCACCGCAGCGGCATCGTCTGCATCTTCCGTCGGGTCTGCATACTCCAGCAGAATGGAGACATTGGTTCCATCGTGCAAGGCCCGCACATTTAAATCTTTGACCGTGGCATCCAGAATCCGGTTGGGCCAATGGACTTGAGGCGACATTGGAAATCTTGCCAAAGCCGCCGTGCTCCACACAGCCGCGGTCGGATCATCGGTCGGCAGGCCACCCTTCACCAACGAAGCGCTGACCGCGTTGCTTTCCGATGCTAGTTCTGGTGATGCGCTCGCCGGAGCCTTTTCTTCGGCTGAAACTGGCTGTACAACCAGGAGTCCTATGGTAAGCCATACGCCGACAAGGATGCTCGGAATGATTCGACTGAGTCCGCGTATCATAAGTTTCGTCCTCTCCCTACTCCCCAACTCCCTACTCACTCCTCAGAGGGTGGGGCTATGTGCCTTCCACTGCGCGCGCTACCTTACTAGCCCAATCCCCCTCACACTTCCGTGATCATTTCCGCATCTCTTCAAGGGGCGGATGGGTTCGTCTCCAACTGCGCGCGTCCAACGAGGGCCTTCTGAGGCCGCGCGTTGCGCGAGCAAAGGAGACAACACATCTGCCCCGCTACTCCCATGTCCTCGGTGATTGATGCGCTCCATCGTACTCGCCCATGATGATCTTCCAAATCCACTCGTCCGGGAGTTCGACTTCCCAGCGGGGCATCGCAGATTTCCAAGGCATCCCTTCGATCGGGAGTCCGACGCCACCCTTCTTGATGCGCCAGAATAGATAGCTTTCCTGGAGCATGGCGATCGTCGTCGGATCGGCGAAGTTGGCTGGGGGAGGATTGAACCCTCTGGCAGCTGGCCCCTTGCCATCGAAATTTCCACCATGACAGGGGGAACAATAGGCGGCGTAAAAACCCTTCCCCTGTTGGATGGCGTCCGGCGTCTTTGCCACCGGATTCGACAAACCGGCATATTCGCCTGGTGGAGCCGGATGAATCGTCCGGTTTTCTCCCGGAGGCTCATCGCTGACCGCCGTACTGCTATAGGTCTGCCAGCCGACAAGCAGTGGGAACAGAATCAGGAGTCCCCAGCGTAACGCCTGCATTCCACCGATATTGTCCCCCGTCAGAAACCGTTCCATCGGACCCCAGAAGGCATCTTTTGAATCTTTGCTCAGTGTGTAGAACATCCCAATCCCTGAGAGGGTCAACATCATGTACAGAATGATGACGCTGAAGGGCAGCGGCGCAGAGCCAGGGATAATGGGCACGACAAACTTTAACAGGAGATAGACAACCACCATCACAATGACCGGCGTGACCAATGCACCCTTCATACGTTCCTCCTCAATGCGCTTGCGCCACGGCTACTGAACCGGACTCGGCTGCCTTCTGCACCGGGGCGGCAGGGGCCGGCTCCGGCGTTCCTAGCTCAGATACAGCAATGGAAATCGGCTCTCCGCTCATCTGCTGCAAGAATGCGATCACCGCGAGAATCTCATTCCTGGATAGCCCGATGGGATTCTTATTGATGTAGGGCATCGTGGCCGGATATTCCTTCGCCAGACCTTCCACGCGATAGTCTTGATAGATGTAGGCCTGGGGATTCGTCAAGCTTTCATACAGAAATTCGCGGCTCAGTTTCGCTCCAATCCCCTTCAAATCCGGACATCGGGCCGATTCGCTGGGGCCAATCGTGTGACAGAGCGCGCATTGGCCTTTGCTGAAGAATATCTTCTGCCCGATGGTTGCCATATCGGTCGGCGTTTTGACCGTGGCAATGTCGAACTTCTCTTCAATCGGGGGCAAGGACGCCATTTGCGGAATCGACAATGAGACGAGCGTGAAGAGGCCCAGTATAATCGAGACAAATCCGACGACTCGGATGAACGTGCCGCGAATGAAGAGGAGAGCCAGAATGCCCCCCCCCACCACGCTAAGACCAATCAACTGTAGTCTGACAATTTCGCTCATAGATCCCCTTCGGGCAGTTAGAAACGCTTGGCCCTGAGTGCCGCGCTACTCTCCAAATCCATCATTCAGAATTTGCTCGTCTTCGGTTCATCCAGCGCATTCGACCCTCCTGCCATCGCCGGGAGCCCGTGCGGCAATCCCGCCTTATCGGCTACGGCAGGTGTTTTGGCCTTATCGCCCATGGTGGCGACCCAGAAGATGAAGGCTACAATCATACAGAATAGAAACGTGCACAGGGCCATGATTCCAGACGCATAGCCGAGTGCAGGTGAATAGGCATATTGCGACGTATCGCGGAGCACTCCATAGACATGCCAATGGACGCGCGAAGACGACCGTGCATACCCCATCAGCGTCATCAGAAGGATGATCATGATCGCATTGAGCACAAGGGAGTAGCCGGCGCGGGGAGGCATCACGCCCCAGACCATTTCACTCGTAGTCTTGGCGGTCTTCAGTAGAATGCTCGTCAGAGGAGTGATCGTCAACAAGACGCCGAGCACGACCAACACCTGCGACGTGGAGAAGTAGTTGATGCGGATAATTGCCGGGACGAAATACCCCCACACGCCGAGGACGATGACCGCAATCGCAGAAACGGCAAGGATGAGCCCCATAAATATTTTCGCCGCCTTGGCCCAACCAGCTGTTTCTACCTTACCGGCACGCCAATACATGATGAAGCTCATGAAGGTGACGAGGATCATGAGGTTCGCGACGGTCATCTTGGCCGACATAACGCCGAAGACGCCAAGAAGCGGATGGTGGCTTCCCCCCATCTTTCTCGCTTCTTCCATGCTGGCCACAAGCGAGTGAGGCGTCATCCAGATACCCAGACACACCAGGAGAGCGATCAACATCGCCAACATCTGCTTTTTGTACTTTATATCGGATCCGGGGATGCGATAGGTCATCCCTATCCAGAAATAATAGTTCGATCCGAGAAAGAGCACGCCGATAAGCATGGCCTGCAGGATGAACAGCCACGACAGAAAGCCTCCCATGAGCGTGATGCCCATCTGCTGGTTGTACTGGTAGATTTCACGCATGAGCCAGTAGCCGGCAAAGGGGAGCGATAACAGACCGAAGACGCCGATAAAGTTCCCGACATAGCCCATCCAGTCGTAGTGGCTGCGCTCCTCCGGAGTCTTGGCCGATAGGTAGCGAATCCCGGCATAGGCGCCGCAGATGTAGCCGCCAAGCACCACGTTCGCAATAATGCGGTGAATGTTTACCGGCCACCAGGTGGGATTCCATGTCGCGGCCCAGGCTCGCGCGATATCCGACCCCTCGGCAAGCACCACGGGACTGGATTGGAACGTGGCCCAGGAGTTGGGGATGATCATGATGAAGAAGGCAAAGAAATTGAGCAAGAAGCCGAGGAAAATATGAAAGGTCTTCTTGCCGCCCTCTTGCATCGTGTCCCAGCCATACCAATAGAGATACAATGTTGCGGTCTCGAGTAAGAACAGGATGCAATAGACGATAAACGACGGGAAGAAAATATCGCTCAGGTAATTCATCAGCTTGGGATAAAACCCGATCAGCAGGAACAGCAGGATGGCGCCGAAGAGCGCAGTCGTGGAATAGGCGGAGGTCAGAAGCTTGGTGAACTCCTTGGCGAGTTTGTCGTAACGCTTTTCACCGCCCTTCCAGCCGACGATTTCGCATATCCAGGCGAACAGCGGCACGCCCAGCACAAACCCCGCGAGCAGCAAATGGAGTTGCGCAATAACCCAGATCACGTTACGGCTGCCGACGTAGGGCACGTCACGATACTCGACAGGAGCAGGCGGTGTGGCATCTGCCCCAAACGCCAGCGCTGGAAGACTGAGAAGGCCCGCTGCCATCACGAGCATTGAAAGCGTTCCTCCATGATCCCTGCCGATCTGGAGAAGCCGCTGAATCCATCCACCCTGATGTTGCATTGCCCTCACCTCATCATCTCCCACGTTATGGTTTCATGGCGCCAGGCAAAACCAGCACTCTTGCTTCCGGTTCATTCACTGCTTCGTTGCCTGCGTCGCCTTTTTTCTTACCTTTTTCTTTTTCCAGCTCGGCGGCCGCCTGCTGTTCTATCAAAACTCGACCCGTGCTGCAAGCTGTGCGATCGTATTTTCATTTTTTTTCAGTGTTTCGAGCGGTTTGAATTCCGGTTCGGCCTTCACCTCGATCTTCCGGCAACATTCGTGCGGATGCGGTGTAAACTGCGGAAGAGAAGACCAGAAAAGGAGGGACAACGCTATCGCGACACAGGAACATACGGTCAGCAGCAACCCTTGATCTGCCGGCACCCGCATCAGATCCCAGCGAGCAATCAACCTTTCATAATTATCCGAAGCATGCGGCGCCAACTGCACTGTGCCTCGGATCATCCGTCCCATGAGTGAGAGGCCGAGAATGAGAAACCCCAGAAGCGCTCCTATAGCCACAGTGCCCCAGAGGGTCAGCTCAATGCTGATTCGCTCCGCAATAGGAGTTCCCTCCAGAAGGCCACCTTCAAACAGCGAATGGGCTGCAGAAATCGAGGCATCGGTAATCGCACCCTGAGCCACCCAAAGGATCGGCAAATAGATAGCGCCGACCAATGCACACTTCCACCAGAGGGTCAGCCCCAACCTGGCCGGCGGCTCGCGCCGACAATGTTCAAGGAAAAATGTTCGTCCCACAAGCCTGAGCGCCCAAATATCGATCGGAATCGCCAGCAGAAACAATAACGCGATGCCGGCGCCTTCACCGATCTGAGAGTCCAATCCCAGAGTAATCGTTGGAAGCGCAAACACAGTCACAGGGCTTGCCAGGAGCATCAAAAATGCGAGGGCGATTCTGGCTTCAAAGTGCACGATCCCGAGCGATAGAAAGAGTACCGCGAGGGCCAGCTTGATCGGCAAACCGGTCCAGAAGGCGGGCCAGAGAATCCCGAGCCCGAGCTTTGTGGGAGACATCGTCTCGTTCATGCCACCACCCGGCGATAGAAGACTGCGAGTGCGGATGGTTTAGGCATTCTGCATCTTTTGCGCAGCGTCGGAAACAGAAATGCACCAGCAGGATGCTCAAACAGGCTGTCCTCTTCGTCCGCCGTTCGTGAACTGTGAGCGAGACAAGCTAGACGTGCGCGACAGGCGTGACTCGCGAAGATAACACTCCCGACCAGTCCCGCTTTTCTCGCAAGTCTCGCGAGTCCTGCGCAAATATCGAGATACGTTTCACGGCTCCTCAGCATCCTGCTAATCCAAGAACTCTCGATTGATAATGGCCGACACCGTGAACAACAGGATCGAAGCCGTGAGCACCACCCATCCGATAAGAGCAATCGGCCGCTTGAATATATTCCGCTCGGGGTTGCGGTCGAAGAAGGGCAAGAACACCAGCACGAGCCCGAGAAGGCCCGGGCCTACGATCGATCCGAATATCTGTCCAAGCTCGCCTGAAAACATCCTCAGCCGCAGATGCTGGAATATAAATAAGAAATACCATTCCGGTTCCGGATGGTAATCGCCTGGGTCAGGGGTCGCCTCGTCCAATAGGACCACCGGCTCCCAGAAGGCCAACGCACTGATGCAGGCAAAAACCACCGCCATCCCGACGACATCCTTCCAAATCTGCCGCGGAAAAAAATAATCGGTCTTTGCCTTCAGCTCCACCGGCGTACCTCGAAACGGACCAGCCGGCCCCGCGCATCGAAAAAGAAAGAGATGCAGCCCTGCCAATCCGATTAGAGCTGCCGGAAGGACCATCACATGAATGACGAAAAACCGGCTCAAGGTCATCTGTCCCGGCGTCGGACCTCCCTTGAGGAAGCGCGCCATGAAATCCCCGATCACCGGCACCTTATCCATAATCTCAACGCCGACGGTCGTGGCCCAAAAGGCACGCTGGTCCCAGGGGAGTAAATAGCCTGTGAAGCCGAATCCCATGACGAGGGCAAAGAGCGCCAGTCCGACCAACCAGATGAGCTCACGCGGTTTCTTATAGGCGCCCCAGAGAAAGACTTGGGACATATGGGCAAATACACACACGACCATGGCCGAAGAGCCCCAGAAATGGTAACTCAGGAGAAACCAGCCGTAGTCGATGTCATGGATGATGTATTGGGTACTGGCATAGGCATGGTCGGCGGTGGGCACGTAGTAGAACATCAGCAACACGCCCGTCAGGGCCTGCATGATGAAGATGAACAACAGAATCGATCCGAAGACATAGGCCCATCGTGAGCCGCCAGGGACCGACTCATTGAGCATCTTGGCTGTCAGCTGCTTCAGCCCCACCCGCTCGTCGACAAAGGCGAAGATTTTTTCGGCGACGGTGGCCGGCGGGCCGGCAGAAGGAGGAATGTCGCTCATCACACGATCCGCGTTTGGGACTTGGTCCCGGCTTTAAATTCCATATCGATGATTTGCACTTCACCGCTCGAAGACACCTGAATCGGCATCAGGTCGAGGGGGCGCGGGGCAGGACCATCCAACACCTTGCCGGATGCATCATAGATACTCAAGTGGCAGGGACAGAGAAAGACCGGACCGAGCACCTTGTGATTTCGCCATTTGAATCCACAACCAAGGTGCGGACATTTGCCGGAAAATGCCAGAAAGGGGACGTCCTTCTTATTGGTCCAGATGGGCTTCCCGGCGGAATCCCGAAATTCCATATCCTTCCCTTGGTAGACCTTTTCCAACACCGAGGGAGTCGCCTTCACCACCCAGACATTCTTTTCAATCTCAGATTCAGGCATAAAGGCTTCTTTCACCCTGCGCTTGTACTGAAACTGAGTCCCGACATCCTCCGCCTTCACCTTCGCAACGTTGCCGACCTTCAGCCATCTGTTGTCCAACGACGCATACATCGGATTCATCAAAAACTTCAGTACCGGATAGACCAGCGGCAGCCCGATAAAGAGCCCCGTCACATAGGTCAAGTTCGCAAAGAAGGTCCTTCGCTCGACGTTTCGCTCCAGTTCAGGGAGCGGCACCAGAACTTCACCAGACTCGACATGAATATGCCGCTCGAGGCCGGGGATTTCCACTTCATGCAGCGTGACATAGTCCTCGCGCTTGAAGGGCGGCAACGCGATGACTTCGGACGAGGAGGAACGCAGCTGCACCAGATCTTCTGTCACAGCTTGCACTATAGCGATCGACACTTGCCGTTCGCCTGAACCGTTCATCGACACGACGAGATGGCTGACCTCATGGGAGAGCGGGTCCATGATGACCTTGGTCACTTCTCCGACTTCCCGATCCGCGCAGCGGACTTTCGATTTTAGTTGAGGCTGCATCCTATTTTTTCTTAATCGGCCTTGGTGTATTCACCGAGGTATTCTTGAACGAACCCAGCCAGGAGGCGAGCGCCAGGATGTCCTTTGGCTCCATGAGCTCCTTAAACTTGTCGGGCATCCTACCCTTCTCCCACTCTTTTTCGAATCCCTCGGCCATGAAGCTCTTGGGATCCGTAATTTTCTGCTGAATCTCTTCGACCGTCAGAAGCGAGCCGATATTATCCAACTCCGGACCGCGTTTCTTTCCACCCTCACCCCTCAATTTATGGCAGTTGTAGCATTCCATCAGCTGCCATTGCTCTTCTCCCAGCTTCATAAAATCTCCGGCCGCCACGTTGGTCGGTGGGGTGGGAGGAGGAGTGGGAGCTCCAGCCGACGGCCCCTTCGCCACCTGCTCTGCCCCCAGAGACATAAGCTTCACTTCCAACGCCTTCACCTGCTCATCGAGCGCCTTGGCACGCGCGATCAACTCCTCGGTCTTTCCCTTTTCTGAGGCCTCGAACTGAGGCTTCAATATTTTTGCGATCTTCCCCTTTTCTTCTTCAGGGTCGAATTGTGGGAGAAAAGACGCGCCGGCGATACAGACCGTGCACAGGAGAATATAGAAAGCCACGAGAGCGACGACGGACTTTGCTCCGCTCATCGTCCTGAGAGGCGGCGCATCCAACAACATGAAGGTGACGGCACCCAACATCGCGAAACCGAGGAACAGCATCTGGAATACGAAGGGGAATTCCAGCGCTTTCGCGACGCCGACAAGTATACCGCCGATCACCAGACCAATCGCCAGCTTCTTGATGATATTCCCCATACCGATTCTCGCTCTTTCAGCAGGCCTTCCGCATCCAGCTTACTTGGCCCTGACAGGCACAGGACTGCCTTCGGGCGCGTGACTCTTCGAACTGGAGGGCCGAAGAGCCACGATCACGGCCAAACTTACGACAGCGAAAAAGATGACGGTGATCCCGGTAATCCACCAGGCAGAATAGGACAGAGTCGGCGTGAAGGACTCCGAAGAGAGGTCGGGCACCAAACTGTACGTATGGTAGTACTTCTTTACCAGCGAACGGACGGCGCCCATCAAGCCCATCGTCCAGATTGAAATGAAGGCCAGAGCAATCAGAACGAACTGGGAGGCGAAATCGATTTTTCCCCAGAGAATCGTACCTTGCTTGATGACCCGGTTATACAAAATGTAGTTGACGACCGTAACAAACACCAACGTGAACATCGCGGAAAGTTTCGCCGGCATCGACCCCAGGAATTCCCAATCGGATGGGATCTCCACCCCTGCCACCATATTGGCTCCAGTGGCCGCGAATCCGTGGGGGGTGAGCCAGATCGCATCACTCACGATGATCATCAAAAAACCGATTTTAATGACAGTCCGCGCAGAGACCGTGAGCGGAATGAATCGACCGATAAGAAACGGCGCCAGAACCAAGGGGAGGAGAAAGGCCAGCGACTTCGGGTCAGGAATCCAATAGGTGTTCATCACCGCCATCATGACGAAGGGCAATGCCACCATGACGATGGGAGCCAGAACCGTCATCCGGACCTTTTCGGCCCCCTCAACGCGTTTTAAACTGAGCCATCCGTAATAGTTAATGGCCAAGAACAACAGTCCGATCATCGCTCCCTGCATTTCGAAAAACATCGAGAGCTGATCGGCCATCATGTAGGGGCAGAACGAAAAATCGTAATCGCACATTTCATAGGCCAGCAGCAATCCCGTGAAGGGCTGGAAGAGCGTCGCGCCCACGGCGATGAGACTTCCGACAAAACCCATCCAATCGTAATAGGCCCGATCTTCCTGCGTTTTCGCCCCCATGTACATATAGGCGGCGATCAAACCAGTTATAAATCCTCCGAACGCCACGTTGCCGTCGATGCGATGGAGATTCAGCGGCATCCAGCTTTGGTTGGCGATCTTATCCCACAAGCTCGCCGCGGCGAGAATATCTTGGGGAGACAGACCCTCCGCCTTCACCGGAGTATTCATGAAGGATGTCGGACCATTGATCACAAACATCGTGACCATGCAGATGAGATTCAAGAGCACGCCGAGGGCGATATGGCGCCCCTTCTTTTCACCCTTCCAGCCATCCCAGGTATAGAAATAGGCGTACAACACGATAGTCCCGCTGATGAACAGCGCCGGATAGAAGACCGCGAACACGAGATAGAACTGGTTGATGAACCATGTGGTGAACTGCGGGTATGCCGCGAGGAGCACAAAAATAAACAGGCCGCCGGTCACAGCCGTCATACTGAAGAGTATGACCGTGACCTTGGTCACCTCTCTGGCCAAGCGATCGTACCGGGGGTCCTGCTTCCAATGCCCCAACCATTCTGAGATGACGATAAAGATCGGGGCGCCGAGAACGAAGGCCCCAAAGAGCGTGTGCAGCTGGGCAACGATCCATACGGCGGTCCGATTTCCCGTATAACGAAACTCCACCGGCGACAGGCCAGGAGCTTGAGCATAGGCCACGCCGCCGAACAACGCCAACATCGCACAGGCAAGGATGAGACTGCGCTGCCACATTTTCATAATACTTTGCCGCCTCTCTTCGCTGAGAGCCGGTCCAACGTCGAGGGTGTTGCGTTTTGCTGCCCCTCTTCTGTGACAGACTCACCGATAGACGGCCAACGATGGCTCTCATGTCCTGATCCCCAATAAAAACTCTTCGCTGCAACTCTATCTTGCAGTCGGAGGCTTTGGGCGTGAGAGAGATTGTGCGTCGTGCAGAATAGCGTCATTTCACCGTAAACCGCGCGATGACTCAGCGACAAGCACTAATAACGGGGGCAGCGAGAAGATCTAGTCATGTTCTTAGAAGCGAACGGTTCGTTCCGGTATCTCATTCACCGGAGATTCTCGTGCCCCGAACAGACCAGTAGGCTACCCAGAGGCTCAGAATAAAAAAGCTTCTGGATTAATATCGGTCCGCAGCCTCCGAAGCTGAAATACCCTTACTTGCCAGCCGAATCCGGTGCAGCCGGAACTGCCCCAACGCTCGCTGCGTCGACCCAAGACTTCGTGGCTGCATCCCATCCCTTCCCAGGCAATCCGTAACTCGCCGCATACAATACGAGCTTCCACGTATCGTCCTCTGATAACTTGCTCTTCCATGCCTTCATCTTCGTATTGGGAACCCCCTCGGCAATCCGCCAGGCCCAAACTGAATCGGAATAGAGTTTCATCCGATCGGTCACGCGGAAGTCCCTGGCGCCGGCCTTGGTCGGCTTACCGTCCTTGCCGTGGCAGTTGCCACAATTCACATCAGGATTTGTCTCGCCGGCGTATAGCTTCCGCCCTTCTTCCAATTTGGCCGCATCGGTCCACCAGCCAGCCGGCATATGTTTGTCGGCATAATCGTCCGGAACTGGAGGCAATGGCGTTGGTTCCCCAGAGTAAGCCATCCCTCCTGAAGGAGTCGGGCCAGAATTCTTCGCACACCCCTCTCCTCCACAGGCCGCGAGGGAAAGCCCCATCCCCAACGCAACCGCCAGCAACAAACATTCCTTCTGTTTCATAACCTTCAGCCGCTCCTCTCGCCTCAACCGCGTCGCTGACGTTCCAGCCACGCACAAAGACCAAAAAAAACGCTCTTACTGGGAAATCACTTCCCCAGTAAAAGCGTCGATTCTAACGAATACCGTGACGACACTCGTACTCCCCGCCACTTCAATTCACCGATCCAGCGAGGTGCACATCAGCCCCACGGACGGCTTCGGTCATTTCTTACGCTTGCTCTGAGACTTTCCGCGTTTCAGCTCCTGCTTCCGCCATGAACGAATCACTCTGACCCCAACGAACCCACCGACTGCTATGGCCAGAGCCCCCGACCCTACATAGAGCCACAAAGAGTCGCTGCCCTTGTCGCGTGCGCAGCCGGTCCCAAAATTGACCTGGATGATTCGCTCTGCCTCCAGATCTTTCGGGTCAAACGAAACTTTCTGCTGTTGCTGCTCTCCATTGGCTTCAATCAGAAGCGGATCGCCAAGATTATCATTATGAAGGTGAAATGCGGCTTTGTAGTACCCATCGCCATCGGTCTTAACAACCTGCCCGTAAGAGATCCTGGTGTCTTTGACCAGCACATCGATGTTTGCGCTGCTTTTTCCATCCGCCCCGCAGACAAACCCTTCGACCGTAAACCGATGGTCTGCTTCATGCGTCGCAAACACAACCGAAGGGAGTCCACCCAATACCGCAATGGCAAGGACCCATTCCCGCCATCGTGACTTACTCTGTGCGATCTGTCTGAGCCTCACGTACTCCGGACTGACGCCTCTTTCCGTCACCGAACACTGGCTTCCGCCTCACACAATAGAACGTGTGATCACTGACAATTCCGGCTAATTTTAAGGCTCGATTTTTAACATAGCCCCTACCCATTGTCAACGAACTGACGGTCAGACTGACTGAAAAGTAGGCTCATTTTCAAGCACTTGAAGAAAGGCATTCGCAATAACCTGTGTAGGAGGAAATGAGAAACAGGGATACGAACGGCAGGGGGGGAACTTACAAGATTCCTCGCGCTTGTGCATCGGCTGCGACACGTTCTATTTCGGCTCGTCGCTCCGAACCCTTCTTGGCGACCCAGTCTTCCCAGGACTTCCCGGTGGCCGTATCCTCCCCGGTAAAGACGATCGCGGTAATCTGGTCGTAGCGAATCTGTCGCGCCGGAGAACTGTCGGAAGGGAAAATATCGAGAGAGGAGTCAGACCCACTAACCTGGCGGTTGAAGAGATACCCGCTGAGGGATTCGCCAGACTTCAATGACACAGTGACATCGCCGCGATAATCGAACGCCAGCTCCACCGCTTCTGCAAGTTCAGCGAAGGAAGCCGGCTGAAAGACACGGCCTTCGGGCGATCCAGCTACTCCAGCAGCACTATGATTCTTGGTGTCGGTCATTGAAAGACCGTCGTTCGTGAAACGTAAAGCGTGAAGCGCGGAGAGGTCTTTCGAGCGACGAGAGACGAACGATGCTTCACGGACTGAATCATCGCGAGGTGGGGAGCATCGTCAACTTGGCTGTCCGGACGAACCCGGACATCGTGCCAAACGTATCTTCCACTGCGGACGGTTCATAGCCGCAATGCACCATGCAATCGGCGCATTTCTCGTTTCGACCTGTCCCGTAGTCATCCCACTCCGTGCTGTCCATCAATTCTTTAAATGTCTTCGCGTACCCCTCTTGGAGTAAGTAACAGGGCTTCTGCCATCCAAAAACGTTATAGGTCGGATTGCCCCAGGGCGTGCATTGATACTCCCGCCGCCCCATCAAGAAATCTAAGAACAATGGCGATTGATTGAACTGCCACCCCTTCTTCGGACTCCCCAAAATACGCGAAAACAATTCTTTCGTGCGCTCTCGCTTCAGAAAATGTTGCTGGTCCGGCGCCTTCTGATAGCTGTACCCAGGCGAAATCATCATGCCCTCAACGCCGAGATCCATCATCGCATCGAAGAATTTCCGCACGCGCTCAGGATTGGCGTCGTCGAAGAGGGTCGTATTGGTCGTGACCCTGTGCCCCCGCTTCAGCGCCGCCTTGATCGC
The DNA here is from genome assembly GCA_002869895.2 of Nitrospira sp. CG24E. Classification (GTDB taxonomy): domain Bacteria; phylum Nitrospirota; class Nitrospiria; order Nitrospirales; family Nitrospiraceae; genus Palsa-1315. Next base: position 151,486 of record NEWP02000021.1, on the reverse strand, counting down.
CTTCACCGCCACGTCATAGACACCGTCGCGGCAGACCGCCAAGTCGTGCTCGTCTTTCAGGCCGTCCATATGGACACTGAAGGTAAGAAACTTGGAAGGCTGATACTCGTCGAGCTTTCGCTCCATCAAAATCGCATTGGTGCAGAGATAGATATACCGCTCTTGCGCAACCAGCCCGCGGACAATTGCCGGCATCTCGGGATGGATCATCGGTTCGCCACCGGGAATGCTGACGATTGGCGCCCCGCACTCCTCGGCTGCGGCCAAACACTGTTCGACCGTAAGCCGCTTATCCAGCACATGATCCGGGTATTGAATCTTTCCGCAGCCGGCACAGGCCAAATTGCAGCGGAACAAGGGCTCCAGCATCAATACAAGCGGATACCGCTTCACCCCGTTCATCTTTTGGGTGAGCACGTACTTCGTGACAGTAGCCATCTGGGAAAGTGGAACGGCCATTCCTCTCTCTCCTTTACTTCAATCTGTATTGGTAACGGCAGCAGTCCGGCCACCGAACTAGCAGGTTGTAATCGCTGGGAATTCTAGCACCCAGTCCCACCGCCCGTCAATTTACTTCCCACCACGATGATATGTACGACCATCCCCAAGAGTCATCTGTTTCTCGCCGGGCTTTCTTCCCAGTATAGTCCGAACGAGTCGCTCCTTGAGGGAAAGAAGCGCAGATCTACTTCATCTCGATAAGAAGAGCTGACGATACGGGGAAAAGACAAAACGCTGGATGGTTTTCTCCCGCCGCCAAGAACACTCCTACAGATCCTGGAGAAAAGATCGCGCGCACAGCGACATCATCGCGTCGCTCTCCCACGCGCAACGACCAATAAAACCTGACCGATCCTTGTTTCCTACAGTCCAGCTTCAAGCAAGTCGAATCCGTCGCAATCAAGCAGCTTGGTCTGGCCTTCCGCCGCTGACCGGTCTTCATTCAGTGGCAATTGACAAGTATGGCGTGAAGAGCGTTGAGTAGCGCGGGAGAATTGCACTCCTACGCCCTCCCAGAACCGGACGTGAACGGCCAGCAGGGGAGTGCCGCCTTCTCCGAAGATTCACGATGGCAAAAGGAGTAGACGGAAAATCGAAACACTTGCAGTGTGGAGGCGCCGAGCGGGGTCGAACCGCTGCATCGCAGTTTTGCAGACTGCTCCCTTAACCACTTGGGTACGGCGCCGTGGAGGGCATTATAGTCTGTGGGAGAGGCTAGAGGCTAGGGGCAAGAGGAGAGATCTACCGCTTACTGGAGAGGACTGGAATTTCTTTTCCGAGCGTCGAAGACTGATCCGACTGCGGAACCATTGGTTCCCATCCCTCGTTCGAATGGATTGCGACCGTCCCATTCTCTTCTGCATCCTTTTCCTTGGCCATCAGCTCAACTTCATAAATCAACGTATCCATTAACTCTTCGATCGGCACCTTCCGGACGAGTTTGCCCTTCTTGAACAAAATGCCTTTGCCTTCTCCCCCAGCGATCCCGATATCGGCCTCCTTGCCTTCGCCAATACCGTTCACAACACAGCCGAGGACCGACACATTGAGCGGGGTCTTGATATGGCCTAGCTTCTTTTCCAATTCATTGGCCAGCTTCACGACGTCGATCTCGACGCGGCCGCAGGTGGGACAGGCAATGACATTGATCCCCCGATGACGCAGTTCGAGCGACTTCAAGATTTCGAACCCCACCTTCACTTCTTCGACCGGATCAGCCGCGAGCGACACACGCAACGTGTCGCCGATCCCCTGCGAAAGCAAGTACCCGAGGCCCATGGTGGACTTGACCGCCCCGGTCATCGCCGTTCCCGCCTCTGTAATACCGATATGCAGCGGATAGTCCGACTGGTGCGCAAACAACCAGTAGGCATCGATCGCATGGTGCACATCCGATGCCTTCAGCGAGACTTTCATATTGGTGAAGCCGACGTCTTCGAGCGCATGGACAGCATTGAGCGCCGATTCGGCCAAAGCTTCCGGCGAGGGCCATCCGTACTTGTCCAATAGATCCCGTTCCAGCGAGCCTCCATTGACACCGACGCGAATCGGAATGCCGTGATCGTTCACAGCCTTGATGACTTCTTCGACTTTCCACCAAGCTCCGATGTTGCCGGGATTGATCCGGACACAATCCACAATCTCGGCGGCCTTCAACGCCAGCCGATGGTCGAAATGAATGTCCGCGATCAACGGCACAGTCATCGCCGCTTTGATCTTGGGCAGCGCCGCCGCCGCTTCGTCGTCCGGCACAGCGACACGGATCACTTCGCACCCTGCAGCCTCTAACTGATGAATTTGCTCGATCGTCGCGGCAGCATCGCGTGTGTCGGTTGAACACATCGACTGGACGGACACGGGCGCATCTCCGCCGATCTTGACCTTGCCGACTTGAATCTGCCGCGTTTTCCGTCTGGTAATATGCATGGCTTTGTTAATCGTTATTGGTTAATCGTGAACCGGAACACATCTTTCTTGCGAATAACGCTTCACGTTTAACAACTCACGTCCTCACTAGCTCCCCTGTTCATCTCCGTGCGGCAGCCGATCGGCCGATGACGCAAAGGTAAACTGCTCCCGTGAAACAGCCGGTGTCTTGTCGATCAATTCCTTGACGCTCTGATAGATACCTTCCGCTGTCAAGCCGTACCGTTCGCGCAGAAAATCCTGCGGTCCCTGCTCGATGTACCAATCCGGCAATCCAAGGATCTTCGTCGTCACACCGGTCACGCCGCCTTCGGACAGGGCCTCGAGAACGGCTGAACCGAATCCTCCCATTTTGCAACCTTCTTCAACCGTCACCACGTATCGAACCCGCTTCGCCACCTCGACGATCAAGTCCTGATCCAACGGCTTCACAAAACGGGCATTGATCACCGCCGTGGAAATCCCTTCCGCCTCAAGCCGTTTCGCCGCAGTCACAGCTTGCGAGACCGGCACACCGATGGCCACAATCGCCACTTCCGTGCCATCGCGCAGCAATTCACCCTTCCCAACCGGCAAGGCCTCCGGTTCCGGATCCATCGCGACGCCCAGGCTCAGTCCGCGTGGGTACCGCACCGAGGCAGGTCCCTCATGCTGGATGCAGGTTTTCATCATATGCTGCAACTCGTTTTCATCCTTCGGCGCCATGACGATCATGTTCGGCACGTGGCGCAGAAACGCATAATCGAATGCTCCGTGGTGCGTCGTCCCATCTTCGGCAACCAGCCCGCCACGATCGATGCAGAAGGTCACAGGCAGATTCTGTGTGGCGACGTCATGCACTACCTGATCGTATGCGCGCTGCAAGAAGGTGGCATACAGGACCACCACTGGACGGAGGCCCTGCGTGGCAAGACCAGCCGCAAACGTCACCGCATGCTGTTCGGCAATCCCCACGTCGTAGAGCCGGTCCGGAAACTCCTTCTCGAAAAGATTCAGACCGGTCCCTTCGCACATCGCAGCGGTGATCGCGACAATCCGCTTATCCGATCGGGCCAGCTTGACCAACGCCTCGATGGCGAATTGTGTGTAGGACGGCCGCGCGGCTTTCTTGGCAGGGACACCGGTTTCCCGGACAAAGGGAGGACAGGCGTGGAACCAAACCGGATTCTTGACCGCAGGTTCATAGCCCAGCCCTTTTTTCGTCACGACATGGAGTAAGACCGGCCCCTTCATCTTCAACACATTTTCCAAGGTAGGCAGCAGATGTTCGAAGTTGTGTCCATCGATCGGCCCCGCATACCTGAACCCAAGCTCTTCAAAGAGCAGCCCGGGAAGGATCGCTCCCTTGGCCAATTCTTCAGCCCGGCGGGCCCACTTCTGTACATCTTGACCGATGTGGGGAATCTTCCCTAAGAGTTGCCCTGTCTCCTCCCGCATCTTGTCATAGAAGTCTCCGGTGATGGTCCGGTTCAAGTAAGAGGAAATCGCTCCGACATTCTTCGAAATGGACATCTGATTGTCGTTCAAGATGACGAGAAAATCTTTTCCCAGCCCTCCGGCATGCTGTAGACCTTCCAGCGTCATCCCGGCCGTCATGGCGCCGTCGCCGACGACACAGACGACCTTGTGCCGTTGCTTCAACTGTTCACGCGCTTCGACCATACCGTAGGCGGCGGATACGCCGGTTCCTGCATGGCCTGCGTTGAACGAATCGTGGTCGCTTTCTTCACGCTTACAGAAACCGCTCAACCCTCCGTACTGCCGGAGCGTATGGAACCCTTCCCGGCGCCCAGTCAGCAGTTTGTGCGCATAGGCTTGATTGCTCGTATCCCACACGATCTTATCCTTGGGAGTATTCAGCCGGGCATGCAACGCCACCGTGAGTTCAATCACTCCGAGGTTCGAAGCCAAATGACCTCCGACGTTGGACACTACTCCGATAATCTGTTCCCGCAGCTCCTGGCACAAGGCAGGATACTGTGTCGGTGACAGTCGTTTCAGATCGGCCGGGCTATGAATAGTCTTCAAAATCGACATAGCAGATGCTCCTTTGCATCAATACCTACACATGTACATCTGTAGCAACGAACTAGGCCCTGATGGCCACGGCACTGCGGTGTGGCAGTTTGGAGCCCGCAGGGGTGAGTTTCACATGTGAGTTCCATGTTGTCAAGGTGTTAGCCCCTCTCACCGCCGAGCCTCCCGCGCCGCTCATGCCTCAAATCGATAGGTCAACAGGGTCGAGAGTGTGAAGTCTGCTGCGCTCCCCCTGATGAAGTCAAGATTTTCGACCATGTAACCTTGCCACAGAAACCGTTGGGTGAAACGGTAACTGAACCCCAACACCGACTCCACTACACCCTTATCCAGCTCCTTTATGCCCACACCATGAAATGGCGAGGAATAGTAATCCAGCTGTGTTGTGAAGGAAAGATTGTCCGACCAGAGATATTCCACTGCGAGAAGCCCCGATATCGTCGGATGGAGTGCCTGCCCCGCGATACGGCCGGTCGGAACCACTCCGTTGAGGTTGCCATAGACGACCCAGCGGCCGCCGAACCCTTTTTCAGCCGCCAACCCCAACCCGAAATCCGGACTGCCGCTCCCGTAGAATTGGCTTCGGTCCCCCGTGGGCAATTTCAACGCCGTACGGATAGACAGAGTCGGCATCCATGCCGCCTCTTGCAACAATTGATACTTGCTCATCACTGTGCTGTCCCCCAATCCGACAACTCCTTCCCGCCCGCTCGCAATGGTGCGTCCGCCGCGTGAAATGTTGAAAGCATAATCTGTGTTGGCCAATGCGTCTCGGGCCGGCGCCACGCCAGTCGTTGCCCCCTCCACTGCTTTGATGGGACCATCCATGAACCCACGATTGCGATAGAGGGTGGGAACTTCCAAAGCGAGCTCCCACCGCTCTGTTGCCCCATAGCGAAGAAATACACCGGATCGCAGGGTCTCGAATTTCATCGTCACGTTGGCCTGGGATCCGACATCATTAAAAACACTGGCGGTCTCCGCAAGTTCGACCCGAACATCCACCACTCCCTGCTTCAACACAGCAGCACGATCCCCCGGCATGCTCATGGCCAGCTGTTGGAGGGGCTGGAAGTTTCTGACAGGGAATGGGCCGAACCCCTCTGCTTTAACCGGCGAGGGCTGGGCACAGACAACAATGAGGAGTCCTGCGAGCAACCCCAAACCGAGTAACATGCGTCCCAAAACAGTAGCTCCTCGGCAAATCAGTATGGAAAATCCAGCCCCGCAAAGACCGCACCCCCTTCTCGGCTGTAGCCGTAGTCGATGCGTCCGACGACATTGGGTTTGACCAGCCCGCGGAATCCGATACCAGGGGTGACCCGATAGTCCCTAAAGCTCACGTCTCTGAAACTATTGAAGACCTGCCCCGTATCCAAAAACGGCGCAATCTCAAAATCCGCCGTCACCCCCGCAATCTTCGTTCGTGCCAGGTGGATTCTCTGTTCGATACTCGCTGAAACGAGATGCTTGTCGATAAAACGATCGACCCCGAATCCGCGAAGGTTGTTTTGCCCGCCCAACGAACTTTGCTCGAAAAACGGCACCTCCGTCCCGATCGTCGCCTGCAGGTCAGCCCGAACGATGAGAATGGCGCGTTTCGATTCACTCGGGAACAGCTTCTTGACCTCGAGCCCATAGCGGGAATAGATGGGATGACTGCCGTTGCGGATATTTTGATTCACCTCCGCATAGGCGGTCACGGCCATCCCGTCGGTCGGCGAGACAAGGCTGTCCCGCGTATCGTAATAAAACGTCGCCCTATGTCCGAGAATGATCGACTCTCCCTGCACCCCATCCACCGTAGGGAAACGGTCCACGGTAAAGGGAAGATCCGTCGCGCCCTTTTGCAGGCGCACGTCGCGGAGCCGCTGGCCGACGGCAATCTGGGTGACTTCGTTCAAGTAGATCCCGAAGCGCCAGTTCAGCCGCCCTTCTCGCGCAGTGTAATTCGTTTGCTCCGGTAGCGCTGTCTCTTGCCCTAGTCCGAAAAACCGAGGCGTGGCATTTTTAAAGAACGACGCGCCAAAATTCAACGAGTAGCGTCCCTGGCTGAAAGCCGGATCGGCGTAACTGAATACCACTTTTCGCTCGATCTCCTCTGTGAAGGACCCGGTAAACCTCATTTCACGCCCGCCCGGGTCGTAGCGAAATATATTGAGCGCCCCGCGGGTTCCAACGATGGAATTGCGGATGATCATCGGAGCAATGAGATATTTGAGCTCCCCGTCAGGGTCGCTGATCAGAACCGGGACGATCAACCCGACATCGTTTCCGTCATTTTTGCTGGTCGATACGGATGGAATCGGGAAGTATTCAACACCGGCCAGCGCATAGCCCGGCAACACAACAGCGCTCGCCGTAAGAAACAGGATGACAACGGCGACGAGGCCGCGCAGTCGTGTCATGAAATTCCTGGAGAGGGTTATTGTGCTTTGATCTTATCGGACTTCTTGCGAAGCTGATCGACCAGGTCGGCATAGCTTGAAGACCGGAGGATCTTTGAAAACTGCCCCCGGTAATTATTGACTAAACTGACACCGTCCACCACCACGTCATATACACGCCAATCACCGCCCTTGTTGAGCAAACGGTAGTCGAGCGGAATTTCGACCTTGCCGGTGAGCACCTTGGTCCTGACTTCTGCATAGTCATTCTCAGTCCGTTCATTGATATACTTCACACCTTCTCCCGAGTAGGACTCGATCTTGTCGGCATATGAATTGGTCAAGAGCGTCTGAAATAGCGCGACGAATTCTTGTTTGTCCTTGTCGGATAAGGTACTCCAGGGAGCGCCCAGCGATCGCCTCGACATTTCCTGATAGTCGAACCGGTCTCCGACAATCTGCTCCAACTTCTGCCGGCGCTCTTCAGCTTTCCCGGACTGTTTGAGCTCCTTGTCCCGAATGGTAGTGAGCACCTCGTCGATGGTGTGTTTCATGGCATCCGTCGCGCCACCAGCCGTTGCCGGCTGAACCGCAACCACGCCAAGCAACAGCAGACCGACCATTCCGCTTACGACGCTGCCCCAACTCCATCGCTGCGCTTGCGTCGCGGCAGATCCCTTGATCTCCATGTCTCCTCCATCTGTACCAAAATGTTATTCGGTCTATTTAGTTTGTTTGGTTGATTTGGGTTGTTTTGTTCACCTGGTTAGTTTCGTTCAACCAAATCAACCAAACAAACTCGTTAGGTCAGTTTACTTTGCCATGCACATATTGACTCACCAACTCCTCAAGATCGAGGCCCGACTCAGTGTCGCGTATCATATCTCCCGGTTTGAGCGTATCGCCACCCCCTCCCGGCGCCAGAGCCAAAAATTTTTCTCCGATGATGCCCCGCGTCTTGATGGAAGCAAAGGTGTCGGTATAGAGCTTCACCGTCTTATTGACCGCCAACTTCACCTTTGCACGGTCCTCGACGAGTGTAATCCCTCGAACCCGGCCGACCTCGACGCCGGCGATTTCAATGGTGGAGCCAGGTTTGAGTCCCGAGGCGCTGTTGAACTGCGCCTCGACTTCGTAAACATCGCCGCCGATCATCTCGAGTTTCCCGAGCTTGATCGACAGATACGCGAGGCACAAGACGCCGACGAGCACGAACACGCCGACCACCATCTCCAACTTGGTTTTTTCCATCTTCGGTGCTCCTCCCTCACCCAGCGAGCGAACCGGGCAACGCTACAGTTCCACCGACTGAAATGAATTCGCGAATCTCCGGATCGGTCGTCCGCTGGAACTCTGTGGCCGTGGCCATCAACGCAATCTTACCTTTCCGAAGCATCGCCACCCAATCGGAAATTCCGAAGATCTCCGGAATTTCATGGCTGACCATGATCGCGGTAAAGCCGAACCGCTGCTGCATGGTGACAATCAAATCGTGAATCGATTTCGCCATCAAAGGATCCAGCCCGGTCGTGGGTTCGTCGAAAAGAATGATCTCCGGCTCCATGACCAACGCGCGCGCCAATCCAGCCCGCTTTCTCATGCCGCCGCTCAACTCGGCGGGAAACTTGTGTCCCATCCCCGCCAATCCGACTTCCGCCAGCTTCTCCTCAACCCGCTTCGTCACTCCCGGTCCTTTCATGCGCAACTTCTCCCGCAATGGGAAGGCCACATTCTCGAACACCGAGAGGGAGTCGAACAGGGCGGCGCCTTGAAAGAGCATCGCGAACCGTTTGCGCACATCGTTTAAGCGCGTCCCAGACAGGCGGGATATTTCCACGTCGCCGACCCACACCTCGCCGCGATCAGGCTGCAGAAGCCCGATCATGCGTTTGAGAAGCACGCTCTTTCCCTCTCCGCTGCGGCCGATAATGGTCGTAAGTTTGCCGACTGGGATCGAAAGATCGACCCCCTGCAGCACCGGCTGCCCACCAAGTTTTTTTTCGACCCCGACCAGCCTGATCATCTGCGACAAAGCCCATGGTTTATGGTAAATGGGTGATGGTAGCGACGGAACAAGATCCCCGTCGGATTCGAACCCATTAACCATTGACCATTGACCATTTTCTAGAGCAGCACCGAGGTCAGGAAATAGTCGCATACGAGGATGAGCACCGACGAGAGAACCACCGCTTCCGTCGTCGCACGCCCAAGTCCCTCAGCGCTTTGCCTTGTGTAGAACCCTTTATAACAACAGACCCAACTGACGATCAGCCCGAAGCTGACCGACTTCAGAATACCGCCGTACACGTCTTTCCATTCCACGGCCGATTCCATCGAGTTCCAATAGGCCCCTTCGCTCACACCCAATAGGTCCACTCCGACAAGGGAGCCTCCGTAAATACCGACCACATCGAACAAAGCGACGAGCAGCGGCACCCCGATCAACCCTCCCACCAATTTTGGCGCAACCAAATATTGCATCGGATTGATGGCCATGGTATCCAGCGCATCGACCTGTTCCGTAATCCGCATGATGCCGATTTCCGCGGTCATAGCGGATCCGGCGCGTGCCGTCACCATCAATGCTGCCAACACCGGCCCCAATTCCCGGATCATGCTCAACGCCACTGCGGAGCCCAGCAGCCCTTCGGAGCCAAATTTCCGCAAGCTGTAGTAGCCTTGAAGCGCCAACACCATCCCCGTAAACCCTGCAGTGAGCACGACGACAAACACGGACTTGTATCCGATAAAGTGGAGCTGTTTCATAAACTGATGGAATCGGAACGGAGGCCTCACCAGCCAGGCAAAAGCCGACAACAGAAACAACAGCATGCGGCCCATCTCCCGCACACGACCGACGGCCCACTGTCCCAACTGTTCAATTACGTTTGTCATTGGTTACTCATCGGTTATCTGGACAGAAGAGATTCCCTATCGGTCTCCGCAAGGAACTGAAACCATTCCGTCAATCGATCCGCCGCCACCTGGCTCTGCTTTCGCAGCCGATTCAGCCCCGCGAAGCTGGAAGGGTGGCCGATCAGCTCCTGCATACCCTTGACCCAGCCAGTGGGCCTGAGAAAGAGGTTGAAGTCAAGAGGGAGATCCTCGTCCACCAAATCGGAGACGGTCCGCACAATCACCATAGGCAGGCCCTGTTCCTGAGCGACCGCCGCCAGCGCCGCACTTTCCATATCCAGCCCTGTCGCACCGGTCAGCCATTGTAGCCTACGCTTTCCCTCTGCCTGACAGACCACGGTCTCCGATGACACGAAGGTTCCGACCCGTGCAACCAACCCCGCATCCTGCGCTGCAACGAGAAGGCCTGCCCGTGCCGTCTCATCGCACAACACAGGGTTGGCGCCCATGGTCCAGTCTCCTTCAGCCTGCACGGAAGACACCGATGTCCCGATGAGGAGGTCTCCCACCTGAGCCGGAACGAGGGCGCAGGCGAATCCCGTCGACATGACCAGCGACATGGCCTGTGCCTTCAGAACTTTTGCAGCAACAGCTGCTGCTGCAACGGGACCGACACCGGTTTGAATGAGCCAATAGCTGCGACTCCCTCTCTGCCCGATATGGCAGCGGACTCCGGCAATGGTTGCAGTATGATCCGTCGCGAGCGCACGACGAACGGCCTGGAGTTCCCAGCGAGTTGCAGCGAAGATAGCGATGGGATTCACCGTAGATCCTGAGGAGAGATGCTCCACGCCAACGGACGTCGGCGGGGGAGTATTCAACGATCGGCTCGATGACACCCGGACGCGAGGACCTGCTGCCGTACTTCGTCAGCTCGCATCTTCCCGCGCGTCCGCAGATTCCGATACATCGCCAAGGCCCATAAGGGAAAGTATTGGCAATACCAATGGTAGCGGAGATAAAACACCCGGGGAAATCCGGTGCCTGTATGGCGGACCTCTTCCCACGACCCATCTTTCGTTTGATGGCGGAGCAGATACTGCACGCCGCGAGCGACGCTGAAGGCATCGGCCATCCCTGCCGACATGAGCCCCATGATGGCCCAGGCCGTTTGGGAAGGCGTACTATCGCCCTTTCCGCTCCATGCCGGATCGCCGTAAGACAAGCAGGACTCGCCCCACCCGCCATCGGGGTTCTGTTTCGACTCAAGCCAGGTGATCGCACGGCGAACATAGGGCTTCGAGAGATCCTCTCCAATCGCATGAAGACCGGCGAGGACGGACCAGGTTCCATAAATATAATTGACGCCCCACCGGCCGAACCAACTGCCGTCTGCCTCCTGCTCACGCTTGAGAAACCGAAGGGCCGGCGCCACGGCGGGATGCGTCTGGTCGTAGCCCAGTGCCGCGAGCATCTCGAGGCAGCGTCCGGTCAAGTCGGATGTGCTCGGATCGAGCAGAGCATGGTGGTCGGCAAATGGGATATAGTTGAAGACAATGCGGTTGTTGTCCTTGTCGTATGCGCCCCACCCGCCATCGGATCCTTGCATGGCAAGAACCCACTTCATCCCCCGCTGGATGGATTCCTGTAAATCCGTCGTCTGAGACATCTGGATTTTTGACAGCCCCATCAACACCACGGCCGAGTCATCCACATCGGGGTACAGCTCGTTCTCAAACTGGAAGTACCAGCCCCCAGGTTCTGCATCGGGAGACGAGAACTTCCAATCTCCCACCGTTTTTGTCTGGCGCGAAACCAAATAGGCAGCCGCTTTCTGAAGGGAAGGGTGATCCTGCGGCATGCCGGTCTCGATCAAGGCATTCAGCAGTAATGCCGTATCCCAGATAGGAGAGTGGCAGGGCTGAAGATGGAGCGTATCGACGCGCTGATCGCCGATCGAAGCCTTGTCGTAGACTTCCAATGCTTCGATTTCGTGAAGCGCTTTCCGCACCAGAGGATCGTCGACCTGGTAGCCCAAGCACTGCAGCGCTATGATCGAATTGCTCATCGCCGGATAAATGGCCCCCAGTCCACCACTGCCTTTAATATGTTCCAACATCCAAGTCGCAGTGCGATGCACCGCTTTTTCGCGCAGCCACAAGAGAGGCATTCGGTCGTAGAGCTTCAGCATCGCATCCAGTGCGACAAAGAGATTGTGCGGGGTGAACCACTTTTGGTCTTTATTGAACGGCGGGAACTTCCAATAACGGATCTCCTTGCGCGGAATGAGATACAACTCCTCGATCCCCTGCTCCCGCGGGATCTGACACACCGGGCGGTGTGCGAAAATAATCAGCAATGGAACTAAAACGGCGCGGGACCAATAGGAAATGGCATAGATATTAAAGTAGAATCCCTTCGGGAGCAGCATCAGCTCAACCGGCATGTGAGGGACGCCTTCCCAGTCGTATTGGTCAAACAGCGCCAGCGCGATTTTGGTAAACACATTCGCTTGCACCACTCCACCCTTCGCGAGGACACAGTCCTTGGCGCGCACCATGAAGGGCTCATCTACCGACACCCCGCTCAACTTCAACGCAAAATAGGCCTTCACGGAGGCGCTGATCTCTGAAGGCCCTCCGTAGAAAATCGGCCAGCCTCCATCGGGCAACTGCATGGCGCGGAGATAATGGACTGCCCGGCGTTCCCGCTCGGGATCGACCCGCTCAAGAAACCGCCGCAGCATGAGATACTCGGCCGTCAACGTGGTATCTGCTTCAAGCTCCGCAACCCAATAGCCCTCTGTTGTATGTTGTCTGGATAAAAACCAGCCTTGACTGCGCCTGACCGCATCGTCGAGCGCATCCATCTGGCTGATCGGATTGGTTGGGCGACGGGCCGCCGTATCGACCGGCGCCGAAAGCACGGGTTTGTCCGACACCAGACGCAACGGAGGAATGTTGGATGGCTCGGCCGCCAGCCCGCGCATCTCCGGAACGGAGACAAAGAGGCTATCGGACAGACGATCCAGAAGTGTTCGAATCAGTTTCATTTATATCGGCCTGCGGACAGCGGAAATAGAAATGGGTACCCCACCCCATGTAGCCCTCGTAAGGTTCAATCTAGGAGCTGCATACCCAGAGATCTGCACGCTTGGGGTATATAGCAGACCCCCAGCTCGGACGTCAAGAAAGAGAGAGTCGGAAGTCCTCTGAAGTATGGATGTTTTAGCCAGTCTGGCCTACTCAGACCGACTGCAAGTTCCCCAGCCTCACCGAGACAATTTTGGAGATACCAGGCTCCTCCATAGTGACTCCAAACAACGAGTCTGCGATAGCCATCGTCTGCTTACTGTGGGTGATGACCAGGAACTGCGCGTCTTGAGAAAGTTCACGCAATACACCGGTAAAGCGGCCGATATTCTCCTCGTCCAGCGGCGCGTCAATTTCGTCGAGAATGCAGAACGGCGTCGGCCTGATCAAGAAGCTCGCGAAGAGCAGAGCCATTGCCGTCAAGGTCTTCTCACCGCCCGAAAGCATGGTGATACTCTTTAAGCGCTTGCCCGGGGGTTGCACCACGATATCGACTCCCGGCTCCTGTGGTCCAGCCCCTTCTGCTGTCTCATCTGCCGGCGCCTCGACCAGCTGCAGTTCCGCCCGGCCACCGGGGAAGAGCTTCACAAACACCTCGCTGAATTTCTGTTGGAGATCGGTAAAGGTACTGGCGAACATGTCTTTTGTGGTGCGGTTGATGTGCTGGATGATTTCTTTGAGCGAGCCGATGGACGTGGAGAGGTCTTGTTCCTGCGTCGTCAGGAATCGATACCGTTCATCCAACTCCTGATGCTCTTGAATGGCTGCCAAATTGATCGGCCCCAGACGATCGAGCTTCTCGCGAATCTTCTGCAACTGTTCCCGTAGCGCAGCCTCATCGACTGCCGTCCGGCTTTCTGGAATCGGCTCTTCCCCGATGGATGGCTGTTCAGATGTCATGTCCAGAATCGGTGATTCATGCAGTATCGCGAGATCGACCTGGTAGGTTCCCAAAAGTGTGGATTCGACCGTGCCCAATTGCACTCGAATTTCGGCCTTCTTGACCTCCACCTCCATGCGGGATTCGCGAAGGGCCGACAAGGAATGACGGACCTCCTCCAACCCGGCATCCAGCTTGTGCGCCGCCGCCATATCCTGAGCCTGCCGCTCCTGCATCTCAACCAACCGAGCCTTCCCCTGTGCTGCCGACTCGCCAAATTCACGGCACCGAGCTTCCTGGCGCTCACGTTCGGCCCGGCTTTGTTCAATTGAAGCTGTGAGTCCCCCGACATGGCGCGTCAAGGTCTCAATGCGTGAAACCGCCTCCTGTTGCTGTTGCTGAATCCGTAGAAGATCGCGATGGCGATGTTCGCGGGTCGTCCGGATTTCCTGCGCCACCAATTGCGCCTCTGTGCACCGCTGTTGGAGCTCCTGCATATGATGGTCAATCTGCCTGACTCGCTCGTGCACACGGTTGAGCCCGGTTTCCTGACCGGCCTTCTCAGCCATCCATTGCGCCAATTGCGCTTCGCCGGATCGCACCTCCTGTTCGAGGCGCTGCGCTTCCACCGAGCCTCGCTGCGCATCGCTCATTAATGTTTCGATCCGCTGGGTCAGATCTCCCAGCGCTTGCTGAAGTCCGGCTTCGTCTTTTCGCAACGAAAGCTCCTGCATTTCAGCGTCACGCAGGGACTCGACCAGTTGCCGGCTCTGCTCGCGCAACTCCTGTCCCTGCGCCAGCAACCGTTCTCTTCGCTGCTTCGCCTCTTCCACACCACCCGTCAACGAGACGCTTTGGGATTCCAGGCGAAGGACCTCTCGGCGACGCTGTAACAGCCCTCCCGTTTCGCCGGCCTGTCCACCGGAAATCACCCCGGCTGCATCCAAGACTTCCCCTGCACGCGTCACGAAAATAGGTCCGTTAGGAGCAGCGTTAGGCTGTTGTTCCCACAATGCCGTCGCAGCCTTCAAGGTATCGACGAATACGATCCGATCGAAGAGATAATTACGGGCCGCTTCACGGTGGCCCTCTGCCTGGATCAGGTCGACCGCACGTCCAACCACACCGGGGTAGCCCTCCATCTTGGCCCACCACTGGTTGGATGTCGTATCCCCGGCTGCCCATCGAGGCTGCTGAGGGATGAAGGTGCCTCGCCCCAGATCCTTCCCTTTGAGGAACTCAATCGCGTCACAAGCCGCAGCGGGACTGTCGACGAACCATCCCCTGACCCGCTCGCCCAAAATCGCTTCCACCGCACGGTCCCATCCGGGAGGCACAACCAACCACTCGGCAATGGCATCGCGAACTCCAGCACAGGCTTTGAGCGCCGTCGACTCTTCGTCGCCGCGCCGCCCATAACCCATATCTTCCTGCAGCACACCCTGCAACGTTCTGAGGTGCGAGTCTACTGCGGCCACTTCTTCCGACTGACGAAATATCAACTGGTCGACCTCGGCCAACTCGGACGACAGGCGTTCGCCCCCCTCCTCAACCGCTTGCCGCTGCCGACGCAGATTTATAACCAATTGCTCGGCGTCATGGGAAGCCTGTTGGAGCGCCTGGCGCTTCTCCGTTGCCGTCGTATGTTGCAAGCGAAAGTCTTCCCGCTCGCAAGCCAACCGGCCTTCACGATCCGCTGCCTCTTGAATGCGGGCGGCCAATTGCACCAGAGTCTGCTCAGTATTCGCGGCCAATACGGCCAGGTTGAGCACATCCTGACGCCCCCGCTCCTCCTCAGCCAACACAGCCGACCGTTGCGCTCCCAGCTCTTTCATCTCCCGATCGAGCATCGCGAACACCTGTTCCCGCTCCGCACATTCACGCTCAAGCGATGCCAACGCATCCTCAAGGGTTGCAGCCTCTGCCGCGCCTTGCTTCTGTTCTTGGGTCAGACGCTCGAGTTCCTGCCCCCCCTGACTCTGCTGCTGCACATAGAGCTCTTCCCGATTCCGCTCAACCTCTGCAGCCGTCAACGCCTGGGCCTGTTGCTGTTCGATTTTCGATAGTTCCTCTCGCCGCTGCCCGATCGCTTCGCTCGCGATGCCCATTGCGAGCTTGACCTGCTCGAGTTCCGCATTCAAACGAGCCAGCCCGGCGGACTGTTCGGACTCGCGGTCTCCCAAGATCTGCAATTCCGACTCTACCTCATCGAGCCTCGTGCGCAAGACCCGGTATTCGTTCGTCAGCAACTGGATCTCCAGCCCCTTGGCCTCTTGGTGCAACGTCTGATAGGATCGCGCCTGCCGCGCTTGCCGCTCCAGGGAATTCAGCTGCTTTTTCACCTCCGCAATGATGTCCCGCACCCGCAAAAGATTTTGCTGCGTTGAATCCAACTTGCGCAGCGTTTCGGCTTTCTGCTTTTTATACCGAACGATGCCGGCGGTTTCCTCGATCAATTCGCGCCTATCATGCGGAGATGCGTTCAGGATCTGATCGATTTGCCCCTGCGCAATGACGGTATGGCCCTTTGTGCCGGCCCTGGTGTCCAGCAGGATGCTCCGGATATCCTTCAAGCGGCACAGGGTCTTATTGATGAGATATTCGCTTTCGCCATTACGGTACAGGCGGCGGGTGATCATGAGTTCTTGATATTCAGACAGCTGGCTCGAAAGACCGGATAGGGGATCCACATGGATTCGATCCAGTCCACTGATCACGAGCGACACTTCGGCGAGGCCGAGAGGCTTTCGCATTTCGGTTCCGTTAAAGATCACATCTTCCATCTTCTCGCTCCGCAGGGCCTTCGTGCTCTGCTCGCCGAGTACCCAAAGAATCGCATCGACAACATTGCTCTTCCCGCTTCCGTTCGGACCGACAATAGCGGTAACGCCTTCGGGAAATTGGATCCGGGCTTCCGCAAACGACTTAAACCCCGCCATCTCGATGGATTTCAAATACATCGACGACTCCTTCGGTAGCATGTTTCGAGCGGATGCAAGAGAATAGGACTGTCGTTCTGTAGCACAGACCTTGGAGGGAAATCAAAGAAAAATACCGCCGGTGGTAGAGAGCGGAGAATGACCCACAATATTTGGGGAGAGGGCCGGTAGAGAGAGATGGGGTTATCCCGTCTAAGCTCCGACAGAACTCTTGAAGGGTTCAATGGTAATCAGTTCCTTCGGAAGAAGAAACTCGACGTCCTCTTCGATCACAGTCAGGTCTTGGACCTCTGCAGTTCCAAAGGTCTTGAGGTACGCCACCACTTCTTCGACCAAAACTTCCGGCGCTGATGCCCCGGCTGTGATCCCGACCGCTTTCACGTTTGTGAGCCAGACCGGATTGATATCCGACGCGGCATCGATCAGATAGGATGCAATCCCACACTGCTCCCCCAACTCACGCAGACGATTGGAGTTCGAGCTATTCGGGGAGCCGATGACGAGAATGACGTCGACCAGTTTGGAGAGCTCCTTCACAGCGTTCTGGCGGTTCTGAGTTGCGTAGCAGATATCCTCCTGGTGCGGCCCTTTGATGTGCGGAAACCGTTTATGAAGGGCGCCGACGATATCTCGACATTCGTCTACGCTCAGCGTCGTTTGGGTGACATACGAGAGGTCGTGGACATTATCGACCTGCAACTTTTCGACATCGGCCACCGAAGAGACCAGATGGAACTTGTCCGGGATCTGCCCGAGCGTCCCGATCACTTCCGGATGGCCGGCATGGCCGATCAGAATAAGGTCATACCCCTGCGTATAGTCGCGGTTGACCTCGTTATGCACTTTGATGACCAACGGACAGGTCGCATCGATCACATGCAGCCGCCGCCGATTCGCTTCTTCCCAGACAGACTTGGCCACCCCGTGGGCGCTGAAGATCACGACCGAACCCTCCGGCACTTCCCCCAACTCTTCCACGAATACCGCGCCCTTGGTACGGAGCGAGTTCACGACATGCCGGCTATGGACGATTTCATGTCGGACATAGATCGGCGCCCCATACTTCTTAAGCGAGAGATCGACAATATCGATCGCTCGGTCGACTCCGGCGCAAAACCCTCGTGGGTTGGCGAGATAGATCCTCATAGCCGCCACCTCTCCTTAAGTCGGTCTTAGGGTGTACTCGAACGCCACACTGCCACAGATCACTGTCGTCCACATTACGTCAGAGCAGCGGGCCTCGTCAATACAATTGGCCGGCGGCTCCCCCCCCTGCTCGTCTCCCGTGCATATTCCCCCTCACTATACCCCCTGTTATCTCTCGCAGGGGGCGGCCTGGGCGATCCTCGATTGCGCGCGTCGAACGAGCACATTCCTATCGTGCGCGTTCCGCGAGCAGGAGGACGACCAGGCCGCCCCCCCCCTGCACCCCGTCTTGACACCTTGGCCTCTCCCCCGTAGTCTCACGTTGCCAGCCATGTCAAGTTCAACCAGCAAAAAAATCCTCATCGTTGAAGATGAGCCGGACATTCTCCAACTGGTCAAACTCTATTTAGAGAAAGAGGGCCTTCGAACCGTATCCGCTGCGACCGGTATGGAAGGTCTCCGGCAAGTAAAACAGGAGAAGCCGGATTTGGTCGTCCTCGACTTAATGCTGCCAGAGATCGATGGCATCGAAGTCTGTAAACGACTTCGATCGGCTCCTGAAACCGCGCTGCTCCCCATCATTATGCTGACCGCCAAAGCGGAGGAATCGGACACAGTTGTCGGTCTGGAATTGGGAGCAGACGATTACATTACCAAACCGTTCAGCCCTAAGACTCTGGTCGCCCGCATCAAAGCGCTCTTTCGGCGGCTTGAACGGACACCGGACGACAGCCAGACCCCCTATCGCTATGGCAATCTCGTCATGGATCTCGCGCGACACGAAGTCACCTTCAAAAAGATTGAAGTCCCCCTCACAGCCAAAGAATTCGGACTGCTCGAACACCTCCTGCGCAATCCCGGCAGAGTCCTGACAAGAGATGTCCTCCTCAATACCGTCTGGGGATACGATTACTATGGAACGACGCGGACCGTCGACGTCCACATCCGAAGACTTAAGCAGAAACTCCCTTCACTCAGCGAGGCGATTATTTCGGTCAAATCTCTGGGCTACAAATTAAAAGAACGTGAATCGTGAATCATTAAACGCAAGAGATGTCCAGAAATCTTTCAACGATTCACGATGAACGGTTAACGAAACACGTCCATTATGGCACTCTCCATCAGATGGAAAGTCACGATCGGAATCCTGCTGGTCCTCGCCTGCGGACTTCTCATCGCCCGTAGCTTGACGGTTCGTTCCCTGGAGCAACAGGAGATCATCCAATCGGGTCACATACTGGAGGCTCAATCCAGTCTCGTCGCCTATGGGTTACAGCAAGTTCTGACTCAACCAGAATCGCTGTCTTCAACCCACCAATTACAGGCAGTCGTCCGAGATCTCAGCGCGCGAGCCCTCGCACGCGTGACCGTCATCGCTCCCAATGGACAGGTGCTAGCCGACAGCGCCGTTTCGGAGAGTAACCTTGCTACGGTCGAGAACCAACTTGCGCAACCAGAAATTCAACAGGCCGTTGCCACCGGACGTGGAACGGACTTCCGCACAAGTCACACCAGCGGTGAACGTACGTTGTATCTGGCTATCCCTCTGCATAGTCCGAACCAAGCGGGCCCATCCGTCTTCTTAAGACTGGGGTTGCCGATGACTGTCTTTGATCGTGAAGTAGACACGATGCACCGGAACTTGGCCCTCGCCTTTGGAATTGCTTTCTTGATTGCCATCGGACTGAGCGTCTGGCTCGCCCATAGCATTACGAAACCCCTGTCCGATATTGCGATGGCCGCGCAACAGCTGGCAAAGGGTGACCATGCTGTCCGCATTCAGACCGGATCACGGGATGAAGTCGGCCTGTTAGCCGACACACTCAACCACATGACCAACCAGCTTAAAGCCAAGATCGATGAGCTTTCAGAAGACCGGGGTCAGCTCTTGGCCATGCTGACCTCGATGGTCGAAGGCGTAATGGTCCTGGACAGCCGAGGCCGCGTGCTGCAAATCAACCCGGCACTGGAGCGAATGTTCGACGTCACCAGAATGGAAGTGCGGGGACATCCCTGCTCCGATGTCTTCCGATATCCACAGCTGGATACCCTAGTCTCAGCGGTCCTGACAAAACGCATGAACGCAGAAGACGAAATTCTCCTGCATCCAAGTGGTCGCCGCCTCCATATCGAGGCCTCCGTCACCGCCAACGATCGAGAGAACGACGTGTTCGCAGTGCTGATTTTTCACGACATGACGGAATTACGCCGCCTGGAACTGATCCGAAAAGATTTCGTCGCCAACGTCTCACACGAGCTGAGGACCCCACTCACGTCGATCAAAGGATATATCGAAGCCTTGCTCGATGGCGCCAAAGACGATCCTGAGACCAGCACAAAATTCCTCGACATCATTCTCAAGCAAAGCGACCGGCTAAACCTGATACTCGAGGACCTCCTCCAGCTTTCACGGATCGAATCCGGGCAGATCCTGTTCAAGCGTGAGCCGCTTCACATCCAGAGCGTCGTCGAACGAACCCTGGCCATGATCAAACCCTTAGCGGATAAGAGTGGGCACCGGCTCGTCTCCTTCGTAGAGGACAACCTGCCTACAGTGCTCGGCGATGAAGACCGGCTGATGCAAGTCCTGTCCAACTTGCTGGATAACGCCATCAAATATACCGCAGGAAAAGGGACCATCACTGTTGCAGTCCACCCGGTTTCTGACAATGCCGCACAATCTTCGGTAGTCACGGCCGTGGAGCTGAGCGTGACCGATACCGGTATCGGCATTCCTGAACTCGATCGCCCGCGCATATTCGAGCGGTTCTATCGGGTAGATAAGGCCCGCTCGCGTGAATTAGGCGGGACAGGGCTCGGGTTGGCGATTGTCAAACATATCGTCGAAGGGCTTGGCGGGCGGGTATGGGTCGAAGGGAATGTTCCGACCGGCAGCCGTTTTGTCGTCAGGCTACCGGTCCAACAATAGGCGAGACTAGCGGGAAAAGCGCGACACGAAGTTCGGACCTCGACCCATCATCCCTCTCGCCCATCGCGCGAGTCGTGCCTTGCTCGCTTGTCTCGCGCATATCACCAACGAAGAAACCCTGTCGCCCAGGTCACACCACCCCCAAAACTGCCCAGGACGACGATGTCATGAGGCAGAATTCTCCCCGAACGGACTGCGTGGTCGAGGGCGATCGGCAATGACGCCGACGACGTATTGCCATAGCGTTCGATTACTGAACAAACCCGTTCCGGCAGGATTCCCAGCCGCTTCGTGAGCTGATCGAGAATTCGCCCGTTCGCTTGATGCAACACCAACTGCGCGATGTCCTGGATATCGACGCCGAACTCTTTCACGATTTCGCGAATGGCCTGGTCCAATCGCTTGACCGCCAGACGAAAGAGCGGCGCCCCTTGCATCCGCAACGTATGGCTCCCTGTCTCAACCGTCTCTGTCGTCGTCGGTCGACGCGATCCGCCTGCAGGAATGGTAATCAAACTGTGCTGGGAACCGTCCGCGTAGAGACGGACTCCCAAGAGGCCCGAACTGAGCTGGCCTGCATCTGGCTCACCACAGACCACGACCGCCCCGGCCCCATCGCCGAATAGAAGGGCCGTATCGCCATCCTCCGGATCGATCGAACGAGACTTCGCTTCCGCAGCCACCACCAAACAGGTCTTCACCTGCCCACTCCGAATCATCGCATCGGCCATCGAAAGCCCATAGAGAAAGCCCGAACAGGAAGCAGCCAGGTCGAATGCCGGGATTGCGGAACAACCGAGCATGCGCTGAACATGGCAAGCAGTAGAGGGGAAAACCGAATCGGGGGAGGTCGTCGAGAGCAGAATCCCTCCGAGCTCAGAAACCGGAAGTCCGGCAGCGTCAAGCGCCTGTCTCGCTGCTTCCACGGCAAGATCCGAAGTGGCTTGGGACGGAGCAGCTCTGCGCCGTTCCTGAATCCCTGTCAGGCGTGCGATAGTCGCCGGCTCAATGCCCAACGAGGCCCCCACCTCGTGATTCGACACCACCAGCTCCGGGAGGTACGAACCAGTCCCAATAATTCTCGTCCGCATCATAGGTCTGAATACTGTGTGGTGTGCTGCAGGGTCGGCGGGATTATAGGTCTCGCTGCCGTAGGGGTCAACTTACAGAGCGAGATACCTTGCATTCTCTCCAAGCCCCTGGTACATTTTCAGCCAGTAATGGCACAAGTTTCCCCCATCTTGACTACTAACGCGCGATATACAGGGGCTGGCTGCCTCTTCCTGGCCCTATTCTGCCTTATCTCCGCCTGCTCCAGCGCTCCCAAGACTCAGGATACGGCGAAGAAAGCCCTGAGCGGCACAGACGAACAGATTTTCTTGGGCGACTCGATTAAAAAGAACTACGACCCCAACGTCATCATGAAGCGAGGAGAAGCCTTCTTCGAAAAAGAAGAATACACGGAGGCCATCGTCGAGTATACCCATTTCCTCGATCTCCATCGCGCCCACATTCTGGCTCCCTACGCGGAGTTCCGAATCGGAGAAAGTCAGATGAAACTGACCAAGGGGATCCAGCGCGACCCGGCTCCCATTCAGAAAGCCCTCGAAGCCTTTGAACGGCTGCGGAAAACCTTTCCGGGAAGCCGCTATGACGGTCCAGCGCTTCAGAAGATACAGGAATGCCATGACCTTCTCGCGCAGACACATCTCTTCGTGGGCGAATTCTACTATCGGCGGGGATCGTATCTAGCCGCTGCGCACCGTTTCGAACAAATCATGAAACTCTACCCGGACAAGTCGGTGGCGCCCGATGCCCTGTACTTTCTGGCACTCAGCTACCACGATCTTGGTGCAGACGATTGGGCGAGCGAACAGCTGACGCTGCTGGCAGAGAAGTATCCTGGCTCCGCTTATTCCGGCGAAGGAAAGAGCCTGCTCGCAAAAATCGGCGGAAAGAATCCCCCGACCCTGCTGGCCCTGAAGACCGAATCCACATCCGCCCCTCAGTCACCTGCGAGCCCCCCATCGGAGAATCGGCCAAGCCTTAGCGCCGGACTGAGCCCCTCTGCCCCGGCTACATCCTTCCGCCTCCCTTCCGCCGCATCGTTGGGCCAATCTTTTGTGAGCTGCCGCCTCGGCGCCTGGTGCTGATTCCAAACAACACCGAAGCTATCAGCGTTCAGCCGTCAGCAAGATTTGGATCCTCTGCTTCTTTAACTGAAGGCTGATTGCTGTCGGCTAACGGCTGCCTTTGTCGTCAGCGCAGATGCAGGGCTTCGAGCAGGAGTTCGCTGGTGGAGGATTTCACGATCCCCTTCGCCCGACGATAGAACGATTGATAGGTCTCCTTCCCCTGCATGACTTCATAGTACAGCTGAATCACCGCTTGATAGGGAGTCAACAACCGGTGACAGAGGCGCGGGAACATATACACGATGTCTGCGAGACGCGAGCAAATCCGAAACTCTGGATACAATTCTTCTCTGATCGCCAACTCAAATCCCCACAGACTCTTGTTCCGATCGTGCAGTTGACCGAGGACCGTCGTTGCGGCCATCTTACCGGAGCGTACGGCATAGTAGATGCCCTCGCCGAACAGCGGATCGACAAGATGCCCGGCGTCGCCCACCAGCAGCGCTCGGCCGTTCACGAACTCGCCTGGCTCCTGCTCCTTATATGGTTCAATCCGCTTGCTGAAAAGCGGCAGCGGATGACCGAGCGGCTTCGGGATCTCCAAATTTGCCAAGCCCTTCTCTCCCCGCACAAAGCGATCGAAGGTATTCTTGAGGCTCGCCGGTTTGCTTTGAAACTCCCCTACACCGACCGAGAGCCGCCCCTGCTTGGGAAAGACCCAGGCGTAGCCCATCGAACCGGCGCCGATATCGACGAGGGCCTTGCCCTGAGCCGGATACTGCAGTCCCGGCCCAACCTCGACCTCGCTTTCCAGCGTCGGTATGCAACGCAACCGTCGGCCTGGAAACAAGTGCCGGGCAACCTGGCTGTTCGCTCCATCGGCGCCGATCAAGACCTTCCCCTGATAGCACCCTCGATCGGTCGTGACCTCGACGCCATCCGGCAGGTGACGGAATGACTTCGACGACTCCCCTTCATGAATGTCCGTACCGACGCGACGCGCCTGTTCAACCAGGTGATGATCGAACCGATCGCGCATCACCATGTAGGCGATCGGATTGGGCGATTCGATGGAGATGGAATCCTGGCCTCGATACGAAAACTGAATGCCTGAAATAGTCTGTTCGACGACGGACTTGAACCCCGGATCGAGAAGCTGCTCGATCCGAGCGGACAGGCCGCCGCCGCAGACTTTGTAGCGGGGATGTGTCTGTTTCTCGATGGCAAGAACTGACAGGCCGGCACGGCTCATTTCGTAGGCGGCGGTAGCCCCAGCAGGCCCCAAACCGACCACGATTGCATCATAGATCTTATTATCGGGAACCATGGGTAGCCTGTCCCAGGCCTACTGCCCGAGGTACCAGCCGATTCCATACCGTTCTAAAAACCCGGTAATCATGGTGAGGCTATTGGCGTAAATCATGACGCCGACGACGATCATCAGCACCCCGCTCACCGTGGAGACGCCCCACAGATACAGACGGGCCTGTTTGAAATAGGCAAGAAACCGATCCACACCCAAGGCCGTGAGGAATAACGGCAGCCCCAATCCCAACGAATAGCTCATCAGCAACAGCACGCCGTTCGACATCGAGTCGGTGGTGCTGGCATACAACAAAATAGTCCCGAGCACCGGCCCGACACAAGGAGTCCAGCCTGCGGCAAAGGCCACGCCGATCAGAAACGATCCCACATACCCGACCGGACGACTTCTGAATTGAAATCGATGCTCCATTTTCAGAAAGTTGATGTTCAAGATCCCCAATAGATAGAGGCCGAAAATGACGATCAACACCCCGCCGATCCGCCGAATGTAGTCCTGATAGGTGACAAAGATCTGTCCGATAAAGCTGGCCGACGCGCCGAAGGTCACAAAGACTGCCGAAAACCCGCCGATAAACAACAGGGCATTGACGACAATCGATTTCTTGAACTTCGACCGCACCGTCGAGTCTGTGAGCTGTTCGATGGACAGGCCTGTAATATACGAAATATAGGAGGGAACCAGCGGGAGCACGCAGGGCGAGACAAACGACAGCAGTCCGGCCGAAAAAGCCGCCACAAGAGAAATATTCGTGACCGATTGCGACAATGTCGAACGGGCCTCCTAGAACCAAGCCCTGTTTGTCTGGTT
The DNA here is from genome assembly GCA_002869895.2 of Nitrospira sp. CG24E. Classification (GTDB taxonomy): domain Bacteria; phylum Nitrospirota; class Nitrospiria; order Nitrospirales; family Nitrospiraceae; genus Palsa-1315. The sequence goes on along the minus strand of NEWP02000021.1, from coordinate 126,524 downwards.
TGTTTGGTGTAGCTGGTTGGTTTGGTTCATCGGGCTAGTTCGTGCAACCAAACAAACGAGATAAACGAAACAAACCAATAACGGTCTTCTGAGCATCCTGCTACGATTTCATCAACATCTGCACTAACTGCTGCGCCTCAGGAGCCCCCCAGTCGCGCGCGCCGAAGACCTGGTGGCGGATCACTCCCTGCCGATCGACCATGAATGTCATTGGAAGACTCCGTGCGCCATAGGTCAATCCTACACGAAAATCCGAGTCGTGGAGAATGGGAAACGTCAGGTGGTTTTCTTGCTGAAACGGCCTGGTGATCGCCACGCCCTGCGCGTCGGTGGACACAGCAAGAATCTCAAAGTCTTTCCGCGGAAATGTCTGGTAGAGCTGCTCCATCGCCGGCATCTCCACCCGGCAGGGGCCGCACCAGGTGGCCCAAAAGTTGAGCAACACGACTTTGCCTCGCAAATCGGAAAGAGCCACCATCCGGCCATTCAAATCCCGGAGCTGGAAGTTCGGCGCCGGCTCGCCCAGTTTGACGACGTGACGCTCAGCGACCGGCAGGATATCCACCGCCGCCGCACCGCCTATTCCAACCAGCGCGACCATGAAGAAGATAGCCGTTCCAGCGAACCTCAGTGTCATCGAAGCCAAAGATGGGACAAACTCACCCACGAGCTCGTGCCATCTTAACCCTGAGTCGGACAGCTGTGAATCATCCTTATGGGGGATCGAACCTCGATTGCCCTTCATACCGACGGTTACCCTTCCTCGCATCGCAAAGATTATCCCTGAAACCTTCGAACAGAGAGAGTTGTCGTGAAGAACTCGTCTAGAGTGTGGAGAGGGACAGCTATGGTCGGTCCTACGGAGAATAGCAAAGCCTGAATAGACACAGAAATTTCAATCATCTTACAAGCGGCCCAAAATACCTGTCAAGGAACCGTGGGGGGGAACAGCTCTCTCGTCCTTTCAGTCTTCGCCCTAGGAGCCTGTCCGACATTGACCGTTCTAGTGTGGCGAATGATCTGCATCCATCTGCGTCGTTCTCGGCCCCAAAAAATCCTCAACGTATTCCAGCGAATACGCCTCCGGTTTTTCCTGGCCTGTGGCCCCGCACCTGGCCGCATCTCCTTCGCCTCGTCACGAAGGCAATGTCGGACAGGCTCCTAGCCTTCTGACAAATCGACAATAGACAAGCGCGGCTCGTTCATATACTATCGCAAGAATTCACTCTTTTGTCCGATTATCGACCACCTGAACCCAGAGGGGCTAATGCGACATAATTATTTATTTACATCTGAATCTGTCACCGAAGGGCATCCGGATAAGATTGCCGATCAGATCTCCGACGGAATCCTCGATGCGATTATTGCGAAAGACAAATATTCCCGGGTAGCCTGCGAGACAATTTTGACGACCGGCATTGCCTTCGTCGCAGGTGAAATCTCCACCAAGGCCTACGTCGAGATTCCGGACATCATTCGCGAAGTCATCAAGGATGTCGGCTACACCGACGCCTCCTGGGGATTCGACTACCACACCTGTTCCGTCCTGACCGCCATCCATCAGCAGTCAGGCGATATCTCGATGGGTGTGGATTCCGGCGGCGCCGGCGATCAGGGACTGATGTTCGGCTATGCCACCAATGAAACGGACGAGCTCATGCCGATGCCGATCGTGCTCGCGCATCGTCTCACCAAGCGATTGGCGGAAGTCCGAAAAAAGAACATCCTGCCCTGGGTCCGCCCCGATGGAAAATCCCAAGTGACTGTGGAATACCGGGACGGAAAACCGGTGCGGATCGATACCATCGTCGTCTCGACCCAACACAGCCCCGACGTGACGAACAAGCAGATCGAGCGCGATATCATGGAGAAGGTGATCAAGCCCGTGATGCCGAAGGGGCTCTACGACCCATCGAGCGTGAAACACCACATCAATCCCACCGGCCGCTTCGTAGTCGGCGGCCCGATGGGCGACACAGGACTGACAGGCCGCAAGATCATCGTCGATACCTACGGAGGCCACGGAAGCCATGGAGGCGGCGCCTTCTCCGGCAAGGATCCCACGAAGGTAGACCGGTCGGCCTCGTACATGGCCCGCTACATTGCGAAGAACCTCGTCGCCTCAGGATTGGCCAAAAAGTGCGAAGTGCAGCTCGCCTATGCCATCGGCGTGGCAGACCCAGTCTCGGTGCTAGTCGACACGAAGGGCACGGAACAGGTGGCGGTTGAGAGTCTGGATAAGCTCGTGCGGAAACATTTCCCGCTGACTCCTCAAGGCATCATCGACCACCTCAAGCTCCGCCGACCGATCTTCAGAAAGACCGCATCCTACGGGCACTTCGGTCGGAATGAACCGGAGTTCACCTGGGAAAAGACCGACAAGGCGAAAGTCTTGCGCAGAGACGCAGGCCTGTAATTTAAATCGAACCGACACAGGGGGGACGGATTGAAAAATCCGCCCCCCTTCTACTGATCACGCATCACCCATTTAATGTACTGGAGGTTTCTGTGGAATACGATGTGAAGGATATCAAGCTGGCAGACCAGGGCAAACTCAAGATCGAATGGGCCGAAGCGACCATGCCGGTGCTGCGGCTGATCAAGAAACGATTTCAACGGGAGAAGCCCTTCGCAGGGCTCCGCGTCACGGCCTGCCTCCACGTGACGACCGAAACCGCCAACCTGATGAAAACGCTCCAGGCCGGCGGGGCAGACGTCAGACTCTGCGCTTCCAACCCGCTGAGCACGCAGGATGAAATCGCAGCGGCGCTCGTCAAGCATGACAACATTCCAACCTTCGCGATCAAGGGTGAAGACAGCAAAACCTACTACAAGCACATCCAATCGGCCATCGGCCACAAGCCGCAGATCACGATGGACGACGGGGCCGATGTCGTCTCGCTGATCCATTCCAAACGCAAAGACTTGCTCAAACACGTGATCGGCGGCACAGAGGAGACCACCACCGGGGTCATCCGGCTCCGCAGCATGGCCGAAAAGAAAGTGCTCAAGTTCCCGGTGATCTCCGTCAACGATGCCGACACCAAGCATCTGTTCGACAATCGCTACGGGACCGGGCAAAGCACGATCGACGGCATCATCCGCGCGACAAACCGGTTGATCTGCGGCACCAGCTTCGTGGTCGCAGGCTATGGCTGGTGCGGGCGCGGAATCGCCATGCGCGCCAAGGGCATGGGGGCCGACGTCATCGTCACCGAGATCGATCCGGTCAAGGCGATTGAAGCAGTGATGGACGGGTTCCGCGTCATGCCGATGGAGCAGGCCGCGTCCATTGGAGATTTCTTCGTCACAGTCACCGGCAACCTCAAAGTCATCCGCGGTGAGCACTTCGCCGCCATGAAGGAGGGGGCCATCGTCTGCAACTCGGGCCACTTCAACGTCGAGCTGGATATTCCCGCCTTGGAGAAGCTGAGCCGGAGAAAGCGCCTCATCAGACCGGGCGTCGAGCAATTCACGCTGAAGAACGGCCATCGTGTCAGTCTGCTCGGTGAGGGACGGTTGGTCAATCTCGCTACTGCGGAAGGCCATCCTTCGAGCGTCATGGACATGAGCTTTGCCAACCAGGCGCTCGGGGCTGAGTACCTGGTGAAGAATTACAAGAAACTGGAGAAGAAGGTCTATCCGGTGCCACCGGTGATCGACAAGGAAATCGCCCGTCTCAAACTCGCCGGCATGGGGATGAAGATTGATACACTGACCAAAGAACAAGTGAAATATCTGGCGTCGTGGGAGATGGGGACATAGGAGCAGGGAGTGGTGGGGTACTCCCTTTGCTCGCAGACCGCGCACGATCAGAATGTGCTCGATCGATGCGCGCAGTTGGGAGCACTCCCACTACTCCTGTAGGAGACCTCTCCCTCTCTGCTTGGGGAAAGAGGGGAAGAAAAAAGGCCACCGGAAACGGTGGTCTTTTTGTTTGTGACCAGGAGAACTATCGCTGACCAGTCCGCCTGTCCTCGCACCGCGCCCAGTATAGGAGGGAAAGGGTAGCCCCTTAGTCTCCTTTGCTCGCGCAACGCGCGGCCTCCGAAGGCCCTCGTTGGACGCGCGCAGTTGGAGACCAACGGGCCACCCATTACAGAAGATTATAGTTACGGCGACCATCTGCCCAAACCAGACCCACCCGCGCCTAGAATCCATAAATCAGACTGCTAGTGGGAAGCGAAGAAAAAAGCCACTGGAAGCGGTGTCTTACATCTCCCTCACTTAGAATAAGGAGCGGGGCAGATCCGCCCTCTCCTCGCAGACCAAACACAATCAGAATATGCTCGGCCAATGTGCGCAGTAGGGAGGGGGTTAAAAAAATGTTTCCCCGCAGCCTGCTATATCAGAACACTCACGACGAGCAATCCCGATCAAACAGCGCGAATGAAACATGACTCAACATGAATATGGGTTGGGGGAGGTGCGATCTATTTGTAATCCTACTGACACCAAGAGCGCACCAGAGTATGGGTATCCAGCTAGATTAGTCTTCTCGCAGGTCAGACATTAAAGAATTCGTCTCAATTTCTTGATAGGCCAATGTCTCCATGAGACTTTCTTCGCTACCGAACAAAGAGAAAGCGGTTACATTCATACGTTGTAACTCCTTCAACACTTTTGCCCGGTCACTCACGGGGAGGGTGCACTTCGTCATTGGGCCTTGCCCGAAGTTATTATCCGAAAAGACGGCGGTCTCATGGTTGCTATACCCATATCTGCCATTGGTTCTTTTCTGACAAATTGAATATTCACATTGTTGTGCATAATGCCGCTTGTGAGTAACTGCATAGGGGCCTAATCCATGGATGGTTGGCGCTTCGCCGTCGAAACCTTCTGGAGGCTCAAAATGCTCAACATAGGAGTAAATAGCGACTTTGTCGTTCTTGGGCTTCTCCTGTGAACGAAAGGCAAAAAACGCAGCGACATAGGGCGAACGTGTCCAATCGAGCAATGGTGAAGGAAATCCGTGATGTCTAAGGTAAGTCATGAATTCATAGCCCAATGGAGGAAGTTGTCCGCTCTCGAACTCATCAGGAATGTCCCAGTTTTTTCCTGTTATGGAGATGACCGCGGGACGAATGTCTCTTAGCATCTTAAAGTAATGCTCTGTATCCACATTTTTCTTGGTGAAGCGATCCAAGGTTGTTTCTAGCTTCCAGCCAGCATCGGAATGCCCTCTGAATCTAGGAGTGGCCCATTGATTGTAGATTTTTTCAGTCTTGAGCTTCTGCCAGTTAGTGAAAATGGATGACACGTGCTGTTGGAAGCATTCCCAGGACTCAAGCTCTATGGTGTTCATGTATCGATGCCTCCCAGGAAAAGTATATCCACTAGGTAGAGGATATACGCTCTCCCCATGCGATTATACGGTCTGGTACCCTTGGAAGCAAAAAGATCCAGACTGCCCGCGATTAAGAGTCAGTGGGCAATCGCACCCTGGGGCAATAACACCTGAACATTCTGAACCTCCTGTCGCCGCAGGTGGCGGTGATCGACAGGAGCCTACGTCATCGGAGGTGCGGAGACCCGCCGGAAAGTGTGAGTGTTTCTGGGGTCGATTGGAGAAAGGCGTGAAACCCTACAATTGAAGCACAGCCGGGTTGCGTTATGCAGGAGACTCGGGTGGGACGACATAAGGGGTCTGGAGTCTTTGTTAGGATGTCAAGAAGACAAGAAAATTGCGGCATTCTGTGAAAAGAAAAAGGGGTCAGACACCCGGCCTCTACTCACACGGGCACAAATTCTTCGGGAAACAGAAAACGGGGACATTCTGAGTTTCCTGTTGCCACAGATGGTGAGGACTGGCCGAGTGGATGTCGCCGGGGATGCGGAGATAGAGCCGGGATCTAAGGTTCAGACCCCTTTGGTTCGGCTCGCGGCTATGGAGTCTTCGCGCACCGGAACCCGAAGTCGCTATCACGGGCAGACGGGGCGATGTTGAATCGGTAGGTGGATTTCAGGTACCCCAGATTGGCGTACCAGGAGCCGCCCCGCAACACTTTTGTCGCACCCTGTTCCGGGCCATTCGGGTTCTGCGACGGACTCTTTTCGTAATAGTCCTTGTCATACCAGTCACTCACCCATTCCCAGGCATTCCCCGCCAGATCGTAGATCCCATAGAGGCTCCGTCCAAGCTCCAATGACCCCACCGGCGCTAGCGCCGCATGATTGGCCCAGGTCTCTTTCCCATAGTTCGCACGGAGCTGATCGAGCGGATCATTGCCCCAGGGATAGATTCGCCCATCCGTTCCCCGCGCCGCCTTCTCCCATTCCGCTTCCGTCGGCAGCCGTTTCCCGGCCCATCGGCAATAGAGGCTCGCATCCGACCAACTCATATTGACGACTGGTCGATTCTGATGGAGCGGCTGATTCATCACGTTCCAGTCCGGCGGCGCACTCAAGCTCATGGCTTCCAAAAACTTCGCATACTGCCCCACCGTCACTTCGTACTTGTCCATGTAAAAGGCATCGAGGGTGATCCGATGCAAAGGCTGTTCATGAGCAAAACTTGCATTGCTTCCCATGGTAAATTCCCCGCTTGGCACCAGCATCATCGGTGCCCCGTCTTTGCCTGTGATCTCCGGTGTCGGCGTCGGCGTCGGCTTTGCAACGCACGCGGCGCAGGTTACGGCCATCAGCAACCAGAGAACAGACAACCAAACCTGCCCCTTCTGCCTCACCCTCATACCTCCACGCTTCTCTGCCTAGCCATCGATGAAAAAGGGAGTCTTTCTTGATTCTAAAATAGAGGATTCCAGTGGCGCCTACTTGACGTGCATCACGCCAGGAAGATCCTTCAGGTCCGCATCGCCTGTAATCACTTCTGCCTCCTGGTCTTTGGCGGTTGCATATACAATGGCATCGGCCATTGCCAAACCGTGCCGCAAGCTAATGTCCGCAGCGAGCAGTGCGATAGATTCTGTCAGGTGAACCACCTGGGTCGAATGGAGCCGCCCGGCAAACAATAACGCGGTCTCTTCCCCTCGCTCTCGCTTGATCTTTTTATACACCTCATAGAGGACGATGGTCGGCGTGATTAGTTGATACCGAGGTGTGAGATAGGCAGCATACCGTTCAGCCAGTGGCCCATCTGTAAAGAATTCAATCCATCCGCTGGAATCCAACACCACCTTCACAATCGGTCCTTCTTCTCCCGAAGATCGGTCTTGGACATCCCCTTGAGCGTCCCCTTAAGCGATTTGAGCGGCACTTCCGGCACCAGCGTGATGATTCCACCCTTCTCCACGATCTGTAAGCGCTGTTGAGGAGTGAGATGGAGCTTCTCCCGCACTTCTTTGGGAATCACAATCTGGAACTTGGTCGAAATTGTCGTCGTGGCCATATCAGAGTCTCCCTACAAATATGTTATCGATCATAATATCGACCTACCTTCCGAGTCAAGACAACCCTGTTCCTCCGCTATCTCAGAACTGCCGAGGAGAAAACTGGGGGCAAGAAAACGGGGTCATTCTGAATTTCTTGCCTGCGACGGGATAGGTCAAGAGCGACTTGGCATGCAAGTCTATCTGAGGGTCACGGTACTGGCCGAAATTTCTCGGTGAGCAGGCTTGGTTGTGACAGTGGCGATCATGCGGCACGCTCAGACAACTCATTGCCGTAGCACTTCCTTAGGAGGACATAGACTAGGCCTCCCACAACTATCAACCATAGGTACAGTGCAACCGTCATGAAGATTGGGCTCATATCACAGTTCCTTTTTTATAGGTTACGGGAGCGCCCCCGGAGATCCTGTCGTTCTTACTCTCAGCCTTGACGATCTTGGTCTGATTCGCAGCTGAGTTTTACAAATGTAGCAAACCTTCAAATTTCTGCATCGACTGAGGTTCAAACAGAACAGGGGTCGTCGCCAGCAGTCCTGACCCGATCTCAACTGATATCAACGGACATGAATCGCCCGATTCCATTCGTTTCCTCTTTACCCTGCGCTCGCAGTGATAACGAGGGACGGCCACATGGCGCACCGCAGGCGACATGAGGAAGAAACAGGGTCATTCTGAATTTCCTGTCTACGATGGGGAAGGCCAGAGCGACTGAGTAGGTCTGCTGTTGCAGACGCTGCAAACTGGTATTGAGCCCCAGGAGCGGTGGTGATAGTTTATGCCGTGCGATGAGAAGACCGCCCATGGGGTGGCCGGCTCACCGAAAATTGCGTCTAGGAGGAAACCATGGCGACCATTGAAAAATCCATTGAAGTCGGCGTGCCGCAGTATGTCGCGTACAATCAATGGACCAGCTTTGATGAATATCCCAAGTTCATGCAGGGTGTGAAAGAAGTCACGTGGCTGGGCGCTAAACGGTATCGTTGGAAGGCAACGATCGCGGGTCAGGATCCAGAGTGGGATGCGGAGGTGACAGAGCAGACGGAGCGCCAGCGTGTCGCAATGGCCTATCGAAGCGGCGCCATCAAAGGATGGGTCGCGACATTCCATGAACTCTCGAAGGACTGGTCAAAAGTCACGCTGCAAGTTGAGTATGACCCTCAGGGCTTCGTGGGACATGACGGCGATCCATCGGAAGCGCTGGCTTCGCGCGTCCAGGGAGATCTTGAGCGATTCAGGGCCGTCCTCGAAGGCCGTGGCCGCACATCGCCTTTCTCCGATTGGCGAAGCATGTAATCTGACTCCCTGCCTGCATACATCCGGAGACGCCGGCTCGACCATCCAATATTCAGAAATCTCGCCGCCATTTTCTGCTCCGACGTACCCTGCGCCCCCCATAAGGGGAGGGATCCTCTTCCTCCGTGGAATTGTCCTTCCTCCGATTCTAGCGCCTAATACAACATCACCATAAGTGTTACTACCTGATGGCAAAAGAATCTATTCAAGAACAGGGGAGTCACAGTACCCCTGAATGGACGTACTCGAAGACACAGTTCGCTACACTGGTTGCGCTGGTCTATTTCACCCTCGCCAACCTCTTGGCCTGTTCAGGTGGAAGCTCTTCCAGCTCTTCTCCTGATCCGGTGCTGGCCTCACTGTGTAGTCCCCCGCTGGTGAGAGGCTCCCCTCTGACGGATGCACTCAACTCTGCACGGGCCAGCCATACCGCCACACTACTGACAAATGGAATGGTGTTAGTTACGGGAGGCTCTGGAGCCAGTGGGTCACTCGTCTCGACCGAGCTCTACAATCCAACGACAGGGCAATGGACCGCCACCGGTAATCTGGCTGTCGCCCGTACCGGCCATACCGCCACCCTGCTCACAAATGGAACCGTCCTGATTACGGGAGGCTCCGGGAACACCGGTCCACTCCTGACATCCGCCGAACTCTATAACCAGACAACGGGTCAATGGGCTGCCACCGGAGCCTTGGCTATCGCCAGGACCGGCCACACCGCGACCCTGTTGCCAAATGAGCGCGTGCTGATCGCAGGAGGGCACGGAAGCAGCGGGCTCCTCACGTCTGCCGAGCTCTATGATCCGGTAACGGGGCAATGGACCCCCACCGGAGACCTGACCGTTGCCAGGACCGGCCATATCGCAACCCTGCTGACAACACCGCTACCGAATGGATCCGTGCTGGCAGCAGGGGGACATGGAGGAACCGGGCCCCTCACGTCCACCGAGCTCTATGATCCGGCAAATGGGCAATGGGTCTCTACTGGAGACCTGACTGTCGTCAGGGCTATCCACCACACCGCCACACTGCTGCAGAATGGTACTGTGCTGGTTGCGGGAGGGCACGGCAGCACCGGGCCACTCACGTCCGCAGAAATCGTGACACCTTCAAATGGAATCCAGGTCAGGCTCATGTGGGACTTCGCGAGCGACTCTTCCGTAAGAGGGTATAAAGTCTACTATGGGACTGCGCCGAAATCCTATCAGCAGGCAATCGATGTGGGCTTGAAGAACAGCTATGTATTTTCCGGTCTCAGAAGCGGGACGACCTATTATTTTGCAGTGACTGCCTATGGCTCCGTGGCAGAAGGCTGCGCCTCAAGTGAAGTGAGAAAAACGGTCTTCTAATTCTCTCCACAGCCCGAATATTCCACGGGAACGCCCAGAGCGCTATACAGAGTTTCTAGCCCGTGAATCGATCAGGATTCATTCCCGGCGCGGTACAGTGCGGACAGGCGCTACGGTCATGTGTGCCGTAGTCTTCCCTGAAATCGACACCCTTCGTTCCCCTCTCGCTCTCCGCTTACGAGATGTCCGCTGCACAGGGATTCCTCCCTCAAGACCCCTGCGACAACCTGCCGTACTACCCATCGCTCAATTTTCTTGGGCATGAATGGCCGACACTACTGAAAAGAAAACCGTGTCAGTGTGGGTTCAAGATCCTGGGAGCCTGTCCAAGTAATCCTTCGTTGCGAGGCGAAGGAGATGCTGATAGATGCAAGGCCACAGACTCGAAAAAACCGGAGGCCTATTCGCGGAATACCTGAACAAGAAAGCAAACACAGACTTCCTGAGAGAGAGGCTGAACCTGCCGACATGGCGGGTATTCTTTGCCGAGCGGCTACTCATAGATTGCAATGAGCAGGTAGATCATTGGCGTTTTGAGCGCTTTCCCCTCTGCAGCACCAGGCACGGAAGTTGAGAAGGCTTTGCCAATGGTGAACCGCGACGAGATCCAGCGTGTCTGAACTGAGGATAGGATGATCGACATGTCCAATCTGTGGGAATTTTTGAGCCGCGATACAGCCTTCTTCGGTGGCCCACAAAGCCCGATGCTGAGCTGGCTCGGGTCTTTCGGAATCATACTCTTCTTTGTGTGGCAGGTCATACGGTTGACCGGTGAGGTCGCGCGCGCGCGACGGCCCTTCGACCGAGTAGGCCCGATGCTGACCGCCCTCGCAAACGATCGTGGAGACCTGGATCGTGAACGATTCACCACCCGTGCCTTGGTGGGATTTACGCCTCAAACGTACCAGACATCGTCTGCCGCCGCGCGCATCGACTGCGACGACTTGCAATCCGTCGAGACAGCCATGCAAAAGGAACCGATGTTTCGGCATCCCTGGATGCAATTCCGCAAGACCCTGATTCTGGAGCATACACCGTGGTTTATTGAACCGCGCATTTTCAGCACGCGCCGAGCAGAGGATATTTTCACGCAAGACATGCTGCTGAACCACCGTGTGAACCTGGCATTCTATAGCCAGCTTCCCTCCTTGGTGACCGGCACCGGATTACTGTTGACGTTCCTGGCCCTATTCATCGGACTCAGTAGACTCCACGCAGATGGAAGCGAGATTGTCGGAATTCAGGGGCTCATCAACGGACTGGCTGGAAAATTTCTCTCTTCCATCGTCGGACTGATTGCCGCCAATCTGTTCACCCTCATCGAAAAGCCGATGGTCTTTCGACTCATGAACCGGCACCAGACCTTTCTCGATCTCCTGGACAAACTTTTTCCTCGAAAAACTATGGAACAGATGTTGGAGCAACTCACGCCGGTTCACGGGCCACAGAGCAGAAATAGGCCTGTGTCAGGCGGTGAACCACATGAACTCCATGAGGGATCGCGCACCGAGAGTCTGGCTCTGCCCATTGCCGAACTGACTTCGGCCGTTCGATCCTTGACGCAATGGAAGCAGGACGAACAGGCAGCGAGGCAACGGATGACGGATGAACTACCACGAGTCTTCCGTGAGGAATTCATTGCTCCAATGAAGGAGCTGAATGACTCGATACATGATCTCACGCGGCTTCTGAAGGATGCGCACGCACATCGGAGTCAGACAACAATGACACTCGACGACCTCATGAGCCGCCTGACGGATACGCTCGCTGACCAGCGGGCCTCGTCCAGCGTCGCGCGCCCTGAGGGACGCCGGTTTTGGTCAAAACGAGCGATGGCGTCGGCGCCACGGCCCACTGCATGAGGTATGCAGCGCCACAGGAGGCCGGCCCCTCCCACACAACGATCGGCATCACCGATCTGATGACTTCACTCGCGATCGTATTCATCCTGCTCTTCGCGGCACAAATCACCAAAATCTCCTCCGCAGCCCAGTCTGAACTGGAAGAAAACAAAGAGGACGTGCAGACGGCGCTCCGCGATCACATTCAGCGGCTGGGTCTCTCGCTCGATGCGGATCCTCGCGATCCGCTTGCGCTCTTGATCGTGGTTCCGGAAAACCTCCTCACCTTCGAGTCCGGGAAAAGCACGTTGTCGCCGACCGCAGAGCAGTTTCTTGCCGAAGCGTTGCCCTTCTATGTGGGAGCCCTGTGCGGACCGCTGCGCGGCAAGATCGACTCTCTCGCAATCGAAGGACACACGGATGACCAGGGCAGCGACGCATTTAATTTGAAATTGAGTCAGGAACGGTCGTTGGCCGTGATGGTGAAGGGCCTGGAGGTCATTCAAGCGACAGAGCCTGCTTCGTACCAATGTTTTCAGGAAATTACATCGGCAGCCGGGCGCGGACGGCAAGACTTGATTTATGAATCGACTGATATCGTAAACCGCGAAAAAAGCCGCCGAGTGATCTTCAAGATTCGCCTCCGCTCCGCCGAGCAACGCGATCGGATTGAACAGCCCGCCAAAGCCCTCTGACAGGGCACCCACAAGACTGCTCTTCGTACCGATACGTTCCCAGATGCGCCTTATCCCAGGCAAGGCAGAACCGTCTGCAGTAGGTTGAGGTCTGGAAGCGTTGGAGGATAGAGGCCTCAAGCCTCGTACCTCAAACCGTTGGCATCCTTCGCCTCAACCTTAACCTGCCGTCACCGCTGGTGGGCTTTTTCACCGTCCTGCCATCTGTGGTAAAGTGAAACGCTATATTTTGGTCGTGAGTGCCGGAGTCTCCCATGAAATCGACAGCCTTCGTTCCCCTCTCGATCTCCGATTACGAGATTTCTGCTGAACAGGGATTCCTCCCTCAAGACCCCTGTGCAAATCTGCCAGACTGCCCATCGCTCAACCAGTTTGGGTATGAACTGCCGAAACTGCTAAGCGCCCATACAGTCCGGCGGTTCATCGATGAACAGCACCACCTGCTCCCCTCTCTCCCTCCAAGCTGGCGCACGGAAGATTTCCGGGCCGCGATGCGGATCCTTTCCTTCGCCGGACATGCCTATGTATGGGAGGTGCCGGACCAGCCGGTTGCGAAATTACCCCGGCAATTGGCAAAGCCTTGGTATGAAGTGGCACAGCATCTTGGACGCCCGCCTGTCTTGTCGTATGCTTCCTATGCGCTCGACAACTGGCGAAGGCTCGACCGGACGCAACCAATTCAGCTCGATAACATTGTGCTGTTGCAAAATTTTCTCGGCGGGTTGGATGAAGAGTGGTTTGTCGTCGTTCACATCCAGATCGAGAGGGAGGCGGGGCCTGGACTGGCAGGGCTTCTTCGAGCAATGAATGGCGCCGCCACAGACCAGGAGAACGAAGTCTGGCTGGGACTCACATCTTTGGCGTCAGCCCAAACGGCGATGCGCGATACGTTACTCAGGATGAAAGAACGCTGTGATCCCTATGTCTACTACAACCGCGTGCGGCCCTATATCCATGGCTGGAAGAACAGTCCTACCCTACCGAACGGACTCACCTATGATGGAGTGGACGCTTATGCAGGACGACCACAGCAGTTTCGAGGTGAAACCGGCGCGCAAAGCACAATTGTCCCCTGTCTCGACGCCGGGCTTGGAATCGCCCATGCTCCAGACCCCCTGACCGTCTATCTGCTGGAGATGCGCGACTATATGCCTCCGCGCCACCGAGCATTCCTACAGGCTCTGGAGAAGACCACCGACCACTTGGGCCGCCCCATACTCTCCGGCTATGTGCGCGATCGAAAATCCCGCAACCCCGATGTCTGGACCGCCTATTGCGGGTGCGTCGATCTCCTTGCCCAATTCCGCCAGATCCACATCGGCTACGCCGACAGTTATATTTTTCGCCAGCATCAAGCCCACGAGAGCAACCCCACTGCCGTGGGAACGGGCGCCACACCCTTCATGCCCTACCTCCAGAAACATCTGGACGAGACGAAACAAGCCATCGTTCAGTAGGCTTTTCTGATCGACTCCCTCGTAAGCATGAACAGCAACCGGGCTATTGGTGGAGCAACAATGAGCGCCGTTGACTCTACTGGTTAAGCGGCGTATCGTCCTGCGCATCCATGGACATTACCAAAGGAGTCTACGATGTCGGTCATGTGTTCTCTGGCAGTCTGCAAAGCGCGGGTGGGACTGTGCGGGCATGAGAAAGCAATGTTGAGCATCGCTCTATTCGCAGCTTTCGGCTTTGGCGCCTACTTCCTGATCAGCTGACAGGGGGATTGCGACTTAAGAGGAGCGCGGCCTCGCAGGATGCTCAAGTAACCGTCATTCGTCGTTCGCAAGCAGAGAGCTTCCTTCCTTGCTTGCGAGATACGCTTCACGAGGAACGTTTGACGGTTTTTCAGCTAGCGGGTGTGGACCATTGGTAGTTCTCGCAAACCTTCCGCTTCCTGTTGAATGCGTAGCCGCTCCAGGCGGGAAGCTTCCATCACGTCCTGCAACATCTCGTCCGTCATCTGGGTCACCTGTGCCGCTGCGTCCTTCATATCGGCATGTTCGACAGCACGGGACAGCACTTCGGCCTTCGTGGCTCCTGTCTTCTGGCCCAGGAACGGCTTGATAATGAGGTAGGCCACATCCCGCGCCGGCATGAAACGGAGAAACCGCCGCAGCAACCGAAATGTCTGGACGGGATAATGCAGGAGCTTATAGATAAACAACCGCTTGAGTCCCTGACGACGGACCTCATTGATCACTTCACCCGGCAAGCAGGTCGGATCGATCGTTGAACACTTAAAATACTTGTACCAGTCTGTCGTTTCGCTGACCAATCCGCGCTTCACATATTCCTGCCAGAGCGGGGTTCCCCGATAGACACAGAGTCGATTGAAGCCGAAGGTATCGAGCGGCAACTTGGAGGCCAAGTCGAACGTGGCGTTCATATCTTCGACCGTTTCATCCGGGTTGCCCACGGTAAAGAACCCGTGGACGATCTCGATACCGGCCTGTTTGGCATTCTTGACCGCTGTCGCCACTTCTTCCAACGTCTGTTCTTTCTTAAGCCGGTCGAGAATCTTCTGACTCCCGCTTTCGATCCCGAACATGACCGTCCGGCAATGGGCCTTGGCCATCGCGGGAAACAGATGCTGGGCGACTGAGTCTACACGCCCTTCGATGCCCCATTGGATTGTAAGCTTCGCATCCATCACGCCCTGGCAAATCGCCTCGATCCGCTTGGGCTGGAGCAAGAAATGATCGTCCACGAAATAGACGGACCCATAGCCGCATTCTTCGAGGTACTTGAGTTCGTTCACTACATGCTGGGCAGTCCGCGCGCGCCATTTGCCTTCGTTGAAGATCGGGATGTCGCAGAACACGCAGGGCCATGGGCAGCCTCGTGAGGTCTGCATCGTCGTGAACCGTTCCATCGAGAGCACTGCCGGAACATCCAGCGGCATCGATTCAACGAAGTCGAGCGGCAGACCTTCGCGATCGGGGAAGGGCCACTGATCGAGATGGCGCTCCATCGGCCGTCCGGAGTTCTGCACAACCTGACCGTCTTTCGCCCAGGTCAGCCCGGCGACGCCGGCTGGATCCTCAATCCGTTCGAGCAGATCGAGGAGCAACTGCTCACCGTCTCCACGACAGACAAAATCCACTTCAGGACACTGCAGTTTGACAAGCGCGGCGTTCAAACTTGCGAAGACGCCCCCGAAAGCCAGTTTGACCGTCGTGTTGGCAGCGCGAATCTGACGGGCCAAGATCTTCGCGTAGGGATAGCTCGTGGTGCTGAGAAAACTGAGGCCGACCAGGGTCGGCTGCTGCCGGTTGATTTCATCGAGGATGACCTCGTTCGGCGTATCGGGGTTCGCCTGATCAAACATCACACATTCGTGGCCTGCCTGCTTCAGAACCGCCGAGAGTGACATGATGCCGATGGGCGGGAAACCCATGACTCTAATACGACCGTTTTTTGCGCGGGTTTTAGCAGGGAGCGCGTAAAACTGCGGATCACGGACGTGGACGAGAAATACTCGCAAACAAACTCCTTGGTTCTAACTCGATCAGTATTCGAGAGAACAACTATTGAAATATTACCTGGGACGGAGTGACGGAGTGAGGGACTGAGAAACAGGTGAATATCACTACCTTGCTGGAGGATTTAAATTACCACGATTCCAATCCAAGAGAAAGGGAATAGATGGCTATCGGTCGACGGGGCACCGGCCTGGTTCCAGCACCCCGCCGAAAAAGCTTCCTGTACCGGTTAACGGCCCAACGATTTTTTCACTTCGTTGCCGATCTCGGCCGGATTTTTCACCACGCGCACGCCGGCTGCTTCGAGCGTCTTCATCTTTTCAGCGGCAGTTCCCTTGCCACCGGAGATGATGGCGCCGGCATGGCCCATGCGGCGGCCAGGAGGAGCCGTGATTCCGGCGATGAAGCTGACGACCGGTTTTGTGACATTCTTCTTGATGAACTCAGCGGCTTTCTCTTCCGCATCGCCGCCGATCTCGCCGATCATCACGATCGCCTGGGTCTCGGGATCTTTTTCGAACAGTGCCAATACATCGACGAAGCCTGTGCCATTGACCGGATCGCCGCCGATGCCAACGCAGGTCGTTTCACCTAACCCGAGCGTCGAAAGTTGATGAACGGCTTCATACGTGAGGGTCCCGCTGCGCGACACGACACCCACGACGCCCTTCTTATGAATAAAGCCCGGCATGATGCCGATCTTCGCTTCATCGACCGTGATCACACCTGGACAATTGGGTCCGATCAATCGCACATCCTTGCCGCGGAGCGCGCGTTTGACCTTGACCATGTCGTTCACCGGGATGCCTTCGGTAATGCAGATAATCAACTTCACACCGGCATCGGCTGCTTCCAGGATCGCATCGGCGCAAAACGGCGGAGGCACAAAAATCAGCGACGTGTCGCACTGGGTCTTCTTCACCGCATCGCGCACCGTATTGAAAACCGGAATCCCTTCGACTTCCTGCCCCGCCTTACCAGGCGTTACGCCCGCGACAACCTGCGTCCCATAGGCCTTACACTGAATCGCATGGAACGAGCCTTCCTTACCAGTAATCCCCTGCACCACCACCCGCGTATTCTTATTCACAAGAATGCTCACGATTTCCTCTCTTCTTCCCCCCTCCCCCACCATGACGGGGAAGGCTTAGTATCTAAATCTGCTTGCGCAAGAGGCACAGGGTTGTGCCCCCACTGCGCGCATCGAACGAGCACGGTCTTATCGTGCGCGTTCTGCGAGCACAGGGGCATAGCCCTGTGCCTCTTGCGCGCGCTACGCCGCTTTGCCCGTCAACTTCACAATTTTTTGCGCCGCCTCCCATAAATCGTTGGCCACTTCCAGCTTCAAACCTGATTCTGCCAAGAGCTTGCGGCCTTCGTCTGCATTCGTGCCCTGTAACCGGACGACCAACGGCACATTGATCTTCACTTCTTTGGCCGCTTCAATGACGCCATGGGCGATCCGCTCGCAACGAACGATGCCGCCGAAGATGTTGATGAAGATACCCTTCACGTTCGGATCTTTCAGCAGAATCCGGAAACCGGCTGCCACCGTTTCTTTCGTCGCGCCGCCGCCGACATCCAGAAAGTTCGCGGGCTCGCTGCCAGCCAGCTTGATGACGTCCATCGTCGCCATGGCCAGGCCCGCGCCGTTCACCATGCAGGCAATGTTACCGTCGAGCTTGATGTAGTTCAGATTACTTTCTCCCGCTTCGATCTCGAGCGGATCTTCTTCGTTGAGATCACGCATCTGCTGCACATCGGCGTGCCGGAACAGCGCGTTATCGTCGAACGAGACTTTGCCGTCCAGCGCGATCAACTTCTTGTCTCCGGTGATGACCAGAGGATTGATCTCCACCATGGCCGCGTTCTTCTCCATGAACAGGCGATAGAGGTTTCCCAGCATCTGAATGAAGGGATTCACGACCGCCGGTTCCATGGCGGGAAGCCCGAGCGCGAAGGCGACGTTTCGCCCGTTGTACGGTTGAAACCCGACCGCCGGATCGACTGCTTCCCGGATGATCTTCTCCGGCCTGTGGGCGGCGACTTCCTCGATCTCCATCCCGCCCTCGGTGCTTGCAATAAACACGGGCCAGCCGCTGTCCCGATCGACAAGGAGACTCACATACAGTTCCTTGACAATTGCAGCCCCTTCTTCGATCAGCAATCGCCGCACTTCCCTGCCCTTGGGGCCGGTCTGGTGAGTAATGAGCGTCTTGCCGAGCAGTTCCTTGACCAGGCCTGGGACAGCCGCCTTGTCCTTCGTAATCTTGACGCCGCCGGCTTTACCTCGACCGCCTGCGTGGATCTGCGCCTTGACGACAAACACGGGGGTGTTGAGTTCCGCCGCCCATGATGCTCCTGCCTCAGGCGAGGTAATCTCTTTCCCGCGAGGCACCGGAACCCCGAACTGCGCGAACAATTGCTTGGCCTGAAATTCATGAACGTTCATCAAAATCCTTTCAGGTTAAGGTTCAGGCTAAGGTTGAGAAAGGAGGACCATGATCGCCCTCTACTCAACCTTAACCTCAGCCTCAACCTTCCCTTCGTGTGTACGCCGGCAGGATCATGGGTGAGACAACACCGCTCCCACTGCCATGCTTCTTGGCTTCGGCGCGAAACCGTTTCAGATGCCCAAGCGTCAACTTTCCTTGCGGCATCGCTGCAGCGCGGGCAGCGGAGGTCAACCCGGACCGTTTGCCAAAGACCATAAGATCCAGGAGCGAATTGCCCATCAATCGGTTGCGTCCATGCAATCCGCCTGAGGCCTCGCCCGCGACGAATAGATTCTTCACATTGGTTTCTGAATTGGTATCGATCTTCACGCCGCCGTTCTGATAGTGCAACGTCGGATAGATCAAGACGGGATCCTTGCTGATATCGATACCGAACCGCTCAAATTGCAGCATCATGGCGGGGAAATGCTTCTCCACCGTGCCGGGCCCCTGCTCGGCATCGAGGAGCGGGGTATCGAGCCAGACGCCGATGCGCCCGGACATCGTACGGATGCCGCGCCCCTCTTCACATTCACGAATGATGGAGGAGGACACGACATCGCGGGTATCCAATTCGTTGACGAACCGCTCACCCCTGGCATTGACCAGGTGGCCGCCTTCGGATCGAATGCCCTCTGTCACCAAGGCCCCGATGAGCTGTTCGGGATAGACCGCGCCGGAAGGGTGATACTGGAACGTATCGATATGCATGAGTTTGGCGCCCATTCGATAGGCCAGGCAGAGCCCGTCGCCGGTCGCGCCGTAGTGATTGCTGGTCGGAAATCCTTGAATATGGAGCCGTCCGATCCCGCCGGTCGCTAGAATGACGGACTTGGCCGCGACGACGACCTGACGATGGTTGTCGAGGTCTTTGAAAATCGCGCCGGTGCAGTTCCCCGAGTCGTCGCTTGTCAGCTCGACCGCAGCGCAAAATTCGAGTAACTGAATTTTCTGATTCAGCACTTCGTCCTTGAGCACCCGCATGATTTCAAGGCCTGTGTAGTCTGAACAGGTGAGCAGGCGAGGCTTTGAACTTCCACCGCCTTTTTTCACATGGAGATTGCCGTCCCCGTCACGATCGAACAGGACGCCCAGGCTCAACAGCCATTTTGCAATCGAAGGGCCCTCTTCGACCATCACCTTGAGCAGATCATGGTCGTTCTGCATGTGGCCGCCCTTCAGCGTATCCACAAAGTGGGTGACAGGAGAGTCCCCGGGAGCGACAGAAATTTGCATGCCCCCCTGAGCCATCACACTGTTGGAGTCGCCGAGACGGAGCTTCGTCGCCAGAATGACCTTGGCGCCGGCTCCATGCGCATGGAGCGCAGCGGCGCAGCCTGCGCCCCCGCCGCCTACCACCAGCACATCGGTCGTATAGTCCGGCGTCAAATCCGAATCACCGGAAATTGGGCTATCCCCTTCCAGCAATGCTGCTAACTCGACGACCGTCTTATCATCGGCATTGGGTCCAAAGCGGATGGGACGATAGGCGCTGGCCCGGTAATCAGGATGATACTTGTGGATCAGTTGATCCTGCTCTGCAGGAGGAAACTTTGGAATGGTCTGCTGCCGGCGAGCATCCCTGGTACTGTGAACAATCTGTTGGAGCGCGTGGATGTCCATGATTATCAGGCGAGAGGCGAGGATATGTTAAGGGAGAATCCCATCTCATACCACTTGCCACTTACCACTTGCCACTTACCCATCTTACTTCACCGTTGCGCAGTGATCGGCCAGTTCCTTTTCTGTCATCTTGAAAATCTTCGCCCACTCGTCGTTGAAACGGCCGTCCTGGATTTCCTTAATGCGCGTGTCCAGACCCAGCGGCGGCTCGATGAAATGGGCCCCCTGCGCCCGGCTCACATAGAGGGCCACAAGGTTGGGCGCAATGTCGGCGATACAAACCGGCGTGCACATCCCGCACATCACGCAATCCATGAACATCTCAGATACGCTCTTAAAGTCCCCGAAGACCGCCTTCCAGACTCCCTCCCGCACATCGATCTGCTGCGGGCAGGCCTCTGTGCAGGCATTGCAATTCCGACAGAGCGGCGTTTCAGGATAGAGATTGAAGAGGTCTTGCTTCGGTTCTTTAAGGGTCTGGATATCGTAGGTCGCCTTCCGGGCTGGAAAGGGCGGCATCATCGTGATCGACATACCGTCTTGCACCGCCATTTGGCAGGCTAGGCAGGTCCGCACTTTTGGATCGTCCTTGGTCCGATAGTAGGCTGCACAAGCGCCGCAGAATCCTCCGAGACAGCCGGCCCCTCGAACGACTTCCTGCCCCGAATACCACAGGGCCTTGATGACCGTGATCCCCTCCGGCACATCGTACTTCTTGCCGGCGATCTCGATCGTGACCATCCTGTGCCGAATGACTTCCGGCTGGTCGATGACGTTCTCTTTGTCTTCTTGTGCCATATCAATAACCCAGAGGGCCAGAGGCGCGGGGCTAGTGGCCAGAGGACGAGATTATCACCCCTCGCCCCTCGCCTCTCACCACGTAGCCAGCCTATGCTATCGCGTCGATGATCGCATTCAAGGTCGTGCTCGGACGCATCGCCTTGGATGCCTTCGCATCGTTGGGATGATAGTACCCGCCGACATCCTGTGGCTTGCCCTGCGCGGCAAGCAACTCTCCGTCGATCTTCTTCTCGTTGTCGTTCAGATCCTTCGCGATCTGCGTAAACCTGTCCGCGATCTTCTTATCCGCAGTCTGAGCTGCCAGCGCCTGTGCCCAATAGAGCGCGAGATAGAAATGGCTGCCACGATTATCGATCTCGCCGACTTTGCGGGCCGGGGACTTGTTACTCTCCAGAAACTTTGCATTGGCCTGATCCAACGTATCGGCGAGAATCTTGGCCACCTGGTTGTTCCCTACCTTTGCGAGATGCTCCAGCGAAGCGGCCAAGGCCAGGAACTCACCCAGCGAATCCCAGCGGAGATAGCCCTCTTCCTGAAACTGCTGTACATGCTTCGGGGCTGATCCGCCGGCCCCGGTCTCGAACAACCCACCGCCGTTCAACAACGGGACGATCGAGAGCATCTTGGCGCTGGTCCCGATTTCGAGAATCGGGAACAGATCGGTAAGATAGTCGCGCAAGACATTGCCTGTCACGGAAATCGTATCCTTGCCTTCCTTGATCCGTTCCAACGAAAGCCTGGTCGCATCGGCCGGAGTCATCGTCCGGATATCGAGGCCCTTCGTATCGTAATTGGGCAGGTACCGCTCCACCTTCTTGAGGATCTCCGCGTCGTGCGCCCTGGTCTTGTCCAGCCAAAATATCGCCGGAGCTCCAGTCGCCTTCGCACGTGTGACGGCCAGCTTGACCCAATCCTGAATCGGCGCATCCTTCACTTGGCACATGCGCCAGATATCCCCCTCTTCAACCTTATGCTCCAACAACGCCTGCCCCGATGCATCCACGACGCGAATCGTGCCATTGCCCGGCGCCTTGAAGGTCTTGTCATGGGAACCATATTCTTCTGCTGCTTGGGCCATGAGCCCGACGTTGGGCACACTGCCCATGGTCTTCGGATCCAGAGCGCCGTATTTTTTACAGAACTCGACGACCTCGTGATAGACCGGGGCATAGCTGCTGTCGGGAATGACGCACTTGGCATCCGCTGCCTTGCCATCCGGGCCCCACATTTTTCCGCTGTCCCGAATGACCGGAGGCATGGAGGCATCGATAATGATGTCGCTGGGGACGTGCAGATTGGTAATCCCCTTGTCGGAATTTACCATCGCCATCGGTGGACGTTTCTTATAGACCTCCTGAATGTCGGCTTCGATCGCCCTGCGTTGATCCTCCGGCAAGGACTTGATCTTGGCATAGAGGTCGCCGAGACCGTTGTCGGGATCCACACCCAGTTTTTTGAGTGTCTCGCCGTGCTTCTCGAACACGTCTTTGTAATAGACCGTTACAGCATCACCGAAGATCTTCGGATCTGAGATCTTCATCATGGTGGCTTTCAAGTGAATCGAGAACAGCACGCCCTTCTTTTGGGCATCCTGGATCTGCTCCTCGATAAAGGTGCGCAAAGCGCGCTTGCTCATAAAGGTGGCGTCGATGACCTCCCCTGCCTGCAGCGCCACTTTGGGCTTGAGGACTGTGGTCTTGCCGTCCTGGCCGACGAACTCGATCCGCGAGTCGGTCGCCGCAGTCGTCGTCATCGATTTCTCATTGGACCGGAAATCTCCGCTCTTCATATGACTTACATGAGTCTTCGAATCCTGACTCCAGGCTCCCATTTTGTGAGGATGCTTCCTGGTGTGGGCCTTCACGGAGAGTGGCGCGCGACGATCCGAATTGCCTTCGCGCAAGACCGGATTGACGGCGCTTCCCTTGACCTTGTCATAACGGCTCTTGATGTCTTTCTCTTTGTCGTCTTTCGGATTTTCAGGATATTCTGGAAGCTTGTAGCCCTGCCCCTGCAGCTCCTTGATAGCCTCCTGTAACTGAGGCAAAGAGGCGCTGATATTCGGCAGCTTGATGATATTGGCTTCCGGCCTCTTGGCCAGTTCACCCAATTCGGCCAGTGCATCCGCTTGCTTTTGCTCAGGCGTCAGAGAGTCGGGAAACACGGCGAGAATGCGCCCCGCGAGCGAAATGTCCCGCAATTCAACCGATACCCCGGCCGCCTTGCTGAAGGCATTGATGATCGGAAGAAATGAATAGGTCGCCAGCATGGGCGCTTCGTCGGTTTTCGTATAAATAATTTTTGACGCGGTAGTAGTCATGATTGAACCTCTCCTAACTCCCTGTTAGTTCAGCGCATTCAACGCTGAACCGGCCTTGAACCACGCAACCTGCTGTTCGGTGATGCTGTGATTCGCCTGAATGGTGAGTGACGTACCATCCGGCTTATGGATGGTCACTTGCACCGGTTTGCCAGGAGCCAGACTGATTAGCCCTGTCACGCTGATGCGATCCTGCTGTTCGATCTTCTCGTAATCCTTCGGGTCAGCAAAGGTCAACGCCAAGATCCCCTGTTTCTTCAAATTCGTCTCGTGAATACGCGCAAAGCTTTTCGTGATAACCACCTGCACATTGAGGAAACGCGGCGACATCGCCGCATGCTCCCGGCTGCTCCCCTCGCCGTAGTTTTCGTCACCCACCACGATAGAACCGATACCCTTTGCCTTATACCGGCGAGCGATCTGGGCGATGGTCAGCCCCGCCTCACCCGTCAACACGTCCGTACCCTTGCCTGGCTCGGACGAAAAGGCATTGTTCGCACCCAGGAACATATTGTCGCTGATCCGGTCCAAGTGGCCGCGGAACTTAAGCCAGGGCCCCGCCGGAGAAATATGGTCCGTGGTGGTCTTGCCCTTGGTCTTGATGAGCAGCGGAAGTTTCTCGAAATTTTTGCCGTCCCAGCGTGGGAAGGGTTGCAGCAACTGCAGCCGCTCGCTGGTCGGTGGAACTTCGACGGTCAAGCCTTCGCCGCTGGCAGCCGGCTCGACAAACCCTTCTTCCCCCTTCGCAAAACCCTTGGCTGGAAGCTCTTCTCCCTGCGGCGGCTGAAACTTGAATTCCTTGCCGTCCGCTCCCTTGAGCGTCTGATGGACGGGGTCAAAATTCAAATCGCCAGAGATGGCATAGGCGGTCACAACTTCAGGACTCGCAAGGAATGAAAGCGTCTCATTGATGCCGTCGTTACGGCCTGGGAAATTGCGGTTAAAGGAACTGACGATTGAATCCGCTTTCCCCTTCACACCATCGGCTCGTTTCCACTGACCGATACAAGGGCCGCAAGAGTTGGACAACACCGTGCCGCCCAATTGCTCGAAGGTGTCCAAGAATCCGTCGCGCTTCATCGTATGATAAATACGCTCGGATCCGGGCGACACCAGGAACGAGGTTTTCGCTTTGAGCCCGGCCTTCAACCCCTGCTGGGCGATGTGGGCTGAACGGCTGATATCTTCATAGGATGAATTGGTGCAGCTTCCGATCAGGGCCGCTTTGAGTTCGACCGGATAGCCCTTTTCCTTTGCCTCAGCCGCCATCTTTGAAATGGGTCGCGCAAGATCCGGCGTATGGGGTCCGACGACATGGGGTTCGAGGGTCGACAAGTCGACTTCGACGATCTGATCGTAGTATTTCTCCGGCGACTGAAAGACTTCCGGGTCCGCCACCAGCAATGACTTGTTGGCCATCGCCAGATTGGCCAGATCGGCCCGATCCGTAATGTTCAAATAGGCGACCATCTTCTGGTCGAAGGGAAACACCGACGTCGTAGCCCCCAGTTCTGCGCCCATATTGCAGATCGTCCCCTTGCCGGTCGCGCTGATGGTTTCCGCGCCGGAGCCGAAGTATTCGACGATCTTATTGGTTCCGCCCTTCACCGTGAGTAAACCGCAGAGGTACAGAATCACATCCTTCGGCGACGCCCAGCCGCTCAATTTACCGGTCAAATGGATGCCGATCAGTTTCGGATGGAGTACTTCCCAAGGCAGACCGGCCATCACTTCGCCGGCATCGGCGCCGCCGACACCGATTGCCAATCCACCCAGCCCACCGCCGTTCGGCGTATGCGAGTCGGTTCCGATAATCAAGCTGCCGGGGAATGCGTAATTTTCCAACACCACTTGGTGAATGATCCCGGCGCCCGGCTTCCAAAAGCCGATACCGTATTTCTTGGCCGCCGAGGCAAGGAAATTATAGACCTCCTTGTTCTCGTCCACCGCCCGAAGCAGGTCCTTCTCGGAACCCATCTCGGCGCGAATCAAATGGTCGCAATGGATGGTGCTCGGGACGGCTGCTTGCTTCTTGTTGGCCTGCATGAACTGCAATATAGCCATCTGAGCCGTTGCATCCTGCATCGCCACACGATCCGGACGCAGGGCCAACATCGCCTTGCCTCGCTCCCAGGTCTGGGTCTCGAAATTGTCGGCATGTGACACCAGCACCTTTTCCGACAAGGTGAGACCACGACCGAACTTCTTTCGTGCCTTGGCAAATACCTCCGGCATCTTTGCATATAAATTCTTGGCAAGATCTATCGACATGGTGCGTCTCCGTATTCTTTATCTATTAATTCCTTCGCTCATCTCTCGATAAGCGTATTGTGCTGACCTTCCCGCGCTTCACGAACGACGCTTCACGTTTCACGCTACTTCAACGGCGGGACTTCTCGCCTTTTGGGCGCCGCATAGTTGACCAGATAATCGAACAGCCGGATCAGACGGCTGTCTTGGCGCTTCTGATCGACCCAATGGCCGATCAACCCGATCGTGCGTGAGAGGATGAAGAAGCCGTTCAAGCTGTCGACCGGGAATCCGATATCGACGAGGACTGCGGCCATCGTTCCATCCACATTCAGAATCAGGTTGTCTTTCTTTACCGACGTGATCTTTTCCACTTCGAGCGCAAAGTCCAGGCAGGGGGTCTTGATGTTCAGACTCTTGACGTACCCGACCAACTCCTTCACCCGCTTGTCCGGATTGCGCAGACTCTTGACGCGATGGCCGATCCCCGGCACCGGCCCGACATTCTTCTTCATGTAGGCAAGGAAGTCATCGACAGACAGCTTGTTGTCGACCGCATACTTGAAATAGCGACCGGCATCGGTCACGGCGCCCCCGAAGCGGGGGCCGATCATGATGAGCCCTGCTGCAACCGACTGGGACATGCCGATCCCCGCGCAGGCCGCAATGATCGTCCCCAATGCTCCGCTGACGCAGGGGCCATGGTCGGCGGAGAGCATCATGATGCGTTTGATGATTTCAGCTTCTTGTTTGGAGATCAGCCGCTTGTCCCATAACAGCCCAACGACATGGGGAATCTCGTAGCCCTTATTGATGAGTTCGGAAGCAGGATATCCGTCATAACAGGGCTCATCGCCTCGGTCGTCGCTGATCGTCGTGCGGATCAACGGAGCGACCATGACTTCGTTCGCCTTCATCGCCTCTTCAATACTTTTCGGCAACTTCGGCAGCACGGCCGGCTCAACCAGTTCCTTAACCTGGCCCGACTTCAACAGCTCCTGATACGTCTCCTTGATTGCAGGGCCTAAGGCCCCGAACGTCGCAGGGACTATCGCGCCGGACTTCTTGAGTGCATCAGACTTGGAACGGGCAGATCCCTCGCCCTTCAGACCTTCCTTGGCTCCTGCATGGCCGAACTTCATGCCCTTCGGCAAACTTTCCTGGCAGAAACCGGAAACGACAGCAATCAACTTTACACGCCGCCTCTTTGCTCCGTACCACTCGGCCGCCCGCTCTTCGAGATCGCCGCCCATTTCGCCGACGATGACGACCGCCTTGGTTTGCGGATCGTTCTCGAACATGTCGAGATAACTGACGTAGTCGGTTCCCGGGTAGGCATCTCCGCCGATTCCAATTGCCGTGGTGATACCGTCGGCAAACTGCGAGCAGATCCAAATAATCTCGTTGGAGAGGCCGCCTGACTTGGTGATGACGCCGAACGAACCTTCACGGTAGAGCTTGGAAAGAACGAGGTTGTCGAAAGCGCCTCCGATGACACCCAAGCGGCAGGAGCCGGCTGAGACAATCCCGATCGACGAAGGGCCATTGAAGACCTTCCCGAGCTTGCGCGCATGGGCGCCGAGAATTTTGGCGTCTTTCTCAGGCACACCTTCGGTAATCATCGAGACGACTTTGATATGGGAATCGTCCAGCGCTTCCATCCCGCCCTTCATGGCGCGATCGGCCCCGATGTACACCAGGCTGGTATTGATCTGGGAATGGTTGTGGGTGGCTTCCGCGATGGACTTATAGATGGGAACGGCCAATAACCCGCTGCCGTAGGGAATCTCATTCGTCTTGCCTGCGTCCGGAGGGTAGACGAAGGCCAGGACGTTCAGCGACCGTTTTATCAGATAGCAAAATTCAGCCATCCGGCGTGCGGCGTTGACCCCTGCGAGACCGCCCTGGATGACCACATAGGTGTCCTTATTTGCCAGGATACTCATCGGAATTTCCCCTTCTTCAACGCTGTCATCGGTGACGAGTAATCGGTGATGAGCGCGTGGCGAGCGATTGGCGCCGTGAGCCGGCCACACTCATCACGCATCACACTTCACTGCTCACTTCCCCTGTAGCGCCTTATCTACGATATCGGTGAGCGGTGTATTACGGTCAAAAACATTGATGTCGAACCCTTCATCCTTGAGCGCGCGCATGGCATCGAGCCCTTCCTTCTCACGAGGGCCCCCTCGACGCACCCAAATCTTGACACCCTTGAGCTTGCCTTCTGACTGTGCCTTGCGGAATCCATTGATGATGCCGCCGAACGTCTTTTTTACGTCGGTGAAATTGGCAATGGCGCCGCCGACTATGATGTTTCTGATCCCTGGCAGGGAACAGACCTTATCCGTCAGGACTTCAACCGCCCAGTCAGGCGGATCGCCGGAATATTCGGCATAATTGGCCAACTTCCCGCCGCGCGCGACAACCGCGTCTGAATAATAGACGCTGGCACCACCACCGGCCGGCAGCATCGCTGTATCGCCGCCTGGAATTTCGATGAATTTCACGGAACCCTTGATCTTGGAATCGACCGCCATGACTTCCATCTCGTGTTTGGAATAGGCACGTCCGAACTCTGCGGCAAAGGCAAAATTCCAGTCCGGGTGCCGGAACTTCGCATCGCCATCGAGCAGCGTCACCGCGTCCAATGCGATCAGTTCATGATCTTGCTCGCGCAGAACCACCGGATTCACTTCCAGATACTGCGCGTCCTCGCTGTCGAAGCAGGTAAACATCTTGCCCGCAAACTCCGCCATCTTCTTCGCGAGCGGCCCGGCAAAACCCGCATCCTTGGCCAACTTCTCGAACGAGGCCGGCGAGGGCTGCTGCCCGATCTCCACAGCCAGACGCTTTACGCGATCCCAATTCGATTCGACTTCGATGCCGCCGCAGTTGGCGACCAGCACGTCCGTCCCTTCTCTGGTGGATTTCACCGCGCAATAATATTCCTCCTTGTGCGGAATCATTTCCGACACGATCACTTGCGAGACCGTGATGCTGCCCACCTGGCGGCCGATCATTTCTTTCGCCGCCGCTTCCGCCCCCTTGAGATCGAGATCGACCTTCACCAAGCCCAGCTTGAATCGTGAGCCGAGCGCTTCATGGGCCTTTACTACCAACTTCGATTTCTTCAGCCATTCATTGGCTTGGCCAAGCTTCGTCAGTTCGTCGATCGAGGTGACGACGACATAATTGGGAACCGTAATGCCCCATTTCTTCATCAGGCCCATTCCGGGACCTTCAAGCACCTTCGCCATAACGCCACTCCTTCAGAATGATGAGAAACAATTGTAAAGGACGAGGATTCTAACCAAATCCGTCGGGCGACTCAAGCTGTCAGAGGAACTAACTGACAAATGGTTCGAAAGGCCTAACAACGAGGCTGAGGTAGAGACCTATGGCCTAAGCTCATGAAACTATATGCCAATTTCCACTTTCCAAAAAAATGCGCACGCGCACGCGCGGAGAAACTATCCTGGAAGGCGCTTGGATTGGCAGGAAGGGCAAAAAAATGAGCTGCGCTCACTTTGAAGACGGTGAATCAGACGCCCGCAACGGTTAGGACAGGGTTGACCTTCTTTACCATAGACGAGATGGCGAAGTTTGTATCGGCCTTCCGTCCCGTCCGGTGCATAGAAATCTTTGACGCTCGACCCGCCACAGGAGATCGCCTCTCGAAGCACAGTTTGCATTGTGTCATAGAGCGTGGCAATCGTGCCTGCGCGCAACCGGTTCACTAAACGGTCCGGATGGAGCCCGGCGCGAAAGAGAATCTCGTTCGCGTAAATATTCCCAATCCCTGCGATCACTTGCTGATGCATCAAGAGCGGCTTCAATCGTCCACGGCGGGCTTGCATGAGACGGACGAACTCATCGCACGGCAGCGTGAGGGGATCGACCCCAAAGCGGCGAGTACGGTAACGGTCAAGGCCTGCCCGATCGAACAGAGAAATCCGTCCGAATCGTCGAGGATTCCAATAGCGTAACTCTGTTTCACGCCCTCCCGTGAACGACATGCGGACATGCACATGCTGCGGGTGCTTCGTTTGCGCGGCAGGAAAGAGGAGAAGACCTGTCATGCCAAGCTCCGCCACGAGATATCTGGTCTCCTCCTTTTTCTTCAACTCTAAAGCGACGCTCTTGCCGTATCGCTCCACCGCCTCCAGCACCGAGCCCTGATACCACGAGATGGTGGATAACCCCTCCCGAACAATATCCGTTCGTCCCACTAGACAGCTATCAAGCCGCGCGCCGAGCAGTTGCGCTCGCAGTTGCCGGGCAACGACTTCGGCTTCCGGTAGTTCCGGCATCGAAAGAGGTCCTTGTAATGTGTCCGCGCCCAATCCCTAATCCGGCAGATTAGGCCATGGATGGAACAGGAAAGGCAAAGGGTGCCTGAAGCACCGCTGCGCTTGTGCGTGAAGCGACATTCGTGA
This sequence comes from Nitrospira sp. CG24E, assembly GCA_002869895.2. Lineage (GTDB taxonomy): Bacteria > Nitrospirota > Nitrospiria > Nitrospirales > Nitrospiraceae > Palsa-1315. Next base: position 96,581 of record NEWP02000021.1, on the reverse strand, counting down.
AGCGCAGGGCTGAAAGAATGTCTCCGTCTCGCCATATGCGAGATTAGGCGATACGCTTCACGAGGAACGTTTTTCAAACGATTTCACGACGAACCACCATGAATACCGCAGCTTAGCGGGAAGGGAGGTTCTTCTTGTCCGTTGCGCGAGCCTCGCGAAGCAGTCGAACCTGGGCAATGGCTTCTTCCAGCTTTGGAAGGGGCATGGCGCCGGGTCGTCGCCTCATAACCAAACTTAAGACATCGGCATAGGTCATCCCTTCGACACAACAGAGATAGGCCATCACGACCGACACGGACCGGCCCATGCCGGCGCGGCAACAGACCATGACCCGACGGTCTGACATATGTTGTTCAACCCAACTGACGGCTCGATCCAATAAGAGCGGCATGGCTTCGGCATACTCGGAAAATGGAATCCTGCCGGAGAGCAACCAACCGGGAGCTTCCAACTTGTACTCTGCTGCAACAAAGAGCAGGGCGCCGATCTTCGCAGGCGGGTCCTTCGCATCGTTGATATTCCCAACCAATAGGGTCTCGGTAATAAGATGCATACGGACCTCAGTATAAGCAGCAGGCTTGCCAGGTCAAGGAGAAATCTCCAACCTATCCGGTTGCGGTCTCGTCCATGCGAACGCTATACTGGCAGCATGATATCGATCATTGCCGCCTAGGAGCCTCGCCGATGCCAAACCCCACCATTCAGGAAGTTGAAACCAGACTGGGAACCGTTCACTGCGCCATCTGTAAGGGATCAAGCTTTGGAATCGATCAACGATTTACGCAAGCGGATGGCGAATGGCGCGGGGTCTGTAAAAAATGCTTCTATAGCTTCCCCATTTACACGGACATGGAGTTCTACCTGCGCACCCAACCGGATATCCCCTACCGGCTTAAGGAGATGTCTTGTCCGACCTGCAATCTCCAAGGCGTAAGCCTCAATTTTCGCGCCACCATGTCCGTCCGCGAAGCGATCTATTTTTTGACCTGCAACAGCTGCAAGAAAACCTTTCCCCAACAATCCTCGCTGGAGGCCTTTGAATAGCTCCACTTTTGACTGTTGTCCTGGTGTATACTGCAGACATGACTGAGGAACAAAAACAGCCAGAGCCGCCTAAGGCAGACCCACCGAAGCCACGCAAGGAAATCCCGCTGGTTTCCGTCCCGAACGACCGTGACATGATTGCCGAAGAGATGGCCGCAATGTTCGACGAAGACCGAGTGTCTCACCAGCACGGCAGCTCCGAACCGGAAGCCGACTAACGGCTGTTGAAAAAGCCCTCCAGCTTCGTTCTCGCATCGTTCAGACCCTCAACGTACCTCAAGGGTACGCCTCGGCCCCTCACTCGCTGCGGCCTTGCTGGAAGGTCTTTTTGAACAGCCTATCGAGAAGGGGTTCAGGAGAACCTCTAGGGGGGAATGGGAACATTCTGGATTTCCATCGACCGTGATACATTTCCTGCGACAAAAACCAGAATGCACCCTTAATTTCCCCCCGGCAAGAGGTGGAGGCACACTACGCCTGAGCCTCAAGACAGCTGTTGATATCTTTTCCTTCATAACCGCTTCCTTCTTCCCTCACGGATCAGTTTCTTTACTTGATGCTCCGACGTGTTCAGCGCCAGTGCGATGGTAAACGTGTCCGTCCCATTAGCGCAAAGATCAACGCATATTTTTGCACGAATCGTAACCGCGTCCTTCTTAACATTTTCGAACTTATGCTCGGCGCTTTCAAAGATGTGCTGGGAAAACCTTTGGTCAGACGACTGCCAGTAAGACGGCGTGTTAACTCTCGCGCCGCTATAGTCGTGACCAAGAAATCGCGCACAGGCAGAGATAAGTGAGAAAATCATCTCCCAACTTGGATCATGAGATATGGACAGGCCATCAATTACCGCTTGCAGGTCGCGCATAAGCATTTGCTTATGTCGTGAAGTAGTGTCGATTTCGTCGATTTCCTTTAGCATGAGTTTGAACGTCTTGCGAAGCCAGTCATTGCGCGTCGTTGGGTTCGCAAACTGCCCAGCGCTCTGGTAGGCCTTTTGGCCAAGTATCCGAGTCATCAGTTGCTCAAATGCCATTGATATGTCCATAAGTTTGTAACCCGTAACGATTATATTCAGCGGATGTATCAGCGTAGCTTTTGGCGGTCAGCGGGAATGGCAGGTTAGCCAAGATGCTATTCATTTTCTAAATCGCCCTTTTTCACACCAGTACTTTATTTTGATGGTGCTATAGATACTGCCCCGATAATGTGGCTGATTAGCATTAAAATACTCTTTTGCAAATTCACAGTTTGCCTGGTTGTATTTGGAGTCTTGGTTAGCATCAAACGTGGCGATATGAATTCTCAAGGTCTCATCGTGCGCATTGGAGATCAAATCCACGCCAGTACGGTATAGGGTGTACTCAGTTGGCATTCTGACATCAAAGTCAATGGCTTGAGTCCTCGCACAGGCCAAGCCTGTAGCAGCGAGGGCGATTGCAGCAATCAAAACACGAGGGCAACAGAACGGGGACATTCAACATTCTCATTATCATCTGCCATCGACCAAAGTAATGTTGAGTCTGGCCCAGCGCTCACCCGCCTACGAAATGAAGAATGCCCCAGTTTTTCTCGCCTCGGCGCGGCAAAAAACTCTCGATACCGTTTCAGCACCCCCGGTGCCGTCAGATGCAGCAGCTTGTTAGACCGACGGATTCCTGAGAAACACACTGACGCGCCCCTCCTTCCTATCCAGCCAATACTGTGGTCGCAATAGCCTGACCGCGCCAGGCGTCTCACTTGGAGACCACCCGAACACAAACCGCTCGACCTGACCAAGTGCTCGAACCTTCGTCAAAGCCAGCTCTTCGAGCGTGGCTCGGTCTCTTGCGACCGTGGGATTCAGATGGTGGTAGTCGTCTCGCTTCTCCCACAGCCGCAGCAATTCGGATTTGATCGCAGCGTCGATGAACTGTCGCTGACTAAGCTTACGAACATTCTCCTCGAAGTTTTCGGCAGGCTTCCACTTGTTCGATCGACACATGTGACGCACAAGGGCCTCACCCACGGCCTGCGAAAGCGAAATCGCACCGTAGAAGTGCCCGTCTCTGAACAGCTCGATGCATTCCGCGGACGCCGGGGCGAAAGGTGTATCCGCCACGATGCCGTGATGCCGAGCTTTTAAATACCGATTGACTCGTTCGGGAGCGAATGCGCGGCATTCTTCAACAAGCTCATTGGGTGAGGGAATGGGGACATTCTGGATTTCCCTCGACCATGATGCATTTTCCGCGGCAGGAAAACCAGAATGTCTCCCTTAAACCCCTCCCGGTAATTCTCGCCCACTGATGTTCCGCTGCGCACCAGGTGATTCCCTATGGCTCGTCCCGCAGTCGTGCTTGGCAAGGCATCCACCAGCTTGATGGCCCGCAACGCAAACTGCTTTGTCCGGTTCTTTAGCTCCTGCTCATTCATTCCCATTTTCCAATCCAAAATCCCCAATCCACAATCAGCAATTATTTGATCTGTTTGATTGTGGGCACTGAAGTCAGCACCTGCATCTGGCGGATAGCGATTTCGTTGAGGCGCGTGAGCCGCTCGCCTTGGGGCAGACCCATGCGAATCAATTCGGCATTCATGCTCTCGATATTAGCCAGGACGAGCAACTGCTCGACCATGGCGTAATCGCGCACATTGCCTTTCTTGTCCTGGTTTGCCCTGCGCCAATCCACGGCCGTGTGACCAAACAAAGCGACATTCAGAAGGTCGGCCTCGCTCGCGTAGGTCATACTGGCCTGAGCCGGCGTGACCTGCGTCGGGATCAGGTGGGCCTTGATCGCGTCTGTGTGGATGCGGTAGTTGAGCTTGGAGAGGGTACGGTTCAGGTTCCAGGCAAGTGACAGGCGGCTGTTTTCCTCCTCCTTGAGCCGCTGGAATTCCTTGATCAGATAGAGCTTGAACTCCACCGATATCCAGGAAGCAAACTCGAAGGCGATGTCTTTATGGGCGAATGTTCCCCCGTAGCGTCCAGCCCTGGACACGAGACCGATCGCCCGCGTCCGCTCGACCCACTGCTTGACCGTCAGAATGAAGCTGTTCAGCCCCGCGCTTTTCCTAAACCCATCGAATTCGATGGGATTAAAACCAGGGTTGTTCAGGGCCTCCCAGATACCGAGAAACTCGATGCTATTCCGGTTCCGCAGCCAGTTTGAGATCAGGTAGTCTGTCCGTTCGGAGTCTTTGTGCCGCGCAATATCCGTGAGGGAAATGTAGTCCTGCTCGCGATGAACCAATACCGTAATGGCAGTTCCCTTCACGTTCACAGTGGCTTTGCGTGGTTTGCTCATGCATCCTCCTACGCGACAAACTGATTGAGTGGAACGTAGACAAAACAAAGGGGCCAGCCCCCTTAAACTCCGTACTCTCTCAGGAAGCGTGCGGTAACGGAGTATTACGACTTGCGTTCATGTGCTATTTGAAACCCTTGTGGGTCCAGGTGCAAGCAAACATTTTCTCGGACTTGTTCGGGATCAAAGGGACCAATCAGCTCAGGAGGGACTGGATATAACCAACGAGGTACACCCTCATTGGCATCCAATAGCTCATAGGTGAATATCGCACGAAAGATCGTTGGCTGAGACCTTAGCCAATGGCGAAGGCACGCTACGGCAACGTCTGAGAGCATGAAGAACCAATGTGTGACGTACAGGAGTAGGAATAGATCACGGCCAAGATTTGTGGGGTATCGATTCGATTTATCCCTGATGCCAGAAAGAATGACCTTGCCAAAATCATAGGGCTTGTAAGCCGACGGCGCCTTCTCGTGTGAACCAGCTAAGGGAGCTATCTCCATCAACTCTAGGTATGCCGGACCATTTGGGGATGATACGGTAAAATCAAAATCGTCTTCCGGATTGAGTCGTGGGTTGTCTAGAAAGAATCGATCCCCCGTCTTGCTAATCCCTTTGTTCATCGAAACAATGAAGCGCTCAACCATATATGTTTCAATCTCTGCCTTTTCCTTGGCGAACGGGATTCGCTCGAAATATCCGACAATTTCCCCGTCTGCCCCGACTCTGGCCTGAAAGAACCCGCTTTTGCCAGCCGGTTTCGCCATGTAGCCCTCTCTCGCTTTTGCAGCAGTCTTACAAACTTCCGCTGTTTATGCGTTCAACTCCGACCGGGGGCAGGTCTATGAGCGGTCTGTCCCAGCCACTACTCTTTTGGCTTGGGTGGTGGGGATGACCTCAAACGTGTGCGCGCCCAACAAAGACCTCCTATTTCCCTAAACATTCTTAGAGGGAGCGGCCAAAGCTGCCCTCTACTGCGCGCATCGAACGAGCATGGCTTTATCGTGCGCGTTCTGCGAGCAAGGAGGGCACTTGGTCGCTCCCTTCCCATCCTTCGGAGGCCGCGCGTTGCGCGAGCACAGGAGATCATCAGACTCCATCCCCCCTCTGTTCCGCGAGCAGGAGGACGACCAGGCCCGCCTCCCCCTTCCGCTTCAGAGCGCCGTGGAATGGGTGCCGCGGGAGGTGCCCAAGCGAGAAGCTGCATGCTTCCTTCGTCCTAATTTCGAAGGCTTAAACGGAACGAACGATTTTGACCGCCACATCGCTCTCAATTCTTCCAACTAGCGAGACCTTCCCTTCTTTCTCCTTGCGCACGATCCTCTCAATCTGCACGATTGCACCGCGGTGCCAGCTATCTAGAGCCGCGTTTTGAGGAGACGCCTTCCGATCCAGCCGACCAACCTCTGGCCTTCCGGTTTCATTGCACAACCAGGCCCGTTTCTCACCCTTCAGTTCCCGCAACTCGCTCACAACCCGGTAAGTATTTAGGCTCCGCTTGGCAATCGTGCGACCGTCTGTGCGCAACAGCAGATACGAAAATTTCAACGCATCTTTAATGAACCCCACTTCCCGATCAAGCGCAGCAATCGTCGGTGGTGTCTGCCAGGGGCGCTCCTCGTGGCACCAATCGTCAGGATGGTCTAGAGCTGGGCAGGCCCCCTCATGGAGACAGGGACTGTACACCGTACACAGTCCCTTCTTGAGAAGATAATTACGCATCTGATGGAGCGCCCTGGCCGTCTGTCGGAGCGCCGGCTCAATAATCATGATGGTTCCGTGCGGGGCAAGAAACGGAAGAAGCTGTTCGATAACCGCAGCACGTTCCACAGGGGGATCGATCGATCCAGGGAACAATTCATTGAGACAGTTCGCCATGATCATAAGATCATAGGGCCCTCCCCGCACAATCTGCTTACCGAGTTCCCCTTTGAGCGGATGTTCCAAGTTGCCCTCGACCGACCGGAGGCCAGTGCTGCCTATTCCTACCCCGCGACAATAGCCCTCCCACAGTTTCGTCGCATCCTGCAATGGAGCGGACGAAGCATCGGAGGCCAAGACTGACAGGATCCTCGCCTGTTCTGGCTTTCGATGCCAGAGCCAATCCAGCAGGGCTAAGGACCCGGTCCCTGGGCCACAGCCAAGATCAAGAACGGCCATTGGATGTTCCGACGTTTCTATACCGTTGTTTTCTGACAGCTCGTCCAACAGGACTTGAACTTTGGAAAGATTCACTGGGAGAAAGTACGAGAAATAGGCGGAAGCATGGGCTGGGTCATCCAGATAATGCTGGGGCAACGTGGCCCGCTCCGTCGTAAAGAGACGTGAAAGATTCACGACCGCCTGGGCTAAACCGCCACGATGAAGATCCCTTTCGGACGACACCTTTGCCAGGATCTTTAGAATTTGCGATGAGAGACTAGAGGACTTCTTCTCATTGAAGGGTTGCATGACCATAGTGTAAGCTGGCGACGAGTAGGAGGACAACCATGACAGACGCAATTCTGTTGGCGTACAAGGATGTGGAACGTTCAATGGAACGATTCACCCAACTTCTTCAGAGCCATGTGGACACAATGGGCGCCGCCCCATCCCCCAATGCTGATCAAGTTTTCCGTTTATCGCAAGGATCCAAGGCAATGAGGGATAGCGCGATGATCTATCTCTCCTACGCCAAATACGTGGCCTACGGCATGCCGGAGAGTGAAGACCTGGTGCAGGACGAACTGCAGGGATAGAGGAATGTTCGTTTGGTTTGTCTGGTTTATTTGGTCTGTCTGGCACAACCAAACAAACCAAATGAACAAAACAAACCGAGAAACACCACGGGCCCATCCGGATAACCGGATGGGCCCGTGGTGTTTCTGCTTCTACAACCGTTTTAGATGCTGCGCATGAAGTGCGCTACGTCATCCTGATTGACGGCACCACCCATGATGGCGGACATCGCCACGTTGGTCGACTTCTTACCGGTCAGACCGGACTCGACTTCGTCGACAATCAACTCAACCGGCATCGACTGGCCACCGTATACCCTCGGCCCACCGATAATCTTGGCATTGGAGTACCCGTAGATCGCCGTGGCCACTTCTTTCGCCAGCCATCCGACATAATTGAATTCCGGAACAACGATGAGCTTGGTCTTGCCAAGGAGCTGCCGCAATTCCTGCGTCGGAAACGGGCGAAGCGATCGGATCTTGATTAAGCCGATTTTGATACCCTTTTCTGCGCAGATACGAACAGCTTCTCGTGACTGGGCCGCAGCGCTGCCTGAGGCGATGATCACCGCCTCGGCACCGTCCACATTCTCAGCGGTGAGCAAGCCACCTACATACTTATTGATGTACTTGCGGGACCGCTCGACAGCTGCCCAGACTTCCTGCTGCCACACAGCGTGAATATTATAGGCCATGAAGTTGGACTTCTGCACCGGAGCGTCGCGTGATAGGCGGGCAGGAGGATTCTCCGCATCGAGCACCGGAACCGCTCCGCGCCAGGCTTCACGAGGCGGAAGCCTCATGCTGCGATCCTGCATCCGGACATACCCACGGGCGTGGGTTACAAAGAACCCGTCGCAACAGACACCGACCGGAAGGGTCGCATCGTTCTTTTCACTGATCGTAAACCCAGCCATGATGAAATCGAACATGTCCTGCTGATTCTCGGCATGAAATACGATCATGCCGCAGTTCAATAAGTAGGCAACCTCAATATTGTCAGGCTGAATGGCCAACGGGGCATTGACGACACGGCAGGTGAACATCGCCACAGCAGGCAACCGGTGGCCAGGCCATGACGCAATTCCTTCCATCCCTCGCAAGGTTCCAGGGCCGGCCGTCGCCGTAAAACACCGAACGCCTGCCCGTGATCCTCCGGCAATCGCCGCCATCACACCGACTTCTTCTTCACCTCGGTAATACTCTTTCACATACCCCTCGCCATAGAGCACGCCGATGAGCTGCATCGTTTCGCTCTGCGGGGTAATGGGATAGGCAATGGCCAGGTCCACGCTGGAGCGCCGAACCGCCTCTTTTGCCGCTTCGCTGCCAGTAATGAACTCTTTCGTGCGCGGGGCTTCAAGGAACAGATACTCCGGCGTGACCACCTTCTGCCGTTTCGCTTCGGCATGGGGATCCTTCCTGGCGGCGCTCACTTCCGGTTTAGGCGCGGCGACACTCGTGATGGGATCGCCCTGTGGATTGGTCTTTTGCTCTGCTTCGAGTGCTTCACTCATCATGACACCTCTTGGCTATATTGCCCGGGGCTGTTCGATCTTGCTTAACCTTCACGTTTCATCTGTTCGGCGGAATGGCCGAAGGCAGCTGCGCTGGCTTCACCGACGGTAACTGGCGCAAAGGTGAGGGGACTCGTGTGGGTTTTGCCTCCGTGAACTCTCGATTGCGTGCCGGTAAATCGCACGTTCTCGCCGTTCTCCGGCAATTTAATGCCCATTCCTTCCCGCACCCGCTTGAAAACCTGCGCGGTCTTTTTCAATTTGAGCACATCCGAATCTCGAATCGTCAGCATCGCATCTTCATGCCCCTGCTCCGCACAGATCGCCATCGTCAGACAATTCGTCCCCGCGCGAATCATCTTCAAGGTCAGGTTGGCGTAATGGCAATGTACCCCGACAAAGATGCAGGCTTCGATCTTGTTACCCCAGATCGTGAGGTTCGGATGGTTCGGATTGATGACTTCTTCCGGATCGATCTTCGGATATTTCGGTCGGTAGTCCGGCATGGGGATAATCAGGACATTCGGAATCTGGGCGGCGATCTCCAGCACTGCTTTGGCCTTTTCAATGGCATGCTCATTCCACGCCCAGAGGACTAACGGCCCCGGAAAAATTGTCGCGTTGGGGCTGGTCAGCATTTTACGGGCCATCTCCTCGATAACCTTGTCTTCGTTGGGCTCCAGTAACCCATAATATAGCCCCTCGCCTGGGTCAGGCAGGGCGACCCCCAACTGAGCCGCCGACGGCGGATGGAATCCTGCCGGACCAGGGACAATGATGCGTTCTCTCGTATCTTGCGTCGTTGCCACCTGCGTCCCCCCTTAATTACCGATCACAATCATTGGATTGGACAAGACCGCGACCGTCGTCTTCTCTTCATACCGGATGTTGTCGGTCACGGCAGCCAGCGGCAATTGATCGATCATAGTCATTTTGATGGCATTGTTTTTCGCCATCGTGTCACAGACCCACACGCAGAGCGCGCAACCCTTACACCGGTCCACCGCCACATATGCAGTGCCGTACTTGAACCCCGCGTTCGTACCCATATCTTCGCTATACTGAATGGTGTTCGCTTCAGGGCAGTATTGTGTGCAGAGCTTGCAGCTCTTCGAGGCGCAGATCTCAACGCTGATATTGGCAACCAGATACATTGTGACTCCTTCGTACTACATCCTGGTTAGGCGCTTACAGGCACACGGACTTCCGACCGTTTAACCGACTCTGCAGCCCAACCGTGATCGACCGCGTAGTTCCAACCGGCCTGAATCACCGCCACATTTTTATCGATCAGTTCTTGCTTCTTTTTGAATTTCCGCTCGACGACACTGTCCAACGCCGCAGTTCCGCCGGATACGACGAATCCTTTGCCAAGGAATCGTTCCTTCACCGACTCCTCCAGGGCCTCAACGGAAGTGAGGCCCGTGATCGCTCCGATCGCGCCCATCAATGCCATGTTTGTCGCAAGATCCATCCCTGCAACCTCGAGGGATAGCTTGGTGGCAGGAAAATAGTAGAGCTTGGCATGACGCTCTTCCAGCTCACGTGCCTGATCCCGATGAAGGCTCATAGGTCCATCGTTATTGATCAGCGCAATGCCATTTTCCTTTAATCCGAAGTAGAACGGCATCGTATAGGACTTGCCATGGGTAATCACTTGTGGATGGAAAATAATGATGATGTGCGGAAACGTGATCTCTCCAATTTCATAGATCGGCTCATCCGACACCCGGACGTAACTCTCGACCGGCGCCATCCGCTTTTCCGACCCGTAAAATGGAACGATCGTGCTTTCACCGCCGGCATGGATTACTGCGGTGCTGAGAATGTGCGACCCAGTCACGACACCCTGGCCACCGACCCCTGCCATCCGAATATTGAAGCGCTTTGCCATATCCAGCCTCCCTCAGAGTCGCCTATGCCTTGTTTGGAATTGCAGCGGCAGGAGCAGCCGGCTTCGGAAGATAGTCTTTGTAGCCATACCGCTCGGTCAAATACTGCTTGGCCTCATCACTCACATATTCCGTAAACTGATACCGATCGTTCTCAACGGTCTTCGCGTCTTCCATCACCTTATCGGTTGGGATCGCGTACTCGATATTGCAAGAGGTGTAGGCTTGAATGTAGGTGGAGCCCACTTCGCGGGCAATCAGCACAGCCTTCTTAATCACGCTCTCGACGCGGCGGGGATTGTTTGGAACTACCGTCGCCACATAGGCACAGCCGGCCACCTTCGCCATCTGCAACATATCCATCTTTTCGAATTTCTTTCCCAACGGAGCCATCTTCAAGACCGCGCCACGGTTGGTCATCCCACTCTCCTGCCCACCGGTGTTGCCGTACACTTCATTGTCCAGCATGATCGTGGTGAATCGTTCCTTTCGGAACCAGGAATGGAGCACTTGCTGAAAGCCGATATCCGCCGTACCGCCGTCTCCCGCCATGACGACCACATCTTTCGGCTTATCGCCGAACCGCAGCCGCAGCCCGCGGGACAATCCGCTTGCCACACCATTCTGATCTCCGTAGTTCCCGTACACGAACGGGATCGCGGCCTGAGAAATCGCCAGCCGTCCACAGCCTGCCGTCCCAACGGTGATCGTGTCTTCCGGGTTGGGGAACGCAATGATCGCCAGTCGGATGAACAGCGTCATCGCGCAACCGGCACACATGGGATGCTCTTCGAGAATTTCCTTGAAGCTACCCATTTGGGAAACCGTAATTTTCTTTCCGAACGGGCCATGTTCAACCATGTCCCGATATTCTTTGGGCATGAACTTCTCGAATCCGCCGGAGAATTTTACATAGTCGAGACTCATTGGAACACCTCCCTATACCGTTTTAACGGAATGCTTATGGCCTATCAAAAAATACAGCTATGTAACAAAACCGCCTGAACTCGAGGACGGCTGAGTGGCACTGACTCGCACATAACTCATTGACACGACGGTGCATGGTAGCAAAGCCCAAAAAAGACTGTCAATGAGAAACCGCCATATGCCCTCAAACCATACGGTCACCGTGCGATACTATAACTTCCTGATAATCAACGCAACTTCTCATAGGGCCCACCATGCCAGAAAGAAGACCCAGCACTGTCCAAGCCAGTAGGCCATTTGCCCTAACGACTTGCGTTTCACGATGGTCTCGCACTTGACGGATAGGCTGTCGCATTCCGGCATTGGAAAGAGAGATTGCTGATTTCAGAAAATCTGTCTAGACTAGAGCCCTTATGTCGACACACGTGATCATACCGGGGGAAGACGAAGCTGCTCAGCATACCGGTGGAGTCCACAAACGCCCCCCGATTCCTGACAATACACTCAAAGCTGAGTGTCCGAAGTTCATGAGCCATGGCCCCTGCGGAGGCGTGCGTAAAGGAGGCCTCTGTGAGGTATATCCCGAGATGGCTTGCCCCTGGGTGACCCTCTACATTCAATTGGAAAAAATCGGCCAAGTGGAGTGGATGAAACAAGTCTAAAGAGACGTGAGGCGTGAAACGTGAAGCGTGAAACGGCAGGAAGAAAATCAAAGGCCACGAAGCTCGGCTATAACGAAGACCATGCAAAGAGCGGCATAACTGCTCCACTACCGGCTATCGAAACATTCCCGAACCAATACAAGGGCTACGAAATCACCATCGAGATTCCCGAATATACCGCGATCTGCCCAAAGACCGGCCTTCCAGACTTCGGCGTCATCACCTTGCACTACATGCCGGACAAAGAATGTTTGGAACTCAAGTCGTTGAAAATGTATCTCCATGCCTATAGAAATCTCGGCATCTTTTATGAGAATGCGGTCAACCGCATTCTGGAAGATATCGTGAAAAGGTGCCGGCCTGTGTGGGCCAGAGTGACCGGCACCTTCGCCGCCCGTGGCGGACTCCGAAGCGTCATTGAGGCGAAATACCCGTGAGCTCCACTCTCTGTCCCTGCGCCTTTTCCTGAATAACTCACGCCCATGGCTACATACGCAATCGGCGATGTGCAGGGATGCCATGAAGCCCTGCAACGCTTAGTCCAACAGATTCAATTCGACCCGACAGCCGATCACCTCTGGTTCGTCGGCGATCTGGTCAACCGCGGGCCAGATTCGCTCAAGGTCCTCCGTTATATTAAAAGCCTTGGAGACTCGGCTGTCATAGTCCTGGGCAACCACGACTTGTTTTTGCTGGCCGTTGCCGAAGGCATTGCAACATTGCGCCCGGAAGACACCTTGCAAGCAATTCTTGCAGCGCCAGATCGCGATGCATTGCTTGACTGGCTACGCCAGCAACGCCTTCTCTACCGCGAACGGCAGTTCGTTCTCGTCCACGCCGGTTTACTGCCGCAGTGGTCGATCGATGAGGCTGAAAGGCTGGCTCGCGAAGTTGAAACAACACTGCACGGTCCCGCTTACAAAGACGTGCTCCGCGCTCTGTACCCCAGCAAGCACTTACAATGGTCTTCGAACCTGACCGGGGCGACCAGGCTTGCCACCATCATCAAAGTGCTTACAAGGATCCGGGCCTGTTCCGCTGAAGGCTTGATGGAGTCATCTTACTCCGGGCCGCCGGACCATATTCCTGCAGGCTTTCTTCCATGGTTTCGAATTGAGAATCCCCAACGAGGGGATAGGACCATCGTCTGCGGACACTGGGCCTCACTCGGACTCTATTGCGACGAACATCTCCTGGCCATCGATAGCGGTTGTGTGTGGGGGAAACAGCTCACAGCCATGCGATTGGAGGACCGAAAGGTCTTTCAAGTCGGCTGCAACAATTTGGGGTGTCGTGGTGACTGAACCTGAACCACCCGATCCCAACTGGCCCCGTTACTCTCGACACCCATTCCCACCCTATCGTTTTCTGCCGGGCCTGACACCGCATCCACGACGAAATCCCCTTGGCCATTCCTATGGCCAACCAGAACCGAAACTAACGCCGTTCCCCGCCGATCAATGGCACGGTTCTGAAGACTATCGGTATGGAATCGATCTCTACAATTTCGCCTTTTGGTGGGAATGTCACGAGGTCCTCGAGGGACTATGGCATGCGGTGGGACGGGAGAGTGAGCAGGGAAGCTTTTTCCAAGCCCTTATTCAACTCGCTGCTGGGAATCTAAAATATTGTCTCGGTAATCAGGCGGCAGCACATAACCTCTATCGCAGTGGCATCGTTCGATTACAAAACGTTCCTCCCTCATATCTTGGCATCGATGTGCTTCACCTAACCAAAGAGCTGCAAGCACACCTGATCAGTCCCCGCCGGCATGCCCCACTCATCGCTTTAAGCTAATGGCACAAGGGCCACGCTTCAGGAACAAGGCCACAGCGTGTGAAGAAGGCTGAGGTTAAGCGTTGAGGATTTTTTCAATAGCCTGCGGGAATATTGATGATCCTTACCTGTGGGGAACTTAGGAGAATGCTCACGCAGGCTGCTTAAAAAGGTTATCCAACGAGGCCGCAGGCGAGAAATAACCGGAAGCATACCCTTTGGGGTACGGCGTTGAGGATTATTTCGAGCCGAGAACGAAGTTGGGAGCCTTTTTCAGCGGCCTGCTAGTGGTAGGACTCGGAGTCCGACGGGAACTTACCCTGCTCAACTTCCTCTTTGTAGCGTCGAAGGGCTTGTAATGCATCCGCCTTGAGGTGAGCGTAGGGTTTCACAAACTTCGGCACGAAATCATCGAATAGCCCGAGCAGATCATAGAGGACAAGGACCTGGCCATCGCAGTGCGGGCCGGCGCCGATTCCGATAGTCGGAATGGACACCTGTTCCGTAACAGTCTTGGCCAACTCGGCAGGAATCGCTTCGAGCACGATCCCGAAGGCGCCCGCCGCTTCAAGAACCTTGGCATCATTGAGCAACGCCAGCGCATGATCCGATTCTTTCCCTTGCACTTTGTACCCACCGTATCGATGAACGGACTGCGGCGTCATGCCGAGGTGCCCCATTACCGGAATGCCGATACTGGTCATCGCAGCCACCTGATCGGCCACAGCCGCGCCTCCTTCCAACTTGACTGCCTGAGCCCCGACCTGCAGAAATCGTCCCGCATTGCGAAGCGCATCTTCCCTGCTTGTCTGATAAGACATGAACGGCATATCGCCGATGACAAGCGCTAGTTGGGCGGCTCCTGCCACAAGTTTAGTGTGATAGAGCATGTCTTCCATCGTCACCGAAATCGTGTTGGCCTTCCCCTGCACAACGACCCCCAGTGAATCACCGACCAGAATCGTATCGATCCCGGCCTCTTCGAGAATGCGTGTGAACAGCGCATCGTAGGCCGTGACGACGATGAGTTTCTTCTTCTCGCGCTTGTATCGTTGAAATTCAGGAATCGTCATTAGCCTACTTCCGCCTTGGTAATAATGTCGGCCAACCGGTGCGTAGCCTTGATCGCCATGATATGAACCCCGTCGCAATAGGGCTTCACGGCCTTGATGGTTCGCACCGCGATGTCCACCCCTGCATCCTCCGCGCGCTCGGGACCGGCAGCCCTGAGTTCGTCGATCATCTCCTGGGGAACCGACACGCCGGGAATGTTCGCGTTCATGAACTCCGCCATCTTGGCGTTCCGGAGGACGAGAATACCAGCCAACACCTTGGCCTTGAAGGGACGCACGGCCTGCATAAAGGAGGCAAACTGTTCCGGATGATAGATTGCCTGGGTCTGGAAAAACTGGGCGCCGGCCTTCACTTTCACTTCAAACTTGGCGAGCATCGGACCCAGCGGATCTGCCTCCGGAGTCACGGCAGCTCCAATCGTAAACTGCGTCGCACCATCCAATTTGTTTCCAACAAGGTCCCGTCCATTGTTAAGCCCCTGTACGAGCTGCATGACTTGAACAGAGTCCAAATCGTAAACCGGCTTCGCTTCTTTGTGATCTCCAACGGTCGGATAGTCTCCCGTGAGGCAGAGAATGTTGCGGATACCGAGCATGGAGGCGCCCATGAGATCCGATTGCATCGCAATACGATTTCGATCGCGACAGGTCATTTGCATCACAGGATCATGGCCGAGTTCATAGAGGAGTCGGCAGACGGAAAGGGACCCGGCCCGCACAATGGCGGCCGTGTTGTCCGTCACGTTGACCCCATGCACCCGCCCCACCAACTGCTTGGCATTCTCCAACACACCTGAAATATTGGTGCCCTTAGGGGGATTGTACTCAATCGTGACAGCAAACTGTCCCTGATCGAGCACCTCCCGTAATCGCCTCGGCTCCCGACTCATGTTTTCTATGTTACTCCCCTACTCCCATCCACAGCTGTAGGAACAATAAAGTGCTCCCCTGTATGCATTCGATGCCCCTCATCTTTGCTACATGATTCTTCCAAGCTCGCTCGTCATTTCTTCAGGGATGGGGCCTGATTGATCTTCCACTGCGCGCGTCCAACGAGGGCCTTCGGAGGCCGCGCGTTGCGCGAGCACAGAAGATCATCAGGCTCCATCCCCTCCCTGTTCGCTGGAGCAAGGGAACGCCCCAGTTTTCCTACAGCATCCCCGCCATTCTCTTCGCAGACTCCACCGTGTTGTCCAGCAACATCGCAATCGTCATCGGCCCGACACCGCCCGGCACAGGACTGATCCAGCCAGCCTTTTGACTGACCGGTTCAAAATCGACATCGCCGCACAATTTTCCCTCAGGAGTTTTGTTTGTGCCCACATCGATGACGACGGCCCCGTCGCGCACCATGTCGGCCGTGACAAACTTGGCTTTCCCAATTGCGACCAGCAACAACTCGGCTTCGCGACAGACCGCCGGCAAATCCTTTGTCTTGGAGTGGCAAATCGTCACCGTGGCGTTGCGTTGGAGCAACATGAGCGCCAGCGGCTTGCCGACGATGTTACTCCGTCCCAATACGACAGCGCGCTTGCCTTCGATACTCACGCCGGTGGATTCGATCATCTTGATGACACCCTTCGGCGTGCAGGCTTCAAATACGGGATGGCCCTCAACAAGTCGGCCGAAATTATACGGATGAAACCCGTCTGCGTCCTTGTCGGGAGAGACAGCTTCGAGCACCACTTTGCTGTCGATATGCTTCGGAAGCGGTAATTGAACCAGTATCCCGTGGATCCTGGGGTCGGCGTTTTCTTTTTGGATCAACGCCAATAGCTCTGCTTGCGTCGTACTCGCCGGCAATTTGTGATCGTCGATATAGATGCCCGCCGCATCACAGGCTTTCTGCTTGCTCTTCACATAGAGATGCGAGGCCGGATCATCGCCCACCAGGATTGTCGCCAGGCCAGGCTTCATCCCGGTCTTAGCCAAGACCGCCGCAGATTCGGCCACCAACCCTTCACGTACCTTCAATGCCAATGCTTTACCGTCGATCAATCGTGCTGTCACGGATTCCTCCTCCGTTGAGAGAGCTGCAGGAAAAAATCACAGCACCATAGCAGGGGATTTTTGATCAAGTCAACGACCCTCCAGGCGTGAAACGTAAAACGTAAAAAGTGAAACGACGCCTCACCTTATACCTCTCGCGTCTAACCTTTCACGTTTCACGCCTCTTTCTTGACAGGCTCTTCGCTCGACAGCTACGATGGATTCGTCAACCACCATCGATAGCCATCGAGCCTGTGAGCAGAACCTCCTCCGTGATGTCCCTTCTGACACGCATCATCCGCCATCCAGCAGCCTGGCTTATCTGGATCATCTCTCTCGTGATCGTCAGCCCGCTCGGCGCTCAGATCACTGTGACCGAGCTCCAATCTCCCTATAGCTTTGTGAACGATCCCCTTGATAAAGGTTATTTCATCTCAAGCGTCAACGGAGAACCGGAGACGGCCGATAACAACGGATTCATCACCAAGCTCGATCCCAATGGCAAGCTCCTGAATCTCAAATTCATCCAGGGAGGGAAGGGAGACGTCATCCTCCATGCCCCCAAAGGCATGGCCGTGGTGGAACACGTGCTCTATGTGGCCGATCTCAACACGCTGCGGGGCTTTGACACCACCACCGGCGCACCGGTCCTGACACTCGCCATCCGATCACCCGCGACCTCACCATCTGAGCCGCAGCAGGCATCCCTGAGCGACGTGACCTTCGATGGCAAGGGCCACCTCTATTGCTCCGATCAGAAGGCCAATACAATTTACCGTATCGATCTGGCCACCCAGACCCTTTCCATACTCGTCACAAACCTCGCCCTCGCTGGCCCGACCGGCCTTGTCGTCCATCCCAAGTCCGGCCAGCTCATTGCGGTGAGCTGGGACAAAGGCAAGATCTCTGAGATCTCTCCGGAAGGCGTAGTGACAGAACTCTTCTCCAACAGTTTTTTTTCCAGCCGCTTCCAGAATCTCCGGGGAGTGGACTTCGACCGCTGGGGCAATATGTACGTGTCGGATTTTACGACGGGGAAAGTCTGGCGCATGAGCTGGGACAAGCGATTTCAGGTCATTGCCGAATTTTTGCCCTCGCCGGGAGACCTCAGCATCGACCGTGCCAACAACCTTATCCTTGTTCCGTTTGAGTTGGCCCATGCGGCTGAAATGAATGGGCTTGAAACGCCGAGCAGCGGAAAGTCCAAACAAGAAAAACGGACCTTGGCGGACTACGGATTTATTCCCCCACCGCCGAAGCCGGCGCCGGAAGGATCAACAAAAAAATGAGCCACTGCGCCTACTGCACACAACGGAAAGGCAAGCGACCCTGTCCCGCCTTGGCAGGGTTGATCTGCAGCCAATGTTGCGGCGAACATCGAATCGTGCGGGTCTCATGCCCGGCTGATTGCGTCTATCTCGAATCAGGAAGCGACTATCAACAAAAACGGCTGGCGGTTCAATTCATGCCCCTACGCCGCGAGTTCTATCGCGAACTGACGGAGCTGGGCGGTGAAAAATCCGTGGCCCTGTTCAACCTGGTTGAAGTGGTGACCTTCGGTTACTTCCAGAGACGCCACGACGGGCAGGATGCAGAAGTCGTGGCAGCGCTGCAGGCCTTGCGACGAACACTCAGCCCTCTCCATGTGCCTGCCGCACCGATGCCGGTCTTTGCCGAATATCTGGGGAAAGAATACGACACGTTCAAGAAACAGAATCCAGAGCAGATTGCCGATATCTCAGCCGCGCCTGAAATACTGGACCGTGCGATCTCGTTCGTCTCACGATTCTCAGGCACGGGCTTCCAATCGCAGCGGTTCCTCGGCGGACTCATTGGCTATGTGCGGGCTTACCATCCGGACATCGCTGAACACCTGACCAAACAACGTGAACCGGGCCACATCATCTTGCCGGGACAGCAATTCATGCCGCCCCCGGAGCCTGAAGCCCATACCCATGGCCCGGGGTGTCATCACCATTGACGGGTCACCACTCCCGAGAACTGCAGGCGGCACATTATGAGCGCAGAGAAAGAGCACAAAATCAGAAAAGCGCGCCGAGTAGAGTTACGCTGTGTCCTGGGATTTGCTTCCGGAGAGATCGAAGGCGACGCCACCATCACAAATATCTCGACCTCAGGCTGTCGAGCCGAATCGGACGTCAATATGGCGGAAGGGCTCGATGTTCAGCTCTCGATTCATCTCCCCGACCAGTCACCCCCGGTGAAAGTCGAACGAGCCTCCGTCCGTTGGGTCTCAGGCCGTGCCTTTGGCCTGAATTTCATTCTGATCTTCCCCTCTGAACGGGCGCGCTTGCGCACGTTCATCGAAAAACTCAGATAGCAGGCTGTTGAGAAAGTCTGCCAGCGGCGTTCTCGCGGCGCTCAGAGGCTCAATGTACGCAGAGAGTACGCTTCGCCTCGTCGCTTGCTGCGACCTTGCTGGACAGCCTGCGACGGCTTCTGAATAAGCAAGTGGGTATCCAGGCCTTGCGTTTTTGCCATGCTTCAGTAGTTTGTCAACACTCAGATAGGGCTATCCCCTGCGACCCCGCTCTTATTCAACAATCGTGACCGTCATCTCAATTCGCTCATTCGGCAAGTCCTGACTGTTTTTTGCCAAACCCACGATTTTATCGGCAATTCCAAGACCTCTGACCACTTCGCCGAACACCGTGTATTTTCCATCGAGAAAAGGAGACTGCTCGACGACGATGAAAAACTGCGACCCAGCTGTGTCGGGCTCATTCGCCCGCGCCATGGACACAATGCCGCGCTTGTGTGGAATGTCGCTGAACTCTGCCTTCAATAGGACCGGATTGCCCTTTTCATCTTTCGGCCCACCCTGCCCATAGGTGTCCTTGCGCAGCGAGTTCTTGGTGTTGGGATCCCCCCCCTGGATCATAAATCCTTGGATCACTCGGTGAAAGATCGTCCCATCGTAGAAGCCTGACTTGGCCAACTTGATAAAGTTTCCGACATGATTCGGAGCTACCTCCGGATACAATTTGATCTGCATATCTCCGAACTTCGTCTTAATAATGGCTTTGGGACCGAGGCTCGGCGGAGGAGTCACTGGTTTCACGTCGGCCTTCCCTCCGCAACCAGTGAGTAGGCTGACACCCAACAATACTCCGCATAGTATGAAACTTCTCATGGCAGCCGAATCACAGGCCAGCACCCTCGAAGCCGGCACCATTTACTCGACCACCACAACCGTCATCTCTGCCCGTTCCGTCGGAAGATCACGGCTGTTCCTCGGCAAGCTGACAATTTTATCCACCACCTCCATGCCCTTCACCACCTCGCCAAAGACCGTATATTGCCCATCGAGAAAGTTCGAATCCTTCACGACAATGAAGAACTGCGAACCGGCGCTGTTCGGATCGTTCGTACGTGCCATAGAGAGAATCCCTCGCCTGTGAGGAATGTCGCTGAACTCGGCCTTGAGGCGCTGGCTAGGCCCCCCCTGGCCATAGGTCTCGGGCTTATTCAGATCTTTAGTGTTGGGATCGCCACCCTGAATCATGAAGCCTGGAATCACCCGATGAAAGATCGTGCCGTTATAGAAGCCGGATTTCGCCAATGAAATGAAATTCTCAACGTGCTTGGGAGCCTTCTCAGGAAAGAAGACGATGTCGATGTCTCCAAATTTTGTTTTGAGAGTGGCCTTGGGTCCTTTCACCCCTTCTGCTTTTCCCGCCGGAGCCTTGTCAGCTGCCCAGAGGGCGCCTACCCCCAGCAACAGACTTGCACCGAGCACAACTGTCGCCGCCACCATCCTTACGAAAATTCGTCTCTGCATCATCAACCTCCCTGGAATGATAACTGGTCTCGTTACGAGGTGATCCTACCATAGCGACCGGATCAGACCCCTAACTGTTGGAGAGCCTGCTTCGCCGCCTGTTGCTCTGCTTCCTTCTTGCTTCGTCCAGACCCAGCGCCGACAACCTCTCCCCGAATCGATAGTTCTACTTCGAACAGCTTCTGATGGTCCGGTCCTGCTTCTCGAACCGTCGTATAACGCGGCAATGTGTCATGCCGCTTTTGGCACCACTCCTGAAACTGAGTCTTGTAGTCGCCCGCTCCAGGCAGTTCCTGTTGCGCGGCAATATGCACAAGTTTTTCCGCAAAAATGTGGCGCGTCACCCTGCGGCTTGCCTCGAACCCTCCGTCAAGATGAACCGCTGCAAGCACCGCCTCCAGCGCATCGGCTAACAATGAATCTTTCTCGCGCCCCTTCGACCGGTCTTCTCCACGCCCAAGCTTGAGATGCTCCCCGAGCCTGAGCTGTCGAGCCACCTGCGCCAATGATGCCTCACTCACCAACTGGGCTTTCAGCTTCGAGAGAGCGCCTTCTGAAGACTGCGGCAACACGGAAGCCAGATACTCGCTGATCACAAGCGACAACACCGCATCGCCCAGAAATTCGAGCCGTTCGTTATGTTGGGGCGAAGTAGATTTTTGTTCATTGACGAGAGAGGAATGGGTCAAGGCCTCTTCAAGTAAGGCGAGGACCTTGAATCGATAGTCTAACGAAGATTGGAGCGAGTCGGCGGAAGAAGCCGAAGTCATAGTGGCGAGACCTACGCGCTAAGTCCTGGGGACAGGCTCCGCCGCCTGCGACGGTGCCTGTCCCTGTCAGAGAGACAAGCCTGCTGGCCCGAGGCTCGTAGTGGTAGACCAGCAAATCCAGCTGAAGCGCTCATAAGTGATGCTGGTTAGACATCGGGCTTTTTAAAGAGCAGACAGGCATTAACCCCGCCGAATCCAAAAGAATTCGATAACGCCACTGTTACTGCAGCCGGTCTGGCCTTATGTGGGATATAGTCCAGATCGCAAGCAGAATCCGGATGATCCAGGTTGATCGTTGGAGGGAGTATTCCGTGATGCAGCGCCAAAACGCTGAACACCGCTTCAATTCCTCCGGCCGCCCCAAGTAGGTGGCCGGTCATCGACTTGGTTGAACTCACCGGAATGCGATAGGCCTGCTCACCGAATACCTGCTTGATGGCCTTGGTCTCAATGGCATCCGCCATCGTCGAGGTTCCATGCGCGTTGATATACCCGACCTGCTCCTTGCCGATTCCGGCATCCTTAAGCGCGATCTCCATGCACCGGACCGCACCTTCGCCTTCCTCGGACGGAGCAGTAATATGATAGGCATCGCTGTTCATGCCATAACCGATGAGTTCGGCATAGATCCGAACGCCACGCCGCCGCGCGTGCTCCAATTCTTCCAAGACCACGACGCCCGCGCCTTCGCCCAGTACGAACCCGTCGCGATCCTTGTCGAACGGTCGGCTCGCTTTCGGCGGGTCATCATTGCGAAACGACAAAGCTTTCGCCGCCGCAAAGCCCGCGACCCCCAACGGGGTGATAGCAGCTTCCGCCCCACCCGCAATCATAACGTCGGCATCGCCTGCCTGAATCAGACGGTACGCATCGCCGATACAGTGATTGCCCGTCGCACAGGCGGTGACCGCGCAGGAGTTCGGCCCCTTGGCGCCCAGTCTGATCGCCACCTGCCCGGAAGCCAGATTGATGATGGTCATCGGAATGAAAAACGGCGAGACACGCCCGGGGCCTTTCTCCTGCAGAATCCTATGGTAGTGCTCGATCGAGCCAAGCCCCCCGATACCGGACCCGATATAGACACCGACCCTTGTCGCCTCTTCCGGCGCCACGGTAAACCCCGCATCATCCACAGCCAGATGGGCCGCGCCCACGGCATAATGGATGAACGTATCCATCTTTTTGATTTCTTTTTTTTCGATGAACTGAGCCGGATCGAAATCTTTGACTTCACCGGCAATCTGAGCATCGTACGCGGCAGGATCGAATTTCGTGATACGACCGATGCCGGATTCACCGGCACAGATGGCCTTCCAGGTCTTGTCGACACCGGTTCCCAGAGGCGTAATCAGCCCCAGGCCCGTCACCACAATTCGCCTGGTCGAGCGAGGACTCATCACATCCTGCGACCGCTAGGCCTTTTCCTTAATATAGTCCAACGCTTTCCCGACCGTCAGGATCTTTTCTGCATCTTCGTCCGGAATCTCGATACCGAATTCTTCTTCGAGGGCCATCACCAACTCAACCGTATCGAGCGAGTCGGCGCCAAGGTCTTCCACGAAGCTGGCTTCCGGCGTCACCTCATCCTCTTCGACTCCAAGCTGTTCACCGATAATTTTCTTTACCCGCTCATCCACAGTGCCCATTGCTTTTCCTGCCTCCTTTCCCATCCTGCCTCCTCCTTATAGCTGCGAACCTGCCGCAGCATCATACAATATTCCGTTCACAGAGTCGTCAAGTCATCAACATCCCACCGTTCACGTGCAAGACATGTCCTGTGATGTAGGCTGCCTCGTCCGATACGAGAAAACGCACCGCTGCCGCAATATCGGCTGCAGTGCCCAATCGTCCCAACGGGATTTGCTTCTGTAGTGTATCTTTTACCTCCGCCGATAATCCCTGCGTCATGGCCGTATCGATGAATCCCGGCGCAACTGCGTTCACCGTAACCGAGCGGCTGGCATATTCACGTGCAACCGTCTTGGTCAATCCGATCACCGCCGCTTTGGATGCCGCGTAATTCGCTTGCCCCACATTACCCATCACTCCGACAATCGACGCGATGTTGACGATGCGACCATAGCGCTGTTTGGTCATCGAGAGCAAGACCGCCTTGATGCAATTGAACGTCCCGTTCAAATTGACTTGCAACACGAGGTTCCAGTCTTCCTCCTTCATCCGCAACAATAGCCCGTCACGCGTAATCCCGGCATTGTTCACTAAAATGTCGACCTTCCCCCATTCCTTCAGGACCTGATCGACCATCGCTTTGGTATCGGTTGCATCCGCCACATTGACTTTGACATTCAGCGCCTTGCGGCCCAACTGCTCCACCGCCGCAACCGTGTCCTTCGACCGGCTCGGATCGAGATCGGCCACCACAATATCAGCCCCAGCTTGAGCCAGCGCTTCCGCAATCGCTCGACCGATCCCTTGCGCCGCTCCGGTCACTATCGCAACTTTACCTTGAAGAGACATCACAACTCCGTTAATCGCTAAACGTTATTCGTTAAACGCTCTGACAACACCGTTTCACGATTCACATTTAACGTCCTTAGAGTCGCCTCGAGCGACTTAGGATCGTTGACGTTCAGCGTCACCGCTTCCGGCAGAATCCGCTTGATCAAACCGCTTAAGACCGTTCCAGGCCCAACTTCGACAAACGTATTCACACCCATCGTAGACATGGTTCTCACCGTATCTTCCCAGAGCACGGAAGAGGGAAGTTGCCGTACTAACGACGCCTGGATATCGCCGGCCTTCGTAATCGCTCTTGCTTCCGCATTATTTACCAATGGCATCTTGAGATCGGACCAGGAAATGGCGGCCAATTCGCCCGCGAGTCGATCCGCCGCCTTCTGCATCAGTGGTGTATGCACCGGCACACTGACAGGGAGGGGAATCGCCCTCTTACAGCCTTTAGTCTTTGCCAGTTCAATGGCCCTCTCCACGGCAGCCTTTTCCCCGGCAATGACAATCTGTCCGGGAGAATTGAAGTTTGCCGCAGCCACGACTCCTACGGATGAGGCTTCCTTGCAGACATCCTTCACCACGTCTGCGGCGAGACCGAGTAACGCAGCGACAAGCCCAGTCCCGGGCGGGACCGCTTCGGCCATATACCGGCCTCGCTTCTGGACGATCCCGACCGCATCACGATACGTCATTCCCTCGGCAGCGACAAGAGCCGAGTATTCACCCAGGCTGTGACCGGCCACTGCGATCGGAGAAATACCAAGCGGCTTCAATGCCTGGAGCGCGGCCATGCTGCTCACCAGCAAGGCAGGCTGAGTATATTCCGTCAGATTCAACTGTTCTGCCGGCCCTTCAA
The DNA here is from genome assembly GCA_002869895.2 of Nitrospira sp. CG24E. Classification (GTDB taxonomy): domain Bacteria; phylum Nitrospirota; class Nitrospiria; order Nitrospirales; family Nitrospiraceae; genus Palsa-1315. The sequence continues at coordinate 71,794 of NEWP02000021.1, read as the reverse complement.
AACACAGAGCGGCAATGTCATATCCCAGCACCGACGAGGCTTCTTCATAGAGACTCCGAATAGTGGGCTGGACCTCCAGCAGCGCTCTTCCCATCCCAACCGACTGAGACCCCTGGCCTGGAAAGACCAGCCCGATGCCGGATGAGTTGGTTGATTGGAGAATTGCCATGCTACCGAAGTGATTGCACGAGGCTACCGGTTGCTTGCATCATCGAAATATTCACAGCTGGAAAGGGCACGCGCGCCGTTCCTGCGTGGTTAGATATCGTCGAATTTCCTTTGAATGTCAACGGGAAAAAGTTCCGGGGACGTTGTCAGCCATAAGCCATCAGCGCGCAACTCCAACTTCCAAGTCCGAGCTGGCAACTGACTGTCGATCGCTCCCCCCACTACCACCTGATGAGCGCGGAGGCCCAGGTCAATCCCGCGCCGAAGGCCCCTAACATCACCAAGCTCCCCTCTTTGATTCTCCCCTGCAGCACCGCCTCGTCCAACGCAATGGGAATCGACGCAGCCGACGTATTCCCGTACCGATCGAGATTCAACATCACTTTCTCCGGCGGAAGTCTAAGACGTTCGGCCACGGCCTTGAGGATACGCACATTCGCCTGGTGGGGCACATAGAGATCGAGATCTTCAATACGAAGATGATTCGCAGCCAAGGTCTCGCGCGCGACTTCTTCCAAGGTCCGAACCGCCACCTTAAAAGTCTCGTTTCCCCTCATCTTGATATACTGCATCCGCTCCACCACAACCTTTTCAGAAGGCGGCAAACGCGATCCTCCCCCCGGCACTGCGATCAATTCGCAGAGGGCGCCATCGGAACGAAGATGGGTCGAGAGGATGCCCCGGTCGTTCTCGCTCGCGCTGACGACTGCCGCCCCAGCCCCATCGCCAAACAAAATACAGGTGTTGCGATCGGTCCAGTCGGTAATCGCCGACATCACTTCCGATCCAATAATCAATACATGGCGCATGCCGGTCTTCACATAAGCATCCGCCACCGACAGCGCGTAGACGAACCCGCAACAGGCAGCCGATAGATCGCAGGCAGCCGCGCGCGTCGCCCCCAGCTTATGTTGAATGAGACAGGCGGTGGCAGGAAGCGGATAATCGCCGGTACAGGTGGCCAACAGGATCAGATCGAGATCGGCCGCATTCACCCCTGCGGCCCTCAATGCCCGCTCAGCCGCCTTTACCGCCAGATCGGAACAGGCCTCGCCCGGACCTGCCACATGTCGCTCACGGATCCCGGTTCGTTCGACAATCCATTCGTCCGATGTAGCCACCATTCGTTCGAGGTCGGCATTGGTCAGCACCTTAGTCGGCGCATAGGCCCCGGTTCCTGCAATGCGAGCTCTCATACCGGCGCATCCTCGGTGGGTTTGGCTTGCGAGAAACTCTCTTCAATATCGCGTCGAATCAGTTCGTCGACGCGATGCTCTGCCAATCCCTTCGCTCGGCGGATGGCATTCTTGATCGCCTTGGCGGACGAACGACCGTGGCAGATCATGGTGATACCATTGACTCCAAGAAGCGGCGCTCCGCCGAATTCCGCGTAATCGATTTTCTTTTTCAAGTTCAGGAGCGGTTTGGCAATGAGAGGATAGGCTAAGCGGCCGAAGAAGGAGCCGGAGATCTCTTTGAGCAATAACTTCTTAATCGTATCGGCCACCCCTTCAGAGATCTTCAGCGCGACATTTCCGATAAAGCCGTCGCACACCACCACATCGGTGGCCCCACTATATACATCGCGGCCCTCGACATTGCCGATGAAGTTGAGCGGGCTCGCTTTGAGGAGCTTGAACGCCTCCTTCGTGACCTCATTTCCCTTGCTGTCCTCTTCCCCGATACTCAACAGCCCGACACGGGGGTTAGGCTTCCCAAAAAGATATTTTCCATACTCATTTCCCATGATGGCGAATTGGGCCAGATGCTGGGCGGTACAGTCCACATTCGCCCCCACATCCAACATGATCGCCGTACCGGTCAGAGTTGGCAGGCTTGTTGCGATCGCCGGTCGTTCAACACCCTTTGTCAGGCCGAGCACAAAGAACGACGCCACCATGCTGGCGCCGGTATTCCCGGGACTGACCACGGCACTTGCCTCGCCGCTCTTGACCAATTCCGTAGCAATCCAGATAGAGGAGTCCCGCTTCTTGCGGGCCACAGCAGCAGGCGATTCGTGCATTTCGACGACCTGCGAGGCATGCCGAATGGACAGGCGGGAGTCCGTGCAACCGAGACGATGACATTCGGCGGTGAGAATGGCCTCGTCACCGACCAGCAGCACCTCGACATCGCATTCCTGGGCGGCCTGGAGAGCCCCTTCAATGAGTGGAGCCGGTCCATGGTCAGAGCCCATGGCATCAAGTGCAATCTTCATAGCTGCTGAGTGCTCATCGAACAACGATATGTTACGTGGTCACACAAGGAGCGCAGCTGTTACCATGCTGCATGCGGCAGGAGTTTAGAGCAGTGACATGATCGACGCAACAGGAAACGAGCACAATCCTGTGGTGATTCAGGCGACCGTTGAGCCCTAAGAGCAGCGCTCAACGGCCCCCTCATGAACCTCGTTAGGACTCTTCGACCTGGATAACCGCCTTACCCTTATAGGTCCCGCAATTCAAACAGGTGTAATGCGGCAGCTTCAGTTCGTGGCACTGAGGACAAACGGACATGCCCGGAGGGGCGATACGCAGTTTTTGTGTGCGCCGTTTGTCGCGTCGTTCTCGTGAATGTTTATGTTTCGGATTTGGCATGGCAACTGTTTCTCACTTTCAATAGCAGGCGGTCACGCTAGGACGCTGACGATCCACCGGGCTTGCGGTTTGCGGCTTGGATGACTCGAACTCTCGGGATCGGTAATTCCTCGGCACATTGACAGGGCCCCTCATTCAAATTTTTCCCACATCGCGCACAGAGCCCCAAACAGTCGTCGCTGCAGAGGGGCTGCATCGGCGCCGACAGAATGAGGTGTTCACGCAACATGGGAGCCAGTTCCAGCTGATTGCCTTGATACTGGTACTGATCGTCCGGCTCCTCTTCCGGCTCAGCCTCGGCAACCTTCGTGCTCGTCTTTCGCAAATCGACCCGCTTCGGATGACGCGGCGCCGACTTGGGCTCCGGAGCGAAGGCGGCCCGCACAGAAAAAGCCAGTGGATCCTCGTACTTTTTCAGGCATCGTACACATTCTCGGACGGTCGTGCCTTCCAACACTCCCGTCACGGCAACCAACCCTTCGACGTTGGTCAGGTCCAGACTCACAGCCAGCGATCCCAAAACGACGGCATCATCCTCAGAGAGACCGAGGTCTTCAGCCGTCGCCTCGCCGACCAGCGAAAGCCCATCGACCGTTATGTCGGCCAGCAGCGGCCTAAGCAATTCCATCGCGGCACCTACCTGCATTCCCATCCCCAACGCGATCGTTATCGCTCTTCAGCAAAACTGATGAGAGCGATGTGCCGAGCCCGCTTGACGGCGGCCGTCAATTCGCGCTGGTGCCTCATACAATTGCCGGAAATACGCCGCGGGACGATCCGGCCCCGCTCGGTTAAAAAGCTCCTCAGCAACCCGACATCCTTAAAATCGATCGCTCCCTGGTCGATACAAAATCGGCAGGGCCGACGGCGTTGGAAAAACCGACCCCCGCCTCCACCGTCTCGGTCTCCGCTCTGTTCACGCTCCATACCCATCTCCCTCTCTATTTATCAGGATGCTGAAAAGTCCACCAGCTTGTCTTGTTCGTTTGGTCTATCTGGTCTATTCAGTTTATCTCGTTGTTTGGTTTGTCTTGTTTGTTTGGTTAGACGAAACTAACCAGCTGAACCAAATTCGCCAGATAAACAAAACAAACCAGATGAACCAGACACACTGGGCTTCACTCAGACGTGCTCTTCCGGTTCATATCCGGCGTCATCATGCGCCGGCGCTTCAAACCCGCCGCCACCTCCGCCATCCTGGCGTTTCGGCATAAACGTGACTGTCTGAGCCACCACCTCGTGTTTGCTGCGCTTCTGGCCGTCTTCTGTTTCCCACCGGCGCTGCTGCAGCCGCCCATCGACGATGATTCCGTTTCCCTTACTCAGATACTGTCCGCAATGTTCCGCCTGCTTGCCGAACACAACGATGTCGACAAAGCAGACCTCTTCTTTCAATTCCTCGCCCTGCTTGTATCGCCGGCTGACCGCGAGACCTAAACTGGCCACCGGTGTCCCGTTCGGCGTGTACCGCAGCTCAGGATTCCTCGTGAGGTTCCCGAGGAGGATGACTTTATTAAAGCCTGCCACCGGCAAACTCCTCCGATATCGCCTCGCGCGGCCGTGGCGGCACAAGTTCTTTTTTGAGATGGACCGTCAAGAACTTGATGATCGAATCCTCCAACCGGTAAGACCGCTCCAATTCACCGACCGTGATATTGGGCGCTCTGAAGTAGAAGTAACCGTAGGTGCCCTTGCGCTCCCGCTTCACTTCATAGGCAAGTTTCTTCTTACCCCAGTTTTCCGACTTGATGAACTGTGCGCCGGTCTTTTCTGCCACCGCCTTCATCTTCTCGATCAAGGCAGCGGTCTCCTGGTCGGAGACAGACGCACGAATAATGAACAGAGACTCGTAGAGCTCCATGCAGCAATCCTCCTGGACAAAGGCCCCGGAGCTATTGCCCGGAGCGAGGTGTAGGCGCCTCTATATGAGGCTGAAGAAGGGTGGACGGTATCACAGCCAAACTGAGACTGTCAACGAAATGACCTGGTACAGGATAGACGGGGCATCCCGGAACCGCTTGATCGTTGATAAAAAGACTACGAGTAGGACGCAAGGGATTTTAAGCTCGACCCCGCCCCTGAGACTATAGAGACCAATCTAACCGAACCAGAACAATATCCCCACATTGGCGAGTCAGAGGACTGATGCGAAAACGCGATAGCCCCCCGCTTGATAGTTCTTTCACAGAACCGTTACACCTGCATTGGCTGGAACTTAGTTTGTGCGCAGAGATAAAGGAGAGCCCCTATGCTGTATCGGTTGGAGCAAAGAATCCATACGCTGGCTCACATTGGTGTTGGCAGAGCAACAACCCACACAACTGCATTTACTGCTGAAGGTGTGACTTTTTCATCCTGGCTGGTTGATGAAAGCGATGAATGGTTGACGCATCCTTATTGGCTTGCCACGACTGAAATTGAAGCCAATGACTATATGGCAGCATGGCGACTCTTTATAAAACGTCTCCTGCGGATTGTTCCACGAATGGCTCTGGTGAGTCAGTGTTATACGGAGCATCTCAACCAACCGATTCTGATCGAGCGCCGCGATTTGAAGGTGGCTTTTGTCTGGTGGGTTCTGGATCGAAAAGGAGCTACGGGCCTCATGTTTATGGAGAAGGAGAAAAGTGCCCTGGATCTGCTTCTTGGACATCCCGACATACCAGAAGAGTTTTTCTATTACTGGCGGGATGCGGTCAACACATTCGGTTATTCATCGAGGCTCTTACTCATGCTCTCTGCCGTGGAAGCCTTGACCGGTATCCCCTACGCTGAACGAAAAGGGGCAGCCTATTACCAACGACTGGAACAAATCCTCGGCAAAGAACTAAAAGAACTTTTTTGGGGAACAAAGGATAACCATGGCGATGCGCTACGCCATCGACTGACGCATGGGGAATATTTTGACCCACAAGATACAGGAGAAACAGACTATAGAGGCCGTCTTCACTCCAGAATTATGGAATACTTCAATGAAGCCATCTTAAAAGAATCCTTGCTTGATCCAGCAGTTGTTAATGCACCGAGACATCCCTTTGGGAACGCAGACCAAGCCCGCAGCTTTCTTCGGGCACGTGGAAATGCAAAATTGTGTCTCATCGATGTATTGAAGGACGCGGAGAGCAATGATGTCGATCACCTTGCGAACTATGAAACCCTTCGCTTCGACGAATTTCACGGAAACTTTTAATGGTTCGGGCGGTCTGCAACTTCAACGACAGAATTCTTGATGAATTCAATCCCAAGGGATACATGATAGTCATTGGCCGCGGTGAATGCGACGTGCAGGAGAAAACGGTCGGGATCTCCATCAACCAGAACCCCACGAGAGTGCTACTTAAAGGGCAGGAGTGACTGATCTTGATTCCATTGACGGTGGCGCCGAGCTGGGTGCCCGTCCGCCTGAATCTTCTGTTAAAAGGTGCCCGATTGGTCTCCAACTGCGCGCAGTCTTTCAATTTTCCATTTCATTTTCAAGGGCAGCCTGGTCGATCCTCGATTGCGCGCGTCGAACGAGCACATTCTTATCGTGCGCGTTCCGCGAGCAGGAGGACGACTGGGCTGCCCTTCCCATCCTTCGGAGGCCGCGCGTTGCGCGAGCAAAGGAGACTAACGGGCTACCCTTCCCCTCCTACACCAGGCGGGGTGAGCGCGCGCTTGGGCTGCTCGTCGACAGGATCCGCGCCCTGGAACTACACATTGAATCGGAAGTACACGATGTCGGCTTCTTTGATGATGTAATCCTTCCCTTCGAGCCGGAACAACCCCTTCTCCTTCACCTTCGCTTCCGATCCGCAAGCCATGAGATCGTCGTAATGATAGATCTCGGCGCGGATGAAGCCCCGTTCCATGTCGGAGTGGATTTTACCGGCCGCTTGCGGCGCCTTCATGCCTTTGGGAATCGGCCAGGCCCGCGATTCGATTTCTCCGGCCGTGAAGAAGGTGATGATGTTCAGCAACGTGTAGGCTTCACGGGTCAGCCGCACAAGCCCCGATTCCGTGAGGCCCATTTCCTTCAGAAAGTCCATCCGCTCAGTCTCAGGAAGAGTGGACAGCTCCGCTTCGAGCTGGCCGCAGATCGTCACCACCCGCGCGCCTCGCTTGTCGGCAAACTCACGAACCGCCTTGACCATCGCCTCGTCGGCGCTTGCCTGCTCCGACACATTGGCCACGAAGAGCACCGGCTTCGCCGCCAGCAATTGACATTCATCGAGTACCACGCGCTCTTCAGGAGTGTATGTCAGATTGCCCAGCCATTCGCCCTTGTCCAGTAATCCAACCAGTTTGTCGATGAACGCCAGCTCAAACGCGGCCTTTTTGTCGCCTGCCCGGACTTTCTTTTCCGTCTTTTGCTTTCGCCGATCGAGCGTGTCGAGATCGGCCAACAGCAATTCGGTTTCAATGATACCGATATCACGGAGAGGATTGACCGCTCCGCTGACATGGACGACATCCGTTCCCTGGAAACAGCGGACGACATGGAGCAGCGCATCGACTTCCCGGATGTGGCCGAGAAACTGATTGCCGAGCCCCTCGCCCTTGCTCGCCCCTTCCACCAAACCGGCAATGTCGCGAACCTCTAGCGTACTGAACGTCGTCTTCTTCGATTTGAAGAGATCGGTCAGGACTCCGAGCCGCGGATCGGGCACCAGGGCAATGCCGGTATTGGGATCGACCGTCGCGAAGGGATAGTTTGCCGCCAACGCACCACTACCGGTGAGCGCGTTGAAGACGGTGGTCTTTCCCACATTCGGCAGCCCGATCATTCCACAACAGAGTCCCATTTCTTCCTACCTTCCTCCTCCCTTGTGGAGGGACAATTTCTGAGAGGAGCAGTCTGACTGGCTTTTCCTGCGCGCGTCGAACGAGCATGGCCTCATCGTGCGCGTTCCGCGAGCAGAGAGTCAGTCAGATTGCTCCTCTCCTTCTACCTTGTCCCGCACATTAAACTGATTCATCGCCACGGCTGTTCCCCGGTGGACCAGACATTCCAAGGATTCGATTGCTCGGTCGAGACAAGGGTTCAACACCTCAAGCTCTTCTTTCGTGAATGGCTGCAACACATAGTCCGCCGAGTCCTGACGAGGCGCCGGTCGGCCGATTCCGATCTTCACCCGCACAAACTGAGCGGTTCCGATCGCCTCGATCACCGACTTGATCCCATTATGGCCCCCATGCCCGCCGGCTTGCTTGATCCGGAGACGCCCCAGATCGAGGTCAAGGTCGTCATGGACAAGAATCAAATCGTCGGCGGTCAGCGAATACTCGCGCAGAAGGCCTTTGAGCGGAGGACCGGTGACGTTCATCCAGTCGAGGGTGCCGGCAAGTTCGAGGAGTTCCGACCCAAGCCGTCCCGATCCACGTTGAGCGACGCCGCGCTTGGCGAGACGGATGGACCACCGAGCCGCAGCCCGCTCGATGACCCACATACCGGCGTTGTGGCGGGTTGGGGCATAGGCAGCGCCAGGGTTGCCCAGCCCAACGATGAGGCGCAAGGTTACTTCTTCTTTTCTGCTTCTTTCTTCTCAGCTTTTGGCGCTGCAGCGCCTTTCTTATCGCCGCCCTTCGCATCGGCAGCCCCAGCGGCCGCTCCGGCTTTTGCTGCATCGCCGCCCTCAGGAGCCTCACCGGCCACTTTACCCTTTGCGGCCACTTCCGGCTCTTTCCCTGCATCCGGCGCGGCTGCGCCGCTTGCGAGGAGCGACTCAAGCTTGGCTTCCGTCATCGGAGCTGCCACACTCACGACCATCTGTTCAGGATCGTCGAGATAACGGATTCCCTCGCGCGCAGCCAGGTCTTTCAGGTGAAGGCCCTGCGCAATCGCGAGGCCCGAGGCATCGACTTCGATGAAGTCCGGCAGCGCACCGGGCAGGCACTCGATATGCAACTCACGCATATTGTGGTGAAGAACGCCACCTTCTTTGACACCGGCCGGCACTCCACCGGTCAAATGCAGCGGCACCTTCACGCGAATCGGCTTGTCCATCGAAATTTCGAACAGATCCGCATGCAACACATTCCCTTCGACCGGATCGACCTGAAAATCACGCAACAGTGCCGTTCGGTTCGGCTTCGACTTTGCACCGGCGAGAGTAAGAGACACGAGCGCGGCTCCTCCCGCCTGTGCCTTCAAAATCTTGACCAGGCTATCCGGCTCAATCGTTAAGAGTAGGCATTCGCCCTGCCCATACAATACGCCGGGAACCTTGCCCTCCCGCCGCAGCTGGCGCGCCGCACCTTTCCCCGTCTTCTCTCTCACTGTGACTGCTAGTTCGAACTTCATGGTGCTCCTCCGCCCCCTTCTCTTCTCTAATCTTCAGATGCCTCAGTACAAACTAGGCAAATAATGAACTGACCGACTCATCTTCATGGATACGCCTGATTGCCTCTCCTAACAATGGAGCGATCGATAGTTGATGTAACTTTGGGCAGATCAGCTCTTTACCCCGTAAGGGGATCGAATTGGTCACAATGACTTGTTTCAGACAGGATTGCTGGATCCGTTCCAATGCCGGCCCAGTGAGCACTGCATGGGTACAGGCGGTCCACACTTCCCGAGCCCCTCGATCCATGCAGGCTTGCGCCCCCTTCACAATAGTGCCGGCCGTGTCGATCATGTCATCCAACAAGAGCGCGCTCTTCCCTGCGACGTCGCCGATGATGTTCATGATGGCTGTCTGATTGGGTCCTTCACGCCGCTTATCGATAATCGCCAAGCTCGCATCAAGCCGCTTTGCAAAGGCGCGAGCCCGCTCGACTCCGCCTGCGTCCGGCGAGACCACGACCAGGTCGCTCACCTGCTTTTTTGTAATGTAGTCCAACAACACGGGCAATGCGTACAGGTGGTCCACCGGCACATTGAAGAACCCCTGGATCTGTCCCGCATGGAGGTCCATCGTCAGCACCCGATCGGTTCCGGCTGTGCTGATGAGATCGGCGACGAGTTTTGCCGAAATCGGCACACGGGGCTGATCCTTACGATCCTGGCGAGCGTAGCCGAAATAGGGGATGACTGCGGTGATCCGCTGTGCGGAGGATCGCTTGAGCGCGTCGATAATAATCAGCAACTCCATCAGGGAGTCGTTAACCGGCTGGCAACTCGACTGCACGACGAATATGTCGCCGCCGCGTACATTTTCCTCGATCTTGACTCGAATTTCACCGTCACTGAAAGACCCGACCGTCGCCTCACCGAGCTTGGTCCCGAGATAGGCACAAATCTCATGGGCCAGGGCCGGATTCGCGTTGCCAGAGAATATCTTGAGATCTCCGCTCATCGATTCCTCAGAGGGTGCTTGATGCAACAGTCTAGCGTTCGGTTTCGTCTATGGTTCGTCTCGACGGCGGGCGTCGGTGGGCGTAATTCAAACCCGCCTACCTACATTCACTGCGCGCTGTTGAGGAAGCCAACTAAGGGGGCAAACTCTAACGGAATGCACGGGGACTTGTCAACCGAGTCGCGGCCTATCGGTGGCCGTTGCTATCGCCAGACAAGTGGACCTGAACAGGTGGGAACGACAAATATTTTCATCCCATTCTTGCTCATAAACTGAGCCTGGGCCAGGCGAGCGCGCGCCTCATCTGCGAACAGTCCGAACACCGTCGCCCCACTTCCGGACAATAAGGCGATCTCGGCTCCGTGATCCAGCAAACTCCGTTTGATCTCCCGAAGCTTCTCATGTGTTGCAAAAACCGGCGCTTCGAAATCGTTTTCTGCCGTGGCAACCAGTTGAGCCCAGTCCACACGCGATTGCCGACCGAGTTCTTGCTGAACCGTCGATAACGGTGTCACGGCCGTTCTGGTAGCAGCCAATTCTTGATAGGCCCACTTGGTATTGACCCCAAACCCAGGATTGACAAGGACGACCCATCGGACTCCTTCGACAACGATCGGTTGCACTGTTTCTCCTCGGCCTGCCACGTACGCCGAAGGAGCAAAGAGAAAAAACGGCACATCGCTCCCTAACGATTGCCCGACCTCAGCCATTTGCGTCGGAGACCACTCCAGCTGTAACAGCCTATTCAGCCCTATGATGGTGGCTGCCGCATCGCTACTCCCGCCGCCAAGGCCTGCTCCCATCGGAATACGTTTGCGCAACTCGATATCCAGCCCGATCGATTGCCGGGCTTGCGCCAACACCACCGTTGCCGCTCGATAGACGAGGTTACTCTGGTCCGCAGCCAGCTGCGCCGCATCGCACCTCAGCTGAATATCCTGCCGGTCGGCGCATAACCTGATCTGCACCTCATCCTCGAGGGCAACCGTCTGCATGATCGACCAGAGGTTGTGGAATCCGTCGGGACGGCGGTCGAGGATACGCAGGATCACATTGATTTTTGCGGGAGCAAAGACGGTGATCTCGGATGGACTTGGCTGGGAACTAATCACGGCCTCCCTTGATGGCGTACTTTTCCAATCGATAGCGGAAGGATCGTGTATTCAGTCTCAGCAACCGTGCGGCTTTTTTCTTCACCCACATGGCCCGTTCGAGCGCCTTCAGGAGCAGATCCTTTTCTATGCCGTTGATAAGCTCCTCCAAATCCAACCCGTCTTCAGGCAGATCGGTGGGCAGGCCCTGCTGCTGTGGAGTCACAGCACGGTGAAGCCAGCCCCGGATGTCCTGATCCGTCACAGGGGCGCCGGCGGAAAACGTGACCACTCGCTCGATCAGATTTTCAAGCTCACGAACGTTGCCGCGCCACTCATGGCCCAGCAACACATGCATCGCTTCCGATGTCAATACAGGAGCCGGCTTGCCGCTCTCCTGCGAAAATTTTCCGAGAAAATGGTTCACAAGGAGCGGGATATCTCCCGTTCGAAGCCGCAACGGTGGAAGCCGAATCGGGATTACATCCAGGCGATAGTACAGGTCTTCACGAAACGATCCGTCCGCCACAGCCTTTTCAAGATCCCTATTGGTCGCAGCCACGATTCGCACATCGACCTTGACATCCTGGCTGCCGCCTACGCGGCGGAACTCTCGTTCCTGAATCACCCGCAGCAGCTTCACTTGAATCGTCGGCGTCGTATCGCCGATTTCATCCAGGAAAATCGTGCCGCCGTTGGCGACTTCGAACAGGCCAGCCTTATTGGCCATCGCACCGGTAAAGGACCCCTTCATATGCCCGAAGAGTTCGCTTTCGAGTAACGTCTCCGGCACGGCGCTGCAATTCACCGCCACAAAAGGCATTGAGCTTCGGGCGCTGTTATAGTGAATCGCGCGGGCCACCAGCTCTTTTCCCGTTCCACTTTCCCCGCAAATCAGCACATTGCTCTTGGCGTCCGAGACTTGGCGTACCACATTGAACACCTTCTGCATACTCTCGCTTTGGCCGACAAGTTGCGCAAACGACGATTGGCTCGCCATTTCACGCTTGAGGAGAATGTTCTCCGCTGAAAGACGCCGCTTCTCCAGAGCATTTCGAATGATCAGCTGCACTTCATCGACCTGGAACGGCTTGGTCAGGTAGTCGTACGCACCCTGTTTCATCGCATCAACCGCCGAGTCCGCGGTGGCAAACGCCGTAATGACGAGGACCACAGTTTCAGGAGCAGAAGACTTCACTGCCTTCAAGACTGCCATGCCGTCGGCCTTCGGCATACGGAGGTCTGTAATGACAAGGTCGAAAATTTCCTTGTTTATCTGGCCGATGGCCTCTTCGCCGTCCGACGCTTCGGTCACGACATAGCCCGCGCGTTTGAGCATGATGCTCAACACTTCACGCAAGCCTCTCTCATCATCGACAACTAAGATCTTTTCCACGGTGTCCGCCCCTCATGCCATAATCGCACGCCGGCTTCCCCTGAACGCGGCATACAGACGACAAATCTCGATCCTTGGCGCTCCTGACTTTCGACTTTAATCCACCCCCCGTGCAGATCGACGATGCGATGCACGGCGGCAAGACCCAGTCCAGAGCCTTCCTTCTTCGTCGTAAAAAATGGAAGAAAGATCTTGTCCAGGTTCTGTCTCGGGATACCTTCCCCTGTGTCCTGGAAGGCGATTTCAATGACGTCGCCCTTGCGTTCACCGGCATCGACATGGCGGCAGCTCGTCGAGATCGTCAATTGCCCACCCTCAGGCATCGCTTCAAACGCGTTCGTCGCCATATTCCACAAGACTTGCCGGAACTGATCCTGATCGACCAGTGCCGTCAGCGCCCCGCTTGCCAAAGAAGTGACGATTTTAATCTTGGAACGAGTTCGCGCTTCATGTTGAACGAGATCGAGCGTCTCGGCAAGTACTTTATTAAGATCGCGCTCCACAAGATTGAGCGCCGGGGGACGAGCATACTGAAGAAATTCGGTGATAATGTTGTCGAGCCTGGTGGCCTCCCGAATCGCAATATCCATCAACCGGCGATTGGTCTCGTCTTCTATGGCGTCTTTCCGAAGCATTTGCATGGCACCGGCCAGTGCGCCAAGCGGATTCCGGATCTCATGGGCCATCCCGGCGGACATTTCACCCAAGCTTGCCAGCCAATCCTTGCGGCGCATCTCCTCTTCGAGGTCCCGAATTTGCGTGAGATCTTTGAACACGCCGACCAAGCCCGCCTGCTTCCCCTGCTCGTGCAATGGCGAAAGGGTCATACCGAGAATCAGGCGATTCCCATCCGCGCGCTTACACTCCACCTCGAATCGCGTCGTCGTAGACACCGCGCCCTTGAGTTGTTCCTCTGATTGTTCGCTGGGATGCCAGTTGAAGACTTCGCGCCAGGGACGCCCGGCCACATGTGCGATCGTATATCCCGTCGCTTCCTGCGCCGCCGGATTGAACGACGTGATACAGCCCATGGCATCTGCCGTGAACACGCCGCTGCTGATGCTGTGAACGATATTCTCATGAAAGACTTGGAGTCGAGTCAATCCCTGTTCCTTCTCGCGAAGCGATCGATCCGCCTGCTGAAGCTGTTCGGCTAAGGTTCCGCCTAGTATTCCAACGACAAGCAGGGCGAGGGCATAGACCCCGAATGTCTGAAATATTTCAGGCAAATTCAGCCGACTCGGCGGCATCCACCCCCACCCATCGAAAAGGCCATAGAGTTGAATGTTCGTTAAGAGCCCGAACAAAATAATGCAGAAACAGGCAGTAAGCAGCCCCACTCGCCGACGGGGAACGAGACTGGCGACGGCCACCGTCATCACATACAGCACCGCGAAGGGACTCTCGATCCCCCCTGTCCTCGTAATCAGCACAGTTTCAAGAAAAAAGTCGATCGCCACCTGGGACCAAAACAGCACCGTGAGGGCCGATAGCGAGGTGAGCGCACGGAGCAGAATGGCAGAAGGGATCGTCAGAACGTAGGTGACAATAATCAGGGTATAAAACGTTTCGACCCGCCCGCCATTCCCAACTTGAAAAACAAGAGACAGGCCGAGCATCAGGGTCACAAGGGCCATCCGAAGCCCCATGATCCAATAGAGTCTTGTGCGCAGATTATTCATGGATGGAAGACCGATGGGAGAGAAAGATATCCGAAGAATATGAGGAGAGATCTGGCTTGTTCATTCCCCTCTGACCTTGGAGCCAGAAATCTTGTCATTGCACTTATGATGAGGCGCTGAATGACTTGAGCAGAAAGATTTTAGGCCCGACTCCGTGAGAAAGATGGATGTACCAACAGCCTTATCCGATTGCAGAGGCCATTTTAAATATTGGGAGATACATCGCAATTACGATAAACCCAATCACAACCCCCAAGAACACCATCATCGCCGGCTCAAGCAACGCCGTCAGCGAGGCAACCGCCTGATCGACTTCGTCTTCGTAAAAGTCTGCAATCTTCCCCAACATCGAATCCAGTGCGCCAGTCGACTCTCCGACGGCGATCATATGCGTCACCATCTTCGGGAATACTCCGCTTGCCGCCAGGGGGTCGGCAATGGTCTTCCCGCCGCTGATACTCTGGCGAGCACTGATCAACGTCTCTTCAATAACTTTATTGCCCGACGTTTTTGCACAGATGGTCATCCCATCGAGTAATGGGACCCCGCTGGAGAGCAACGTCCCAAGCGTACGGGTAAACTTGGCCACAGAGGCTTTTCTGATCAAATCTCCCACCACTGGCAACTTGAGAAGCAGCGTATCGATGACCTTTCTCCCTTGAACGGTCCCATAGTATTTTTTAATCCCGACGATGGTCCCCACAATAGCCCCGAGTATAATGTACCAGTAGGCTATAAAGGCATTGCTGATGTCGATAACGATTTGCGTAGGGCCAGGCAACGCCACTTTCCCGCCTGACAGCTCAAGAAACATCTTTGCAAAGATGGGAATAACAAAAAGCATAAGGATGGTAATAACGGCAACGGCGACCCCCATGATCGTCATTGGATAGACCATGGCAGACTTGATCTGCCCTTTGAGCTTCATCGCTTTTTCAATGTATTGTGCGAGGCGCGTCAAGATCGTATCCAGCAGACCGCCCACTTCACCCGCATGCACCAAGTTGACGTACAGATCGTCGAAGACTTTGGGAAAGCGACGCAAGGCGTCGGAAAATGTTGAACCGGCCTCCACCTGGGTCTTCACTTCCCCGATCGTCTCTCGCAGCACTTTATTCTCCGACTGGGTCGAGAGGATTTCGAGGCACTGCACCAAGGGCAGACCAGCATTGATCATTGTTCCAAATTGTCGTGTAAATACAACCAGGTCTTTATCGGTGAGACCGGATCCGAGACTTATCTTGAATCCGCCCGCGCCGCCTTTTTTTTCTTCAAGGCTAGTGACGACGACGCTCTGCTTACGGAGTTGATCAACCGCCTCATCGCGGGTTTTTGCGCTCAGTTCCCCCTTCTTGACGGCGCCAGATCTGGTTCGTCCGACATACGCAAAGGTAGCCATACGCGACATTCCGCCCTTCGATGTGGCCATCAGCCTGGCCGGTTGTAAGCTGAGAAGAATACCTACCAGGCGAGTCTACTGACCACCCCTAAACCTGTCAAACAAAAGCACGATCTTCGCGCAGGCGACGAGGCACCGAAGCGCAAGCAAACGGCGCGTCAGCTGTTGATCGCACTTGGAGGCCGAACGCCTCGATAGAGATAATGAAAGCCGGATAATAGCGTGAAGGAAACCATGCCCAGTAAAAGAGGCAGCAGAAGGGTGAGATCGATGTGACGGGAACTCAGGAATATGACCAACACGACATAGGACAGTTGGAGAAACGTGGTGCCCTTGCCCAAGAAGGTAGGGGTAAGATCCAGGCGATAATCGGCGAAGTGCGCCACCGCCGTTCCCATCAGCAGTATCACGTCTCGGCTGACCACAAGGATGGTAACCCATGACGGAATCAAATGAATCATCGAGAGCGTGACGAACCCGGAGGTGAGGAGCAGCTTATCGGCCAGCGGGTCCAACACGGCTCCAAGGCGAGTATGTTGATTCTTGACACGGGCGATCGCCCCGTCGAGGGCATCGGTAAGTCCGGCTACAATAAGAACGATGAGGGCTTCGGTAAATCTGCCATATATGAGGAGCCCAATGTAACAGGGGATAAGGAGAATACGGAGGATGGTCAAACTGTTGGGGATATTCATATCTTCAGAAACACAGAGCCTACCACGGCGGGGGGAAATGATAGGAGGGCATTACCCAGTTGTCAACGGCTTGCAGTCCACTGGGTGCCGCCCTATAATCGGTATGCTGAACTTTTCCAGTCGATTCTCACGGAGGAAGTCATGAGTTCGCTTCCGTTGCTCTTCAAGAAAGAAGGGCTCGTTGAAAAGCACCAGGTTGAAGGAGTCGACCCCAGCGACCGGTATTTTAATCGAACCGTCCTCGTCAATCGAACACCCTCTGGCTACTCCGCCAAGGTCATGTATGAAGCCCTGACTGCTGAAGGGCACTCACACTCGACCATACCAGCTGCGGTACAAGAACTCATCGAGTTGATGCAGGGATTTGGTTTCAGCAAACTGAGAACCAGAGCCAATTTTAAAGGCACGAAGTATCTCGCCGAAAAAGAAACCTGGATCGATTACCAGGATCCGGCCTAGCCCCCCCCCCACTATCGCGCCGACAGATACTCCTGATAGACCAGATCGTGAATCAGCGGGCGGAAGGCCTTTATCTTTTCATTCCTTCGGCTCGGATGTACTCGGTTAGATAACAGCACCACCTCCAACTCGCGCAACGGATCGATCCACAGCGACGTCCCAGTGTAGCCGAGATGCCCAAACGACCTTTCTGAAAAATAAGACCCGGATGAAGACAGAACCGATGGGGTGTCCCACCCTAGGGCCCAACTCGATTCAGCCGCAAAATCTTGACGGATCGTAAACTGCCTGACAAGTCGCTTATCCAGAATCGACTCTCTGCCATAGTAGCCACGGAGCCAGGCACCAGAAATAGCCAATACCGACTCGGCGGTCCCGAATAATCCTGCATGGCCCGCGACGCCACCCATCGCCGCGGCATTCTCGTCATGAACTTCCCCGCATAGTAATCGATTACGCCACTCGTCCCGCTCGGTCAGGGCTATGTGCCATGGATCGGTATTTTGGCATGCGGCACCTTGTTGCGTTCGCCCTGCCGTGGGACAAAACATCAGTGGGTCGGCCTGTAACGGTCGGACGATGGCCTCTTCGCACCAGAGATCTAGCGCCATTCCACTGAGACGCTCTACCAGAAATCCTAACAACATGAATCCAAGGTCGCTATAGACGCTACGCTCTCCGCGCGCATAGATCAACGGTTCGTCACGAACCATTCGCAATACCTGTTGTTTGGCTAGCCGATTTTCACCGGAGAGCCCGGGAACGATACCCTGCACGTCAAACCGCTCGTAGAACGGCCGCCACCCCGGCAGACCTGAACGATGGGTCACGAGATCTCGCACCGTTACCAATCCGATCGGCGCTCCTTCAAGTTCGACCAATACCCGTTGCACGGGATCCTCAAGACCGACTTTGGCACGCTGAATCAATAGTGCCAAAGACGTGACCGTTGCCAGAGGTTTTGTGAGAGAGGCGAGGTCATACAGAGTCGTGGGTTGCACCGCAAGGCCAGGCGGCTCGGACGACAGTCGTCCAGCTACAGCCACACATTGCAGCTTTCCAGATACACGCACCGCCAACTGAACACCGGGGAACACACCCTCGTCAACGGCCGATTGCAGCGCCGCCTGAATAATATGAGGGGTAGCCATAGGCACAGCACCTGTCATGAGTCATGAAATCTGCTGGGGTGGGCGGTGCAAAATAAACAACACCGTATCGGGTAACAAGAACCGATCAGGTCAATAGGTCACAAAGCCGGGCTCGATTCTCCTTCAAGCTTCTCCTCTGATGCGGCAGCTGCGTCATGGAGCGCTTCCCGTTCTTCCACTTCGAACAGACGCTCGAACATCCGCAATGATGCGCGCAACCGTTCAATCATGAGCAATCGCTGCTTCTGAAGCGACGAAATGTCGCGCTGCGTTTCCGTCAACTCGACCCTGGCCTGATGGATCAACTCACCAGCCTTCAGTTCCGCCTCCTTGATGACAAGATCCGCTTCCCGATGAGCGTTCCGCTTCACATCTTCTGCCAGCGATTGAGCAGACATGAGAGTATTCGACAATGTCGCTTCCGCCCGCTTCAGTTCAGCGAGCTGCTGCTCCAGAAATATGATCTTCTCCCGCTGGACCGCATTGTCCCGATTCAATGTTTCGACTGTCTGCGCCAGTTCTTCAAGAAAGCGATTGACCTCTTCTTTGTCGTACCCACGCATGGTGACCTTGAACACCATTTGCTGGATATCGAGCGGTGTAATTCTCATGGCATCCCCCATGGTCATCTCAGTTCATCCTCATGGCAAATTCTTTGAGTGACTGCACAACGGCAATTTGCAGAAAGGTAATGATCAATATCGCAATGATCGGCGACACATCCATTCCGATCCGCAGCCCGATCATCCGACGAATCGGCGCCAAGACCGGCTCGGTCGCCCTGTTTAGAAATTGCACAATCGGATTCCATGGATCCGGGTTAACCCACGAAATCAGGGCACGAGCAATGATCACCCACATATACAGCCATAACACATAGTCGAGGATGGTCGCCACCGCTGAAAGAGCATTGCCCGCGACAAACATCAGCGTCCCAACTCCTTCGATCGTGTGGTGGCCGCTTCGACCGCTGCCATCAGCGCAGCGCGGAATCCTCTCTGTTCGAGCTGGTGAAGTCCGGCAATGGTCGTGCCTCCGGGCGATGCCACCCGATCTTTCAATTGGGCTGGGTGCACTCCCGACTCGAGCACCAATCGGGCCGACCCGAACACAGTCTGGGCGGCAAGGAGTTCTGCCGTCTGGCGCGGTAAGCCCATCATGACCCCTCCATCTGCCAGCGCCTCGATAGCCTGAAAGACATAGGCAGGACCGCTGCCGCTCAATCCTGTCACCGCATCCATGAGCCTCTCCTCTACCACCACTACCTTGCCGACCGTTTCAAATATCGTTCGAGCCAGCCGAGCATCATCGTCCGAAACCCCAGCGCCTGTCGCAAGCGCGGTCATACCCTCTCGAACCAATGCCGGAGTATTCGGCATCGCCCGGACCACGCGTGCAGCCCCCTGCGTCAGTTCGCCAATCGTCCGAATTGTCACTCCTGCCACAATAGATATCACAAGCGCATGGGCCAGGCTTGAACCGATCTCACGGAGCACGGCAGGGAGCGTCTGAGGCTTTACCGCCAAGACGATCACGTCCGGCCAGGCAACAGCCTCACGATTGGCAGAACCAACCCGAACGCCAAACTGACTTTTTAAGCGATCGCGGCGCTCGGCAATGGGATCTGTGGCCCATATCGACTCAGCAGAACAGATCCGTCCCGCGAGAAGACCACCGATCATGGCCTCAGCCATCTGGCCTCCTCCAATGAATGTGATCTTGCTCGCAATCGTTGGACTAGACACCCCACACTCCTTGATTAGCTATGCCGAATCGCGCCATCGCGACCTTCTTTTCAACTTCAACCGGATTCTCGCTCGACAGGCCCACCGCGAATCCCTTCAGGGAAATGGCATTGAACGGTTGCATGAGCAGCCGATGCAACTCACCTAGGCAAAGAAAATATGACGAATCTGTTCCAGATCGTTACTTAAGAGGTTGAATCAACCAACTTTCTGCACCCGCCGCCTATCCTCAGAATCATCACACCTGAGCAGCCACAGCCGAAGCACTGCTCACCGGAAATTCAAAACTATTGTACCCAAACTGTCGGACAAATGTCAGGCGCACACCGGGACCAATTCCTATCAGTGGGAGAGCAGAGTAATCCCGCTGACCATCGTTCCATTCACACGGCCTTCCCGTCGATAGGAATAAAAGAGCTGGTCATGGCAAATCGTACAGAGGTTCACGGCTGAAATAGAGGGCCTAGGGACACCTTCTCCCTCCACTTGCCGACGGATCAAGGCCTTGAGGTCCAGCCGAGCCTTGTTTACTCGATAGTCCCGCACAACCGACTCCCAGCCAGGCAATCCCTTCCGGAGCTGGTCCAGCACCGGCTCGTCCACTTCATAACAGCAGGGACCGGCCGAGGGTCCGATACTGACTCGCAGATCCGACTGCCTCGATCCAAATCTGGCCGCCATCAGAGTCATCGTCTTCGGCACAATCTCTGCCACTGCCCCCCGCCAGCCTGCGTGAATCGCCGCCACGATGCCCCGGCGTACGTCATGCATGAGAATAGGAACACAATCCGCCGTTCGCACCGCTACCGTCACACCCGGCTGATCGGTCACCAAGGCATCCCACCCTCCTAGGAACTGATCCGATTCGGCGAGCGGACGGTCCAGCACCAGAGCATCGGTCCCATGCACTTGCTTGACAGACAGCAGCCAACCGCGCCCCTGCACCCCGGACTGACGGACCGGGACGCCTACGTCAAGTACCAGAGAGTCCGCATGGCTGCGCGTGCCAAAGAAGTGTCGGACACCGTCGCGCGCAGAGGCGAAGGCAGGAACCGTGATGACCTCTATGCCCATGTCCATACTCCGTTGAGATTATTCTCCACTACAGACCTATCGGCTCAGTCTGCCTGCTTGCGCAGGAATGTCGGTACGTCCCATTCATCGTCGACCACCGCCGCAGTCCTCTCCATCGACTCTCTCGCCTCTCCCATTCGTCGCAAGAAGGTCGGACGATCGAGATCTTTCATGGGCCGTTCCGCATATGACCGCTCGCCCATCGTCTGTTGTCCGGCGCGGGACGTCCTAGCCGCAGCCACGGGAACCTGTGAAGACTGCTCTGTCGATTCAAATCCGGTGGCAATCACCGTCACGACCAGGTCATCGCCCATATCGGGGTTGATCACCTGTCCGACAATGATATTGGCTTCAGGATCGGCCGGTTGCTGGACGATCGTAGCCGCTTCCTCGATCTCATGCAGCGACATGTTGGGTCCGCCGGTAATGTTCAGCAGCACGCCACGGGCGCCCTCCACACTCCCTTCCTCCAACAACGGGCTGCAGATCGCCTTTTGCGCCGCTTCAATCGCCCGATTCGTCCCACGCGCCACTCCCATGCCCATCACGGCACGCCCCGTATGCGACATCACGGTGCGCACGTCGGCAAAGTCTACATTCACATGGCCGGTGGTCGTGATCACATCCGCGATCCCTTGGATGGCCTGCCGCAGAACGTCATCGGCGACCTTGAAGGCTTCGAGCAGGGGCGTCGCCTTGTCGACGATGCCGAGCAACCGCTGATTCGGAATCACGAGCAACGTATCGACATGACGACGAAGATCGCGAATCCCCTCGTCCGCATGAATCATCCGGCGATGACCTTCGTATGAGAAAGGCTTCGTCACGACTCCGACCGTCAAGATCCCGAGTTCGCGTGCGATACTCGCCACGATCGGCGCGGCGCCAGTCCCGGTTCCACCACCCATTCCGGCAGTCACAAAGACCATGTCCGCGCCCTCGAGGCATTCCCGAATTTGATCTTTGCTTTCTAACGCCGAATCTTTTCCCACTTCCGGCTTCGCTCCGGCGCCGAGTCCTCTGGTCCTCTCAGGACCCAGTTGAACCTTGTACGATGCACGCGACCGATCCAACGCCTGCAGATCGGTATTCGCCGCGATGAAATCGACCCGCGCCAATCCGGACATGATCATGGTGTTCAGCGCGTTGCACCCGGCGCCACCGACACCGATCACTTTGATCCGAACGGGGGATACGACATCCTCTTCAAATGAAAACATCAAGACACCTCCCTTGATAGAATCCGCGTCGCGGTCATCCGCGTCGCAGAATGGTTAAAAGAACTCGAACATCCAGGACTTCATACGGTCGAATACCTTGTGCAACGGCCGCCCGCTCCGCAGCCCGGCCGTGGCCATTTCCTCAGCATGGTGCCTGGCATGGAGCAGCAAGCCGACACCCGTGGCATGCATGGGATTACTGACGATGTCGCGAAGCCCTCCGATCCCGCTGGGCGCACCGCGGCGGGCCGGAAGATTCAAGACCTGCTCGGCCGCATCAGGCATCCCTTCCAACAACGACGTTCCACCCGTAATCACCACCCCCGCCCCCAACATGCCTTCGTAGCCGGCACGCACGATTTCTCGACGAACCAACTCGAATATTTCTTCAACACGCGGCTCAAGAATCTCGGCAATATCACGGCGCGAGAACGTCCGCGCAGGACGGTCTCCCACCGACGGAACCTCCACCGTTTCATGGCCCTGCACCAATCCTGTTCGGGCGATCCCACGATGCAACTTGATCTTTTCGGCTTCGGTCTGAGAGGTCAGCAACCCGATTGCCAGATCCTTCGTCAGATTCTGCCCGCCGATCGGCAAAACCGCTGAGTGCCTGATGCTTCCATCGAGAAAAATCGCAAGGTCGGTCGTTCCACCACCCAGATCGACCATGACGACCCCCAGATCACGCTCTTCCTGGCTGAGGACTGCCTCACTCGAAGCCAACGGCTGCAGCACCATATCCACGACGTCGAGCCCCGCGCGATTCACACACTTGATGATGTTCTGGGCCGATGTCACAGCGCCGGTAATCACATGCACATTGACTTCCAGACGGTTGCCTGACAGACCCAACGGTTCCCGGACCCCCTCCTGTCCATCCACCATAAATTCCCGAGGCAACACGTGGAGAATCCGTCGTTCATGGGGAATCACCGCCAGAGTTCTCGCACTCTCGATCGCCCGATGGATATCTTCCCGTGTAACTTCTGCTTTCTTGAGCGCCACGACCCCTTTGCAATTCTCGGCTGAGATATGGCTGCCGGCGATGCCGGTATAGACGGAATTGATCTGCACTGCCGCCATGAGCTCGGCCTCTTCGACCGCCTTCTTGATGGATTCCACGGTGCTCTCGATATCGACCACCACGCCTTTGCGGAGCCCGCGAGACGGGCTCGACCCGACCCCGATGATGTTGAGCATGCCCTCATCGGTGATTTCCGAAACGATGGCGCAGATCTTCGTCGTCCCGATATCCAACCCGACAAGAATGTGATCACGCTTCGGCACAGTCCTCACACCCCTTCTCGCACAATGACACGATTGTCATAACGCAGATCGATCTCGCTGATCTCGCGCTTCCGCCCATCGATTGAAGCAGTCTTGAACGACGATCTGACTTTCTGGAACCGTTCCCACTGATCGACCAGAGAGTCGTCGCCGAATTGAAAACGCACCCCATTCGCAGACGCCACCACATTCGAAGAATTCGTGAGATCGATTTCGACCCGTCCATCGAAGGTGTTGGCGATGAGCCTGGCCAGAACGACCCCGGACTGAATGGCATTGCGGACCCGTGCCTCGCCGAGTTGAAGGGACTGAGGATCCAGCCCGGTCAACAATGCCAGCGTCCGGTCATCCTGTCTGCCCAGCTTGGCAAGAAGATAGCCGTTCTCATCGCTCAACCAATGGTCCACGCCGGCCCGAACAATGACCGACGGCGTGCGCTCTACGACTGTGACAGACAGCAGATGCGGAGGCCTGCGTTCAACGGTTGCTTCTTTGATCCAAGCATGTCTCTGTACCCGCTCGGCAAGAAATGCTGTACTGACTTGATGGAGTCCCATGCCGGGTTTTAAGACCAGCCGCTCCAATATTTCTTGCTTCGTCACATGGTGGATACCCTCAACCTCTACCGCGCGGATTTCCAGCCAGCTCTGAAGAACCGGTCCTATCTCTCGCGCGACGACGGTCAGACCCCACACTACTACCGCAAGACCGAGGATCCATTGTCCCACGTGCAGCACACGTCGCCCCCGCGAGAGAAGTCTTTCCCGACGAGCCTGTTGACGTTGATCCGATACCTGGCCGGCGCGCGCACCCTTCCATTGGTTCAGACGAGGGCCGACTGTTTTCACCGCTCGCTTTTGCCAAAACACCTTCATGCCATACCGCCTTCCCCTGACGGACGGTCGAAACGGGCTGCGCGGCCGAGTGCGGACTCGAGAATTCGTTCGGTCAATGCGTCATAGTCAATCCCGGCCTGCGCTGCCGCCATTGGCAACAAACTTGTTTCGGTCATGCCAGGCACCGTATTGATCTCCAACACAACAGGACGGCCGCGCGGCGTGATACGGAAATCGACCCGGACCGCGCCTTCACAGCCCAGCACCTCATAGGTGTGTAGCGCCAAGCTCCGAATCTGCTTGGTCACCGATGCAGTCAGCGGCGCAGGACAGAGATATTGCGTTTTCCCCGACTCATATTTCGCTGAAAAGTCGTAAAAGCCTCCCGGCGCTACAACTTCTACGGCTGGAAGCACCAATGGAGAAGCGTGGTGTCTCCCAATAATCGGCACCGTGACTTCATGTCCCGGGATATAGGCCTCGACCAGAGCCTCCGCGTCGTAACGATGGGCCAAGGCCAGGGCCTCACGCCATTGTGACGGCTTCCGCACGATAGAGACCCCGATTGTGGACCCTTGCGACGCCGGCTTCACCACGACAGGCCAACGCAATTTCACCGTCTTCATCACGGTGGCGCTTGAGACCTTCTCCCCGCGCTTCACCACCATGCCGGCCGGCACAGGAATGTGCGCTGACGTCAAGAGAGTTTTTGTGGTCACTTTATGCATGCCGATCGCACTGGCCTGGATGCCGGACCCGGTATAGGCAATTCCCAGGGTGTCCAGAAATCCTTGAATCGCGCCATCTTCACCGCCTGGTCCGTGCAACGCGAGAAATACCAGCTCGATCTTCTGGTCGTGTAAGTCCTGAAAGAGCGTCGATCCGACATCGATGGCCACCGCGTTGTAGCCACGACGGACCAGCGACCGGTGCACTGCTGCACCAGTCCTGAGAGACACATCACGCTCAGCTGATCGCCCACCCATCAACACCCCGATTCGGGCGAGGGTCAGGAGGGGCCGCTCTGTCGGACGAGGCTCGCTCATACCGTTACGTCTTTCCTACGATTTTGAGTTCAAGATCCAACCGCACACCGGCCCGGCGGCGAATCGCGCCACGAACCTTCCCGATCAACGCCATTACGTCCGCTGCGCGCGCCTGCCCCCGATTCACTATGAAGTTGGCATGCTTCATCGATACCTCCGCATCGCCGACACGCGCCCCCTTTAGTCCAGCCGCTTCGATCAATCGGCCGGCGGAATCGCTCGGAGGGTTTTTGAATACACAACCGGCGCTCGGCAACGCGAGTGGCTGGGTGTCTCGTCGGTAGCGAAGGTACTCCTTGACGACACGTTCAATTTCCGATCGAATTCCTTGTTGCAACTGAACCCATACCCCCACGACCACACCACGAGGCAGCAGAGCCCGGCGATACTCGAACCGCACCTGACTGGCGTCGATATCCACGATCTGGCCTTTCATATTCACCATGCGGACGGCCTTAACCGAGTCCTTCATTTCTCCGAGCTTCGTTCCGGCGTTCATCACCACGGAGCCTGCCACGGTCCCTGGAATTCCCGCAGCCCATTCCAATCCCGCCAGGGAGTGGCGGATGGCGTGGCCGATCAATGTCGGCATCCCAACCCCCCCTTCGGCAAAGAGAACAGAACCAGGTTCCTCCCTGATCTTTCGCAACCCCGCCAGACTCATCACGATGCCGCGGATTCCCCCATCTCGAATAAGCAAATTCGTCCCGCCCAACACGAAGAACGGGATCTTGTGTGCGCGCGCCTGCCTGACCACCAGACAGACATCTTCAATATCAGTCGGCTCAACCAACACATCCGCCGGCCCTCCGATCTTGAACGAGGTGTAATTCCGTAACAGGGCCTGGAACGACACGGCCCCTCGGAAACCAGCCACCGCAGCCGATAAATCGGTCTTCGTGAATGGCCTATGAACCTTCGCAACTGCCGCGACACGTCGGCTACCTCGCTTCATGACATCATGTGGCGGAATTCAATTTGGCCAACAAACCAATCCCTGCCTTCCAAATATCCCCCGCCCCTAACGTGATGACGAGATCACCAGACTTCAGGTGGGGCAGCACCTGATCCACCAACATGTCTTTTTGTTCCACAAAGGTCACAGAAGGATGGCCTGTCTCACGAACTATGTCGGCCAGGTTGGCTCCTGATACCCCGGGAATCGGTTGCTCTCCCGCTGCATAGATGTCCGCCAAGAACAGCAGATCCGATTGGGCGAATGCCTTCGCAAAGTCCTCCAGCAAGTCTCGTGTCCTGGTATAGCGATGCGGCTGAAACAGCACCACCAACCGCCGGTCTCTCCACCCTTGCTTCGCTGCAGCCAGGGTGGCCTTGATCTCAGTTGGATGGTGCCCGTAGTCGTCCACGACCATGATCCCACCTGCTTCCCCTCGCAGATGAAAACGACGCTCCACTCCGCTATAGGCCGCTAGCGCTTTCCTGATGAGGTCCACCGGCACATCCAATTCGATACCGATCGCAATCGCCACGAGCGCGTTAGAGACATTGTGTCGGCCTGGCACCGCCAGACGGAATGGGCCCAAGTTGCGCCCACGGTACTGTGCCCGAAACTCGGCGCCCCATTGGTTCAAGTTGATCTCTGTCGCAAAGAAGTCCGGCGTGACCCCCTCACGCTCATTCAGCCCATAGGTCTGATAGCGCTTCACGATGTTCGGGAAAAGCGCCCTGAGCCGGTCGTCGTCAGCACACAATACCGCCAACCCATAGAACGGCACCTTATTGATAAACTCGAGAAAACACTCGTTGATGCGTTCCATGCTGCCGTAATGATCGAGATGTTCCCGATCGAGATTTGTCACCGCGACAATCGTCGGAGACAGACGGAGAAACGACCCGTCACTCTCATCGGCTTCCGCCACCAGAAGCTCGCCTCGCCCAAGGCGAGCATGACTCCCCAGCGCATTCACCTTGCCCCCGATCACCATCGTCGGGTCCAACCCGCCCTGGGCCAACACATTGGCCACCATCGACGTCGTCGTCGTTTTTCCGTGGGCTCCGGCAATGGCAACCCCGAATTTTAATCGCATCAGCTCCGCAAGCATCTCGGCTCGAGGAATCACGGGAATCTGCTTTGCCTTAGCCGCCACGACTTCGGGGTTCTGCGCCGACACGGCGGAAGAGATGACCACCACTTGCGCTTCCCCCACGTTCGATTCCTGATGGCCGAGAAAGATGCGCCCGCCAAGCTCTTGTAATCTCCTCGTCGTATCGGAAGCCTGCAGGTCTGAGCCCGTCACTTTGTAGCCCATCGTCAACAGCACCTCGGCGATGCCGCTCATCCCCGATCCCCCGATTCCGACTAAGTGAATCTGTTGCGTCTTGCGAAACATCGTCGCGCGCCTTACTCCACCGACCGGTGGATACGACTGTGATCCCTGTCCGCGTTGCCCGATACCATTAGACTCCTGACGCTCCAACAGAGCGATTGGCATCATGATGGCCCCCCATGAGTAGATAACACTCACGAACGATCGCCTCGGCTGCATCGATTCGTCTCATCGATAGACTGGCTGTCCCCATGGCCCGTAATCGCTCTGGGTTCCCGAGAATGCCGGCAATAGTGAGAACGAGCATGGATCCCGTAAGTCTAGATTGCGGGAGCAGCACAGCAGCCCCGGCTGCTTCCAGCACCTTGGCATTCTGCGTTTGATGGTCATAAATCGCCGACGGCAACGGAATCAGGATAGCGGGCTTCCCACAAGTCGTAAGTTCAGCTACTGTCATGGCGCCGGCTCTGGCGATGACCAGATCCACCCCCCGCAGTACTACCGGCATATCATAGAGAAACGGCACGGCGTGAACCTGTGACTCGATTCCGGCGAGACGATAGGCCTCAATTACTCGCGCATGATCAGACTCGCCGGTCTGATGGGTAACCGTGAGCTGTGGCAATTGCCTCATCAGTTCAGGCAACGCCTCCATCACCACCGTATTCACCGCCTTCGCCCCCTGGCTCCCGCCGAAAATCAAGAGATGAAACGGCCTCGACTTCTCCTGACCCTGGGGGCGGCCCTCTAAAAATGCCTTGCGAATCGGAGTCCCCACCACACGGACCTTGGACTGATCGAACGAATCAGCAGACGACTCGAATGCGAGAAAAACTCGTTGCGCGAACGGCCCTACTGCTTTGTTGGCCATGCCTGGATTCGCATTCGGCTCAAGTATCACGCGCATCACCCCGGTCAATGCGGCAGCGAGTACCATCATCGGACTCGTATACCCGCCGACTCCAATGACCAAATCCGCCCGTCTCGTTTTCAATATCCGAACGCACTGCCATAAACTGACCGGCATCGCGCACAAGCCTGCTACTGCCCCCCACAGCCCCTTGCCCATCACCGGCTTGGCGTCGATCAAGGCCAGGTCGAGTCCCTCATGGGTCAGCACGTTCAACTCAAGCCCACGTTCGGTCCCCACGAAGAGCACCCTGTTTGCGGGATCGCGCAGAAGAAACTCTCGCGCCAAAGCCACGGCCGGATAGAGATGGCCTCCGGTCCCTCCCGCTGCAATGATGATCATCATTCGTGATCCAACCCACCACGTCCACCTCGAGGCCCACCGGCATGCCGATCGCGAGAAATACTGAGCAAGATCCCCACCCCGATCAGACTGACCACCAGCGAGGACCCTCCGTAGCTGACGAACGGTAAGGTCAGACCTTTCGTCGGCAAGAGCCCTGTCACCACCCCTGCATTCACTAATGCCTGGCCGCCGATCAGCAGGGTAATACCCATGCCCAGATACCGGCCGAACGGCACG
Source organism: Nitrospira sp. CG24E (assembly GCA_002869895.2). Lineage (GTDB taxonomy): Bacteria > Nitrospirota > Nitrospiria > Nitrospirales > Nitrospiraceae > Palsa-1315. The sequence goes on along the minus strand of NEWP02000021.1, from coordinate 42,888 downwards.
CGAGCGCGTGCGGCAATTTGAAACCCCCGCCACACAAAAAATACAAACAGCAGGATCACGATGGCAGTCCCGATGAACCCCAGTTCTTCCCCGACCAGCGCCAGCACAAAATCTGTATGCGCCTCCGGGAGAAAGTAGAGTTTCTGTTTGCCTTCTCCCAATCCCACTCCGAACGGCCCGCCGCTCCCGAAGGCCAGGAAGGACTGCGTGATCTGAAACCCGGCATCCGACGCGTCCTTCCATGGAGCGAGAAACGTCATGAGCCGTTGACGCCGATAACTCGAACCAAGGACCAGCGCCAGCACGACCGGAATAGCGCAGAGGCCCAAAGCCAGAAGATGGGATACCCGCGCCCCTGCGAGGAAACACATCCCGACCGTCACCAATCCCAGTACCACAACCGTTCCCAAGTCCGGCTCGAGCAGCACCAACCCGCTCAGCAAGCCCATCACAATCAGGGCCGGCAGAAGACCTTCGCGAAACAGCGTGATCTTGTCTCCTTTTCTGGTCAGATAGGCCGCCATATAAATGACAGCCACAAGCTTGACCATTTCTGCCGGTTGAACCGAGAAGAGTCCCATCGGCAGCCATCGCCGCGCTCCCTTCGCCGCCACCCCAAGTGACGGCACCAACACCATGACGAGCAACAGCAACATGCATGCCAGCATCGGAATGGAGAGTTTCTTCCATAACGTGTAGTCGATTCTCGACGTGAGCTGCATCAACAGAAAGCCGACTCCAAGCCAAGCCACCTGCCGCTTCAGAAAAAATCCAGGATCCTGGAACCGGTTGCCCGCCACAATGGCGCTCGCACTGAACACCATGACCAGTCCCACCAAGGCCAGGATCATGGTGACTGCAAGCAATGCATGGTCCGCCACCACCCGCTGCTTGCCCGTTCGCTGACTGGTCTGGGACCATGGAAGCGAAAGAGTCCCCGCTGATCGATGTGCCATTGCTCAGAACCGCCCCTCCCACTCCTTGCACGTCACCCAGGTAAGGCATGAACCAATGCCTTGAATTGACGACCACGGTCTTGATAGTCGGAAAACATGTCGAAGCTGGCACAGGCCGGTGACAACAACACCACGTCACCCGGTGATGCGCCCTGCGCCGCATAGCCCACGGCATCCTGCAACGTCGCCGCCTCGGTTAGGGTGGCGACACCAGCCCATGCCTGTCGCAGCAATGGCGCTGCTTCTCCGATCAGAATCACCTGCGTGACCCGTCGGCTGATCGCCTGGGCAAGTCGAGAAAAATCTCCACCCTTATCCCGTCCACCGGCAATAAGCCAAATCGGCTGATCGATACTCTCCAACGCTTTGAGCGTGGCATCGACATTTGTTCCCTTCGAATCATTCACAAACCGAACGCCGCGACGCTCACGGACGATCTCAAGGGCATGCTCGAGTCCGGGAAACGTTGCGAGGACTCGACGAATCGCATCGAGAGAACATCCACACACCAGGGCATAGGTCGCAGCCGCCATGACGTTACCCACATTGTGATTACCGATGATGCGGATCTCGCTTCGATGACAAATCTCTTGCCGTATACCGGTAACCGTCGTCACGATCCGGTCGCCTTCGAGATAGGTTCCTCCGGACAAATCAACGCCGATCTTCGACGTGGTCGTAAAGCCCAGGCGCTTCGCGCGGACTCGATGTCGCAACGTGGCTACGCGATCATCGTCGAGGTTGAACAGGGCGAAGTCTGACTCGGTAAGGTTCTCGAAAATCCGCTGTTTCGCCGCGATGTAGTCATCCAATGACTGATATCGGTCTTGGTGATCGACCGTCACATTGAGTAAGGACGCGACCCAGGGGTGGAACCGGTCGATCGTTTCAAGCTGAAAACTGGAAACCTCCACAACGAGATAGTCGTACGGACTCGGCTTCCCTGATTGACAGGCGCGAAGGTCTTCCACCGCCGCTTCGCTCAAGGCAATGCCCAAATTGCCGCCGACAAACGCCCGTTGACCGTGTTCGGCGAGAAATTTTCCGATCAAGGTCACAGTGGTGCTCTTGCCGTTGGTCCCGGTCACAGCAAGGAGTGGACTTCGGAGAAACTGCGAGGCCAGCTCCAGCTCACTGATCACCTTCACGCCACGCCGACGCACCGCTTCGAGCAAGGCGAGCCGATAGGGCACTCCAGGGCTGATCACGACCAGGTCTGCCTCATCGAGCGACGTTTCGTAACGCGCGCCGACAGTCACACCGACGTGGTCTCGGTCGATGGAGCCGAGGACCGAGGTCAGCTCCTCCGATTCTTTCCGATCGGCTACCGTGACTCGTGCGCCCGCCGTCTGAAGCAACCGGCAAGCAGCCACGCCGCTTCTGGCAAGCCCCATGACCGTGACTCGTGCGCCCGCAAATTCCACCGATGCTGCTCCCCTCATGTCATCACCGAAGCTTTAAGGTGCTCAGACTCAACAAAGCCAATAGGATGGCGATAATCCACAAACGCACGACAACCTTCGGCTCCTCCCACCCCTTCATTTCAAAGTGATGATGAATGGGCGCCATGAGAAAAATGCGTTTCCCGCGCGACTTGAATGAGAGCACCTGAAAAATGACCGAGACCGCTTCGATCACAAACACTCCGCCGACCATCAGAAGCAGCAACTCGTGCTTGCTGATCACCGCAACTGTGCCCAGCGCCGCTCCCAGTGGAAGCGAACCGACATCTCCCATAAACACGGAAGCCGGATAGGTGTTGAACCACAGAAACCCCAGACTCGCCCCCAGGATGGCGGCGGTAAATACCGCAAGTTCACCGGCTCCTTCGATATGTTGAATGAGCAGATAGTCCGACATGAGTCGATGACCGGCGACATAGGCGACGATTGTATAGGCCAAGGCCGTGATCATGACCGGTCCGATGGCCAACCCATCGAGACCATCGGTCAGATTGACAGCGTTGGAACTCCCGACAATCACTACTACGGCAAAGACGACGTAGAACCAGCCGAGGTCGGGCACGACATTCTTGAAAAATGGGATGCTGAGCTTGGTCGAATAACCGGGCAGGAAGTAGAGGACCAGCGCGATCGCCAAGGCAAGAGTCACCTGTGCCGCGAACTTCTGCCCCGCCGACAACCCCTTCGATTGGGCCTTGGTGATCTTGAGATAGTCATCGGCGAATCCTATCGCTCCGAACCCCACCATGGCTGCAAGCACCAGCCAGATATAGGGTTTCGCGATGTCCGCCCAGAGGAGCGTCGAAAGAACCACGGCGAAGAGGATCAGAATCCCGCCCATGGTGGGAGTCCCACTCTTCGCCAAATGGCGTTTGGGACCATCGTCGCGAATCTGCTGACCCAGCTTCAGGAGTTGCAGCTTCTTGATCACCTGCGGAGCCAGGACAAAAGCGATCAAGAACGCCGTCACAGCCGCATAGATGATGCGAAAGCTCAGATAACGAAAGACGTTCAGAAACGAATAATCCGTATGAAACGGATACAACCAGTTATAGAGCATGCCGTCTTTACCTTAAAAGTGAGCCTGTCCGTTCGACCGACTTTTGCGCGGGCTTGACGCCGACTCCTTACGACGCTCGCTTAATGATCGCCCTCACCCCCGTCAGAACTTGCACAATCTGCTCCATTTTCATTCCGCGAGAGGCCTTCACCAACACCACGTCACCTTGTCGTACAAGGCTCTTGAGGTGATCGGCTACGGCGGCCGCATCGGCCACTTCCCCGATCTGCGAGCCTGCCATCCCGCCCCTCCTGGCTCCCTCCGCAATGTCCCGACCCAACGTCCCGCAGACGATCAATCGCGACAACCCCTGTGCGGCAAGAAACTCTCCAACCTCACGGTGCATCTTTCCGGTCTCCGGGCCAAGCTCCAACATGTCTCCCAACACGGCAATGCGTTCCCGTGCAGGGCTCCACTCTGCCAGTAATTGAAGCGCCGCCTTCATCGAAGCGGGATTGGCGTTGTAGCAATCGTTGATGATGTGGACTCCCTGATGGGTCACGACCTGCGACCGCATCGCAGCAGGGCGGAATCGGCCCAGCCCTTGGGCAATCATCGCACCTGACAGGCTCAACACAGCACCCACCGCCGCCGCGGCAAGCGCATTGGTAACGTTGTGATTGCCGTGCACCTTGATGCGGGCAATGGTCGGACGGCTCTTTCCGGGGAGGTGCAGGCGAAAGGTCGTCCCCTGACGAGCATCGGACGTGACTCCGCTCGCGCGGACATCGGCCATCTCTGAAAATCCGAAGGACATGACACGGCATTGTGCACGCGCAGCGAGGTAGCCAAAGTAGGGATCGTCGGCGTTTAAAATGGCCGTGCCATCGACTGGAAGCATGTCCAATAATTCCGCCTTGGCCTGCGCCGACCCCTCCATGCCTCCGAAAAACTCGAGATGATCGGGACCAATATTCGTGATCACTCCGATCGTGGGCCTCACAATCTCACAGAGCCTGGTCGTCTGCCCTTGCTGATCCACCCCCAACTCAATGACGGCGGCGCGATGGCGAGCCGTGATCCGAAAGAGGGTAGCCGGCACGCCGATTCGATTATTGAAATTCCCTTCGGTCTTCAAGACCGGCCACCGCTGGGCCAGCACCGCCGCTACCATGTCTTTCGTCGTCGTCTTGCCGTTGCTTCCGGTCACCGCCACAACAGGGATATGGAACCGACTGCGATGGTGAGTCGCCAATTGTTGGTAGGCGAACAACGGGTCACGCACCCCGAAGAGAACGGGCGTAGATCGGTTGTCGATGCGGCGTACCGCTGCGGAGTTCGGAGGAAGCCGATATTCATCGTGAACGATGGCTCCCACTGCGCCCTGAGCGAGAGCGCCAGGCACGAACTCATGCCCGTCATACCGGTCGCCCCTGAGCGCCACGAATAAATCACCCCGGCGAACCGATCTGGAATCCGTACTGATCTGTCTGATCCGATGCTTCCCCGACAAGGAGTCCTGTCCCGCAAGAACTTTCACGCTGATAACTTCTCGTAACTCCTCGACCGTAAAGAGTCCCATCGATTCCCCATCCTGCGCGGCTCCGACAGAGGTCTGGACTTTCACGCGCAATCCCGCAATTGCTGAATCGCCTCGCGAGCCACCTCGCGATCGTCAAAATGAAATTTCTTGCTGCCGATGATTTGATAATCTTCATGGCCCTTGCCGGCGATGAGCACCATGTCGCCACGATGGGCCTCGCGGATAGCAGCGCCGATCGCCTCGCGACGGTCCGATACCAAGCGATACTGCACCTGCCTGCGGCGCGTGAGCGCATCGCGCACGCCGATTTCGACCTCGCGAAGGATTGCCATCGGATCCTCGGTTCGGGGGTTATCGGACGTCAACACCACCACGTCACTGTATTCCACGGCAGCGCGACCCATCTTCGGCCGCTTTCCTCGGTCCCGATCACCTCCACAACCGAACACGGTGATGATCCGCCCGGTCTTCAACGCTTGGGCTGCTGTCAGCAGCCTGCGCAGAGCATCTTCTGTATGGGCATAGTCGACGACGACGGTAAAATCTTGTCCGGAAGAGACCCGCTCGAAGCGGCCTGGGACGTTGGCGATATGGGCGGTGGCTTGGCAGATTTGATCGGACGTCGCCCCTTCGTGCAGCGCCACTCCGATCGCCCCCAGTAAGTTGTAGACGTTATGCTCTCCGACCAATCGGCTCTCGACGAGAAACGTGCCAGCGGGAGTCGCCGCGGTAAAGGTGGTCCCGGTAAGCGAAAGCTGCACTCGCTCCGCTCTAAGATCTGCCTGGTTCTGAATAGCATACCCCCAGACCGGCACAGAACAGGCTGCGCGAATCGCATTCCCGCGGGGATCGTCCATATTGACAATGGCTCGCTTCGCAACCTTCTGTCCCCCGCTCAACCCGGTAAATAGACGCAACTTCGCCTCAAAGTACTCATCCATCGTGCGATGAAAATCGAGATGATCCTGCGTGAGGTTCGTGAAGACAGCCACATCATATTCGCAGCCTGATGTCCGGTCTAAGGCCAGGGCATGAGATGACACTTCCATCACCGCATCGGTCAGCCTGCTTTCAACCATCTTTGCCAAGAGCTCTTGAAGGTCGAGCGCGCCAGGCGTCGTATGAGAAGCAGGAAGAGTCTCCTGCCCAATCTGGTATCCCACCGTGCCGATCAACCCCACCTGTCGGCCAATCCCTTCCAGTAGGGCCTTGCAGAGATACGTCGTTGTCGTTTTCCCATTTGTGCCCGTCACACCGATCATCTTGAGATGGCTGGATGGATCTCCGTGAAACCGACTCCCGAGAAGGCCGAGCGCCTTACGCGAATCGGCCACCCGTATGAACGATGGCAGCCCGGTCGCGAGAGACTCCTGCCCAACCACCGCGACCGCTCCGGCCTTGACCGCCTGTTCGATAAATTCATGACCATCGACCCGTTCACCCTTGACGGCGACAAACAGGCTCCCGTCCGTCACGGCTCGCGAATCGTCGGTAATCCTCTGCACGAGACGATTTCCATCGCCTCGCTCCTCCAGCACCTCGACTTGCCCACGAAGCGCGTTGAGCAACTGCTTAACGGTGAGAAGTTCGCCGGCCATGGCTTCCTAGAAGTCCTTCATCGCCAGGGCGATTTTCACAGTGTCTTCCCTGGACACACCGAGATAGTTCAACACCTGCTCCCCGACCCGCTGAAAAACCGGCGCAGCCACGGCCCCGCCCCAGGCTTCGCCCTGCGGCTCATCAAGAATCACAATCATCGCTAAACGCGGAGATTCTGCCGGCACATAGCCGACAAATGACCCGATAAACTGCGTAGAAGAATAGGCGCCGGTTCGTGGATCGATCTTTTGTGCGGTGCCGGTCTTGCCCGCTACACGGAACCCAGGAATAGCCCCCTTCGCTCCAGTTCCATTCGTAATGACACCTTCCAATATCGTTGTCATCAATCTGGCGGTGTCCGGTGACACGACTCGTCGCTTCACTTGTGGAAGCACCTCCTTAAGCAAGCGACCCTTCTCATCCCGAATCTCGGATACGATGTAGGGCTTCATCATCACGCCCCCATTGGCCAGAGTCGCCATCGCCGACACCATCTGGAGAGGCGTCACCCCGACCTCTTGTCCCATCGAGATCGATGCCAGAGAACGGCGGCCCCAGTCTTTGGGAGCTTTTAATAATCCATTCACCTCACCCGGCAAATCGATCTCCGTACGTTGGCCGAATCCGAACGCCTGGAGATAGCGATAGAGCCGCTGCTCTCCAAGAGCCATTCCGGCTTTTGCAGCGCCGATGTTGCTGGATTTTTGGATCACCTCGGAGAACGTCATCCATCCCTGCTTCTCATGGTCGTGTATGGTTGTGTTTGCAATCACCATACGGCCATTTTCACCGAAGACCATGGAATCCGGCGTCATGACATTTTCTTCAAGTGCCGCTGCCGCAACGACAATTTTCATGGTTGATCCTGGCTCGTACGTGTCCGTCAGAGCGCGATTGCGCCATCGGTCCGGCGTCAACGCGGCAACGACATTCGGATCGAACCTGGGACTGACGGCCAGGGCAAGAACCGCACCAGAGCGTGGCTCCATGACGATAATCGTTCCGGACTTGGCGCGGGAATGGGCGACTGCCTCTTCCAGTTCTTTTTCTGCAATGTATTGGACGACTTCATCTACTGTCAGCGTCAAAGCATGTCCCGGTGTCGCCGCTTGCTCGGCCAAACCCTTAGGAAACACCGTTCGCCCTAAGGCATCGCGCTGCAACACGGTGACGCGCTTTTCTCCATGCAAATGCGAATCGTACCGGCGCTCAAGCCCCTCTAGCCCCTGGCCGTCCATCCCGGAAAACCCGATGACATGGGCCAGCAACGGACCCTTGGGATAAAACCGCCTTCCCTCCATCACCACTCCGATACCATCCAGCGACAACTGCTCCAGCCGGCGACCCTGCTCAGGCTCGACCTTTCTCGCCAGCCATACGAAATTCTTGTCTTGCCGAAGCTTTCTCTCAAGCTCAGCGCTTCGAATGTTGAGCACCGGCGAAAGAGTGCGGGCAGCCGTCGACGGGCTCTCCAGCGACGCCGGCACACCGAACACAGAGGGTACCTCCACATTCATCGCCAGCACTTTGCCGTGCCGATCCGAGACCACGCCTCTAGCCCCTTCGAACGACACGGTCTTTTGATGTTGCCGATCGGCCCTCGCCGTGAGTTCTGCCGCTTGAAGCACTTGTAGCGTGACCAAGCGGAACAGAATGATGCTGAACCCGCAGAGCAGCAGGAGCAGCAGCACATAGCGGCGACCACGAGAAGGGCCGGCAGTCACTCGCTTGCCCTCCCAGGTGAAACATGTTTCGCCAGACGGACTTGCTCAACCGGTAGGAGTGGAGGCCCCGGGACCTCTTCACGCTCATGCACCATCAGTACTTGGCCTTGCATCGGTGGAACCAGCCCAAACCTTTCGGTCGCCACCTTCGCGATCCGCTCCGGAGACGTCAACGCAGAGAACTTTACTTGCAGTTGATCCCGTTCTCGTTCCAGCAATACTTTCTGCGTCTTCAATCGTTCGACGTGATAACCCAACCGAACGACATCGACACGTTCCCACACAAATACGAAGATCAACATCACACCAGCCACAATCGTCAACATCTTCATGGCCGACCTCCCGTGAATACCCGTTGAGCAGCCCGCAACTTGGCGCTACGGGATCGAGGATTCCTGTCCGACTCCTCACTGGTGGGGACCTGTGGTCTCTTGGTCAGCACCATCAGCGCAGGATTGTCCTTGCCAGAGAGAGCCCGAAACGTGTGTTTGACAATCCGATCTTCAAGCGAATGGAATGAAATCACGCAGAGACGTCCGCCGGGAGACAAGGCATCTACCGCATCGCGCAATGCCGGCTCCAGACAGTCGAGCTCTTGATTCACTGCAATGCGAAAAGCCTGAAACGTACGAGTGGCACAATGAATACGACCATGCCGATAACTCGCAGGAACGGCTCCTTCGATTACGGAGACCAACTCTTTTGTCGTTGCCAATGGCTGACGTTCACGCGCACGAACAATGGCACGCGCAATTCGCCGAGAAAACCGTTCTTCGCCGAACTGAAAAATCGTGTCGGCCAGCTGCGCTTCCGTCCATCGATTGATCAGGCCAGCTGCAGTTCCGCTCATCGATTGATCCATACGCATGTCCAATGGCCCATCCCCCCGAAAGCTAAAGCCGCGGACTGGGTCTTCCAACTGCACGGAGGAGACTCCAAGATCAAACAAAATTCCATCGACCTTCCCAATACCAATGGCAGCGAGATGCTGCTTCAGATCCACAAAGTGACCGTGGCAAAGGATCACACGGTCGCCGAAGCGTGAGAGTCTTTTTTGGCTAGCTGCAATGGCCACCTCATCGCGGTCGAGCCCAATAAGTCTGCTTCCAGGCCCACTTGCCTGAAGGAGCTTTTCAGCATGCCCACTATACCCCACCGTACAGTCTAGATAGGTTTGGCAATCAGCTTGAATCAGCCAAAACAGAACCTCTTCTGGCATTACTGCGGTATGTCCAGAAACCTCCATATATTATTTATTACCAGATACACCCACTTGCTCCCACTGCCGCGGCAGTATACACCCCCAATAGGACTTGTCAACAGGAAATTCATGGACTTATGAAGTTCTGGATGTCGCTGATTTTTCTCTAATATCAAGGCATTGAAGCAGGATACCGGCCGCATGTGGGGAAAGAGGACTCCTGTTTCTTGGTGATCCGAGCTCTACAGAGAGATGTACGCGACATCTAGTCGGCTATGTGCAAACTCTATGGGTAAGCTGAAAACTCACTCCATTAGCTAAACGACTTCACCTCTTGGCCGAAACAGTGAGCTGTGGCATGGATCTTGGTTACGCATACAGATATTTCCGACAAGGAATTGGCAGCGCATGGCAGCAGGCTCAAAGTTGGCGAGTTTCATTGACAAGGATTCAAGCTGGGCTGAGAATAGTTTCATGCGATCATTCATCACTGCCACAGCACTCTGTCTGACTGCCGTGATCGGTGGGGCCACCATGGCACAGGCGGCATCATCGCTTTACTGGTGTCCCGATCAAAAGGCCGATCGGCAATATTCAGCAAGACAAGGACCCGGATGCGTGCCGCTTGCCGAAAAGGAAGAAGCCAAGACATCAGAGCAAGAAGGGGATGTGCCCGTAGGCAACAAACCGCTACAGGACTTCAAGGTTGAAAATCTTCAGAGTGACGTGTCGACATTTCTAAACAAATATCGCAACTTCCTCGATTGCTGCAAAACCGACCTCGCTGAGCTTCAGCAGGTCGAAGAGATGGGAAAAGAAGTCGGAGAGCTACTCACATCCACTCAATCCAACATGTCGAACCATTCGATGGCCTCGCGCGGCATCATGCTCCGCGAAATGATCCCGACTGTCGCCAAGGCTCGCGCTGATCTCAAGAAACTGCGTGCGACGCTCGAACGCATCAGTACTTCAACCAACGCTCGCGACTCAGGGGACTTTGAAAACTCAGGTCGTGAAGCGCTGGCAATCCGTGAAATGGAAGGGTCGATTGAGACAGACATCCGCGCGCCGAAGCTCTCGACCGGGCCAAAGACTGGTGCCAGCATCGGCAACGTGCCGGCAGCAGGGCCGAGTATCGGAAAAACTCCGAAAACCGGCAACACGATCGGCGCAGAAGGTCTGACTGGTCAACACATCGGCGCCTCATCGAAAAACAGTCACGATATCGGCAGCTCAGGTCCGGCAGGATTTGGGATCGGCGCTACGGGCCGTGCGGGCCCTTCAATCGGCGAGTCTAGCCTCAACAGCGAATCGTCTTCGGCGGTCGGCTCGTCGCTGCAACGTTCCACTGTGGGGTCGAGCCTCTCGGACTCGACGGTAGGATCGAGCTTCGGGGACTCGAGCGTCGGCTCAAGCCTCCGAGAGTCTGCTGTCGGCTCGTCGTTCGGGTCGTCTTCAGTCGGTTCGACTATCCAGGAACGGAGCACCGGCCCGCAACAGTAACCCTCTCACTGGCTAGGGAGTACAGTCGGTACTGACTCCCATGTCGTCCCTCGATTGTGACTCCTATATAAACCACTCCCGTTCGTCCCTGCATAGAACATGTTCGGATCGGTCGGACTCTGCACGAGCGATCGGATGTTGAGCGTCGCAAGACCAGTATTCAGCGTACTCCAGGTCGCCCCACCATCTTCGCTCCGATGGACACCCTCCCGACCAGCCAGATAAATGACGCCCTTTTTCGTACGGTCTAGGATCATCGAAAACAACATTTGGTCTTGCAGAGACTGTCCGATCCGCACCCAAGCCCTCCCACCATCCATTGTCTTATAGAGTCCTGTTAACGTGGAGGCATAGACCGTATCAGGCTCAAACGGGTCGACCAACACCGACGTCACGCTGAGCGCACGCGACGATTTAATGATGTCCGGCGATACAAGACCGTTGTTCACCTTTTCCCAGTGACCGGCCTCGTCGATCGTTTTGTACACGCCGCCGCTCGTACCCGCATATAAGATCGCCGGTCTCGTCGGATCCATACCCAATGTGACCACCATCAGCACTTCCTTCATCCCTTCCATTTTCTTCACCCAATGCTCGCCGCCGTCTTTCGTTTCGGACACACCCATCGTCGTGGCGAGATAGATGTGATTGTTGTCCGCCGGATCGAAGACAAACTGATTGACAACCGACGAGATCGTGGCATCGTCCAACCCCGAACGCATTGAAGCCCAGCGCTGCCCGCCATCATGACTTTTAAAGACCGCATCGCCCTTCGTACCAGCATAGACCGTGGCCGGATAGACTGGATCGACTGCCATCGAAATCACGCGCGAATGGCTCATCCCTTTCGAAAGGTTTGCCCAAGTCTGCCCCCCATCGCGCGTCTTATAGATGTAGTCGTTCGTCGCGACGTAAATAATGTCAGGATTCTTCGGGTTGAGCTGGATGACGACGATGGGATCGCTGCGATTGCAGCCGGCGAGGGAGAGCGCCAGAAAAAGAGTGAGAATAAGAATTCTAGCCATGCACAAGACAAGGCCTTGCGGGATGGTCAAAAATGTCGTCCAGCGAGGCCACAGCGAGTGAAGGCCCGAGGCGTACCCTTGTGGTACGTTGAGGGTCTGAACGATGCGAGAACAAAGCTGGCGGCATTTTTCACCATCCCGTTACCGGTTAACGGTAGTTGGTGAACTGCAGATCGATCCCAAAGTCTTTGGTTTTGAGAAACGCCATCGCCGCCTGGAGGTCATCCTTGCTCTTACTCAACATGCGCACCTGCTCGCCCTGAATCTGCGCCTGCACTTTCAGCTTGGACTCCTTGATGGCCTTTGCCACTTCTTTGGCCTTATCCGCCGCGATGCCGCTTTGAATCTTCGCCACCTGGCGCACCGTCCCGCTCAGCGCCGGCTCCACGGCCCCATAGGTGAACGCCTTCAGCGAGACTCCGCGCTTCACACACTTGGTTTTGACGATGTCGTTCACCGCATTAAGCTTATATTCATCGTCGGACAGCAGAACCAGTTCTTTTTCCTTTTCCTTCAACGTAATCTCCGTCTTCGAATCTTTAAAGTCGAAGCGCTGTTTAATCTCCTTTGTCGCCTGATCGACGACATTCTTCATCTCTTGCATGTCCACTTCCGAAACCACATCGAACGAAAATTGCTCAGCCACGATCCCCTCCTCTCATCACTTGAACCATTTTATTTTCAACAACAGGGCAACAGGGTCGATCTTCGAGTGCGCGCATCGAACGACTTCACTTTCTGAATAATCCTTCCAAGCTTGCTCGTTTTCTCTCAGGGATGGGGGCTGATCGATCTTCTACTGCGCGCAACATGCTCACCCTCCCCACCCACTGGCACGCCGAGACGTGCCCTTAGCCCTGGCGAGGGCCTTCTGAGGCCGCGCGTTGCGTGAGCACAGAAGACCATCAGCCCCATCCCTTCCTCGTGCGCGTTCTGCGAGCAAAAAGGGCACCTGGCCGCTCCTCCTCGCCCTTGACTGCCCTTTCCCCCGGCTCCTATAATCTCTTCACATTTCCTCCTGTAACCGTCTGAATCCTTTCGTATAATGGCAGAATTTACGCACTTCAATGAGTCAGGACGAGCTCGAATGGTCGATGTCAGTTCCAAAGTCACGACCGAACGGGCCGCAACCGCTCAGGCGACAGTCTTTCTCCAGCCAGAAACCCTTAAAAGGATTCAGCGTGGCAGGATTGCCAAGGGGGACGTCTTGTCCGTCGCACAGGTGGCAGGAGTGATGGGAGCGAAGAAGACTCCGGACCTCATTCCTATGTGTCATCCCATTCTTCTGACGAGCGTCGATATCTCATTCAAAGAAGAATCGCAGCCGGATCGTGAAGGCTGCTGCTCGATTACCATCACTGCAACTGCCAAGACGACTGGCCCG